>DEFD01000040.1:0-94716 GCA_002350615.1 Bacteroidales bacterium UBA2861 | reverse complement strand
ATGGCATAGCCGTAGGGCTTGATCACCATGCAGCCGCGCACCGCGCTCTGCTCGGCAAGATCGGCCTTGACCACTATGTCATTGTACCACTGGGAGTAATTCTCTGCTCTGGATGTTATTTCTTTCGCCATGTCAGCTCCAATAGAAAATTCTTAAAAAAACTCCGCGCTTTTTTATTATTTTTGCATCTAATATATAGCACACCTCTTTAAGAAAAGGGTGGCGCAAATATACGAATTTTATGTTTATGAATAAAAGATATCTGGTTTTTCCTCTCATAATCCTGCTCCTGGCTTCATGCGGCCAGATGGCGCAGTATGCCGCAAGGCAGGAATTCCAGGACGGCATTTACTATAAGGCCACCGACAAGGTGGTCAAGGAGGCGGATATCCTCACGGAAGATGAGATAGCCGAGCGCGCGGCCGAAAATATCCGCCAGAAGCGGCTTGCTTCCAAGGATACCCTGGTTATAGTTTATGACAGGGATGCAGTCAACACCGCATCCTGGAATCTCGGTTTCGGATGGCCCTATTACGGCTGGTACGACCCCTATTATTCATACTGGTACTCTCCCTATTACTATTCGCCCTACTGGCGGCATGGCTGGTACGGCGGTTGGTACGGAGGCTGGTATGGCGGCTGGTATGCCGGATGGGGCTGGTACGACCCCTGGTACTATGATCCCTGGTATTACGATCCCTGGTACGGACCCTACTATCATCATCACTATCACCATTACGGACGGTATTACGCCAATTATTCCGGAACCACAAGGCAGAATACGATCGGTCGCGGCAACGTGAGCTGCGGAGGTATGGGAAGCACTTCCCGCAGTGTCTCTTCCGGTGCGGCCTCGAGGGTCGGCGGAAGCAGCGGCAGGCTTGGCGTCAGCGGTTCCGGGAGCAGTTTCGCCCCTTCCCGCAGTTCCTCGGCTGCATCCCGCAGCACGATGTCCGGAGGCGGTATAGTGGGGAATTACAAGAGCAGCTCGGTAAGCGTGGCAGGCGGCTCCGGCGCGGCTGTACGCAGCAGCTCGGCGTCCGGTTCTTCCCGCAGTTCGTCGGCGACGCGCAGTTCTTCTGCAACCCGCAGTTCCTCTGCGACCCGCAGCGGAAGCTACAGGACCGGAGGATTCAGCAGTTCCACCCTTTCCGGAAGCGAAAGTTCCTCTTCCAGGAGCAGTTCGGCTTTCGAAAGCTCGAATTCTTATGAGCGCAGCAGCTCTACCACGACATACAGCAGCCCTTCCCGCAGCAGCTCATCTTCTTATGGCAGCTTCGGGGGCGGTTCCTCATCCTCATCCCACAGCAGCGGCGGCTTCGGCGGCGGTTCGGCTTCGAGGGGCGGTGGTGGCCGCGGAGGCAGATAATAAAAGGATATTGATATGAAAAAGATCATAAACATCTTCGCTTTAGCGATTTTGACGGCTTCTCCCCTTTGCGCCCAGACAATGGGAGATGCCCTTGTGTACGGTAAGAACAATTATTACGGCACCGCCCGCACCCTCGGAATGGGGAACGCGGTCACAGCCGTCGGAGGCGACCTTGGCGCAATCTCCATCCAGCCTGCGGCAGGTTCCGTGGCCGGATATTCCCAGGTGGAGTTCTCTCTCGGAACCGTCACTTCGGTCAACCAGACCCGATTCGCACCTTCCTACAACACGGTTTCCGGCAGCCAGACTTTCGGCACCAAGTCATCTCAGAGCAAGACGGTATTCACCCTGCCCAATCTGGGTGTAAACATCCGTTTCAACAATGGCGGAGGCAGCGCAGTGCGCAGTTTCAATTATGGTTTCGTAGTCAACAGGACCGAGTCCTACAGGGATTATTTTCTTGCCAAGGGCATCGAGAGCAATACTTCCATCACCGGAGCCTTTGCCACCGGGGCCGCAGGCATGCCAGGTAACATCGGCACCTTAAGCAACCCTTACGACCAGGGCTGGTACGCCAACAGCGTCGCCGCATATCTCGGCGGACTCATCAATTTCAACGGTGATGCTGGTGATGCTAACGAATATTACGGCTCTGGAGAACTCAAGGAACTGAATACCGACACTGGGGCATACGACTACCATGTGCCAGGAAATCTCTATCAGCAGATGAGCATCTCCCAGAAGGGAAGCAAGAATGAATACGTGTTCAATATCGGGATGAACATAGCCGACAGGGTCTTCCTTGGTTTCAACCTCGGCATACCAGCGATCAGCAACAAGTTCACCGAGTATTTCCGCGAATCCACCGGCGACAACTGGGACCTCTTCAAGGTAACTCCCGAATATGTGGACAGCGAAACCGGGCATAGCTACAAGGGGGATGAAACCTATTATCTCGGTTCCACCTACCGTTACGAACACAATATCAGCGGCACCGGCATCAATGCCAAGTTCGGTATCATCGCCCTGCCTACCAACGGCCTGCGCATCGGAGCGTCTATCTACACTCCTACGGCTTACACCATCCACGATAAGTACGGAGTGCGGGCCGCGGCCAATTTCGACGATTCCCGTTATTCCGCCAGCTCCACATCCCCTGTTTGGGAAGACAAATACGACTATCGTTCACCCTGGGGCTTCGACCTGGGTCTTGCCTATACCTTCGGCCCCATGGGCATGATCAGCATAGATTACGGCCTCACCGATTTCAGCGTGATGAAGTATTCCTATGACGATGAGGAAGGCGATTTCGCCGACGATTCCTTCTATCGCGTGAACCAGCTGAACAAGCTTTTCTGCGGCGTCCAGCACCAGCTCCGCATCGGTGCGGAGGTGAAACCCCTGCCGTTCCTTGCGATCCGCGCCGGTTTCAATCTCGCTACCAGCCCGGAAAGGACATACAAGGATATGGACGGATATCTTGTCAACGCCACCGAGTATGACCTGTATTTCGATCAGTTCGACTCCGGAATCTATTCCCTCGACGAAAATACCAAGAAGTACAGCAAGGACAAGGTCTGGTCCGGCTCGATCGGCCTGGGTTATATTTCGGCCGGAGCCTTTTACGGCGATGTCGCGGTACGCCGCACAGTCTATGCAAAATACAACTACTCTCCTTATTCCGCCTATGTGCCCGATTATTCATCGCCGGCGGCTGAAATCCGCCGCAGCGTAGTGGATGCCGTGTTCACATTTGGATGGAGATTCTAAAACCTATAGCTTATAATGGAATTAACTGCCAAACAATTAGCTCAGATTCTGAAGGGCACCGTGGATGGGGACCCGCAGGCCAAGATAACTAAATTCGCCAAGATAGAAAACGGCAAGCCCGGAGCGCTCAGCTTCTTTGCCAATCCGAAATATGAACAGTATGTGTACACCAGCAAGGCGAGCGTCCTGCTGGTGAACGCTGATTTTCAGCCCAAGGAGGCCGTGACTCCCACCATGGTGCGCGTGGAGAATGCCTACAGCGCCATTGCGGACCTTCTCAAATATGTGGCCGCCCAGAAACGCAAATACCGCCGGCACCGTGCGATGTCCACCTGCTGGACATGCGGCATTTCCCTCAGAGCCCATCTCGGCCGCAAGGTCTGGGTAGGGGATTACGTGAGGATCGGCCCCCGCACCCGCATCGGCGCATGCAGCATCATCCACAG
This sequence comes from Bacteroidales bacterium UBA2861, assembly GCA_002350615.1. GTDB lineage: Bacteria > Bacteroidota > Bacteroidia > Bacteroidales > UBA932 > Cryptobacteroides. The sequence continues at coordinate 91,128 of DEFD01000040.1, read as the reverse complement.
CAATGTCACAATCGGAGAGGATGTAGTGATCGGACATCACGCGATCATCTATCCGGGCGTGGTCATCTATCCCAAAACGATAATCGGGGACAATGTCATCCTGCACGCCGGCTGCATCATCGGCTCCGACGGTTTCGGCAACGCACCTCAGCCGGACGGAAGCTGGGAAAAAATCGAGCACCTCGGCAACGTGGTCATCGGGAACGATGTGGAGATAGGCTCCAACACCACCATCGACCGCGCAGAGATGGAATCTACCATAATCGGCAACGGCGTTCGCATCGACAACCTCTGCCAGATCGCACATAACGTGCAGATCGGCGACAACACCGTCCTTGCGGCCCAGTGCGGCGTGGCCGGGTCCGCCATCATCGGCAAGAACTGCATCTTCGCCGGGCAGGTGGGCATCATGGGCCACATCAAGATCGCGGACAATACGACGGTCGGAGCCCAGGCCGGAATAGCCGGTCCCGTGCGTAAGCCAGGGCAGATTCTGATAGGTTCTCCGGCAATTCCGCACATGAATTACATGCGCAGTTACGCTAAGTTCAAACAGGCCGGTCAGGAGTAACGAAATATTTGCTATCTTTGCGCCTTATTATGAATCAGCAGACACTCGTAAAAGAATATCAATTCGAAGGAAAAGGCTTGCACACAGGCGTTTACACCCATATGACGCTCAAGCCTGCGGCCGCCGGCACCGGCATAGTTTTCGTCCGGACAGATCTCGGCGCGGAAATTCCCGCCCTTGCGGAGAACGTGACCAACACGGCACGCTGCACCCTTATTTCCAAAGGCGAAGCCTCCATTTCAACCATAGAGCATATAATGTCGGCCTTCACCGGGCTTGGAGTTGACAACGCAATCGTGGAAGTGGACAACGGTGAGATTCCCATCCTGGACGGAAGTGCCAGATTCTATGCGGAGGCAATTTCTGCGGACGGGCTCCTCGAACAGGATGCCCCGAGGCATTATTTTACGGTTCCTGAAGAAATAGAAATCAAGGATGAGAAGACTGGCTCCTGGGTTAAAATCAGCCCTGCCGACCATCTTTCCTATGATATTACAGTTGATTTCGGTTCCCGCGTTCTCGGAGTGCAGACCGCCCATTGGGACGAGTCCGTCTCCTATGCCACCGAAATCGCCCCCTGCCGCACTTTCGTCTTCTTCCACGAAGTGCAGTATCTCGCCGCACAGGGGCTTGTCAAAGGCGGCGACGTGGACAACGCCATCGTCGTGGTGGAGCATCCCGTGGATGACGCTACCGTCGAGCAGATGGCCCGTCTTTTCAACCAGCCGCTTCTCAAGGTGACTCCGGAAGGATATCTGAGCAATCTCACCCTCCGTTTCCCCAATGAATGCGGCCGTCACAAGTTACTTGACCTCATCGGAGACATGAGGCTCGCCGGGGGATACCTCCTGGCCCATATAAGCGCGTACAAACCTGGCCACACTATCAACACGAATACGGCAAAGGCCGTTCAAAAAGCAATCAAGTAGTTATGGCAAAAATTCATCCTTTAGCAACTGTAAGCCCGCTCGCTAAACTTGCGGACAGCGTAGAAGTTGGACCATACGCTTATATCGACGACAATGTCGAGATTGGCGAAGGCACCAAAGTTTATCCTCACGCGACAATCTTTTCCTATGTGAAGATAGGAACGGGCTGCCAGATATTCCCCGGCGCTGTTGTCGGCGCCATCCCTCAGGACCTCAAGTTCGACGGAGAAATCACCTGGGTTGAAATCGGCAACAATGTAACTATCCGCGAGTGCGCCACCATCAACCGCGGAACAAAAGCCAGCGGCAAAGGCGTCACCAGGATCGGCGACAATACACTCATCATGTCCTACGTGCATGTGGCCCATGACTGCAAGGTCGGCAACCACTGCATCCTGGTCAGCTACGTGGGTATCGCCGGTGAAACCGAGGTGGACGACTGGGCCATCATCGGCGGCGGCACCGTGGTGCATCAGTTCACGAGGATTGGCAAGCACGCCATGATCGGCGGCGGCAGCAAGGTGAACAAGGACATTCCTCCTTTCTCCCTCTGTGGACGCGATCCCATCTGCTATGCCGGTATCAATATCGTGGGCCTTCGCCGTCGTGGTTTCGAAGCCGATACCATCCGCAATATCAAGGATATCTACGACATGCTCTATTTCCAGGGATTCAATATTTCAGACGCCTGCGCAAAGATCCAGGCAGGTTTCCCCCAGAGCGCCGAGCGTGATGAGATCCTCGCTTTCGTGCAGGGTTCCAAACGTGGAATCGTCCGCGGAAACGACGCCCATGAGAAGGGCCTCATAGAGTAAATCCGTAGCAAAGCCGTCATGGCCCCTTTGCTGACTACGGCTTTTTGCCCTCCTGTAGAATACTTCGCAGTCCTTGCGAGGTATTCTTCGGTTTATATGGAGGCCTGTGAGAATTATGTCAAGCAGTCCTGGCGCAACCGCTGCCGCATCCTTACCGCCAATGGGCCGATGGATCTCACGGTTCCCGTGTCCCATCCTGCCCATAGGATAACGGAGGTACGGGTGGACTACAGCACCCCGTGGGTGGCGAAGTTCGAAAGGGCTGTGGAGTCCGCCTACTACAGTTCGCCCTTCTTCATATATTATAAGGATGCGCTGTGGGAGATTCTCGATTCACATCTGCAGACCCTTTGGGAGTTGAACGGCCGGCTGACCGCTTTCTTCTGCGAAAAAATCGGAATCGCCCCGCAGATCATTGAGACTGCCGAATTTATCCCTCCCGGGGACAAGGCCCCTTCTGCCGTCTCGCTTCGCTCGACCCCACCACCGGCAGAGCCGGCGGTCCCCCCTCTTAGCGTGCCGAGGGTGGCAGCGGCATCAAGGCCCTTGTCCCTGGGAGGGATGGATCTTCGGGAGGTCATCCATCCGAAGCGGAAGAATACGATTCTGGAGGATCTGGGGCTGGACCGTCCATACTGGCAGGTTTTCCGGGAGCGCTTCGGTTTTGTGCCCGGAATGTCCATAATGGACCTGCTATTCAACGAAGGTCCCGAGTCAATCTGCTGGCTACGATAGGATATTTGGGATATTTTTCTATCTTTGCAAATTGTATAGCAAGACAATATACACTAAAACATAATATGTTCAAATCCGGATTTTTAAGCGGGGGGTATAGCTACGACTCTCCCGAATCGCGAGAATTCAATCTGAATCCCGCAGAGCCTCTCTGCCTGAGTGAGAATGCGGAGGCGATCAACGTCCTTACGAATGGGGAAACAGACGTTTTTTCAGATTACGAGCCATGGTAAAGCGCATCTTTAAGCTGATGTGCGCGGCAGTCGCGTGCGCAGCACTTTTCGCCTGCACCAAGGCGGAACTTCGGGAAGACAATTCAAAAGAAGCGGAAACGCAGAAGCACGGGCAGACCGTGACCATCTTTGCAAGTGTGGATGAGGCAGAGGAAAGCAGGGTGTCACTAAACGAAACTGCTTTCAGCTGGACTGCCGGCGATGAAATCGCCGTTATCGATTATGCAACCGGGAACCGTTACAAGTTCGTTGCAAGGGAAAGCGGAGCCACCAACGTTGCTTTCGACGGTGAGATTCCTGATACGACGAACGTGTCGGCTCTGAAACTCTGGTTCGCGGTTTATCCTTATGTGGACGATGACAGAATATATGCTAAAGGCAAATCGACGGCCAATGGCACTTATCATCAAGTCCGTTTCGAAGTGCCGACAGAGCAGACGGGAAAACTTGAAGATGCACCCCACCGCCTCGTGTGCAATGCGAACGCCAATGACGGGAAATTCATTTTCAGGAGCGGTGTATCGTACTGGAAATTCAATGTTCCCGATTCTTTGAAGGCAACTAAAATCGTCTTCCGACACGAAACCAAATCGGCCTCCAAGTCCCGTTATATCTCAGGGGCTTACCAGGCCAGGGTTACCGGTCACGAGGGCGAAGACAGCGAGGTGCTGAATATCTGCTACTTCTCTTCCACCACAGCCTGGGTGCCTTCTTCCAATGAAACGGTCATCTACCGGAACGGGGAAGTTATAAGCGGTGATATTTATCTGGTGCTGGGCGAAATGAATACTGCCGGGATGGACTTCAGCGTCCGTATCGAGACTGAGGATTCCAAGATGGCATTCCTTCGCTTGATGAACCAGCCGGTCATCGCCGCGGGCAAACTTCTCGACGGCGGCGACCTGGCCCCCACTAAGTTTTATGACACCGAGGTGATCGAGGTCGCAATGCCAAGGACAAACAAGAACTACTCCGGATATAAAAATGCTTTCTTCCTGGATGGCTCTAACGCTATCCGTACCGCATATACCTATCAGAACAAGAATCTGGCGATAGTGCCGTCTGCCAATCCTTATTCCTGGGTATTGCATCCTACCAGGGCTCTCGCCTGCAACGGAACTGCCGGAGTCAGAATCAATTCCTATGGTTCTGAAAAGTCTTATCTAAAACTTCCTGTCGTCAAAGGAAAGAAGCTTGTGAAAATCGAGGCCCGTTTCGGCAGGACCAATAAACTTGGCGGAACAAGCGCCGATTCCCTCGTAAAACACGGAAACTGTGCCATTACCGACGGCCTGGGCGTGGTTTTGAAGGACGATTATGGGACCGAGGTCGGTACGGCCCTTACTGGAACCAGTACTAAAGGACTGGCGGAAAACTATACCTGGGACCTCTCGGGCGGACCCGGCTCTTTCTACAAGTGCACATCTCCGGACTCTGCCTACAGGATGGTGGTATCTGAAGCCAATTTCTACAGCGTCAAGTGCACTTATATAGGAGTTGAAAAGCCCAGGATCAAGTCCGTGGTTACCCTGTATTCACGTTCGTACCCGACCGGCGTCCGTTTCAGGGCAAAGGTTTATGCCACCGACGACCATCCGAAACTTGTGAATGCAAATCTTGGTTTTCGCTATAAAATCGGCAACGATACCGAGTGGTCGGAATGCGCCGGTTCTTTCGAGAGTGGAGGAACGGAGCAGTTCCAGTCGCCGACCGTCGTCTTCACTGACGCGCAGAACGCCGAGCCCTTCATTCCTGTTACATATCAGCCTTTTGTGACAGATCAGGAAGGCACGAAGGTGTATGGCGAGGCTGTGACCTTCTATCGCGTGGCAATAAGCTTCGCAAAAGACCTGGGCCTCAGTGATGTAAGTCTTGCTGCAAAAGCGAAAGATACGCTCAGCTTCACCCTCAAGAACAGCTTTGAACGCAATCGGGAGTATCCGGTTTCCCTGGTTCTTGAAAATACAAGCGATGCAGCGATAGATGCACTTAAAGTGGTTGATTCCAAGTATATTACAATTGACAAGGATTGTCAGGCATCATTCCATATGCCGGGTATGGATGCATACGGAGCTGCCAGAATCTGCGCCGAATGGTGGAATGGCAGTGCAGCCACCCAGGTCCTTCCCATCGGCTGCATCGGCCGTGTGTATTATACACAGAGCGGAACTGTAAAGAGTTACGCTGCTTCCCGGGCTTCCGGAGCACAGGGAGTAGGGAACTTTACGCAGATTTCTTCTTCTGTATCTCAACCGGTTTACTATCCTACTTCCCATAAGAATGTAAACGGTCAGCCTGCCGATGCCGCAGCCGAACACGTCTGGACCAAAAATGCCGGCAGTGTAGATGTCAATCTTATTACTCTCTCGATGAGCTACGAATAGGCCCTGACACGTAAATATAATGATACTATAAGCGCCGTAAGTGATTGGACTTGCGGCGCTTTGTATGGAGATTTTGCAGAATTCTCGGAAAGGTGTATATTTGCCCATGTGAAAAATCGCGGAAAGGTGTAGAAACAGCCTTTCGAAAACTTTAGGATTCGTGATTATGAGAAGAAAGATATACGACAAGCTTCTCCAGTGGAAGCAAGAGAAAAACGGCACCACAGCGCTTTCTTCTGGCTGGATGATGCCAAACTGTTAAACATCTGTTACAACACCACCGCTCCCAATATCGGCCTCCAGCTCAACGAAGACCGCACCATTCTTAAATGCTACTTCTGCGACACCGGCCTTCTCATATCCCTGGCATTCAGTTCCCGTGGTATTGTCACCTCCCGACACAACATTTCACCCATAGAGGTAAAAAGCAGCACCAACTACACGCTCACCTCCATCAAAAAATGTATCAAGAAGTTTGGTCAGTACCTATCCACGCCATACGTCCTGCACACCAATGACGTGGAGCAAAAGGACGGGCTTGTCTATCTCCCGCTGTATATGACGCCTCTGCTATGACCAATTGCCTATCGTTTGGCGTCGAGCCATTCGGAGGGCGTCTGGCCGAATTGCTTTTTGAAACGGATGGTAAAATACTTCGGTGAGTTGAACCCGAGCATATAGGCAATCTCAGAAATGTTTCCGGAGCCGGATTCCAACAGGCGGCAGGCCTGTTTCAGGCGGATGGTTTCTATGAACACTCTCGGGGTCATTCCGGTGATTCCCTTGATTTTCTGGTCCAGCATGGTGCGGCTGATATTGAGTTTCTCGCATAACAGAGCGACTCCCAGTTCGGACGAAAGCAGGTTGTCTTCGATTACTCCGGTGGCCCTGGAAAGGAAGTCCGCATCGCGTTCCGTCTTGGTGAGCCCCTCGAAACCGATTATGGTTTTGCTGAATTTGCTCCGCAGTATGGCGCGCTTCTCCAGAAGGCTCCTGCAGCGGGCTTCAAGCAGGTCTATGCTGAACGGCTTGCCGATGTAATCGTCGGCTCCCTGGTTTATGCCTGCAATTTCATTGCCGGAGGAAGTCAGGGCAGTCAGAAGGATTACCGGGATATGGCAGGTTTCGAAATCCTCACGCAAGCGGGCAACCAGGCTCATTCCGTCCATAACAGGCATCATTACGTCGCTTATTATTATGTCCGGCTGTCTGGACTTGGCAAGAGAGAATCCTTCCGCTCCGTCGGAGGCTTCAAATACTGAATAAGTGTTGCTGAAAATTGATACCAGCAAACTCCTGACATCGGGGTCGTCTTCCACAATGAGCATAGAATACTTTTGACCTTCCGTAATGCTCCTGCTTGCGACGGCTTCTTCACCGGTGCTGCCGTCAATCTCCCTTGGAGGCTCATAAAGAATCTGTTTTTTGACGGGATCCTCATTGAACGATACGGCCGGGTCTCCTTCCCACCAATCGGCTCCGAGAGGAATCGTAATTGTAAATACTGCTCCTCCTTTGGGCGCGTTGGCGGCCGTAATGCTGCCGTGGTGAAGGTCGACGATCCCTTTGCTCAATGCCAGCCCTATACCCGTTCCCTGATTATGCAGCCTTTCCTCAGACTTCTCCTGCACCTGGAAGAAAGGGTTGAATATTTCTTCAAGATTGTTTTCCGGAATGCCCTTCCCTGTGTCTGAGATGCATATTACAGCAGAGCGGCGTGCCTTGTCCGAGGCCCGGGTTGTCATCGAAATACAGATTTCTCCGCCGTCCGGAGTAAATTTGAAGGCGTTGCCTATGATGTTGGAGAGGACCCTGTGCATCTGGGCCCGGTCGATATACGCGGTTACAGGGACCGACGGCAGCCTTAACGGGAAGTGGATATTCCGGTAATTCGCATACTGTGCAAAATAATCCCTTGCTTCGGAAAGGAATGCGCAAAGGTCGGTCTTTCCGACCGTGATACGGGAATAGCCTTGCTCAAGTTTCTCGAAATCAAGCAGGTCGGACACGATCTGCTGCATCTTCGTGGCATTCTTGTATGAGCTCTCCAGGTTCTTTATTCCCTGGATGCCTTCTTTGTGGGAACGGAAGAAAAGGCCGAGCTGCCCGATAATCATCGTGAGCGGCGTGCGGAGCTCATGCGAGAGATTGATAAAGAAACGTATCTTGTTCTCGTTTTCTTTCTTTTGTGCCGCAAGCTGCTGCCTGAGAAGCATACGGGAATATACTGCAATGAGCAGCCACGCTACAATGCCGACGGCCGTCAGAAGATACAGTATCAGAGCCGGATAGGACAGATACCAGGACTGCCTGGCTTTGACAGGAACGGACACTTCCGTCCACGAAGGGTTGACATTGTTGCCGGCCGTGCGGACGCGAAGCAGATGCTTCCCCCGCGGAACATTCATAAATCCTATCGGAATATGGGCAGAGAAAGCTTTCCAGTCATCGTCAACGCCCTCGAGCATATACTCGCATACGGGAGAAACAATCCCGGAATAATCAAAATCCGTGACACGGACGCTGAAGCTGTGCTGCCGTGGATTCAGTACGATCCGGCCGTCCAGGGGGGCGGGAGAACCATCTATTTCAAGTCCTTCGAGAAACAGCTTCCGCTCCATCATTGAATAAGGCAGGGACAACTCATTGATTATTGCCAGTCCTTCAGTGCCGCCAACCCATATCTCTCCATCCGACCTTTTGAGGACGTCGCCCTCCCTGGTAGAACTTGTGCCAAGACCGTTGTGGGTGGAATAACTGAAGCATTCACCGGTTTTTATGTCAAGGAATGACAGTCCGGAACTCGTTCCCAGAAGGACTATCCTGTCTGAAAGCGGATTTACAAGATATGTAAACCTGTCGGTGAGGCCGAAGTCCCTTAGGGAAAAAATCGATACATTGTCCCCGTCCATTATGCCGAAACCATTCCTGGACAGGGCGAAATATACCTTGCCGTCCTCGGTGCAGCAAAGATTCGGGCAGGTGATGTTATCGAGACCCAAGATTCTCCGCATCCCTTTTTCCGGGCTCCAGGAACTCACCCCGATGCCGCCGATCCATAACACTCCGTCCTTGTCGAGATCCAGGCTGTGGACTATTCCGGAGTAACCTTCCAGACGCCGGGTGACACTGCGCTCTGTCTTGGGGTCGAATATGTAAACGCCGTTATCCGTTCCGAGGAACAGTTTGCCGTCCGGTCCCTCTTTTATGGAATAAATGCTGGTCTTTATAGTCTGGTTGCCCGGGCCGTAAAAGGGGAAGGCCGTCCAGCGCCCGGTCCGGAGCTCATATCTTTGCAGGGCGCCCAGATACTCTCCGATCCAGAGGCATTCTTGCTCTTTGTCGTATGCGGCCGCCTTGAACTTTCCGTTCTTCCTGGCCTGCATCTTTGTGAACGATCCGGAGCGGTCGCTATACCGGTATATTCCTTTGTTGTCCGTTATCACCCAGACATTTCCCCTGCCGTCCTCGATCAGCTGGTTTACCAGCTTTATGCCTTCTGATCCGGGCATATCCGCGTTTATGAAAGGGGAGTTGTCCGATTCGCACAGAAAGGCGCCGCGGTAGAAAGTACCTATCCATATATTATTGTCCCTGTCCCTGAGCAAAGAGCATATTGCGTAACCTTCCGGCACATATTGGGTGTTTATCCTTACGGTCCTGTCTGGAGAGATTTCCAGCAGGCCGTCGATGGCCCCCACAAAAATCCGCCCTTTCTTGTCTTCGCTGAAGGCCCTTGCGTCGCGGAAACTCCTGTTGTCCACGGTTTTGGAGTAAACCGCCTGCCTGCGGCCGGACCTGTCCAGGACAATTATACCGTTGTTCTTGAGCCCCACCCATAAATTGCTTCTGCTGTCGAGGAAAAGGTCCGAGATGATATCCCCGCATTCAAAGAGCGTCCGGCAGAAACGGTCCGGGCCAATCTCAAGGATGAAGCCGGATTTGCAGGCCACAATGAAGCAATCTCCTTTTTTTAGCAACGCTGTCGGCGCTCCGGCGTTTCCCGGGAGTTCTCTCCACATTACGAGTGTGTCGCCTTCTGCGCGGAAGATCCTGCCTTTCGCCGCCACCCAAAGCTGTTCGCCTTCTGCGTGCATAGGGCAGCGGGAGTAATTCAGTCTCGGACCCTTGATCTTAGATGGCTGGTCCTTCCTGTTTATGTCGAAACGCAATATCCCGTTCCTGCAGCCGATATAGAACAAGTCTTCGTAATTACCGTAGATATTGGATTTTTCAAGCCCCATGAGGACGCTTTCCAACCTGTTTCCGTTGAAGCGGTACAGACCGTTGCTGGTGTTCAGCCAAAGGGCGCCCCTCCCGTCCTGATAAATGGAATAGACAGAGGCTGACTCTATCTCCTTGAGACCTTCGCTGGTGGCGTAATAACTTCCGGCAGTGGCTTTTAGCCAGCAGGCACCCAGAAGAACGGTAATCAATAACAGGCGTCTCCGCATAATAAGATAATTCAATTCGATTGCAAATTAGAAAGATTTCTTTAAAAAGGAGAATTCGATAAGCCTAAACTTTACAAGAATACCCCATAATTGATGAAAAAGTGGCAGTTGTGGTGATAATGAATATGATAAATTTGCATTGTCCGTAATAGGGCACCGCATATATTAAAAAACATTATGAAGATGAAAAAGCTGATACACTCTTTCTTCTTGCTTGTATCGTTATCCGTTTTTCTGCCGATGCGGCTGGGAGGCCAGTCCGCCACAAACATTACCGTGGCCGGCCGGGTTACCGACGAAGCCGGGCTCCCCGTAGTGGGTGCAGTCGTGTCGCAGACCGACGACTCCACAGGAAAGAAAGCGAGCGTTACCAATGCCGAAGGGCGGTTTACAGTCCAGGGAATTCAAAACGGAGCATCGATGTCGGTAAATTGTCTTGGATACGCGCCTGCGGTTTTTACCGCATCCACCAAGGCGGTCGAAATCATCCTTTCCGAGGAAATCAACCAGCTTGAACAGGCTGTGGTGGTAGGTTATGGAACAATCCGGAAAAGGGACCTCACCGGAGCGGTCGTCTCCCTTCTGCCGAAGGAGATTGAAAACAAGATAGCCACAGATGTTTTCGAGGCCATGCAGGGCCAGGTGGCCGGCGTGCAGATCGTCACCAATTCGGGTACGCCAGGTGCCGGAGCCGAAGTGAAGGTGCGCGGTATCTCAACCTTCGGGGATGGGGCTGCACCCCTTTATGTCGTTGACGGCATACCCGTTGACGACCCTTCCACCGTAAACCCTGAAGACATTCAGTCCATAGAGATACTGAAAGACGCAGCGTCGGCGGCCATCTACGGTTCCCGCGCCGCGAACGGCGTCATCCTCATTACTTCCAAGAAAGGAACCCCCGGACGGCCGCGTCTCCAGGCGAAATATCAGTTCAGTACCAACGTGCTTGCAAACTGCATAGATCTTACCACCCCTGAGCAGTTCCGGTATTATGACAGGGTGCGCAAGAGCCTCGGAGAAACCAACCTGTCGTCCGACGTGGATCCTTACAACCGCTTCCGGAACAATCCCTATAACATAATGGATTATCTTTTCCGCCCTTCCCAAAAGCATCAGTTGAATGTCTCGGCAAGTGGCGGACAGCGCAATACATACTATTATGCGGGACTTGGTTTCATCAGCGAAGACGGCGTCGTGGTGAACAGCGGCATCAAGAAGGCGACAATGAATCTCTCGCTTAGCTACGATGCCGCGCCCAAGGTCCGCCTCACCCATAAACTGTTTGCGTCCTATTCGAACAGGCACGGCCTTTATTCCGAGTCCGACCTCCTGTACCAGCTTTACGGATGGGTCCCGTACTGGAATATCTTCCTTGCGGACGGGAGCTATATGCACAACATCGAAAACCGGAACAGTCCGCTGACCATTGCCATGGAGTCGAGCAGTACCAGGCAGGTGGTTACGACATCCCTGCAGAACAAGGCCGAGATCACCCTGGCAAAGAACCTTACACTCACTTCCACGCTTTCCGCAAGTTTCAACTCAAACAGGAATCAGACATATAAGGGTACATCCCTGCTCGGAACAACAGCTTCCGACAAGACCAAGGGAACGGACAGCGGCTGGTACACATATTCCGCGCTCAACGAGAATTACCTCAACTGGTCGTACAAGAAAGGCCCGCACAGCCTCACCGCCCTTTTGGGAACCAGCGCCCACTATTGGCAGACCGACTATGTGAAAATCACCGGTCTGGATTATTCCACCGACGAACACTACACAATTAATTTCGCATCGGACATAAAAGTTGCCGAGACCACATCCACGATAAGCGCGCACTCGCTCGTGTCCGGCTACACGAGGCTGACCTACAGCCTTTTTGAAAAGTATCTCTTTGCGGCGAACCTCCGTGCGGACGCATCTTCCCGCTTCGGAAAGAACAAGAAATGGGGAACCTTCCCTTCGGTTTCGACAGGCTGGCGCTTTTCTGAAGAGCCGTTTATGCAGTGGGCGTTCGGAATACTTACCGATGGAAAAATCCGGGCAAGTTACGGTGTGACCGGCAACGATGCCATAGGTAACTACGACGCCAGGATGATTTATTCCCCGGGCAATTTCTACGAAGGGGTTTCCGGCATCGCCCCGTCGCGTCTCGGCAATCCCGAACTCGGATGGGAAACCACGCGGCAGGTCGACCTGGGAGCGGATCTCTCATTCTTCAACAACAGGCTGTCCTTTACCTTCGACTGGTACAACAAGAACACCACGGACCTGCTTTATCAGGCGCAGCTCCCCAAGGAGACAGGTTATTCTACCATTACCAGGAATGTAGGCGCCATGAACAACAAGGGTTTGGAATACACCGTGACCGCGAGCATTTTGCGGCAGACCAACTGGAAATGGGACGTGACGGTCAATTTCGCTACCAACAATGCGGTTGTCAAGAAGCTGGCGGACGGAGTGCCCTTCTTCACAGGGTCGAATTGCATCTATGTGAGGGAAAACTCGAGAGTGGCTGAGTTCTGGGGATACGCCCACGAAAACATCTTCCAATACGACGAATCGAATGCGTTCACTCCCGAGTGGAAGCAGCTTACCCCGGTATTCGACAACGGCAGCTTCACCGGCACATACCTGCTGAACGGAGAGCCCTACACCGGGGAAGTGAAGCAGAAGTCTTATTCGGACGGCACCGTGTTCAAGGGGGGCGACGTCAACTGGAAAGAGCCCGCAAGTTCGAGGAACGGCGTAATCGACCCGGACGACCGCCAGAAGATAGGCTGCGCCCAGCCGGACTGGTTCGGCGGAATGAACACAACCCTTACCTGGAAGAACCTCTCCCTGTATGTTTCGATGTACTGGTCGCTCGGCGGGCAGATCTACTATCTCAACCGCAAGGCACGCAACTCATACCAGCTGTCGGGAACTGCGCCCGAACCCCACGTGATTTACAATATGTGGACCCAGCCCGGCGACATCGCCATTTATCCGAGGCCGGTGAACTCCGTGGAGTACAACCGCATCGGCCCCGCCGACTTCTGGATCGAAGATGCTTCCTATGTGAAACTTCGCAACGTAAAACTCACCTACAAGTTCCCCAGGGCCCTGGTGCGGAAGGCCAAGCTGAAGGATGTGACCGCCTATGTTTACGGAAACAATCTTCTTACCTGGACGGCCTATACCGGATTCGACCCGGAATTCTCCGGAGCGAGTGCACTGAGTTTCGGAATCGACTACAACCGTTATCCCCGCAAGAGGGAATTCGGATTCGGACTGAATGTAGCATTTTAATCGGATTTTGTTATGAAAAAGACAATCATCATAATTCTTTCGGCCCTGCTGCTTTCTTCCTGCAACTGGCTGCTTGACCTTGAACCTGCAAGTTCGCTCACAGCGGATGACTTCTGGAAAAACGGTTCCGACGTGGAAAACGGGCTGGTGGCCACATACTGGTCGCTCTCCAAGGCCCTGCGCACAGGTGTCTGGGACTGGGGCGAACTCCGTGGCGGCAACTACGAGGGAGACCAGGTAAACGGCAACGACCAGTACGATATCATCTACAATCTGATCACTTCCACCAACGACGCCGCCCTCTGGACAAATCTCTATCAGACCATCGCGAGGGCCAACCTCGTACTGAAATATGCTCCGGACGCCAATATGCTTCCGGCGGAAAAGAACCGCAGCCTTTCCGAAGCCTATGCCATAAGGGCGCTGTGCTACTTCTACATCGTCCGTGTCTGGGGCGACGCGCCCTTGTTCACGGAGCCGCTGGAGCAGTACTCGGCATCAGAGGTGTTCCGGGAAAGGACATCGAAGGACATACTTCTGCGGCAGATAGAGACCGACCTCGAGTCCGCCGAAACATACGCGCAGCCTGTGACCGGCGACGCATTCAAGCGGAGCCGCATCAACATTATGGGCGTTTACGCCATAATGACGGATGTCTATGCCTGGATCCACGACTACGACAAGGTCCTTTCCGTTGCGGAAAAAATCGACGCGCTCGCTCCTCCGGCATCCGATTCTGCCAGATGGAAGCTGCTTGACATAGTGCCCGGAGCCTCCCAGGACGTCTTCACTGACCAGTGGAAAGCAATATTCGCAAAAGTCGAAAAGGATGCGGACCTTGCGACAGTGAACAAGGAAAGGATATTCTACCTCCATTACGATGAGTTTGAGAACGGAGTCAACGGCAACACCACGTATTTCTGCACCGGAGTATGCAAGGCTATGCCTTCGGACCGGCTGTACAATTCTTTCGGGGCCGGCGACAAGAGAAAGGCCGCCACGTTCAAGACCTCTTACGGAGTGAGGAAGATTTCGATGAAATTCTGGCCCGCGAATGCCACCTTCGGCAGCGGCGGTTTCGTGTCCGACGGTGATATCGTACTCTACAGGATGAGCGATATGGTGCTCCTGCGTGCCGAGGCCTATGCCGCGAACGGGCAATTCGCCGAGGCCGTGGGGGAACTCAACAAAATCAGGACGCGTTCCGGCCTCAGGGCATACTCTGAAAGCGATTTCCTCACTTCCGAAGACCTCATACTCGCCATCCTGAAAGAAAGGACTTGGGAGTTCGTGGGCGAAGGAAAATACTGGTTCGACCTCCTTCGCACCGGCCACGCCGCGGATATCGGAGGCATTGAAAATCCGCAGAAATGGCTGTTCCCGATCAGCAAGACACATATGGACGAAAATCAAAAACTCACGCAAAACCCCGGTTATGGTACAGGTGAATAAAATATTGCTTGCGGTGCTTCTTGCAGCCGCGACTCTCACGGGATGCGAAAAGCTTCCCCTGCAGCGTACAACCAAATACAACCCGAAGCCCCTGGACCGCAGGCAGGGCGTGGACTGCTGGACCTACATCAACGGTAATCCCAGTTTCTCCACGATGCGCGAGGCGGTGGAAATCTGCGGTATGCAGGACTATTACAGCGAGGACGGAGGCTACACCTATCTGCTCCTGGACGAAACGGCTTTTTCTTCCTATGTCCTCAAATCCCTCGGGGTGCAGGACATAGGGGACGCCCCGGTGGACAGGATGCGGGACATACTGCTGTTCCATATCATAAAGGGCCGTTACGACAGCTACAACGGAGCCCTTGGCTATGACCCGGTGTTCGTGATTACCCTATGGAAAAATGTGGATGCGGTGATGACGGTAAAGCTCTACAACGACGACTCGAAATCCCGTACTACTCAGGACAAGGTGACGTTTATGGACCAGTGCGGCAGCAGTACTTCATTCAGGGCCACTGCAAGTGACCTTCTGATGACAAACGGTCCGGCGCACATCCTGTCCCGGCCCTGCGTTTATAAAAAATAAGGAGGAAAGATGATGAGAAAAGTATTATCCCTTCTTTTGGCGGCTGCCATTGCCGCCTTTGCGGTATCCTGCTCCGGGGAGAAATTCGAGGCAGGAGCCATCGAGATGGAATTCCAGCTGGAGACACTGGACATCGACCTTAATCTGTCCGACAATCCCTATGTGCTCTGTGTAATCAATTCCGAAACCGCGCTGGCATCCGTGACAATGTTCATTGTCCGCAAGGACGGCACGGAGGAGCAGTACAAGGATCCGGTTACCAGCTTCAGGAAAAGCACCATGTACACGGTCCACGAGCGTCCCGTCTATGATGAAACTATGGCCGGACTCAAAATCGTGGCAAAGGACAAAGGCGGCGCCGTGAAGAGCGGGACCGTCAATTTCGATATCATTCCGGTAGTGACCCCTCCGGTAACAAGCTTCCGGTCGGAAGAACTGAGCTTTGCCGAGGGTGACCCGATTCCGGAGTTCTCTTTCACCGTCGCCGCAAAGGCGGCACTTGTGAGGGTCACGGTGCAGCTCATCGAGAGTGGAGAAATCTTCGAACTCGTTCCGGATATCGTAAGTTTCGGCGATGGGCTGAGTTTCACTTTCAACTCCTCCGACTACGACATCCCCGAGTACAACCTGGACAAGATCCCCCAGGCCATCAGGGTGCTGGCGGAAGACAGTTACGGGAAAATCGGCATCGCCCTGCTGAACATAGACTACAAGGCCCTGCCGAGGCCTGAACTAACGGTGGCGGATCTTCCTTCTGTGGATGAATTTACCGGTTTCACCGTGAGCGGAGGCGCCACGAGCGAAACGGGAATAGACGATATCAGCGTTTATGCCGTGGCCGACGGCTATGAGGCCAAGGTGGGCGGTATTACCTTTACAGGGGAGCAGGAATGCACTTTCTCGATAAATATCGATGGGAGTGAAATAATGGAATACCTCAGCGGAATCAAGGTGGTTGCCACCGACCTCAGGACGAAAAAGACCGAAGTCACGGTCCCGCTTTCCGTGCGGCCTGTCTTCTGGGAGGTTTCTCAGGACGATGATCTTCTCTCGATCCTCCAGGCCCAGCTTTCCGATGCCAGATTCCGCAAGATAAAGCTCTCCCTCGCTCCGGACGCGAGCTACAACCTCGGCAGCGAGTCGGTCGGCATAAACAAATCGCTGATAATCAAATCTCCGGAAGGACATCAGGCCACGCTGACGAGCTCCGCGGCCCAGGCTTTCATTACCACTTCCGCCCAGGTGGATACGATTCGTTTCAGCAATCTGCACTTCACTACCAAAAAGTCCGGAGCCGGAATGTTCAGTTTCAAATCGGCAAGTACCATAGGCCGTGTCCTCGTAGAGGGCTGCCTTGTTGACGGAAGCTGGTCCCTGCCGTTCTTCCGCTTCCAGGATGGAAGCAATTCGGCGGGCTCGCTTGAAATCGACGACTGCATAATCAAGTGGGCCAATACCAACGGAGGCTATTCTTTCCTTCATTTCGCCACCAATTCCGACAAGGTAGCGAACCTCAGCCTTACCCGGAGCACGGTGTCCGGCCCCTTATATCTGTGCTACTGCAACATCAACACCGGCACCATCGCCATAAACATATCGAACAACACATTCGTGAACCTCAAAGGCTCGGCGAACGGCGTCATCATTGCGATAGCCCAGAGCGCGCTGAAGGGAGCCATAACCCTCAAGGACAACCTTTATGGCGGCACCACAAACATTACAGGTACCTACAGGCAGCTGCGCGCCAACAAACTGACCGCCAGCTACGAAAACAACTGGTGCACTTCGGACTGGAAGACATTCGAGGGCGACGGCGTGAACGGGACGGTCGATTTCATCTCCGTACTGCCTGAAGCAGAAAACACGGCAGCAGTTTTCGAAGACCTCGAAAACTTCGACCTTACCGTCAAGGCGGGTACCAGTGTCAGAACCAACAAAGTAGGAGACCCGAGATGGCTGAAATAAACAAACAATCATATAATATGAACAAAACTATCTACCAGTCGCCGGATGCGATGATTCTCGCATTCTGGCAAAGTCAGGCAATCCTGACAGTTTCCAATGAATTTGACGTGCCGGATTTCGAAGATGAAGGCGAACTCTTCTAAATGTATGCGTTATGAAAAAGATCAATTACATCCTTGCGCTTGTGGCCGCAGCGGCCGCCGCGCTTTCATGCAGCAAGATTGCAGAAGAGAACTCTTCTGACAGACTCGTAAAGGTTTCCTTCACGGCAGGCAGGCCCGATGCTCAGCAGAGTGCTCCTGCTTCCAAAACCGACATAAGCTCAACCGGTGCGGTTACCTGGAATGCAAGCGACCACCTTGCGGTGTTTACCGATGTGGACGGCACGACCGCCTATGATTTCGCGATTGCTGCAGCGGACGCCGGAAAGGCTGCTGCACAGTTCTCCGGCGCGGTGGCGTCCAATCCTTCTAGGACCTGCGCCTATGCCGTGTATCCTTATTCAGACAGCTGGTCCGGAGGCCCTGCAGCACTCGAAGTATCCGTCCCTGCCGTGCAGACGGACGGCGAAAACTATACCCTTATGGCCGGCAAGGCCGCTGTAGCGGGTGACGATTTCTCCGCAGCCTCCGTCTCGATGAAGCATCTCTGCTGGCTCTACGACATCAACATCACGAACTCTTCCGCCAAGGCGATCAAGGCCGTGCATTTCACCGCCGGCTCCGAAGTGTTCGCAACTGCCGGCACGGTGGACCTCACAGCGGACAACCCGGCCGTGAGCGCAGGCACGAAGGTGAAGGATGTGAGCGTTGAGTTCGCTTCCGCCGTAAGCACGGATGTCACCGCGCGCTTCGCTCTTCTTCCTCTGACCTGCACGGGTGTCGATTTCAACATCCACGTGGTTTTCGAGGACGGCTTCTACGAGACCTTCGCCATCGGCAGCAAGTCCCTTGACATAGCGGCCGGCAAGCGCAGGAGCAATACCTTAGTCCTCGGCAACGGCACCGCCAGCCAGGCACCCTGGGGATGGTATTTCGTCAAGAAAGGCACAAGTATCAATAATACACTGGTAAACAAAGCAATCGCCGGTACGGTCAATGGCGAAGCAAAACTGTGGCTCGAATCTAATTCGTCTTCATCACAAGCTTTCACTGCCGGCGGGAGGCTCGACATAAGCCAGTCCCTGTGGATTGCTTCTGACCCCGATAACGTTCATCCGACAATTACCCCGAGCTATGCTGCTCTAGTCCGCCCTACATCGGATTCCAATATAGAAACCATCTCTTTTGAAAATGTGAATTTGGCGGCTAAGACCACCAATAGTTCTTGTTATGTACTCGATGTCCCGGCATCTATTACAGGGGCTGAGATAGGAGACATAATCTTTAAAAACTGTTCGCTGAAAGACTTCAAGACCAATTTGGTTTATGTCGCTTCTCCGACAACGATTAATTCAATCACCTTCAAGGATACAGAGATTACGACAACGGTGGGGTGCGGCTATCTTATCCATGTAAAAGGTGTTACAGGAGCAGCTGAAATCGGGAATGTACTATTTGACAATTGCACTATTACTGATTTTACAAATGGTTTTGTAAGGTTTGAATCATCTTCCGAAGCTAAAATTGCATCGCTTACCATCAATGGCTGTGTCGTTAAACCCAGTTCTTCCCTGGGGACTCTCGCAATGCTGCACTCAATCAAAGCTGATGCTGTAACGTTCAAGAACAGCACCTTTGAAGTGGTCGCTTGTTTTATGTACAACACGATGGCTGCAACAGAGCAGACAGTGCCTTTCGCCCTTACCGTGGAAAACAACACTTTTGCGAATATGAAGGCAAATAGCTCGAACAAATATATGTTCTATGCGCAGAATAATGTCCAGGTCGTCAATACCTTCAGGAACAATTTGTTCGTCGGCAGCAACGGTTATGACGAAACCACAGAATTCGCAATACTGAGAGTAGGATCAGTAGCTTCTAAATATAGCGAAACAGTCGAGAACAACTGGTATACATCTGACTGGAAAACATATACTCCGAAAACAGGTACCGGTTATTACGAGATGCTTACCAACGAGTCCACTCTGCTCAATGCCGCCCTGTGCCCCCGCTATGCTTCTTCCGACTTTACGGTAGCGGCAGGTTCGGACGTGCGTGCGGCAGGAGCGGGCGATCCCAGATGGCTTGAATGATGAGACTACTTAAAGCAGCCGCTATCCTTATCGCGCTCCCGGTACTTCTTTCCTGCAGGCAAGAGCCACGGCGGACGGAAGTCACCGGGGGTCCGGTAACGGTAAGGTTCAGCGCCGTTGCCGCAGACACCCGCCTGTCTGTGGACGGAAACGGCGCGGTATCCTGGAGCCCGGCTGACAGTATCTCCCTTTGGACAGATGCCGACGGAGCGGTCAGCTATGTGTTCCGCCTGAAGTCGTCGAACGGAAAGAAAGCCGTATTTGAGGGCACAGTGGAAGGCAATCCGGAGAGAAGGGAAATATACGCCCTCTATCCGGCGTCTTCCGAAAACGGCGAGGACCAGCAAACCGTGCGCATAAGCATACCGGAAGTCCAGAGCGCGGATTCGGTGTATGCCATACTTGCAGGGACGGGAAAGGTGTCCGGGAACGATTTTTCCAAGTGCACGGTGAATATTAACCATCTCTGCTGCGTGTGGGATGTCATCCTCGCCAACAGCGAAGACCGCACAGTTTCATCGGTGGTCCTGAAAACTTCATCGAACCTTTTCCCCGTGGCGGCGGATATCGACATCACCGCACCCGACCCCTCATCGATGCCCGTTTCGGAATGGACGGACAGGCTGGAACTCAAATTCCCGGAAGGCAACCGGCAGGGCAGCATCCTTGCAAGATTCTTCATCCTGCCGCTGCCTGCAATGGATGCCGAAAAGGTCTATATCATAGTCCATTACGAGGGCGGACAGACGGAGTCCTTCACCCGGTCCTGGCCGGGCAGGGGCGCCGCCGCAGGCAGCAGGAGCACATCGTCCCTTACTCTCGGGGCCGGAAAGAAGTCCGGGGTGAGCCACAGCCTGGACGAGATGATCGTGTATGAGGCAAGTCCCAGGCTTTTTGCCCGGGAGAACTCCCTGGATGCCGTCACTGCGCAGCTGCCTCGTATCAAAGCCCTCGGCGCCAATGTCCTTTGGCTGATGCCGGTCTACGACGAAAGCGAATACCGTTACGGCTCCCCGTACAGTATAAAGGATATGTATGCAGTGGGGGAGGAATACGGCACGATGGAGTCCCTCCAAAGGCTCGTCAGGACCTTCCACGACAACGACATAGCGGTTATACTTGACATTATAACCAACCACACCGGTCCTGATTGTTCCTGGGTGCAGGAGCATCCTGGCTGGTATCTTCAAGGGTTTCCCGAAGGCTCCGTCGAGAGCTGCCGGCTGAACTGGACAGGCCCCGATTCGCTCGAGCTTCGCAGTGAGTTCCTGAAACTGATGAAGTACTGGATCGACAATGCCGACGTGGACGGCTACCGCTGCGACACGGCGGCCCCTACCCGGGACGACGGCATTACCGATGCCGACTGGAAGTGGATCATATCCAATCTTCGTGCTTCTTATCCGGAAAGGACTCTTCTGATGCTTGCCGAAGCCGCTCCGCCGCGGCTGCTTGCCGATGGCTTCGACCTCAACTACGGATGGCACTTCTGTGATGCCTTGGAGAAGGTGTTCTCCGATGAAACTGCCAATACCAGCAGGCTCTTCACCAACAATACAGAAGAAATGGAAGGCGCGGCTGCAGCAGGGCCGGATAAGGCGCGAATGCGTTTTTCCACAAACCACGACAGGGCGGCAGGCGGCTCTCCAGCCGAGACATACGGAACGCAGGAAGCTGCTATGGCGGCCACGGCCCTTGCCTTCACTATGGGCGGGGTGCCTATGGTATTCTCCTCTCAGGAAATCGGCTACCCGGGGCATCTCTCGATCTTCAAGGGAGTTCCGCCCGTACTGGATTGGACTTCCGGACAGCAGACGCGTGAAGAAATAACAAGGATGCTTTCTATCACCCGTCGTAAGTCAATGCGCAGGGGAACCACTACGAAGATGAACTGGAATAAACTGATGATATCCTTCCTCCGCCAATACGAAGACGAAACGATCCTTGTCATAGCCAACGTGAGGGGGAAGACGGTGCTGAACCGCCTTAAAAACGTGTCGGATGAATATTTTCACGCCTCCTACACCAACCTTATGACGGGAGAACCGTTCCGCTTCGAAAGTGATTCCCTTACCGCGTACCAATACTATATCCTTGAGCCAAATGAATAGAAGACTGATATTATTCTTGACCATTGCAATTGCAATCTTTTGCGCGGGACCGTCTGCAAGCGGGAAAAACTCGTACCCGCCCCTGCCTTCGCACGACGAGATGGTGGTTTATTCGGCAAGTCCCCGCTTGTTTGCCAAAGAAAACTCTCTGGATGCCGTACGCAAGCAGCTGGACAGAATCAAAGCCCTCGGCTGCAACGTAATCTGGCTCCTGCCTGTCTATGATGAAAGCCGTCTCCGTTTCGGTTCCCCCTACAGTATAAAGGATATGTATGCAGTGGGTACCGAATACGGAGGTATGGAGGCTTTGCTCCGCTTCGTCAAGGCGGCGCACAAGAAAGGCATCTGCGTGATCCTGGACATAATTACCTGGGGGACTGGCCCTGACTGCCAGTGGGTGAGAGACCATCCTTCCTGGTATAGGGAAGCCTACCCTCGGGATTACAAGAAGGGGGCCTACTTCAACTGGGACACCCCGGAGCTGCGGGAGACATTCCTCAATCTGATGAGGTTCTGGATCGACAATGCCGATGTGGACGGCTTCCGCTGCGACACGGCCTGCCCCATTCACGATAAAGGTATTAAAACCGATGACTGGAAGTGGATAATTTCCAACCTGCGCGCTTCTTATCCCAAACGTCCTCTTCTGATGCTTGCAGAGGCCGCCCAGCCGCGTTCGCTTGCCGCCGGCTTCGATATGAATTACGGCTGGCACTATTGCGACGCGCTGGAAAAGCTCCACAAGAATCCGGACGTTTCCACCAGGATCCTTTTCGAGACAAACACCGAAGAGATGGAAGGGGCTGCAGCGGCCGGGCCCGATAAGGTCCGTATGCGCTATTGCACCAATCACGACAAATGTGTGAAAGGTTCGCCAGCGGAAAAGTTCGGCGGACAGCGCGGTGCGATGGTGGCGACAGCCCTTGCCTACACGATGGGCGGCATACCAATGGTTTATTCTTCGCAGGAAATCGGCTACCCCGAGCATCTGTCGTTCTTCAAGGGAAAACCGCCCGTGCTGAACTGGACCACCGGCAAGGATATCTGGGACGAGTTTACAAGGCTCATACGTGTTACCCTTCACCCTTCGATGCGGAAAGGCAGCCTCACCGAACTGTGCGCAGACAACAATACGATTGCGTATCTGCGTTCCTACGATTCCGAGCAGGTGCTGGTAGCCGCCAATGTGCGCGACGAGGCGGCCCCTGTCGAGCTTGGCGCGGAATACCTGAATGCCGATTATGTGGATCTTATGACCAACCAGCCTTTCAGATTCGAAACGAATGTCCTGGAGGCTCATCAATATCTCATCCTTCTGAAAAAATGATGCGGAACAGATTTGTGCTTTGTTTGGCAAGCCTGCTTGCTATTTCCTGCAGCGCCCGTACGCTTGAGTCGGAAATTTTGTCGGGGATACGGGAACCCTCTTTTCGGGATGTCACCTATGAAGTGCCCTCCGGCGGAGAATTCATCCTTGCGCTGAATTCGGCCATAGAGCGCTGCAGCGCCGAAGGTGGCGGCCGTGTGATTGTCCGTGAAGGACGTTACGAATGCAAGGGCCCGGTCATCCTCAAGAGCAATGTGAATCTTCATCTTGAAAAAGGGGCGGAACTCCTGTTCAGTACCGATATTGCCGATTACCTTCCGGCCGTGCGTACGATATTCGAGGGGACGGAGCTGTATAATTATTCCCCATTCGTGTATGCCAATGGCCAGGAGAATATCGCGATAACCGGAGAGGGAGTGCTGGACGGCCGTGCTTCCGGCAGTTTCGCACGCTTCCGTCCGCAACGCTCCGCGCAGCAGGACAGCCTTCGCCAGATGGGTTTTGACGGCATCCCTGTGGAAAAACGTTGTTTTGGCGACAAGTCTATCCTGCCTCCCAGTATGATCCAGCCCTTCGGCTGCAAGAATATACTGATAGAAGGCATTACCATCCTGGACAGCCCCTACTGGGTGATCCATCCTGTGCTCTGCGACAATGTCACAGTGCGGGGAGTGAAGATTTCCAGTTACAATCTCAATAACGATGGTTGCGATCCCGAATACACTTCGAATGTACTGATAGAAGACTGCACCTTCGACTGTGGCGACGACGCCATCGCAATAAAGGCGGGGCGCGACCAGGACGGCTGGAGAATCGGAATCCCCACCAGGAACATACTGGTGCGCAACTGTCGCTTCAATTCGAAATGCAACGGACTCTGCATAGGCAGCGAGATGTCCGCAGGCGTTGAGAATGTGGTTGCCAGGGACATCGTCATCGGCAACTGCCACAGCGGCATTTATTTCAAATCGAATCTCGACAGGGGAGGATACATCCGCAACGTGCACGTAAGCAATATAGTATGCGATACTGTCCGCACTGCGTTCATCCGTTTCGAGACCGCGTATCATCAGCCCCGGGGAGGGCACTATCCCACTGCGTTCGAGAATTTCCTGGTCGAGAATGTCAGCGGTCACGCTTCCGGGCAGTGCGGCTTCTATGCTGTCGGGCTCGAAGACAAGCCGCTTGGACGCATCGTCCTCCGTAATGTCAATCTAGAGAGAGCGCCCGAGCCATACATCCTTCGTTTTGCTCCTCAAGTCATATTCCGCGGAGTAACCATTGCCGGGGAAAAGATGCCTGCCCGGCCGAAAGCTACAGCAAGCACCAGATTAAGGACATTCTGATATGAAAAGACTTGTTTCGGCCATTTTGCCGGCCTTCTCCATCGTGCTGCCCGCCTTGGCCGGCGTGGATTTGAGAATAAACAGCGTGAACGGAGTTTTCGCCAAGGGCGACAGCGTGAAGGTTACGGCTGTCATTCCCTCCGGCAAGGAAGGAACTTACAACCTGAAGGTGCAGAGTTACGCCCAGGACATTTCCAAAGAAAAACTCACGCTTCCTGCGGGCGAAAGCGTTGTCTATTCCGGTGTCTTCGATGACGCCATATCCGTAATGCTGAATCTTACGCCAACATCGAATCCGAGGAGCGGATCCGGCATTGGATTCATCGTGGCTCCGGAAGATTATCGTCCGGGGCTCGATGTGCCCGCGGACCTGCGCGAATACTGGGACGCAGAGTTGGCAAAGATGCGTGCGCTGGCACCGAAAGTCTTCAAAAGCAGGGCTGTCGGAATGAAGCAGGAGGACGCACTCGATATCGTCTGCTACAAGATAGAGATCCCTATGCCTTCCGGCAACCCCTGCAGGGCTTATGTTGCCTATCCCGCAAATGCCAGGAAGGGGTCTCTGCCGATGCACGTCCATTTCCACGCGGCAGGGGTAAAGGGCGCGCACGTCCACGCCTTTGCAAAAGATGTCGTGGCAAAGGCGAAACAAGGTTTTCTGGCCGTTGACGTGAACGCCCACGGGATTTTGGACGACCAACCGAAAGAGTATTATTCAGACCTGGCCCTTGGCAGCCTGAAGGACTATGAACGCAGGGACTTCAGCTCCGTCGAAGATTATTACTTCCACAATATGTACTTGCGGGACATAAGGGCCATAGATTATGCTGCCACTCTCCGGTGCTGGGACGGCAAACGGATTATCGTGGTGGGTGGCAGCCAGGGCGGCGGACAGGCTTTGGCCGTTGCCGGCATCGACACCCGCGTGACCCACGTCCTTGCGGTCAATCCCGCACTCACCGATATGGGCGGTGCCCTTCAGGGCCGCCGTCCGGGCTGGCCGGCTTCAGTCCATCGCAAATATGCCGGTACCGAGCTGGGCCGTTCTGTGCTGGCTTATCACGACGCGGCCCTGCTGATATCCCTTTTCAAGGGCGACCTTCTAATCGAAGCCAGCAACATTGATGCCGTCCAGGATCCTGCAGCCGTTTCCGCGGCTTTCAACAATGCCGGTTCGGCTCGGTCCAGGAGCATTACCTTCTTCCCCTGGGCAGGCCACAGCGGAACGGACTCTGCGCACGCAGAAGTGTATAAAAAGATGGTCAAGGACGTCAAGGCAAGATTCGTGGAGGGCGTGCTGTGAAAACTGCATTTCAAAGATTTTCCCTTGCCGCACTGCTGCTTTTTTCTCAGGCGGTGTCGATGTTTGCCGGGCGGCCCTCCGTCACGGCACGATGGTTTTTCCCTATGAATCCGAAAACCGAGAGTGCCTGGGTCAGGGATCACGAAGAGAAAGACGAAACGGGCAGTGCGACTCTCACTTTTGTAGGAACTGCCCCTGTTTTCGGCCGTGAGAATAGCGGTACCATAAATGTTTCCAACGTAAGGCAGGGCGATTATTTCCTTATCACCGCCCCCTGCGGGCCACTGCCTGCCGGCGCCGATGTGGATGTTTCCTTCTCTATGGGAATCAACGGCATCGGAGGAGCGAAAAAATGGATTTGCGAATACTACGACGGGAAAAAGTGGAGAGCTTTTGGCGAGCGGGCCGAATTTACGATGAAGCGCTATTCGGAGGCCAATGAAACCTGGCGCGTAAACACAATAACGCTCGACAAGGGCCTGAAATCCAAGAAATTCTATGTGCGGATGCGTGCACTCGAGAGTGCGCCAGATCCCAAGGTGAAAGTCTATCTCTCGAAAAGGCCGCGCTGCTCAATGTATCTTGCAGTATGGCCCGAGGGGGCCGTGAGTACCACGCGGGTGCTGATGATAGGCAATTCCTTCACTTTCTTCAGCGCATCGTATCTTGCCCTGCTTGAAATCGCGCACAGCCAGGGCCGCAGGCTGGACGTGGGCATAAATATCAAGGGAGGTTATGATTTCTCGAAACATCTGCAACTCGAACTAACCCGGGCGGCGATTGCGGAAGGGGGCTACGAAGTGGCGCTGCTCCAGAATAACACGACGAGTGCATCTACCTATGCCGTCGATACCGTCAAAAATGCCCATATCCTTTCAGAATCCCTCGAAATGGCGGGAAGGGTACGGAAATACTCTCCTTCCTGCCGTCTGATACTCGAGCGCACCTGGGCCTGGCCACGCTCGGACTGGGAAGGTTACGGCAGTCACGAGGCTTTCTATGCGGATCTGGCAAAAGGCTCCAGGCTTCTGGCCGCTGCAATGGGCGCGGACATCTCTCCTATCGCCGATGCTTTCCTGCAGGCATACAATGCCGGAATCAAACTATACTGGGGGGACAATTTCCATCAGAACCGCAATGGCGCCTACCTCAAGGCCTGCGTTAATTATCTCTTTCTTTTCGGCGAGCCGTTCTCGGAAGACGTCAGCGACTACGGTCTGGATCCTGAAGTGGCCCGGACCTGCAGGGAAATAGCCCTGAAAGTGGTCGGACTCGCAGGCACTGAAAGCTCTTTATAAACATTTTTGTCAAATTATTGGAATTTCTGACAAATTTGTTTTACCTTTGCGCCATGACACTCACGGAGCGCATCATATCAACTGTCGGCACTCATCCGGAGGGCGTGGCCGCTACGGAGTTGGTAGCCCTTCTCCGGGAAGAGTTCCATTCTCCGGAAGGGAGCTCGCTTACCATTGTCAGCCGTCTAGTGAGGGAGGGCAGGATAAAAAAGGAGGACGGCCTGCTCTTGCCGGGCAGTGGTTTCAAACCGGCTTTTCACATCGTTCCGGACGAAAAAACCTCCAAGCTGTTCAAGGAGCTGAAAGCGGCCCTGCCGTTTTCACAGACAAGTATCTGGCACACGGACGCCATCCTGCCCCTGATGCATGACATCCCCAATTTCCGCCTTACCATCGTGGGGGCGGAACGCCTTGCGGCTGGTTCTGTCGCCGACGCCCTTGAAAACCTGACGGACTCGCTCATCCTCCAAGATTCGGAGAGGAGCCTTCTTTCCCGGGTTGCCCCCGGCAGGGAACTGGTTGTTGTCACACCGCAGGTGAGCCAGGCTCCCGTTGAAGTCTCGGGCGGGGTTAGCGTCCCAACACTTGAAAAAATTCTTGTGGACATTCTGTGCGACAATGCCCTCCATGCCCTTACCGGCTCGGAGGCATACGCCATCTATGCCGCGGCATTCAGCCGGTATGCCGTCAGCCGTAAAACCCTTCTCCGCTATGCCGGGCGGAGAAACCGGACAGAAGAAGTCAATGCAATACTGAAGGAGACAGAAAAATGATATCACCAGACAGCCGAAGTCTTGAATGGATAGAAAAAGCGGCGGCACGCATTCCGGACTCCTTCTCATCCCGCCTGAACCAGCTCAAATTCCAGAATCCCGAAGCATTCTTCTATTGGCTCAAGACATCTGAACTGTTATCGGACTCACCGGCTGCGAATAGACCCTGACTGCGCAGAATGGTGGGATGGAAGTAAGGTCTCCCAGGTGCTTCCCATCAGTTGCACGGGCTATGTATATTACACGAAGACCGATAAAAATATAGGCAATTTCGCGGCAACCAGGAGAGCCACGGGACAGGGTGTAGGCAATTTTACGCAGATTTCTTCTACTTATTCATCTCCGGTATATTTTCCTACCTCCCACAACAATGTGAACGGTCAGCCTGCCGATGCCGCGGCAGAGCACGTCTGGTGCAAGAATTCCGGCTCTGTCGATGTCAATCTTGTCACTCTTTCGATGAGCTACGAATAGCAGGGGAGTTCTCTGCAGAACGAAAAAATCCGACCCATTTACAAGGGCCGGATTTTTTTGTGGGGTGCAATGTGGGGCTCGAACCCACGACAACCAGAACCACAATCTGGGACTCTACCAACTGAGCTAATTGCACCGTGTTATGAACCTTTGCGGGGTCAGGTTCCGGATTCTGCCGGAGTACCGCACCAACAGGTTTCGCCCGCGAAGGGATTGCAAAGGTACAAAAATATTTTTACTGCACAATAGCAGTTGCAAAAAATGTAAAAAATAGGGCCCATGAGGAGAAGTGCTTTTATTTTAATGATTGGGGAGGATTATAATGCGCAAAAATGGTTAATTTTGTACAAAAAATACGGTCAATATGTCAAGGGAAATAAAATTTTCATTGGTTTACAGGGATATGTGGCAGTCCTCCGGCAAGTATGTGCCCCGGGTGGACCAGCTTGTGAGGGTGGCACCGGCAATTATAGATATGGGCGTGTTCGACCGTGTGGAGACCAATGGCGGCGCGTTCGAGCAGGTGAACCTGCTCTTTGGGGAGAACCCCAACACTGCCGTCCGGCAGTGGACCGCGCCCTTCCATAAGGCCGGCATCCAGACGCACATGCTGGAAAGGGGACTGAACGCCCTTCGCATGAACCCCGTCCCTGCTGACGTGAGGGAGCTGATGTTCAAGGTGAAAAAGGCCCAGGGCACCGATATCGCCCGTTCATTCTGCGGACTTAACGACCACCGCAACCTGCGCCTCAGCGTTGAATATGCCAAGAAAGCCGGCATGATTTCCCAGGCGGCGCTTTCCATTACCTACAGCCCAGTGCACACGGTGGAATACTACATGGGCATAGTGGACAAGCTGGTGGAATACGGAGCCGATGAAATCTGCCTCAAGGACATGGCGGGAATCGGCCGCCCCACTTTCCTCGCGCAGCTCACTTCCGAGATCAAGAAAAAATATCCGTCCATCATAATACAGTATCACGGGCACTGCGGTCCCGGTTTCTCGCCGGCTTCGATGCTTGAAGTGGCCCGTGCCGGGGCTGACTACCTGGATGTCGCCGTGGAACCGCTGTCATGGGGCAAAGTGCATCCGGACGTGATTACTATCCGTGAAATGCTCAAGGCGGACGGCTTCCTGGTGAAGGACATCAATATGGACGCATACATGCAGGTCCGGGCCCTGACTCAGGAATTTATCGACGACTTCCTCGGCTACTGGATCAATCCCGCCAACAAAGTGATGACTTCGCTGCTGGTAGGCTGCGGCCTTCCGGGAGGCATGATGGGCTCAATGATGGCGGACCTCAAGCCTTTCCTCGGTGCCGTGAACGCCGCGGAACGTGCTGCGGGACGTCCGGAAATAACTCTGGACACCCTCATGGTGAAGCTCTTCGACGAAGTATGCTACGTGTGGCCGCGGGTAGGTTACCCTCCGCTCGTCACTCCGTTCAGCCAGTATGTCAAGAATATAGCGCTCATGAACCTGCTGGACACCGTCAAGGGAAAACCGCGCTGGAGTTCCGTGGACAAGGACAGCTGGGGCATGATTCTGGGCAAGATGGGAAAACTCCCCGGCGAACTGGCACCGGAAATTGTCGCCATCGCCAAGGAGAAGGGCTTCGAATTCTACGACGGCAATCCACAGGACATGTACCCGGACGAACTGCCCAAGTTCCGCGAAATGATGGCTCAGGAAGGCTGGGACTGCGGTCAGGACGATGAAGAACTCTTCGAACTCGCCATGCACGAGCGCCAGTACAGGGACTATCGCAGCGGCGTTGCCAAACAGCGCTTCAATGCCGAACTGGAAGATCTGCGCGCCAAGGCGGGCGCCCCGATCGTGATCAAGCGTCCCGTTGTGGAACTGCCGGAATTCGACGCCGCGACTTTCATGAAAGAGCACCCTGCCGCCATCGCCGTCCAGGCCCCTGTGCGCGGCAAAGTCCTCTGGGGAGTGGATGTGGATGACACTTCCTCGGCTCCGGTGAACGGCAGCGAAGTTCATGCGGGTGAAGCTATGGGATTCATAGACACCTACTACGGGCACGAGGAGATACTTCCCGCCATCAACGGTCGTGTCCTTGCCGTAATGGCTGCCCAGGGCAAGACCGTCCAGAAAGGCGAAATCCTCGCTTTCATCCAGTAGTGGGGCTGACAGCTAACCCACTGTAGTTCAGTGCAATAAACAATTTCGCTCCCCTTCCGCATGAGGGGGAGCGAATTGTATTAAGGCATTGTAAATCAGTGGTTTATTTGTCAGGTAGCCTTAAATATTTGCAGAGCTGCCTCCTGGAAAACTTCCCGTAACATAACAGTCGCCTGTACAAGCGTTCTCTGTCTTTCTGCGGCAAACGGATAGCGCTGTAAACGGTGTTAAAGCCAAAATGTCGTCTCAGTATGTTGGGGATTATCAGATAGCCGGTATGCGATTCGGGATGAAACTCTTCCCGGATATCGTACTCGCTGCCTTGATTCGATGCGAAGGCCAGGCAGGCCTGATCGTATGAGCCGCCGTAATATGAGAGCAATGCCGGATAGTCTATACAATTATATTTACAGATGATGTAGTCCGTCAATTGGTTCTTCTCCTTGTCATTCAGTCTGCCGAAAAGCGAAGCGATCCATTTGTGTTTCAAATACTCGGAATGCAGGAAGAGGTAATCTACCATTTTGGTCGCAGAACGCAGTCTTGCAGATGCTTCTTCCCGCCGCAGTTTATCCGAAAAAGGATATTTTGAAGTGGCATATGCAAGAAAGTTCCATCTGTATTCCTCGGCTTTATTGCAAAGACGCTTCTCGCAAGGGTTGTTGTAAACATATGAGCAGCAGGTCCTGATAGCCTTCTCTCCTCGTTTTACCGCACTTCCGAACGGTATCGAGAAAACAGGACCGCTGGCCCCGACGGTTTCATTCAACTCAATGGCATATAGCGAAGTGTAACGTTGCACGAATCGTACGATATCCTTACGGGAAGAGGCCTCGACCAACACGTGCAGATGGTCGAACATCGGGCAAATGCCGAGGACCTTCACACCGTATTTCCTTGCAGCGCCACAGATTATCGTGAAGAAGGTCAAAAAGTCAGTCGCGCTATAGAAAAGCAGAAAGCCGTTTTCTGTCCTTTGATAAATGTGAATGGCTGTTTTTATAGTTGAGCCTGATAAATAACTTCTTGTCGTTCAGTGCAATAAACAATTTCACTCCCCCTCGAGCGGAAGGGGAGCGAAACAGATCAAAACACTGCAAATCAGCAGCTTACTTGTCAGGGCAGCAGTCCTTGAGGAAGCGGCCAAGGTCCGCGTAGAAGACTTCGCGGTACTGCTCAAGCTTGTCCTTTGAGTAGGGCTCGTGGTAGAATCCCCAGCCATGACCGCCCAGCGGGTACATGTGCAACTGGCATTCAATGTTGTGCTCGTGCAGCGCGTTGTAATAGCGGATGCTGTTTTCGGGAGCCACGGTCTTGTCGTAGGAACTCAGGGCGATGAAAGTCACAGGGGTATTGTCGCTTACCTGTTTGTTCAAAGAGTAGTGCTCAAGAAGTTCTTCCGAGGGATTCTCTCCAAGGAGTCTGAGTCTCGTGCCCTTGTGGGTTATTGCAAGGTCCAGGTCGATGACAGGATAGATCAGGATGGAGAAGTCCGGCCTTGTGATCTCGTCCACAAAGAGGGTCGATGCGCTGGCGGCAAGATGACCACCGGCTGAATAACCCATCACACCCACCTTGCTGCATCCCCACTCGGCGGCATGCGCACGGCAGTAACGGAAAGCGTTCTGGACATCGGTAAGGGGAACCGTGCGGTGGAAGTTGGGAAGCCTGTAAATCAGGTTGCATACGGTAACTCCCTGGCTTGTAAGCCATTCTGCGGCGCAGAGCCCCTCGTTAATAGAAGATACTATTGAATATCCGCCTCCGGGGCAGTTCACTATCACCAGCCCGTTCGGGTTCTTGGGGAAGTAAATCTCCATACGGGCGCTGTCGTTCACATTGGAGATATTTCCGCGCTCGTTCATCTTCTCCTCTCCGCGCAGACCATTGTCTTCTCCGGGGCCCTGGGTGATCTGCACACCATTTTCAACGATTCCGGCATCCACCGTCTGCCCCTGGGGGTAGAGCAGGATTTTCAGGTCGGGCTGAAGTGGTTCGTACCCTTTTTCCTTTTCGGCGCATGATACGGCGGCCAGTCCAAGGCAAAAGAGGGCCGCAACTAAAATTTTCGTATGCTTCATGATTTATAGGTTATTGGTTTTCAATCAGTTCACACAGAAGGGTGGCACTGCTGCAGTCGGTCACCTTCACATATACATAGTCTCCCGCCTTGTGGGTGGAGTCCGTCCACACGCACATCTTGCCGGCGCCGTTCCGCCCGCAAAGCTGTCCGGAACCTTTCTTGGAAGGCCCTTCCACGAGCACTTCAAAGTTTTTCCCGAGGTCCCTGCGGTTGCTTTCGAGGGAAAGGCCGTTCTGTAGCTCAATGAGTTCGTTGAGGCGTCTGGTCTTCTCTTCCGCAGGCACGTCGTCGGGGTAATTGCGGGCCGCGAGTGTGCCCGGACGCTCGGAATAGTTGAACATGAAGGCCGAATCGAAGCCGACTTCCCTGAAGAGCGACAGGGTGTCCCTGAATTCTTCTTCCGTCTCCGAGCAGAAACCCACGATTGCATCGGTGCTTATCCCGCAGTCCGGCATGGCTTCCCGGATCTTGGCGACGCGTTCCAGATACCATGCCCTGGTGTAGCGGCGCCGCATCTTTTCCAGTATCCTGTCGTTCCCGCTCTGCACCGGCAGGTGGATCTGGTGGCATATATTCGGCTTGCCTGCCATCATGGCGATGACTTCGTCCGATATGTCCTTGGGATGCGAAGTGGAGAATCGCACCCTCAGCAGTGGAGAGACATCGGCAACCTTGCCGAGGAGCGCCGCGAAATTCACATCTTCATAGAGATATGAATCCACATTCTGCCCCAGTAGGGTCACTTCCCGGTAGCCCGAAGCGAAGCAGTCGCAGGCTTCCCTGACTATCGTGCGCCAGTCCCGGCTGCGTTCCGCACCACGGGTGTATGGCACGACGCAATAGGAACAGACATTGTTGCAGCCGCGCATGATGGAGATGAAGGCGCTGACCCCGTTCTTGTCTATGCGGACCGGAGATATGTCCCCGTAAGTTTCTTCCCTTGAGAGAATTACGTCCATCTGGGGATGTCCTTCCCTCGCGGCGGTCAGGAGTTCCGGAAGATTGCGGTATGCATCGGGCCCCGCCACGACATCCACTTTCCCGGTATCCAGCAGGGCGTCCTTCAGACGCTCCGCCATGCAACCCAGGATTCCCACCAGCACGCCTTTGCGGGCCTTGCGGAAGCCGGAAAAATAATCCACCCGGCCCCAGATGCGCTGTTCCGCATTGTCCCGGATGGAGCAGGTGTTGGCCATGATGACATCGGCCTGCGCTATGTCTTCCGTCCTCTCATATCCTTTGCGGGCCAGGATGGAAAACACCACTTCGGTGTCGTTCACGTTCATCTGGCAGCCGTAAGTTTCGATATATACCTTCATGCTGCAAATTTAGCAATTTCTTCGTATATTTGTAAGTTGCAATACGATATGAAAAGGACCCTCAAAATACTCTTGATCGCGCTCCTGGGGCTTCTCTGCTTCAGTTCCTGCGTGAGCAAATACCGCAAGGTGAAAATCAGTTCCTGCGAGATAGAGTCTTTCCTGCCGTCCGGGCTGAAGGGCTTCAACGCGGTGGCCAAGGTGGGCATCGACAACCCGGCGCCCGACTTCAATATCAAGAGTATCCGCGCGACCATCAGGCGCGACAGCCTCGACCTCCTCTATATAAATGCGGAGAACATCGCGGTGGACGGAAAATGCAACAAGGTTTACAAAGTGCCCGTCAGCGGGCAGATAAGCAAGAGCTTCTCCCTTATCCAGGTCGTGGCCCTGGCATCGAAGTTCAACCCCGACGAATACCGGGTGGATATCAGCGGACGGGCCACGGTGGCCGGCAATCTTGGCAAAGATATTGAATACAAGAACGTGCCGCTGAAAAAGTTTATCGAAAAGTTATGAAAAAGTTTATCCTGACATATGCAGTCCTGGCCATCGCGGGTTTTACCGCCATGGCACAGCACCAGGTGCCTCCAGCAGGCTATGAATACACGGATTCCATAATATTCACGCCTGTCCCTCCGGTGGATTCCCTCCTGAAAGGCCGGGATATCTTTTCCGTTATGCCGGAGAACGTTACAGTGGTGCAGTCCGGAGCCATAAAGGCCTCAGTTCTCGAAAAGGCCCGCACCAACGAGGGTAAGATGCAGAACGGATTCCGGATACGTATCTTTTTCGACAATTCCCAGTCCGCACGTTCCGGCAGTGAAGCAGCTCTGTACCGTTTCAAGATGAAATATCCGGAGGTTGCCGCCTACCGCAGTTTCACCAGCCCCTATTTCAAGGTCACCGTAGGAGACTACCGCAACAAGAGCGAGGCGCTGGAGGCCCTGTCGGAGATCCGGAAGGATTTCCCCACCGCTTTCATAGTGCGGGAGCGTTTCAAATATCCGTCCATGCAGAACACGGCTTCTTTCAGGATGGATACCGTACGTGTGCTCAGGCCGGTTAAAAGGTAGTGTCGATGCCAAGGCAGGAACTCACACTCAAACAGCAGCAGCGCCTGTCTCCGCTGCAGATCCTCACGATAAAGCTCATGGAGCTTCCCGTGCAGGAACTCGAACAGCGTGTGCGCAACGAGTTGGAAGAGAATCCCGTGCTTGACGACACCCCGGATCCTGACAAGGAACGCAGCGACGACGAGGTCCGTGACGTATCTCTCGACGAGATTCAGGAAGACGATTACGTGCCGGCGTATAAGACCCGCGTGAACAACTGGGGCAAGGATCCCCGTCCCGAATACAACACCTTCTCCGTCAAGGAAAGCTTCTCCCAGAGCCTGGAAGACCAGCTTGGCTTCCGCAATCTGGATGAGCGCGCGCAGATGATAGGGCGCTTCCTCATCGGGAGCCTTGATTCCGACGGCTACCTTCGCAGGGACATTTCATCCCTGGTGGACGACATGGCCTTCAGGATGGGGGTCAATGTGAGCGAAGAGGAGATGGAGGCTGTTCTCAAGGTGATACAGGAGTTCGAACCGGCGGGCGTAGGAGCGAGGAATCTCCGCGAATGCCTTTTGCTCCAGCTTGATGCCAAGCAACCCACGGAAGATGTGAAGAACGCCAGGCGCATCCTTGAAGAGCAGTTCCAGGAGTTCTCCAACAGGCATTTCCAGAAAGTGATGTCGCGTCTTGGCCTTGACGAGCAGTCGCTCAAGCGTGCCATGGCCTGCATCACAAAACTGAATCCGGCTCCGGGTGGCCAGATAGACGACAGCTATAACGACCAGGCCCAGCAGGTGGTCCCGGACTTCGTCCTGTCCGAACAAGACGGAACGCTTTCCTTCACCATGCCGCGTTTCAACATTCCGGAACTCCGGGTGAACCGGAAATACGCCGAAATGCTGATGGAAGCCAAAAACGGCAGCTCCCGCGAACAGAAGGAGGCGGTGACTTTCGTAAAACAGAAGCTGGACTCCGCGAAATGGTTCGTAGAGGCTCTCAAGCAGCGTCAGAATACCCTGCAGAAGACGATGCAGGCCATCCTGGATTATCAGCACGACTATTTCCTGGACGGGGACGAAAGCAATCTGAGGCCCATGGTCCTGAAGGATATCGCGGAAGTTACCGGATTCGATATAAGCACCATATCCCGAGTGGTGAACAGCAAATACATTGAGACACATTTCGGGATTTTCCCCCTCAAATATTTCTTCTCCGAGGGTATGGAAAACAGCGACGGCGACGAGGTATCCACGAGGGAACTGAAAAAGGCCCTTCAGGAATGCGTCGATGCGGAAGACAAGCGCAAGCCCCTTACCGACGAGCAGCTTGTGGAGCAGATGACAAAACGCGGTTACAAGGTTGCCAGGCGCACCATCGCCAAATACCGCAGCCAGTTGGGCATTCCTCACGCCAGCTGGCGCAAGGAAATCTAAAAAAAAGAAAGGGGGCTGTCTAAAGTTTTGCTCCGTAGGCGAGGTCGCCGGCATCGCCGAGTCCAGGAACCACGAAAGCGCGTCCGGTGAGCTCTTCATCGACCGCCGCCATCCAAAGCGAACAGTTGGCAGGCACCGACTTCTTCAGCTCATCCACGGAATCCGCGCTGACTATCGGGCAGACGAAATGGGTGTGGATAGGTTCTCCTCCCTGGGCGGTGAGGCTGTGGTAGGCCTCTATCATCGACAGTCCCGTCGCGATCATAGGGTCGCAGATGAGAAGGATCTTGCCTTCGAGCGAGGGAGTGTTGCAGTACTCGGTGTTCACCGTAAAGTCCTTTCCGGCTCCGTATTTACGGTAGGTGGTTATGAATGCGCTTTCGGCGTTGTCGAAAACGGAAAGCATCCCCTCATGGATGGGAAGCCCGGCCCTGAGAATGGTGGCAAGCACAAGTTTGTCGTCGCAGGTGGGGACGGCAGCTATGCCCAGGGGTGTCTGGACCTGCTTCTCGCTGTACGAAAAAGTCTTGCTGATTTCGTAGGCGAACAAGGCTCCGATCCTGCGCATGTTGGTGCGGAAGCGCATGCTGTCCTTCTGGATTTTCTTGTCCCTGATCTGTGCCATATAGTTGTTGAGCACGGAATTGTTGTGGCCGAGATTGATGATTTCCATTGTTTTGTCTTTAGAATTCTGCAGTAAGCAAATATAGCGATAAATTTTATAACTTTGCCATTTGTATGGAAACTGTGAAATGTCTTATTGTCGGCGGAGGTCCCGCCGGATATACAGCGGCGATTTATGCTTCGCGTGCCGGGCTGTCACCGGTGCTTTATGAAGGTCCGGAACCGGGCGGTCAGCTCACGACTACCACCCTCATTGAAAACTATCCCGGTTTCGCTGAACCAGTGGACCCCATTTCGCTCACCGGCGCCATGAGGCAGCAGGCTCTTGCAATGGGAGCCGACATCCGTCGCGGCATAGTACGCGGAGCGGATCTCTCCAAGAGACCGTTCGTCCTCAGCCTTGAAGACGGCGGCGAAATCACGGGCGAGGCCCTCATAATCGCGACGGGAGCCACCGCAAAATATCTCGGCCTGCCTTCCGAACACAAGTTCCGCGGGATGGGTGTGAGCGCCTGCGCGACATGCGACGGCTTCTTCTACCGCAAGAAGGTCGTTGCCGTGGTGGGCGGGGGAGACACCGCCTGCGAGGAAGCCACCTACCTCTCCGGGCTCGCGTCAAAGGTTTACATGATCGTCCGCAGGGACGTCTTCCGGGCTTCACAGGCCATGCAGAAGCGCGTTCTGGAGAATCCCAAGATCGAGGTCCTCTGGAACTGCAATACCCAGGAGGTGCTCGGCGACGCTTCCGGAGTGACGGGCGTGCGCCTTCGCAGAAATGATGGCGAGGTTTTTGATATAGCGGTTGACGGCTTTTTCCTTGCGATAGGGCATCATCCCAATTCCGACCTTTTCAGGGAATGGGTGAACGTGGATGAGAACGGATATATCCTGACCCCCGGAAACAGCTCTCACACCAATGTGAAGGGAGTTTTTGCCGCCGGCGACGTGCAGGATCCGCGCTACCGCCAGGCCATTACCGCGGCGGCGTCCGGATGCCGGGCTGCCATAGATGCTGAGAAATTCCTCAAGGAGGAAGCCTGAGGATATCTTTTATAAGAAAACAGAGAATGAAACTGACGAGAATAATCCTTGCCGCGCTGCTCCTTGCCGGAGCGGCCGGGTGCAAGTCCCAGTACGAGAAACTGCTTGAGAGCGGCGATGCCGATGCCAAATACAAGGCTGCTTTCGAGTTCTTCAACGCCGGCAAATACAAGAAGGCGGCGGATCTTTTCGAATCCCTTTCCGTTATTTCGGGAGGAACCTCGAGGGATGATACCGTGCAGTATTACTGGGG
This sequence comes from Bacteroidales bacterium UBA2861, assembly GCA_002350615.1. Taxonomy (GTDB): domain Bacteria; phylum Bacteroidota; class Bacteroidia; order Bacteroidales; family UBA932; genus Cryptobacteroides. Next base: position 52,924 of record DEFD01000040.1, on the reverse strand, counting down.
AATGAGCAACTACCGCTACAAGGATTATTACACTGCGGAAACGAATTTCAAGAACTTTGTGGAAAAGTTCCCCCGCAGTCCCTTCACCGAGGAAGCGCGCTTCCTGCGCATAGACTGCCTTTACAGGGCCACCTACCGCTATGAACTGGACCAGTCTCCGACCTATGCCACGATAGTGGCCATCAATGAGTTCCGCATGGACTATCCGGAGAGCATCCACAACGAGGTTTGCAAACGCATGCTCGTGGATCTCGGAGACAGGCTGGACACCAAGGCCTACCAGAATGCTTACATCTACTACAAGATGGAGGATTACAAGGCCGCGAGGGTGGCGCTCAGGAACGTTCTCAAGGATGATTCAGACAACAAGTACCGCGAGGACATACTCTATTACACCGCGATGTCCTCGTTCAAATATGCGGAACTGAGCATCGAATCCAAGCAGAAGGAACGCTATATGCTCTTTGTTGACGACTACTTCAACTTCATCGGCGAATTCCCCGAATCCCATCATTGCAAGGAGCTCGAACGCCTCTACAAAAAAGCGAAACAAAAAATTTGAAACTTCCGGCTTTTCAGCCACCGTATTATTAATATGGAAAAGAAAATACCTACAAACACTATTACGAGGGATGTCAAGTATCTCTCCGAGCCTACGGGCAACATTTATGAGACAGTAGTGATACTGTCCAAGAGGGCCAACCAGATTGCTCTCGAAGAGAAAAAGGAACTCAGCAAGAAGCTCGAAGACTTCCGTTCCGAACGCGATACCAAAGACGAAGTTTTCGAAAACAAAGAGCAGATTGAAATCTCCAAATACTACGAGCGCCAGCCCAAACCGGACCTGGTGGCTATTGCGGAATTCGAAGCAGGAGAACTCTATTACAAGAAGGCTAACAGCGAAGACATCGTAAAGTAAGTCTTCCGCAGCCGTGCTCCGCAAGCTTCACATAGAAAATTACGTGCTTATAGACTCTCTGGATATAGAATTTCCGGAGGGTCTGAGCATTATAACGGGGCAGACTGGTGCGGGAAAAAGTATCCTGCTCGGAGCCCTCGGCCTGCTTCTCGGAGCGAAGGCCGATGCTTCCCATATCTCGGAGGGGGCGTCCGGATGCGTAGTCGAAGGAGAATTCGACAACCCTGACGGTATCCGTGACCTGCTGGATGAAGCCGGAGCGGAATGGGATCCTGACGGCCTTACCATAAGGCGCGTACTCAGTTCGAGCGGCCGTTCCCGTTCTTTTGTCAACGACTGCCCTGTGCAGGCGGCTCTGCTTTCGGAGCTGTCGTCCAAGCTTGTGGATATCCATTCCCAGGACCAGACCAGGCTTCTGAGGGACCGGGCGTTCCAGCTTTCGGTGCTGGATTATTTCGCCGGAGCTTCCGCAGATGTGCAGGCATGCCGCGAGGCATGGCGCAGGCTCGGAGGGCTTGATTCTGAACTGGAAAAACTCCGTCTCAGAAGGGATTCCCTCAGGGAGGAAGCTGATTACAATGCAGCCCAATATGAGCAGCTTTCCAGAGCAGGCCTGCAGGAAGGGGAGTTGGAAGAACTTGAATCCGAACAGAAGCAGCTGGAAAACGCCGAGTCCATAAAGGAAGCCTTCGCCCTGGCGGGAGCGGCCTTTGAGCCATCCGAGGCTTCCAGCATTGATTCCGCACTCAAGGAGGCCGGGCGTCAGCTGGACAAGATATCCTCTTATGTGCCCGGGACAGCCGAATTGTCCGAAAGGCTTCATTCGGCGCGCATTGAGCTTTCCGATATCCGGGAAAGCATAGCGGAGCTGGATTCCAAAGTCTCGCTTTCCCAAGACAGACTGGATTTCGTAAATGAAAGGATTTCCCTGATTTACAGCCTTCTGCAAAAGTATCACTGCGCGGATGTCGGCGAACTGATCGACAGGCGTGAAGCCTTCTCGAAATCCATCGAAGACAATTCTTCCGTTGACGAACGCATCGCATCCCTGGAAAAGCAAAGGGCTGCGGCACAGTCGGAACATTCCGCCATTTGCGCCCGCATTCACGAGGCCCGGGTAAAGGCGGCTCCCGCTTTCGAGCAGGAAATCCTGGCCTCACTTTGTTTCCTCGAACTCGACAGGGCTGCATTCGGGGTCAGAATCGATGCTTCCGCACCCGGTCCGGACGGAAGCGATGCCGTCAGTTTCACATTCTCCGCGAGCGGTGCCGCTCCGGCGGATCTCGCCAAGGCAGCATCGGGCGGGGAAGTGTCCAGAATCATGCTGAGTCTCAAGGCTTTGCTTGCACGCTTCACCGGCATGCCCACCATGATATTCGACGAAATCGACACGGGAGTGTCCGGCAGCGCCGCAGACAAGATGGGTACCATGATATGCCGTATGGGTGAGAATATGCAGGTAATTGCAATAACCCATCTGCCTCAGGTGGCGGCGAAAGGCAATGCCCATTTCGTGGTCAGCAAGAGCATGGATGACAAGCGGGCTGTTTCCGGAATCCGCAGGGTTGAAGGAGAAGAGAGGGTTATGGAGATTGCCCGTCTGCTTTCAGGCTCGAGCATCACTGCCGAAGCCGCAGCCAACGCCCGTATCCTTATCGGACGGCCTGAAGCTTGAAATCAGGAGTATAAAGCACCCTGATTATAGCATCGTTTACATTTCCCTTGCCTTTATATTTTCCGAAATGGAAGGCTGTCTGGATGCCTCCGGCAGGGTAGTCCGGCAGGCGCTTGGCCCACTGGCGTCCATATACTGAGCAGATGCTGCCGAAATAGTTCACCACGTCATAGCCGTGCATTGCGAACTGGCCTGGCTCGGCGTTGAAGAGAGCCCTGTACGCCAGGATGAAATGCTTCACATCCTCGCGGGAATAATCAGTGAAATATGTCGCACAGAGATGCGTACTCACGTTGTGCAGGTTCTCTGTTTCGATGGTTGCATACCTCGAGAGTCTGGACGGTGCGTAAAGCGCCACATCGTACTTCTTGTAAAGCATGAGGTTGATGTTGCGCAGGGCGTCGTTGGTGAAGGATTCGTCCTCGGAAGCTATTATGTAGCGGGTGGTATGCCCGGGGGCGGCTGCGTGCGCCATGAATGAATCCTGAATCTCCAGGCCTTCCAGAAGGGCGTAGGAAATGGTCCTGTACTTTATCCTGGAAGAATTCAGCGCATTGATTATTGCGAGGGTGTTGGAAGAAAGCTTCCTGCCTTTCTCGCGGATGAGGACGAGGCTGTCGCCCGGAGCCATTTCGCTGATGGCCCAGCTCACCACTTCCTCATTCTGCACGTTCACCGGAGTCGGGGCCTGGATGAGCCTGTAGAGGTCTGCAAATACGGCCGACTTGGGTTCGAGAGGGGATACAAGGTATTTGTCGTGTGGAAGATTGCGGAGAATCTTCTTAATATCCAAAGTATCGGTGGGGCCTATCAGCACGTCATACTGCGAAAGGGCTCGGGTGGAAAGATTCGTGCCCGGAGCCTTGCAGTCGATGGCGTTGATATTCAGCGAGATGCCCTGCTCTCCGAGATTCTTGGCCGCGAGAAGCGCCCCGCAGTAGAATTCCAGGCAGTTCTCCCTGACGCGGCCCCCGCTGGAGAAGGGGAGTATGAGCGCAAGGTTCACGCTGGAGGGGATGTCAAGTTCGAAGCCTTCTACGCTGCTGCTGTCCGCAGGAGCTTCGGGCTGAGGCGGCAAAGTCTCGTGATGGGCTCCCATCCCCGGGAAAACGGCCCTTGAATCCATGCCTGCTGCCTTGGCTTCGTTTTTCGCCTCCGCCGCTGCCGAGCCTTCCTGCTTCATCGGGATGAGAATCACCTGGCCGATCTTGAGGCCTTCGCTATCCAGATGAAGATTGGCGTTGGCTTCGTAAATGGCATCGACCTTAACTCCGTAAGCCTTTGATATGGAGTACAATGTCTGCTTTTCCGTTACCACGTGGGCATAGTAGCTCTCTCCGTTCACACGAACCTTGTCCTGCGAAACCTTGATTTCCGGGACGATGTATTCCTGCGCCGAGGCATTGGCTGCGAGCAAGCATGCGAACAGTATTATATATAGCAGACGTTTCATATTGTCATGCAAAGGTAAGCAATTATTTGTAGAAATTCTTACTGAAAGCTTCGAACTCCCCCTGGCCGCGCACGCATTGGCGCCACCAGGCACGGAGAAACCCGCTTCCGTAGCCTGTCAACTGCACAAATGATGCCGCTACGGAAAGCGCTGCCACCTCGATAGCCTGGGCGGGACCGGAAGAGAGATGGCGAAGCCCCGAATCGCAGAAGATGAGCATGGCGTACAGCAGCAGGGGAATCAGGCTGAGGCCAAGGCAGAACGGGGCCGCCAGGACCAGTACGGCTACGGCGAGCGTGAAAGCGGCCGGCAGCAGATGCACTGCCTTAAGGGTGCCGGGATGGCGTTTTTCCAGATTTATGCGGGCGATGCCGCTGTTGTGCACCTGCCGGAAAAACTTGCGGAGATCCGTGCGCCTTTTGTGCCATACCCAGGCTTCCGGGAAAAGACGGCAGCTGTAACCGGCTTCGAATATCCTGATGCTCAGGTCGATATCTTCCCCGAAACGCATCGTGCCAAAACCTCCGAGCGCATCGAATACGCTTTTCCGTATGCCCATGTTGAAACTTCTGGGGAAGAACTTGTCCAGCTTTTTCTTTCCGCCCCTGATGCCGCCGGTGGTGAAGAAAGAGGTCATGCTGTAGCTGATGGCCTTCTGGACCGGGCTGAAGGACGGATGGCTGCGGTCCGGCCCTCCGAAAGCGTCGCAAGGGGCTTCCGACAGTTCTTTTTCGATGGCGGAAAACCAGTCCTGAGGCACCGTCACGTCGGAGTCCAGTATGAGCAGGTAATCACCAGAGGCCCGGGCAGCTCCGTAATTGCGGCTCTGCCCGGGTCCGGTATTCTCCTTGGGGAGATATTTTATGTCGAGCCTGTCGCGGTATGCTTCAACAGCATCTTTGCAGGGATTCGTGGAGCCGTCTTCTACGACCAGAACCTCGAAATCGTCATGCCTGCATGCAACGAGGCTTGCGAGGAGTTCTTCCACCTCGTCCGGACGGTTGTACACCGGGACGATTACGGAGAACCTCATTTCTTTGCGCTTTCGCTCTTTTCCTTTACATATTTGGCGTTGAGCCCCTCGAGGATGGCATCGGTGATGTCAAGTTCGGGGTCTCCGACTGCGACGGGGGCGGGGAGAATGCCTCCCTGGGTGGTGAGGATCATCGCGTACTGCTTCTCCTCGTTGAATTCCTTGAGGAAATTGGCGATGGCGTCGGCGATGTTGTTCATCATCACCTGCTGCTCCTCGGCTGCTTCTTGCTGCTTCTGAGCTGCATACTGCTGGAAATCCTGCTGCCTCTTCTGGAGGTCTGCGCCCTGGACTTCGGCGGTGGAACGGGTAAGGAGCCCCTTGTCAACCTTGTCCTGGAAGGCCTTGATATCCTTTTCGAGCCTGTTGCCGCGACGGTTCACGTCCTGGGAAATGTTGTTCACCTTGGTCTCCACCACGGAACGGAGGTCGTTTGCCATGTCATATTCCTCGAGGACCCTGTCCAGATTGAAATACACTATGGCGCCCTTTTCCGGGCCGGCCTTTTCTTCCGCGGCCTGGTCGGCTGCTACTTCCTGGTTCTTCTGTCCCTGCTGGCAGGAAACGCTGAGCAAGCCGATTGCGGCGATGCTGAGAAATAAAGCGATACGTTTCATATTTGGTCTTTCGTTGTTACGAATTGCAAAAATAACAAATTATTTCTTTCCGCGAAACTGCGGTGTCAAGCGAGGCATGATCTGTAGGCTGCGATTGTCTTTTCCAGCCCCATGTAAAGGGCGTCGCATATTATCGCATGTCCTATGGACACTTCGTCGGTCCATGGAATGGTCTTCACGAAATATGCCAGGTTCTCGAGGTTAAGGTCGTGCCCGGCGTTCAGCCCGAGTCCCGCCTGCCTTGCGGCGATGGCTGTTTCCAGATATGGGGCGATGGCCTTTTCCGGCCCCGATGCGTACTCGGCGCTGTATGCGGCGGTGTAAAGCTCCACCCTGTCCGCACCGCACTGCCTGGCCGCCACCGCCATTTCCGGCAAGGGATCTATGAAGATCGACACGCGGATGCCCTTGGAATGGAAGAGACTGCACATTTCGCTTAGGAATTCACGGTTCCTCAGCGTGTCCCAGCCGGCATTGGAGGTTATGGCGTCGGCAGCGTCGGGAACAAGGGTGACCTGGTCCGGAACGACTTCCAGCACCAGTTGCCGGAAGGATTCTATGGGGTTGCCCTCGATGTTGAATTCCGTGGACAGCAGAGGCCGGATTGTCCTCACGTCGCTGTAACGGATATGCCTTTCGTCCGGCCTCGGGTGCACCGTGATGCCCTGGGCCCCGAAACTCTCGCAGTCCAGCGCAGCCTTGGTGACATCCGGCAGGTTTCCGCCACGCGCGTTTCGCAGGGTGGCTATCTTGTTGATATTGACGCTCAGTTTAGTCATACTCCTGCAAAAGTAAAAAGAAAAGATATAAAACGAGCCTTGCCGCGAAGAAATTTGTATCTTTGCCAGCATACTAAGAACATGGACAGGGAGAAATTCATAGAAATTTACAAGCGTTATTATCCGGAACTCTGTCTGTTCCTCGGCAATTTCTCCGCTGATGCCGACAAGAACAAGGATATAGTCCAGGATGTGTTCCTGAAACTGGCCAGGGAGGATTCGGAAAAAATCCGCAATGTCCGCGGCTGGTTGTACTACGCTGCCAGAAATGCCATGCTCAACCATCTCCGCAACGAAAAGAGCAGGGAAAAGTGCCTTCTGGATTCCGCCCTGCAGATGCCCGTCCTTGATTTCGACCAGGACAGCCTTTCTTTGGAAGAACGGTTGGAAATGGTTGAGAATGCCATCAGCGCCCTCCCTCAGGAATGCCGTGATATTTTCGTCATGGCGAAGCAGGAGGGTATGAGCTATAAAGATATAGCCGCCGCCAAAGGAATCTCTCCCAAAACCGTGGCGACGCAGATGGGGATAGCACTTTCCCGCATCAGGGAATATTGCCGCGCACAGAAATTCAAATTTTTCAAAAAAACCCTTTAGGTATTCCGAAGTCTTTGAGTGTCTTTAATATGTATGAATAAAGACACGAAATGCGACTACGCCCTCATCGCCGCCTATCTGGCCGGTGAGACTACTGCCGCGGAGGAAGCGAAACTTCATGAATTCCGGAACGCATCGCCTCAGAATGAAGCGGAGTTCCAGGAAGCGGTATCACTGTGGACCCTGGCCGGCAAAGCGCCGGAAGCCGACCCCGCCCAGGCGGAAATATTATGGAAGAAAGCCGGAGAGAATAAAAACAGACCGTCATTCTATCTCCGTCGCATCGCTGCAGCCGCTGCGTTTTTCTGCCTTTTAGGCCTTTCGTGGTTGGCCGGCAGCAGGTTCTCTTCATCAGCCGGTACAGACGAATTCACAGTGCGGACGAATCCCGGGCAGCACAGCGAGATAGTCCTTCCCGACGGAAGCCATGTCTGGCTGAATTCCTCATCGTCGCTGAGCTATTCTTCCGCTTTTTCTGGAAGCAGACGCAATGTACGGCTAACTGAAGGGCAGGCCGTGTTCCAAATTGTCAAGGATCCTGCAAATCCCTTTACGGTTGAATGTGAAGATATCGACATAAGGGTTTACGGAACCACCTTCGACGTGCGTACCTACAAGACGGAGCATGACGTGGAAGTCGCTCTCCAGGAAGGCAGTGTGGAGGTTTTCGGCAAGGACGGTGCGAGCATGGCCCAGATGGTTCCGGGCGAACTGTTCACATATGACAAAAGCACCGGCGCCGCTTCTGTCGAGACGGCGGACATAGCCGGAAGGGGCATCTGGAGACAGCCCGAATTGAAATTGCAGAACTGCAGCCTCGCCGAAGTGGTGACTCTCATGGAAGAGTGGTACGGTGTGAAAATCAATATCGAGGGAAAGAGTTCCAGCGGCGACCAGTACTGGATGACGATAAAAACAGAATCCCTGCGGGAGATGCTGGACCTGATGTCCCGTATCACCCCGATGACATACGAGATAAACGGCGATTCCGTGAATCTGAAACTACAGTAAACACTACATAATCATTATAATAACCAATAATGAAAAAAACCTTAATACTTTTTGCCGCTGCTGTGGCAGTCTGCTCCTGTTCCGCAGGCAAGTACCGCAAGCCGAATGATTCCATCAGGCTCCTTCAGTTCAATGTGGGGTCTTTCGGCAAATATGACGAAAGCGGAATCAAGACCATAGCGGACATAGTGCGTGCGCTCGATGCTGATATCGTGAGCCTCAACGAGGTGGATTCCTGCAACCGCAGGCACAATTCCGACCAGGCATCTGACCTTGCCTCCGAACTCGGAGCCTGGGACTGCACTTACGGAAGGGCCATGGCATACAGGGGAGGAGCGTACGGCAACGCTGTCGTCAGCAAGTCCCCGCTTGTTTCCAGGAGGCTCATTTCCCTGGAAAAACACAACGGAAGCGAAGCCCGCAGCGCCGCAGTGGCCGAAACTGAAAAATTCGTTTTCATCTCTGTGCATCTGGACTACAAGGACCACGCATCCGCAGCGCTTCAGGCACACCAGCTCAGCGACAGCGTAAAAGTATGGTTCGGCTGCAGCGGCAAGCCGGTTTTCCTTGCGGGCGACATGAACGCGACTCCGGGCAACGAGGTAATTGCGGCCCTGGAAGAGGACTGGACGCAGATTTCCTGCAGCGAGCCTACCTACCCCTGCCCCGACGCCAAAAAGCTGATCGACTACATCTTCGTGCTCAAGGGCGGCCCCGAGTGCAAGGTGCTGCGCAGTGCGGTCCCCTATGAAGTGAAAGGCTGCAACGTGGATGCCGCTTCCGACCATTATCCGATTTTTGTTGACGTAAAATTCTGATTCCCATGAACAGGCTTATTCCGGTTTGCAGGAAGTTCCTGCTGGCTTTGGCGATACTTGTTCCAGGCGGCCTTGCGGCTCAGCAGGCCGGGCCGTCCGTATCGCTCAGCATCAGCGACGGGACCGTCATGGACTGCATAAATGCCATCGAAAGACAGACCGGTTACACTTTCATTTTCAATAACAATATAGACATCGGAGCAAAGGCGAGCTGCAATGTACGTTCGGAGAGCCTCGAGAATGTCCTGTCGGCGGTATTTGCGCCCATCGGCATCAACTGGGCAATTTCCGGCAAGCAGATTGTCCTTACCCCCACGGAATCGGATAACGGCCAGCCGCGCAGCGCCGATGGCGTAATCAAGGATTCCCGGGGCGACCCGATTCCAGGAGTGGCTGTGCTTGGAGGCAGCTCAGTAGTGATGAGCAATATCGACGGAGCCTATTCCGTGCAGCTCAAGCCGGGGAAGGGGGCCGCGCTCACTTTTTCCTGCCTCGGATATGCGGAGAAAACCCTCCCTGTCCCGGCATCGGGAAGGCTCGATGTGGTGCTTGAAGATGATATCCAGGCCCTTGACGAGGCTGTGGTCGTCGGGTATGGCGTGCAGAAAAAGGTGAATCTCACCGGAGCGATTTCGGTGGTGGACGAGGATGCCATACAGAACAGGCCGCAGGCGTCCCTGGCGCATATTCTGCAGGGATCCGTGCCGGGCCTTAACATCACTACTTCTTCGGGACGCCCGGGAAGCGATGCTTCCGTCAATATACGTGGTACCAATTCCATCAACGGCGGGAACCCGCTGGTGATTATCGACGGTGCCGAGGGGAGCATGTCCACCGTGAACCCCAATGACGTGGAGTCCATATCCATCATAAAGGATGCCTCGGCTGCAGTTTACGGAGCCAGGGCCTCTTTCGGAGTGATTCTCATCACTACCAAGTCCGGAAAGAATTCTGACGGAAAGTCCACGGTGCGTTACAGCGGACGTGCCGGCTGGAGTTCACCTACCGCATCCACCGACTTCGAGACCAGAGGTTACTACAGCGTTTATGTGAACGAACTGCTCTACAAGGCTACGCTGGGAGTTGGGCGCACCAATTACACCTCGGCCGATATGGACGAACTCTGGGCCCGCAGGAACGACAAGGTCCCCCACCCCGACAGGCCGTGGGTAGTGCTGGCCGAAAGGGACGGCCGCGAATCATATCTGTATTACGCCAACACCGACTGGTACCACGAGATCTTCCGCGACTACGCCCCCGCCACCAACCATAACGTATCCGTCACCGGAGGCACCGAGAGGATGCGTTACTTCATCTCCGGAGGAATGGATTACCAGGAAGGCATCATCAAGAAATCTTCGGACTACAACCGCAGGTTCAACATCCGCTCCAAACTGGACCTGGACGTGAACAAGTGGCTGAAACTGAGCAACAATACCACCTTCTACGCCGCCCAGTACTTCTATCCTGGCCCGGAAGCCGTATCTACCATCTTCTCTTATATGACGGTTGGCGGATACGCCAGCTATCCGGCACACAATCCGGACGGAAGCAGCCTCTACAACACTTCGTTCTCCGGCCAGCCCATCTTCGACGGCCTTATGACCGCACTGGACAAGGACAAGCACCGCAACATCGACAACAAGCGAAACATCGCCAACACCATCGAGGCCACGATTACACCGTTCAAGCAGCTGGAGGTCAAGGCGAACTACTCCTATATATATAATACGGGATACAACTCGAACCGTTCGGTGAATACCACCTATTCCACCTACCCCGGAGAAATCCTGACAGCGAATTCCGGCAAATACGACAACTATCTTAAGGAGACTAACTCATCCTACGACCATCACCAGACCAACCTCTATGCAACCTATACCGACAGTTTCGCCGAGGCGCACAACGTGAAGCTCACCCTCGGTGCAAACTATGAGACCAGGCGCAGCAAGAGCGTGAACTCGGTAGGCTACAACCTTCTGTCCGACGACCTGAGCGACCTCAACCTGATGGGTCAGGGCGAGGACGGCGAAGAGCGTATGACGCTTTCCGGAGGCCAGAACGCCTATTCGCTGCTCGGCTTCTTCGGCCGTGCCAACTACGACTGGAAAGGGCGCTACCTCGTGGAATTCAGCGGCCGCTACGACGGCACCTCCCGTTTTGCAAAAGGCCACCGCTGGGGATTCTTCCCTTCGGCATCCGTCGGATGGAGAGTGTCCGAAGAGCCTTTCTTCAATCCCCTGAAATCCTGGTGGGACAATTTCAAGATCCGTTTCTCCTACGGTTCACTCGGCAACCAGCAGGTGGGCTACTACGATTATCTGCGCGTGGTCTCCATCGGCAACCAGAACTACCTTTTCGGAGGCAACACAAAGCCGACCACCGCCACCATCAGCGCCCCCAACGCCAGCGACCTCACCTGGGAGACCACCATACACAAGAACCTCGGTATGGACTTCTCCTTCCTGAAAGGCAGGCTCAGTTTCACCGCGGAAGGATACATCCGCGACACGAAGAACATGCTCGCAGCGGGGCTCGCGATTCCTGCGGTTTACGGTGCCGCCGCACCCAAGACCAACTGCGCCGACCTCAGGACCAAGGGTATAGAGTTCCAGCTGGGATGGAAAGACGATTTCAACCTCCTCGGCAAGACCTTCTCCTATTCAGCGACCGTCTCGCTGAGCGACTACAAGTCCAAGATCACCAAGTTCAACAACCCGGAGAAGTCTTTCGCCAAAACTTACTACGAAGGAATGACGATCGGTGAAATCTGGGGCTACAAGACGGACGGCCTGTTCTGGTCCGACCTCGAAGCCCAGATGTACCCCGTGGACCAGACCTACGTGAACTCCACCATCATAGCCTCTCCCGGCAGTGAGAACGGCCTGCACGGAGGCGACCTAAAATTCCTCGACCTCGACGGTGACGGAGTCATCTCAATAGGACAGAACACGGTAAACGACCCGGGCGACCGCCGCATAATAGGCAACTCCCAGCCCCGATGGCTCTACGGCCTCAATCTCGGATTCAACTGGATGGGCTTCGACTTCAGCGTCTTCTTCCAGGGAGTCGGGCATCAGGACTGGTATCCCGCAAGCAACGCCATGCTCTTCTGGGGCCCTTACGCCAGGCCTTACGCGACCTTCATCCCGAAGGACTTCCACCGTATGTACTGGACCGAGGACCACAAGGACGCCTACTTCCCGAGGCCGCGGGGCTACACCGCCCTCAACGCGAACTCGGAGCTGACATCGGTCAACGACAGGTATCTGCAGAACGTCGCCTATTGCAGGCTCAAGAACCTCACGGTAGGATACACCCTGCCCAAGAAATGGCTCGACGCCATAAAAATGCAGACACTCCGCGTTTACTTCACAGGCGACAACCTCGCATACTGGGCGCCGGGGCTCTATTCACATTATGTAGATCCCGAACAGGCCATCAACGGAGGAAACCTCAGGGTTTATTCCTGGATGAAGACCTTTATGTTCGGCATCGACATCACATTCTAAGACAGGAGGTAAGAAAATGAAAAAGATTGCAATCATATCACTCGCCTGCCTGATCGCGGCATCCTGCGACATCCTGGACCAGAAGCCCCTTTCGCAGATGGCTCCCGAAGATTTCTTCGAGAACGAGCAGGAACTTATGGCATACACCAACAAGTTCTACACGGCATTCCCGTCCACCGGTCTGTACAACGAGCAGGTGGACAACATCATAGGCAACATCCTCTCGGAAGAAGTCCGCGGCACCCGCATTGTTTCGCCATCTGGCGGCGGCTGGACCTGGACCACTCTGCGCGACATAAACACTCTGCTCGATTACCAGTACAACTGCAAGGACGAGAAAGTCCGCACCAAATACGTCGCGCTGGCCCGCTTCTTCCGCTGCTACTTCTACTTCGGTATGGTAAAGCGGTTCGGCGACGTTCCCTGGTATGACACCCAGCTGGGCTCCACCGACAAGGGCCTTTCCAAGCCCCGGGACAGCAGGGAGTTCATAATGTGCAAGATGCTGGAAGACATCGACTTCGCAATCGCCAACCTGCCTACCGGCAAGTCGATGTACACCGTCACAAAATGGACCGCTCTTGCGCTCAAATCCCGTTTCACCCTGTTCGAAGGCACTTTCCGCAAGTATCACGAAATCGACGACTATGAGCACGACTGGCGCTTCTGGCTGGAGCAGAGCGCTGCCGCGTCTTCCGAATTCATCAGCAAGAGCGGCTACGGAGTCTATACCACAGGAGGCACCGGAGCATCGTATAAGAATCTCTTCGTAAACGCAGACCAGGCCACCAACGAAGTGGTTCTCGCCAGGGATTACTCATCCACCCTCAAAGTTTTCCACGCTTCACACTGGTATCTTCTGAGCACATCCATGGGGCGTCCGGGCGTCACAAAGCGAATCATTGATTCATACCTGATGAAGGACGGCAGCCGATTCACCGACGTGCAGGGCTGGGAGACGATGAGCTTCGCCGCCGAAGTGGCGAACCGCGACCCGCGCCTGTCGCAGTCGATCCGCACTCCCGGATACACCCGCGAAGGCAGCAGCGTCACGCTGGCACCGGATTTCACCATCTGCGCCACCGGCTATGAGCCCACCAAATATCTCGGCAAATCGGACGGTGACGGAGCCACCAAATCCTATGTGGACCTCATTATCTTCCGTTCAGCCGAAGTCTTCCTGAACTACGCGGAAGCCAAGGCCGAACTCGGAACGCTCACCCAGGCCGACCTCGACATTTCGGTGAAGAAGTTGCGGGACCGCGTGGGGATGCCCAAGATCGACCTCGCCGCCGCCAACGCCAACCCTGATCCTTATCTGGCAAGCCCCCGCGGCGGCTACACGCACGTGACGGGCGCCAACGCGGGAATCATCCTCGAAATCAGGCGCGAACGCTCTATAGAACTGCTTATGGAAGGTTTCCGCTACTACGACATGATGCGCTGGAAAGAAGGAAAGAACTTTGAGGAACCCCTCTACGGAATGTATTTCCCGGCCATTGGCGAATACGACCTTGACGGAGACGGCAGGAAGGATGTGTGCATCTATTCAGGGGCCTACCCGGAGAGCAACGCCGCGGTGAAGCTCAAGCTGAACACGGACATCTACCTGTCCGACGGCAACAAAGGATATGTTTATCCGGGAAAGAACACCCGCTGCAGCTGGAACGAAGAGCGCGATTATCTCTATCCCATCCCCACTGAAGAGCGTTCCCTCTCAGGAGGAGCCCTTACCCAGAACCCCGGATGGAACGACGGACTTAATTTCTAAACGTATGAAGAAGATACTAGCATATTCACTTGTACTTGTTTCGATGCTTGCCTGCCGGCACGATGCTATGTCCACCATAATCGGAGGGCCGGACAGCGACAAGCCGCTTCACAGCCAGGAAGCCGAAGAAACCAACGAAAAAGAAGAAGGATGCATCCGCATAGTGCAGTACAATGTGGGCGTGTTTTACAAATCAGGCAGCAGTTCGCTGAATATGGTCGCGGATATGATGAAGGAACTTCAGGCCGACGTCATCAGCCTGAACGAGGTTGACAGCGTCACCGCGAGGACTGGACGCGTGGACCAGATAAAGGCGTTTGCCAGCCTCATGGGGAACTGGAACTACCGCTATGCTTTCGCAATGCCTTATAACGGAGGCAAATACGGAATCGGCGTCTGCGCTTCGCCTGAACTGAATTACATTCGGGGACACGTGGTCCATCTGCCGAAGGCCGGAGGCGGCGAAGACCGCGCCCTTGGCGTGATGGAATTTGACGACTTCATAGTGGCAACCACCCATATAGACCTCAGCACGGGCGCCCAAAGCCCGCAGATAGACGCTATCAATGCTTTCTTCAACGGTGTCTATCAGAATGAGACAAAGCCCATATTCCTCTGCGGCGATTTCAACAACAAGCCGGGTTCCGAGACCATCAACGAGATGCTCAAGACCTGGAAAATACTCACGCCGCAGAACCCTACAGCCCCTGCAATCAATCCCAGAAGCTGCATCGACTATGTCTTCTGCAGGCCGGGAAGCGCCAACGTACAGGTGGTCAAGACCCGTATCTGCAAGCAATTCGACAACGGCGACGTTACAATCGCCTCCGACCACCTCCCGGTTTATGTAGATATTAAACTGCTATGAGAAAGATATCGTTCATAATATGCATCGCGGCAGCGCTTGCCGCCTGCAGCAAAAGCCCGGAAGAGTATAAGCTGGGAACCGCCAGGCTAGGCATTTCGCTCGATGCCGAAGCGGACACCCTGCATCTGCTTTACCCCGCTCCGCGTGTACTGAATTTCAATGTGAGGGCCCTGTCCAAGGCCGACGCCGACCTCGTTCTGGACCTTTCAGTGGATCCTTCGCTGGTGGAAGGATACAACCAGGCACACGGCAGCGATTTCATCGTCCCTTCACAGGATCTGTGCACCTTCTCGCGCGGCCAGGTAATCCTTCCACGCTTCAATGAAGAGTCTTCAAGGGGCAGCCTCACCATCAACAGCGAGTACCTGCCGGAAGAAGGCGTCTGCCTCATTCCACTGGTAATCAGCAAGGTAAAAGGAAAGAAGGATGTAGAATGCGAGACCCTGTTCCTCCCCGTGGGGCGGTTCGACATTCCCAATGCTTCTATGCTCGACAAGAGAGGCTGGTCGATGGTGTTCTATGAAACCGAAGACCCTATGAGCTATTCTTCGCACAACTTCGTGCGGGAAGACAACCCTTCGTCCACCATCACCGGATACGCAAAGGACCTCATCGACGGCTCGCACGCTTCCATCTGGGCCTACAAGAGCGGCAGCACCATACCCTTCCACTTCGTGATCGACCTCGGGAAACAGTACACCATCCGGCAGATCGACCTCTGGGCTCAGCGTGGAGACAAACACATGGAAGATGCGACCAATACCGTTCCCAGCCGTCAGTGCGCGACTGCCGTGTTTGAATTTGCCAACACGCTCAGCGGCGACGGCATGGGCGACCTTGGCGGAAACGGCAGCGCCGACTGGTTCGGGCGCGAGACCTTCGGACCGGACGTGTTGAAAAACGAAATCAGCAACTCGGTCTATCTCTCCGAACTGCGCTATGCAAGATACATACGCTTCACCTACGTGAACTGCTACTACACCGCAGCCGATGTAGCTCCCAGGACCACCTACTTCGGCGGAGCGCTCGCTGAACTGGATTTCTGGGGCTATGACCAAAAAATAGAATTGAAATGAAAAGATCCGGACTTATAATATCGGCCATGCTTGCGCTGACCCTTGTTTCCTGCAAAAAAGACCCTGCGGGCGTTTCGTCCTTCGACCTCGCGACACCCGAATCCGCCATCCTCTTCACCTCGGGTCAGACGGTAAGCCTGAATTACAAAGCGGCCAATCTTGAGGTCCTGACTGTTAAGCCTCCCAAGGGTTGGACTGCCTCCGCGGGCAAGGGAACCATTGAAATCACAGCTCCGGAAGTCGGCGGAGACTATCTCGTAAGCGGGCAGGCAGGCGTCTATGCCCGTGGAAAAGACAAGGAAGAATACGCGGCCTACATTCCCGTGAGGGTGGCCTCAAGCATAGCAAAGAACAGCTGGAGCATAGTTTACTGCTCATCGCAGAAAAACGGCAGCGAAGCCTTGAATCTTGTAGACGGCTCCTACGACACGGTTTGGAACAGCGACGGAAGCGACAAGGCTCCTTTCTATGTCGTGATTGACCTCGGCAGGCAGTACAGCATAACCAATCTGGATATATGGGCGCAGACAGGTTCCGACGGCAAGCCCTACAGGCAATGCGCGGAGGCGATCGTCGATTTCGCCACTGAAATCCGGGGCAACGGCATGGCCGACCTCGGAGGCACCGGTTCGGGCAACTGGGCGGACAGGCACAGTTTCTATTCTGACCGGCTGCTGAACCGGGAGCATAATTCCGTGGCCCTCAAATCAGCAGTGAACGCCCGCTATCTCCGGATTCATTATCTGAAGGCATACCTGGACGATTCCTCCGTTTCTCCATCCGGGGTGAGCGGAGCCGCACTTGCCGAAATCGACATATATGGATTCTAATTAACCACAAATATTTATGAAACGATTGAATTACCACCCGCCCTTCTGTGAGGATCTGGAATTCCTCACGCAAGATTCCTTGCTTCTGGAGGCCAGCAACGCCACCATGGAAGAAATAATCAATACCGATATTGATTCTTCCTGGCTGGAATAACATTGTCAAACTAATAAAAACGACTACGATATGAAAACAAGATTATTCTTATTGGCAACTGCAGCGTTCCTTCTCGCATTTTCCTGTGCCAAGGAAAACAAGGAAGGGAAGGGGCCTGAAAAAGATGGTTTCGTGACTGTCACCATCAGTGCCGCAAGCGAAGGCACCAAGACAAGCCTCGGCGAGCCTGTTGAAGGCAAACGCCAGATCCGCTGGGTTGAAGGCGATGAAATCAAGATTGTCTGGGGCGGCGGCAGTTCGGACTTCGCAATCGCCCAGGCGGAGAGCGACGGAGCAAGCACCACTTTCACGGTGAGCGTGCCCGAAGGTGTTACCACGCTCTACGCAGTGTACCCCGCAGGAGCATTCGAGAGTTTCTCCGACGGCAGCCTCAGCGTGAACGTACCTGCAGTACAGAACGGGCAGTTCGCTTCGGCCAACATCGCCGTGGCACGCAGCACCGTGGAGCAGGCAAGTTTCGCCTTCAAGAACGTGTGCTCCTACATCCTCACCGACATTACCGGTGCGGGAGTCGGCCGCGTGACCGTTTCCGCCGAAGGACAGGCCCTCTGCGGCAAAGTTCCCGTTAGTTTCAGCGAAGCCGGCGAGGCGGTGCTCGGCACTTTCAGCGAGACCGCTTCCAGCGTGATGGCTTCCGGCCTCTCGGTAGGTCCCTGCGCCATTGCAGTGCTTCCCGGACTCGATTTCACTTCCGGAGTGAACGTGAAATTCAGCGATGCCGAAGGAACTGAGATTTCCCAGGTAGATCTGAAGAAAGAGCATACCCTCGCCCGCGGCGAAGTGCTGAGCACAGGTGCCCTGGACGACGCAACCATCATCAGCTATTTCGCAAGCCCTGAAGGATCAGGCACCAAGGACGGAAGTTCTTCCGAGAATGCCTGGGGTACGGCGGAACTCATCGCCTGGCTCAAAGCCAGCAATCCCGAAGTTCCCGAGCTCAAGACCCCGGATGCTCCGTTCAATATTTCCCTGGCGGACGGCACATATAATTTCGGCAGCCAATACGCCACCGTCGGAGAAAAAGGCGGAAGGGACATCAACATATTCTCCCCGGGAGGAAATTCAGTTATCACCTGCGCTGCCGACACAGTGACTTCTTCCCTTATCGTCTTCGGCATCGCGGGCAAGATCAGTATCTCGGACGTCACCTTTACCGGCCGCAATTTGAATCAGTCAGGAAGGGGTATACTTGTTTTTTCCAAGCCCTCTTCCGGAGACCAGGAAGTTACGCTCAACGGCTGCACTTTCACAGGTAATTCGAACAAGCGTATCAGCGCCAGCCTTATTCTCAACAATGCCGGTACCAACTACATCAACAACTGCGTATTTACGAACAATAAGGCCGGAGCGGGTTCGGCAGTGAATATCGATAACGCTTCAACCACCTGCACTTTCACAGGCTGTACATTCAGCGGGAATGAAGGAATCACCTACTCATCCACCGCCGACGCCGGAGCAGTGAAGATCGGCAACGGCACGGCCACATTCAGCGGCTGCAAATTCGAGAACAATACTATCAGCAGTTCCAACGGCGGCGGAGCGGCAGTAATGGTAGCAAACGTTGCATCGATAAAAGCTACGTTCAAAGACAACTGCCAGTTCCTTTCCAATACTTCAGAAGTCGGAAGCGGTTCCGTTTACGTTACCGGAGGAAACGTGGAATTCGACAATTGCCAGTTCAAAGGAAACAATACCAAATATGGCAGTGCTGTCGTTATGGGGACAGTCGCCAATCATCCTGTGGTGACATTTGACGTCACATTCAGGAACGGATGCAACTTCGAAGACAATGTAAGTGCCAACGGAGGTATCATCTATCTTGCCGGAGGCAGCAAGAACAATGAAAGCACCGCGGCCGGCACCTTCAGCATCGACGGCTGCACGTTCAAGAACAACAGCATCAGCGTCGGCGGCGGAGGCGGTGCAATCAGGATGGCACAGGCGGCCGGAAAGACCATAACGATCAGCAATACGACATTCACCGGCAACAGTGCCATGAAACACGGCGGTGCCATTGCCAACTATCAGAATACGAATCTTGACATCAACCACTGTACTTTCACCGGAAACTCCATTGGCAGCGGATATGGCGGTGCAATCTATATCGGCGGCGAAGGCGACTGCCAGAACACTCTTCACGTGTATGGCAACTCCACTTTCGAAGCGAATGTGAGCGTGAGCGGAGGCGGAGCTATCGGAGTGAGCAATGACGGTAACGGCGAGACATCCAGCGGCTCCGGGATTTACAAGACCTGCAAGAGCAATCTTACTATAGAGAATTCTACCTTCAAAGGCAATTATAGTACGACAAAAGGCGGAGCCGTAGATTCCAAGACCTCCGGAACCTGCACTATCGACGGGTGCGTATTCGACGGCAATTACACTACGGCGACAAGCAACAACGGCTGCGGCGGAGGATTGAACCTGGAATATGGACAGACGGGCTCGGAGATAAGAGGTACCGCTGTTGTTTCCAATTCAAAATTCATCGGAAACTATACGGCATATGAGAAGAGTTTCGATCCACGAGGCGGAGCCATTGCTATTTCTCACACGAGTTATACCTCATTCAACTATATTGACGTAAGGATCGACAAGTGCGCCTTTATTGACAACGTTGCAGGACAGGCCGCAGCCATCCGCTGTTACGATAATAAGACAGGCAATCCTACTCTTTATGTCAATGACTGTTCATTCGAAGGAAACAGTACTTACGGGAACAATGGATGCTGCATATTCGTGTACAAAATCAAAGAATTCGGTATAAATAACTGCTCTTTCCGTAACAACAAGGGCTGCGGTACACAGGCTGCGGCAGGTCTTTCCTGGATGAGTATTGCAACCACCCCTTCAGTAATATCCAACAACAGCATTATAGGAATCACTGCCAACAAGAGCGGCAACCAAACCGGAGGTTCACTCGTAAGGATGGAAGCCGCGGGCAGTACATATTATTTCATAAACAATATCATTGCAAATACTGTGTCCGGGTATTATTCACTGCTCGATGGTGATACAAACTCCAGAACTATGTACCTCTACTCCAACAAACTCAGTCCACTTAACACGGCGACCAATACTCCGGGCACCGATACTTATAACGGCACCGACTGGCTCGGCACTGCCGGCTATTTCGGAGGCCTTGTCTGGGCCGCAAATAGCACTGCAGGTCAGGAATACAAGAGCGGTTGGAACTGGAACGGAACGCTCGCTACCGGCAATCCCACAACAATGAACACCCGCGGCGACGTGAAGGCCAAGATCCAGGCGGCAAATGCCGACTTCTACACCTGGCTCCAGAGCGTGGACGGTCTTGACAAGGACCAGCGCGGCAATGCACGCGGAAGCGCCGACACGGACGCAATCTGGCCCGGAGCCTTCCAAAACTGATAATTATTCATTAGATTTGTTGAGAACGATTTTTTAAACTTATGCAAAGACGAGATTTTCTAAGGAATATCGGAATCGCGGCAGCGGGAGCGGCAATATCTTCGCCGCTCCTGTCTGCGGCGAACGCCGAACCACTCAAGAGCCTTGACCTGCCCATACGCCCTCTGGGAGCTAAGACCGACAGGCAGATAAGTGTAATCATAGTAGGCTGCGGAAACCGCGGGAGCGTTTATGCCCGCTATGCGGAAAAGTTCCCCGCAGCCATGAAGGTCGTCGGCGTCGCGGACCCGCAGGATCACCGCAGGAACCGTCTGGGCGACAAGCACGGCGTACCTGACGAAATGCGTTTCGCGGATTTCAAGGACCTGTTCGCCACCGGAAAGAAACTGGCCGACGCCGTGGTCATCGCCACCGCGGATCATCTTCATTACGAACCCTGCATGGCTGCTCTCGGACTCGGCTACGACATCCTTCTGGAAAAGCCTGTTGCACCCACTGCGAAGGAATGCAAGGCCATCCGGGACAAGGCCAACAAGACGGGAAGGATAGTCGCCGTGTGCCACGTGCTGCGTTATGCACCGTATTTCATCGCCCTGCACGAGGTCCTTCGCAGCGGCGTGATAGGCGACATCGTGAGCATCCAGCATATGGAGCCCATCCGCTATGAGCATATGGCCCATTCTTATGTGCGCGGCATCTGGAGGAACTCGGACACCAGCACCCCTATCATCCTGGCGAAATCCTGCCACGACCTGGACATCCTGCGCTGGCTCATCGACAAGCCCTGCAAGACGGCCAGCGCCGACGGAGGGCTCTACTATTTCAAGGAGGAGAACGCTCCCAAGGATGCCCCTGCCTATTGTACGCAGCCCTGTCCGCACGCAGCTACCTGCCCCTACAATGCGGTTACCATCTACACCAAGCAGAAAAGGCATCTGGGAGTATTCGACCTCGACGGGAAGCGCGATCCCGAATTAATCATGAGCCGCCTGAAGGATCCGAATTACGACAAGTATGCCCGCTGCGTGTTCCACTGCGACAACAACCAGCCGGACCACTATGTGGCCAACCTGCTGTTCGAAGACGGAGTCACCGCGTCGTTCACCATGGACGCCTTCACTCCGGAAGGAGGACGCCGCACCAGGATTATGGGTACGCTCGGATATATAGAGGGAGACATGAAGGAGTTCCGCGTATGGAATTTCCTGTCAAGCACGCCTGAAATTTGGAACAAGAAGGTCTCCGAAATTCCCGAATACGCCGACGCCGGTCATGGCGGAGGGGATCTGGGACTCGTCCGCGACTTCGTGGAAGCAGTGGCTGCCCATGACCCGGGCAAGCTTTCCAGCGACATCAATGTGTCGATGGAAAGTCATCTGATGGGCTTCGCCTGCGAACGCAGCCGCCGGTCCGGCCGCAAGGAGAAAGTCTAGCGGCTGAGCGCAATCCATGCGAATTTCCAGGCGTCAAGGCCGGGAACGCTTACGATAAGGTCATCGCCATCACGTACGGTTTTGAGAGTACGGTCGCGATGGCCTTTCCGTTTCAATACGAGCCTGGGCCGCCTGCCGTCCGGGCCGACCATGGTTCCCCAATGAATGGTGGAATCCTCCATTACGTCGAAGACCGTCATACCGTCGCCATGCCCGAGAACCACTTCCTGCATGGAAGGGATAATTCCGGCTGCCCGCATCTTGTCGGCTGCAAGAGCCATCTTGGTGGCGTGTTCCTCATGCCATGCCAGGCGGATCATCATCCTGAAATCGGAAGCCTGTTCATGGGTGCAGGCAACTGCCAAGACGGCGGCCGCGCAAAGCAGCATCTTCTTTAACAGATCGCTAATATAGGAATAATAATGAATACATCGGGGGCCTTGGCATTAAAAATAAAGTACTATCTTTGTAGGCTATAGGGCTATGAAGGTAGCATTTTTCATAAAAAAGGATGAGCTTCGCGGCGATTCACGCATTGCGGCGCTGCTTTCGCAGTTGAGGCAGGCGGGAGTCGAGGTGTATGAAATCCACTGCAGGAACTGCGTGCAGCAGGGGACCGACCTTCTGCTCAGTTTCGGCGGGGACGGAACCTTCCTGAGTGCCGCCCACCGTGTAGCCGATGCCGGAATCCCCATTCTCGGCGTCAATCTCGGCAGGCTCGGCTTCCTTTCCAGCCACAGGATTGAGGACGTTGCGGCCCATCTGACTTCAGGCAATTACAGCGTCAAGGAGCGCACCATGCTTCAAGTGAGCGTCCACGGTGCCGATATAGAAGACTTCTGGCCCTATGCGGTAAACGAGGCGGGACTTCACCGCAGCGACGCAGGAACGCTCGGGGTGGACGTTTCCATCGACGGAGTCCGGCTTCCCGCTTACTGGGCGGACGGCCTCATCGTTGCCACGAGCATCGGCAGCACCGCCTATAGCCTCAGCGCCGGCGGCCCCATCTGCCTGCCCGCTTCCAGCGTGCTGCTGCTCACTCCGGTGGCTCCGCACAATCTGAACCTCCGTCCCGTGGTATTGCCTGCATCTTCATGCATAAGCCTTACAGCCCGGTCCCGTAGCGGCAAGGCGCTCCTGAGCGTGGACAACCGCGATTATACATTGCCGGAAGGCGTCGAGGTGGAAATCCGCCAGGCTCCCTTCAAGCTTAAGAAAGTCTGCCTGGAAGGCGATAATTTCATAGACGCCCTCAAGGACAGGCTCTTCTGGGGCAAGGATGTCAGAAACAGCAACGAAGGATGATCAAGCCAGAGAAAATACCGGTGCATGTCTCCATTATAATGGACGGGAACGGCCGCTGGGCCCAGGAACGTGGCAAGGAACGTGTTTACGGCCATGCCGCGGGTGTGGAAAGCGTGCGCGCCGTCACCGAAGGCTGTGCCGAGCTCGGCGTTAAATATCTTTCGCTCTTCGCCTTCTCGGAGGAAAACTGGGGCAGGCCGGAGCAGGAGGTCTCGACCCTTATGAAATTGATGTTCAAGTCCATGGAGGAAGAGTTCGACACCCTCATGAAGAACGGGGTGCGCTTCCGGGTGCTTGGCAACAGGGCAAGGCTTTCTCCGGAACTTGACGAAGCCATCTCCAATATAGAGCGGGCCACGGCCGCCAATACCGGACTTACGCTGATAATAATGCTCAGTTACAGCGGGAAGTGGGACATACAGCAGGCGGCCCTCAGGATGGCGGAAGCCGGAGCGCATGACCTGGAGCCCTTCCTGGTTACGGCGGGCATACCGGATCCGGACCTTATCATCCGCACTTCCGGGGAAAAGCGCATCAGCAATTATTTTTTGTGGCAGGCTGCTTATTCGGAATTCGTATTCACGGATACACTTTGGCCTGATTTTAGAAAGGAGAACCTTTCGGCCGCTCTGCAGGAGTTCGCTTCGCGCAAGCGCCGCTATGGAAAAATAGATAAGTAAAGGAATGATATTCAAGAGGCTGGCAATATTTGTAAGCTTTCTCTGCTGCACGGTTTTGGCCTTTGCGCAGGAGTCCGGCACGGAGGTGGATTACAACCGCCCCAGGAAATATACGGTGGGCGGAGTCGAAGTCGTTGGCAACAATTACTTCAGCTCCAACCAGATAATCCAGCTGACCGGTCTGCAGGAGGGGATGGACATCACGATCCCCGGTGAAGAAATCAACTCCATAGTGAGGCGTCTCTGGCTGCAGAGGTATTTCGAAGACGTATCCATGAACATAGGCCGCATCGAGGGCGACAAGGTCTGGCTGGTAATTAACGTGACCGAGCGCCCCAGGGTGTCCAAATGGGATTTCCGTGGCGTCAAGTCCGGCGAACGGAAAGACCTTCAGGAGCGCCTCAACCTGCGAAGGGGAGGGGAATACTCCGAATATGTGGCCAGGACTTCGTCCGATATCATCAAGCGCTACTATGCCGAGAAAGGCTTCCTGCAGTGCGAAGTCACTCCCGAAGTCAAGGCGGATTCAGTTATCCGTTCGGCGGTGCGCGTGACCTTCGCCGTGGACAGGGGAGACAAGGTTAAAGTTCAGCAGATCAACTTTATAGGAGAGAAATCACTTTCCGATTACAAGCTGGCGCGGAGCATGAAGAAGACCAAGTCCAAGAAATTCTACAACTTCTTCCATACCAAGAAATTCTCCGCGAAGGAATATCCCAACGACAAGAAAACCCTCATCAGCGCCTTCAACGAGGCCGGTTACAGGGACGCCCGTATCGTGAAGGATTCACTCTACTATATCAAACCCGGCAGGATGGGTATAGACCTTACCCTGGAACAGGGCGACAAATACTACTTCCGCGACATCAGCTGGACCGGAAACTCCGTCTATCCTTCCGAGGCCCTTGACGGCATCCTTTCCATCAAGAAAGGCGATGTTTACGATGTAGTGTCCATGGAGAAGCGCCTTTTCGGCGGTGGCAAGCAGAGCGACTACGATGTTTCCAAGCTCTACCGTGACAACGGTTATCTTTTCTTCAACGTCACTCCGGTGGAGACCAATATCCAGAACGACTCCGTGGACGTGGAGATGCGCATATCCGAAGGCAAACAGGCTACGCTCAACAACATAGTCATCAACGGCAACGACCTCACCAACGAGAAGGTGGTGCGCCGGCAGCTCTTCACCAAGCCGGGCTATCTCTTCAGCCAGACCGATTTCGAACGAAGCATCCGTGAAATCGCCTCCCTGGGGCAGTTCGACGCTGAATCCATCATGGGTCAGGGCGGTTACTCAATCGTGCCGAACCAGGCCAACAACACCGTTGACATCATCTATAACGTAACGGAGAAGCCTTCCAGCCAGCTGGAACTTTCCGGAGGATGGGGAGGAAGGACCTTCGTGGCCACCGCGGGCGTGAGCTTCAACAACTTCAGCACCCACCGTTTCTTTGAAAAGGGTGCATGGAGACCGGTGCCGCTCGGAGACGCGCAGACCCTCTCTTTCCGCTTCCAGACCAACGGTACATACTACACGGCCGTTTCCGCCAATTTCGTTGAGCCCTGGCTTACCGGCAAGAAGCCTACTTCGCTCAACCTTTCGGCCTACTACACCCGTCAGACCAACTCCAATACCTATCTATATATATTCAGTCACGACAGGATGATGGAGGTTTACGGCCTTTCGGCGTCGCTCGGCCACAGGCTCAAATGGCCTGACAACTGGCATGTCCTCTACTACGGACTTAGCTGGCAGACTTACAAGCTCACCAACTGGTATTCCGGCTATTTCCTCTTCGACGACGGCAAGTCCCATAACCTCAGCGCTTCGGTAACGCTGACGAGGAATTCGACCGACCAGCAGATATATCCCCGTCAGGGTTCGGAATTCACAACCACCCTGCAGTTCACTCCTCCATATTCGCTTTTCCGCAAATACAGCTATGACGCTTCCGGAAAGAGGATCGACGTGGACAGCTGGAGGGATGTCAACTACAATACCTGGAGCTCCGCGGACCGCTACAAGTGGATTGAATACTACAAGATCAAGTTCAGCGCCGCCAACTACACCAAACTCATCGGAGACCTGGTGCTCATGACCAAGTTCCAGTTCGGTTATCTCGGTTATTACAACAAGAACTGGGGATACTCTCCCTTCGAGAGCTTCCTCGTGGGTGGCGACGGAATGTCCGGTTACACCCGCTACGGTTCCGACATCATCCCTCTCCGAGGCTACGAGAACTACTCTCTCACCCCTTACGAGCAGACCCAGTACAATTCCAACGGTTATGCCTATGCAGGTAACGTGTACGACAAGTTTACCGTCGAGCTCCGTTATCCTCTCATACTTCAGCCTTCCTCCACGATATTCGCCCTGGCTTTCGCCGAAGCCGGAAACTGCTGGAGCGGGCTCAAGACTTTCAATCCTTTCCAGATCAAGCGCAGCGCCGGTGTCGGCGTGAGGGTGTTCCTCCCGATGATCGGTCTGCTGGGTATCGACTGGGGTTACGGATTCGACGACAAGACCAACGGTGGAAGCCAGTTCCACTTCATAATAGGACAACAATTCTAAGCTAACAATCAAATTCAGTATCGATATGAAAAGAATCATCATTATCGCGTTGGCATCCCTGATGGGTTCCCTTGCTTTCGCACAGCCCAAGTTTGCACATGTGAGCTTTACCGAGCTCGTGCAGCTCATGCCTGAGGCCGATCAGGCTCGCACGACCATGGCGGCATCCAGCAAAGAAGCACAGGATACATACCAGGGTATGGTCGATGAATTCCAGAAGAAGTACGGAGAGTATCAGCAGAAGGCTGCAAACTGGACCCCCGCCATCAAGGAGAGCAAGGAAAAGGAACTCACCGAGATTCAGCAGCGTATCCAGGAATTCCAGCAGAGCATTCAGCAGGAACTCCAGGAGCAGCAGGAAACCCTGATGGCTCCTATCTACAAGAAGGCGCAGGAGACTGTAGCCAAGATGGCCAAAGAAGCCGGATATGTCTTCGTTTTCGACAAGACGGCGGTTCTCTACATAGATGAGACCCAGAGCACGGACATCACCCCCGAAGCCCGAAAGCTTCTTGGCATCGCGGAAGACCGCACTCTCGAGAGCCTCCAGGCAGAGCTCCAGGCACAGGCACAGGCGCAGCAGCAGTAGAGAGATATTTATGGGACATATCGTTATCGACGTCAGTGACGTCGTAATCCGATTTGCAGGAGATTCCGGCGACGGCATGCAGCTGGCCGGGTCTCTTTTTGCCGATATGTCGGCAATCTACGGTAATTCACTTTCCACTTTTCCCGATTACCCCGCAGAAATCCGCGCACCGCACGGAACGGTCTCCGGAGTGTCGGGATTCCAGGTTCATATAGGCGATGCCTCGGTTAACACCCCCGGTGATTTCTGCGACCTGCTCGTGGCGATGAATCCCGCCGCGCTCATGGCCAATGCCAAATGGTGCAAGCGCAATGCCATGATTCTCGTGGATGCGGACGCCTTCGATGAAGCAGGCCTGCGCAAGGCCGGATTCAAGACCGACAATCCTTTCTTGGAGCTCCATGTGGAGGACCGCAACCTTATCGTCGCCCCGATCACCTCGCTCACCGAAGAGAGCCTCAAGGATTTCGGGATGGACCAGAAAGCGGTGCACAAGTGCAAGAACATGTTCACCCTGGGCATGGCATGCTTCATATATGACAGGCCCCTGGACTATATCTACGCCTATCTCGAAAGAAAATTCGCGAAGAAGCATCCGGAAGCGATAGCCCCGAACCGGAAGGTACTTCAGGACGGTTTCAACTATGCCGCCAACCTTCAGATGATCCCGGACACCTACCATGTGGCGCCCGCCCATCCGAAAAAGGGGACCTACCGCAACATAACCGGCAATCAGGCCACCGCATGGGGACTTCTCGCCGCTTCCGAAAAGAGCGGGCTGCCGCTTTTCTGCGGCTCCTATCCAATTACGCCGGCAACCGCCATCCTCGAGGAACTTGCCATACACAAGAGCCTGGGAGCCAAGACTTTGCAGGCTGAGGACGAAATCGCCGGAATATGCACGGCGATAGGCGCTTCCTATGCGGGAGACCTTGCCGTCACAACGACTTCCGGTCCCGGTCTTTCGCTCAAGAGCGAAGCGCTGGGCCTCGCCGTCATGGCGGAACTTCCGCTTGTCGTCGTGGACGTGCAGAGGGCCGGCCCTTCCACCGGAATTCCCACCAAAACGGAACAGACCGACCTTAACCAGGCCCTTTACGGGCGCAACGGCGAATGCCCCATACCTGTAGTGGCGGCGCATTCTCCTGCCCACTGCTTCGATGCGGCGTTCAATGCATCCAAGATCGCGCTCGAGCACATGACCCCGGTGCTGCTTCTCAGCGAGGGCTTCCTCGGCAACGGCAGCGAACCCTGGCTGATTCCTTCCATGAAGGACTACCCGGTCATTCAGCCTCCCTTTGCCAAGAGCCTGCCCGAAGACGGAAAATTCCGTCCTTTCGAAAGGGACGAAAATATGGTTCCCAAGTGGGCCATACCCGGTCAGAAGGGCTTTGAACACAGGGTCGGCGGCCTTGAAAAGAACCACAGGGGAGTGCTCGCCTCCGATCCGGCCACACATCAGCTGATGGTGAACGAGCGGGAGCAGAAGGTTCAGAAGATTGCGGACTTCATTCCCGAACTTGAAGTTGACGGACCCGCGTCCGGCAAGGTTCTCGTCGTGGGATGGGGCGGCACATACGGCCATATTCTGTCCGCAGTGCAGAAACTCCGTGAAGAGGGCGTGAGTCTTTCCCGTGCCCATTTCGACTATATCTACCCCGTGCCGAAGAATACGTCCGAGGTGCTTCATTCTTATGAAAAGCTTATAGTCTGTGAACTTAATTCCGGACAATTCGCCTCTTATCTGCAGGGACTTTTCCCGGATTTGAAAATCGTAAAAGTCGGCAAGGTCCAGGGCCAGCCCTTCCTTGTGTCGGAACTTGTAGAAGCTATCAAGAAGGAGATTTAGACTATGGCAACACTTTCATTCAAGGATTTCAAGTCGGACCAGGAAGTCCGCTGGTGCCCCGGCTGCGGCGACCATGCCGTGCTTGCGGCCCTGCAGAGGGCTCTGCCCAAGGTGAGCCAGGCGCTCGGATATGAGAAGGAACGTTATGTCGTGGTGTCCGGAATCGGCTGCTCCTCGCGCCTTCCTTATTACATGGACACCTACGGCTTCCACAGCATTCACGGACGCGCTACGGCCATTTCCACCGGCATCAAGGTGGCCAATCCCTGGCTTACCGTATGGCAGGCCTGCGGCGACGGCGATGCCCTCGCCATCGGAGGAAACCACTTCATCCATGCCATCCGTCGCAACATCGACATAAACATAATCCTTTTCAACAACCAGATATACGGCCTCACCAAGGGACAGTATTCGCCAACCTCGAAGTTCGGCGCTATCACCAAGACATCCCCTTACGGAACTGTCGAGCATCCTTTCAATCCCGGAAGTCTCGTGCTTGGCGCAAAGGGAACCTTCTTTGCGAGAAGCCTTGACGTGGAGCTCAAACTGAACGAGGAAATCATGACTGCGGCGGCCCTGCATGACGGGACCTCCGTCATGGAAATGCTTACCAACTGCGTGATTTTCAATGACGGCGCACATCGCGATATCTCCGATCCCGCCACCCGTGCCGACCGCACCATAGTGCTTCGCCATGGCGAGCCCATGATCTTCGGCAAGGAGCGCGACAAGGGCCTGGTTCTCGACGGACTCGGACTCAAGGTGGTGAAGATAGGGGAGAACGGTATTACTGAAAAGGACATCCTGGTGCATGACGCCCACTGCCAGAATCCAGGCGTTCACATGATGCTCGCGGACATGAAGTACCCCGATTTCCCCGTGGCCCTCGGAGTTATCCGTGACGTGAAGGACGTGACCTATGACGACGGCGTACGCGACCAGGTGAAGGACGTGATGAAGAAATCCAGCATCCACTGCGTGGACGACCTTCTGCGCAGCGGTTCCACCTGGGAAGTAGAATGAACAAACACACCAAATAATATAATAACACTATGAAAGTTTCTGAAATAATGGCGGCTCTCCAGGCCAAGTATCCGGGAGAAAACGAGTATCTGCAGGCAGTGCAGGAAGTACTCGAAAGTATCGAGGATGTGTACAACGAGCATCCCGAGTTCGAGAAGGCTAAGATAGTGGAGAGGATGGTCGAGCCCGACCGCATCTTCACTTTCCGCGTCACCTGGATAGATGACAGGGGAGAGGTGCAGACCAACCTGGGCTACCGCGTGCAGTTCAATAGCGCGATCGGCCCCTATAAGGGAGGACTTCGCTTCCACAAGGCGGTGACCCCTTCCATGCTCAAGTTCCTCGGCTTCGAGCAGACTTTCAAGAATGCCCTCACCACCCTTCCGATGGGCGGAGCCAAAGGCGGCAGCGACTTCAATCCGGTAGGCAAGAGCGATGCGGAAATCATGCGTTTCTGCCAGGCCTTCATGCTGGAACTCTGGAACTGTATAGGACCCGACCAGGATGTGCCTGCCGGCGACGTAGGTGTCGGCGGACGCGAGATCGGATATCTGGACGGCATGTACCGCAAGCTCGCAAGGCAGTACAATACCGGCGTGCTTACGGGCAAGGGACAGACCTGGGGCGGCAGCATCCTGCGTCCCGAGGCTACCGGCTTCGGCGCCCTTTACTTCACCCAGCACCTCCTCCACAAGGCAGGCAAGGATATCAAGGGCAAGAAACTTGCGATTTCCGGCTTCGGCAACGTGGCCTGGGGCGCCTGCAAGAAGGCAGTGCATCTCGGTGCGAAGGTGATAGCCCTTTCCGGCCCCGACGGAATGGTGGAAATCCCCGACGGAATCACCCCGGAAATGATAGACTACATGCTCATCATGAGGGCCTCCAACCGCGACAGAATCGAGGACATGGCTGTGAAATTCCCGGACAAGGCGCATTTCGTGCCCGGAAAGAAGGCATGGAGCGTACCCTGCGACATAGCGCTGCCCTGCGCATTCCAGAACGAGCTTTCGGAGGATGATGCCCGCGAGCTGAAATCCAACGGCTGCTGGTGCTGCTGCGAGGTGTCCAACATGGGATGCCAGCCCGGAGCCATCCACTATTTCCAGTCCAACGGAGTGCTCTTCGCTCCCGGGAAGGCCGTGAATGCGGGCGGCGTGGCTACAAGCGGCCTGGAAATGACCCAGAACGCTTCCCATATTTCCTGGAGCGCACAGGAAGTGGACGACAAACTCCACTTCATCATGCAGAGCATCCACGAGCAGTGCGTCAAGTACGGCACACAGCCGGACGGCAGCATCGACTACGTGAAAGGAGCCAATATCGCGGGCTTCATGAAGGTAGCACACGCAATGCTCGAACAGGGGATCATTTAGCCCCTGACGCAGGCTAATTATTTGTAAATAATTACTAAATTTGCAGCCGCCGTTCCCGGACGGCTGCTTTTTTTTGAGAGAAAACTTAAATCGGTATGGCTGACAAAAAATTCAATGTCAAGTTTTGTGTACTGCTCCCGATCGTGGTGATAGTCACCGCCTTCCTCTATGCGGTTCCTACCTCTTTCTTCGGCATCGACGCCCTCACTGCAACCCAGCAGCGCGTAATCGCACTTTTCGCTTTCGCCGCGCTCATGTGGATCTTCGAGATCATCCCCAACTGGACCACATCCCTGCTGGTTATCGTGATTTCACTCCTTACGGTCTCCGACAAGGGACTCGGTTTCCTCTGCACCCCCGACGCCGGCAAGCTTGTCGGGTACAAGAGCCTGATGTCCGCTTTCGCCGACCCTGTGGTGATGCTGTTCATGGGCGGTTTCGTCCTTGCCATCGTGGCGGAGGAATACGGCCTTGACGTCACTCTCGCACGCGTCCTGCTGAAACCTTTCGGTACCAAACCCAAGGGCGTCCTGCTTGGATTCCTCGTGGTCATTTCGATTTTCTCCATGTTCATGAGCAACACCGCAACAGCGGCCATGATGCTTGCCTTCCTGGCCCCGGTGCTTGCCGCCCTTCCCAAGGATGACAAAGGCCGCGTGGGTCTCGCCCTCGCAATCCCCGTGGCGGCCAACCTTGGCGGTATCGGAACCCCTATCGGAACCCCTCCGAACGCTACCGCGGTCCGCTTCCTGGAAGATGCCGGCATGTCCGTTTCCTTCGTGGAATGGTCCATGCGCATGATTCCTTACGTCGTGATAATGATTCTCTTCGCCTGGATGCTTCTCCAGTTCTTCTTCCCCTTCAAGAGCGACAAGGTGGAACTCGAGATTCCTGAAAGCAAGCGCAAGGCAGACTGGAAAACCTATACGGTATGGACGGTATTCCTCGGGACGATACTCCTGTGGATGACCGAACAGATACACCACATCAACTCCAATGTCGTGGCTCTCATCCCTCTTGGAGTACTCACCGCACTCGGCATCTTCACCAAGGAAGACATCAAGAAAATCAACTGGAGCGTGCTCTGGCTGGTAGCCGGTGGATTCGCCCTCGGAACGGCGCTCAACGGCACCGGCCTTGCCAAGGTCCTCATAGAGGCTATTCCTTTCGGCAGCATGTCGGTGGTCGTGGTGCTCGTGGTCGCAGGCCTCATCTGCTACTTCCTCTCCAACTTTATCAGCAACAGTGCCACCGCGGCCCTGCTCATTCCTATCCTGATAGTTGTTGCTGAGGGAATGGCCGATCCCGACGCCGCGAACAACGCCAGCTTCATAGCCCTCGGCGGCACCCGCGCAATGATTTCCTTCATCGCCATCTGCGCTTCCATCGCAATGCTCTTCCCGATTTCCACGCCTCCGAATGCGATCGCATCTTCCACCGGACTCGTGGAGACCAAGGATATGGCTAAGGTCGGAATCATCATCGGCGTGGTCGGATTTGTATTCGCATTCTTCTGGCTTACAAAGATTTTCCCGTTTGCCCTGGCATAAAGTAAATGTTGTTATTGTAAAAACTTTTACTATCTTTGTCGAGCCTTAGACAAAGTATTAAAACCAAACTTTATTGAAATGAAAAGAATCTTTATTGCAGCTGCCGCTCTCCTGGGACTTGCTTCCTTTGCGGCATTTGCGCAGGACGGCGAAATACCGGCTTTCAATATGAATGAAACCGGGTTTATGAGCAAGCCCAAGGTGGGCGCATTTGTCATCGGATCCTATAAGTACAGTGACGCTGAAGGTGCCCACGGCGGACCCGGCTTCGGCCTCAGGCTCATTCGTGCCTATGTGGACGGCAGTATCTTCACCGACTTCAAGTACCGCGTCCAGATGCAGTTCGGCAACGGAACCCATCACGTCAAGGATTTCTACGTGGAGTGGGCGAAGTACGATTTCTTCTCCGTGAAGATCGGCCAGTTCAAGAGGGC
The DNA here is from genome assembly GCA_002350615.1 of Bacteroidales bacterium UBA2861. Classification (GTDB taxonomy): domain Bacteria; phylum Bacteroidota; class Bacteroidia; order Bacteroidales; family UBA932; genus Cryptobacteroides. The sequence goes on along the minus strand of DEFD01000040.1, from coordinate 19,592 downwards.
CTTTACCTTCGAGAACCCCATGAATCCCTGGGATGTGGGAGCAGGAGACTACTCTTTCCTCGTTCAGAAATTCGCAGGCATGGGCGACCGTCTCGGTGAAGCCAATATGGGCGGCCGCGACCTCGGTATCCAGGCTCAGGGCGACTTCCTCAAGATAGGGGAGGACAAGCACAATCTCTTCCATTATCAGATAGGTGTCTGGAACGGTCAGGGTATCAACCTTGCCGATGCCAACGGCCACAAGGACATTATCGGAACTTTCCAGGTGCAGCCCATCAAGGGCCTGTATGCGGGCGTTTTCGCATGGAAAGGCGACTGGGTGAATCCCACCTCCGGTGACGTGTTCAAGCGCGAACGTCTCAGCTACGGCGTGAAATTCGACCGTAACAACTGGACATTCCGCAGCGAATATGCCCACAACATTGCAGGCGAAAAGGATCAAACATACAATTTCGTGGATAAAAACAATATATTACAAACATATAAGAAAGGGAAAGCATATGCATTTTATGCTACACTGGGTGTCCCTGTCTTGAAATGGCTGAAACTCTATGCCAAATGGGATTATTATGAGGATAGTTCATTGGATGAAGAAATTGGCAAGGAAGTGCGATTTGATAATAATATGTACTCGGCCATTGCCAACTTCCGTCTTCACAAGAACCTGAACTTCCAGCTCGAGTACCGCAGGCACAACGACCACTTCGGAACCAAGCGTGAGTTCAACGAGATCTGGCTCCAGACCTACGTCAGGTTCTAATTTGCTGTCAGGATATCTTATGGAGGCCGTGGAGCAGACGCTTCACGGCTTCTTTCATTGTGGTCCGGGGACAGGCGAGGTTGATGCGGTAGCAGGAGGGGGCTCCGTAGATGGAACCTGGACTGAAGCGCAGCTTCTCGTCCTTCAGCAGATGCTCAGCCACCATATCGCCGGCTTTCTCCGTATTGGGGAAAAGGGCGGAAAAGTCCGGCAGTGCAAGGTATGTGGCTTCGAGTTCGGGGAGGCGTACATCAGGGAATTCCCGTCCGAGGGCCTCTTTCAGAAGCTCGAAGTTCCCTGCGACCACTTCATTCATCTGTGCAAGCCAATCTTCTCCCTGCCGGCTGTAGGCGGCTTCCAGGGCCACGATGCCAAGCTGGTTCACATCGCAGTGCTCCCAGTCGTTGATCACCCGGTCGATCCTGCAGCGGAAATCTTCGTTGGCGCTTATGATATTGGCTATCTGGAGTCCGGCTATATTGAAGGATTTGGTAGGGGAGACGAAACTTATGGTGTTTCGGGCGAATTCTTCGCTGATACTTGCGAACGGGGTGTATCCCTCGGGATGGACGGGATTCACTATCTCGCAGTGGATCTCGTCGCTGATCACCGGGATGCCGTGGGCGAGGCATATCTCTCCGAGCCTGGTCAGCTCTTCGCGGCTCCAGAGGCGTCCGCAGGGGTTGTGGGGATTGCAGAGAAGGAAAGCCTTTGCGTCAGGGTCGGCGCAGCGGCGTTCGAAATCTTCCCAGTCTATCCTGTATCTCCTGCTTTCCCCGTCCCAGACGAGACGGTTTTCGCTGAGTTCGCAGCCCATGTTGCGGATATTGCTGAAGAAGCAGTTGTATGCCGGGGTCTGCATGATGATTTTGGGCCTTCTGCCGCTTGCGTCCGCTATGGCGGAAATGCCGGCTCCTGGTTTCAGCGGCCCAGACATGCAGAGGGCGCGAATCGCCACGGAAGTAGCGGGAACAATCCCTGAAATGGGGATTATCTCCCCTCTGGAGATGTTCCAGCCGTGCCTGCGGGAAAACCAGTCGATTACGCGGTCGTAGTAGCTGTCCGGGATGAAAGTGTAGCCGAACACCCCTTTATCTATACGGCGGTGCAGGGCCTCCACGATGAACGGAGCGGCAGGGAAGTCCATCTCCGCCACCCACATGGGGAGAAGTTCACCGGGACCTGTTCCGGTCCTTGCCGCGCCGGATTCTTCCGGTATCATGTCCCATTTGACCGAATTGCTGCCCTTCGGCGCTCCTTCTGTCGTAAAATCGTAAGCCATCCGTTTTTGCTATCTTATTGTTTATTAGATACTTCCTAAAATCAAATTGCGCAATTTGCGCAATTTGATTTGTATAAAATACTGAAAATCAGCTATTTGGCATAGGCGCCGAAATTGTGCAATCGCCCGGCGCCTTGATATTGTCGTCGATGATGATCTCCCCGATGCTGTCGGCCTTGACGCTGCCGTGCCGGGGATTCTTGACGGAGGGTATATTGCCCTTTACGACCGCCTGGACGTCCGAGTATTCGAAAGCCAGGTCGGCGTCCGGCTCGAAGATGCAGTCTTCGAGCACCAGATCCTCGCAGTAGCAGAGGGGCTGGGTGCCGCCTATGCGGCAGCGGACGAGGTGCAGGTTCTTGGAGTACCAGCCGAGGTATTCCCCGTTTATGAACGAATCATACACGGTGACGTTTTCGGTCTGCCAGAAAGCGTCCTTGGTGTGAAGTTCGCTGTCACGGATGACTACGTCCTTGCAGTACTGGAACGAATAATTGCCCTGAAGCTTGAAATCCCTGATGTCCAGGTCCTTGCCGTGCATGAAAATATAATCGCCTTTCTCTACTTCAAGACCTTCCACCTTGACTCCGCGGCAGCCCCACAGCGTTTCGGCGGCATTCGGCATCTTCACGCGCCTGAGCGTGAGACCGTCCATCTCCCGGAACATCTTGGGCGCTTCCACGAGGCTGTCTTCCATAACATAATTCCTCGCATACCACAGGGCTGCTCGTGCGCCTTCCGTGAAAGTGCAGTTCTTTATGGTCACATTGTCACATTCCCAGAAAGGATATTTGCCTTCGAAGCGGCAGTTCTCTGCCAAAATGTCGGAACCTTCCTTGAGCGAAGATTCACCTGCGTGTATAATCGAGTCCCTTAGGACAAGCCCATGCTCACAATAAAGGGGCCTTTCGCCCCCGAATTCCTGTTTTTCAATAGTTTTCATATAAGAACTTTTTTCATCCAATTTTTTCCTCTGAGTCGGAACGCAAAAATCAGGCCCCTGACATTGAGTTCGACACACATCGCAATCCAATATCCCACAAGTCCGTAACGGGGTACGAGCAGCAGTGCGAGGCCGATGCGAACCACCCACATGCTTATGAAATTCAGCACCATCGGCACCATGGTGTCTCCAGCGCCGACGCAGGAGCCGTAAGCCACCATGGACACCGCATACATCGTTTCCGCAAAGGCTTCTATCCTCAGCACTTTGGCTCCGAGCGCGATAACCTCCGGATCTTCGGTGAGCACCGACATCATCTGCGGAGCGAAGATGAACATCAGCACTCCCAGGAAGGTCATCATCACTGAGGCCATCCCGGTGCAGATATATGCGAACTGCCTGGCAAGGTCCCTGCGCTTGGCTCCGATGCTCTGTCCGACAAGCGACTGCGAAGCTTCCTCAAGGCCGTATCCAGGCATATAACAGAAACTTTCAGCGATTATTGCAAAGGAGTTGGCAGCTATAGCTATGTTTCCCAGTGGCGCCACGATCAGCGTGCTCACCACGTAGGCACCGCGCATCACGAGATTCTGCAGCCACATCGGCCCGGTAATCCCGAAAGCCTTGCGTAGCGTATCCTTGTCGGGAATCCATTGGGCGATGCCGGAAGTCTCCCGACTTTCGTCCAGGCGGTCCTGGCGGATGTTCAGCTCAGGGCTCCTGCGGAGCAGGAACCAAAGCGCGAAGACATGGGTAAGCAGCGTCGCCAGCCCGGTGCCGAGGGCTGCTCCCTTCACGCCCATGCCCAGGACATAGATAAACAGATAATTGAGTATAACGTCCAGCACACAGGCGCTTATCTCCACTATGCTGGGAATCTTCATGTTGCCGCTCGCCTGCAGCAGGGCGCAGCACAGGAATCCTATGTGGGATACCGGAAGGAAGGCGCACCAGATGAGGAAATAGGCGCTCGCATCCGCGGCGATGGACGCGTCCCCTCCGAGCCAGTGGGGAAGGGGCCCGCTGAGGGCAACCCCGCCGAAGGCCAGGGAGATGCTGAACAGAAGCGAGGCCAGGAATGCCTTGCGCATGACCAGCCTTGCCTTTGCATAGTCGCGGGACCCTATCAGCTGGGCCACCTGCACGGTGAAGCCGGAGCTTACCGCCATGCTGAATCCCATCATTATCCAGGTGCTGGTGGAAACCAGACCTATCGCCGCGGCCTTGTCGGAACCCAGGCGTCCCACCATGCCCGCATCGATGTATTCCATGAGTATGGTGGAGAGCTGCGCGAGGATGGCCGGCAGGCCCAGCAGCCAGGAAAGCCTTATCCTGTCCCCGAAAGACATCGGGGCGCCTCCGCGCAACCTGCTGAGCAGTAAATCTTTGGATGCTGCCATTTACTGCCTCACGTGGATGTCCCTCTGAGGGAAAGGAATCTCGATTCCAGCCTCGTTGAGGGCATTGTAAATCTTCTCCTGGGTCGCGGAGATGTAAGCGGCCTTCTCCTCCACTATCACGAACTGCTTCACGGCAATGTTTACGCTGCTGTCCGCAAACTCGTCGAAGACCACGCTGATGCCGTCCTTGCCGTAGCTTGGATCAAGGATCTCGCGTCCGTACTTGTCTTTGCGGCGGTCGGATTTGAGGGCGTGCATGAGGACGTCGCGCACCTTCTCAACATCGGTGCCGTAGCTCACGCCCACGACTATCTTGACGAATTCGTATGGTGAATTCCTTGTGAGGTTCTTGAAGTTCTTGTTGAAGAGGGTGGTGTTGGTGAAAGATATGAGCGAACCGTCCAGGGCTGCGATCTGGGTACTCTGGTACGAGATTTCGGAAACTTTGCCGCGGATGCCGTCGCACTCTATCATGTCGCCTACGCGGAGACGCCCGCTCATGAGCTGCAGTCCGTAGATGAAGTTGTTCAGGATGTCCTTCAAGGCCAAACCGATACCGGTAGCGAGGCCGGCGGCTATTATCGAGATGGCTCCCATCGGGATTTTGAATGTCAGGACGAAGGACACGGCGTAAATCAGCCAGATCACTATGCCTATGAGATTGTTGGCGAGCGTGAGGTTTATCTGGTTGTCGAGGATGTTCTCCTGCTGGCTCTCTTTGCGTATCTTCTTTATCTTATATTGCTTGTAGAAGGCTTTGCCCGCGTAGTTCAGGTACTTGAACACGAAGAACAGGGCCGACACTATGATGATCTTCATAAAGCTCAGGGACAGGATCTCGCCTCCTTCCTTGCTCGTGATCGCGAAGAAATTCTTGTTGAACAGCTCGGTGCAGATGCTTGTGAGGTCGAACATGTCGGATGCCATGTAGATGCAGAAAGGCAGCGACAGTATGCTCAGGGAAGGGAGCAGGGCATATTTCAGAAGATCGTAGATCCAGGTGCTCTTTATGAATTCGCCGCCCCTCAGGTTCTCCTTTGTCACATGCTTGCCCTTGGCCTGCAGGGCGGGAACGAGCTTGTCCTTCTCATAAATGTCAAGGATGTCGGTGGCCGCGGTAATGGTCTGGATGGCGGCAATCTGGAAGAGCCACCACACCAGGAGCTGGATGCTCATCAGCACATAGCCCATCCAGGACATCACCAGCGCCACTCCCATTATGAAGAGCGTGAGGCCGGAGAATGCGATGTCCGCGGTCTTGATGCTCTTGCGCTCCTTGCGGCAGATGTGTGCCTGCCAAAGGAAGAAGGCCAGCATCACCGGAGGGAAGATGAGGTTGACGAGCTTGTTGGGGATGAATACTATGCGGAAGGTGATGACCACGAGCCCGAGCAGGATGATGGGGAGGTAGAGCTTGAACCCGGCCTTGGCCTGCTCCGCGTCCAGGTGTATGAGAAGGGACAGCAGGATGGCGATGAGCAGCCATGCATAGGTGAGAAGAAGCCCGGAAGCCACCACGAAGAAGTTCTGCTTCACGAACTGGTTGGCTACCATTATGGTGACGGCGAATACAAGCGCCCCGAACAGCATTATGAGCATGGGCTTGCGCCGCCGGAAATTATCCGTCCGGAAAGCCTTTACCTTGCGTGCAAGGATATTTATGACTATGGACGACAGGAGCGAGGCGATTATCAGGTAGAAAAGCACGTAGATGACGAATCCCGTGACCACCGGGCCGCGCCATTCGCTCTTTGCGGGCGTGAAGGCTCCGCCGAAATTGGAATCATACTTCTCTCTGGCCTCGTTGGCGGCCATCTTGCTGTAAACCTTGAAGATTTTCAGCACCTTGAAGTAGTTGAGCTGGCCTTCTATGAATATGTTCTTCTGCAGGCTGCGGTACCGGGACTGGGCGTAGTCGTAAGTCTCCTTGAGACGGATGGCGGTTTCGGCGTAGTGGGTGCTGTCCCGGGTGACGCGCCGCTTGTTCTGCTGGTACAGCTTGAGCAGGTTTTTCGCGTAATAGATGCAGGAGTCGCGGTTCACCTGTCCTATAGAATCAAGCACGAAAGCCCTGCGGGTGGAGTCCAGCTGGGCACGGCGCACCGAATCGGCGTGAGACAGCTGCCTCTGTGGCCTGGGAGCGCCGTTCCGCGGCCTCATTCCGAAGCCGAATTCGCCTGCGCTATGGGTGAGGCTGTCCGGAACTTCGGGGAGGGGATCCATTACGGGAGGAAGCCTGCGCAGGGATTCCAGCAGCCTTTCGTAGCGGTCTATTTCCATGTTGAACGTGGAAATTATCTCGTTGTATGGCTTCTGGCGTTTGCTGAAGTTCTGGTATTCCTTCGTGGCCTCCTTGAGCGTATAGGTTATGTCGAAAGTGAAATCCTGGTTCTGGGAGTAGAGCATGAGCGACAGTTCGTTGCAGCGCTGCACCATACTCACCATTTCCTGGTGCTGGGCCATTCTGTTGCCCTTCATACGGGCGTTCACCGCTTCCATCTTGGCATTCTGCGATGCAAGTTCGCTGCGCAGCACCGCAATGGTCTGCCCGAGATTCCTTTCATTGAAAACGGCAAAAGCGGCGGTCCCGGCAAGGACGGCCGCAATCGTCACGATCAGTTTTTTTGAATTGGTACGCATAGCTTACAAAGATAAGCAAAGTCCGGCAATGGACAATATGAAAAACGACTAACCCCTGTATTCGGTGGGCGTCATGCCGGTGTGGGCCTTGAAAAACTTGTAGAATACCGATGAATTGGGGAAGTTGAGGCGGTAAACGATCTCCTTTACAGGCATTTCGGAGTACTTCAGCATGTTTTTCGCCTCTATCACCACGAAGGAGGAAATCCATTCCGGACCGCTCTTTCCGCTCACCTGCTTGATTAGTTTGGAAAGGTATTTCGGTGTGAGGCAGAGCTTTTCGGCATAGAATGCCATGCCCCTTTCCGTGGTGTGATAGTCCGCGACCAGTTTCAGGAAAGCCTCGAAGGTGAGCTTTGCCCTGGAGCTGGCGTTTGAGGAATCCAGCGGGAGATGCACCTCGCCTTTGCGCGCGGCAATCGTAGAACCTGCATAGAACAGCACCGAAGAAAGCAGATGCCTGAGGATGTCCCGGATGTTTTCCGGGTTCTGCCTCATGAGGGCCTGGATGAGTTCGTAGAATTTAGAATAGGTTTGCAGTTCCTCTTCGCTTAGCCTTATGCAGGGATTGCTCAGGGCGGTCAGGCTTTCGTTGAAGAGCCTCACGAAATCCACCCTTGCGGACGATATGAATTCGCGGGATACCGCAACCGCCACGAAACGCAACCCGTCGAGCTGGCTCCCTGCCTCGATATCCACCCTGCCTATCGTCCCGGGAATGCTGATTACCAGGCTGTTGGGAAGAACCTCGTACTTTTTGAGATTCAGCTCTATGTGCAGTGAACCGCTCACGCAGAACAGCGCCAGGTAGCCGTCGAAACGGCAGGGGCTCCTGAGTATGTCGAGGGACTCCTTGTAGCGTACTTCCGAAATGAAGAAATCGTTTGACAATGTGTCATTGTCTTTGACGGGGAAAAGCTTGCGCAGGTCGGCAAGTCCTATTTCCAGGGTGGACGGGTTCATTCTCTTTTGGTTTGGTTGGCGGCAGACAAACTTCAAAACTTGTGCTAATATACAAAAAAGTCGCAAAATTCTACCAAAATATAAAATCTGTGTCCCTTTTTGCTCCAAAGAGGAAAAGAAATGGCAACTCTTTTGTAATGACTTCGCCCGGCAATCCCGAACGGGACGGCCGGAAAAGTAAAGTGTATTTATGAAGAGAACATTATTGTTGCTGCTTGCGCTTGTCCCGCAGCTCCTTCCTGCCCAGAGACAGTTGACGCTGGACGAATGCCGCAGGATGGCCATCGAACAGAACAAGGACCTCGTGCAGCAGAGAACCAAGCTCGAAATGGCAGGATACGACCGCAAGATCGCGGCATCCTATTATTATCCGAAGATAAGCGCCATCGGTACCTACCAGCATCTGGGAGGCGGCTTCTCGCTTATAGACGACCGCTCCATCCCTCAGTTCTCGGGTATCGGGGACAGGGTCCAGGCATCGCGTGACGCCCTTATGCAGCAGATCCAGGGAATCATCGCACAGGATCCCCAGCTGGCGCAGCAGCTCATGCAGAACCAGACCTGGCAGGAAATCATGACGCGGCTTTCCTCCTCCGAGCTTGCCACCGTGCTGAACGGGGTGGGCGCTTCCGTGGACAAGGCTATCGACGATGCCATCCATCCGGACCTGGACAATGTCTTCGTAGGTGCCATCTCCCTGCAGCAGCCGATTTTCGCCGGAGGCAAGATAGTGGCTTCCAACAAGATGGCCCGCTATGCGGAAGAACTTGCGCGCCTGGAATACGACGGCAATTACGACGAAGCCCTGGTCGCGGTGGACCAGGCCTACTGGCAAGTGGTTTCCGTCGCTGCCAAGAAGAAGCTCGCCGACAGCTATTCCCAGCTGCTTCGCAACATGCTCGGCAACGTGGAGATAAGCGTGCAGGAAGGCGTGGCCACCGAGGCCGACGCACTGACGGTGCGGGTGAAATCCAACGACGCGGACATGGCCCTCACCAAGGCCACGAACGGACTGAGACTTGCCAAGATGTTCCTCTGCAAGCAGATAGGACTTCCGTTGGACAGTGAGATCAGCCTTGCTGACGAAGGCACCGAAGACGTACCTCTCCCGCAGACTCCGGAAGCGAAGTCCATGGACCAGGTGATAGCGGACCGCAGCGAAACGAGGCGGCTCGAACTCGCGTCCGCGATCTATGACCAGAAGGTGAAAATAGCCCAGGCAGACATGCTGCCCCAGATAGCCCTCACAGCCAACTATATAGTGATGAACCCCAATATGAACCACGGGTTCGAAAACGAATTCGGCAGCAACTGGAGTGCCGGGGTAGTGGTGAACATCCCCATTTTCCACGGCTTCGAGGCGCTGCAGAAAACCCGCAAGGCAAAGGCGGAGGCCACGATCTACCGCAGCAAATATGAAGATGCCTGCAATCTTATAAACCTGCAGGTCACGCAGCTGCGTCAGCAGCAGGTGGAGGCCCTCGAGCGCCTCTCCACCGCACAGGCCAACCTGGATGTGGCCGAGGAGAACCTCCGTACCGCCACCGCCGGTTTCGACGCCGGGGTTATCGACGCCAACACGGCGCTCGGGGCCCACACGGCATGGCTCAAGGCACATTCGGAATACATCGACGCGGGCATTGAGGTGCAACTCAACGACTCTCTTATCAAAAAGGCGGAAGGCAGCTATGTCTCCGATCTCGGTTCAGAAGAAAAAAAGATAAAATAATATGGAAAAGAAAAAGAATTACAATCTGCTGGTCGGCGTCGCGGCGCTGGTGGTGATAGTGCTTTTGATAGCTTTTGTAGGCTATCTTGTGAGTAAACCGCGTCCCCGCGTAATCCAGGGCGAAGCGGAAGCTTCCGAATACAGGATTTCCGGCATGGTGCCCGGCCGCATAGAAGAACTTTACGTGCGTGAGGGTCAGAATGTCCGCAAGGGCGATACCGTAGTGTTCATAGATTCTCCCCAGGTGCGGGCCAAACTCGCCCAGGCAAGGGCTGCGCGCGCTGCCGCCCAGGCCCAGAGCAACAAGGCCAGCAACGGTGCGCGTCAGGAGCAGATAACCGGCGCTTACGAACTCTGGCAGCAGGCCCTCGTGCAGGAAGACGTGATGAAGAAGTCCCTCGACCGTGTGCAGAGACTCTACGACCAGAAAGTGATAGCTGCGCAGAAATATGACGAAACCAAGGCGAAATACGACGCTGCGGTGGCCCAGACCAAGGCGGCCAAGAGCCAGTACGACATGGCCATGAAGGGTGCGCGCGAAGAGGACAAACAGGCTGCGAAGGCCCTTGTCGCCCAGGCTGACGGCGCCATCCAGGAGGTCAATTCCTATCTGGACGAGCTCTATCTCACCAGCCCGGTTGACGGTGTCATCTCCAATATCTACCCCAAGCAGGGAGAACTCGTAGGTACAGGCTCGCCGATCATGACCGTCACCGACCTGTCCGACCTCTGGTTCACCTTCAACATCCGCGAGGACTATCTGCACGGCATGAACGTGGGCGACGAGCTCCTGCTCAGCGTCCCGGCGCTTGACGGGAAACGCCTCAAGGCCGTAGTGAACTACATGGCCGTGAGGGAGTCCTACGCCACTTGGAAAGCCACCAAGGAAACAGATATGTATGATGCCAAGACCTTCGAGGTCCGCGCAGTGCCGACCGAAAACGTGGATGCCCTCCGTCCGGGCATGACGGTGCTTGTGGTGAATGAGTAAGATGAAATCGGTCAAGCAGATACGCGACGTCGTGCGGCGAGAGCTGAGGATCTGGCAGAAACGGCCGATCTATCTCATCGGCTCAGTGCTGGTGATGCTCTTCTGCACGGTGTTTTATCTGAGCTTCCTCAAGGAAGGTGTGCCCAGCGACGTTCCCATCGCCATAGTGGACCTTGACGGGAGCTCCACCTCCCGCAATTTCGCGAGCCAGCTCGATGCCACCCAGCTGGGCAAGGTAGTGCACTTCGACACTTTCGAAGAGGCGAGGCGCCATCTGCAGAGCGGCGACATCACCTCTATATGCATCCTGCCGGAAGGCTTCAACCGCGACATCCAGTCCCAGAGGCAGCCGACAATCAGCTTCTACATAAACGGCCTCTACTTCCTGGGCGGTTCGCTGGCATGGAAGGACCTCCTTACCATGGTGAACCTCACTGCCGGTGCGGTGCAGCGTAACGTGCTGCAGGCCAAAGGAGTGGCTCCTTCGCAGATGGACGGCCTGCTTCGTCCCGTGGACATCGACATCCACCAGATAGGCAACGCCACCATGAACTACGGGGCCTACCTCGCAAACATGATGCTGCCGGGAATGCTCCAGATGGTGATAGTCATCATCATGATATATTCCCTTGGCACCGAGCTCAAATACGGCACCTCACGCCATCTGCTGGATACTGCCGGGAACATCACAAACGCCCTTGCTGGCAAGTTCCTGCTTTATACCCTGCTCTTTACGGCGATAGGCTTTTCCCTTGAGCTCATCCTCTACAAATGGATGGGTTTCCCCCTTGCCGGAAAGCTCGGGAACATGCTGCTGGCGGTATTCCTCATGATCATCGCCGCTGAATCCGTAGGCGTATTCATAATAGGATGCGTGCCCGTGTGCCGTTTCGCCATCAGTGTAGGCTCCCTTTACAGCGTGCTGGGCCTCTCGCTCACCGGCTTCACCCTGCCCATAGAGGCAATGCCGCTGCCGCTGAGGGGGCTGTCCTACATGTATCCGCTTCGCTACTACTACATGTTTTACATCCAGGAAGGGATTTTCGCCTCCGGATTCGCAGGATGGTATGTCTATGCCGCGGTGCTGCTGCTTTTCCTGCTTCTGCCGGCCTTCGTGATGAAGCGCCTGGAGCATGCCTATATTTATCAGGATTACGAGAGGAACTGAGTCATGCTGAAGTATATAAAAACTGTCCTGAAAGATGCCCTGCTGGTTTTCAACAGGGAACTGAAGCTTCTCATCCATGACGGAGGGGCGATGATTATTCTCATCGCCGCAGGCTTCCTCTATCCCATACTGTATAACTATATGTACAGCAACGGAGTGCTGGAGGACACCCCGATAGCGGTGGTGGACGAAGCGGACTGCTCCGACTCCCGCCGGATGATCCGGGAGATAGACGCGACGAGGGAAGTGGCGATAGTCGCGCACTGCACCGATATGCAGGAAGCGCGGGAACTCTTCCAGAAGCGCAAAGTCAACGGCATCATATATTTCCCCTCCGATTTCGGCGACGTGCTGGCTTCCAGGCAGACGGCCAAGTTCTCCATCTACGCGGACATGAGCAGCTTCCTTTATTACAAGAACCTGCTGATGGGCAGCGAGTTCGTGATGCTCAGCGAAATCAACGAAATCAAAATCGACAGGTTCATGGATTCCGGGCTCACGGCCCAGGAGGCCGCCCAGAGCGTCCACACCATACAGTATGAGGACAACAATCCTTACAACAGGGCCTTCTCATACAGCATCTTCCTGCTTTCGGCGATTTTCCTGCTCATCATACAGCAGGTGATGTTCTATGTAATGAGCCTTATAGCAGGTACTCAGCGCGAAGAAAACCGCAGCTTCGCAACGCTCCCGGGAGCCATGCGAGGCAGGGGAGTGGTGCGCATAGTCCTTGGACGCGGAGGCGCTTACTGGCTTATCTTCATGATAATAGGTCTCTATGTCGCCTGCATCGTTCCGGCGATGTTCAAATTCCCCCAGCGCGGGGATTTCGCCGACATCGTTTACCTTGTGACCATTTTCGTGGTGGACTGCGTCTTCTTCTCCATGACATGGAGTACCCTGATCACGAGGCGCGAATCGGTGTTCATCCTGCTTCTGTTCATGTCCCCGGTATGCCTCTTCCTCACAGGATGCAGCTGGCCTACTACAGCCTTCCCCGCCTTCTGGAAGTACTTCTCCTATCTTCTCCCCACCACCTTCGGTGCTCCGGCCTTCATCAATATGAATACCGCCGGCGCGGACCTGGTGACGGAGCTGGACCTTGTGCGATACCTGCATATCCAGACGATAGTCTATTTCGTCACGGCATGCATCGCAGTCTATCTGGAGAACTATGTCATAAGGCACAAGGATGAAATAGTCAGCAATTTCTTCGAGGCGCGCCAGCGATATAGGAAAACAGAGAAATAATCCCTACATTTGAGGATATGAAACGTCTGGCTCTGTTCCTTGCAGCGCTTTCTGCGCTTGTTGTATCCTGCAAGAAGGATAATGTTTATGAATTGATACTTTCCCCCGAATCTCTCGCCTGGACCGCCGAATGGATAGGCGGATCTTCGCCGGAAGACAGAATCTGGGGATTTACAGTGGCCCCTGCGCGCTATCTGCGCACCGAAGCGGAGATCGACGGCAAGGTGGCGAAGGCCACTCTCAACATATGCGGTCTCGGTTGGTACAGGGCCTGGATCAACGGTGAGGAGATCACTGCCGGCCAGCTTTGCGCCCCCACCCCTTCCCAGTTCAACAAGCACGTGTATTTCAATGCTTATGACGTTACCGCCGCCCTCAGGAAAGGGGAGAATGCCTTCGCGGTGTGCCTCGGCAACGGAAGGTGGACCTCGGCGCGAATCAAGACTCCGGAAGTGAACGTCCGCAACTGCGCGCACTTCGGTCTGCCCCAGCTGCTTTATCAGCTCGATATAGAAATGGAGGACGGCCGCAGCCTTTCCGTGCTCAGCGACACCACATGGCGTTTCAGCACCGACGGCGCCATCCGAGCAAACAATATCTACGACGGTGAAACCTTCGATGCCAACAAGGCTTTCGGCCGCGCCTGGACCCTTCCCGGATATGACGATTCATCCTGGGGATACGCTGCCCCCGCCGATGCTCCCGAAGGTGAGCTGGTAGGCCAGTTCAACCCCAACCAGGCCGTCCAGGACCATGTGAAGCCGGTTTCCATCAGCAAGGTGGATGATTACTATGTGCTCGATATGGGCATCAACATGGTAGGCCGCCTTTCAATCAAGGCTTCCGGTCTCAAGCAGGGCGACACCCTCTCGCTGCGCTTCGCCGAAAGGCTAAACGATGACGGTTCCATTTACACCGCCAACCTCCGTCAGGCCCGCGTCACCGACCGCTACATTGCCAAGGATGGCGCCGCCTTCAGCTGGCATCCCGAGTTCGTGTATCACGGTTTCAGGTATGTCGAGGTGAAAGGACTGCGGAAAAAACCGCGTATCTCCGATTTCGAAGGCGAGGTCTTCTATGACAAGATGGCAAGCACCGGCAGTTTCGAGTGCTCCAATCCCGTAATCAACATGGTATATGCCAACTGCTATCGCGGCATCCGCAGCAATTATGCCGGCATGCCCACGGACTGCCCTCAGCGCGACGAGCGTCACGGCTGGCTCGGGGATCGCACCATGAACTGCTACGGCGAGAGCTACCTTTTCGACAACCATCTGCTTTATCTTAAATGGATACAGGATATAGAAGACTGCCAGAATGAAGCCGGGCGGCTCCCCAACATCGCTCCTGCATATTGGTCGTCAAGCCGGGACAATATGACCTGGCCTGCCGCATTCGTCACCTCTTCCGACATGGTTTACCGCCGTTTCGGCGATAAATCCGTGATCGTAAAGCACTATCCTGCAATGAAGAAGTGGATGCTCTACATGAAAGACAGGTACAGCGACAACGGCATCATAACCCAGGACCGTTACGGCGACTGGTGCGTACCTCCCGAATCCCTTGAAATGATTCATTCCCAGGATCCTGCGAGGATTACCGCCGGCCCCGTCCTTTCCACCACCTTCTACTACTGGCTTGCCGGGAAACTTGAGGAATTCGCCCCCATCGCCGGGTATCCCGAAGACAGTCAGCTGTGGGCAGAGGAGCGGGAAAACACCCGCAAGGAATACAATGCCCGCTATTTCAACGAAGGCGGCTGGTACGACAACAATACTGTAACCGCCAATCTGCTTTCGCTCTATTTCGGACTGGTCCCTGAAGGTCGCGAGAAAGATGTTTTCGCCCAGATCGTCCACAAGACCGAGGTTGAGTGCGGCGGACACGTGAGCTGCGGCCTCGTAGGCGTGATGGTCCTGCTGCGTACCCTCACCGAGTACGGCAGGCCGGATCTCGCCCTCAAGATTGCCTCCAACACCACATATCCCAGCTGGGGATACATGGCTGAACAGGGAGCGACCACCATCTGGGAGCTCTGGAACGGCAATACGGCGGATCCCAGCATGAATTCCATGAACCACGTGATGATGATCGGCGACTTCCTCATCTGGGACTACGAGTATCTGGCAGGCATCCGCGCGGCAGAGCCCGGCTACACAAAGATACTTCTCGAGCCCTGGCCCATCGAAGGCCTCGACTGGGTGAAATGCTCATGGCAGGCCCCTACCGGCAAGATTGTCAGCAACTGGACTGTCAAGGAAGGCGTGTTCGACTGGGATGTCGAAGTTCCTGTCAAGACGGAGATCCATCTCCCAGACGGAAGCAGTCGTGATGTTGATGCCGGAGGACATCATTTCAGCGTGACTCTCTGACATTCTGTCAGGAACTTCTCCTTGGCAGAAGATTTGATTATCTTTGCAGCGGATTTCTCCCGAAGCGCTCCGAAAGAGCCCGGGCGGAATCCGCTAAATTATTGATTATGGCAGAAGAAAATAAGAAACAGCAGGCTGGCAAACAGCCCAAACCCAAGGAAGATTTAAAAAAGAAGATAGAAGAACTTGAAGGGAAACTCGGCAAGGAGCATGACGATTACATCCGTCTCATGGCGGAGTTCGAGACTTTCCGCCGACGCAGTGCGGAGGACAGGCTCGCCCTGGTGAGTTCGGCGGCAGCCGATACCATCGAGGGACTTCTCCCCGTGCTGGACGATTGCGAAAGGGCTATCGCGCTTCTGGAAAAATCTTCCGACGATGCTGCAAAGGAGGGCACCAGGCTTATTTACGACAAGCTCATGGCATATCTGAAGACCCGCGGCCTGGAGGTTATCGAGGCCAGGGGCCAGAAGTTCGACACGGACCTGCACGAGGCTGTGACACAGTTCCCGGCATCCGCTCCCGAGCAGAAGGGAATGGTGATAGACGTGGTGCAGACAGGCTACAAACTCAACGGCAAGGTGCTGCGTTACGCCAAAGTCGTCGTAGGTGCCTGATATTATGAAGTAGTGTAAGAAGAGGCTTTATTATGGCAGAAAAAAGAGATTACTACGAAGTGCTCGGCGTCGGTAAGGACGCAAGCCTCGATGATATAAAGCAGGCCTATCGCAAGGCTGCGCTTAAATGGCATCCGGACCGCCATGTGGACGATTCCGAAGCTCAGAAAAAAGAAGCCGAGGAGAAATTCAAGGAGGCCTCGGAAGCTTATTCCGTGCTTTCGGATCCTGAGAAGAAGTCCCGTTACGACCAGTTCGGCTTTGCCGGCGTGGATGGTCAGGCAGGACCTGATTTCAGCCAGGGATTCGGCAATCTGAACGATATCCTCAACAATCTTTTCGGAGGAGGTTTCGGCGGAGGCGGATTCAGTTTCAGCGATCTGTTCGGCGGCGGCGGACGCTCTTCCGGTCCCGGCGTAATGCGCGGCAGGGATATCCGTACACGGGTGCGCCTGACGCTGGAAGAAATAGCCGCGGGATGCGAGAAAGAGGTGGTGATAGAACGCAACCGCCCCTGCCCGGACTGCGGCGGACGAGGCGCCAGGAATGCATCTGACATCAAAGTCTGCCCTACCTGTCAGGGAAGCGGGCAGGTGTTCCAGAGAATGGGATTCTTCTCCAGTTCAAGGACTTGCCCTCAGTGCGGGGGAGAGGGAAAGATCGTTTCCAATCCATGCCCGCGCTGCAAAGGCACCGGACTTGAACGCCGTAAGGAAACCGTGCGCGTGCGCATCCCTGCCGGTGTCGAGAACGGAATGCAGCTCAGCCTTCGCGGCGAGGGGCACAGCGCTCCCCGCGGCGGCATCAACGGCGACCTCCTTGTCGTCGTGGAGGAACTGCCTCATGCACAGCTCAAGAGGGAAGGGGAGAACCTTTTCTATACCAGGGTGATTTCCGTTACCGATGCCATGCTGGGTTGCGAAATTTCGGTTCCATGCCTCGACGGCCCGCAGAAGCTTAAACTGGAAGCCGGAACGCAGAGCGGCTACGTGCAGAAGCTCCGCGGCAAGGGCCTGCCAGTGCTCAACGGATACGGGAAAGGCGACCTTTATGTGAAGATCCTTGTCTGGATACCGCGCAAACTCAAGGGCGCTGCCAAGGAGGCGGTGGAACAACTGGCCGCCACCGATGCCGTGAAACCGGATCCGTCCCGTGACGACAAGGCGTTGTTCGAAAAAGAAAGCCGCTACTTCTGATTCTCCTACTTGAGATAGCCGTTGATGGCGTCTTCAAGGAAAGCGCCCATGTGCTTTTTCAATTCGTCTTTCCTGCCACCGGGCACGGAGTATTTGGCGCTGTGACCCTTCCATGCGCAGGGATGGATTTCCTTATGGGCCGCAGGGCACACATTGTAGACGGACCAGACGCCGGCAGGAGGGCAGGTCATGTCTATAAGCCCCACATTTACTACAAGTTCGCCCTTGTAATAACGAAGGAAATTGCTCGCATCGTAGTAGGGGACGATCTTTGCGGCGGGGGAGTCCACGCCTTCACGCTCGAGGTGCTTGCCCCATGCGCTCGTGCGGCCTGCAAGAATGCCGCCCATGTCCCACATCGCGGGAACATCCACAACCACGTGGGTCACTCGGCTGTCGAGTCCTGCGAGGGCTGCGCTTTGCGCTCCTCCCTGGCTGCCGCCGGTCACAAGCACCGTCTTGCCGTCCCATTCCTTGAGGGTGCAGAGGTAATCCAGGGCACGCACCATGCGCAGGAACATTCCCCGGAAATAAAACATTTCATGGTCGGTTATGGGGTGCTGCCTGGCGTAATCCTTCAGTTCTTCCTGCTTCTGTTCGTAGTAGGATTCGTCCTGCGCGTTGAGCAGGCCGTGGGCGTTGATGTCCAGGCCGATGGCGCCATTGCCGTACTTAGCCATCTTAATGGCGCGCTCCACCGTGGAATGTGTCCAGGACTTGGTGATGAGCCCTGCGCTATGGGCAAAGATGGCAATGGGCAGGCTCTTCGCTTCCGCTCCCCTGGGGAGGGCCAGATATCCGCGCACAGGCGCTCCTCCTTCGGCGCAGTTCACCTCCAGGTCGTAGCACACGAAATCGTCCTCATACTTTTCAGGTACTTCCACGGGAACCAGACTGGCCTTGATCTTCTGTTTGCGGATCTTCTTTATCTGGGCGTCCCAGAACTTGCGGAAGTCGGCAGGCTCCTCGAAGCCCGGCTGGAACTCCTCAGGCGCCACTATGGCGCCAACGGTGGTGGAATCCTTGAGCTTTTCCGGGTTCGTGAGGCGGAACATGAGGGCGGCCGCCCTGTCGTATGATGCGCTGTATATCTCGGACTTGCCGGCCGGGACGCTGATTTCCTTCTTCTCCTTTAGCATCCCATTTTCGTATATCTTAAGGAGTGCCGGGATGTCCTTACCGCTTTCGGCAAAGACCTTTATGGTTTCGCCTTTCGCGTAAACCCCTTCCAGGCCTTTGTCCACGCTGAGCGTTACCGATTCCAGGAAACTTTGGGCGAAAGAAATCGTCATTGCCGACATTGCGGCGAGAATGCATATTATCCTTTTCATGTGGTAGATTATTAGTATCGCAAAATTAAAGATTTTTATTCAAAAAGATTTGCAGGTTCAAAAAATATTCTTACCTTTGCAACCCGCTTGGGCAGCCTCTCGCAGAACGGTTCAGCGATGCTGCATTATTTTTGGACATTTAAGATATGGATTTACTTAAAGTAGCAGAGCAGGCTTTCGCAAACGAGAACGTGGCGAAATTCCCTGAATTCAAAGCAGGTGACACCATCACGGTTACCTATAAGATCAAGGAAGGCGACAAATTCCGTCTCCAGGACTTCCGCGGTGTTGTCATACAGATGAGCGGTGCAACCCCTCTCACCCGTACCTTCACGGTGCGCAAGGTGTCCGGCGGTATCGGAGTGGAAAGGATTTTCCCCTACCAGTCACCCTTCATCGACAGCATAACTGTCAACAAGTACGGTAAGGTGCGTCGCGCACGTATATTCTACATCCGCGACCTCGCAGGTAAGAAGGCCCGCATCAAAGAGCGTTCCTTCGCCCGCAAAGCCAACGCCGAAGCCGAGGCTTAGGACAGCAAGGTTTCCGGCCCGTCCGGAATCCGTAAAAGGCTCCCTAGCTCAATTGAATAGAGCATTTGACTACGGATCAAAAGGTTACAGGTTTGAGTCCTGTGGGAGTCACTTCAAAAACGCATCTGAATCATCTCAGATGCGTTTTTTATTTTACTTGCCCTACACTTGCCCCACCGAATTTTTTGAGAGCGCCTGTTTTTGTTATGATACTCTGGGCTTGCCTCTATTCGGCACTTTTTGATAGTCAAAACCGGAAAAAGTCGTAAATTTGTAAAGATTCTTTACAGTGGTGTAAGGAGTCTTTACGGTTTTGAAGGGATGTAGGGTTCCGTAAGTGATTGGGATTGTGTTGATTGGTTTGCGTGGAACGGGATTTGACTCATGCGTGGGCGTATAATGGTGATTTGACAATG
>DEFD01000002.1:30918-70976 GCA_002350615.1 Bacteroidales bacterium UBA2861 | reverse complement strand
CGGCTGAAGCCGAAGGTCATCTGGGTGAGGTCGTTGGTTCCGAAGCTGAAGAATTCAGCGGTGCGGGCCATACGGTCGGCTGTGAGAGCTGCGCGCGGGATTTCGATCATAGTACCGAAATGGTAGTCGATGCTTGCTCCGCTCGCTCCTTCGACCTCTGCCTTCACGCGGTCGCAGATAGCCTTCTGGAAGCTGAGCTCACGTGCGGAAATGGTGACGGGAATCATGATTTCCGGCTGAGGGTTCAGACCTTCCGCCTGGAGTTCTGCGGTGGCCTCGAATATAGCCTTGTACTGGGTCTCGGCGATGAGAGGATAAGTGACGTGCAGACGCACTCCGCGGTGGCCCATCATAGGGTTGACCTCGTGGAGTTCCTCACCCCTCTTCTCGATTTCGGAAACGTCGACTCCGAGTTCCTTTGCGATTTCCTGCTTCTTTTCCTCGGTGCGGGGAACGAATTCATGAAGAGGAGGATCGAGCAGACGGAACACGACCGGACGGCCGTCCATGATCTTAAGGGTGCTCTTTACGGATGCCTTGATGAAAGGTTCCAGCTCGGCAAGGGCGGCGCGGCGCTCTTCATCGGTGGTGCTGAGAATCATCTTGCGAAGCTTGGTAAGAGGAGTCTCGGCATTGCGTCCGTAGAACATATGCTCGATACGGAAGAGGCCGATTCCCTCGGCGCCGAAGCTGAGTGCGCGTGCGGCGTCCTCAGGAGTATCGGCGTTGGTGCGGATGCCAAGACGGCGATATTTGTCCACGATATTCATGAAGCCGATGAAAAGAGGATTCTCACTGGCGTCCATCGTATCTATCTTTGCGCCATAGACATAACCCTTGCTGCCGTTGAGAGAGAGCCATTCGCCTTCTTTGAAAACCTTGTCGCAGCCTTCGAAGCTGACGCTGCGGCCGGCGAAGTCGATCTTCATGGCCTCGCATCCCACGATGCAGCATTTACCCCATCCGCGGGCCACAAGGGCTGCGTGGGAGGTCATACCGCCGCGGGTGGTAAGGATACCTGCTGAAGCGCGCATGCCTTCGATGTCCTCGGGAGATGTCTCTTCACGGATAAGGATGACCTTCTGTCCCTTCGCGGCAGCTGCCATGGCGGCTTCGGAAGTGAATACGATGGTTCCTACCGCTCCGCCCGGAGATGCGGGCAGACCCTTGGCCACAACCTCGCTCTTCTTCTCGGATGCGGGGTCGAGTACAGGGTGGAGGATTTCGTCCAGCTGGGCGGGGCTCACCCTCATGACTGCGGTGCGCTCGTCGATCATACCCTCCTGGAGCATATCCATCGCCATCTGCAGGGCGGCAAGACCGGTACGTTTACCGATACGGCACTGGAGCATCCAGAGTTTGCCTTCCTGAATGGTGAATTCTATATCCTGCATGTCGTGGAAGTGGTCTTCGAGAGCCTTGCGGATGCCGTCGAGTTCAGCATAGACCTTCGGCATCGCCTTCTCGAGGCTTTCCAGATGCTTGTTGTGCTCGGTCTTGGTGGCCTCGTTCAGGGGGTTCGGGGTGCGGATACCTGCAACTACGTCTTCGCCCTGGGCGTTGATGAGCCACTCTCCATAGAATTTATTGTCGCCTGTGGCAGGGTTACGGGAGAAAGCGACACCGGTTGCGGAGGTGTTGCCCATGTTGCCGAACACCATGCTCTGTACGTTCACTGCGGTTCCCCAGTCATCGGGAATTTTTTCGATGCGGCGGTATGCGATTGCACGTTTGCCGTTCCAGCTCTTGAAAACGCCTCCGATGGAGCCCCAAAGCTGGGCTTCGGCGGTGTCGGGGAACTCCACTCCGAGGACTTCCTTAACCTTTGCCTTGAATTTGTCGCAAAGGTCTGCAAGTTCTTCTGCGGTGATGTCGGTGTCGGATTTGTATCCCTTCGCATCCTTGAGTTCCTGCATCATGCGGTCCAGCTGCTGGCGGATTCCCTGCCCGTCTTCGGGCTCGATGCCTTCCGCCTTCTCCATGACGACGTCGGAGTACATCATGATGAGACGCCTGTAAGCGTCATAGACGAAACGGGGGTTGCCGGTCTTCTTGATCATACCGGGAAGAGTGGCGGAGCAAAGGCCGATATTCAGGATGGTATCCATCATACCGGGCATGGAGCTGCGCGCGCCGGAACGGCAGCTGACGAGCAGCGGGTCGTTCACATCGCCGAATTTCTTGCCCATGAGGGCTTCCGTGGCCTTGAGCGCCTCGGCGACCTCTTTCTTGAGGGCATCGGTATAACCTCCGCCGAGCTGATAATACTCAGCGCAGCATTCGGTAGTAATCGTAAATCCGGCAGGTACCGGCATTCCAAGGCGGCTCATTTCCGCCAGGTTGGCTCCTTTTCCACCAAGGAGCTCACGCATTGCGCCATCGCCTTCCGCGGTTTTTCCGCCAAAACGATAGACTCTTTTCTTTTCGTCGAACATATTTTGATTTATAATAGTTTATTCCTTGCAAAAGCGGAGAAACCGCCGGAATCGGCACTTCTCGCGCATAATCGAGTGCGAAGATACAAAAAAAATCGCTAAGTATGATAAAATACAATATCTTTGCATACGGCATCGCCCATGTCGATGCTCCGCATAATTAAACCAGTATGGAATTCAAAAGATTTACCCTGCGCCTCAGCGCTGCCTTTTTCGCATTAAGCATCCTTTCCTGCGGCAAAGCGCCGGAAAATTACGGTCCCAGTTCATGGGAACCCAAACCTGTAGAGCCAGAGCCGGAGACCGAGACGGTGCGTACTATGCCCAACGTGGACTCCCTGCTCCGCGCCACCAGGCATATCTCCACCGTCCACGATGCTTATACTTACGAAATATGCAAGGGCGTCAGGGAAACCGACATGTCCGTCACCCTGCGTACGGGAGAGAAGGCCAATATCTATGTAACGGTGGGCGACCTTGAAGAAGAAGGCGTGAAACTCGTGCTGGCGATGCCGGACAACATCACCGCCACTCCGGCGACATGGCCGTTCAGGAAACTCAGCGAAATGGCTCCGACGCTGGAAAGCGCCACCAGCGGCGTGGCCGCCATGATCAATGCGGACTTCTGGAACACCAGCACATTCATCCCGCGCGGACCGGTCATCAGCAATTCCTACACCCTCAAAACCACTTTCGAACCTCTCGGCAGCGGCAAGCAGGGGGTTTCTTTCGTCGGAGTCGGCCAGAATGGCATGGTAATCGAGCCGAGCGACAAATTCAACTCGGCCAAGGGCTCTCTCAGCCAGGCCGGTGGCAGCGGACTGCACCTGGTAAAGGACGGCGAGAGGGTCGATCAGAGCTCCGGCCCCGACACGGACCGCGAGCCGCGCACGGCAATCGGCTATACAGCAGACAATTACGTATATTTCTTCACCGTTGACGGGAGAGGCGCCGGCGGCTCGGAAGGAATGACGCTCAACGACATGGGCTACATCTTTCATGGACTTAAATGCAAGGAAGCCGTGAACCTGGACGGCGGCGGATCGGCCCAGATGCTCCGCAGGATAGCCTCCGAGAGCTTTGAGATATCCAACAGGCCGTCGGACGGCTCGGAACGGGCAGTGGTGGAAGCCTGGGCCCTGATGCACGACAAGGCGGCGGATGAAGCCCCCCTCGAGGATATCACCATCGGAGATTTCGCCTGTGAAGTCGTCAGGCTTCTCGATGTCTGGGAATCACACACCGGCACAATAGCTTCCGACAACAGCCACCAGGGGGCCAACGCCCATACAAACGTCCACTTCATTCCGTTCTATTCTTCCGCCATGGAAGGATCGGACAACAACAATTACCTCGAGCCCGTCATCAGGCTGAAAGGCAGGACTTTCAGTCTCAATGAGGTATGGGAACTGGCCGCGACAGGAATCGTCAACCTGATCACCACCGAAGGGACGAGCGTGCTGCCTTCGAGTGCCGGATCGTTCGTCCACACGCTGGGCAACGGAGCCGGCATGGATGCTGTGCTGCCTGCTCCGTCAGGCATTCCGTTCGGAAGCCTGCCATGGAACGAAGAAAGCGGAGACCTCAACCTTTCCGCATCCAATCCTGCCACGACGGAATTTCTCGCCCACCTTCTGCCCTGGCTCCTGAGCTATGCCAAGAGCAACGGAAACATTCCGAACTACTGTTCTACGGGCAATCTGGGCGTGAACGGTTTCACCGGCAGGATGTGCTCTATGAGGGTCCTGCTGATAATGGCAAGGTTCTACGAACAGATTCTGGAGGGCGGCGTCAGTGAGAACGTCTATACCTACATGAAAGACCGCACTGTCGATCCCACCCTGTATTGATCGTGGACGCGCCTGCTATTTGGCGCTGCTCCTGCTCGTGAACTGCATGTACTTTACGGTCTTCCCGCCTTCTCCCGGCAGGGAAATCTCTTCATATTCTATAAACTAATTACAACAGTTTGGCTGCAAGTTCGGCAAGTTCGCTGCGTTCTCCCTTACGAAGGAAAACATGCTGGAAAAGCGCCTGCCCGTCCATTTTTTCGCCTATATGGGCAAGGCCGTTGGTCCACTGGTCCAGGTAGGGCTGGTCGATCTGGAACATATCGCCGGTGAAAGCCATTTTGGTACCCTCCCCCGCCCTGGTGACTACCGTCTTTATTTCCAGGGGAGTAAGGTTCTGGGCCTCATCTATTATAAAGAAGGCTTTTCCAAGGCTGCGCCCGCGGATATATGCCAGAGGCTCGATTATCAGCTTTTCATCTTTCAGGAGTCCTTCTATCTTCAGGGCCTCGCGGGAACCAGGGCGGAACTGCCCCTTGATAACGTTCAGATTGTCCATAAGCGGCTGAAGGAAAGGGGACATCTTGCTTTTCTGATCGCCCGGAAGGAAACCTATATCCTGGTTGCCGAGAATCACGGTAGGCCTTGAAATGATGATGCTGTCGTAGTCTTTTTCCTGTTCGAGAGCGGCAGCCAGCGCCAGCAGGGTCTTGCCAGTGCCTGCGCCGCCGGTGAGGGAAACGAGTTTGATCGCGGGATTCAGCAGGGCGTCAAGGGCCATTTTCTGTTCGTCGTTACGAGGACGGATCCCATAGGCCTCCCGGGTGCGGATCAGCACCACGCGGTCCCTGGCAGCATCGTAACGTGCGCACACCGGTTCATTTTTCCCGGAAGCCGCACTGCCGGAAGACGGCCAGCGGAGCTTGAAGAGCCGGTTTGGTTCCGGTTTCTGCGCACAGACCCGTTTCCATTCCACGGCATTTTCAGGACCGTACTGCAGGTCCTGCATCACTTCCGCGGGCAGTTCAAGCGTGCTTATCTCCCTGTTGGCGTTTTCTATCCTGGCATCTTCGATTTTATCCGTCAGGTAGTCCTGTACCGCCATTCCCACCGCCTTGGCCTTCATTCGGAGATTCACGTCCTTGCTTACCAGCGCCACGAAGGTGCCGGGGTTGTTGTCGCGCACCCAGATTGCCGTGGCAAGAATCCTGTGGTCCTGGATATCGTCCTTGAAAAGGTCCTGCATCTGCTCCGGGAAGGGATGGTTGGGCTCCACTTTTATCCAGCCCTTGTCCTTGCCTATCGGCAGACCGCCTTCAGCGAAGGAGCGCCCTCCGGAAATCTTGTCAAGATCGCGCATGAAATGCCGCGCGTTGTATGAAAGCGTATCGTTGCCTTTCTTGAATTTGTCCGCCTCCTCGATTACGGCCACCGGAATCACCAGATTGTTTTCCTGGAAATGGAAGATTGCCTTGTGGTCGTGGAGGATCACATTGGTGTCAAGTACGAATATTTTTGCTTTTCCCATAATCGGATCTGTTTTAGTGTTTTCAGTCTTCGCCCTCGCCTCCCTGACGCCTTGCGAGCGCTTCGAGAATGCTTTGCAGGCCGGTTTTGGCAGATGATTTCACCCTGATATGTCCGCCCGGAGCCGGATGCCCGAGGGGATAGAACGCAACGTCCTGAAGGAGCAGTTCTGCGTCGATGTAATCGAAATCTTCGTCCCGCACCTGGATCAGGGCGCCGGGAATTTCGGAGAACAGCAGCCGCACGATATCATCTTCCCCGACGGATTTTTTGAGGTCCGACAGGTCTATCTGGGCCCCCGCCTTCGATGAAGCCATCCCCTTCAGGGATGCCAGAAGCCCGCCGTCCCCTACGGTTGCCGCCGACAGAATGATGCCGTCTTCGACAAGTTCCCGCACGACCTCGAAACAATCCAGGAAATAATCCGGGTCATCTACGGCCGGGGCCACGGGAAGACGGGTCTTCAGAGCCTGGGACAGGATTGAGCCGCCCAGACGGTAAGAAGATGTGTCAAAGGGAATATAAACTATCCAGCTTTCGTAATTGGGCAGAAGCGTGGAAGGCAGGGAGGCTACCCCGATTTTCGGAGATTGCGTAGTGTAGGGGCGTTCCACTATGGATTCGTCTTCCGCGCTGCTCCTGAGTCCAGCCGTAAAAGTGACTTCGCACTGGCTTTTCGATTCCGTGGCGGAATAAGACTTGAGGCACACTCCCAACTGGTCCAGCATATCGCCGGCTGCGCGGACCGATTCATAGAAGGCGGCGGCATTGCCGAGCGGGCCGATTTTCCAGTTCCAGCATGCTTCCAGGCCGAGATCCCCGATTCTGAAGCTGCCCATCTTCCACAGGCTGTCCAACAGGGCGCATTCGATGCGGAAACGGGTGTAGGAGTCTGCAAAGACAAAAGGAAAGACCCTTTTATGCCGTAATACGGCGGAGAGATATTTGTCTATCTCCTCCGGGTCCATCAGTGTTTCGGAGGCTCCGCATTCCGGAGTTTCATCCACTATCCGTCCGGCGATTGCGGACTGATGGGAGGAAGGGAACTCGGAAACCGAATCCAAAATCCCGGCAGGAGTGAGTTCCTGGGGTACTCCGTCGATAACATAGCTGGAGACCAGCGGCGAAATCTTTTGTTCCTTCATACGCAAAATCCCTCAAAAATAGTTAAATTTGGATTCAGTTGCAATATGGAATTCAACGAAACTTTATATGACGCCCGGATTTCCGGGCTTTTCACCCGTTTCCAATCCGTCCAGACAGCCGGGTTTTCACAGGCATCGTACAAGCCCGGGCTCGAGGGCATGATGCGGCTCTGCGATGCCCTTGGCTTTGCGTCGGGGGCAGGGGGCGTGCCTGAAACGGAGGGGGCAACTGGCGCCGGGAGCCTGCACAAGGCGGTGGGAGCAGGGGGCGTGCAGCTGCCGTACCGCTGCATCCATGTGGCGGGGACGAACGGCAAAGGGAGCGTCGCCTCGATGCTCGCGAGCGCCCTTGCGGCCGGAGCATGCCATCCCGGCGATGGCGCCCATCCACGCGTCGGCCTCTACACTTCCCCCCACCTTCTGGACTTTCGGGAAAGGATGAGGATCGTCAGCGACGACGGCTGGTGCATGCCTGCCAAGGAATGGGTGTGGGACTTCCTTGAGAAGTACGATGCGGCGCTGGAAGGCCACTCATTTTTTGAAATCACCACGGGCATGGCATTCAAGTGGTTCGCCGAACAGGCCGTGGACTATGCCGTTATAGAGGTGGGGCTGGGTGGCCTGCTGGACAGCACGAATGTGATTCAGCCCTGTCTGAGCGTGATTACTTCCATCGGGCTGGACCACTGCGCCATCCTTGGAGATACCAGGGAAAAGATAGCGGCGCAGAAAGCCGGGATTTTCAAGCATGGGGTGCCGGCAGTGGTATGGGGCAGGGACCCCGAAACCTGGCCGGTGTTCGTCCGGACCGCCGCTTCGGCGGGATGCCCCCTGATTGCTGCGGGCGATACCGTCTTGCCCGACGAGGATGCGATTCTGGCCGGGATGGACCTGCAGGGGCCTTGCCAGAAGATAAACCTGCACACCTCGCTGGTCGCCCTGGCCATCCTCGCCGGGCAGCCGTGTGAAAAATGGCCCGATTTTCACACCGAAGGGGCAAATTCCTGGCAGCCGTGTGAAAAAAACCCGATTTTTCACACCGAAGGGATGGTGCCGGGGGCCAGGATAGTGGAGGCGCTGCAGCGGACCGCCGCGCGCAGCGGCTTCCGCGGCCGCTGGGAGCGATTCACCATCGGCGGCAGCAGCGTCATCTGCGACATCGGCCACAATCCGGCCGCCATAGCCATTAACTTCGAAAGGCTGCAGCGGGAAAGCGAGCCAAACACGGTTCCGGCGAAGCGCCTGATTATGGTTTACGGCATCATGGCCGACAAAGACCTCGATTCCATCGCTCCGCTGATGCCTTCAGCAGCAAGCTATTATCTTGTGGCGCCACAGTCACAGCGATCCCTGCCCGCAGCGGCTCTGCTCGAAAGGCTGCATGCCCTCAGACCCGGTCTGGACTGCCGCATCGCAGGTGGCGGGACTGTCCGTGAGGGTGTCCTGGCGGCCTTGGCAGATGACGGCCGCACCGGCAAAGAAGAACCGGGCACCCACGATTCCGCCATGCCGCAGCCGGAACAACCAGACATCATCTACATAGGTGGCAGTGCATTTGTCGTGGCGGAGGCGCTGCCCGTACTGGACGAACTGACCGGCCACGGGCACAGTTTTTGACGAAACGAAAAGAAAAAACGACATGACAAGGCTCAGCAAGTTCATTTCAACGACGGTTGCGGTTTTCGCAGCCGCATTCAGCCTCTGCGCACAGAGTGCAGACGATATCCTCGGCAACTTCACATCGAAAAAGGAAAACGACGAATACAAGGTCCGTGTTACAAAAAACGCCTCAGGCACTTACAAGGGCCAGATTTACTGGGTGAAGAACTCCATCGACCCGGCAACGGGGAAAAAGATCCTGGACGCAAAGAACCCGGACAAGTCACTCCGCAACACCCCTTGCGACCAGATAGTTATCTTCAATGGGCTCAAGTACAACGCCTCGAAAAGGCAGTGGGACGGGGGTAAGATATACGATCCCCAGCGCGGACTCGTGGTCAACCTGACAATTAGGAAACTGCCCGACGGCAACCTCAGCGTAAAGGGTTCATTGATGGGCATCAGCGAAACATTCACCTGGAACCGGCTGTAGTTCTGTCGGAACCAGCCAAAGATCTGTATTATTATGCATAAAATCCTCAACACAATACTTCTGATGGCGATTCTCCCCCTTGCAGGCGGCCACGTGCTTACGAAACTATGGCAGAGCTACAACGATGCCGAACGCGCGGACAGGCCGAAAGAGCAAATGAAAGCGCTCGAGAGCATCAAGAAGGAAGCCCGAGCCAAGCATCTCGCCTGGGACTTTTACGATGCGTGCACCAGATATGTCGATGTCGCCGCATCCGTCAACTGGAAACTCCGTGACAGTCTCCGCAGCCGCTGCACCGAAGAGATCGAAACATTCGGCGAGCCAGTGGTGGAATACTTCTATAAGGAAAGAGGGTTCGGCGGCGAAAGCGGATGGAATCCCGGAGAATTCATCTCGGAGAAGAAAAAGAAACTCCTCGATTCCAGAAACCCCGATTTCTGGGAAGCGGACTGGGCCCTCAGGCAGTTCAAATTCGGCGATTGGCTGAAGAAAAACCTTTCGAACGATTATGAATACGCCCTTTGGAGCCAGGCTGGCCGAAGCGACGGATCAGCGATGTCGGAGCTCGAAAAACACTTTGCCGGCGCATATCCCATGGGCGCATTGGTCGAGTTCCAGCAGGCTCAGGCAGGATATCACCGTACTCCCGAGGAAGAGCGCCTGAAATCTTTGGAAAGGATCAGGGATAAATATGCCGGAAAAGCCGTGGCATTCCTTGCGGAAGACGAGATCCTGCAGATCCGCTTCGACAGACTCAGCCGTGACGAGGAAAACGGTACATCCGGGAATCTCAGCGAAAAAAGTGAAGCCTTCAGGCAACTCCGGGACGATTGCAAGAACTTCGAACAACGGCGAAAATCGCTCAAAGACAAAGAGAAAGATCTCGCCGCCTGCTCCGAAAACGCCAGAGTCCTCATCGAAACCCTGGAATCCTCAAACGTCCGTGTCAGCGTAAGCGACGGCGTAGCATGCATCCTAATGACAAACACCGCCGAGGCCGAGCTTCGGGTCAAGCATTCTCCGGAGACGGGAAAAGATTCCGGCAAACAGGAAGTCTTTGGCAAGACAATCAGGAACGAAGCATGCAGCTTTTTCGTTCCGGACAGCGTGAAACTTGAACTTCCCGAGCTTCCGGACGGCGAATATGAAGTCGAATGCATAGGAACAGTAAAAGGCGGGGCCGTACAAGGCAGGTTCTCCAAAGAGCAGAGACCGCAGGACGAATGCGAATACAGCAAATACACTATTTCGCTGGCTATCAGAAGGAATTCCGACGGTCTCGGAATCTGGGCGACGGACTACCTGAGCGGCGAACCTCTTGGCAGCGTGGAAGCCATAGTAACGGACAGGGATGGCAAGCAGGTGGAGAGCGCCCGGATCAACATCGACGGATTCTCCCCTCTTCCCGATAAGATCGGCAAGCTTCTGGGAGATGTCAAAGGCCGCTACAGTCTGAGGGTAAAGTCCGGCAGCCGGCTTTCCGAAAAAATCACCCCGTACAGGACCTATGTTTCCGGTCAGGCTGACGAAGAGCGCAGAAACTGCGTCATCATAACCGACAGAAGGGCGTTCAATCCGGATGAATCCGTAAAATTCTCGGCCCTGGTTTATTATGGCCAGAGGGATTTACGCCCGGCAGGCAAAGGAGAAAAATACAAAGCCGTCCTCAAGGACAGCGAAGCTGCGATAATAGAGAGCAAAACACTCAGTACCAATGAGTTCGGAAGCATCAACGGAGAGTTCAAACTCCCCCGCCGCCAGAAGAACGGCTGGTACAATATCCATATAGAGGATAAGGACGGCAGGACCATCGCCGGCGCTTCGGTACTGGTGGACGATTTCGTCCTTCCGAGCTTCGACCTGGTCTTCGAGGATCCGGGAGAACTGTGGCTGCCCATGGACAAGGTGGTGCTGAAAGGCAGCGCCAGGGCATATTCCGGCCATAGCCTGGCCGGGGCCAAAACTTCCTGGATATGGCAGTACAACGGCGAAGAGAAAGATATGGGTCCCCTGGACATCGATGCCGACGGGCACTTCGAAATCGAGGTTCCGATAAATGACAAAGACTCGGACTGGCAGTGGCACAGCGTGAGAATCAGGATTACGGACGCCAGCGGGGAGACTCAGGACTTCGGCAAAGGTTTCTCCCTTCGCAAGAAACCGGAGCCGGTGAAGAAGACTTCCTACTACTTCGAAGACCTCGGAGGCGACGGGCTCGCGCTTAAAGTTGTGGCCGGAGAACGCAAAACCTGGGTTCTTTGGGAAGTTTACGGAAGCGGAGAGCAGCTCCTGGACCGAGGCATCAGGGTCCTGACTCCTTCGGAAGCATCACCGGAGGCGCAAAAGCTGAAAGCGCAGGCGGAAGGCGAATTGCGCTTTGGATACAGGCCTGAATGGCCCGATGCCATCTGCCTGAAAGTCATCTATTTCCAGAACAAAAACCAGTATTCATACACCCTGAACCGCAGGCGGGAGGACCATCGTTACGACCTTCCTCTGGAATTCAGCAGGTTCACCGACCTCAGCGCCCCCGGGCAGCCGTGCAGCATCGGCATAAAGACAGTAGCCGAAACTGAAATCGCCTTGAGCATCTTCGACAAGAGTACCGAGCGCTTCGCCGCCAACCACTGGCAGCAGCTCCGTGCCATGCCCGTACCGGCGCCGTCCGTAGGATACAATTATCGCTGCGGAAGCAACGACAGCCGGGGCAACTTCGGTCCGGTTCGCGTCATGGGCGCACGGGGCATGAATACTATGATGATGAAGAGCGCAGCGATGGATGCTGCACCTATGGCATACGCAATGGAAGAATCTGTGGCGGAAACGGCTGACGACATGGCGGTTGCAGGGTCACAAGCCATGGAAGAGAATGTCCTTCTGCGGGAGGATTTCGCCACCACGATAGCGTGGGAGCCGGCCCTGAGGAGCGATGCTTCGGGCAATGCGGAATTCTCCTGGCGGAATGCCGACAAGCTGTCCACTTTCTATGTGC
Organism: Bacteroidales bacterium UBA2861; assembly: GCA_002350615.1. Lineage (GTDB taxonomy): Bacteria > Bacteroidota > Bacteroidia > Bacteroidales > UBA932 > Cryptobacteroides. The sequence goes on along the minus strand of DEFD01000002.1, from coordinate 58,995 downwards.
AGCTGTTCGCCCACGATAAAAAAATGCGTAATGCAGTGCTGCGCAAGGAGATGACGGTGAGCATTCCGGTAAAGGTCAGCCTTGCGCAGCCGCAGTTCCTTTTCAGCGGGGACAAGTACATTGTCCGTGCGGCACTTGCCAACAGCCTTAAACAGGATGTGCGGGGCACTCTGAGCCTGTCTTTCCTTGACGGCGAAGACCACAGGAAGGCAGCCGTCCTGGGCATTCAGAAGCAGTCTGTCAGCATCAAGGCTGGAAGCAGCACATTCGAGAATTTCGAATTCGACGTTCCCGAGGGAATCGGCGCGCTTGGCGTCAAGGCAGTATTCATCCCAGATGCGGAGAGCCTTTCCGGAAGCTCCGGAAGCGATGCGGTTTTCGTAAGCATCCCCGTATTCCCCGCGGAGCAGAGTTTCTCCGAGGCTCATTCAGCGGTCCTCCTTGCAGGAGCGGACAGGTCCGCCCTTGAAAAGAGCCTCAGGGCGATGTTCGTAAACATCCCGGGAGATCAGGCCGCGCTCAGGGAGATATCCATAAGGAAAATGCTCGAAGAGGCTATTCCAAAGGAAGTTACGCTTCGTTCGGACAACGCGATAGACCTGGCGAGGGCGCTGTATGCGGAATCCCTCTGCAAAAAGATAGGGGCAAAACCGGAATTCAATCACGATGAAGCAGTAGCCAAACTGCTCTCCTGTCGCAGCGACGACGGTGGCTTCAGCTGGTTCCCCGGCATGGATCCTTCCCCGAGGGTCACCCTCATCGTGGCTTCCCGCCTGAGGGGTCTGGGTATCATCGACGAAGCCGCTGCCGTGAAATTCATCGACAAGTATTATTTTGAAAAAGACCGCAACTACAAGCGAATCTGGTGGTACATCGGCATCAGCATGGAAGAGTACCTGCATTTCCGCAGCCTCTTCCCCGAAATCGGGTTCTCCGAAAAGCCGGACGCCGATTTCCGCAAGGCGGCAAGGAAATATCTGGTCCCAGGAAAGTCGCGCGGTCTGAACGGAGCCATCCTTCCCAAAGCACGCAGGATGCTGAGTCTGAGGAACTTCCTCTATGGGCCGGACGGCAATGAAGGAGCCGCAGGCATCGCGCTTGCGAAGAAAATGGGAATAAGGCTTGCGGCCGAGAAAAAGATGAAAAAATCGCTTGCGGCGGATGTGGAATCGCTTCTGCAATATGCCCAGCCGCACAAGCAGGGCGGCATCTACTACCCCAACGCAGTGATGCCATGGAGGGGGCTGCTGGAAAGCGAGCTCTATGCGCACAGCCTGCTTTGCAATCTGCTGTCGGCCTGCGGGCATGAAGATGTGGCCGACGGCATCCGCCTCTGGATGATGCTTCAGAAGGAAACGCAGCATTGGGAGAGCGACCCCGGATATATCGAGGCCATCGCCTCCGTGCTGGATGCCTCCGAAGCCGTGCTCAACACCAAGGTCCTTGCCCTCGAAGGCAGCTGGCACAAGCCCTTCGGGCAGATTCTGCCTGCCGGCAACGGAATGTCCATAAGCGGCCCAGCCTCCCCGGCATCTGTCAGCATCGGCGGGCGCATAAAGCTTTCCTGGAAGCTCTACAGCGGGGAGAACCGCAGCTTTGTGAAAGTCAGTTTGCCAATTCCTGCCGGGCTTCAGCCTGTGGATCAGCGCTCCGGCTACCGCTGGGGATACTATCGCAACGTGCTCAAGGACCGCATCGAGTACTGGTACGAGTCTTATCCCGAGGAAACAATCGAAGTCAGCGAGGAATTCTATGCGGTGCGCGCGGGACATTTCCAGCATGCCGCCCCCAGCATAGAGTGCCTGTATGCACCTCACTATCAGGCGAATGCTTCTCCCGGGAAAATGCGTATATTTGAACGTTAATAACACTTGATATGAAAAAAATTGTTTCAATCCTGGTCCTTGCGGCCATCGCGCTGGGCGTCAACGCTCAGAACATGAAGGATGTGACTTTCCAGTTCACGGAAGCCTCCGAACTGACTTTGTGCGGAAAGATGTTCAACGACACGCCTACTCCGTACCAAAGGATGGACTTCAGCAAGTCCGACAAATGGAGCTCGAAGGACATCAATCTCCTTGAGATGTCGTCCGGTATTTCAGTCGCTTTCGAGACCGATTCCCCTATTATAACCGTCAAGGTCGATTGGCTTGAAGCCAGCGAAGCCCAAAGTTCCGGTTTCGGTACCCGTGGATTCGACCTGTATATCAAAAAGGACGGCAAATGGCTTTGGGCGGGCATCGTTTCCGGGCGCGTGAGCGATGAACCGTATCACGGAAGGCTCGTGGGCAACATGAAGGAGGGTATGAAAGAGTGTCTCCTTTATCTGCCTCTGTACAGCAAGGAAAAATCCGTTCAGATCGGCACGAAGGAAGGCAGCGTCATCCGCCCCGGCAAGCAGCCTTTCCGTCATAAGATATGCCTCCACGGTTCAAGTTACATGCATGGGTCCAACACTTCAAGGTCCGGAGCGACTGTTCCCGCCTACCTCACCAGGCTCACCGGTCTGCAGTTCTGCAGCCTCGGAGTTGGCGGCGACTGCTTCATGCAACCCTCGTTCCGTGAAGCCCTAACTGCGGCGGAAGCTGATGCTTTTGTCTTCGACGCATTCTCCAACGGCAGCGACAAGACCATTGAAAAGAATCTTTTCGCGTTCATCGAGAGCATCCAGAGTACGCACCCCGGGGTTCCGCTCATTTTCATGAGCTCGATCTATCGCGAAAAACGCAATTTCGACACTGTTGTGGATAAAAGCGAGGCGGACAAGGACGCGATGGCCCGCAAACTGATGGCCGAGGCCGTAAAGAAATACAAGGATGTGTATTTCATCGAATCCAACGCCAGCAATGAGTACCATGATACCACCGCGGACGGAACGCATCCCTGCTCTGACGGTTATTGGATCTGGGCGATGTCAGTGAAAAAGCAGATCGTAAAGATTCTCGGCAAATACGGAATCAAATAAGTATCTGAGAGATATCATCTATGGACAGGGCTTCTTCCACACGGAAGGAGCCTGTTTTCGTTCGGCGCAGACTGTGCAGGAAGGCCCCGCTGCCGAGGGCTTCCCCGAGGTCGCGGGCAAGCGCGCGGATGTAGGTGCCTTTGCTGCAGGAGACGCGGATTTCCGTCCGGATAAGTGTGTGGCCTTCGGTGGATGCCACGTTAATCCTGCCGCTGGCTCCCTGTGGGTGGGCATTGCCGGCATCAGCCGGAGAACTGCCATCCGCCAACTGTCTCGCTTCGCTCGACCCCACCGCTTCGCGGTCCCCCCTCTTACATTGCCGAGGGTGGCATGAGTTGGCGGATGGCAGCGCTCCGGCCTCTGCGTCGCAGTAGCTCAGCAGCGCCAGGTCAAAGATGGTGATGCGGCTGGCACGAAGGATATCGCTGTCCACCGGTTTCCCGGCCTTGTAAAGCTGCCTCGCTATTTCATAGACGCGTTTGCCATCCACGCTCTTGGCGCTGAAAAGGGGTGCGACCTGCTCCTGCTCGCCGACGAAGCCGTCCAGCACCCGTCGCAGGGAGTCTTCGTTCACAGCGTCCAGAGGGTAATCCGCATCGATTTCCTTCTCAAGGTCGTAAGACGCGGTAGTGGCGCCGAAGGATACGCCGGCGATGTATTCCTTGGGATGCGCCTGGAATTCATCCGCCATCTTCGTGGCCTTGCCTACGCACACCAGCAGCACGCCGGTTGCAAGGGGGTCAAGCGTCCCGGCGTGGCCGACCTTCAGGTTCTTCTTCCCGAAATGCTTGATTGCCATCCACTTCACCTTGCGGATGACATCAGCCGAGGTCCATCTGTACGGTTTGTCCACGGGAATGACAATCCCTTCCGGGTAGTCGTCTATACTCCCCGTCAGAGTCATTCCTTTCTTTAATACCAGCGGATTCATAGTTACTTTAGTATTCTTTCCAGCGCACGGGTGGCAAAAGCATCGGCTTCCGCCTCTTTATCGGAGCGCTTGTCTTTATATTCAATCATTGTTCGCAGAATCCTTGCGGTGCTGCGAACGGTACTGCAGCGGTGTTATTCCATAGAAGCGCTTGAAGCACTTGATGAAGTAACTGGGAGTATTGAAACCACAGCCATAGGCGATCCTGGCCGTAGTCTCATCCGGATCCGCCAGGATTTTAGCAGCGGCCTTCCTGAGTTTTACAGAAGTGACGAACTCATTGGGCGTCAAGCCGGTAAGTGATTTGATCTTAATGAACAGCAGAGAACGGCTCAGACCCAGCCCCTTTGCGAATTCCATGATCCCGAATTCCTGGTCCATGATGTTCTCTTCTACAAGGGCTACGGCCGATTTCAACAGCTTGACATCCAAAGCGCTGCTTCCCGGCATCTTGGCTTCCTGGGGCACAGGGGATGTGGCAAAGTATTTATAAATCGCCCTTCGGTTACGGAGGATAGTGTCTACTTTCGCCTTAAGGACCGAGGACCGGAAAGGCTTTGAGAGATAGTCGTCGGCACCATTGGCCAGGCCTTTGACGATATCCTGTTCCGAATCAAGGGCCGTGAGCAGTATTATCGGAATATGGCTGGTGGCCGGGGAAGTTTTCAAGGCCTCACACATCTGGAATCCGTTCATGCCGGGCATCATGACATCGCTGATTATGATATCCGGCTGTTTCCTTTCCGCCATGCGCAGTCCAGCCTCCCCATTGTCGGCGGTAATGATGCTGAATCCCTCCCTGAATATCCCGCATAATATATCCGTCATCTCCGGATTGTCTTCCACGATCAGCAATTTACCCCCTTCCGAATCGTTCCGTTCGAATCTTCCACCATCATCCCGCCCCTCAACCGCAGCTTCAGGCAGCGCGATCGCCTCGGGAGCGTGTATCTCTTCCGGATTCTTGTCGCTCTTGGGCAGCTTGACGGTAAAAATGGTTTCAGATCCTTCTTCGCTGGAAACCTGTATGGTCCCCGAGTGCATCTCCACGATTCTTTTTGCAAAAGAAAGACCGATTCCCGAACCGGGAGTTTTCTTTACCATGTTTGCTTCTTTCTCGCGATAGAAACGTTCAAAGATATGTTCGATATGTTCTTTCTGTATTCCGACCCCGTTATCCCGGACAGTAATGGAAGCATTGTCCCCATCGTTCTCCAATTTGATCTCAACGTAGTCTTTCGTATATTTGAATGCATTGGAAACAATATTGACGATGGCCCTGTAGAACCACACTTCGTCTATATCGCAGACGATTCTTTCAGGAGAAGGAGTCCATACCAATGATATCTTCCTGTTCTTGGCATAATCCCCGAACAAATCATATAAGGCCGAGAGCAGGTCATTCATTTCCACAGGAGACAGCAACAAAGAGAAAGAATCCGATGACATCCTGTTATAATCTATGAATTCATCGACCATGCTGCTGAGGACCCCGGTATTCCTGAATGCATTCGCAGCCATCCTGCGCGCATCTTTGTCAAGCGACCCTTTGTCCATCAGGGACTCCAGATTGCTGCTGATCAAAGTAAGCGGCGTACGGAACTCATGGGATACGTTGGTAATAAAGGCAGTTTTGGCTTCAGATACTTTCTGACGCCGTTCCTTATCCTTCTGTTCCACTTCCAGAAGCATTCTGAGCTTTGTAGACCTGGCATAGACAAAAGCAAGGACGGCCAGCAGCAATAACGCAAAGACGATCTCAAAAGCAATGAACCATCCGGCCTGATATAAAGGAGGCTTCACCCTCAGGAACAAGGACCTTTCGGGGTATGAATCCGTGGCATCCTGGATCAGGCCCCTTATGACCAGGCGATATCTACCCGGTTTTATATTGGTATAGGTAATGGAACGACTTCTGGCCCTTTGAAAAGATGCATCGAAACCTTCCAGGCAATATTCAAAGGCCGGCATAAGGTAAGGATCTCTCCGTGAATTGTAAACATCAAGGGAGATGGATTTGACAGGGCCTCTCACGGACAATTCTTCAAGATAGGGAGGAGCGAGTGCCAACGGACCGGACGGAGAAGGGACAAGTTTTTCCCCTCCTACATAGATATCCTTGATATTCAACGAGTAATCTATCTGGCGGCGCCTTATTTCCTTCTCCTTGGCAGTTTTCACCCCGGACACCGTGCAGGTGTAGATAAGGGAATCCCGGCTCACGAAGATATAATCCACCGTCGCAAGCGGGAATCCTTCGGTCTGTCCGAAATAGCTGACGTTCCTGGTCTTCTGGTTGAAAGCCGCGATGCCCCGGTTGGTAGCCATGTAAAGGATATCCTCAGACGGTCCCTCCGTCAGTCTGTTGACTGCGCCTTCTACGCCGGCTCCGGAAGAGTCCTCGACCTTCTTTATCGTATTGCTTGCTTTATCAAATTCAAAAAGTCCAGCCCCGTTTGAACAGAAATACAGATGCCCCTCCTTCGACTTGTAAATCGAGGTCATCAGGCATTCCTTCTCCATCCCCTCTATATCGGACACCGGGTATTTGATATAGCTGTCCATATTGTCGAGGGACACGAAACGATAGGCGGCATTCCTGGACACCGCCCAAACCTGATCGGAGTCCACGCAAAAATCAGTTGCGTACGCACCGTGAAAAGGCATTTTGAGCATCCTGACCACCTCTTTCTTCTCCCGGTCAATAATCATAAGTCCGTCCACGCAATTTGCAAGCAAGTGTCCTTCATCCAGATAAGCAATGCGCGTGATGTTCTCGGCGTAGAAGGGGATCCTTATCTTTCCTATGTCCCTTTTGGAGGGGTAGATGCAGTAAATACCTTCGGAGAAGAGACCTACCCATACCGCATCCTCCCTGTCATCATAATACAGGCTCTTTACATTCTCGAAATGGGTATTCCTCGAAACAGCCTCCTTGAACGATGACGGCAGAAGGCCTTTGGGGTCGATGATACTCATCCCCCCGCTTACCGATCCTATCCAGATTATCCCGCGATTGTCTTCCACTATCGAACTCACCACGGGTGAGCGCAGGCCGCCAACCCCCGATCCCATGTCCCCGGCGGCAGAGAACACCTCGTTGTTCTGATTCCAATAGTGGACCCCGGCATGATAAGTTCCGATATAAAGTGTCCCAGAATCGGCATACATCGCGCGCACAGCCTGATTATGGAAACCGGCAAGAGAGGTCTGATAATTCAGCCGGGAACAACTTGCAGTTTCCGTATCAAGGGAATAAAGGCCGTCATACGTCCCTACGTAGAACTCATGCCCTGACTTTCTCGTAACGGCGCGGACATTGTTCGCATCCTGATTGCCGGACGCGCCGGGGAGGTAATTCAGACAGCTGCCGTCCGGCCTGATGCACATGGTACCATGGCTCCTTGAATTGATCCATACTGAGCCGTCGCTGTCCGGGTCGACGCTACATGCACCCTCAAGGGGATAATGGGTGATTTCCTGCCAGTTTACGATCCTCAGGACCTCGCCGGAATCAAGCGTAAGATAAAGCGGGCCTTCAGTAGAAACGCCCAAGGAGGTTATCGATGAGCCCCGGCTGTCGTCAAGGGAAAAAACAGGGTCCGGATTACCCCGTGCAAAAACCCTGTCCTGTGTCGCCCAGTACAATTCCCCCGACCATGCCATGGAAACCAAATTCCCTGATACGAGCGATCTGCAGCTGCCTGTCTTCAGGTCAAGTTCCCAGAGGGATTCAAGACTCCTGAACCACATATGCCCGTCTTTGTCCCCGCATATTTCCAGTATGGTATTCACAGGAGTGTCTATCTGCTCCACCGAAACCCCGTCCCAGCGATTGAGCCCGAATTCCGTGGCTATCCAGAGAAGTCCGGATTCATCTGAATAGAAATCATTGATCTGGGATGTAGACAAACCGTCTTCGACAGATAGATGCTTGACCGCGATATCGGCCTGAGGAGCCTCCCTCAACGGGACAATCCTCAACAGAGAGAAAAGAATGATCGAAACGACAGTTGTCATAATTGCAAAAATAGCATTATAGTATACACTTTGCAACAAACGAAAATAAAAAAAATTTTTGTTCTATTTTTTTGGATTATCCAACATTGCTATTGACTGACAGGAATATACTTTTGTAAAAAGACACACGAAACAATAATCATTATACAATATGCAATCAGTCAAAAGAAGAACTCAGAAGGACTATCTGCCACCCCTATGCAGGCTTGTCTGCCTGTGGCAGGACCGTATCCTTTGTTCCAGCGACCTCGATAATGCGGAAGGCGGGAACGAAAACATCAATTCAGAGGACAATTATTCAGGACAAGGAGGATGGTATTATGGAGGTTAAAGTAATTATCGCAGCCGCCACAGCAGCGGCTATCCTTTCCGCTTGCGCGAAAGAGCAGAAATCTTCTCCAATCGGCGCCGAAAAAGATCTTTGTTTTTCAGTACTGAATGAAAACAGCAAAACATCTCTTTCAGGTACCAGCGTTCTGTGGTCCGAGGGAGATTGCATCAGCGTCTTCTCCGGAAGCGCCAATCAGAAATTCGAGAACCCCGTCCTTGGTGAAGGGAATGCAAGCGCGAGTTTCTCCGGAACTGCAGTTGCAGCCGACACCTACTACGCTCTGTATCCGTACGATGCAGAAGCATCGATCAGCGGGGGCATAATAACGACGACTCTCCCGGCAGAACAGAGTTTCACTGCTTCTTCCTTTGGGAACGGAGCGAACATCGCCGTAGCCGTGACGAGCACCCAAAACCTTATTATGAAGAATGTAGGGGCCTATGTCAGCTTTACCGTCAATCAGGATGGAGTTACCGCAGTTACGCTGAGCAGCAGTGATTACCTCGCAGGGGGCATACGCATAGATGCAGGGAAAGATTCCCCCACCGTGGAGACAGTCGAGGGGCAAGGAGTCAAAAGCATCCGGCTCAGCGGGAATTTCGTGGCTGGCAGCAAGTATTATTTCGTGGTTCTCCCTGGCACTCACGAGAATCTCACAATGACCATGACGACTGCAGGCGGGGATATCACATTCTCCAACGATGCGCCTCTCACCCTTGACAGAAGGGACAATATAGCCCTCGGCACGATAGCTGCCAAACTGCCCGCACCGACGGGAATCACCTTCAATCAAGCAAATTTCACTTCCAACAGGCAGAAGACACTCCTTAACAATATAAGCTGGAATCCTGTCAACGGAGCCACCGGCTATATCGTCAAAGCCGGAAGCACAAGCCTGACTGCAGAAGGAACCACGGCAATGCTCGGTGTCCTGGAGGGAGACCTTACCGTAACCGTTCAGGCGGTGAACGAAGACTATCCCGAGCTTTTCCTTGCCTCAGAAACAGCGTCCAAGGACATTTCAGTGAAATATTATGGCGCAGGCACTTCCTCACACCCATGGAGAATCTATGATGCCGGAGACTGGGAAGAATTCTGCGCGGATGCAGCCGGCTATTCTTATACCGGCAAATTCGTTTCAGTCATGCAGGACATTGACTTCAACAATGCTTCCGTACCCCATGCAGGAGTAAGTACCAGCAAAAGTTTCGCAGGTACTTTCGACGGCGGAGGACATACGTTCAGCAATCTCACCATTGGGGATGGCACAACCCATACCGGCCTGTTCTGGGGTTTGTCCGGAACAGTAAAGAATTTGATAATAGACCACGCAACAGCTACCGCCCCTACGACCGGCACCACCAAGGGTGGAGTATTGTGCGGCATGGATACAAGCGGAAGTATCGAGAACGTCAGAATAAACAATTCCTCAATTACCTGTTCCAACTATGGAGCTATGATAGTCGGATGCCTCACAGGCGCCAATTCCGTTGTCAAAGGATGCAAGATCGTCAATTGCACAATCACTTCTTCCCAGGATAACAATGGTGCGGTTGCCGGTCTCGTGAACAATACCGGAAAGATTGTCGACTGCAGCGTAACGGGATGCACAATAAACGGCAAAGGAGCCACAGGTGCCGTCGTCGGAGGCTTGAATGTCGCAAATTCCTACGTCGTCAATTGTATTTCAAGGAACAATGACATAACGGCAACCGGTCAGGGCATGGGCGGATTGGTAGGCATGGTAAATGCCGCCGCACATATAGTCAACAACCTGTCCTCAGGTAATACCATCCGCAATACCACCAGGACTTCGGAAGCATTGATGAGTCTCCTTCTCGGGCAGGAAAAGGCTACCGCCGGCAAGGTTCAGAACAATGTAGTTTCGTCAGGCTCGATATATCACGCCTGCACTACCAAGCCCCGTATAGGCTTCTTCGTCGGAACGAAAGGAGCCGGAGCCTGGAACATCAATTATTACAACATTGCTCTGGTGACATACGCTAACAAGAGCACAGCTGACAACCTCGGCCCCATCGGAAATACAGAATTCGCAGGTGCCACTACTGGCGGCAGCACTTCTGTAGGAGATGGCGGCGCTGTCTCATTGAACGACCTGGTGAGCAGGTTGAACGGCAACATCAGTTCCCAGAACTATGTCAGTGATTTCCCAGAAATCAGGACTTGGATTGCCGGAAGCGACGGATGGCCTACTTTTGATTATGAAACTCTGTAATGAGAGCAATCGTTTCAACAATCATACTGCTGTTGTCTGTGGCAGTCCAGTCGGCCGTAGGGCTTGACTCCAGTCATCTCGGAGATCATCCCAGGCTATTTCTCCGGAAGGGAGAAGAGGCTCAGGTGAACCGGACCATCAGGAAAAAAGGGAACAAGTTTCTGTTGGAAGCGCATTACAATTGTATTTCGATAGCAGACAACACCTTGGGCTTGCCGCCATGCAAATGGCCTGGAGAGGGACATATACTCGCCACTTCCAGGGAAATACTGCGCAGGGTAATCAACCTGTCCTACGCATACAGGACAACGGGACATTACCCATATGCAAAACGCGCTGAGGAAGAGATGCTTAACGCCTGCATGTTCCCTCACTGGGATCCGGGTCACTATCTGGATACTGCGGAAATGCTCTTCGCAATGGCTGTCGGGTACGACTGGCTGTACGACTACCTCCCGGAAGGGAGCAGGGCCATGATACGGGAAAGCATTCTCCGCAAGGGATTGCTGACCGCAGACAGTCATGGAGGTTCCAGCCACAAGAGCACCAACAACTGGAACTCGGTATGCAATGCCGGGCTTGTCGCCGGAGCGACAGCCATTTTCGAGCATTACCCGGAAGAAGCGCGGCATCGTGTAGAAGAGGCGTTGAAGTACAATCCTATTGTCCTTGCCGAATATGCTCCGGACGGGGCCTACCCGGAAGGGTATTCTTACTGGAGCTACGGCACGGGATATCAGGTCATATTGCTGACTATCCTTGAGGAAAACTACGGCAGCTGCTTCGGCCTGGACAGTTATCCAGGTTTTATGCAGACCGGTTACTTTGAGCAGATAATGTGCACTCCCACCGGGCACTGCTTCAGTTTTTCGGATTCGGGAGACAAGGCCCTCTGCAATCTGATGCTGTTCTGGTTTTCCAACAGGCTTAACGACCCCTCGCTTGTATATCTGGAAAAGAAGATGCTGGAAAAAGGGAATGTCGATTTCGGCATTGAAGACAGGTTCCTTCCCCTTATGGTCCTCTGGGCATCTAAGCAGGATCTTGCCGAGGTTCCTCAACCGTCCCGCAATGTATGGCACAGCGCCGGGATGGTGCCGCTTTTCATATACAGGAGCGGCTGGGACAGTCCCGAAGACAGTTATCTCGGAGTAAAGGGCGGAAAGCCGAGCGTTTCCCACGGGCATATGGACAGCGGTGAATTCTACTTTGAAAAAGGCGGAGTCATCTGGGCGAAGGATATGGGAGGACAGTCCTACGGCACTTTCTACAAAAACAACGTCAACTGCTGGGATTTCTCCCAGGACGGCGACCGCTGGGGTATCTGGCGGAACTGTTCAGTGATGCACAATACGCTTACGGTAAATGACGGACGCCATCTGGCCGATGCTTTTACCGATATAACCGAAATCTATGACACTCCGGAATGTAAAGGATGCGTGGTCGACATGAGCCAGGCCATGTCCCTCCAGCTTGACTCTGCCATAAGGAAGATAAGCCTGACGGACAATGACTGCCTGTTGACCATCGAGGACAATCTCAAAGCGAAAGCCGGAGAAGATGCGAAGGTTTATTGGAATATGACCACATGTGCGTCCGCCAAAATCATATCCGCGAATGAAATCTTGCTGACATCTGGCAAGAAGTCATTGAGGGTCGTTGCCGAAGGACCGGGGGCCCTTGAACCGGTAATACTGTCCACGAAATCCCCGTTCAGTTGGGACATCCCCAATCCAGGCACATGCAGGATAGGTTTCTTCGCGAATCTGAGTGCCAGTGAAAGCGGGAGAATCACAGTAAAACTTATTTACGGAAAATGAAAAAGAGCCTTCTGACAATATTGTTCCTGCTATGCGTCCAGTCCGTCACATGGGCGCAGGACGCAAGCGGAGAAAGGATCAGCCTGAAAGGCGGGAGGATGACATTGTCCGACCTTGTAAGGACTATCGAAAAGAGTTCACGGGTAAGGGTAACCTGTGATGAAGATGCCATTGACATGGGCAGGATGCTTGATATCCCGCAAAGCAGCGGTACCGTATCCGATGTATTGAAGGCTGTTTTCGCAGATAGCGGGATAGAAGCATCTTTCGCGGGTGATCATATGGTGCTGACAGACATGGAGAAGAGCAGGTCTTACCTGCAGCTGGCAGGGAAATCCTATTCCGGAAAGGTCATCGATGAAAACGGAGAGCCCTTGCCCGGGGCGGCGGTGAAACTGGAAGGATCCACCCGCGCGACCATCGCCAACACCGACGGGGAGTTTTCAATCAAACTTCTGCCCGGATCAAAGCTTCTAAGCGTGTCCTATATAGGGCAGGAAGACAAATCGGTCATCATCAATCCCGATCACCTGTCGGACAACACCATCACCCTCCCCTCCGCCAACAATGAACTGGACGCCACCGTGGTTATCGGCTACGGCACTCAGAAGAAGCGTGACATCACCGGTGCAATCACTTCAATCACCGCCAAAGAAATCGACAAGGCGGTAGGTGGCAGCATAGAGACTTCCTTACAGGGCAAGATTCCCGGACTGGAAATCGTACAGAACTCCGGCGAGCCGGGCACTTCAAGCACCATCACGCTGAGGGGCGCATCGTCGATCAACGGCACGAGCGAGCCGCTGTACATAATCGACGGAGTAATGATGGATTCCGACAACATCAAATCCATCCAGGGCGACGCTTCCTTCAACCCCATGGCCGGGATCAATGTTTCCGACATCGAATCGATAGAGGTCCTCAAGGATGCCGCCAGCGCTGCCATATACGGATCACGTGCTGCCAACGGAGTCATCATCATCACCACCAAGGGCGGAGGAGAAGTGGGACGCATCCAGAAACCTACGGTCAAGCTGAGCCACAATTCATCGCTTGCCATCATCAGCCATTATCTCGACGTGATGAACAGCCACGATTTCCGTGAAGCTTATGTAGATGCCAGGAACAATGCCAATCTGTCCATAGACAGGCCATGGGTAATAAACCCCAGTCACCCTTATTATGCCAATTCCACCAACTGGCAGAAACTTCTCTTCAAGCCGACATGGCAGTCCAAGACCGATGTCAGCATGAACGGCAGCTCGGAAAAATCGAGTTACGGCATATCCATAGGCTATCTGGACAACGATCCTATTCTGCTCGGAACCAAGTACCGGCAGGCATCGGTGAGAGCTAATTTCGGCTACAGGATCAGCGGCAGAATAATTGGAGGAACGAACTTCAACTACTCCAGGACCAAGTACGTAAGGGTAATGTCCGGCCAGACAAATATGTCCAGCGCCATACGTAGCGTGATAAGCGCTCCTCCTGTGTTCTCACCTTATGATTACGAAACAGGTGAAATAATCAACATGCTGGGCAGCAACGAGTTCCGGAATCCTCTCGCCCTGGTGACGAAGTATCCCATCACCTTCGAACAGGATCAGATGGTTTTCAGCCAGTTTTTCAAGATCAACCTGACGAAGTGGCTAGACTACCGCATCAAGGGATACTACCGCCAGCATGGCATGACACAGTCCAGTTACTTTCCCAAAGAGTACGATTCCAACCATGTGGATACATCCAGGTCCAGCGACGGAAAGCGTAGCGCATTCACCATCGAGAACACACTGGAATTCCATAAGAAGATATCTTCCCATACTTTCACAGGCGTAGCGGGGCAGTCATACCAGTTCAATTCGTCAAGCACCATCAACCTGGTCGGACGGGATTATATGGATGAAAGCCAGATCCTTATCCAAAATGCATCCCTGATCAGCACAGCGCAGCAACTCATTGAAGAATCCGCCCTGCTGTCTTATTTCGCCAGGGCGGGATACAACTACAAGAGCAGGTATATCATTCAGGCTACGGTCAGGGCTGACGGTTCCTCGCGCTTCGGATCGAACAATCGATTCGGCATCTTCCCTTCCGTCTCTGCCGGATGGCGTTTCTCCGACGAAAGGTTCATGCTGTTCGCAAGGGAAGTCCTGAGCGACGGCAAACTCAGGATCAGCGCAGGAATGACCGGAAACCAGAAACTCGGCAACTATGTATGGCAGGGCATCTATTCCACCAGTACCTCTAACTATGACGGCTCAGTCAGCATTCTCAATACGGCCCTGTCGAACCGCAACCTCAGTTGGGAGCGCACCATACAATACAACAGCGGACTGGACCTGTCTTTCTTCCGCGGAAGAATCACTGCAACCGCCGACTTATATATAAAGGATACGGACAGATTGCTGTTCAACGCCCCGCTGCCGTCGTTCACCGGCTTCGGCTCTCGCACGAGCAATTTCGGCTCCATCAGGAACTCAGGCTTTGAGCTGGCATTGAGTTCCATCAACATTTCCAAGCAGGATTTCCAATGGAGCACCAATTTCAATATGGCCATGAACCGGAACCGGATAACAGCCCTCGCCAATGGAGAAGACGTCATCTACACCACGCGAGGAATTTATGCGCTATGCCGGGTAGGTGAACCTGTGGGTCTCTTTTATGGCTGGAGGGCCAAAGGGGTATATGCCAGCGACAGCGACAATGTATGGACAGATCCTGCGACCGGGGCTACCCGTCCTGTGAAGAAAGGAAGCGCCGAAGGGGAAGCGTTCAAGGGAGGAGACATGATCTGGGACGATATCAACAACGACGGCATCATCAATGATGACGACAGAGTGGTGATAGGAGACCCTCATCCCAAGATGACCGGAGGTTTCGGCACCTCTCTGAGCTGGAAGAACTGGACCCTGAGCGCGTTCTTCTCTTTCTGCTATGGCAACGACATCATCAATTCACAGAGGAGGCTTCGCAACAAGATGGCCCAGATGATGAACCTTGGCACGGATGCGCTTGACAGGTGGAGGCAAGCGGGAGATGTAACGGATTTCCCCAAACTGACTTATGGAGATGCTATGGATAATTTCAGGCCGTCAACTTTCACGATCGAGGACGGATCATACGTCCGGTTCAAGGACCTTTCCATATCATATTCCCTGCCCAAGCAGCTGTGCAGCAAAATAAAGATGAAATCCTTAGCGGTCTCCGCGACTGCTTCCAACCTTCTACTGTGGACCAGGTACTCCGGCTTCGATCCGGAAGTCAACACTTCCGACACGGCCGTGATTACCGGCCTTGATGACGGGGCCTTCCCCAAGACCCGTGTATTCGGCATCAGCATCAACGCAACATTCTAAGCCATGAAACGATTCACTTTCATACAAACCATCCTTCTGATTGTGGCAGTTCAGGCATGTTCTCTTGACTTGAAGCCAAAATCCTCATGGTCCGACAATTCATACTATGCCAACGAGAACCAGGTCATCGCCGTTCTCAACGGAGGTTATACCCGCATGCAGGAAGCGCTGGGCGGCGGGGCCATAGTTTACGGGTCCGCAAGAAGCGATGAGTATTACTGCTCCAACACTTCCAGGGTGGAGATGGACAACATCGTCAACAATGGAATAACCCCATATAACAGTTATGCTTCATGGGCAGCGTTCTACCGCGTGATCCAACAGGCGAACCTTATCCTTCTCCATGTACCGGAGATGGTCGAGGACGGCAGGATCGCCCGGCAAAACGGGAACAGCTACCTTGGCCAGGCATATTGCATGAGGGCCTTCGCCTATTTCTGGATGGTCCGTATCTGGGGGGACTGCCCGCTTAAGCTGGAAGCCTCGGTAGGGAGCAACTACGCCAAAGAGATGACCCGTACGGATGAAGGCCTTGTCCGCAAAAAGATCCACGAAGACCTCGAGACCGCCATATCTCTGCTCGAAGACAATGGGGACAGGGTCCATTTCACCAAAACAGCCGCCTGGGCGATTGAAGCCCAGTTATGTGCTTGGGAGAAAGACTGGGAGGGTGTAATCTCAGCGAATTCCCATATCCTTGAGAACCAGGATTATGGGCTTGCAGAGTTCTACAACCAGAGATACACCCCGACCATGACCATCGACTCCGATTTCTACAGATATATTGCAGGCAGCGAACTTGTCCGCCTGTTCAATGAAGGCCGCGGCAAAGAATCTATCTTCGAGCTCGCCTACAGCATAGACGACAATTCGAACAGCAATACCCTTTACGGGCTGGTAGGAGGGAACGGAGAGAGCCTCAGGCCGAACCTGAAGAACCTTTTCAGCACAAGACGCCTTGAAGGGGACTGGCGTTTCTTCCTCAATTTCTACGGGAACAATCCGAGATGGACGAAGTATTTCATCGGATACACTACGCTCAACACCAGGGATGTCGTCCTTCTGCGGCTTGCAGATTTCATACTGCTTGAGGCAGAAGCATATATAGAGCTGATCCACCAGGCATCTGCTGCAGACAAGGGCACATACCTTGAAAAAGCGGTGGAACTCGTAAATCAGATACGCTGGCGGGCAGGAGGCGATGCCCTGCTGCTAAGCGCCTCTTCCTTCGACGTCGACGACCTTGAGAGTCTGAGGGCCGTTATCATGAACGAGCGGCTTATGGAACTGTATGGGGAAGGATACAGATACTTCGACCTCATCCGCACAGGCAAACTGATCGAAGTCATGCAGCCGGTCAACGGCCAGTACAACTGGGCAAGTTCAGTCTGGCCTGTATATTACACTGAGGTACTGTACGGTGCCGGAATCGAACAGAATCAGTATTACAGATAGAGATGAAATACAGAATAAACATATTATTGATGCTTGCGGCCGCCGTATCCTGTCTGCCGCTGCAGAAGAATGAAGATTTCGACTCCACGGGAAACTGGTTTTCAAAATTCACCCTGGACGAGTATCTCGAAAGGCCGGACAACCAATTCCGCATTTTCGCAGCCGCCGCAAAGTCAAGCGGCTGGTTCGACGAGATCAAGGGCTGTTCCTACAGGACCTTCATCGTTCCGACCGATGAAGCGTTCGGGTCTTTTCTCAGCGACCACGGGATCGATGACGTCGGCGATATTCCGGAAGACGTCCTCCACACTTTCCTCAGTTACTTTGTACTTCCCGTCAAAATAGTGTCGAGCGACTTTAAAGATGCTGAGACGGTACCATTCATCACGGCGCTTTCAAAGCCTATGTACCTGACAAGACGAGGGAGCAGTTCCAACCCCTATCTTCTGCTTGTCAACAGAGTGTTCCCTGATGGCGCGGAGATGTTGGGCGGGCCGTCGGCAAGCGTAGTTATGCAGGACCTGTGCTTCAAGAACGACATAGCAGTCCAGGTTGTCGATGCCGTTCCATATTATGCTCCAGTGGTCCCTGAAACAGAGGTTTTTACAGGCAGGCTCGAATCCGACAAGATCATGCGGATAGAAACCAACATCGACACTTATATCTACAATCACGCAGGTTTCAATGTCCCCCAGTCCTCAAAAGCCATCTGCTGCAATTCTGAAAGGATCCCGGTCGTATGGTATGAGAACAAGGATCTTTCTTTCAACGATGAAATCAGCAAGGCGACCGCATACTTCTACCGTTCAAGCAGCAACGCTTCCGGGGTCGTCGACACGGATTTCTCCCTCCATGATATCTCGGACCAGGTATGGACGCTCACCAACAACGGCAGCAATGAACAGGCCCTGCTCAATGCCGTCGTGGCGACATTCCTGCCAAATCTGAATCTGGACAACTACATCTGCAGTTTCCCTGTGCCAGGCACGGCAAACACATGGTTTTCCGTGGACGTCACCAGCCATATCAGGAAATATTACGCGAAGCAGGAAAGAATCCCTTTGGGGCTCTCCATCAAGCCGGTGGTCGCCTTCAATACAAGCAAAGGACTCCTGCCTTTGGGATACAA
The DNA here is from genome assembly GCA_002350615.1 of Bacteroidales bacterium UBA2861. Taxonomy (GTDB): domain Bacteria; phylum Bacteroidota; class Bacteroidia; order Bacteroidales; family UBA932; genus Cryptobacteroides. Next base: position 40,752 of record DEFD01000002.1, on the reverse strand, counting down.
GGTCAATTCAACAGGGAATACTGCAAACAATCCATCCTATATAGAAGTGATGGGACCGATTCCTTCCAAGACCGTGCTGGTGAACAACAGCAGCATGAGCTGCAGGCCTCGAAGTGCCATCGTCCTGGACAACACGCATCTCCTCAGGCAGGCTGCAGCCGATGCAGGCAGCCTGAATCTCTCGGAGAAGAATATTTTATACAGTCTGGTTTCAGAGCCTGAGCACGGTTGCCTCACCATCAACAATATCCCTTTGAATCCCGGCTATGCTTTCTCCCAGGCACAGATAGCTGCCGGAATAATCAAGTATCACAATACCGAAACTGCGGCGGCGGACAAACTTGTCCTGAAAGGCAGCGACTATACCGGTTCGACGGTAGCCGAAAACATCGTCTTCAATATAACCATAGAATGAAAAGATTCCTGGCAATCCTCATAATCGCTTTGGCCGGCATATTGTCATGCGGGAAGGATGGGCACGGCTCGAAAACGGCCGGAGCACAGGTTCTCTCGGCTCCGGCCTTGAGTATCGAAGGCAACTCCGTAAGCTGGTATCCGGTACCGAATGCTTCCGGCTATCAAGTCGACATAGAGGGCTATGCAAGCCGCCAAGTACAAAGCTGTTACGCGAATATCGGCGAGATTGCAGGAATCGGGCGCTTCAACGTAAGAGTCAAAGCCCTCGGCAACTCCAGGCTGTTCCAAGATTCTGACTGGAGCGAAAGCATCAGCATCAATATTGAAAGATACTCGGTTCCGCTCTCCGGCCCGGACGATTTGTCTTCCATCGCCAGTCACCCGCGGCTGTTTCTCAAGGCAGGAGAAGAAGTGCTTGTGGAGCAGCTCCTTCAAAAAAGCGGGAACGCATATCTCAGGACCGCCCATAATCACATTATCAGCGGCGCTGAGGAGATTTGTCAAAAAGGAGTCATCACCCGCAACTGGAACGGCAGCATGTTGAACGTAGCCAGGGAGGCGCTGCGGCGTATTTTCTTCCTAAGTTATGCCTACAGGACAAGCGGCCAGGAGAAATATGCGGAAAGGGCCTGGAAGGAGATGGAATCCCTCGGCAGTTTCGACGACTGGAACCCGTCGCATTATCTTGATGTCGCGGAAGCATCGCTGGCAATGGCCATAGGTTACGACTGGTGCTACAATTATCTGACGCCTTCGCGCCAAAAAGCAATCTACGATGCCCTTTACGAGCACTCTCTCATATATCCGGTATCGAATTACGGCAGAAGCACAAACAACTGGAATCCGGTATGCATCGGGGGCTCCCTATGTGCCGCCATCGCGGTTTTCGAAAGGGACACGGACAATTGCAGCACTCTGATAAGGGACGGAATAGAGTATCTGCAGAGAGGTCTGGACTGCTATGGACCGGACGGTGCATATCCGGAGGGATACTCTTACTGGGGCTATGGTACATCATATGAAACGGCCGTATCGGACGCATTCTTGACAGCTTTCGCAAAAGATATCGGATTGCATAGGAGTTCAGGATTCCTCAGAAGCGCGGAATACCGCCTGTTCTGCAATACCCCCGCACATGCGAACTTCGCATATTCGGACGCCGGGACATCTGCAGTGGTCTGCTCCACTCTCGCATGGTTCGCCTCGTTCCTTGGGAAACCATATCTGATGTGGGAGACGAAACGGATGCTGGACGATAAAGACCTGTTTTTCGAAGGGGAGGACCGTTTCCTGCCAATGCTTCTGGTCCGCCTTGCAAAATCGGACCTTGGGACGATCAGGGTTCCGGACAGCAATATCTTCGTCGGAAAAGGGGAAATGCCCGTATTCATCTACCGTCAGGGATGGAGCAACAAAGAGGATGCTTACCTGGGAGTCAAAGGCGGTCGCCCGACAATCTCCCACGCCCATATGGACGAAGGCATGTTCTTTTATGAATACAAAGGAGTGGTTTGGGCCGGCGACTGCGGGTCGCAATCCTATGGCGCGGTGCAGGATATGCTATCGGACACATCACAGGACGGGCAACGCTGGAAATTGTTCCGCTACGGTTGCGCCGGGCACAATATCCTCCAGTTCAGCAGCAATAACCAGAAAGTTGACGGCAACGCCACAATCGACGAGGTTTGGGATGAAGACGGCCGGAAAGGATGCATAGTCAATCTCGACGACATTTATTCAGAATCGGCTGAGAGTGTCAGGCGGGAGGTCTGGCTAGATGCCGGTATGGTGCTGCATGTCGTGGATAAGATACGGGGAGTGAAAGCAGATGAAACCCTCCATTGGAATATGGTCAGCCGCTCTGAAGGAAGGACGCAGGCCGGCAAGGGGATAGTCTTCGTATCCGGAGACAAGCAGGCGGAGCTGAGTTGCAACATACAGGATGCAGTCCCCTACTGCCTGTCAGCAACGACCGGAAACAGTTACGATCCTGCAAATCCCGGATATGTGAGAGCAGGATTCAACATAGAACTCAAAAGAGGACAAGATTATACGATAGAAGTAGAATTAAAAACCAAATGACAATATGAAAAGATTAGCTTTTGTTTTCGCCGCCCTGGTGACAATCTTTCTGGCATCGGCCTGCCAGGAGAAAGAAGACTCTATCAAAGCGTTGAAATCGCCTGTTTTAAGGCTTAGCGGCAATACTGTCAGTTGGGACAGCATCGACGGAGCCGTGAACTACCTTCCCGAAATCAACGGAGAAGAAAAAACTAGGCTGGCTGAACTGAGTCTGGACCTTTCCAAATTCGGTCCGGGAGAATACACCGTCCGGATCAAGGCTTTAGGCGACGGAAAGAGGCATTCAGACTCTGAATGGAGCGAGGCCCTGACCCACAGCATACATGGGGTATTGGCGGCACCCGTACTTGTATTGAACGGGCAGACGGTATCTTGGGAAGCCGTCGAAAACGCTTCTTCCTACGAATACACCGTAAACGGCGGCACTCCAGTATCCACGTCGCTTCGCAGCATCGATTTCTCGGACAGGACAGCCGGGACGTACAGCATAAGCGTCAGAGCTATTTCGGGGAATCCATTGTATTCAAACTCAGCCTGGAGCAATGAAGTCGAGGTGCTTGTAAGCGGCGATCTCGCAAGTCCTGAGCTCACCGCCTCAATCGCAGGATTCATCGAATCAATCGATGGAGCCGCAAGCACTATTTCATGGAATCCCGTCCAAAATGCAAATGCTTATACAGTATTGATAGATGGTGTCGCTGTCTCTTGTGAAGGCACCTCGGTCGATGTCTCCTCGTACTCTGGCACACACACTATCTCCGTGAGCGCCATCAATACGGACAACCCCGCCTACCCGGCAGGAGAGGCATCCACCCTCAGCTTCACCGTTAAAGATTATGGCGGCGGGACAGAGGCAAAACCTTACTTGCTATATGACAAGGAAGACTGGAACGCCTTCGCGAACCATGTCGCAACATCTTATTCCTTCACCGGAAGATTCTTGAAACTCGCGGCAGACATAGATTTCGGGGCAGGAGAGGCTGTTGTGGCCGGTGCCAGCAGCACCAAGTCCTTCGGAGGTAATTTCGACGGAGACGGCCATTCCATAAAGAACTTCAAGATTACTTCATCCGGGACAGGTGCAGGTCTTTTCAGCTGCAATCACGGGGTCATCAAGAATCTTACAGTGCAAAACGGCACCATCAGTTCCAATGCCGCCACCCTTGCAAGGATAGCTGTCATCTCCGGAGGACAGAGTTTTGGTACTTACGAGGGAATCCATGTCAAGAACTGCACTGTAACTGCGCCTGACGCGAATGCCTCATATGGAGCTGCAATCATAGCACAGGCTACAAGCGGAGAAACGACGATTTCGGACTGCAGCATAGAAAGCTGCACCCTTACGATCGGTAAAGACATGGCAGGCTTTGCAATCGGTGCAGTGTCTACGGACGCAGATGTGCGCATTACCAACTGCAGCGTATCAGGAGGGAGCATCACCGCCAGAATTTATTCGGCAGGACTTGTCGGCATCTCAATGGCCGATGCAGCCAGGTTAGAGATAAGCAACTCCATAGTAAAGAACACTTCGGTCTATGCGACCGGCAGCCATGCAGGAGGAATTGCCGGACTGGCCAATACCGGTCTGATAATCAATTGCATATCAGACGGGAATACCGTCATCTGCAATTCTGCATCAACTACAGGGAACGGCAAATTCGCAGGAGCCGTTGCAGCACAAACCGGAATAAATTCGAGCATAATAAACAACCTCTCGAAGAATTGTACGGTCAAGTCCCAGAATTCAGTGACGGACCAGCTGGTGTCCCTGCTGATAGGTGCTGATATCGCCAGTTCCACCGGTCACTGCTACAACAACGCAGTATTGTCCGGAAGCATTTATTACGGAGCCAATGCCAACAAATATGTAGGTATCATTTCAGGAATACGTTACACGTCAACATATTATAATTACAATTTCTACAACGCCAGCCTTCAGACGGGCGCCAACAAGACCGATCCCAGCGTAGAACTCAGGGCTATCGGGAAAGCCGGGATTGCCGGCACGAACGATCTCGGAGGCACTACGCAGGTAGCGGATACCGCAGAAGGGCGCTCCGGACTTCTGAAATCGCTTAACGACAATATCACCACTTACCTTGAGGCATATCCCCTCGCGAAATCCTGGGTTGCAGGAAGCGATGGCTGGCCGACTTTTGATTTTGAATAAACCGAGGCATAAGGAATGAAGAGATTGACTATACTTATCATCGCGACTCTTGCCATCCATGGCTGCACGAGCAGGGAATCTGCGTTGCGGGAGGGTCTTATGAAAGGCATAGATGCTGCAAGCGCGGGGATGCTTGCAAATGCCAGATTATTGTACGGAACGGAAAGATTCCCAAGGACTTATGAAAACGGAGCGCTGGTCACGGTAGATAAATATGACTGGACAAGCGGATTCTTTGCAGGAGACCTGTGGCTTGCCTACCAGCTGACCGGGATTGATTCCCTTGAGTACTATGCCAGGCATTTTACCGGGGAACTGAAGGAAGTCAAAGATTTTACCGGACATCACGACCTTGGTTTCATGATATACTGCAGCTACGGCAAACAATGGGAGATCTTTCATGAGCAGGAAGTCCTTCAAGTGATCATAGATGCCGCGGGCAGCCTCTGCACAAGGTTCAACCCTGGCATCGGCCAGATAAGGTCCTGGGATTTCGGGAAATGGAACTATCCTGTCATCGTTGACAATCTGATGAATCTTGAGATGCTGTTCTTTGCCAGCAAGGCTACGGGAGATGACAGATACAGGGACATCGCCATCGCACATGCGGACAAGACTCTCCAGAATCATTTCCGTCCCGATGGCTCGTCGTATCACGTAGTAAGCTATAATGACGACGGAAGCGTAGAGAGCAAGGGCACTTATCAGGGGTGGTCGGACGATTCATCCTGGGCGCGCGGTCAGGCATGGACATTATACGGCTTCACCATGTGCTACAGGGAAACCGGGGATGAAAAATATCTTGACCATGCACGCCACATAGCAGGCTACATCATGGGTGCTGTCACGACAGCTGACAAGATTCCTTATTGGGATTACAACGATCCTGCCATTCCGGATGCCCCCAGGGATGCCTCCGCCGCTGCAGTTACCGCATCTGCACTGCTGGAGTTGAGCGGATATGTAAAAGAGAAGAAAGACGCAAGAGCATACAGGAGATACGCAGAAGATATACTTCTGTCCCTGTCATCAAAGGAATACACGGCGGCCCCTGCAGACAACGGGAACTTCCTCCTGAAGCATTCCGTCAGTCACAAGCCGCTGAATTCCGAGGTCGACGTCCCTCTGGTCTATGCCGACTATTATTATCTGGAAGCGGCCAGACGTTGGCTGAATTATGACACAAAACCTGCGAAGTAGCCTGCGAATATTCATTTGAGTATTCTTTCCAGCGCGCGGGTGGCAAAAGCATCGGCTTCCGCCTCTTTATCGGAGCGCTTGCCTTTATATTCAATATCTTCAAGATAGATATCTTTCTTGCCGTGCAGAAGGATATGACCAATTTCGTGGAAGAGGGTGAACCAGAAATTCTCATATTCATCGACCTGGCTCAGCATCTGGATGCAAGGATAGCCATAAATCCATCTCGTGGCACCCTTGATCGAAATGCCGGGAAGAGTTTTGGTAAAGAAAATCTTCACTCCCACTCCGGAAAGGGTCTCGCGGATCTGCTCCATCATATCGTCCGGGGGCAGGTCGTGAAAGGCCCTCAACAATGGCAGGACCTTGCGAAGGGCAGAGGGAGAATACTTTCCTTCAACATAGGTCTGCATCGCCTGAATCTCCCCTTGCCTCAGCCATGCGGAAAGCGCGTAGGGATCCTGAGTCCCCTCCAGCGGCAGGCGGAATGCCACTTTCAGGGCTCCCTTCATATAGAAAGTCTCCCATCCTTTAGGAGAGCTTACCCCGAAATACTGCAGAAGGGCGTTCACCGTGTCGCCTTTGATCTCTCGGATCCATCCGTTGGACAGCATATCCGAAATGGGGAAGCCTTTGGTCCACTTGGAGAACGTCTTCGCTATCTTGTCCTTTTTCTGCCTTGCAATATACTCATCGTAATTACGTTGTTTGTTAAGCCAGAACTGCGCGGGAATCAAAACAACACCTTCAAATGCCGTTGCCATATCCGGAGTTACAGAACTCTTGCCCTGTATCACCTCGATAATTGTCTTCTCCGGCTTGCCGGTTCTGATTGCAAACTCCTTATAGCTCATTCCCAGCTCATCAAGTTTTTCCTTGAGAGTTTCGCCTGGATGAAAAGCAATGTCCGTAATAGCCGTATTCATACTCAATGATAATCTACAATTTCAATTATTATGATTTGTGTAGGCAAGCCGGCGCATTCGCGTATTCCAAATATCAACCTGTATGGTTCTTTCAAATGACAGGAGAACTGTCCGTTGCGATCGCCTTTCAACGCGTGATAATTACCAGGCAGAAACAAGAGAGAGTCAACCGTCACAGCATTTCTCATATCATCTATACGTCGTAGAATCAGCCTCGCCTGCACTGCACCATATTTCCTCTCAAGTTTCCGTCGGTCTCCGACCAACTTCTCCAAATCCTTATCTGCAAATACGACCAACATACCTTCGCACTTTGGTGCAAAGATAATCAAATTTTAATTAACAGCAAGTGTAAATTAAAAATTATGATATAAAGCCGGCGAAGTAGCCTGCGAAGAGCACGTTGGTGATGAGGTAACTCACCAGGGTGGAAACCGTTACGCTTATCAGGCCGGGCATCATGAACGAGTGGTTCAGCAGGTATTTGCCGATCACCGTGGTGCCGGAACGGTCGAAGTTCACCGTAGCGATATCTGAGGGATAGTTGGGGATGAAGAAATAGCCGTAAACGCTGGGCATCACGCCGAGGAGGACCGGACCGGCGATTCCAAGGGAGTATGCGAGCGGAAGCATGGCTACCACCACCGCGCCCTGCGAATTGATGAGCACGGAAACAGCGAAAAACACCAGTGCGATAGCCCATGGAGCCTGCTCCACGATGCCTCCAAGCATCTCCTTCATCTGATCCATGTAGTTTGCAAAATAGGTATCTGCAAGCCAGGCGATGCCGTAAATCGCCACCACAGCCACCATTCCGCTCTGCCACACCGCCCCGGCGACCGCCTTCTTGGGCTGCGCCTTGCAGAACATGATGTTGCAGGCAGCGGCGGTGAGCATGATTATCTGGATGATGATATTCATCTTGGGAATGCTCAGGTACTTTGCCAGGCTCACATCGCCCACTTTTATCATCTGCATGAATGCGAAGCAGACGATTACGAACAGAGCGCCGAGAAACACGAAAACCGAGGATTTCGCCTCTTTCGTTATCTCCTTGTCCAGCGTAGTGGCGGAACTGCCGTACATATATTTATAGGTTTCCGGATCTTTGAGCCTCGCCTGGAAAACAGGGTCCTTGTCGAGGTCCTTGCCCCTGCGGTAAGAGGCTGCGGCTGCGAACATGAGACCGATGACGCATGAAGGTATGGTGACCATGAGCACCTGGGGGATCGAGACCATATAGCCGTTGGAGTTGGAGATGGTCACGAACGCCACTACGGCCGCCGCGATGGGCGAGCAGGTGATTCCTACCTGGGAGGCGATGGAAGCCACTCCGCATGGCCTCTCCGGACGGATCCCCTTCTTCAGGGCGATGTCGCAGATAATCGGCATGATGGTATAGACCACATGGCCCGTTCCCACCAGGACGGTGAGGAAGAAGGTCACCAGCGGTGCCAGGAAGGTAATGTGGTCCGGATGCCGGCGAAGCATCTTTTCCGCGATCTGGATCATCCAGTCCATGCCGCCGGAAGCCTGCAGGGTGCCCGCGCAGGTAACCGCGGCGATGATTATGTATATAACATCTGTCGGAGGGGTTCCGGGCTTGAGGCCGAAACCGAAGACAAGTATGGCGAGGCCGATACCGGAAATCGCGCCGAGCGCCAGGCTGCCGTATCGCGAGCCCACGTAAAGGGCCAGCAGCACAATCAGCAGCTGGATAATCATGGTTATGGTCATATCAGTTCAAGTGTTGGGAATGTGTGATTATCTTTATCCTTTCTTATTGCAGTACTGCAGGATAATGTCGGCGGCTTCGTCTTCGCTGAGGCCGTCCACGTTGAGCACGAGGTCGTAGTTGCGGGCATCGTAACGGCTGGTGCCGGAGTAGTGCTGCGTGTAGTTCTCGCGGCCTTTGTCCACCGCATCGACAGCCTGCGCCGCTTCCGCCTCGCTGAGCCCCTGGCGCTCCATCACCCTGCGGATACGATTTTCCCTGGAAGCAGTTATGAAAATGCTGATTTTGTTCGGAAAATCGTTCAGGATGAAAAAACCGCTGCGCCCCGCTATTACGCAGGACTCCTGCGAAGCTATTTCCCGGAGCAGTTTGCTTTCGGTTTCGAATATATCGCCGGCAGTCACCAGATAAGGCAGCATTTCGCCGTCGGCGCGGAAGGGCGCCGGAGCGAGCTGGACGGCGGCCATAGATTCCAGGAATTCCGTGAACCAGTTCTGTTTGCGGGCCTTGCGCTTCTCTATTTCCTCCACACTGAGCCCGAGTTCCTTCACAAGAGCCTCTATGAGTGCCTTGTCCAGGAACTTGACTCCAAGTTTATCCGCCAGTTTCTTTCCGATTGTACGACCGCCGGAACCAAGTTCGCGGTTGATAGTGATGACAAATTTACTGTTGATATCCATCTTTGACAAAATTTGTGTAAATGTAAGAAAAATTGTTAACTTTGTATGAATGTAAACTGCCTTAAGGCAGAAACTAAAATTAATACATATCATTTTTATGACACAGAATCTTTTCTCCCTTGAAGGCAAGAATGCCTGGATTACCGGCGCAAGCTACGGGATCGGTTTCAACATCGCCAAGGCTTTCGTGGCCGCCGGCGTCAAAAACATCATATTCAACGACATAAATGAAGCCGCGCTCGAACGCGGACTCAACAACTACAAAGAGGCCGGCATAGCAAACGTGCACGGCTATGTCTGCGACGTTACCAAGGAAGATGACGTCAAGGCACTCGTGAAGAAGATTCACGAAGAAGTCGGACAGATCGACATCCTGGTGAACAATGCCGGCATCATCAAGCGCATCCCCATGCACGAGATGGAGCGCAAGGATTTCCAGCAGGTGATCGACGTGGACCTCGTGGCACCGTTCATCGTTTCCAGCGCAGTGCTTCCCGAGATGATGGAGCGCCGCGAAGGCAAGATCATAAACATCTGCTCCATGATGAGCGAACTCGGCCGTGAGACGGTCTCCGCATATGCAGCGGCCAAGGGCGGCCTCAAGATGCTCACCCGCAACATCTG
>DEFD01000002.1:11200-30890 GCA_002350615.1 Bacteroidales bacterium UBA2861 | reverse complement strand
AACGGCATCGGCCCCGGCTACATTGCCACTCCCCAGACCGCTCCCCTTCGCGAAAGGCAGCCCGACGGCAGCCGCCATCCTTTCGACAGCTTCATCTGCGCGAAGACCCCGGCAGGACGCTGGCTTCAACCCGAAGAACTCGGTGGACCGGCGGTTTTCCTCGCCAGCCATGCTTCGGATGCAGTGAACGGACATATCCTTTATGTGGACGGCGGTATCCTCGCCTATATCGGAAAGCAGCCCAAATAATATGAAAATCAATTGCACAGTACGCCAGGCTTCCAGCAATCTGGACGCCAAGCATTATGACACGGCTCGCATCCGCCAGGAGTATCTGGTGGAGAATATCATGGTTTCAGACGAGATCAACATGGTTTACTCCATGTTCGACCGCATCATCGCCGGCGGAGCCGTTCCCGTCGAGGAAGAGCTCGTCCTGAAGGCCCCCGAAATCCTCCGTGCGGACTACTTCACCCAGAGGCGCGAGCTCGGCATCATCAATGTCGGCGGCACCGGAATAGTCAAAGTCGGAGACGAAGAATTCGAGATTCCCTTCAAGGAAGCGCTTTACGTAGGCCGCGGCAACAGGGACGTGAGCTTCCGCAGCGTCGATCCTGAGCATCCCGCCCACTTCTACTTCAATTCAGCCACCGCACACCGCGAGACCGGCATCAAGAAAGTGAGCAAGAAAGACGCGGTGGTGATGCATCTCGGCAGCCTCGAGGAGAGCAACGAGCGCACCATCAACCGTCTGCTGGTCAAGGAAGTAGTTCCCTGCTGCCAGCTCCAGATGGGCATGACGGAGCTCGCTCCGGGAAGCACCTGGAACACCATGCCCGCCCATACCCACGACAGGCGTATGGAGGTTTACTTCTACTTCGAACTTCCCCAGGACGCTGCAGTCTGCCATTTCATGGGCGAGCCCCAGGAGACCAGGCATATCTGGATGCACAACGAGCAGGCCGTGATCAGCCCCCAGTGGAGCATCCACAGCGCATGCGCAACACGCAACTACACCTTTATATGGGGCATGTGCGGGGAGAACGACGACTACAACGACATGGACTGGTGCGCAACCAAAGACTTGAAGTAATATGAAAAGGCTTGTCTTGATCACTGCGGCGCTTGCGCTCTTGGCATCCTGCGCCCCCAAACCGGTGCAGAAGGTCATGGCCCGTTTCGTTCCAGAAAGGGCGGACGACTTTGCCTGGGAAAACGACTTCGTGGCCTACCGTGCCTATGGACAGGCTCTTGAAACCCTAAAACCTGGAGGCATGATTTCCCCCGGTTTCGACGTATGGGTGAAGAACACCACCGACCTCGTCGTGAACCAGCGTTACAAGGACGACCTCGAGAATGGAATCTCATACCACAAAGACCACGGCAACGGCAAGGATTGCTACAAGGTAGGGGTTACCCTCGGCGGCGGAGCCTCCAGCCCGCTGATCGGCGGCAAACTCTGCTTCCCTGCAACCAACTTCCGCAGCAGCGAAGTGCTGGAAAGCAGCCCCGAGAAGGTCGTGTTCGTGCTCAGCTACCCCCAGTGGGAGGCGGAAGGATACAAGATCTCCCTTGAAAAGAAGATCACCGTCTGCGCAGGCAGCCATTTCTGCTATGCTGAAGACACTTACAGCTTCGAAGGACCGTGCGACAGCCTAGTGATAGCGGCAGGAATCGTGCGTCATGACGTGGTCTGCGAGAGCGCCGTCGAAGACGGATTCGCAATCTGGGAGAAGGCGTCCGACACCGGTGCGGAGCCTGAAGACAGCTGCATCGGACTCGCCGTCAAACTTCCGGGAGCCAGCTTCGTGGGGCTCAGCGAGGACGGCACGCACAGTATCTGCACCAAGGCGGTGAAGTCCGGCGAGAGCCTGGGCTACTACTTCGGTTCATGCTGGAGCAAAGCCGATATCCCCAACGCGGAAGGATGGTTCGACGCGCTTGCGGATCTATAGCGTCATGTCTCTGATATTCACGCTTTTACTTGCCGGGAGTCTTTTCAGTTTCGAGATGAAAGACTCCCGGATTTATCCTGGGACGGAAAGGACAATCTCCGTGTGGGTTCCCGACGAATACAACGCGGAGGAACCTGCCTGCCTTATGGTCCGTTTCGACCGGCTGGGAAACCTGCCGAAGGTGGCGGCGGCACTGATAGCTAATGGAGAAATACCTGTATGCATCGCCATAGGCATAGAGCCTGGAAAAATCTACAGCGAAGACCACAAGAAGGTCATCCGTTACAACAGGAGCAACGAGTTCGACCGTACCGACGGGCGCATGGCAACTTTCCTGGAAACGGAGGTTCTGCCGGAACTGCGACGGCAGAGAACGCCTGACGGAAGGCCAATCCTTATTTCAGAAAAGGCTTCCGACCGGGCCACGATAGGCGCCAGCAGCGGCGGCATAGCCGCTTTCAACGCCGCATGGGAAAGGCCGGACCTCTTCAGCCGGGTATATTCCATGATCGGCACTTTCGTGCCATTCCGCTACGGAGACCAGTTCCCCGGCATAATCCGCAAGACGGAGCCGAAGCGGCTCAGAATCTTCCTTCAGGACAACAAGGACGATACATGGAACCCCATTTTCGGCAGCTGGTACGATGCCAACGTACTGATGCTCAAAGCCCTGCAATTCGCCGGGTACGAACTGGACTTCCAATGGGACGAAGGCCGGCACAGCGCCAAGAACGGCAATGACATCATGGCATATGTCCTGAAATGGCTCTGGGAGGGATGGCCGGATGTAGTGGAAAAAGGCATATCCGGGAACAAAAGCCTAAACGGCATCGTCTCTCCGGATTCCGAGTGGAAGCTCGAGCAAGAGAATATCGCGCCGGGAACGATCCTGAAATCCGACGGGGACGGTGGAGTCAAACTGCTCCCTGCAAAGAAGAAACGCTATTTCAACCCCCTGGAAGCCACTTACCCTGGCGGGGCTCATTGCGCTGTAGCAAAAGAAGGCAGTTGCTGGATTGATAATTATATCATCAGGGAAGGCAAGAAAAAATGGGGGCAGGAGTTCTACTGCCTGCACTCCCCCGCAAGGCAGATTGCCTTCGACGAGAAGGGCTATCTCTACTGTGCCACGGACAAGGGAATTCAGATTTGCGACCACAACGGCCGAGTGCGCGTGATTCTCGGCATCGATGCCGGGCCCGTCGAATCCATCGCCTTTGCAGGCAGGAAGCTTTACGCCATCAGCGGCGGGCGCCTATGGTCCCGCGAGCTTCTGGTCGCCGGAGCCACCCCCTCCTCCCCCGAGCCCAAGCGCGAAAGGCAAGGGTAGTTTCCATCTACGATAAAGGCCGGCTGAAAGCGATTCAGCCGGCCTCTTTCTATGTTGCAAGGGTTTAGATCTCCTCTACAACGGGAGCTTCGGGAGCATTTGCCGCAACGGATGCGATGCCCTTCTTGAGGGTAGCCTCGGAAGCATACATCTGGCTGGCGCCGATCACCTGACCGTTGGTGGCTTTGAGATTGAAGAAAGACTTGCCGTTCTTGGCAACTTTCACCTCGAATTTGGAAGGATCCTGAGAGTTCTTGCGAACAGACTCGATTCCGTTGAGGCAGGATTCTTTCTTTACATAACCCTCGCTGGTGAGGATAACCTGACCGTTGCCGGCCTTGAGGTTGAACTGGAATTCTCCGTTCTTCCTGACAGTAATGACAAATTTACCCATAGTTATAATTAAAAATTGGTTGAAGTTTCGTTACTTACAAATGTAGTCATTTTTTTTCAATTGCAACTCCGTGCACGGGCACGGAAATAAAAATATATTCTTATATTTGTAAACTTATAACACTCTGACTGAGCCGATGATAATAAGAAGTTTTATTTCCACACTCACCGCAGCAGCTTTCCTGGCCGCCGGGTTCGGCGCAAGTTCATGCTGCAGCAATAACAGCGATGATACCCTGTACAAAGGCCTCCCCTTCAAAATGGAGAAAGTGCAGGCTCCCAGGATTCCCTCACGCAGCGTTGTCCTCACGGACTTCGGAGCCAAAGGCGACGGCATCGGCCTGAATACAGAGGCCTTCGCAAGAGCCATCGAATCCCTTTCCGACAAGGGCGGGGGCAGGCTCACCGTACCAGCCGGCATTTGGCGCACCGGCCCCATCGGTCTGAAAGACTGCATCGAACTGCATCTGGAAAAGAATGCGATTATCATTTTCGATCCCGATCAGGACCTCTATCCTATAATCGACACCAATTTCGAAGGGCTGGACGTCCGCCGCTGCCTCTCCCCCATCCATGCAGAAGGAGCGCATGACATCGCCATCACCGGTGAGGGCATCATCGACGGCAGCGGGGAATACTGGCGCGAGCTGAAGAAGGGAAAGGTAGGCGACAAATTCTGGAAGTCTTTCATCAAGCGCGGCGGAGTGCTTGCCGACGACGGCAGCGTGTGGTATCCGGACGAAGGCTACAAGAAAGCGCGCCTCACCGCCGGTTCCCTGAATTTCCCAGACCCTTCTCTGGACGAGAACGAAATAAAGACCTTCCTAAGGCCCGTGATGGTGTCGCTCAGAAACTGCGAAAGGGTGCTTCTGCAGGGTTGCACTTTCCAGAACAGCCCCTGCTGGAATATCCATCCGCTCTTCTGCAAAGACGTAACAATCAAAGACATAACCGTACGCAATCCAGAGTTCTCCACAAACGGTGACGGCATCGACATAGACGCCTGCGAAGGGGTCATCCTCACCGGCTCCAGTTTTGACGTAGGCGACGACGCCATCTGCATCAAGTCCGGCAAGGACGCCGACGGAAGGCGCCATGCCCGCAAATGCCGCAATCTCATAATCAGCGACTGCACCGTATATCACGGCCACGGCGGCTTCGTGGTAGGCAGCGAGATGTCCGGAGGTGTGGAAAACATCCTGGTCAAGGGCTGCCGCTTCCTCGGCACCGACGTGGGGCTCCGCTTCAAGAGCACCCGCGGACGCGGCGGATTGGTAAAGGATATCTGGTGCGAGGATATCTATATGAAAGACATTGTCTCATACGGAATTATCTTCAATCTTTACTATGCAGGCATGGCAGCGTCGAACCTGCTTGACAAAGAAGGCAATCCGGTGCAGGAGGTTCTTCCCGCGGTGGATGAGACCACGCCGGAAATGCGCGACATCCATTTCAGCGGCATAGTCTGCGCCGGCGCCAAGCAGGCAATCTATCTCAACGGCCTGCCGGAGCTGCCTCTGAGGAACATCGACTTCCGAAGCAGCATTTTCACTGCCGGCAAAGGGCATGAAATCCATTATGCCGAAAATATCAGTTTCGACAAGGTAAGCATCAACGGGAAGGAGATATGAAAAGGATTCTCGGCACTATCCTGGGCTGCCTGCTGCTTTCCTGGCCCCTGGCTGCATCCTCGACCGACGGCGCAGGATTCACCATCCATCTCTGCGGGGATTCCACCATGGCGGAGAAGGACCTCAAGGGCGGCACCAATCCGGAACGAGGCTGGGGCATGATGTTTCCGAACTTCGTGCAGGGCGCCAAGGTAATCAACTATGCCCAGAACGGGCGCAGCACGAAAAGTTTCATAGACCAGGGATACTGGGACAAGGTGATGGCGAATCTGCAGGAAGGCGACTGGGTTTTCATTGAATTCGGGCACAACGATTCAAAAGAAAGCGACCCTGCACGCTACTGCGCAGCGTTCGGAGCCTATCAGGACAATCTCCGCAGATTCATCTCCGACTGCCGGTCGAAAGGGGCGAATCCGGTTTTGCTCACTCCCCTTGCAAGAAGGCTGTTCAAGGACGGAAAAGCGATTCGCAACAATCACGGCGACTACCCCGAGGCAGTGAAGCAAGTTGCTGCGGAGCAGGGAGTTCCACTTCTGGACATGACCACGGCAAGCCTCGAGTGGCTCGACAGCCTGGGGCCTGAGGAGTCCAAAAAGTACTATATGACCTCTTCCGGAAAGCCGAGCGACAACACCCATACCAATATTGCGGGCGCAAAAGCGATAACCGGGCTCGTATGCGCCGAGATAAAAAGGGTTGCCGAGAGCGGCGAAGGCCTCAACGGAGCTTCGCTCGATGCGCTCAAAGCGGTGCTCATCGACGGCAGCCGCGGCATGGTGGTTTCTGCAGACGGCCACGGGGACTTCCTTTCAATCCAGGAAGCCATAGACGCGGCGCCGGACTTCAGCCACGGAGAATGGACCGTCATACGCGTGCGCGAGGGTATATATAATGAATGCGTCAGCATTCCGGCCAACAAGAGGATGCTGCGCATCTGCGGCGACGGCGCCGGCAGCACGATAATCCGCGGAGGCAAATTCGCCCGCCAGATATGGCCTGCGGCCGGATTCGAGGTAGGGACCTCGGGCAGCGCCACCATGTTCATATGCGCCGACGACATCATTCTGGAAGATATAAGCGTGGAGAACACCGCGGGAGAAGGCAAAGGCATCGACCAGGCAGTGGCGCTTCTTACCAACGGCGACAGAATCCTTCTTCGCCGCTGCCGTTTCATCGGAAACCAGGACACCGTTTACACCTACGGACGCTGGGCCGAAGACGGCGGGATAATGCGGGTCTGTTTCCTGGACTGCCATATCGAAGGGACTACGGATTTCATATTCGGCCCGAGCATCGCCTGGTTCCAGGGCTGCACCATCCACAGCAAGAAAAACAGCTATGTCACCGCCGCATCCACCCTCAAGGGGCAAAGCTACGGTTACGTCTTCAAGGACTGCCGGCTCACCGCGGCGGAAGGTATCGGCAAATGCTATCTCGGACGGCCCTGGGGAGCCTATGCCAAGACTGTTTTCATCGGCTGCGAACTCGGCTCCCACATCCTTCCTGAAGGCTGGCACGACTGGGAAAAACCCGGCAAACCGGACAGCAAGAAGAATTCATTCTACGCCGAATACGGCAACTCAGGGCCCGGGGCGGCCGGCAAAAAAGAACGCGTAAAATGGAGCAGACAGCTCAGCGGAAAACAAGCCGCGGCATATACTTTGGAGAGGGTTTTCTCCCGGGAAGCCCTTACCGACCGTGACGGCAAGAACAAGCCGTTTGCAAAAGACTGGAATCCATTGGAAGTAAAATGAAAAGAATAAGCATAATACTCACCGCAGCCCTGCTTGCATCCTGCGGGGCTCCCCTGTCCGAACAGATGGTGCGTTCGGAAATGCAGCGCCATCCGGCGGCCGATCTTCTTGACAATCAGGACGGTACTCCGAAATGGAACTACACCACCGGCCTGGAATTGAAGTCCTTTCTTGATGTATACACCGCCTCGAAGTGCCGGAATGGCGACATCCTGAAGTACGTTGATGCCTGGTACGACGCAATCATCGCGGAAGACGGCAGCATAGGCGGCAAATACAAGAAAGAAAAATACAACCTCGACCACATCTGCCCCGCCCGTACGCTCTTCAGCCTTTACGACATTACCGGGAAGCAGAAGTACAGGGCTGCGATCGACAGCGCCTATGCGCAGATCTGCGAACAGCCCCGCACCGAGGCCGGCCCGTTCTGGCACAAGTCCATCTATCCCCATCAGGTATGGCTTGACGGCTTCTTCATGGCGGAGCCTTTTTACGCCGAGTACGTTTCCAGGTACCAGGAGGACAATAATCTCAGCCGTGAGGCGATCGATGAAATCGCCCGTGGCTTCTTAGTGGCATATGAAAAGTGCTACGACCCTGCCACAGGGCTTCTTCGTCATGCCTGGGACGAATCCCGCAGCATGTTCTGGTGCAATCCGGAAAGCGGCCAGTCCGACCATGCATGGGGGCGCGCGATGGGCTGGTACACAATGGCCCTTGTCGATGTTCTGGATTTCGTTCCGGAAGACCATCCCTCAAGGCCGCAGCTCATAGACCTTCTCTGCAAAGTCCTGGATATGCTGCGGGAGTGGGACGACCCCGTCACCGGCATGTGGTATCAGGTCCTGGACTGCCCCGGCCGGGAAGGAAACTATCTTGAATCCACCTGCTCGGCGATGTTCACCTACGGCTATCTCAAGGCATCCTCCAAGGGATACGCACCCCAGTACAGCAGATATGCGGTCAAACTCTACCGCAGGCTGGTCCGACAGTTTATCCGCAGGGAAAAGGACGGCAGCATCTCGCTCACCGACTGCTGCGCCGTCGCCGGCCTCGGAGGCAAGGACATGAGGCGCGGGGACTACGACTATTACATCAATGAAAAAATCTGCGACAACGACCCTAAAGGCATAGGTCCTTTCATCTGGGCATCCTTACTATACGAAAACCGATAGATTATGAAAAAGCAATTGATATACCTGATGGCTTTCGCCGCGATGCTTTTCGCCTGCGGCGGAGAGGCCAATCCTTCATCAGCCAAAGGCCTGAGAAAACCGGAAGGAGTGAAGCTGTACAGCAGCAGCGACGATTCCTTCACATTCCAATGGAATCCGGTTTCCAAAGCGGAAGCCTATGATTGGCAATTACTTAAGACAGAAAATGGAGAACTCGCCCTGAGCGGGAACTCGACCCGCCGCAACGCTTCGGTCTCCCCCGTTTCCAAAGGAGTTCACTACGAATTCCAGGTAAGGGCGACGGCAGAGGGCAAGGATCCGTCGGATTGGAGCGACAAACTTGCCGCCTACATCGAGCCGGACGGCACTCCCGAACCCGGGCCGGGTCCGGACGATCCCCAGCAGGCTTATGCGGAGTTCCTCATCCCCGCGGCTGAAGATGCCGACGGAGGCGTGCGCGCCTTCCCCGGTGCCGAAGGCTGCGGAATGTTCACCACCGGCGGCCGCGGTGGCGATGTTTATCACGTGACCACGACAGCCGATTACGGATCTGGCGAAAGCGCCATAAAAGGTTCCCTGCGCTACGGTATAGAGGAGCTGAAGGATCTTGAAAAGAAAGGTACACGCAGGCCCCGCACCATAGTTTTCGACGTGGCGGGCACGATAGAGCTCAAGAGGGAACTCGGCATATACATGGGCGACCTTACGATTGCCGGCCAGACTGCACCGGGCGACGGAATCTGCATCAAGAACTATCCTTTCAAGTTCAAGGATCCCGACAGCGACAGCTACCAGGACCCTCACAACGTAATCGTACGTTTCATCCGCTGCCGCATGGGAGACGAGACCAAGACGGCCGATGACGCCATGACCGGCAGGAACAGCAATCATATAATCATCGACCACTGTTCCCTGAGCTGGTGCACCGACGAGTGCGCGTCTTTCTACGGCAACAGCGCCTTCACCATGCAGTGGTGCTACATCACCGAAAGCCTCTTCTATTCCGTCCACGGCAAGGGCGCCCACGGCTACGGAGGCATCTGGGGCGGAGAAGGTGCCACTTTCCACCACAATCTCATCGCCCATCACACATCGCGTACCCCCCGTCTCTGCGGCAGCCGTTATACGGGCAGACCGCAGGACGAGAAGGTTGAGATAGCCAACAACGTATTCTACAACTGGGGCCCCATCAACGGAGGCTACGCCGGAGAGGGCGGAAGCTACAATTTCCTGAACAACTATTACAAACCGGGACCTGCGACCAGCAGCAAGAACAATCTGGTAAACAGGATTTTCAATCCCAATGCAGACGACGGCAAGAATACGAACGCGGCCGGAGTCACCGGAGTTTACCACCTTGCAGGCAATTATTTCGACTCGAGCTGCAGCGCGCTCAGCAGCAAGCAGAAGGAGCTATGTGCGGAAGTTAACACAGACAACTGGACAGGACTTCACTGCGGTGACGACATTGCGGATCCGGAAAAAGTCAAAAGCGGCACCGCCTTCCAGATAAGCTGCGACGGCAGCAGCCTTTCCCTTCAGAGCGCAGCAGACGCATACAAAGCGGTACTCGCCTGCGGAGGTGCATCGCTCAGCCGGGATGCGGTCGATACCCGCATTGTCGGCGAGGTAAGGAACGGAAGCTACACTTACACCGGATCCTCCGACAGCAGCGAGAAGGCCAGCAAATATCCTTCTTCCAAGTATAATCTCGGCGGGATAATAGACACCCAGGCGGATGCCGGCGGCTGGCCTGAATACAGCGCCACCCCTGAAGAAAAAGCGGCCGTGGCGGATGCCGACGGCGACGGCATGCCCGACTGGTTCGAAAGCAAATTCGGTCTAAATCCCCAGAACAAGGCGGACGGAAACAGCATCACACTCGACCTGAAAGGCCGCTACACCAACCTGGAAATGTATCTGCATTATCTTGTAAAAGACATAGTCGCAGCACAGAGCGCCGAGTAGGATGAGAGTCCTGAAATGAAGCATCGAAATAATGATAAAAAATTTCCGTGCCCGTGCACGGAAATTAATTTTTTTTCGTATTTTTGTACGCTAAGACACGAAACTATAACTATTAATTATTAACCGAATACCTAAAATCATGAGACTTAAGAAAGCATTTGCAGTGCTCCTTGGCCTCGCCTTCACCCTTGCTGCAGCCGCACAGACAACCGTTCGCGGCGTGGTAAAGGACGATACCGGCGAGCCCCTCATGGGCGCGGGCGTGTTCGTAAAGGGCACCACCATCGGCGTGGTTACCGGCCTTGACGGCGATTACGAAATCACCCTCCCCGAGGGAGCCAACGAGCTCACTTTCTCATCCATCGGCCTCGCAGAACAGACCGTCGCAGTTGACGGACGCAGCCAGATAGATGTAACGATGTCACAGGACGCCACCGTTCTCGACGAGGTGGTGGTCGTGGGTTACGCAACCGTAAAGAGGCGCGACCTCCTCGGCTCCGTTTCTTCGATGAGTTCCGAGAAACTTGCAGCCCAGCCCGTTACCACAGTCAGCCAGGCGCTCTCCGGCAAGATGGCCGGTGTTTCCGTCATCACGACGGAAGGCGACCCCGATGCGGACATCAAGATCCGCGTCCGCGGCGGCGGTTCCATCACCCAGGACAGCAGCCCTCTGTACATCGTGGACGGATTCCCGGTGGAATCCATCAACGACATCTCATCGTCCGAAATCGCATCCATCGACGTTCTGAAGGACGCTTTCTCCACCGCTATCTACGGTAGCCGCGGTGCAAACGGCGTGGTCATCGTCACTACCAAGAGTGCCGACAAGAGCGAGAAAGTGACGGTCAACTTCAACACCTACTACGGCCTCAAGAAGATGGCGAACGCCAAGGCTATCCAGGCCATGAACGTGGACAACTTCGTCAAGTTCCAGTACGAGCTCGCCACCCTCAACGGCAACATCAGCTCCAAATACGAGCCCTACTTCGGAAGTTTCTCCGACATCGACGTCTGGTCTTCGATGGCCGGCAACGACTGGGTTGACGCAGTGTTCGGACGCACAGGCAGCACCTTCTCCGCCGACCTCAGCATCGCCGGCAGGGGCGAGGGATTCAACTGGACCCTCGGTTACGCCCACATGGGAGACAAGGCCATCATGACCGGCAGCGACTACAGCCGCGACAACCTCAATTTCAAGAGCAATTTCAAGACCTCCAAGACCACCAGCTTCGATGTCAACATGCGCTACTCCCGCGTAAATGTGCGCGGAGCGGGTGCAAACAGCATCAAGGACGCGGGCACTACCTCCGGCAACGGCCGTCTGAAACATGCGGTCCAGTACACTCCCGTTCCCATTACGGGCGGTGAAGATGCCGACGACGAAGAGGCCTACGGCGATACCGCTCCCCCTCTTACCAGCGTCGCCGACAACGACAGCAAGCGCCTGCGTACCACCTTCAACGCCAACGCAGCCTTCAACTGGAAGATTATCGACAAGCTGAAACTCAAGATCGAAGGCGGTCTGGAAGACTATCGCCAGACCGACGAGCGCTTCTACGGTCTCACTACCTACCACGTGTACGGAAAGAAGACCAAGGTTTACGGAACACCCTCCAACCAGCACAAGGAGGCCTTCCGCACCAAATACCGCAACACCAACACCCTCAATTACGACTTCGAGAAGCTTCTGAACAACAAGGACCACGAACTCACAGCCCTTGTCGGACAGGAACTTACCATCACCAAGGCCAACACCCTTAGCATGATGGTGGACGGATTCCCTTCCTTCTTCACCGCTGAACAGGCATGGAACTACATGTCCTCCGCAGCCGGCACTTCCGCCGGTGACACCGGATATGTGACCAACAACTCCACCCTGAGCAACACTTACGCGGCCAACGACGTTCTCCTGTCGTTCTTCGCACGCGCCAACTACGACTACAAGCACAAGTATTCCATCGGCGCCACCCTCCGCGTCGACGGTTCCAGCAAATTCGCCAATCCCTGGGGCTTCTTCCCTTCGGCCGCGGCGTCCTGGACCATCAGCAACGAGCCCTGGATGGAAAACACCCGCAGCTGGATGGACCAGCTGAAACTCCGTTACAGCTTCGGTACCGCAGGTAACAACAACATTCCTTCAGGCATCCTGAACAAGGAATTCCGTTCCTTTACCGATACCTACATCAGCATGAGCGGAAACTATTATTCCACGATCACAGACGAGAACGGCAAGTTCGTACTGAACAACCCCGACCTCAAGTGGGAAACCACCTATACCCACAATATCGGTGTGGACTTCAGCTTCTGGCGCAGCAAACTCAGCGGTAGCATCGAGGTTTACCAGAACGACACCAAGGACCTTCTCATCAACTTCCCAATCTCCGGATCGGGTTATGAAAGGCAGTACCGCAATGCCGGTTCCACCCGCAACCGCGGTGTAGAACTCACGCTCAACGCTCCCATCATCACCAAGAAGGACTTCTCCCTCAACCTCAGCGGCAACATCGCCTGGAACAAGAACGAAGTCACCGACCTCGGCGGCCTCAAGGAAATCCAGGCCTATTCCGGATGGGCTTCCAATGACATCGACCAGGACTTCAGCATTCTGGTGGGCCAGCCTCTCGGCAATGTTTACGGCTATGTGTCCGACGGTTTCTACACAGTGGATGACTTCGAGGGCTTCATCGGAGGCAAGTGGGTGCTCAAGGACGGCGTTGCCGACGACAGCGAAGTCATCGGTGCTAAGTACCTCACCCCTGGTGCCATGAAACTCAAGAACATCGACGGTTCTTCGGACGGAAAGGTCACTTCGGCCGACCGCCGCATCATAGGCAACACCCTTCCAGACTTCAACGGAGGATTCTCGCTCAATGCATTCTGGAAGGGCTTCGACTTCAGCGCCAACTTCAATTTCATGATCGGCAACGAAGTGTACAACGCCAACAAGATCGAGTTCACCTCGTCCCGCGGCAAATCCACCAACCGCAACCTCATCAAGGAGATGGAGCTCGGCAAGCGCTGGAGCGTAATCGATTGGGAGTCAGGCGAAATGATTACCGATCCTGATGCCCTCGCCGCTGCCAACAGGGGCAAGACCGCCTGGACTCCTTTCCAGCAGAAGGCCATCCTGAGCGACTGGGCCATGGAAGACGGCAGCTTCCTGCGTCTGCAGAGCGCCACCATCGGCTACACGCTTCCCGAAGACCTCACTCAGAAGGTTCATCTCAAGAAGGTGCGCGTCTATGTTACCGGCACCAATCTCTTCTGCCTCACCGGATACTCCGGATACGATCCGGAAGTGGACACCCGGCGTGCAACCCCGCTCACCCCTGGCGTGGACTATTCCGCATACCCCAAGAGCATAGGCTGGGTGGCAGGTCTCAATCTCACCTTTTAATATGCAGTGAAGATGAAAAAGTTGATATATATAATAGGTGCAGCGCTGCTCACCGCAGCGGCATCCTCCTGCTCCGACCTTCTCAAGCCCGAGTCCAAGTCTTCATTCACCGATGAAGCCGTGTTCTCGAACTACAATCTTGCTGAAGGCGCAATCTTCGGAATCGCGGACATGCTCACAAAAGACAAGAGCTACCGCAACCGTTTCCTCACATGGTACGGCTTCAACACCGACATCGAGTGGTACAACTCCTTCAACCACGGTGACATGAAGTCCAATATCGGCACTTACGAGCTGAACCCTGCCAGCCATACCAACACCCTGAACGAGGCCGACGGCTGCTTCAGCAAGATTTACCTTGCAGTGGAGCGTGCCAACGTGGCCATCCAAGGTCTTCGCAAATACGGCAACACCGGCAGCAACGCCAACATGGCGTATCTTCTCGGCGAAGCCCTCACCCTCAGGGCAATGCTCTATTATGACCTCGTGAAAGCCTGGGGAGACGTTCCCGCAAGGTTCGAGCCCACGACAAGCAATACCGTATATGCCAAGAAGGCAAACAGGGACGTTATTTTCAAGCAGATCCTTTCCGACCTGGAAGAGGCCATAGACTATCTTCCCTACCCCGGACAGGACAGCAGGACCCTTCGTACCGACCGCGTGAACAAGGTGTTCGCCGAGGGACTTTACGCCCGCATCGCCCTTGCGGCATCCGGCTACGCAATGCGTCCGGACGATGGAATGGAGGGCACCGGCGACCTCGGCAGCATCCGTCTCAGCAATGACGAAGATCTTTCAAAGGCAGTTCTCTATCCCAAGGCTCTCGCCCACCTTAAAGACGCTATCGACCGTGGTGGATGCAGCCTTGACGGAAGCTTCGCGGCATACTGGAAGCGCCAGAGCGCAAAACAGAACCTCAGCTGGGACGGAGAGACCCTCTTCGTGATTCCCAACGGCGACGGGCGCGGACGCTGGAACACCGATTTCGCAGTCCGCTGCGAGCCCGGAACCCGCTACAACCCCGACCCGAGCAACAGCCGAGGCGGATCCGTAGGTCCCGTTCCCAACTTCTACTGGAAATATGAGGCCGAAGACACCCGTCGTGACGTCACCTGCGTCAACTACAAATGGGACAAGGACAACACTCTCGCCCCTGCAGGCATCGCCACATGGTATTTCGGCAAATACCGTCTGGACTACACCAGCGGCTATGACGGCGGAACCGACGATGGCGTAAAGCCAGTAGTCATGCGCTATGCGGACGTCCTTCTCATGGCGGCCGAGATCGAAAATGAACTGAACGGCCCTACCGACGACGCCAAAAACTGGCTCCTCGAGGTACGCAGCCGCGCCTACGACGGCAACGAGGACATGGCTGAAGCCTATGTCAACGCACTTTCTTCAAAGGAAGACTTCTTCAACGCCATCATCGACGAGCGCGCCCTTGAATTCTGCGGCGAGTTCCTCCGCAAGGCGGACCTCATCCGCTGGAATCTCCTCAAGACCAAGATCGATGCCGTGAAGCCCGAACTCGAGGCCATCCGCGACCGCAGCGGAGCCTTCTCCTTCCTCCCCGCCGACATCTACTACAAGTTCGACAATGCGAGCGAAACCCTCACCATCTGGGGATTCAATCCCGGAGAGACCACCAAGCCCGCAGGTGCCTGGAACAAGAAGTCCGATTACTTCGGAAAGGTAAAGGACGAAAGCAACAAAGACACCGGTCTGTATCAGGGTCGCATCGACGGCATCTATACTACCGGAGAGAATATGGAATGGTACATGTACTGGCCCATCTTCGCATCGCAGGTATCAAGCAGCAGCGGCTATCTTGTAAACGATTATTATTATGAATAAGCGTATGAAACTCAATAATATACTCAAATGGGCGGCGGGAGCGCTGATGCTCGGATCCCTGCTTTCCTGCAACGACGGGTTCAATGAAATCAAGAGCCTGCAGCTCGGCCGCTGTCTGGAACCGCTCAACCTGAAGGGCGACGTGGACATCAATACCGGTGTGGACGCCACCCTCAGCTGGGACCTCTCCAAGGGTACTGAGGAATACCGCCTCGTGATATTCAATTCCGCAGACTCATCTGCCGTGATGGATATCATGCTGGAGCCCAAACAGGTTCCTTTCCAAACCGCACTCGAAGCCGACGGCAGGTACGGTTTCAAGGTCTGCGGCGTGGCCGAGGGTCGTGACAGCTCCCGCTGGGCATGGTTCGACGGCACCCTCAGGACCTACGCCATCAAGGACAACCTCTTCCTTGAAGTTACAGGACGCACGAAAAACAGCATTTCCCTCGCCTGGTCCAAGGATTATGAGGACTACAGGGACGTGAGCCACATCGAACTCACTCCCGCCGGCGGCGGCGATGTAATCACTTATGACCTCAGCGCAGAAGACAAAGAGTCCGCCACCGCCACGGTAAGCGGGCTCCCCGCTTCCAGCGAGTATAACATCGTCCTCTACTTCAAGAGTGCAGCCCGCGGTGCGGCGAATGCCAAGACCAACACCGATCAGGGCAGCATGACCAAGATTACGAATACCGCAGATCTCATCGCAGCCATCGAAGCCGGCAATGACGTTTATCTCGGAATCGAGGGTTCTCCTTATGAAATCAACACCGTCGCTCCTGCAAAGGGCTTCAAGCTCATCGGCGAGAGCGATGCGGACGGCAACCGTCCTGTCGTGAAAGGCAAGTTTGTCCTTCACCAGCTCGCCACGGACACCTTACCGGCAGTCACTTACGGAGGTGGAGATCTCTATTTCGAGAACATCGCCTTCGACGGCACGGGTAACTCCGTAATAGTCGAGCATGGCCGCACCGGAGCCGTGGAGATCGACAAGATAAGTTTCATTGACTGCGACATCTACAATTACGGAGCAGGTATCATTGTGCAGAACGACAAGGCTACCGCAGACGACATCTTCACTCTCGGAGAACTTGACGTCGAAGGTTGCGACCTGCACGATATCGAAGGCAGCGGCGGAGAGGGCATCGACTTCCGCAAATTCGCCACCATCGGAACGATCACCCTCAAGAACAACACCATCTGGAACGGTTTCCGCTGCTTCATCCGCATCGACGATGCCGACAACAGCCTTGGATCCCTCGTGCTCATCAACAATACGGTAAAGGGAATCGCCCTTGCAAACAAGGGACTGTTCTATATCCGCTGTCCTTGGTCTTCGTTCACCGCGAAGAACAACCTCTTCCTCTGGGAGGACGGCGCAAGCACGGCTTTCGCCACCACCAACAATGTGAATAACGTTCCCAAAGACCTGGCGACGGAGAAGAACTACTACTATAAAGTGGGTCCCAAGTTCTTCGGAGCCAGCAAGAACTTCACGGCGGCACAGATGAATGCAACCGAAGTTTCCGACGATCCTTGCTTCAACTCCAAGGGCAATGTCTTCAACCTTACCAACCAGACTCTGATTTCCGGGAATATCGGTGCCTCCAAGTGGCAGGTCGCCTATGTGGAGCCCACTGAGGATCTTACCCTTGGCACCACCAGCGCACCCCACACCTGGGACTTTACTGATGCTACTCTCTTTGCAGGCGACCTGCAGAAGAGCAAAGTCCGCGACAGCCTGCTTATGGTTGCGTCGGAAGCCTGTTCCATGAATCTGGACGGTGTCCTGAAGTTCAACGCCGCATCCGCAGTGGACCAGAGCACAGGTGTTCCCACCGAAGGATTCGCAGCCTTCAAGGTGAAAGAAGCCGGTTCCGTCCTCGTGAAAGTGAGCGAAGCGGCAGGAATGGTGGTAATAGCCACTGGTGACACTGATATGGGCTCCGCCACCGCAAAGGCCGGCATAGGCGCGGCAAGCGGAGTGCAGAAAGTCATTCTTGACGGCATCGACGCTGAAACCATGGTGTACATCTACACCACCGGAGCTGCAACCATCGAGGCTCTTGCCTGGAGCCCTGACACCGAAGGCGTGAACACGGCCCTCAGCGCTCCCAAGCCTACCATCGATGTGAAATCCGTATTCCAGGGCGACTCCACCACCATCAGCGTGAGCTGGGAAGCCGTCAAGAATGCAGCAAGCTACGAGATCACCTACAGGGGCGGCACTCCCATCACTACCGAAAAGTGCAACTTCGTGATCGACAGCATTGCCGTCTCCAAGCTCGAAGCCGGCAGCTATACCGTGAGTGTCGTTGCAATGCCTGCTTCCGGAGACCTCTACAACACACCATCCGATGCCGCCACCGTGGCATTCGCAGTGCTTGCGGCCCCTGAAGAAGGTGGGGAAACCTCATATGAGGAGACGACAATCAGCACAGATTTCTCCAGCGCAGCCTGGCAGACAGCCTTCGGCAAATGGGAAGGCGCAACCAGCGGCTCCGACTGCACCAATCCTTTTACGGCAACGGTTGACGAGTTTACTCTCAAGATTGTGAAGAGCGGGGAAAAGAACCGCTACGGATCCAACTACATCCAGCTCGGCGGTGCAGGAAACAAAGCCGAGGATGCAGGAACCGCGAATGATGAGAACCGTACCATCCAGTTCACAGCCCCTGCAGCAGGAACCTTGACGGTGGTTACTTCAACTACCGGCAATACTGCAGACCTGACACGTGCTGTGAGCGTAAGCGTAAACGGAGGGACCAAGCAGACAAAGGATGGCGCCGGCGTGGCAGCCAGTGACACCCATGCCGAACTTGTCTTTGAAATCGATGAAGCAGGCAAGGTTCTGGTATTCCCGGAAGCAGGTCTTCGCTTCTACTCACTCAGCTTCACATATATGAAAGCTGTCGGTGGAGGTGAAACGCCCGCCGCAAAGGAAGAGCATTTCTCGTGGGATTTCTCCAGCGCCGACTGGCAGACTGCCTTCGGCACATGGGAAGGCGCAACCAGCGGCACCGACTGCACCAATCCTTTCACGACAACAGTGGAAGGGCTTACACTCAAAATCGTGAAATCCGGAGACAAGAACCGCTTCGGCGCAGCTTACATTCAGCTCGGCGGTGCGGGTAACAATTCTCCTGATTATCCTGAGAACCGTACGCTCAGCTTTACCTGCACCACTGCGGGTACACTTACCGTCACGACTTCCACCACCGGGAATACCGCAGCCACAGAGCGTTCGGTGAGCGTAAGCGTGAACGGCGGCACTGCTCAGACCAAGGATGGTGCCGGCGTTGCAGCAAATGCAACCCACGCCGAACTCAGCTTCGAAATCGAAGCCGGCCGCGTGCTCATCTGGCCGGAAGCCGGACTGCGTTTCTACAAAGTCACTTTCGACAGCAAATAGCGTTTTCGGCAACAAGCTGAAAACCTGCTACTTACAGAAAGACGATGCTCCATTTTGGAGCATCGTCTTTTTATTTTTCCCTGACAATCAGCATTTTGGCAAAAACGCTCTTTCTTTTTTATTATCTTCGCAAATATGGATATTGCCAACACCACAACCGAAAGGATCGAAGCGCTTGCCGCTGCACAGAAGGCCTTCTTTGCCACCGGCAGGACCAGGGATCTGAAGTACCGCCGCGAAATGCTCAGCCGCTTCGAAGCAGGGCTCAAAAAATGGGAGAAAGCCCTATGTGACGCCTTGTGGAAGGATCTGCACAAATCCTTCGAAGAGGCTTATATGACAGAAATAGGTCTGATCTACGGGGAGATCGCCACTGCAAGGAGAAAACTCTCCCGATGGGCGCGGACACGAAGGGTCCACACACCGATAACCAGCTTGCCATCAAGCAGCTACATCGTAAAAGAGCCCCTTGGCTGCACCCTGATAGTATCTCCCTGGAATTATCCGGTGCAACTGTTGCTGAGTCCGCTTGTCGGCGCCATCGCCGCAGGCTGCACCGCTATCCTGAAGCCTTCACCATACGTGCCGGAGGTGAGCCTCACCCTTGAACGATTCATCGCCGACACCTTCCCGGAGGAACTCGCGGCAGTGGTACAGGGCAACCGCGAGGTGAACACGGAGCTCTTCGCCCGCCGCTGGGACCTGGTCTTCTTCACCGGCAGCCCGGCACTTGCGAAACATCTCGCCGCAGCGCAGGCGAAATATCTCACCCCGATGGTGCTGGAACTCGGAGGCAAGAGCCCCTGCATCGTGGA
>DEFD01000002.1:8708-10947 GCA_002350615.1 Bacteroidales bacterium UBA2861 | reverse complement strand
AAAGACGGAAAGATAGTGGCGGGAGGACGGAGCGATGCTGCAAGCCGATGGATAGAGCCTACTCTCCTGGAAGATGTGAGCCCGGATGCTCCGGTGATGCGGGAAGAGATCTTCGGCCCGGTCTTCCCCATACTCACATTCCGCGAGCGCAAGGATGTGGAAGATTTCGTCAATTCAAGAGAAAAACCCCTGGCTTTCTATTATTTCGGTAAGAAAGCCAAGGGCTGGGATATTATCGCTCATACCACTTCGGGCGGTGCCTGCATCAACGACACCATAATGCACGTGGCCAACAGCAGGATTCCTTTCGGCGGAGTGGGCAATTCAGGAATGGGTTCCTATCACGGTGAGAGGTCATTTCTCGCATTTTCGCACGAGAGGTCGGTGGTAAGCACTCCCACCTGGATAGATCTCAAATTCCGCTACATGCCCTACAGGCTGTTCAGGATCGCCAAGGCGATGCTTAAAGGCTGACCGGCAGAGCCCCTGATGACGCGACCGAAGGGTCGCTACAGGTACTTTGGTCAGAAACCAAAGTACCTGTCAGCGTTATTGTAAGCTATGTCCTTCACCATCTGGTGGATCTGGGCCATCTCGCTGCGCGGCAGCTTGCCGGCCTCGATATCCTCGCCGAGCAGGTTGCAGAGTATCCTGCGGAAGTACTCGTGACGGGGATAGCTGAGGAAACTGCGGCTGTCCGTGAGCATGCCGACGAAGCGGCTCAGGAGGCCGAGGGCGCTGAGTGCGTTCATCTGCTTGCGCATACCGTCTTCCTGATCCAGGAACCACCAGCCCGAACCGAGCTGCATCTTGCCGGGTACGGTGCCGTCGTTGAAGGTATATGCCATGGTGGCGAGCACCTCGTTGTCCTTGGGATTCAGGTTGTAGAGGATGGTCTTGGTGAGTTTGTCCTCACGGGCCAGGCGGTCGAGCATCTTGTGTCCGGCTGCGGCGACATTGAGGTCGTGAATCGCATCGTATCCGGTATCGGGGCCGAGAGCCTTGAACATGCGGGTGTTGTTGTTGCGGATGGCACCGACGTGGAACTGCTGGGCCCAGCCGCTGGCATAGTCCATGACTGCGAATTCGTAGAGCATGGCGCTGCGGAACTTGCCGAGTTCCTTTTCGTCGGGAGTCTTGCCGTCAAGCACCTTGCGGAAGATGGCGTCAACCTCAGCCTGGGTGTAGTCGTCGGCATAGAAATTCTCCAGACCGTGGTCGGAAAGCTTGCTTCCCATGGAAGCGAAGAAATCGTGACGTACCTGGAGCGCCTGAAGAAGGTCGTCGAAGCTGCGGATCTCGACTCCGGACACCTCTGCAAGTTTCTCTATATAAGCCTTGTATGCGGCAGGATTCTCGATTGCCATGGCCTTGTCCGGACGCCATGCAGGGATCACCTTGGTTCCGAAGGGATGCTCCGCGATCTGCTTGTGCCAGCGGAGATCGTCAACGGGATCGTCCGTAGTGCACACTACGCTCACGTTGAATTTGCGGATCAGCCCCTGTGCACGGAATTCTTCCGTAGCAAGCTTGGCATTGCATTCTTCGTATATCTCGCGGGCGGTCTCGGGCTTCAGGATCTTGTCGATGCCGAATGCACGGGAAAGCTCCAGATGGGTCCAGTGATAGAGAGGGTTGCGAAGCGTGTAAGGCACGGTCTCCGCCCATTTCTGGAATTTTTCCCAGGAGCTGCGGTTGCCGGTGATGTATTCTTCGGGAACGCCGTTTCCGCGCATCGCGCGCCACTTGTAGTGGTCTCCCCCGAGCCATATTTCGGTAATGTCTGCGAACTTGTAGTTTTCCGCTATCATCTGGGGATTCAGATGGCAATGATAATCGATGATGGGCATGCCTTCCGCACTCTGGTGATACAGTTCGCGGGCGGCATCGCTACGAAGCATGAAGTCTTTGTTGATGAAAGGTTCCATTATATATGAAGTATTAGTTTTGCGTCTTACAAATATACGCACTTTTTCCGCTTTTTCCACATATTCCGTGCACGGGCACGGAAATTTTTGCTATATTTGTGAACAGCTTTCCGGGCAGGCCGGCAGGTATTTCTGGAAAGCAGCACTAAAACACTGAATAACAATTAAATATAAATAACTATCATGGAAAGATTAAACCGTACCAGCGCCCCTCAGGCAAAGACTTACACCGAAAAGGTCATTCAGTTTGGAGAAGGCAATTTTCTCCGGGCATTCATCGAATGGATTATCTGGAAGACCAACCAGAAGAC
>DEFD01000002.1:0-8677 GCA_002350615.1 Bacteroidales bacterium UBA2861 | reverse complement strand
GTTGTCCAGCCCATCGAGAAGGGCATGGTCGAATGGCTCAACGAGCAGGACGGTCTCTATCACCTCAACCTTCAGGGTCTTCTGGACGGCAAGCCCGTGGACAGCATCGATCTTATCGACGTGATCAGCCGCGGCATAAATCCCTACACCGATTTCCAGGCATATCTCAAGCTCGCGGAGCAGGAAGAGATGCGCTTCATCATTTCCAACACTACCGAAGCGGGCATCGCTTTCGACCCCGCCTGCAAATTCACGGACGCCCCGGCGAGTTCCTACCCCGGAAAACTCGTCCAGCTGCTTTACCATCGCTATGAATACTTCAAGGGGGACAAGAGCAAGGGATTCATCATCTTCCCCTGCGAACTCATCTTCGAAAACGGCAAGCACCTCAAGGAATGCATCCGCCAGTATATAGATCTCTGGAAGCTCGGCGAAGACTTCCGCGATTGGTTCGAGACCGCCTGCGGGGTGTACAGCACCCTGGTTGACAGGATTGTTCCCGGATATCCCCGCGACAACGCGGCCCAGCTTTGCGAGCGCGCCGGCTACCAGGACAACCTTCTCGACAAGGCCGAGATCTTCCATCTCTGGGTAATCGAAGCTCCGAAGGAGGTTGCAGCCGAGTTCCCCGCCGACAAGGCCGGACTCAACGTACTCTTCGTTCCCAGCGAGGCTCCCTACCATGAAAGGAAGGTCACCCTGCTGAACGGTCCTCACACCGTCCTCTCCCCCGTGGGCTACCTCAGCGGCCTGAATACGGTCCGCGAGTGCTGCGAGGACGAGCTCATCGGCGCTTTCGTGCGCAAGGTGATGTTCGAAGAACTCCTTCCCACCCTGAACCTGCCCGAAGAAGAGCTCCGCAAATTCGCCAACGACGTGCTCGAGCGCTTCGTAAACCCTTACGTCAAGCATTTCGTCACCAGCATCATGCTCAACTCCTTCCCCAAGTTCAAGACCCGCGACCTCCCCGGCCTCAAGACCTATCTGGAGCGCAAGGGCGAACTTCCCAAGGGAATCGTCCTCGGACTTGCCGGCATCACCACTTATTATAAAGGCGGCAAAAGGGGCGAAGACGATATCGTAGTAAACGACGACGAAGCCATCAAGAACCTTCTCAGCGGGCTGTGGGCTACGGGCGATGTGGCAAAAGTGGCCAAGGGCGTGCTCGGCGCAGAATTCATCTGGGGCGAGGATCTCAACTCCGTTCCCGGCCTTACGGCGATGCTGGAGGCTGACCTGGCGCTCATCCAGAAGGACGGCATGCGTGCGGCGGTGAAGGCGGTACTTTAATAAAGACAAGCAATTATGGCCGATTATATAAGGATAAATCCTGCGGACAACGTGGCCGTTGCCCTGCACCCGCTCGCAAAAGGGACGGTAGCCATTTTCTCAGAAGCTCCCGCATTGAGTGTAGAACTCATCGAGGATATCCCACAGGGGCATAAATTCACCCTGCGGGACATGGCCGACGGGGAGAATGTGATAAAATACGGCTATCCCATCGGGCATCTTACACGTGCAGCCGCAGCAGGCAGCCATATCGACCATAACTGCATCAAGACCAATCTTTCCGGCCTGCTGGAATATAAATATGAACCGTTGCCGAGGGTGGAAGCGGTTTCGGAAACAGGGTCCCATGAAGCCTCAAAGGGGCAGTTCACATTCCGCGGGTACAGAAGGGCCGACGGACAGGTTGGCGTGAGGAACCAGATCTGGATAATTCCAACGGTGGGCTGCGTCAACGGAGCCTGCCAGACCCTGGCGGAACGCTTCCGTACGGAAACGGGTTTCGAGGTTTTCGCCTTCACACACAACTATGGCTGTTCTCAATTAGGGCCGGATCATGAAAACACCCGCACCATCCTCGCGGACATGATCCATCACCCCAATGCCGGCGGCGTACTCGTGGTAGGTCTCGGATGCGAGAACAACCAGATGAGCGCGTTCCGCGAACTGGTGGGTCCCGTGGATGAAGCCCGTGTAAAATTCTTCGAAACCCAGAAGATCCAGGGCGACGAAATAGAATACGGACTGGAGCGGCTTCGCGAGATTTACTCCGCCTGCAAAGACGACGCGCGGGAGGATGTTCCCGTGAGCGAGCTTCGTGTCGGCCTCAAATGCGGCGGTTCGGACGGACTTTCAGGCATCACCGCCAATCCCCTGCTGGGGCGTTTCTCGGACTGGATCGTCTCCCAGGGAGGCACCACTGTACTCACCGAAGTGCCGGAGATGTTCGGTGCCGAAACCATACTGATGAACCGCTGCGCCAATGAAGGGCTCTTCAATGAAACGGTGGACCTCATCAACAATTTCAAATCCTATTTCATCAAGAACGAGATGCCGGTGTATGAGAACCCTTCGCCCGGCAACAAGGCGGGAGGAATCTCGACCCTGGAAGAGAAATCGCTGGGCTGCACCCAGAAAAGCGGCAGCAGCCCCGTGCGCGGTGTACTTGAATATGGACAGCGTCTCCGGCAGAAGGGGCTCAATCTGCTGAGCGCCCCGGGGAACGATCTCGTGGCATCCACCGCCCTCGCGGCCTGCGGATGCCAGATCGTGCTGTTCACCACCGGGCGCGGCACACCTTTCGGGACTTTCGTTCCTACGATGAAGATTTCCACCAACAGCGAGCTTGCATCCCGCAAACCCGGCTGGATAGACTTCAATGCCGGTGTCATAGTGGAAGATTCCTCGATGGAAGAAACCGCCGCGCGTTTCCGCGACTTCGTTCTCGCCGCAGCCAGCGGTGAGCCCGTCAACAACGAGCGCAACGGCTGGCGCGAAATCGCCATCTTCAAGTCGGGAGTGACGCTATAAACTAATCCGCATTGTAGCGGGTAAGGATGTCCATGTGCATGAAATTGTCGCGCTTCTGAGGTCCCTTCCCCAGGACGAGCAGGTTCACCAAAGCGTCAATTGCACCTGCAATCTGCTGCTCGGGACGCTGAGTGATGAGCGCGGTGACAAGCCCCTTTTTCAGGGCGGCGACATTCGCTTCCAGATTGTCGAATCCCACCACGCGCAGTTTCCGCTCGGGATGCTTCTCCAGCCAATCCGTAATAAGATACAGACGGGAGTTGAACATTACAAGATGACTGATATCGGGATTGGATTCAAAAAATCCGTCGAGGGCGGGTTCGATTGAGCCGGGATCGGAAGGGTCTATGAAAACGGCGGCCTTCTTCTTGTCCGGGAAATGTTCGTCAAGATAGCGGATAAATCCATTGCGGCGCGTAACCGTAGGATCGGAAAGACCTTCTTTGTCGCGGCGAACGCGGACCGCTCCCACCGCGCTGACATTCTGATTGTCGGTAAGAAGTGCCGCACAAAGGTACCCTGCGCTGAATGCAGGCATCCCGTAAAATGCCATGTAGTTAAGCTCCTCTATCCTTGAATCGACAAAGGCATAAGGTATTCCGAGTTCATCGAGCCGTCCGGCGAAAACCTTTGTTTCCTCCTTGAACATTGGAGGGAGAACCACTCCTGCCGGATTCAAGTCGAGAGCTTCTTTGCAGGCGGACCTGAACGCATCCAGGCTGTACTGGTCATAAACAATCTTTTTTACATCTACTCCAAAGTTGGAGGCGGCAGCGGCTGCCTTGTCGGCACCTGCATCTACAAGGGTCCAATAATCCGCTTTTCCGGATCTCGGAAGAAGCAACGCAAGGACGCGCTTCCCGTGTTTGGCCAGCAGGGACGCATATATATTAGGCTCGTATCCGGATTCCCGGACCACTTTCATCACTTTTTCGAAACTCTTGCGGGAAACGCCTTCCCTGTTGTGCAGAACGCGGTCCACCGTGCCTTTGGATACTCCTGAGAGCCTTGCGATGTCCTTTACGGTAATTTTCATAGCCTGAAGTAAAAAGTCTTTCAAATATAATTATTTTTTCGTTTCGTGCACGGGCACGGCAATTGTTATCTTTTACGGAATATTTACTATATTTGTATGATTAACCAATAACGAAGTTTTATGCCCAAAGTAATCACCTTCGGAGAAATCATGCTCCGTCTTTCCACTCCAGGATATCTCAGAATCAATCAGGCCAAACAGTTCGAAGCCACCTTCGGCGGCGGTGAGGCCAATGTAGCGGTATCACTTGCCAATTATGGCATCGACGCGGAATTCGTAACCCGCATGCCGGACAACGACATTGCCCGCAAATGCATCAGGGAACTGCACTCATACGATGTCAAGACCGACCATATAATCTTCGGTGGCGAGCGCCTCGGCATCTATTTCCTCGAGACCGGTGCGGTGGCCCGTCCGAGCAAGGTGATTTACGACCGCGCACACTCCAGCATCGCAACCATAGAGAAAGGCAGCATAGACTGGGACAAGGTCTTTGAAGGCGCCGACTGGTTCCACTGGACAGGCATCACTCCGGCTATCAGCCAGAACGCCGCAGACGTCTGTCTCGAGGCTATCAAAGCCGCAAACAGGCTCGGAATCACCGTCAGCTGCGACCTCAACTACCGCAAGAATCTCTGGAAATACGGTAAGACGGCCGCAGAGGTCATGCCTGCTCTCGTGGAAGGCAGCGACATCATCCTCGGCAATGAAGAAGACGCGGACAAGGTATTCGGCATCAAGCCGGAAGGCTTCGATGTGGAGAACACCGGCGGCGCCATCGACCAGAAGCGCTTCCAGAGCGTCGGCGAGCAGCTCATGAAGAAGTTCCCCCGCGCCAAGAAGATCATCATCACCCTGCGCGGCAGCATCAATGCCAACCACAACACCTGGGGCGGCGTTCTCTGGGACGGCAAGACCCTCTACCAGAGTCCCCGCTACGACATCACCCACATCGTGGACCGGGTAGGCGGCGGCGACAGCTTCATGGGAGGCCTCATCTACGGCCTGCTCACCTATGCACCCGACGACCAGAAGGCCCTGAATTTCGCAGTGGCGGCATCCTGCCTCAAGCACACCGTTTTCGGCGACTACAACCAGTTCACCGTAGCCGAAGTCGAGAACCTCATGAATGGCGACGCCTCCGGAAGGGTATCCAGGTAGTCCATCGTTCCAGTCGTTTCATTCTACTTTTATTTGAACTATGGTCGCACCGCCAAAAGTGATGCGGCCATAAGTTTTTTCTTTACTCCTTCCGAAAGGACAATATTTATCCATTCCGATAACGATATTTCTAAAGACTTGTAATTGTTCCTGTTGTCGTTACTTTTGCTTGCGTCACCTCTGGCGGTGCCGACAGAGGAATACAATCCCATAGCCCATAGGACAATCAGAAAATCTCTCCGTTCCACAACATATTTAGGAAGTCATTGATATAGAGTAGTTCTATGCCTCCTGAGGGCCTGGTGATAGGGTCAAGTGAGACCAGAATCAGCCTGCAATCAGGATGCTCTTCCTTAAAGGCTTTCAAGCCATTCTTATGGCGGGATTTGACCTCCTCGCTGGATTTGATTTCTATGGCAACCTTGGCGTCGCCGATGACGGCATCGACTTCCTGGTTGTTGTAGGTATGCCAATAGGAAATCTTCTCCCTGCGGCGGAAGTACCCACGATAGGCGATGATTTCCTGCATGACGAAATGCTCGAAGGCGTGCCCATAATCGTCGGAACCGCGCCTGAGGTGATGACGGCCCATGAGGTAGTTCGCGAGGCCCACGTCAAAATAGTAGAACCTTGGTGCCTGGACCACGTTTCTCTTGACCACCTTCGTGTAGGCCGGAATCTCATAGCCCATCAAGGTATCCTTCAGGATTTGGTAGTAGGCCTTGACCGTCTTCGCTGCTACGCCGCAGTCGCTGGCGATGTTGGCATAGTTGATCATTTCGCCGTCGGAAATGGCGGCAGCTTCCATGAACTGCTCAAATGCTTCGACGTCCTGGACGGCGGCTTCGTCCCGGATTTCCTCGCGGAGATAGACTTCCACGTATCCTTCAAGGCGGTCAGTTGCATCATCGACCATATAATGGCGTGGAATCATACCATTCTGGACTGCCTTATCTATCTGGAAGTCCGTGACCTCCTTCCAAACCAGCGGGAACAGCGTCCTGGGATTTGCCCTGCCTCCAAGGGTGTTGGCCCCGGATTTCTTCAGCTTCCGGGCACTTGAACCGCTAAGAATGAAATGAAGCCCCCGGTTTACCATCAGCCAATGTACGGCATCCAGCAGTTCAGGTACTTTCTGGATTTCATCTACAATAACCAGAGTTCCGGCAGGTTTGGCAAGCAGCGCCTCCCTGAAGGAGTCCGGGTTGCGCTTGAACGCCTTGCGGACTGAATCAATCAGCAGGTCATAATAGATGGCATCCGGGAAACGCTCCTGCAGAAGTGTGGATTTGCCCACCTGGCGAGCTCCGAAGAGGAACATCCCTTCGTCCAGCTGGTTCTCTATGTCGAAGATTCGCTTATACATGGTTTATTAGAATTAAAGTGCAAGCCGAGTGAAATATCATATTTATTTGTATTTCCGAGGCGCAGCCTTTAATAGCCGCGCATCGGGAATTTATGGAAGTCAAGTCCGATTTTCCTATGAAATTCGGGAATCCGGGTACAAATTTAATAAAGTTTATCTGAATACCAAAAACTGTTTAATAATCCCTCCTTTGTATCAATAGTTTTTATTGCTTATCTTTGCTAACTATATTATTTGACTATGGCAAAATACAGCAAACTGCAGACACTGCAGACAATAAAGGAAACCGGTATGGTGCCGGTGTTCTACAATGCGGACCTGGAAATCAGCAAGAAGGTGCTGAAGGCCTGCTACGACGGAGGCGTGCGCGCCTTCGAATTCACAAACCGCGGCGACTTCGCACAGGAAGTATTCGGCCCCCTGGTGAAATATGCCAACGCTGAACTCCCCGGCATGATAGTGGGAATCGGAAGCGTGGTGGATCCCGGCACTGCCGCGATGTACATCCAGCTCGGCGCCAACTTTGTGGTGGGTCCCCTCTTCAACCCGGCAGTAGCCCCTGTCTGCAACCGCAGGCTCATCCCCTATGCCCCCGGTTGCGGCAGCGTTAGCGAAGTCGGAGCGGCCCAGGAAGCCGGTTGCGACCTCTGCAAGGTATTCCCCGGCGATGTGCTCGGTCCCGCATTCATCAAGGGCCTCCGCGCCCCCATGCCCTGGAGCCAGCTTATGGTTACCGGCGGCGTGAAGCCCACGAAGGAGAACCTCGAAGGCTGGTTCAAGGCCGGCGTAACCGCAGTGGGAATGGGCAGCAACCTCTTCCCAAAGGAAGTTATCGCAGCAGGTGAATGGGACAAGATAAGCGCCCTCTGCAAAGAAGCACTCGAAATAATCAAAAACGCAAGATAAACCATGTCAACACAGAAAAAACTGATGACCAACTGGCGTTGGTGGCTCTGCAGCCTCCTCTTCGTAGCCACTACGGTGAACTACCTCGACCGCCAGGTACTTTCTCTCACTTACGAAGAATTCATCAAGCCGGAATTCCACTGGACCGATGACAACTACGGCACAATAACCGCCTTCTTCTCCATCTTCTATGCGATCTGCTGCCTCTTCGCTGGCAAGTTCGTGGACTGGATGGGCACCAAGAAGGGCTATCTCATCGCCATCGGTGTGTGGAGTGCAGGCGCCTGCCTCCATGCGGCATGCGGATGGGCAACCGCCCATATCGCCGGGCTCGATGGCGTGGCCGCGATGCGTGCCGTTGAAGCCGGAAGCAGCATAGCTCTCACAGTATCTACCATTTCCGTATATCTGTTCCTGCTATGCCGGGGCATCCTCGCACTTGGCGAGGCCGGAAACTTCCCCGCCGCAATCAAGGTTACGGCCGAGTACTTCCCCAAGAAGGACCGCGCTTTCGCGACATCCATTTTCAACGCCGGTGCATCTGTAGGAGCCCTCGCAGCCCCTCTCACCATCCCGCCGCTTGCCAAGGCTTTCGGATGGGAAATGGCTTTCATCATCATCGGTGCCCTCGGATTCATCTGGATGTTCTTCTGGGCATTCATGTACGACAAGCCCGAGAACAGCAAGCATGTGAACGAAGCCGAGCTTGAATATATCCACCAGGACGATGCAGCCGAGGCCGCGGAGAAAGCCGCCGCTGCCGAAGCCGCAAAGCACGAGAAATCCATATCTCTCTGGCAGGCATTCGGTTACAAGCAGACCTGGTCTTTCATCACCGGTAAGTTCTTCACCGACGGCGTGTGGTGGTTCTTCCTCTTCTGGGCGCCTTCATATTTCAGCAACCAGTTCAATGCACCCGCCACTTCCGGTTTGGGCCAGGCCCTCATCTTCACCCTCTATGCAATCGTGACGGTAGTCTCCATCTTCGGAGGATATCTGCCCCGCATTTTCGTGGAGAAGAAAGGCATGAACCCTTATGCAGGACGAATGCTCGCAATGCTCATCTTCGCATTCTTCCCTCTCTGCGCCCTGTTTGCACAGCCGCTCGGAGTCCACTTCAACAGCCCCTGGTGGCCGGCCATCCTCATCGGCCTTGCCGCCGCAGGACATCAGGCATGGAGCGCCAACATCTTCAGCACCGTCGGTGACATGTTCCCCAAGAGCGCCATCGCAACCATTACCGGAATCGGTGCAATGGCTGGAGGAGTAGGCTCGATGTTTATCCAGAAGATTGCAGGAAAGCTCTTTACTTATGCCGAGAATGCCGGCAGCGCATTTACCTTCCTCGGATTCGAAGGCAAACCTGCAGGTTACTTCATCATGTTCTGCTT
>DEFD01000027.1:106554-106681 GCA_002350615.1 Bacteroidales bacterium UBA2861 | reverse complement strand
CTGATGTAACCGTAAATCATACTTGCTTTGTGTGTTTGCTTTTTATGCGTTCTTAATGTTGTTCACCCTATTTATAGGGTATTTTACATCATGATAGGAGCGAAGCGACCGGGGGAGTTTGAGGGGT
>DEFD01000027.1:92040-106432 GCA_002350615.1 Bacteroidales bacterium UBA2861 | reverse complement strand
GTGCGCTACCAACTGCGCTACTTCTCGAAGAAAACAAAGACGCGAGAAACTCGCGCCTTGTCAGATTTCTTTATGCAAGCTTGTTGATGTAAAGCGCGATTCCACTCTTGAGGTTGGAAGCCTTGTTCTTGTGGATGACGCCCTGCTTTGCGAGTTTGTCGATCATTGCGTAAACTTTGGGGGCTTCGGCCTCTGCCGCTTTCTTGTCTGTTGTGGTGCGTATTGCGCGGATTGCGTTGCGCGTTGTCTTTGCATAATACTTGTTATGCAAACGATGCCTTTCGCTCTGGCGATTGGCCTTCTCTGCTGATGCGTTGTTTGCCATTATTCTACTTTTTTAAATTTAGTAGTGGGTAGGAGAATCGAACTCCTATTGCAGGAATGAAAATCCTGAGTACTAACCGTTATACGAACCCACCAAACTTTTAGGGGATGCAAAGGTATAAAATATTTTTGATATCACAAATTTAATTTTCACCTTTTGCGTCATTATTCCATTCCCATGAGTACAAAATGGACTCTGCCTGACGCAGAAACTGCCTTTTGTCATGGCTGGGAGCGTAAACGAAGGCTTCGGCGACAATGATCGAAGCACCGTCCGGACTGTAGAACGAATGGGAAACGAAGGGGCCTCCCATGAAGTCGTTCTGCACTTCCCAGTATCCGCGGAGCTGGGCGAACTGCCTGCCGCGGTAGCGGATATATTCGAGGCTCGGAGTCACCTGGGTGCTGGTCGTCATCCAGGTATTGTCGAACATTCCGGGCACATTTGTGCGCATGACCGCATTCCTCCGGGCGATGATGTTCTCCATCTTGAACTCCGCGCCGGCATCCTTTCCTGCCGGATATTTGTAAATCAGGATACCCTGGATGCTTTTCTGTTTCTCATCGGCAATCCATACGAAGTCCGAGGTCTTTTTCTTCAGCTGATAACCTATGGGAATGTGGGGCGAACCTCCGAAAACCTCCGCCACCTGGGGCGCGATGTCCTTCTGCTCATAGCGCAGGGAATTGCGGATAACCCTGTCCCGCTCTGCCTGCTCGATGGTTGACAATATCATCGGACCTCCGTCCCTGAAAAGGGAAATGGCTTCCTCCCGGTCATGGGCGGCGATGTTTATAAGGCACTGAGGGGCGGCCCATTTATCCTGCATGTAGGAGATTCCCGATTTCGCCACCTGCGCGTCTATATCGAAAAGGATAATGTTGCGGTGGACCTTGAAAAGGTCCGCAAATCCTCCAGGGGTGACGTTCACCAGCGTATAGAGAGGCTCCTTGCTGGCAAGATAGGGGCAGTCGCCGGCCAGAAGCTCGCGGACGGAGCTGCCGAGGGTTCCTTCCCAGTCGTTCTTCTCGATTACGACGATG
Organism: Bacteroidales bacterium UBA2861; assembly: GCA_002350615.1. Classification (GTDB taxonomy): domain Bacteria; phylum Bacteroidota; class Bacteroidia; order Bacteroidales; family UBA932; genus Cryptobacteroides. The sequence goes on along the minus strand of DEFD01000027.1, from coordinate 105,064 downwards.
ATTTCGCCTGCTTTGCCGCTTATGTTGGGGAGCAGAGCGCCGCGGCGCCCTTTGCAGGATTGGAAACAGAAACTGCATGCCAGTACGGCGGCTAGGGCCAGGATGCGGAGAGTATTCTTCATGATGTCAATGTATTAATCGTCCTATGTCATTGCCGAAAGCAAGCAGCATGAGTGCCATGAGGAGGATCATCCCTATCCATTGGGCGGCTATCATGAAGCCGTCCGAAGGTTTGCGTCCGGTGACTATTTCGTAGATTGTGAAAACTATGTGCCCTCCGTCCAGTCCCGGGATCGGAAGGAGATTCATGACGCCGAGCATTATTGAGAACAGCGCCATCAGGAAGCAGAAGCGGTACCAGTCCCAACTGGAAGGGAATACCTGGCCGATGGCTATGAAACTTCCCACGGACTTGTATGCTCCGGAAGAAGGCTGGACAAGAAGGCGGAGATCCCGGAGGTACCCTCCGAGGGTTTCTCCTGTGAGTTTGATTCCGGCAGGGACGGCTTCGGCCAGGCTGTAGTCCCTGGATCGGGCTTCCGGCATCTTAAGGATAACCCCGATGCGGCCGGCGCTGTCCACCTGAAGCGGCAGCGAAAGCGTATCGGACCCCCGCAGGACCGTTGCCTCACAGTCCTTTCCTGCAAAACTGGCAAGGACGCTTCTCGCATCCTGGACGCAGCTTACGCCTATCCCGCTGAAAGCGGAAACTCTGTCCCCTTTATGCAGGGAGCAGCCTGCATTGACGCCGGCGGCAAGGACCGAATCCACTACGAAAGGTATGGCCGGTTCGAACATGAGATCGGCTTCCAAAACCTTGGGAAGAAGGCTGTGGTCCATGTAGAGAGTCAGCGTGTCGTTATCCCGGAGGACCTCCACCTTGCGGACCTTGCGTCTTGCCAGGTCTGCCTGCAGCATACCGAAGTTCTCGGGCTTGTAGCCATCCATGGAAAGGATCATGTCGCCGGTTTTGAATCCCATCTGCCGGGCCAGTTCCGAAGGATAGATGCGGGTGCCTTCGTTGGGGATATAGGAATCTCCCCAGATGGCCATGATGCCGATGTAAACGAGAATCGCGAAAATGAAATTGTAAAGCACGCCCCCGGCCATTACCAGCAGCCTCTGCCAGGGATTGTGGGTGCGGAATTCCCAGTCCTGGGGCTCGCGTTTAAGCTGCTCCGTATCCATGCTCTCGTCTATCATTCCCGCAATCTTGCAATATCCTCCCAGAGGGAGCCAGCCGATGCCGTACTCCGTTTCCCACTGGAGTGCCTTGGGGAAGAGTCTTACGAACCAGCGGCTGCGCTTCGTGCTGAAAAGGAAAGTGCCGCCGAGATCGAAAAACAGGAAGAATTTCTCCACCCTGATGCGGAAAAGCTTGGCAAAACAGAAATGCCCGGCCTCGTGGACCAGGATGAGTATCGACAGTGCAAGAATTACCTGAAGGACTTTCAGCATACCATTTCTCGTGCTTTGGCGAGGGTTTCTTCGTGCGTGGCGAAGATGTCGTCAAGCGAGGGATCAGCTACAAAATCCGCGCCTGTACCGCATGCTTCGCAGATGCGGGCGATGTCGTAGAAAGCGATGCGGTCCTGGAGGAAAGCCTGGACGGCCACTTCGTTCGCCGCGTTGAGGGCACAGGGGATGTTTCCTCCCCGTTTGATGGCATCGTATGCAAGGGCGAGGCAGGGGAAACGCTCCGTATCGGCCTTTTCGAAACTAAATGAACCGAGAGTGCTGAAATCCAGCCGCTTGCCTCCGAACGGAAGCCTCTGGGGAAAGCCCAGGGCAAAGCCGATAGGTTCGCGCATGTCCGGGCATGCGAGCTGGGCGATTACGGCTCCGTCGCTGAATTCCACCATGGAATGGATGATGGATTCCGGGTGCACCACGACGTTTATTCGGGATGCGTCCATGTCGAAAAGCCATCTGGCCTCCATGATTTCAAAGCCCTTGTTCATCATCGTGGACGAGTCTATGGTGACCTTCGCCCCCATGTTCCAGTTGGGATGCTTAAGCGCGGCGTCTTTGGTGGCTGCGGCAATCTTTTCTTTGGGCCATGTGCGGAAGGGGCCTCCGGATGCTGTCAGATGCAGCCTTTCCACTTCGTTGCCCTGGGCAGCTAGAAGACACTGGAAGATGGCGGAATGCTCGGAATCCACCGGAAGCAGTGCTCCTTTGAATTCGCGGGCCGTAGCCGTGACGATGCTGCCTGCCGCCACCAGGGTTTCCTTGTTTGCCAGAGCCACGATTTTCCCTGCCTTCAAAGCCGCCAGAGTGGGGCGCAGGCCGCTGAATCCGACCATGGCTCCTACCACGATATCGACATCGGCCGCAGCGGCGAGCGAGCAGAGGCTGTCGCTGCCTGTGAATACTTTTATGCCTTTGGGCTGCAATGCATCCGCCACTTCCCGGTAACGGCTTTCATCGGCTATGACCACATTGTTGGCATCGAATTCCAGGGCCTGTTCGATGAGCAGGGCGGCATTGCTGCCTGCGGCGAGTGTCTCCACCTCGAAAGAGGATTTGTAACGGCGCACTATATCAAGAGTCTGGGTGCCTATGGAGCCGGTGGAACCCAGGATTGCGAGATGTCTTTTGGGACTGTCTTTCACTAGAATTTGCAGTATTTCGTTGGATCCACGCTCTCCCCGTTGTACCAGAGTTCGAAGTGCAGGTGGTCGCCGGTCGTGAGCGAACCGGTGTTGCCTACGAGGGCCACGGGAGTGCCGGCCTTGACTTTGTCGCCGGCTTTGCGGAGAAGTTTCTGGTTGTGCTTGTAGCTGGAGACGATGTTGCCGGGGTGCTGTATCTGCAGCGTATAGCCGGTTTCTTCCGTCCATCCCGCAAAAATGATGGTGCCGTCCAGGGCGGCGCTGACCACGGAATTAGCCGGGGCCGTTATGTCGATTGCGGGGTGAAGGACCATGTCGTAGCCCTGGGAAACAGTGCCCCGGAGCGGAGTGAAAAAGTGCATTCCCTCTATGGGGAGAACCCTTTCGCTGGCTCCTGACAGGGAAAAACGCTCCTCGTTGATAACGGTTCCGCGCAGGATGCTGTCCCGCCTGGCAAGTTCCTTCTGGGAGAGGTCTTTAAGGTATTTAGGAGTGTTGTGCTTGAGCACGCTGTCGATGCTGAGTTCTTCCTGCCCTGAAAGCACGCGGCCGAGATTCTGGGAATAGAGCGACCAGCGGGTGATCTGGTTTTCCAGGGAATCAATCTTGATGGCGTTGGCTATGGCGTCCCGCTTGAAATGCGAGTCGGGATATCCCGGAATTGTAGTTTTCAGGGGAGTGAAAGCAATGGCGGCATAAACTGCGCCGATCACCACGACCGCTATCGTCAACATCGTAATCGCCGCCCCCATGCGGGAAAACCTTACCGCCCTGATGCGGCGGTGGGTCTCATCTTCCACGAGGGTGAGCCTGTAAACCATGTTCCAGCGTATGGGACTTTTTTTGCTCATTATCAAAAATAGTAGTACTTTTGTCCGTTTATTATGGACCGGATAATCGGCATAGACTATGGAAGCGCGCGAGTCGGAGTTGCGGTCAGCGACCCGCTTCGCATATTCGCTTCGCCTATGGAGACGGTGCCGTCTGCAAAGATAATAGATTATCTTAAAAATTACGCCGCCAGAGAGAATCTTGTGCGCTTTGTCGTAGGGTATCCCTACAATCTGGACGGACGTCCCAGCGCGGCCGCGGCAGATGTCGATGTCTTCCTGAAGAAGCTTGGCAAGGCCTTCCCTTCGGTCCCGGTGAGCCTTGAGGACGAGCGCTTTACATCGGTGCTTGCCCACAGGGCGATGATAGACGGCAGAATGAAGAAGAGCGAGCGGCGGGACAAGTTCTCGGTGGACAAGATAAGCGCTGCCATAATACTTCAGAGCTATCTGGACAGGACTGCCGGAAGCGTACCGGCGAATGAAGCAGAGAAATGATAAGACCTATATATCTTTATGGTTCCGAAGTCCTCCGCGAAAAAGCTGCGGAGGCCGACCTTTCCAAAAAGGAAGAACTCAGCGCCCTGGTTACTGATCTCTGGGAGACGCTTGCAGTGAGCGAAGGCTGCGGACTCGCCGCCCCTCAGATAGGGGAGAGGCTGCGTGTATGCGTGGTGGACGGTGACGTGATGCAGGACATCTATCCTTATCTCAAAGGATTCAAGCGCACTTTCATCAATCCGGTGATAATCGAAAAGAGCGAGGAATCAAGCACTTACAACGAGGGCTGCCTCAGCCTGCCCGGTATCTACTGCGATGTGCAGCGGCCTGCCAGGATCAAGGTGGAATACTACGACGCCGACCTGAATCCGCAGTGTGAAGAGTTCGACAAGTTCGCCGCCCGTATGATCCAGCATGAATTCAGCCATCTGGACGGAGTCCTTTTCACGGACCTGGTGGCTCCCATCCGGCGCAAGCTCATCGGGAAAAAACTGCAGCGCATCTCCGCCGGAAAGGTGGGGACGCGCTACAAGTCCAAAATCAAATAAATATCAGTACTTCAGATTGTGGTGGCCGTGCTTTTTAAGCCAGCCGATCAGTAGTTCGGGACGGTCCGTCTGAATCATGGATACGCCCATGTCGATGTAGTGCTTGTACACATCGCCCGGATCCTTGCACTCGAAAGCTGCGTCGTCATCGTTGCCGTCACCGCCGCAGAGGGACGCCCAGATGGTGTTCACCCATATTTTCGAACCCTGTTTCAGAATCTTCTCGCAGGCGTCGGCGAAGGCTCCGTCTTCGCTGCTGCTCCAGCAGACCTCATAGGCAAGGGGAACTACGCCCTGGGTAAGATAGGAATCGAAAAGCTTGGCTCCCGCGGGTTTCTGGATATCCACGATGGGCATGTACATCATGTTATGGCTGTACTTCGCCTCATGGGCCGCTACTTCCTCGATGGATTTCTTGCCCTTGATGAGCACCTGGTCGGTAACTCCAAGCTCCTCGGTGAGCTTGAGCACCGCGTCGTAATAGTCATAACCCTTGTCGATGTTCACGCAGATGCGGTCCTTGGTGCAGAGAAGGGCTTCGCGCAGGGTGGGAACCTTCATGGTGTCTATCGCCACGCCGTGCGCCCTCTTGAGGCTCAGCATCTTGATTTCTTCCAGAGTGAGGTTCTTGATCTTAGCGCTTTTTTCGGGCTGGTCGCGGAACACTTTGCTGAAGTTGGTCATGCGGCGCACGTCATTGTCGTGCATGAGAACCAGGACGGAGTCCGAGGTCATGTGAATGTCGATCTCAACGATGTCCGCACCCATGCGGATGACGCTTTCGATTGCCGGGATGGAGTTTTCCGGATAGTTGCGCCAGTCGCCGCGATGGCAGGCCACCACTACATATTTGGATTCGGGATTGTGAATCTGTGCCACTATGGCTTCGGCCCTGTTGCCGCGGCCATGAGCGCTGCCGCCACAGGAAACCAGGCAGAGAAGTCCTGCCGCAAAAAGCAAAAGTCTTTTCATCTCTTCAAATGTATTTGGTGATACGAAGATACGATTTTTATCGCTTCGCACTTACAGTGTATCCTGTTTTAATTTCTCTATGTAATCGTTTATCCGGGCCAGTTCTGTGGGAATGGGGATGCTCTGCGGACAATGGGACATGCAGATCCCGCAGCCGATGCAGTGGTCGGCCTGGCGCACGGTGGGAATGGCTTTGTCGTAAGTGGTGAGATATGCCTTCTTGAGCTTGGCGTAATCCTTCTGTTCGCGGGTGTGCGCGAAGCTGCCTTCGGTGATGGAACTGTTGTAGTGCCTGAAGATTCCGGGGATGTCGATGCCCCAGGGGCATGGCATGCAGTACTGGCAGCCGGTGCAGTTTACCTGGGGGTATTCCATCATGCGGGCCGCCATGCGCTCCATGAACTCCAGTTCCTCTTCATTAAGGGGCTGGAATCCGCAGAAAGTGTTGAGGTTGTCCAGAAGCGGATCCATGCTTTCCATGCCGCTGAGGATGCACAGCACTCCTGGATAGGTCCCGCAGAAACGGAATGCCCATGATGCCAGGGATTTGTCAGGCTCGCGGGTTTTCATCTGCCTGGCTATGTCTGATGGCACATTTGCAAGGCGCCCTCCCAGCAGGGGCTCCATGATTACCATAGGGATGCCGCGTTTCTCGAGTTCGGCGTAAAGGTAGTCGGCATTCACGTTACGCACTCCGTCGGCGTGCTTCCAGTCGATGTAGTTCATCTCGATCTGGCAGAAATCCCATTTTATCTCGCTGCTGTCGTGCATCGCCAGGAAGCTGTCGAAGCAGTCTTTCTTTCCGTGGAAGGAGAAACCCAGGTTCCGGATGCGCCCCGCCGCTTTTTCTTCCTGAAGGAAGTCGATGATGCCGTTGTCGATATAACGATTCCGGAAGGCTTCCATCCCTCCGAGACCGATTCCGTGCAGCAGGTAATAGTCGAAGTAATCCGTGTGCATCTGTTTGAAAGAATCAAGATACATACGGATGGATTCCTCCTTGCTGAAACTGCGGAAGTTGGAGAGTTTTGTGGCGATGAAATAAGACTCGCGCGGATGCCTTGCAAGCGCATCCCCGGCGGCTTTTTCCGACTGACCCATAAGGTATGCCGGCGAAGTGTCGAAGTAGTTCACCCCATGGGCGAGCGCATAGTCCACCATTTCGTTGACAGCCTGCTGGTCAATGACTTTCTTGCCGTCCTTGCCATCTATCATGGGCCAGCGCATGCATCCGAAACCAAGCAGGGAAACCTTGTCCCCGTTCACCGGGTTGGTGCGGTACTCCATCTGTGCCTGTCCGTCGGCGTCCTTGCCGGATTTTCCGCCTCCGATGCAGGAAACAGCCGCGGCACCGGCCAGTCCAGCGCCGCTTATCTTCAGGAAATCACGTCTTTTCATGAGAGTTCGGTATCTAAGTGGACATATCTTCCGTTTACGCTGATTGCGCTCACCGGCCTTGAAGGGCAGAGGAATTCGCAGGCGCCGCATCCGATGCAGACGGCTTCGTCCACGCTCGGAACGCTGACTCCCCGTGTTTCGTCTTCGATCATGGTGATGGCACCTGTGGGACAGCGTCTCGCGCAGTTACCGCATCTGGTGCCGTTCTCCGCAACGCAGAGATTCCTGTTTATGCGGGCGGTGCCTATGTGGTACTGCGTCTTCTCTTCCCGGGAAATTTTTATGATTGCGCCGGAAGGACATACCTCCGAACAACGGGTGCATTCGGGGCGGCACCAGCCGTTTTCATATCCCATGAGAGGCTGCATGAGGTGCTCCAGATCCGTTGAGGGCCTCAATACATTGTTGGGGCAGGCGGATACGCAGAGCTGGCATGCGGTGCACTTCGAGTAGAAGTCGCGGATGCTCTTCGAGCCTGGAGGGGTGAGGGGAGCGTCGCGCTGCGGCGACTCCTTCGGCACGACGGTGGCGAAACCTCCGTCAACCTTCTTGCCCTGGGCCCTCAGCGTCACGGCCGTCAGGGCGATGGCGCTCCCTGCAAGGAAGGCCCTTCTGGAGTCATTTTCCGGGCGAGGTCCATTTTTTTTGCCGGGATCTCGCCCAGCCAAATGGCCTCTCAGCCCATTCTGTTCAGGTTCTGCCGGGCCAGGTCCCCCGCTTGAAATCGGACCTCGCCCGCTGCGGGTAGAAGAAGAGGGCTTTTCCTCTGCCGCACCGGAAGCTTTCGCACGCGGGACAAACCTGTAGCGCAGCGCACCGAATTTGCAGTCTTCCAGACAGTTGAAACAGTCCACGCAGCGGCTGTAGTCAATGCTGTGGGTGGCTATATCGATGCAGGCAGCCTTGCAGTTATGCTCGCAGATATGGCAGTTCCGGCACTTTTCGCTGTCGATTACCGGACGGAAAAGCGCGAAACGCGAGAAGAAACTCAGCGTCGTTCCCACAGGACAGACCGTGTTGCAGTATGTGCGGCCGTTTTTCCAGGCAAGGTAGCTGACAATGGCTAGTGTCGTGACCGCCACGCAGAAAGTGGGAAGGCTCCATAGCCATGCCTTGTGTGGAATGACGGAGGTGACGATGCGGCCGTAGGCACTGTACGGGGCCAGGCTCGCGACGAAAGTCTGGATGCCGAATATGATTGCGAGTACGAAGAGTGTCCAAACCCCGTAACGCAGCCATTTCACCTCCTTCGAATATGAATACGGCTTGCGGTTTTTGCGTCTGCGTTTCAGCGCCACGCTGATGTGGGCGACACCGTCCTGGTACACGCCGAGAGGACATATCACCGAGCAATAAATCCTGCCAAAAACCAGGGTAAGTACTATCAGGCCTGCGATTACAATGAAATTCAGTGCCATTACCGCGGGAAGGAACTGGAGTTTGGGCATCCATCCCAGCCATTTGGGGAACAGTCCTGAACCGTCCAGGAACAAAAGGGTAATGCCGAGCCAGAATATGGCTGCAAGCAAAATGCGGGTCTTTTTCAGCATAGCCCCGCAAGTTACGAAAAAAATTAAAATCCGCGGAGAAAGCTTATCAATCACGAAAGAGAACCGCCAAGCTCCCTTTGTGCGGGTGAAGGGACTCGAACCCATACGCCGTAAGGCACCAGATCCTAAGTCTGGCTTGTCTACCAATTTCAACACACCCGCAGGCAGGTTGCAAATTTAGCAATATTATTTTACTATATTTGTGGAAATATCACAAATAGCGTAACAGTATGCGTAAATTCCTGTTTGCACTGTGCTTGGGCGCAATCGTTTCCCTTCAGGCGATCGCCGGAGACGGTTTTCTGAAAGGGAAGATTCTGAAAATCGACATCGGCGAAGCCGTGGCAGAAAGGGGAGGCTCCTCTTTCTCAATCGGGCTTGGAGGCATTTCCTTCAGCTCTTCCGTTTCTCTTCTATCAATTGAAAGGGCGCTTCAGAAGGCGGCCGACGACAAGAAGATTGCAATGGTCTATCTCAATCTGGACCATTTCTCCGGCGGGATGGCAGCCATGGAGGAACTGCGTGAATACCTCAAACGATTCAGTGCCAGCGGCAAGCCGGTGGTAGCCTATGCCGCATCCCTCGGAAACGGCAGTTATTATCTCGGAAGCGTGGCGGACCGTCTCTTTCTGCACCCGCAGGGCGGCGGCAGCCTTACCGGACTCGGCAGCACCCAGTATTTCCTGAAAGACCTGCTGGACACGCTTGGAATTGAGATTCAGCTTATCCGTCACGGTAAATACAAATCCGCGGGCGAAATGTATATCCGAAACGATATCAGCCCCGAGAACCGAGAGCAGTACGAAAGCCTTCTCGGATCCATCTGGGGCAGTTTCCTTGCGGAGATCGCTGAATCCCGAGGTGTGAGAGTCGAACAGCTCAATGCCTGGACCGACGGCCTTGCGCTAAGCACAGCTGCCACCTGGAAGGACCTCGGCCTTGTGGATGGGCTCAAGTACCGCGACGAGATGGAAGACTATCTCTGCCATCTTTTCGGCACCACCTATCCGGAGGATGTGCAGACCATAAGCATCAAGGACTATATCAAGGATCTCAAGAAAGGGCCTTCTTCCAAGAAGATAGCAGTCATTTATGCCGACGGCGAAATAGTCCGCAGCGGCGGCGCCATCGTGGGCGAGAAACTCGCGCACACAATCGCTGAGGTGCGTGCGGATTCCAGCGTCAAGGCTGTGGTATTTCGCGTCAACTCTCCCGGAGGAGAAGTGGTTGCGGCCGATATGATCCGCCGCGAAATCGAGCTCCTGAACAAGGTGAAGCCTGTGATTGCCAGTTATGGCGCATATGCAGCCTCGGGCGGTTACCTCATTTCCGCGGGCTGCCGCAGGATTTTCGTGGACAATGCCACCCTCACCGGCTCCATCGGAGTGTTCGGCCTTGTGCCCTCCTACGGTAAGGCGGTTAAGAACAAACTTCACGTGAACCTCGTAAACGTGGGCACCAATGCGCACAGTGCTATGGGCAGCGGCGTCAATCCGCTGAGCGCGGAGGAAGAAGCATGGTACCAGCAGGAGATAGAGGGCATCTACGATACTTTCGTGGGTGTCGTTTCCGATGGCCGCAAGATGAGCAGGGAAGCGGTGGATGACATCGCCCAGGGCCGTGTCTGGTCCGGGAAAGAGGCCCTTGGAATCGGCCTTGCCGATGAAAAAGGCACCCTGCTGGATGCTATCGAATATACTGCAAAGCATATCAAACTCTCCAATTACAGCATCGCGGCCTATCCCGAGAAACTTTCCTTCAAGGATCAGCTGCGCGGAAAGCAGGAAAAGAAGAAAGATCCCCTCGTGTGGGTGAAGGAACACATGCACCCGGGCTTCAATGCAATGGCCCTGATGCCTTATTTTACAATCGACCCAGTAACAACCATTGAATAATGAAAAAGATATCCGTATTGTTCAGCATCGTCCTGCTTCTTGCATCGTCCAATGCTTTCGCGCAGGAAAAAACAGCCAAGGACCGTCTCAAGGAAATTGAAGAGATGACAGTGAAAGCGCGGAAGCACAGGGCTGCCAAGCGCGAGAAGCTTTTCAACTGCGACGCACTTTCCCATTTCTATTTCGGCTTCCATCAGGTAAGCGACCAGCCCCAGTTGGAGGGCAAATTCTTCGATTCCTATGAAATCGGTTTCAATGCAATCCAGTTAGGGCTGAATCCCGCTTCCTGGGTTTCTTTGGAAGCAGGACTCGACCTCAAATGGGATGCCTTCCAGATCAACAAGGACCATCCGGTATACATCTCCGACAATCAGTATTTGTTCACTACGATGGGCGGCCTTTTCGGTACGGATGATGCAGATCATATCTCGAAACTGGAGCAGCGTATCCGTTGCTTCGCCCTTTCGGTACCTGTCGCTCTTGCATTCCATACCCCCTGGTTCTCGTTCAGGGGAGGTGCCGGCTTCGATTTCAACATCGACCGCTTCACATCCCTGAAATCTTCCTATGTGTACAAAGATGATGTTTCCCGTCGCGAAGTTCAAACCAAAGAACCGGATGCGAAAGTGCGGAACCTCTGCATCAACTATTTTGCAAGCATCGACTTCGACGGACTCGGGGTGTACTGCAAGTATTATCCGAAGTCCATCATCCGGGACGACGGCATTGCCTCCGAACCGGGTACGGATATGAAATACCTGACCCTCGGTCTGATCTTTACTTTCTAGACTATGCGTAAGATCCTTTCCGCATTCGTCCTGTTGCTGTGCTGCCTTTCCCTGAGAGCGCAGCAGCACACTTTCTTCAGCCAGTTCCGCAAGACCGACAGCCTTCAGGTTGCCGAACTGTGGAGCCCCCAGGACAATGAATACCGTCAGATCGGACATCACGGTCCGGCCGTCGAGAACCAGTATATGGCGCTGCGTTTCTACTACGACGGGCGCGGAGCCATAGATGTCTATAATAAGAGCGGCCTTGTTGACGACGAGCTCGGCAAATGGCACTGGTACCCTTCGGCCGAGGCTCAGGCGGAGCAGGGCGCAGGATGCGATGAGTATTATGTAGGCAAGACCTTCGGGCTCGGTGGAGTCCGCCTCTGGGACGGCGAGAAGGAAATCCGTCTCGATGCTACAGCCGGCCGCCGTTCCGTAGTAGGCCGTAGGGGCAACAGCGTCTTTATGGAGATGACAGCCTATGGCGTCGAGTACAAGGGTGACAAGGTTGACATCGCGGTGCGTGTGGATATGTTCGACGGAAGCCGCTGGGCCAACGTGAGCGCCCGTGAACTGAACGGAAAAAAGGTTCAGTTCGCAACCGGAGTAAACTATCATTCCGGATCCATCGCGAGCTGGGGCCGGGACTATATCGCAGTCTGGGGTTCCCATCCTGCGGATGTCTCCAAATCGCCCCAGGCGATAGGGGGAGCCTTGCGATTCTCTTCCCGTAAGTTTTCGGAAGTCGAAGACACCGGCAAGACTTTCAGGATTATCTCCAATCCGGCGTCGTCCATCAGCACAAGCATCGCTTCCGCCTCCGTGAAAGAGAGCGAACTTTGCGATGCCGTGAAATTCCTGGAGTTTGCCGCAGATGAAAAGCTTTCCCTGAGTGTCGTTACCTATAATATAAGGCTGGGCATCGCCAAAGACGGGGACAATTCCTGGGACAAGCGGAAGCCTGCAACCGTGCAGATGCTGAACGTGGAGAAACCCGATGTGTTCGGACTGCAGGAAGCATATGGTTTCCAGGTTGATTATATTTTGGAAAACTGCCCTCAATACCAGGCGGTTGGAGTAGGGCGCGAAGACGGTAAGGAAGAAGGAGAGAAGATGTCCGTTTTCTGGAACCGCAAACGTTTCAAACTTCAGAAGTGGGGAACCTACTGGCTTTCCGAAACTCCCGAGCAGCCGTCCAAAGGATGGGATGCCGCCTGCAAGCGTACCGCCACCTGGGTGCTGCTGAAAGACAGAAGCACCGGCAGAAAGTTCTATTATGTGAACACTCATCTGGACCATAAGGGCAGGGAGGCGCGCCGTCAGGGACTTTCCCTTATCGTGGACCGTATCGACGCCATGAATCCGGAAGGCTATCCCATGCTGCTCGGGGGCGATTTCAACGTGATCCCGAAGGATCCTTGCCTGCACGCACTGGACGGGAGGATGAAAGACTCCCGGCTCAGCGCACAGACGACGGACAACAATGTGACTTTCAATGGCTGGGGCCGCTATAGCGGTGAATCCGTGGACGGCAGGGGACAGATAGACTATATTTATTGGAAAGATTTTTCGGCTTGTGCATCTTACCGGGTCCTGTCCGATGATTTCGGAGCTCCATATATATCCGACCACTATCCTGTCCGCGTAGATTTTATCTATTAGGCAGGGGAAATAAATATTTGGAGATTAAATCTTTTTGAGTATCTTTGCGGTCCCAAAAGAAAAGGAGGTGGAATAGAAATGATTATAGTACCTGTAAAGGATGGCGAAAATATCGAGCGCGCACTGAAGAAATTCAAGCGTAAATTCGAGAAGACGGGAGCGATCCGCGAACTGCGTTCACGCAAGAATTTCGCGAAACCCTCCGAGAAGCGTCGCCTCGCCAAGGAGAAAGCTATCTATGTACAGCGCCTCCGTACCGAAGAAGAGCAGTAAAAAAGAG
>DEFD01000027.1:0-92017 GCA_002350615.1 Bacteroidales bacterium UBA2861 | reverse complement strand
CTCTTTTTTACTGCTCTTCTTCGATTGGCGGCCCTTCGGCCGCATCATTAGGGGTCCACCCCTAATATACCCCGGGCTGCAGAAGCAGCCTTGTCACTTCGTTCCGAAGGTTACAGGGCTTTGATAAATTCTTTCATCCCTTCCGTGGCAACTTTGCGGATGTGGTGTACCCGGGGGTCGTGAATCTGCACCTCGGCAGGGTCGATAATCCAGATGGGAACCCCTTCCCCTGCATATCTGTACAGCCCCGCAGCCGGGTAAACCTGAAGTGAGGTGCCTACGATGAGCACGATGTCCGCCCGGGAAACAAGCTCTATGGCCTGTTCCATCTTTGGGACGGCTTCCCCGAAAAACACTATGTGCGGACGCAACTGGCTGCCGTTGGGAGCCTTGTCTCCCAGATGCACCTCGCCGTAGCCGATATCGAATACATTCTTTTCGCTGTAGCCGTCCTGCTCGTTGAAACTGTTCTCCGGCCGGACCTTGGTGGCTTCGCCGTGCAGATGCACCACATGCGTGCTTCCAGCCCTTTCATGAAGGTTGTCCACGTTCTGGGTGATCACATCCACTATATAATCCTTCTCCAGTTCGGCAATCAGGCGGTGGGCTTCATTGGGACGGACTTCCGAAAGCTTGCGCCGCTGCATGTTGTAGAAATCCAGAACCTTCCTGCGGTCCCGATACCATCCTTCGATGGAAGCCACTTCCATAGGGTCATAGCTGTCCCACAATCCGCCGTTGTCCCGGTATGTGCCAAGGCCGCTTTCGGCGCTGACTCCCGCGCCGGTGAGCACTGCAATGCGTTTTTTCATTTTATTCCGAAATATCTGTCCTTTATCCAATACTCGAAAAGAGGGTCGATGATCCAGGCGTCCCCTTTCTCGTCGAAACTTATGATCTCCTTGCGGCAGAGGGCGTCCTTGAGCCTGCGCACGTTGGCGGATGAATTCAGACCGTAGGTCTCGATGGTGAGGGCGGAGCTGAAGCGGGTGTGCCCGCAGACCAGCGCCTTGAGCAGACGGAGCTGGAAGGTCGTGAGGTCCCGCGTGACGGCGATGAATGCAGGCTCATGTATCGAAATCAGCGCATCCATCGCATCCATGAGAGTGGTTTCAGTGATGTATCCCTTGGAAAGATTGTCACAGATGGCGGCGAAATGCCGTATGTACCATGGATGGCAGCGCAGCCTCCGGCAGATGGCGATAATCCTTTCCCTCTCCACTACCTTGCCGCCTATAAGGAAGCCTTTATTGATGTTTTCCGCAAGTTCCCGCGGATCCAGCTGCTGCATTTCCACCCTTTCCACGTTGCGGAAAAAATACTTCTTCTGCTCGAAGATATACTTCATCGCATTTATGCGGGATCCGGTAAAGATGTAGCAGGAATTGCCGATTTCGGCTTCCCGCAGGGACTGTTCGAAAATCTTGAGGAGCTTTTCACCGTCGTCGGCGAGCAGGATTTCCTGGAATTCTTCTATTATGGTGAAAACCGGCCTGCCGCTGTCTGCCGAGATGCGTCGGGGGAGAGTGAACACCATCCGGGCGTCGTCTTCCCCAGGTTCGCGTTCCGCGTACAGAAGCTCTCCCGTTACGCTGTAGTGGTCTGCATTGAATTTCCAGCAACTTCCCGGAAGATACTGCCTTACGGCGCCGGCAAGTTCCTGAGGGGTGGTGGCGCCGAGCCTCAGGACCGCGCTCGCCAGACGCCTCAGTATCGATTCGCTGTCCCTCGCTCCCAGAAAACTGAGTTCTGCGGCCTGGAAATCCCGGCCGGAGAGCCTCATGGACACGAAACACTGGTGCAAAAGGGAAGTCTTTCCGGTCTTGGGCCCGTCGTACAGGCACACGTTCTCATCGGCCGCCAGCAGGTTGGACAATATCCCCAACTCCTTCTTCCGGCCGACGAAATTGCGTCCCGTTTCGACTTTGCAGTATTGGAAAGGCCCCTCCATTCGGGTAACAGTTTTGTTTTCCTTACAAACATAAGAAATAATGTCCGAAATAGTGTTGTTATTCCCAAAATAATTGCTACTTTTGCGGGCTAAAAATTATTGAAGGCCGTTCGGGCTCGTCAAGAGATGCCGCAAAGGACATCCGCCTGAGGTCAAAACTTGTAAAAGTTTTTTAAGATGTACGCAATCGTAGAAATTGCAGGCCAGCAGTTCAAGGTAGAGGCAGGAAAAGAGATTTTCGTGCAGAGGCTGCCCCAGGCCAAAGATGAAAATGTAGAGTTTGACTCCGTCCTTCTTCTCGAGAATGAAGGAAAGGTCAAAGTCGGTGCTCCTTACGTAAAGGGCGCTGTGGTGAAGGCCACCGTGCTCGATGATGATGCAAAAGCTGACAAGGTGCTCGTGTTCAAGAAGATCCGTCGCAAGGGCTTCCAGAAACTCAATGGTCACCGTCAGAAACTTACAAAAATCCGTATTAACGAAATCGCTTAAGCATTATGGCACACAAGAAAGGTCAATCAAGTTCCAAGAACGGCCGTGAGTCGCACAGCAAGCGTCTCGGCCTCAAGAAGTTCGGCGGCGAAGTCGTTAAGGCCGGCAACATCATCGTACGCCAGAGGGGTACAGTGCACAATCCCGACAAGAACGTTGGAATGGGCAAGGATCACACCCTTTATGCTCTCGTGGACGGTACAGTGAAGTTCACCCGCAAGAGGGAAGACAAATCCTATGTCTCCGTCGTTCCTTTTGAGAACTAATCTCGAAGGGGTTATGAATAGGTTAAAGGCCTGCACTTCGAGACGAGTGTAGGCTTTTTTTTAGTATATTTGCTTTATGATTACACTCAAAGCGCTCCGCGACAATCCCGAGGAGATAGTCGCGAAACTCAAAATCAAGAATTTCGACGCCAAGCCCATAGTGGACAAGGTCCTTGAACTTGACGCCATGCGCCGCAGCTTCCAGCAGGAAAGCGACGCCCTGCTCGCAGAGCAGAAAAAGAAGGCGGCCGAAATCGGCGCGCTCATGAAACAGGGACTCAAGGACGCAGCAGAGGCTGCTAAAGCCGAAGTGGCGGCACTCAAGACCCGCAGCAGCGAGCTTCTCGCAAAGGGAGAGCAGGCTGCAAAGGACCTGGAAGCCCAACTGGTCCTGCTTCCCAATACCCCCTATAAGCTCGTGCCTCCCGGAAAAGGTGCCGAAGACAATATCGTGGTGAAGATGGGCGGACCCGAAGAGGTCAAGCTTCCCAAGGGAGCCCTTCCGCACTGGGAACTCGCCAAGAAGTACGACATCATCGACTTCGATCTCGGCGTGAAGATCACCGGTGCCGGATTCCCTGTTTACAAAGGCAAAGGCGCCCGTCTTCAGAGGGCCCTCATCAATTTCTTCCTGGACCGCAACACCGCGGCCGGATATCAGGAAACAGAACCTCCCGTAGTCGTGAACGCGGCTTCCGGATTCGGTACCGGCCAGCTTCCCGACAAGGAAGCCCAGATGTATTATGTCGGTCTGGACGATTTCTATCTCGTCCCCACGGCAGAGGTGCCTGTGACCAATATCTTCAGGGACGTCATCCTTGAGAATTCCCAGCTTCCGCAGAAACTTACCGCCTATACTCCGTGCTTCCGCCGCGAGGCCGGTTCCTATGGCAAGGACGTACGTGGACTCAACCGCCTGCATCAGTTCGACAAGGTGGAGATCGTCCGCATCGAGAAGCCTGAGAATTCCTATGCCGCGCTTGACGAGATGATCGCCCATGTGGAGAGCCTCGTGAACGCTCTCGGTCTCAAGTACAGGATACTCCGTCTTTGCGGCGGCGACATGTCCTTCACTTCCGCGATCACTTACGACTTCGAACTCTGGAGCGCCGCCCAGGGCCGCTGGCTCGAGATTTCTTCCGTATCCAACTTCGAAACCTATCAGGCCAACAGGCTCCATTGCCGCTACCGCGACGAAAACGGCAAGCTGCAGCTCGCCCACACTCTCAACGGTTCTTCCCTGGCACTGCCCCGCGTGGTGGCCGCCCTCCTGGAAGACAACCAGACTGAGGATGGAATAATCATCCCCGAGGTCCTGCGTCCGTACACAGGCTTCGACAAGATTGACTGAGTCACGTACCATACTCGGAATCGATCCCGGAACCAATCTCCTTGGTTTCGGGGTCATCCGTGTAGATGCGTCCGGCAAGCCTCATTTCGTGGACATGGGCGTGCTGGATCTTCGAAAAATCTCCGATCCCTACACCAAGCTGCAGTGCATCCATGAAAAAGTCGGGGCGCTCTGCACACAGTACAATCCCGACGACCTCGCGATAGAATCGCCTTTCTACGGCAAGAACGCTCAGGTGATTTTCAAACTCGGAAGGGCGCAGGGGAGTGCCATGGTGGCTGCCCTCATGCACGGCGCAAAGGTTTATGAATACGCTCCCCGAAAGGCCAAGATGGCGATATGCGGCAACGGCGCCGCCGCCAAGGAACAGGTGGCCCTGATGGTGGAGAAAACCCTCGGCATAGATATCCGCAGCAAATATCTGGATGCCACCGACGCACTGGCGCTTGCCATGTGCCATTATTATCAGCTTACAAGCCCGCTCACGAGCACTTCGGCGGCGACTTCCTGGGAGAAGTTCGTAGCGGCCAACCCCGACAGGATCAGAAAATAAGAAGGCGGGGATTAAACCTTCCGTATATAAAAACGTCTTTAGTTAGTTATGAAAGTGCTCCTTAGAAGTGTCACCGTGCTGGTATCGGCCCTGCTCGCATGCGGCAGTCTTTATGCCCAGCATATTGTAAGTGCCAAACTTACAGATTCTTATACGGGCGAAGCCGTGGGGTTCGCCACGGTTTCCCTTACGCATCCCGGTGCGAAGAAAGTCTCCAATTACGCCCTCAGCAGCGAATCCGGCGCAGTGCGTCTGGAAAACGTGCGCAACGGGGAATATGTGCTCAAAATCGAGTTGCTCGGATACAAGAATCTGGAAAAAAACATCAGCGTCAAGGCGGACCTGGATCTGGGCGAACTAAAGATGGACCCGGATACGCAGATGCTGGATGCTGCGAGCGTGTCCGCGGCGGGCAACGCGATCCTGGTGAAGAAGGATACCATAGAATACAATGCGTCCTCCTTCAAGACAGTGGACAACGACGTGCTTGAGGACCTGCTTAAAAAGCTTCCCGGAGTCGAGGTGGGCGAAGACGGCAGCATCAGCGTCAACGGCGAGACAATCAGCAAGATAACCATAGACGGAAAGACCTTCTTCCTGGACGATCCCCAGCTCGCATCCAAGAATATCCCTGCCAAGATCATCAACAAGCTCAAGGTGATCAACAAGAAAAGCGAACAGGCGGAATTCACCGGCATCGACGACGGCGAGGAGGAGAAAGTGATAGACATCTCCATCAAGCCCGGGATGATGAAAGGAGCTTTCGGGAACGTCATGGGCGGAGCTGGACACGACCTGCCTTCGGCCGACAAGAAAGCCGCCGGAGCCCCCGACGACTGGCGCTGGCAGGGGGCTGCTTTTGTGGGAAAATTCACCGACAAGCAGCAGCTGAGCGTCATCCTGAACGGCAACAACACCAACAACCGCGGTTTCAACGACCTTTCCGGCAGCATGATGGGCAATATGCGAGGCGGGCAGGGCGGCATGGGCGGCGGCCAGGGCGGCTGGGGAAGCGGAAACGGCATCACCACATCCTGGATGGCGGGAGCCAATGGCAGCTGGACGCTTTTCGACGACAAGATGGAGCTTAACGGCAACTATCTCTACAACAATACGGACAAGGATGTGACCGAGACACAGGACAAGCGCACATATCTTGACGACAGAAATCTTCTTTACCATTCCGAGGGTGCAAGCAGCACCCGTACCGACGGACACCGCATCGGCATCCGGATGGACCATAAATTCTCCGACAACACCTCCGTGCTCTTCGAACCCCGTATAAACTGGGGCGGAGGCAGTTTCAACCAGAGCAGCAGATACCATACCCTCACGGACAGCCTGGACGGAGCCGCTCCGGATTCCACCAACAGGGGGGAAAGCCACAATTGGGGAGACAACAGGAATGTCACTGCCAGCGGTTTCGGCCTCTTCCGCCAGCGGCTGGGCATTCCCGGGCGCACCTTCACCCTGATGGGACGCTACAGCTTCAGCCATAACGAACTGGACAGCAGGAATATATCCAATATAATGGTGAACGGCGATTCGGGATGGGAAGATCTGGAAAGGGTTAACCAGACCATCGGACAGGTGTCCGACAACACATCCCTCTTCGCCAGGGCGACATACACCGAACCGCTCGGCGGCAACTTCTATGTGGAGGCGAATTACCGCGTCAGCTGGAACAAGTCCGAGTCGGACAAAGATACCTGGGACAATATCCTGAACAAGGCTGATTCCGTTTATTCCAACAAGGTGGTCAACGAGAGCACCAGTCAGGAGATCGGTTTCAATTTCATGTACCAGAAGGGGAAATCCCGCGCCCAGGCGGGCTTCTCGGCCATGCCCACGAAGACGCACAACTATACCCGCAGGTACAATTCTTCGGTACAGGACCTGGTTGATGTGACCTACGACAATTTCCAGTGGCGTTTTTCTCCCCGCCTGATGGCCTGGTGGGAGTTCAGCGAAAACGCGAACGCACGGCTTTTCTACCGCGGGTCTTCCAACCAGCCCTCCACCTCCAAACTCATGCCTGTGCCGGATAATACCGACCCTCTCAACGTGAGTTTCGGTAATCTGCGGCTGAAACCCTATTTCGGTCATTATCTGCGCGGAGACGTCCGTTACAACAACAAAAAGACTTTCGCATCTTTCAATATCCGCTTCAACGGGGAATATACCCAGAGCCCCATCGTGAATGCAAGCTGGTACAGCAACGGCGCACAGTATTCCATGCCCTTCAACGGTCCGGATGCGGCGAATGCGGGCCTGAACGGTTTCGCGAACATACCGCTGGGCAGGTCGCGCAAGTTCACCCTTTCGAACTTTACGCGTATAAACTGGAGCAAATCCTCCTCCTACATAGGCTCCAACATCGACATGACAACCTACGACAGCGGTGATTACAGCGCCTTCATGTACGAGATCGCCAGGAATTTTGCGGATGAGGACTACTTCAAGGAGCACTTCGTGACGAACACCATCGAAAACCTTTCCGGTATGGAGAGGCTCCGCCTTACCTATCGCAACGACGCCCTCGAGCTCAACCTTCAGGGCCGCACCCGCGTGAACCGTTCCTGGTACAGCATCAGCAAAACTGCCTCGCGCACCACCACCTGGAACAACCAGGTCCGCGGCGGCATCATATGGACCTGGGAACGTCCCGGCATAACTTTCAAGGGCGAAGGCAATTACAACTGGTATGAGGGCTATTCCACGGATCAGCCTTCCGAGGTCGTCGTGGACGCTGAAATCCAGAAGACCCTCTTCAAGAAGAAGTTCACCCTGTCCGTCAAGTGGTACGACATATTTGACCAGGCAAAGAACTACACGGTGACGGATGCGTCCAACTACCATCTTGAAACCGTCAACAATACGCTCGGCCGCTATATCATCGCTTCACTGACCTATCGTTTCGGAACCTTCGACCGCAGCAAGATGCGCGGCGGTTACGGCGGTCCGGGCGGCCCCGGCAGAGGACCTAGGTAGAAGGCCGTCCATATCGCAAAATATTCTTATATTTGTAGGATATGGACATAAAAGCGATACTCAACAACTGGATAGTCAGGAATCTTCTTCTGGCGGTGGCGGCGGTTCTTGTCATAGTTCTGGCCGTCAATATCTTCCTGGGTGCAGTTACCCGTCATAACAAGGAAATAATCGTTCCCGACTTTACCAACCTCAGCTTCGAGGAGGCGCAGTTCGAAGCGGCTTCGGCTGGGGTATGCGTGGAAATAGGGGATTCCGTGTATGTGCGGAGGATGAAGAAGGGGGCGGTGTTCGCCCAGAATCCGAAGGCTGGAAGCCATGTGAAAAAGGGCCGCAGGGTGCTTCTTACCATAAATGCCAAGACTGCAAAACAGGTGAGCATGCCTTCACTCGTCGGGCTTTCCATGCGCCAGGCCAAATCCGAACTGATGGCAAAAGGACTGTCTCTCGGACGGCTTGTATATGTGAACGATATCGCGACCAACAATGTCCTTCGCCAGCTGTATAACAACCACGAAATTCGTCCCGGAATCAAGCTGGACAGCGGATCCCCGATAGACCTCGTCGTAGGTCTTAACTCATCCGAAGGCACGACCTATGTGCCCGATGTGGTGGGGATGAAATATCTTCGTGCGGTGGATGCGGTCCATGACAATTCCCTTAATGTGGTACGTCTGGTCTTTGACAAGGATGTCCGCAACTACAGCGATTCCCTGAACGCCGTGGTTTATGAGCAGCGTCCTTCCTCCGCCATCGGAGCCCTCTCCAAAGGCGCAGGCATCTCCCTTTATCTTACCACCAATCCCGAAAAGGTGGCAGCTCTCTGACGCTTCCCGATGCTTTTGGACGAGAATATCACTCCGGACTGGCTGGATTCTGCACCTGAAGACGAGCAGGATCAGGAAATGTTCGAGCATTTCCGGCTGAGCGTGGATGCCGGGCAGGAACCTGTGCGCATCGACAAATGGATGTCGGCGCATCTTGAGGATACTTCCCGTCACCGGATCCAGTGCGCCATCAAGGAAGGTTTCGTGCAGGTAGGGGAGAAGACGGTCAAGGCCAACTACATAGTTCGTCCCGGCGACCTGGTGCGTTTCGTGATGCCCTACCGCCGCCGCGGAGTGGACCTTAAGCCGCAGGATATCCCCCTTGATATAGTTTATGAGGACGACGACCTGCTGGTGGTGAACAAGCCCGCCGGCATGGTGGTGCATCCCGGTCACGGGCATTTCGACGGCACCCTGGTAAACGCCCTGTTGTATCATCTGAACCGTGATTCAGGACGGCAGGAGAGCATCCCCGCCGCTGCCGCGGACGCCCCTTCAGTTGATCCGGAGAAGGGCGGCATCCTGGTGCACAGGATTGACAAAGACACCAGCGGCCTGCTTCTGGTGGCAAAGAATGAAGATGCCCAGATGCATCTGGCAAAGCAGTTCTACGTGCATTCGGTGGACCGTCGCTACAGGGCGATAGTATGGGGAAATATAAAAGAAGACGAGGGCACGGTAGAAGGTTATATCGGGAGGGATCCCAATGACAGGCTGCGTTTCCGTCCGGTGGACGATCCGGAAAAAGGAAAATGGGCGGTCACCCATTACAAGGTGCTGGAGCGCTTCGGATTCATTACTTTTGTAGAATGCAAACTGGAAACGGGTCGAACCCATCAGATCCGCGTGCACATGGCGTCCATCGGCCACCCGCTCTTCAATGACGAGCGCTATGGAGGCGCCGAGATAAGGCAGGGAACCATTTATGCGAAATACAAGCAGTTCATCCACAATTGCTTCGAGATATGTCCCCGCCAGGCCCTGCATGCAAAAACCCTGGGTTTCGAGCATCCTACGAGCAAGAAATGGTTGCAGTTCGATTCCGTCCTTCCGCAGGATATGGAGCAGCTGCTTGACAAATGGAGGAATTATGTGCAGAACATGCAGTAAGATATGGGCGCTTGCACTCCTTTCAGGGGTGCTGATGAGTATCCCGTGGCTTGTCCCCGGGACGGGAGCGGTGGCTCTTTTCGCCTTTGTGCCCCTGTTGTTCGCGGATTATCTTGCCGACTCCTCCGGCATGAAGGGATTCCGTTATGTCCATTACGGCAGCTTCGTCCTCTGGAACGCGCTCACTACCTGGTGGGTATGGAACGCAACTGCCGGCGGTGCGGTTTTCGCGATTCTGGCAAATGCGCTGCAGATGTCCCTGGTTTTCGGATTCTATCGCCTCGGAAAGAGGGTCCTTTCCTCGAATCTTAAGGAGGGCTTCCGCGACAATCCGGCTGCGGGTGCACTTCCCTACATACTCCTGGTTTGCGCCTGGATCGCCTGGGAACGCTGGTATCTCGTGCATGCCCAGATATCCTGGCCCTGGCTCGTTCTCGGCAACGCCTTTGCCCGGACTACCGTGCTTGCACAGTGGTACGAGTACACCGGCAGCCTGGGAGGCTCGCTCTGGATATGGGCCTGCAACATCGGCATATTCGCCCTTCTCAAGGCATATCTGGAAGGCTGGAAGAATGCTTCCCAAGGCTCTTTCCTGGCACGGAACCGGAAAAGCGTCGCCACGCTGGCGCTTGCCCTGCTGATAGCGCTTCCCATCGCGGCGTCGGCGCATCTGTATCACTATTGGAAGCCATCGGACGAAAGTATTGACGCCGTCATAGTCCAGCCGAACATAGACCCCTATCATAAGTTCAGGGCCATGAGCCAGAAGCAGCAGAACGGCATCCTGCTTGCGCAGGCGGATTCGGCTCTGCACGCAGCCGTGGCTTCGGGTGTCCGCCCCGGTGGCGCTTCCGACAGTGCCTCCTGGCGCGGGCTTATCATCGCCCCGGAGACATTCACCAATGACATTTTCCTGGCTTCTGTGCCCCGCAGCGCCAGTTTCCGCAGCTTCAAGTCCTTCCTTGAGAGCTGGCCGGGAGCGAACCTGCTCTTCGGAGCGTCCACCTACGAGTTCTACGAAGGCCCGAAGCCTCCTTCACCCCTGTGGCGCGAGCTGGACAGGAATTTCTGGCGGCAGGGGCATAACAGCGCCATAGTCATGGATGCGAGCGGGCGTTATGACATATATCATAAGAGCAAACTGGTCGTCGGAGTGGAATCCACTCCTTATCCGAAGCTTTTCGTGCCCCTGGACAACCTGCTCGGCAACGTTATGGGGCGCCTGGTCGGCCAGGGAAGCGCCGACGTGCTGAATTACAGTCCGGACGACAATAGCTTCGTACCATTCGGATGCGCAGTCTGCTACGAATCCGTTTACGGTGAATTCTGCACGGATTACGTGCGCAAAGGCGCGAAGTTCATGACGGTAATCACCAACGATGCATGGTGGGGCGATACCCCTGGCTACAAGCAGCATCTGGCCTATTCCGCCCTCCGTTCCATAGAGCTCAGACGGGACCTTGCCCGTTGCGGCAATACGGGAATATCCGCCTTCATAAATTCACGCGGCGATATCGTATCCCATACGGACTGGTGGCGCCGGGAAACCCTTTCCGGGCAGATTCATCCAGAAGAAAGGCAGACTCTCTTTGTCCGCCTCGGCGATGTTACCGGCCGCATCTGCACGCTGGTCTTCCTCCTCCTCACCGCACTTATTCTGGTCTCGGCCGCAAGGAAACGTTTTTCCTGACCTTCCGAAAAGAGTCCGGCTCCGGTCAAAAATAGTATGCCGCACATACTATTTTGAAAATAATTCTTATATTTGCATCGGGTTGGCGTTTTGTTTAACGCAAACAGTGTACTAAACTTACTATGAAAGGAAAGGTAGTTGCCATTGACACCGGCTCTACATCGACCAAGCTCGGCTATTTTGTTGACGGGCGAAAGGTCTTCGAACAGAAACTCGTTCACAACGCCGAGGAACTGTCGGCGTATTCCCATGTGATGCAGCAGGATACCATGCGCCGCGATGTAGTGGCGGACTTCCTGCGTTCCAAGAACATATATTATAAGGATATAGATATAGTCATGGCCCGGGGAGGCCTTTTCTCTCCTGTGATAACGGGGGTTTACAAGGTGAACCGGGACATGCGCGACGTGCTTCTCACCTGCCGGGACGGCACCCATGCCTGCAATCTTTCCGCGGTTATCGCGGACGATATCGCGGAGATGGTGAATGAGCGTCTGGCCCAGGAAGGAGACACTTCAAGGGTATGTCACGCCTATATCGCGGATCCCCCGATGGCTGATGAAATGCTGCCGGAATGCCGCATCGGCGGTTTGCCGGAGTTCCCGCGCCGGGCATTCTTCCATGCGCTCAACTCACGCGCCACGGTGAAGAAATATCTTCGCGAACACGGACATGCCGCGAACGACATCACCGCCATAGTGGCCCACATGGGAGGCGGCATAACCATAACCCTTCACAGGAACGGCAAGGTGATAGACACCAACAATGGCCTCGGAGGCGATGGCCCTTTCACTCCGGAACGCGCGGGTTCCTGCCCGGCTTTCCCGCTTATAGAGATGTGCTTCAGCGGCAGATACACCGAGGCGCAGGTAAAAAAGCGCGTGCTCGGCCAGGGCGGGGCGGTGGCCTTCTTCGGTACGAACGACCTTGCCGAAATAGAACGCATGGGCCTGGAAGGCGATGAAAAAGCGGCGACCTTCATCAAAGCTTTCAGCCTGAATGTGGCAAAATACATCGTTTCCCTTGCAGCCACTGTCGAGGGCAAGGTGGATGTCATTCTTCTCACGGGCGGCACTGCCAACAGCGTGGCCATCACGGAGGACATCCGGCGCAGGGTGGCATTCGTGGCCCCGGTCGAGGTTTACCCCGGCGAAAACGAGCTCGAATCCCTTGCAGAGAACGCTTACGCCGTGCTCGAGGGCAAGGTGAAAGTGCATCTTTACGACAAAGACAAGATTGTTGAAGACTAAAACCTGAACGCTATATGAAAATCATCGGAACGGGGAGTGCGATTCCCCGCAAACAAGTAAGCAACGACGATATCGCCCGTTTCCTGGATACGAGCGACGAATGGATTTTCCCCCGCACGGGCATCCGCAGCCGTCACGTCATCACCGACGAACGCCTGGAAGACCTTGCCTCCCAGGCTGCCCAAAGTGCTTTGCAGATGGCCGGCCTCACGGTGGAGGACATCGACCTTTTCATTTGCTCCAACGTGGTGAATGAATACATGACCCCCGGACTAAGCAGTATCATTTCCGCCAAGACCGGCCTTCACTGCCCCTGTATGGACATAAACTGCGCCTGCCCCGGATTCATCTACGCCATGGACATCGCGGACAGTTATTTCGCCGCGGGCAAGGTGAACAACGTGCTGGTGGTGTGTGCGGAAGAGCCGTCCAAGATGACGTCATGGCAGGACCGCAGCACCTGCGTGCTCTTCGGCGACGGTGCCGGAGCGGCGGTGCTCACGCTGGGAGACGGACTTCGCGGCATCAAGCTTTACAGCGAACCTTCTCCTGACAAGATCTGGGAATACCGCAACCTCATGCCGACTCCCTACGTGGTGAAGCAGGAGGAAGACGTCCCCCTGCAGATGAAGGGCAGGGAAGTGTTCCGCTTTGCGGTGAGCACCTCGGTCCGTGACATCCGCAAGCTTGTGGAAGATGCAGGCCTGCGCCTGGAAGATGTGGACCATTTCATGATCCATCAGGCGAATATGCGGATAGTAGATGCCATCCGTTCGGAACTGAACGTTGACGAGTCGAAGTTCCATACGAATATTTACGACCACGGCAATTCTTCATCGGCTTCCTGCCCCATACTCCTTGACGAATGCAACCGGGCCGGCTGCTTCAAGAAAGGAGATATTTTGGTATTCAGTGCTTTCGGAGCGGGCCTTCTCAGCGGGGCCGCGCTTCTGGAATGGCAGATATAGTTAATTTGTGTATCTTTGCATCATGATTAAAAGCCCCATTTGTGATATTCTCGGGATACGTTATCCCATCTTCCAGGGCGGTATGGCATGGATTGCCGACGGCAGACTCGCGGCGGCCGTTTCCAATGCGGGAGGCCTTGGACTCATATCTTCAATCAATTATGGAACGGAGGCCGTGCGTGCGGAAATCCGCAAGGCGCGCGAACACACCGACAAGCCCTTCGGCGTGAACATCATGCTCGCAGCCCCGAATGCCGCTGAAATCGCGGACCTTGTCGTGGAGGAAGGCATAAAGATAGTGACCACCGGAGCCGGAACCCCTTCACCCTATGTGGAAAAGTGGAAGGCCGCCGGCATTAAGTTCATCCCCGTGGTGGCTTCAGTGGCCTACGCGCTCAAGATGCAGGAACTTGGTGCCACCGCAGTTGTGGCGGAAGGCGCTGAATCCGGAGGCCATATCGGCGATACCCACACCATGGCCCTTGTGCCCCAGGTGGTGGACGCCCTGGATATCCCCGTGCTTGCCGCAGGAGGTATCTTCGACGGTCGCGGAGCCGCTGCGGCCTTCATGCTCGGAGCCTGCGGGGTGCAGGTGGGAACGCGCTTCCTGATCGCCGATGAGTGCTGCGTGCACGAGGTGTACAAAGAGCGCCTCATAGCCGCCTCCGACGTGAGTACGATCATTACGGGCGAGAGCCTTCACGACGCTGTCCGCAGCCTCAAGACCCCCTTCAGCAAGAAGTTTGCACGCATGGAAGCGGATCCCGCAGTGAGCCCCGACGAACTTCGCGCTTTCGGCACAGGCTCGATGCGCAAGGCCGTGTTCGACGGCGACCTTTCCGGAGGCAGTTTCCTTGCCGGCGAGGTTGCGGGAATGATCCATAAGAAAGAGACCGCCGCTGAAATTGTGAAAGACATTATGAGTGGTATGGAGAGAATTATTCTCACCATACCGGAAACTATAGTTAATAACTGATATAACAGCTGCCCTTTCATAAGCTCTGCCACCCTCGGCATGATAAGAGGGAGGGGCCCGTTCCACGGGAGGGGCCGAACGAAGTGAGGCGCTTATGAAAGGGCGGCTGTTATGAGGAAAAAACAAAACATGAAAAGAGTAGTAGTTACGGGTATGGGAGTTATATCTCCGGTTGGCAATGACATACCTACTTTTTGGAAAAACCTTTGTGACGGAGTCTGCGGCATAGACTTCATATCTACATTCGATTCTTCGAAACTTCCCGTGCACATAGCGGGCCAGGTCAAGGACTTCGACCCCCTGCAGTACGGCATGGACAAGGCATTCGTGCGCAAGCAGGGCCTTTTCACCCAGTATGGCGTGGCGGCTGCCTACCAGGCGATGCAGGATTCCGGCCTGCACAGCGAAGGCGAGGACGCCAATATCGATCCTTTCAGGCTTGGAGTCTATGTGGGCAGCGGAATCGGCGGATTTGAAATCCAGTACCGCGAGACGCAGAAGATGATAGAGGACGAGTCCGGGCAGTGGATTTCGCCCCTCTTCATCCCTTCGATGATTTCGAACATCGCGGCGGGGCACATCGCCATAAAGAACCATGCCCAGGGCGTATGCCTGGACATAGTCACAGCCTGTGCGACATCTTCCCACTGCCTTGGCGAGGCTTTCAGGGCCATTAAATATGGCTATGCCGACGCCATCATCACGGGCGGTTGCGAGCATGCGACCATCCCTCTCGGAATCGCCGGTTTCGCTAATGCGAAAGCGCTTTCCAGGGCGGAAGATCCCAAATACGCATCGCTTCCCTTCAATGCAAACCGCGGAGGTTTCGTGATGGGCAACGGCGGCGCCATTCTCATTTTCGAAGAACTGGAGCACGCCCTTGCGCGCGGAGCGAAGATTTACGGAGAGATCGTGGGCTACGGCAACACCTGCGACGCCTACCATTCCACCGCACCGCGTCCGGAGGGAACCACCCAGGCATACTGCCTGCGCGAAGCTCTCGACGAGGCCGGATATGATCCGGAGAAAGACGTGCTGTACATCAACGCCCATGGCACCGGAACGCACCTAAACGACCTTTCCGAGACCGCGGCATACAAGCTTGCGCTTGGAGAGAACGCTTACAAGGCGCACATAACATCAATCAAGAGCATGACGGGCCATATGTTCGGGGCCGCCGGCGCTGCGGAAGCCATCGCGACCGTGCTTTCCCTCAAGGAGGGCATCGTCACCCCGACCATCAACCTGGATACGCCGGATCCCGAATGTGACTTGGACTATACGCCTAATGTGGCGAAGAAAGTCCAGTGTACGCTGGGAATTTCGGACAGCCTGGGATTTGGTGGCCATAATGCTTGTATTGCGTTCAGGCAATACAAGCATTAGCAGCCAGCGGCTGCCTTTCCTCCTCTCGGGGACACCCATAACCCAGCGGGCTGCAGAAGCAGCCTTGTCGCTTCGCTCCTATTACATCGCTCCGAAAAGGTTTACCTGTCGGAGCGTTTGTATTTTTCCGAAAGATTTGTAACTTTACGAATTGTAGCAAGCCAATAAACGCTAAACTAAAAATATGACCAAACTCAGTAGCAACAATTGGGGAGGGCATTATGTCTCTCCGCAGTCCGAGGAGCTTGCCCTGCGCTCCTACGCGGTTCTCTGCGACAGCGAGACCGCCGATTCCATCAACGTTCTCATCGAGGACGAAACCGACGATTATTCAGATTATCAGCCATGGTAAAGCGCATCTTTAAGCTGATGTGCGCGGCAGCCGCGTGCTCAGCCCTTTTCGCCTGCGCCAAGGCGGAACTCAAAGAAAACAGCCCTGAAAAGAATGTTGAAAAGAAGGGCGAACTCGTAACGATCTATGCCAGCGTAGAGCAGCCTGCAGAGGACAAGGTGGCTCTGAACGGCACTGCTTTCAGTTGGAAAGCCGGTGACGAAATCGCTGTGATAGACTATGCCAGCGGACAGTCCTACAAGTTCACCGCCCGTCAGGACGGATCTGAAAATGTCCCCTTCGACTGCGATGATATCGAGGATGTCACTTCCTTGAATCTCTGTTTTGCAGTGTATCCCTATGTGGAGTCGGACCTCCTCTATGTTTCTGCGAAGGCGTCGGATAAAGGAACATATCACAACCTCAGGTTCGATGTTCCCACCCAGCAGACCGGCCTTCTCGAAGACGCTCCCCATCGTCTGCTCTGCAATGCAAACAGGCATGAAGGAAAATTCGTTTTCCAGAGCGGCGTGAGCTACTGGAAATTCAGCGTGCCGGCGGAACTGAATGCGACAAAACTCGTGTTCCGTCACGAAACCAACGCTTCGGCTTCGTCCCGTTATCTTTCCGGAGGCTATCAGGCCCGCGTAACCCATAAAGAGGGAGAAGAAGATGAGAATCTCGGCTTTATGGCTTTCTCCTCTACCGACAACTGGGTCAAGCGTTCCAACGAGACCGTGATCTACCGTGACGGTGCAGTTATCAGCGGCGATGTCTATCTTGTTATCGGCGAGATGAATACGGAAGACCTTGATTTCACCGTCCGCGTGGAGAAATCCAACGGAGAGGTAGGTTTCATGAAACTTGAAAACAGCAAGAAACTCATCGCTTCCCGTCTGTATGAAGGCGGCAGCATCAATCCGTCCAAGTTCTATAAGACTGAAGTTCTTGAACTTGATTTCGAAAATGCCGGCAGCTCCCCTTATACAAGCAAGGCTCTTGACATGGGTGTTTATTTCCAATCATCCTTGGCCAGCAGGATAGGATGGCAGTTCAGCCATAAGTATGTTCCTCTTGTCTCCAAAAGCTGCCAGTATGCCTGGACCCTTTACAACACCAAGGCTGTGGCCTTCGGCAACCTTGCCGGGATTCGTCTCAACTCGCACAAAACGGGCTCCTACATCGATTTCCCTATAGTTAAGGGAAAACGCCTTGTAAAGGCCGAGGTTGAATTCGGGCGCAATAATCCTGTGGGCGGCACCAAGGCTGATTCCCTCTGCCTCAGCGGACTTGCCTGCATCGCTGATGCTTCTTCGCAAGTGCTGAAGGACTCTGCCGGAAATGCCATAGGCGCAGCCCTTACCGACCAGCACGCGCAGTTTGGAGTCTGGGATCTTTACGGAGCCCCGGGATCCAAATATAAGGCGACATATCCTGACTCGACTTACAGGCTTCTGTTTAATGCAGCTCAGTCTGCGGATGTCATGAAAATTAAACTTACATATCTGGGTGAAGAGGTTGAAAGGGTCAAGTCCATCGTCAACTATACTCCCAAAAACTATGTACAGCGCGTGCAGTTCCAGGGTAGGGTGCGTGCGACTTCAGGCATAAATCTTACAACCTCTACCCTTGGCTTCGATTATCAGTTCGGCAATGACGAGTGGAAATCGGTGGCGGCCGGTGACGTAAGCAAACTACCCGCCTTCACTTCCGCGTACGTGGCCCAGGATTCCTATTATGGGGAGCCGGTGCTGCCGGTTGCCTTGAAGCCCTATGTCATTGTTGACGGTGAAAAGGTTTATGGCCCTCTTACGACCTATAAACGCGTGCTTCTCAACTTTACGACCGCGCACGAGGGTCTCACCAGCGTCACCGGCCTTGCAGTCGGAGCCACCGCCACCAGGTCCTTCGTGCTTCATGACAACTTTGCGAACAAGGATTATACGGTAACGATGACCTTCGTGAACAAGGGAACCGCAACCGTGGATGCCATGATCGTCAACGAAAGCAATATCGTGCTCAAGAACGAGTGCGAGGTTACTTTCGATCTTCCCGACATGGAGGATTACGGCTGCAGCCGAATCAGCGTAGGTTTCGCGAACCCGACGGCCAGTACATACACTACGAAATTCACGGCCAGGATGAAGAGCAAAGCAAGCGATCTCTCTAAAGTCCTGTCCACGACTACCAATACTGGTGGCAAACCTGCGGCCGGCTTCAACCCCTTCATAGGGAACAATTACTTCCCCACCTATCAGGGAGCGAGCGACTTCAACGGCATGGATGCCGACGATCAAACGCAGACCCTTTGGGTGAAAGAGGCTAACGACGCTGCCGACTGCACGCTCAGTATGGTGTGCCTGATGTACGAATAAACTTGCATCGATGACTGAAAACGGCTGGTTATTGACAATCAGCCGTTTTTTGTTTATATTTGCCGGATATGGCAGGAAGGAAAAAAACAGGAATCGACCCCCGCTATCACGACAAGGAGCGGGCGGCCCTCAGGCGCAGCACGCGCAAGACGGTTTTCTTCAACAAAAAGGAACTTGCCGTGCTCGATGAATACTGCAAACGCTTCGGCGTGAAATCCCGTAGCGCCCTCATCCGCCAGGCCACTATGGAGCATGTGCTTCAGGCCCTGGACGAGAATCACCCAACGCTGTTCTAATCTGAAATAACCCACACTCTTATGAAAAAACTGATATTCGCCGTCGTGACAATTCTCGCGCTGGCAGCTTGCAAAAAGGATAAAATCGAGGCTCACGGGAAAGTGGACAAGGTTGAACCCACTTCCATTTCCTTTGTTACTTCAAGTTTTTCACTTGAAGAAGGGGAGGAACGCAGCCTGTCCATCAAGGCAGAGCCTGACTGGTCGAAAAAACCTGTGGTTTCGGTGCAGGACGAGTCCAAGGAAACCGCGGTGGAAATAAGCAGCAGCGATCCTTCGGTAGTGAATGTCGCAGGTCTCAAAATCACTGCGCTGTCTCCCGGAACGGCCACTGTCACAGCCAGCTTGAAGAGTAATCCTTCGGTGTATTGCACTTGCTCCGTCCAAGTCAGAGAGTATATCGATGCAGTGACGCTGACCGGCATCGCCCTCAGCAAGGGCAGTCTGGAACTCAGTGATCTGGGTTCCGACGGAAAGGGGGAGAGCGAGGAGATAACGGTCAATCTCCTGCCTATCAATGCCAGTTGGGCGGATGTCTCCATTTACAGCAACGATGACCGTGTGAGCGTGGAAAAAGGCAGTATGAAAGACGGGCAGGGCAAACTCACCCTGAAGGTGGCGTCAAATACCTCCCATAAACCGACAAGTTCAAACCCGGCGACAATCACGGTCCGTGCAAAGAAAGGCGGCATCTCCGGATCGGCTTCAGTGAAGGTCTGCGGCCACATTTACGGTATTTCCATCCCGATTCTCGACGAGATGAAGGCAAACGGCGACTGGCGGCTGGACAGTGACAAGAAGACCATTCTCTACGTGCGCGGCAACAGCCTGTCCATAGTTCCCGAAATTGCAAAGACCGGAGATCTGCGCACAGGCAGCGCTTCCGGAACGTTTTCCATCGTCTCCGAGAACCCCTCCAATATCGCGATCGCTTCCAATGGAGCGCTTTCAATACCGTCATCATCAGTAGGAGGAAACAGCTCCACTTATTATCTCAAGGTTTCGACAACCGCTGCTGGAATCAGCGACATCCGCATCCCCGTGAAAACCTTCGAGGCTCCGACAGGCTTCACCCTCAAACTGAACGGCAGCGAAGTTTCCGGCGAAGGAGTCGTATATGCCGGCAACGGCAGCCATATACTCAATATAAGTCCGCAGCCTGACAAAGCCCTGTGCCTTGTCAAAATAGGAGGCAGTCACGCCGATATCAGCAATGTGACGCTTACCCAGATTAGCAATGCAACCGCCAAAGTGGAATTTAATGCCACGTCAGGCTCCAGATACTCGAACGCGATCCAGGTGACGAGCCTGGTGAATGGCAAGAGCTCCAGTTTCAGTTTTACCGTCGATGATTTCAAAGCCGAGGACATTAAGCCAGGGGACTTCGTGTATTACCTTCCCTCGGATCCGAACAAAGTTTACTATTATCATTCCGACGGCGGTCTGCGCGCTTATGACAGGAACGGTTCCTGGGCACGTCAGGTAAATGTTTCTCCGGACGGCGGCAACCTCAGTTATCTCATAGGGGTAATATACGACATGACGGACCAGAGTTCGAACACCGGGGGCCTGAAACTTCGCGGTTTCCGCCGTCTCGGCACGACTGAATGGGCCTATTATAACGGCACATTCGCGCATGCTTCAGTAATCTCCATCAAAGACCCGAAAGCCGGCGACTACACGTGGGAGTGGTGCACTTCCGCTTTTGACCTCGGCGCCGAGAGCGGATGGGATGCATCGGTGGTGGCTGCGCCCAAGGGCAATACCGCGTATAAGACATATCTTGTGTACGAACAGATGAGGAAATGGAACGTTTCCGCATCTGACAGCAAAAGAATCAAGGCTATTTATTCGGTAGATAATTACAACGACTATAACGGCATGACTGAAAACGTGGGCCGCAACGGAGCACTTCCTCTCAGAAAAGCCAACACCACGGACAAGTATGGCTCTACAGGCTGGATGCTGCCTCTGATAAGTGACATGAAGAATCTTGAGGAATTGCTCTCAGTGGTGAATACATCGATTTCCAATGCACGGAAACTCTCCAACAGCTGTGCTGATCTCCTGACCGGTCCATATTGGCTTGCCAATTACAGCACGAAGGTTTATCAGGACGGCCTGAAACAGTGGATGTACGCCTATGCCTTCGTGCCGAATTCCGGCAGTAACAAGATTCAGGAGCTTGCCAAGACTAACAAGTACGGCACCCGTCCCATCTGCTTCCTCTAGCCGTGTTTCTTAACTGATTGTTCATCAGTTTATTATAAAAAGACGATGCTCCAAAATGGAGCATCGTCTTTTCGTAAATCTTTGGCGATCAGCCACTTAGCTAAAACGCTAATTTAATCACCGAAGGGCCGGATCAGTTGTCACGGACTGAAGGATCCGGAGCGAAGCGACAAGGCTGCTTCAGCAGCCCGGGGTATATTAGGGGCAGGCCCCTAATCACCCGGCCGAAGGGCCGGATCAGTTGTCACGGTCTGAAGGATCCGCGACAACTGATCGGTGCACGATGTGCCCCTCCCTGCGCAGTTCACCCCGCTGAGTATCGCGGCGGCCTCCTGCGCATCCTTGCCTTCGAGCAGGCGCCCTATGGCCTGCAGGTTGCCGTTGCACCCGCGTATATACTTAAGATTGTGTATCTTCCCGTCCGGAGACAGGTCAAAGTCTATCTGAACGCTGCATACCAGTGCGGAGGGTACGGCAGTGATATGCCGTACCCCGTCCGTCACGGTATCGCTGACAATTCTGAAATCGTCTCCTAACATTATTCCGCAGGGACCATTACGAATTCAATCTTGTTGCCTGCGTCCAGAACAGCCTTTGCGGCTTCCTGGATCTTGGCCGCGCTGAGTTCGTTCACAGCTTTCTCGTAGGCTGCGTCCTCATCGCCGTAACCCTCCTGCACATAGCGTATCTGGTTCATCCAGTAGCTGTTGCTGATGCGGTTTTCAGGAATGTTCTTCTTGAGGTTCAGGATGCTCTTTGCGAACTCGTCCTCGGTGGGACCGTTCGCGGCGAAGTCTTCAAGCTGTGCCTTGGCAACCTTGAGAAGGGTGTCGCAGAGTTCCGGCTTGCACTGGAACATTACGCTGATATCGGTCCTGCCCACAGGGTATTTCTGCTGATTCGCAAAAGCGCTGGCTCCGTATGTGCCGCCGATTTCCTCGCGCAGGCTTGCGGTGTAGCGGATGTCCATGATGTATCCGATGGCATCGAGAGCCGCAGACCTTTCGGAAGAATAGGCGAGAGGAGCGTGGTAGCGGAGGAATACGGTGCTCTGGGGTGTTTCCATCTTCTCGGGATTGCGCACCTCGTTGATGCCGTTCACAGGATACTCCTTGGTGTCGATCCACTTCGGAGCCTTCTTGCCCTTGGGGATGGAAGCGACATACTTCTCGACCAGAGGCTTCAACACGTCGATGTCCACATCGCCCACCACGATCAGCTTCAATCCGGCTGCATCGCCGAAGAGTTTCCTGTAGTTCTTCTCCACGGTTGCAATGGAAGCTTTGTCCAAAGTCTCGGGGCTGATGACGGCCTTGCGGGGATTGCCTCCGTAAATGGCGTCGTTGAAGCCCTTCTGCATCTTGAAGTTGGGAGTTTCAAGGATATTGGGGAGAATGTTGCGGAGCTGGCTGATGCCCACATTGTATTCCTCTGCGTCGAAGCGGGGCTGTACATACTGCAGGTACATGAGCTGGAATGCGGTTTCCAGGTCTTTCTTGGTGGAGTTGCCGCTTATTCCGTTGCGGAGCTCGGCGATATAGGGACTTGCGCTCAGGTTCTTTCCGGACAGCATCTTGCTGGTCTGGGTGCCGCTGAACTGTCCTACGCCGCTGTTACGCATGAAGAGTCCCCAGATGTTGGAATCGAAGGAAGCGAGGTCTTCGGTGGCGATAAGGCTTTGTCCGCCGGCCCTGTAAAGGTTGAAGAGAATCTGGTCTTTCTGGTGGGAAGTGGGAAGAACCGTCACCTCTACACCGTTGGAAAGTGTCCATACGGTGGATCCGTAAGGGCCTTTGGCACTCTTCTTTACCTTTCCTGCCTTCAGTTTGGAAGCATCCAGGAAGTCGCTCGCGATTTCCTCGCCCTGGAGGGGCTGGATGTCTGAGGCCTTCACTTTAGCTATGCTGCCGAGAATCTGCTCGGCCGAAGGAGTTGCGATACCCTCTTTCTGAGGACCTGAATAGATGATAACCATGTTCTCGTCGGTGATCAGCTGGGGAGCTACCTGGTTGAGGATATCGGCGTTGAGCATGCTCAGGAGCTGCTTGCCGAGCTCAAGTTCGGTCTTGGGATCGAGGTAGGGCTTCTTGTCGAAGAAATTGCGGAGGATAGGGCGCACGAACTGAGGGTTCTTGCGGGTATCAGCCTTTTCTGCAGCGGTTTCCAGGGCGGAAACGATGTTTGCTTTTGCGCGCTCGAACTCATCTGCCTGGAAGCCGAAGCGACGCATGCGCTCTATTTCGGTGTAGAAACTTTCCAGGCCTCCGAGGATGTTGTTCTCCTTGAGAGTCACGTCCGCCATGGCGGCGTCGATATCTTCATAGATGAGGCTGCTGATGCTGAATCCGCCGCCGATGAAGGGAGCGTCAGCCTTTGCGGTGATATCCTCGAAACGTTCGCCCATAATCTGGGAGATGAGGATTTTGATGTAGTCCTGCAGCTCGCCTGCGATGGTGGCGTTGAGCTCCTCGGGTGCGGCTTCGCTCTTCCATGCGATTTCTATGCTGGGAGAAGAAAGTTCAGGATCGGTGAAGATGCCCACGACAGGCTCTTTGTTGGCAGGGAAGGGGATTGCCGGCTTTGTCTCGGGATTCTCCTTGGCGGGAATTGCGCCGAAGAATTCCTTGATCTTGGCTTCGGTGCGGTCCACGTCGATGTCGCCAACTACCACGACTGCCTGCTTGCCGGGATGATACCAGCTTGCATAGAAGTTGTGAAGACTCTGGGGAGCGAAGCCCATGATGCTCTCTTCCTGTCCGATAAGGGTGCATCCGGCGTATTTGGTGTCGCCGAAGTAGTAGGGAAGTGCGGCCTCGAAGCTGCGCCACTGGGCATTGCGCCTCTGGCGGCGTTCTTCACGGATGACTCCGCGTTCCGCGTCGATTTCCTCGGTGGCGTTGGTGACGAAGTGGGAATAGTCGCGCAGGATCATGAGGCAGCTGTCCACGACGCTCTCACGCTCGACGGGGATGTTGTTGAGCATGTACTGGGTCTCTTCGAATCCGGTGGAAGCGTTGATGTTGCGTCCGAACTCGGCTCCGATGCTCTGCAGCCAGTTGAGGATGCCCTTTCCGGGGAAATTCTTCGTTCCGTTGAAGCACATGTGCTCCAGGAAGTGGGCCAGACCGTCCTGGTCGGGAGTTTCATAAATGGCGCCCACGTCGGTGGCGAGATAGAATTCGGCCCTTTTTTCCGGAAGGGCGTTGTGGCGGATGTAGTAGGTGAGCCCGTTGTCCAGCTTGCCTACTTTTACGCTCGGGTCGCAGGGGAGCGGCCTCATCATGGGATTGTCCTGTGCCTGGAGGCTCAGGGCCGCGCACATGGCGGCGAAACCAAGAATAATTAATCTTTTCATTGTATATTGAAATTATCGTTTTCCTGTTTGGCAATCCTGGCGGCTATCGGCAGCAGCTGTGCCAGGGATTCCGGCTCGAGCCTTCGCCCGATTATCCTGCCGTCGGGGGCCGTCATATATAGTTTTGGGGTGGAAATGACGCCGTAAAGGCTCAGATAATCCGACTCCATTTCCGGGTCCCATAAATGTACCAGCTTTATCTTCTTGTTTTCCGGGCGGAAATTCCTGCGAAAATTGCGCCATTCCTTCTTCGACTGTCCGGCATATACGGCATAGAAAACTATCGGGAAATCCGCCTTCTCCAATACGGATGGCAGTACCTTGGCTTCCAGCTTGCACTTGCCGCAGGAGGTGTCGTGGAACCAGAGGATGGAGCAGCTGCCTCCCTGCGGGATTGACATTCTGCCTCCGCATGGCTTGCGAAGGCTGATGACAGGAGCCTTCATGCCGATCAGCGAGTTGCGGTTGAAATCGGCGAAGAGCTTGGCGTCCATCTCGTCGAATTCGCTGCGCATCTTTATGTCTCCGGAAGCGAACCAGCGGTCGTAGATATGGATGGCAACCGCCTCGTCACCCATTACTGGGGCCTCTTTGTAGTGGTCGAAGAGTTTCAGGGCCACGTGCCTGCGCACCGCAGTGTCGGCTGCAGCCCCTATCATGAAATCGCTCTCGCGCATCTTGTCCTCGGGACCGCTGCCCTGGATGGCGGACAGATACTGCACCATCATGCTGTCGAGCGCCGCGAAGCGGTTTTCCTTCTCCTGAGGTGCCTGGACGCAAGGAAAACTCCACGCGCGCGCGAGGCTGAGAATGCATGCCGCTATGATGGCGAGACCTCTCATGGATTCAGTTCTCTGCTTTGGGGAGTGTTACGCCTTCCGGCATGAAGAGTGAAGTGTCCCCCTTGTGGCGGATGAGGTCGCGCACGGAAGAGGATGAGATATGGGAGAATTCCTGTGCGGTAGGGATGAGGATGGTTTCGATTTCCGGCGCTATCCGGCGGTTGGCGTCGGCTATGCTCTGCTCCGTCTCGAAATCCAGGAAGTTCCTTACTCCACGGACTATGTGCCTGATTCCCAACTGCCTGCAGATGTCTATGGTGAGGCAGTCGTAATTGATTATCCGCACTCCGGCGAGGCCTTCGGTGGCCTGCCGGACGATGTCTATCTTCTGTTCGGTGGAAAAGAAGCCTCTTTTGTCCTGGTTGATGCCGATGGCCACCACGACTTCGTCGAAGATGGTCAGGGCCCTCTTCAGTATGTTGAGATGTCCCGCGGTGAAAGGATCGAAAGATCCGGGGAAAAGCGCTATAGTTGCCAATTTATAGGTGTTTTATGTTCTTGAAGAAGTATGGCGTTGGTCTTGCTGAAATGCCTGCATCCGAAAAATGCACCTCTTGCGAGGGGGGAAGGATGGGCTGCTTCCAGCACGTAATGCCTTGAAGTGTCGATGAGCCCCCGTTTGCTG
The DNA here is from genome assembly GCA_002350615.1 of Bacteroidales bacterium UBA2861. Lineage (GTDB taxonomy): Bacteria > Bacteroidota > Bacteroidia > Bacteroidales > UBA932 > Cryptobacteroides. The sequence goes on along the minus strand of DEFD01000027.1, from coordinate 66,153 downwards.
CGGGCGTAATTGCCCCAGAGCAGGAAAACTACCCCGTCACATCGTTCTGATATGCAACTGATTACAGCGTCGGTAAACTCCTGCCATCCGATGTTCCCGTGGGAAGTGGGCTGGTTTTCCCTCACGGTGAGCACGGCGTTGAGCATCAGCACGCCCTGGCGTGCCCAGGGTTCGAGATTCGGGCTTCCGCTCATCCTGATGCCCAGGTCGCTTTCTATCTCCTTGAAAATGTTCTTCAGGGAAGGGGGAGCGGTCACTCCTTCCGGCACGGAAAAGGACAGGCCCATAGCCTGACCGGGATTGTGATAAGGGTCCTGGCCCAGGATTACGGCTTTGACCTCGGGCAGCGGAGTCAGTTCGAAGGCGCGGAAAATCTTCCCTCCGGGAGGATATATCTTCCGTCCGGCGGCCTTTTCCTGGTGCAGATAAGAAACAAGCCTTGCAAAGTACGGCTTGTCAAACTCGCTCTGCAGGGCTTCTTTCCAACTCTTTTCTATGTTGACATCCATCAGAAAATGTAGTCTATGACATCCTTGATTGTCTTGACATATACAAAGGTAAGACCTTTTATGTAAATTTCCTTGATATCTTCGATATCTTTTTTATTTTCTTCCGACAGCAGGATGGTGTGGACCCCGGCGCGCTTTGCGGCTAGAATCTTCTCCTTGATGCCTCCGACAGGGAGGACGCGTCCGCGAAGGGTCATCTCTCCGGTCATGGCTACGCCCTTCTTGATGCCTTTGCCCCTGAGGGCGGATACCATGGAACTGACCATGGTGATACCGGCGGAAGGGCCGTCCTTGGGCACTGCGCCTTCGGGAACATGCACGTGGATATCCTTCTTGGCGAAAGTCTCGTCGTCCATCAGCGCAAGATCGGGATGGGCCTTTATATATTGGTAGGCGATGGTGGCGGATTCCTTCATCACGTCTCCCAGGCTTCCCGTCATGGTGAGGGCGCCCTTGCCTCCGGACACGGAACTTTCCACGAATAGGATTTCCCCTCCCATCTGTGTCCAGGCGAGGCCGGTGACCACTCCGGGGCCTTCGTTGCCTTTCTGGCTGTCGTGGAAAGCGGTTTCAAGTCCCAGGTATTCTTTGAGATGCTCCGGCTTGATGACGTCCGGATGCTCCTGCCCGAGGGCGATTTTCTTGGCCGTCACGCGGGCCACTTTGGCAATCTGCTTCTCCAGTCCGCGGACGCCGCTTTCGTGGGTGTATTTGTCGATGATCTGCCGGATCGCGGCCGGATCTATCTTGAGGGCCTTGCTGTCGATGCCGTGCTCCTTAAGTTGCTTGGGCACCAGGAAGTGCTTGGCTATCTGCACTTTCTCCTCGGCGAGATATCCTGTCACGTTGATGACTTCCATACGGTCCAGAAGGGCCGGCTGAATGGTGGAAGTGGTGTTCGCGGTGGTGAGGAACATCACATTGGAGAGGTCGTAGTCCAGGTCTAGGTAATTGTCGTGGAAGGTGGTGTTCTGTTCGGGATCCAGCGCTTCCAGCAGGGCAGATGAGGGATCTCCCTTGATGTCCGAACTGAGTTTGTCGATTTCGTCCAGAACGATCACGGGGTTGGAGGTGCCGGCTCTTTCTATGCCGTTGAGGATGCGCCCCGGCAAGGCTCCCACATAGGTTTTGCGGTGGCCGCGGATTTCCGCCTCGTCATGCACGCCGCCAAGTGAAATCCTTACGTATTTGCGTCCGAGGGCCCTCGCTATGCTCTTGCCGAGGGAGGTCTTGCCCACTCCCGGAGGCCCGTAGAGACAGAGGATGGGGGATTTCATATTGCCCTTCAGCTTGAGCACCGCAAGATACTCGATGATCCTGTCCTTGACGGATTCGAGGCCGAAATGGTCCTCGTCCAGGACTTTCTGGGCGTTGGCCAGGTCGAGATTGTCCTCGCTCTTCTCATCCCAGGGGAGGTTGAGCATGAAGTCGAGGTAGTTGTATTGCACGCTGTAGTCCGGCGAGGAAGGATTGTACTTGCCGAGCTTGGCAAGCTCCTTTTCGAATGCCTTGGCTATGGCTTCCGGCCATTTTTTCTTTTCGGCGCGCTCCTTGAACTTGTCATAGTCTTCGCTGTCGTCCATTCCGAGTTCTTCCTGGATGGCCCGAAGCTGGTTGTTGAGGTAGTATTCCCTTTGCTGCTGGTCTATCTCGCTCTTCGCCTTCTGGTTGATGTCCGCCTTTATCTTGCTAAGCTCGATCTGCATGTTGAGCATGGTGAGCAGCTTCATGGCGCGCACCTTGAGGTCGTCGTACTGGAGAAGCTCAATCTTGTCCTGGAAGTCGTCCACCTCCACTGTCGTGGCGATGAAATTCACCAGGAAACGGAAATTGTCTATATGGCGGATGGCCCCCACGGCTTCGCGCGAAGCCATGGAACTGCTGCGGATGATCTGCACGGCCTGCTCCTTGAGCGAATCGGAAATGGCTTTGATGGCAGTGCCGTCTTCGTCGGCGAGATAATCGTCCAGATAGTGGACACGGCCCTCCAGATAGGGTTCATAACTCACTATGGAGTCCAGCGACAGGCGCTTGAAACCCTGAAGTATGGCGGTGATGCTGCCGTCCGGCATCTCCAGGCTCTTGAGTATCTTGGCCACGGTGCCGTACTGGTAAAGGTCCTGTTCCTTAGGGTCTTCCACGGTGACGTCGGTCTGGGGGACGCAGGCGATGAACAGCCCGCGCTCCTCGGCTTCCTTGACAAGCCTGATGGACTTGTCCCTGCCTATGGTGACTGGGAAAACCGTCCCCGGGAAGAGGATGGCGTTCCGCAGGGCGAGCACCGGCACAAGGTCCGGCAGTTCCGCGTCGTCCACTTTCATGAGACTCTCTCCCTGCATTACCGGGATGATGTTCACTTCCGCTCCAGCGGGCACTGCGTATATTTTGTCTTCTCTCATAAATGTCTTTCTGTCAAAATGTCAGTAACAGGGCATAATCGCCCCGGCAGCGAATATAGTCAATCTCCGTGCCAATGACAAATTGGGCATAAAAACCGATTTTCATTTTTGATTATTAAAAAATTAGCTTATTTTTGCAAACCCAAATCAAATTTATCTATCAATTATGACTAAAGCAGATATCGTTAATGAGATTGCCCAGCAGACTGGGATCGAGAAAGTGGAAGTCCTCGCCGTAGTCGAGGCGTTTATGGGAACTGTAAAAGCTTCTCTTATCAAAGGTGAGCCCGTGTATCTCCGTGGCTTCGGCAGCTTTATCATCAAGCACCGTGCTCAGAAAGCGGCCCGCAACATCACCAAGAAGACGACTATCGTAGTCCCTGCACACGACATTCCGTCTTTCAAGCCTGCAAAGTCTTTTGTTTCCGAACTTAAGAAGTAACAAAATATTTAATTATGCCTAGCGGAAAAAAAAGAAAGCGCCATAAGATGGCGACGCACAAGCGGAAAAAACGCTTGCGCCTCAATAGACACAAAAAGAAATAATCTTTGTCGGAAGAGGCTCGTACGAGAGATTCGGCGGGTCTCTTTTCTTTATCAACTGTAATAATTTCCCTAATGGACGAACAGAAAGTCGTAAAAGACCTCGTGGTGGACGTTGGTCCTGCGGAAGTCCGTATAGCCTTGATGCAGAATTCGAGGCTCATCGAGCTCAGCCGTGAATCCAGCGCCGGCCACAATTTCTCCGTGGGGGATGTGTTCCTTGGCAGGGTCAAGAAACTCCTTCCCTCACTGAATGCGGCTTTCGTGGACATCGGCGACAGCAAGGAGGCTTTCATCCATTATCTGGACCTGGGATTCCATTTTACCGCATTCGATACTTTCGTGCGGGAAAGCAACCCCAACAAGGATATGCGCAGCCTCTATTCCAACATCAAGATCGGCCCGATCCTGGAAAAGGAGGGCAGGATAGAGGACTATCTCAAACAGGGGCAGATGATAATCGCCCAGATAGTCAAGGAACCGATATCCACAAAAGGCTCGCGTCTGACAGCGGAAATTTCTCTTGCAGGAAGGAACATAGTGCTCCTTCCGTTCGCGGACAAGGTAAGCATCTCGCAGAAAATCTCATCCAGGGAAGAAAAGCGCAGGCTCGAAACCCTGGTCAAGAGCATCCTCCCCAAGAATTACGGGGCAATCATCCGCACTGCGGCCGAAGGCAAGAACGCCTCGGTGCTGGTGGCGGAACTCACTTCACTCATCGAAAAGTGGGAGAGTTCCTGGAAGAAGATTGCACGCAGCAAGGGGGTGGACCTTCTGTTTACCGAGTACTCCAAAACCACCACCATCCTCAGGGATCTCCTCAACGACTCGTTCAGCAATGTCTATGTGAACGATGAAAAGATTTTCGAGGAAACACGCAAGTACATCTCGCTCATTTCTCCCGAGCAGGAGAAAATAGTGAAACTCTACGAAGGCAAGGAACCTATCTTCGACCATTTCGAGGTCACAAGGCAGATCAAGGGCTCCTTCGGAAAGGTAGTATCTATGAAGCAGGGGGCCTATCTCGTGATAGAGACCACCGAGGCTTTGAATGTGATAGATGTCAACAGCGGAATACGCGCCAAGGTGAATGACCAGGAAGAAAATGCCTTCGAGGTCAATAAACTTGCCGCGGAAGAAATTGCACGCCAGCTGCGGCTGCGCGACATGGGTGGCATCGTGATAGTCGATTTCATCGACATGGAGACCCAGGAGCACCGGAACGAGCTCTACAAGTTGATGTGCGACCTTATGTCCGAGGACAGGGCGAAGCACAATGTGCTGCCTCTCACCAAGTTCGGGCTGATGCAGATTACCCGTCACCGGATCCGTCCGGTCACGGAAATCAACACCACGGAGCAATGTCCCCTGTGCCACGGCACCGGCAAGATCGTTTCCACTGTGGTTATCGATGAACAGATCGAGCGCCAGCTTGCCTACTATGTGCAGGAAAAGGGAGTCAGGGAGCTGATTCTCCAGACCGGACCAATCCTGGGAGCTTATATCTCCCGCGGTTGGAATTCCTATCTGCGCAAATGGAAGCGCAAGTACAAGTGCCGCATCGTTCACCGCGAACTCACCGAGCACAGTATCCTGCAATACGAATTTCTCAACTTAAAAGGAGAGGCCCTCGACTGAGGACCTCTTTTTTATAGCCTTTATGCTGATAATCGTGTTTGCCCGATTGAAAAATAATTTGGGTAAGCACGAAAACACGGGAAAACGTGTTTGCCCGTATAAAAATTAGGACGGGTAAACGCGTTAAAGACTCTCTATCATGGCGGTGATTTGTCTGTACGGCAGTCCGGTGATTCTGGCAAGTTGTGCAATGTCGGCGCTGAAACGCCACCTTAACTGTTTCAGAAGGTCCGTGGCGTCTTCATTGTTCAAAGACTTGAAATCATCTGTCCTGAAAAGGGAATGGCAGAGATCCTGTATTGCGTTGTTTATAACCTGATCCCGGAAAGATGGAACCGCACTGTCTTCCATCCTCGACTTTGCCTTTGATGAATTGTTTAAAAAGAAGTTGTACCGGTTGGATGTTCGGAAAACGGATTCAACTTTCTTTATGGGAATGTAACTGCGTGGGCTTATGAATCCTTCATCCAGTAATACATAGTCGCCAGGCAGCCTGACGTTACTATGGAGTAAAGTCCGTTGACTTCTGACGGAGATACTTTCGATGGTCCGGCCCCGGTCCGCTTTAGGGTTGAAGAAACTGCAACCGCAACCCCACGGATAAAGTGAAGGATGGGGACATATGTTCGCGGCAACCGGATTCATCTGGACGTAGGCGATAGCACGCTCTGTACTTTCATTTCCGCCTGAAACCTCCCTGATATCGGCACTGTTTCCTTTCAATGGCCGTGAAGGTCCGTACCGGTGCCGGAAATACATGGAATATAAGTGCTTGAATCGTTCTATGAAAGAGATGGCTTCCCCTTTTGTAGCATAGAGGATGAAATGGACGTGATTGGACATCAAGACAAAAGTTATGACGCAAGTCCCGGTAATGTGTGCAGTAACGGCCACCAGATTCATTGCCGCCGTAAAATCTTTGTCGTCGAGAAACAGAATCCTGTCGCAGAGATGGCTGGTGCTTATCAAATAATATCGTTTCATGGCTGCAAAACTTGGCTAAAAACGACACACCACCAAACAATGTAAAGGAAATCTTGAAACTTTTTCTGTTTTTATTGTTGCGCTGGGAAAAATGAAAAGAAATTAATTTCTGTTTTTTAAGTATAATACGTTCTTACCCCACCAATCGCAGTGATGGGGAAGAACGTTTTTGGTGTTTTTCGTGTTTAGCCGCATTAAATGTTTGTAGGCTAAACACAGTGATGCTATTTACGAGAGAAAATGTTGATGATGGTCATGATGGTGGTCACAGTGCTCATGCTCTTCTGTCTCTCCGGTGTAGGGGTCCGGGTCTTCGCGCTTCTCCACCATGGTCTCCAGAAGGACGGTGCCCTTTTCCGCGGGAGCGAGGAAGAAATCGGGACATTCTGCGGGCACGAGGACCGTTTCGCCGGGGATGACGGTGACCGGCTTCAAATCCGGGCTGTCCTTGAGCCCCGGCAGGTCCGCTCCTCCCACCTTGAGCTGCAGAAGGCCGCTGACGCAGGTATAGGCGAGACAGGAATCGAATTTCTCGGTATATATGTGCAGGGGATCGGTCAGATTTATCCGGCTCACGGTAAACTGGGGGAGGGCCAGCAACTTCTCCACGATGTGACGGTGCTCTTCGCCCGAGGACTCGTCTTCATGGCCGTGATGATGCCCCGAGGGGTCCTGAAGGGCAGGTTTTACAGCGCGCAGGTCAATGAAATCAAGGGCTTCCACCAGATTGAATTCAGGGTCGAATTCATCCTCGTTCAGAGGCTCGCCCCAGCTGCAGAGACAGAAATCCAGGGCGGAGGATTCACTCACTTCCAATATTTCAATCTTTCCCGAGGCGCAGTGCGGAACTCCTGCCGGGATATGCACGAAACGGCCGGCTTGAGGGACTATCGCGTGAAGATGTCTGCCGATACTGCCGTCTTCGCAGGCGGCAAAGAAATCGGCCACCGGCATTTCCGAAGAAAGGCCCGCGTATATCCTTGCATCACGGGACGCGCTCACTATGTACCATAGTTTCTCCTTGCCGAGGGCATCGTAGCGCTGCCGGGATATTTCATCGTCCGGGGACACCCTCAGGGGCATCTTGCCGGAACATGAAATCTGCTTTATCTGGAAAGGGAACTGCTGCCCGTACCACTCGAAGACGTCGTCGCCCACCAGGCGGTCCAGGAAAGTCTCCATCATGTCTCCCATGCTGTTGCCGCGAACCCAGCCGTCACGCACCTGCGTGTCCCTGTAGCCGAGGTCCGCCAGCAGCAATTTTTCCGTTCCCCAATTGAATCTGTCTTCGAAGGCCTCCAGCCTGAAGGGGAACAATTTCTTTTCTTCTACCATTTTATATCTCTAAGATAAACCTGTCTGCTTCCTTCGTGGACGGAGTTGAATCCCAGCTGTCTGCCATCCTTTCTCCAACGGGGATGCAGGTCGCAGCGAGAGTACTGTTCACGATATTTTTCAGGAACATAGAATGCTCCTATGGATTTGATTGCGTCATCTCCCAGGCGGACGATTACCCAGCTGCGGTAGCCGGCTTTGTTCCAGTATCCGTCCGTGCTTATGAATCTGCCGTCCGGCGAAAAGATGCAGTGCCCGTCCCAGTCCATTATGCCGGGAGCTATATGGTGCACCTTGTCCTCTTCACCGACTTTGAATACGGTATGGCTCCACACACCTTCGCCGTTCCACTGTGCCGTGACGGCCAGGACGTCGTCGTCCAGCCAGTTGAAATGGGAACCGGCCCAGCCGTCGGGATAGCAGCGGCGAAGATTGCCGCCGTCTATGTCGCAGGTGAAGGACGTCGTTTTCCAGTTATATACGTGTCCTCTTTCCGCAACCTGGGCATCCAGATTTTCAACCGTGCGGGCGAGGAAGAATATCCTTTTGGCATTCTTGCTGATAATCGTATGGCAGAAATATGCGAGCCCCCTGGGGTCTTCGATGGTGGTCATCTGGGAACGTGCCTGGGCGATGCTCAGGATCAACCGGCCTTCTCCGCTGCGCAGATTCACGAGCCAGAGGCCTTCATCCTCCGGCCAGATATCGTCGCGGAGCGGATCCTGCCCTTGCCCCGCATAGCCGTAGTCCGGGCGGGTGAGCCTGAGTCGCGCATAGTTGATGGACACTGCCCAGTTGCCGTCCTGAGAAACGGCGCTGACCGGGTAGGGGATGAGTCTTTCTTCCTTGGTTTTCCAATTATAGACGACCGTTACGAATTTCCCGTCCCTCCTGTCGTTCCAGAGGCAGGCGCCGTCTTCCCAGGGCAGCCAGTGGAACATGGCGGCTTCCTGAAAATTCCAGGCATAGGTCTGTCCTATCTCAATCATCTTGTTGCCGTCCTTGAGGTCCACCAGGAAAATCTTTGCCGCTTCGTCTTCCGCTACCAGACGCCCGTTGACATCGGTTTCCAGGACTGCCACATACCTATTGTCAGGGCTCCAGGAGTTAATCCCGAAATAACTGGCAAGCAGATGGTCATGCGGACCGGAAGTGATTGCGTAGGGCTCACCGACCTCCGGGAAATCCGGCAGTGAGCTGCAGGCTGCGGACATGGAAAGGATGGCCAGCGCAAAGAAGATTCTTTTCATTTCAAGGAAGATTTACTAAATTTACGCGAATATAGTAAATTTCGCCGATATGAAAGGAGTGTACATTTTTCTTGCAGACGGCTTCGAAGATGTGGAAGCCCTTGGTACAAACGATGTTTTGCGCAGGGCCGGCATCCGCAGCGAACTTGTCGCCGTGAACGAAGAGCCGTTCGTGGTATCTTCCCACCATATTACCGTGAGCGTGGACGATTGCCTGCCCTTCCTGAGGCCCGACCATGCCGGTACAACTGCGCAGGATTTCCTCATCTTTCCCGGGGGAATGCCCGGCAGCAAAAATCTCGCTTCCAATAAAAAGCTGGTGAAGATCATGCAGGAGCATTACGATGCCGGCGGCTCAGTGGCTGCCATCTGTGCGGCTCCCGGCCTGGTCTTGAGCCAGTTGAAGGGGATAGAGGATGCTGTGGTAACCTGTTTCGACGGATTTGAAAAGGCACTGGAAGATAAGGGCGCCGCTTTCGTGCCCAAGCCGGCTGTCACCAGCGGCAGGATCATAACCGGCCGCAGCGCCGGACATGCCCTGGAATTCGCCCTGGAGATCGTGAAGGCGGTGAAGCCCGGGAAGTATGAAGAGGTGAAGCATGCCCTTTATCTCGAAACTGTCTGACATTGTCCGCGTGTAGAAAGATGGAAGAAAGGATAGACAAATACCTCTGGTGCATCCGCGTCTTCAAAACGCGGAGCGACGCCACCGAAGCCTGCCGCGGCAACAAGGTCCAGGTCAACGGCGTGGTATGCAAGCCTTCCAAAGACGTGAAGGAAGGAGACCTGCTCACAATCCGCAAAGGTCCCGTTGAGTTGAGTTACAGGATAAAACAGATTGTGGGACACCGCCTCGGCGCGGCCCTCGTGCCCGATTACGCCGAGAATCTCACCCCGGAAGCCGAGCTGGACAAGCTGCACGCTCCTGTGGAGACCTTCTTCGTAAAAAGGGACCGCGGCACCGGACGCCCCACCAAGAAGGACCGTCGCACCCTGGATGCGCTCTATGCTGACCTGGAAGAGGATTTTTGAATGAAATGAGGTAAAATATGTATATTTTTGTTTTCTTAGCTCTGATGCTGGCATCCTGGATTGTCCAGACGATGCTTAACAGCCGATTTGAGAAATATTCCAAAGTGGGCATCCCTCTCAGCGGTGCCGAAGTTTCCGCCCTTATGCTCAAACAGAACGGAGTGGATGTCAAGATCCAGTCTGTCCGCGGCAAACTCACAGACCATTACAATCCGGCGGACCGGACAATCAATCTTTCCGAGAGCGTTTTCGCCCAGCGCAGCATCGCGGCTGCGGCCGTGGCGGCCCACGAGACAGGACATTGCCTCCAGCATGCCCAGGGCTATGCTCCGCTGAGACTTCGCAGCGCATTGGTTCCCATCGTCACATTCTCCAACAATATAGTGATGTGGGTGCTGCTCGCAGGAGTGCTTCTTATCGAGATTTTCCCGCATCTGATCTGGTTTGGGATCTTCCTTTTCGCTTTCAGCACTCTTTTCAGCTTTGTCACGCTTCCCGTCGAGATCGATGCCAGCCGCCGCGCCATCGCCTGGCTGCGTGCCTCCGGCCTTACTGATGAAACCACCCTTCCCATGGCGGAAGACGCACTCAAATGGGCGGCCTACACTTATGTGATAGCCGCTCTGAGTTCTCTAGCCACACTCTTTTATTATATTGGGATCGCCCGAGACAGATGAAGTACAGTACAAGATACCCTATAACCGCAGCGCATATAAATGCTCAGTACCGTCTCACCATCGACGGCCTCCTTACATTCCATGAAAACACGATAGCCAGGTATCTGACCTCTCTGGGGCTTGCCGCCTTCGATATGCAGAAGCAGGACAAGACCTGGGTGATCTCGGAAATAAACCTGGAGCTCCCGGAGCCTCCCACCATGTGGTCGGAAGATGTGGAAGTTTCCGTCTGGGTGAGCGAAATGTCCTCGCTGCGCGTGTGGATGGATTTTACGGTCAGGGAAGTCCATACCGGCAAGACGACGGCGCGCGGGAACAGCTGCTGGTCACTGATTTCCATGTCGGAAAGGAAGCTGGTGTCCTGCGAGGGGCTGATTCCGGAGAGTGAACTCGTGCCCGAGTTCGCTGCGGGACCGCACCGCAAGCGCGCGCTGATGAAGTTCAGCGAAGAGCCTTCCGAGACCCTTCAGCATACGATTAACCTCGTCGATCTGGACTTTAACGGCCACACCAACAACCGTAGGTATGTCCAGATGGCCCTGGTGTGCTTCGGACAGGAGTTTCTTGCAGGCCATCGCCCCGACTTCTTGAACATCCGCTTCATACGCGAATCCAGGATGGGCGACACCATCGCCAATGAAACCCACACGACCTCCGACCCGGCCGCTTTCGTCGGACAGATATTCAACGGGAAAGGGGAGGAGCTCTGCCGTGTCAGCAGTCACTGGGTGGAAAAAGAACCCGTCCCCGATATCGCGGAAGTCAATCTCGTAAGGAATCCTGCAGACCTGTAATTCTTCGACAAGTCTCCCCAGTTTTTTGCCGATTTTCGGGGAGACGGTCCATTCTGCAGCAGGTCTCCACAATCAAAACCGCCTCACCACCACTATATTCTCAGAAATACTACTATCAAGAGGAACCGATGCGGAGTGTCCGATGTGGATAATATCTGCCTGGCGCTCCACAACCTGCCGAATTTGCTGTATGAGGAGACTGGCAGTCCATACTTATATGGCGAAACTAACATTATTTCACTATATTTGCAGTGCCACCGGCTCAGTTAACGGCGGCTGACATATTAAGATGAAAGTGTAAGCTTTTATCCTGTAATGGGAATCTGGAAAATTCTGTAACACAGGGATAAACGCATTCTTCCATCGCATCCTTTGGTATTCCGCGCTCTTGCGCCAATATCAATACGGGTGTGGAGTTGTGTTTATTTGTGTTAAGGCCTTCCAGAGCCTCCATTACGATAAACGCTTCGACTCCACACTTTTTTGCTGTATTTAACTCTAAGGAGTTAGAGGAATGTTGATTGTATGTTAGACATATTGAGTTCTGTGACCCAGATACTTGTTAGTATTAAAGAATGGTACAGAAATAAGAGAGACGAGCCCCAACCAAGGATTGAGTTGATTTCTTCTCCATGGAGTATTCGCCGATATTCGAATGCCCCAAACAAGCTCACATTTCAAAACAATGGAAATCGTGTGACGCTTTTAGCTATTGAAGATCCTGATGGTATCGGGATAACAGCAGGAAAAGGCAAGTGTATATTGGAGCGTAGAGGTGTTTTTTCTGTAGCATGTCCGGATGATATTATAAAAAGTTCAAGAGGGAAAAGAGTCGTTTTAAAAGTAAGAGATAGTTATTTCCAAAAGTATTTACTGACTTTCACAATAAAAGAAGGATTTCCTACATATTCGGTTAAAAAGCTTTAATGATGAGAATCTTCCACGTCATATTCTTGTTATTTGCATCAGTGGCTTGCTCTAAATATAACGATTCTGAACTTCGCCGCCGAGTGGATGCAGTAGAAAGCAGAATCGAATCTTTGGAGCAAAAACTCAACGATTACAACAACTCGCTTCAACAGTTATCCCGGCTCATAGAAGCACAACAATCAGGCGATTTAATCTCTTCTGTTGATTCTATGCCGGACAACAAAGGCTGGAAGATTGTTTTTGTCTCAGGAAAAGAGATTTGCATCTACAATGGCGAAGACGGCAAAGATGGTGCAAACGGTAAGGACGGTAAAGATGGGAATGATGGCAGTAATGGAGTCGATGCTGTTGCCCCGGTTGTAAGTGTCAGGCAGGATGAGGCAGGAATATGGTGCTGGACAATTAATGGTGAATGGCTGCTTGCAGATGGGAAAAGAGTCAAAGCGGCGGGAATAGATGGCTTGACTCCTGAATTCTTTTCCGAAAACGGCAACATTTATGTTCGATATTCTTCCGATTCTCAATGGGAACTTATTGGCTCTTGTGGCGCGGAAACATCCTCTGTCGAAGGACTCTCCAGCGTATTCACCAATGTGAGCAGAATAGGAGAAACCGTCGTTTTCGTACTGTCTGATGGCGCTACTATAAGTTTGCCGATAAGTACCTCGGCGGCAGAATATATCAGTTTTGCCGACCCTTATGTCAAAGCCATATGTATCAGGAACTTTGATACAGACCATGATGGCGAATTGTCGTATGAGGAGGCCGCGGCAGTCAGATCTCTTGGAGGGGTATTTTCGAATATCAGTTTGATCAACATGCACTATGCTAATGATTATTGGAATGCGGGCATCTTGCAATTGGGAAATCCGGCGCTTCTTTCCTTTGATGAACTGAAGTATTTTACTTCTCTGGAGTCGATAGGCAGTGAAGAGTTCTCCTTCGACATCAATCTGTGGAAAATATCCTTCCCGGCCAGTCTGTCATCCGTCGGAAGCAATAAAACCCTGACTTTTACCGCGGCGGATCCTGGAGCTGGAGGAAGGCAGTCGGGAACTTATACTCTTAGCTACGGCCCGTTTACCAATTGCCCTCTTTCAGAAGTGACATTCTTGTCAGAAACGCCAATCGGAACCAAACCATTTTTCGAGGTCAGTGCCAATTGCCGGATCCTTGTTCCGGAAACCGCACTTGATGCATACAAAGGTGCATGGAACACCTTTGCCGAACAAATAGAAGCCATAAAATGATATTGATAATGAGGAGATTAGTCTTAGTATCATTGGCTGCGGCTGCGTTGCTTGCATCCTGCACCAAACCCGAAGACAAACAGACAGAGAATTCAGTCAAGGTCAAACTTGTGACCCTGAATAAGAGTACACTTACTCTTACCGAGGGCGATTCCTTCGCCCTAAGTGCCACTATCCTTCCGGAAGATGCAGACGATCAGGCGGTGTCCTGGTCCAGCAGTGACGAAGCAGTTGCTTCCGTGAGTAACGAAGGCCTTGTTCTGGCGAAGAAAGAGGGTAAAGCTACGGTCACGGTTACAACGCACGACGGTGGGAAAACAGCCTCCTGTGCAGTAACAGTAGAAGCCCAACTGGACCCTTCGGTTACAATCGGAGCCACTCACATATCTTGTATAAGCGCTGTTCTTTCCGGCAAGGCCAACCTGGGAAAAACCTCTGCAGCGGACCTGAAAATGGGAATAATGTACTCTAAATCCTCCGGTGTACTTCCTTCAACATCCACGATGATAGAGGCAACCGACATCGAGGCGGAGTACTACTATAGTATTCAACTAACCGACCTTGAACCCGAAACTACCTACTACTATAGGAGTTATGTCTATCAGGGCGGGCAGAATACCTATGGCGATACAAAGTCATTCACAACGAAGGATGTTATGTCTATGTTCTTAGGCTCTGACTCTGAAATAATATCCCCGATTAGCGGAAGACCGCATTCCCTGATCGATCTGTCAGATGTTGTATGTGAAGATGGATTAATCGTCGACGGTATTGATGAAGGCTGCGGATTCAGGTATGGTTCAAACCCTGATTTCTTGCCGGGCAAGATATCGGGAAGATTGATGGATACAGACCCAGTTAATGACAGATACGATCTTTACGCAGATATCATCAATCTAACACCGAGTACAACATACTGGTGCTCTCCCTATATAATTATAGATGGGCGGCTATTTCAAGGAGACACAACCACTTTTACGACTAAAAGCGTAGCAGATCTAATTTCAACGAATGAGGCGACGGAAGTCAGCCCAACAGGAGCAATCCTGAACGGAAGCCTCGACCTTACGGATTGCAAATACTCTTATATGTCTTATGGCTTTTGCTACAGCGAGGGAGCGACCAGCAGTCCATCGACCTTCATATCAAGTAATAATCTTAAAGACGGCAATTATTCGCTTGTACTGAACAACCTGCTTTCCGGCAGACAATATTCCTTCGCCGCCTGTGTCCGCTTCAGCTCCAACGGAAGTATAAGATACCTTGGTGAGGTTAAGTCCTTCTACACAAGCAGGGTGGCTGTAGATAGCGTAAGCCTTGACAAAAATGAGCTCTCCATCTTAACAGGATCTTCATCCGCCAGATTGCAGGCTACGGTGTGGCCTTCAATAGCGAGTAACAAGGCGGTGACCTGGAAGAGTTCAGATGAAACAGTCCTGAAGATAAGCCCAAGTTCAACCACGCTGTACCTCACTGCTCTAAAAGCCGGGACAGCCATTGTTACGGTCACCACGGAAGACGGAGGTAAGTCTTCAGCGTGTGAGGTGCATGTAGTTGATCTCTCAGAGACATTGGAGGCTAATAATATCTCGCCGGTCAGTGCCACTCTTCATGCAAGGGCGAGAAAAGACTTGTATTACAGCACTGCTACCGCCGGAATAGAGTACTCGAAAAATGCGGATTGTTCTTCGCCGACAAGGGTAACATCATCTGCGATAGATGCTGAACACCATTACAGCGTGGACATTAACAACTTGATTCCTGGAACGAAGTACTATTACAGGAGTTATATCTATTACTCCAGCAGTTACAAATATGGTGAAATCAAGGAGTTTATCACTCCGGGAGTCCAGTCTATGCTCGAGACTTTCGATGCAACGGAGGTAAAGGCTACTCAGGCGACACTCAATGCTAAATTGGACCTTACCGATGTAAATGCCAGCAGTATTACATATGGTTTCTACTGGGGAACATCCGAAAGTAATCTGAACAATAACATTAAAGGTGGAACGTATTCAGAAAGCGCTTATTCCGCAATACTGACAGGTTTGTCACACAAGACACAGTATTGGTACAGGGCATATCTGAAACTGGACAGTAAGTATTATTACGGTACAGTTAAGACCTTCACAACAGCAATCGTCCCTGTGGTGAGCATATCGCTTGACAAAACTCAATATTCATTCCATAACATTGGAGACACTCTGACCCTTCAAGCTACAGTACTGCCTGCCGACGCTACCGACAAGACTCTTGAGTGGTGTTCGAATAATCCTGGGGTTGCAACTGTTAATGGCAACGGTATCGTGACAGCCAAAGGAAACGGCTCAGCTACAATTACGGTCAAGACACATGGGCAGGAAATAACAGCCGCTTGCACAATCACCGTTGCCCAGAGGGTCACCAGCGTTCGCTTTAACAAGAGCGCGTTGTGTTTGAATGAGGGTGTGTCTCAGAATCTCACTACCACAATATCTCCGTCAAATGCAGCCGACAAATCTTTGACATGGACATCAAGCAACACCTCGGTGGCTACGGTTGATGATAATGGTAAAGTGACAGCTGTCTCTAAAGGTACTGCAACAGTCAGATCAACTGCAAATGATGGAAGCGGCAAGTATGCGAGTTGTTCTGTAACAGTCAAGAGACTGGTGTCCGAAATTACTCTGGATAAGACATCCATTATCCTTTATAGAGGAGAAGCTGATGCAATCGAAACCGTTGTGGCAACTGTGTCACCATCCGATGCTAATAATAGAAACATAACGTGGACAAGTTCCAACACGTCAGTCGCTTCTGTTTCTTCGTCAGGAGTCGTAACCGGACAGACCCCTGGGACTACGACGATAACGGCTGCAGCTCAAGATGGCAGTGGCGTAAAGACGACCTGCGAGGTCGAGGTGAGGCAGTATGTGACAAGCATCAAACTTGATACAAAATCGTTGTCTCTGGTTGTTGGTGAGAATGCCACGATCTCCGTAGTGTCCGTATTGCCGGAAAATGCATATGAGAAA
Source organism: Bacteroidales bacterium UBA2861 (assembly GCA_002350615.1). Lineage (GTDB taxonomy): Bacteria > Bacteroidota > Bacteroidia > Bacteroidales > UBA932 > Cryptobacteroides. The sequence continues at coordinate 49,798 of DEFD01000027.1, read as the reverse complement.
AGGTATACTTGGTCGTCAACCGACGATGAGATAGCTTCTGTTGACAACAATGGTAAGGTGATGGGCATTTCAAAAGGCTCTGCTACGATCAATGTTAAAGCTAATGATGGAAGTAATGTCTCTTCTTCTTGTTCCGTTAATATTAAGAATCCCTGCCCGGAAGGAGCAGTGGATTTAGGTCTTAGTGTGTACTGGGCCACAAGTAATCTTACTGGCTATTTTGCCTGGGGTGAGACCAAAAGAGGTGGAACTTTTGGCTGGAACTATTATAAATTCGGTGCTGACTTATCCGGCCCCTTTTCCAAGTACAACACGGATAGCTCTTATGGAACTGTTGACAACAAAACAATACTGGATCTTGAAGATGATGCAGCCCATGTGACTTTAGGAGGCAATTGGCGTATGGCAACCGAGGAAGAGTGGAAAGAACTCTTAACAAAGTGTAGGTGGACCAATACTTCGAGGAATAATGTTAATGGAAGACTAGTTACTGCTCCTAACGGCAACAGCATCTTCCTACCAGCTAATGGTTTCTGCGACGACCATAGTTTATCCTCTGTTCAAAAATATGGTAAATATGGTTTTTACTGGTCTTCTTCTCTTAATATGGACAAGCCATGTTATGGAATATGCCTCGAGTTTTATCAAGATTCGTATACCACGATTCTTCGTATGCAAAATACTTTACGTTTCTGGGGGATATCTGTCAGACCTGTTGCAGAATAAACACTTATTGTAGCTAGTTCGACTTTGATTATGGTAACTTTTACAGAACATACTGATATTTCTCGCAAGATTCAGAATCGCAAACGCATCTTGAAGAAAATGATAATTGAATACCCCGATTTGCTCAAAGGGGAAATGGCTGCGGGAAATTGCAAATTACGTGTGATATGTTCTCTCAGGAGATGATTGTAATACTTGAGAGGAGATTCGTTAATGGAAAATGGTAGAACGGTGATTATCATTTCTATGCAATTAAACATCGAAACTTTAGAGCTATGACAACAGATAGATTAATAGCGGATGTCGCTTAAAATATGAAAAACCGGGCGAGGTACGATTTCGGTCCCGACACCTCGCCCGAGCAAATGGATACGCTCCATTCTGAGCCAAGACCTGCCGGTCCCCGCGCGAAGCTTGGACTCGTTTGAATTTGGGTACTCTGCGTTATTTTTGGTATAATTCCTTAGGACAGCAGTTATTTTGCATGATGAAATGTTATTATTGTCGTAGGATGATTCCTGACGATTCTGTATTTTGCTGCTTCTGTGGCGGATGTATTAACAAACATGTATCTATAAGTGCCCCCACTTCTCATTCTCTTTCCTACAGAATTGATACTTATTACTGGGAAGAGTATATGGATAGTGAAGACCTTAAAAGTCGATGGGGAAGAGGTGGCGGTTATTGTGAAGATGAAATAGTGAACTTAAGGGACAAGTATCTTGTTAAGCGCTGCAGTTGTAGTAGTACACGATATCAAACTATCCAATTGATGCAATATGATCAGACGGATAGAATTATTTTGAGTTTTAAATTGCACAGCCTTGAAGAAGACCGTGTATTTGTCGCAATCAATTTTGATTGGTTAGAGAAAGAACTATCTGTATATGATAGTAAAAAACTTGCTGGTGTTTTAGATTATACTATTGAGTACCACAAGGATGGGTTAGAATGGATTCTGGCAAAGTTCCAGGGTAGTGATATGAGGTGGAGTAAAGATTTATTTGAGAAAAACAATTTTGTAACAGTCTTCAAAGAAGTTTCTTCTAGATTCTTTACGCCAACAAACAACGGGCTGTCCGAACTATATTCACAGGCAGGCAATGGTCTTCTTTCTTATGTTAATAATGGACCCAGAATCTCGGATATTAGTTTTATGAGAGAAATACCAGGCGATTTAAAATATAAAGTTGTTCAGATTAAGAACAATGGGATTCTTTTCAGCTGTCCAATGATTAATGGGCATGGATTTACAGCATTTTTTAGAAATATTCTTTATGAACAATATGGAGTTAATTCCCTTTTCGATGATATTATACCAGGACACTTTTTTAAAAAATATGAGTTAATTGAGATTATTAACAGCGATTTGACATTCATGGTTAATAATTTATTTAGAGATGAATATAAAAGTTGGGAAGCGCCGGATGGAGATGATTATGATTCGCAGGTGGTACAATGGTATACAATCAAACTGATAGAGTGACTGGTGGCTCAAAAAGGCATTAGAGATGGCTGGGGACCAGAATTGGCGAAATACGATTAATATTTAGCAGGAGATAAGCGGTGGTAATTTGCCATAACCGGGCGAGGTCCGATTTTGGCGTGGGGATCTCGCCCACTGGAACTGGCACAGAAGGAGGCTTGGGGCAATTAGCCCGAGCGAGGTGTCGCACTAATAATCGGACCTCGCCCGAAATCGAAGATTCTCTGAATAATACTAGGAGCCAGCTTCCTTGATGCTTTCGTACGCCAGTATCCTGGCATCTTCCTTCTTAGATTTCTGATCGTCGTAGTGGCGGTCCCACTCACGGTAGTAGTCCAGCTTGGGATCCTCGAAGAGGGACATCTGGACGGCGGTTTCGTGAGTGAGTTTGCATACCCCGAGGCCTATCTGCCGTATGGGAGTGACACCGTCCCAGGCTTCGGCAAGGAGCTTCCTCGCCTCGTTGAGGATAACGGCCGTGACATCTGTCGGCCGCTCGGTCCGGCACTGTTTCTGAACCACTGAAAAGTCTTTGTACTTGACGAATACGGACACCGTGGATGCCCGGAAACCGTGTTTGCGGATGCGGTGGGAAACGATGCATGCGACATTGAAGAGAGCCCGGTCTATATCTTTCGGATTTACGAGATCTTTGGAGAAGGTCCTCTCGGCGCTTACGCTCTTGGCTTCGCCCCGCTCCGTCTCCACTGGAGAATTGTCGCGCCCGTTGGCGTTCTCGTGGAGCTGCTCTGCAAACTTCTTCCCGACAAGATTGGCAAGCGTCACCATGCCCAGCCCGGCAAGTTGCCCGATAGTGTTGATCCCGTAGGCGGTGAGGCGTTCTTCCGTTTTCTTTCCTACCCAAAGCAGGTCCCTTACTCCCAGCGGCCACATCTTCTCAGGTACTTCGTTCTCCCAGAGGGTGTGCACCTTGTCCGGCTTCTCGAAATCGGACGCCATCTTCGCGAGAAGTTTGTTGGACCCGATGCCGACATTGACTGTGAATCCCAGCGTTTCCTTGATCTGCTCCTTAAGCTGCGTGGCCACGGCGACTGCGTTTTCCTGAGTACAGCGGAAGCTCATGTCTATGAAGCACTCGTCGATGCTGAACTGCTGCAGGACAGGGGAATAGGAGCGGCAGATTTCTATGAATCCGTCGGAGCAGCGCCTGTACCACTCCCAGTCGCCGCCCACTATGACAAGCTCCGGGCAGGTGCGTAGGGCCATCGAGACCGGCATGGCGGTCTTGATTCCCAGTTTCTTCGCAGGGATGGACGCCGCTGTGATAATGCTCCGCCTGTCACTGGGATCTCCGGAAACCACCGACGGCACCAGTCGGATATCGGGCTGGCCTTCTATGACAAGTTTTACCGCGCTCCAACTGAGGAACGCGGAATTGACATCTATATGGAAGATGATGCGGGGCATCCAAGCTATCCCTCCTGAAACAAATTTACCGTACGATCGAGATTGTTACGGTAATGTCCCCGGTTCCGAGGAAGGCTTTCAGCTCGCTCTGAGTCATACCATCGACCTTTCCGAGACGCGTATAGCTCCAGTTGCTGTTGCCGTAGAAGATGGTAATCTGGTTTTCGGCATAAAGGAAGATGTCCCCGGGGACGCCGGAGATGGACTCGTCGCTGGGTGGAAGGGAAAATCCGAGCGGCCCCACCTTCTCGAAGCCTCCGTATTCTTTCAGTTCAATCGTGAGAGGGGAATCCTTCAACTTCTCGGCAAAAGCTTTGGCCGCGTCAGTCTGGGAAAGGGTCGCCGTTATGGATTTACCGGCGGCGGAAATGCTTATCTTTGACATGTCAACTGGTGGCGTAGATGGATCCGAAGATGAGCCGGAGCAGCCTGTCGCCAAGCTGAGACAGGCAATAAAGGATGTCAGAAAGCGGAAATACATGTCATTAAATCATTTATTCTCCCATCGGAGCAGCCTTGGTATGCCCGTCCTGATAGGTGAAGAAGTTCTTTCTTATGAAATCGTCGATATACCTGTCCAGTTCGGGGCTGTCAAGCACTTTTACATCTCCGGCAAGCCCTATGCAGAACCTGCCGACGCCTTCCATGTGGCCCACGCGGCCCTCATAGATCCAGCTGTCGCCCTCTTTCCGGACACCGGCCTCCGTGAGAGGGAACTCCTCCACCAGGAGGTTCTTCGCCCTCAGGGAGAGCGCAAGCTTTACCGGAATGCCTTCTCCGTCATAGCTCATCCGGAAATCATCGATGGATTTACGGTGATGCTCGCTTTCATGTTCCCAGTTTTCGTTCAGGATGTCCACCCATTCGATGCGGGGAATCTTGAAGATGCGGTTGTCTTTGTTTTCCGTATCGTAGGCCCAGATATCTATATGGTTGTTGGTGAAGGAGAAAGGCTCGACGATCCTGTCACGCACCTTGCCGGAATTAGAGGAAGCATAGTTTCGCAGGATGACCTTCTTCTTCTCGTCCATTGCGTTCCTTATGGCCTGGATGCAGCCTGCGTTGAACTTGGAGCCTTTGAATTCGTTGATGCTCGTGAGATCATAGATGGCTGCGAGTTTCTTGTAGAGGGATGCTTTCAGGGCGTGGGTGCTGTCAAGGCCTTCGATGAGGTTGCACAGGATCTTGGCCTCCTCGTCGGAGAAATAAACCAGCTTGCTGAGGTCCTTGAAGGATGAAGGCGCTTTCACCAGGCGATAAATGTTCCCGTTTATCTTCTCCACCACGAACCCGAGTTCCTTGAAGGTATCGATATAGCGGTAGATGGACCTGTACGAGGTCTCCAGCTTCTCGGCAAGTTCATCGACCGTGAAATATACGTTTCCGGTCATAAGCCGCATGAGCCTGAAAACGCGTTCTATCCTGGGCTGATCCATGTTTCAAATATACGTATAATTGAATTATCTTTGTGCGGTTATGCAGATAAACCGTGCATATGGGAGACAATTCAGATAGCATTCTCCCCGGCAGGGAGAAAGAAATAGACAAGGTGACTCTCGCCGGGAGCCTGGTCAATATAGCTCTTACCGCCCTGAAATTCGCGGTTGGCTTTGCAGGGCGCAGCTCCGCAATGGTGGCTGATGCAATCCACTCACTCTCGGACCTCGTGACTGATGCGGTGGTGCTCATCTTTGTGCACATCGGAAGCAAACCGGCAGACAAAGAATATGACTATGGACGCGGCAAGTTCGAGACATTGGCGTCTGCCATAGTAGGGATTGCGCTGCTGCTGGTTGCCGGCGGTGTACTCTACAACGGCACCGTCAAGATTATAGCCTGGTTGAAGGGTGCGGACCTCCCCAAGCCCGGCACCATTGCACTCTGGGGCGCCATAGCCACGATAGTCCTTAAGGAAATCACCTATAGATACACATTGAACAAGGGACGCCAACTGCATTCTCCAGCCCTTGAAGCCAACGCATGGCATCACCGCAGCGACGCCCTCTCTTCGCTGGCCACTCTGGTCGGAATCGGAGGTGCCATCCTCATGGGTGCGCGCTGGGCCGTTCTGGACCCCCTGGCCTCGATAGTGGTGGGATGCTTCATCGTCCGAGTGTCTTGGATGCTGCTCAGGAATAGTTTCCTTGACCTGATGGAAGTGTCCCTGCCAGAGGAGATAGAGGAAGAGATTCTCTCTATCGTCAGCTCTTTCCCGGACGTTTCGGATCCTCATAACCTGAAAACCAGGAGAATAGGAGGCCACTACGCCATCGAAATCCACATTCGGATGGATGGGGGGACCTCACTCTTGGAAAGCCATTCCCGTGCTCACGATATAGAACAAGCCCTTCGTGAGCGTTTCGGTGCCGACACTCACATCACAATCCACGTGGAACCGGTCAAACCTTTCAAAAAGTTCTGAGATTCATTGCCTGACTTCAAAGTAATGCAGGCTAATAATTGTCGAAATTCATTTTCGTCAGGATATCCATGTGGACGAAATGGTTCCTGTGCCTGGGCTTGCGTCCAAGAATGACAAACTCGGCAAACGAAGTGAGCGAGGAATAGGATTGCTGTGAGATGTGCCTTGTCACAAGGCAGTCCACCAGCCCGTCCCTGACTGCATCCAGATTCTTGTCAAGATCATCGAATCCCACGACAATCCGCTGCGGGTCGGGGTGTTTCTTGAGATAATCCACGAGCAGGAATACACGGGAATTGGTCATTACGATATGGTGGACATCGGGATTCTTCCTTGCAAAGGCCTCCATTTCATGCATGGTCCCCTCAGAATCTTCCGGGTCTATGAAAATGGTGTGTATCCGGCACTGGGGAAAGTGGTCTTCCACATAGTCGGTGAAGCCGTGACGCCGCGGCCGGTTAGGGTCTGCCTTATGGCGGGAATCCCGCTTCAGGCGGACCATGAGTATATCCTTCACTTCGTTTCTTGCCGTGAGAAGGTATGCGCCCAGGGCACCGCTCTTGTAGGGGTCCACTCCGTGATAAAGGATGTAATCCAGTTCGTCTATTTTGTTGTCGACGAAAGCATAGGGGATTCCCTTTTCTTCAAGTTTGTGGGCGAAGAGGGAGACTTCGTCACGGAATACGGCGTTCATGATTACGCCGGAAGGGGAGCTTTCGAGTATCTTGCGGCTGTTCTCCACGAAGGAGGCCACATCGTTCTGGTTGTAATAGTAGATTTCCAGCTTCAGACTGTAGGAGGAAAAGTCCTTTGCCGCCTCAAGGAAGCCTGTATTCATATACTCCCAGTATTCACCCTTGGAATATTCGGGAATCAGGCAGCAGAAGAGGTATTCTTTCCTGGATGCGAGCTGGGATGCGTGAGAGTTCGGGATATAGTTCAGGGTAGAGATTGCGGAAAGAACTTTTTCCCTGGTCTCATGAGACACGCGCCCCCTTCCGTACAAAACCCTGTCCACGGTGCCCCTGGACACCCCGGCCAAATCTGCTACATCAAAGACTGTAGGAGTTTTATTGCTCGCTTTCTGCACTATGCTTCTTGTTTGGCCGCAAAAATACTAATATTTTTTTGATTTTAATTTTTAAGGCTTATATTTGCACTGTGGGTGCACGTGCACCCAACCAGAAAAGAGATTATTAGAACAATATTTTATTATGAAACGCAAGATTGTTATTTTGGGAGCAGGTATGATGGGATCGGCCCTGGCCTTTCCGGCCGCCGAAAACGGGAATGATGTCCATATAGTGGGGACATGCCTGGACGACGGGATTATTGACGGTTATATCGCAACCGGCAAACACGAAAAGTTCTGCCGTCCCTTCCCGGAGAATGTGAAATTCCATTATTTCAAAGAGTGGCAGGACGTCGTAAAGGGAGCCGATTTCATGATAGGCGGCGTCTCTTCATTCGGGGTGGACTGGTTCCTGGAGGAAATACTCACGAAACTGGATCCGCAGCTGCCCGTACTTTCAGTCACCAAAGGCCTCAGGGCTACAGAGGACGGGTCTCTGCTTTCTTATCCCGGATACTGGGAGAGTGAACTTGCAAAGCGGGGAATCAACAGGACAATCTGTGCGATCGGCGGCCCGTGCACATCCTACGAACTCGTATTCATGGACCCTTCGGAGGTGGGTTTCTGCGGCAAGGATCCCAAGGCCCTTAGGATGATGAAAGAAGCGATGCAGCGTCCTTACTATCACATTTCCCTTACGGACGACGTGATCGGACTTGAAAGTGCCGTGGCACTCAAGAACGCCTATGCAATGGCAGTCACCCTTGCGGTCGGCCTGAATACCCGCTGGCACGGAGAAGACGAACCTCAGCATTACAACTCCCAGGCCGGTACTTTCACCCAGGCGGTCCGCGAAACCCATGCCCTTATGAAGATGCAGGGAGGCAGTTTCGAATCCGAGTGCATAGGTCTTGGAGACCTTTACGTGACGATTTTCAGCGGAAGGACCCGTAAATGCGGCGTGCTCATGGGGCGCGGCCTCAATTATGAAGAGGTCACCGAGGCCCTCGCCGGCATCACCCTGGAGAGCCTGGTAATCACCCGTGTAATGGGCCAGGCAATCCGCCGCAAAGCGGAACTGGGGCTTGTGGACCTCAAGGATTTCCCTCTCCTGATGCATATCGTGGATATCCTTGACAAGGGTAAGGCCGATGCGGACCTTCCCTGGGAGGCATTCACATTCGAACACATTTAGTGATGCAGACTAAGCGGTCATTTTCATATTGGCAATGGCGGGTCATCATCTGCTCGATGATAGGCTACTCCATGTTTTATTTCGTGAGGAAGAATTTCTCCTTTGCGATGCCCGTGCTCAGTGCCCGGTATGGCATTACAAATACGGACTTCGGAATCATCCTTTCCCTCGTGGGAATAATATATGGAGTGTCCAAATTCCTCAACGGATTTATCGCGGACCGCTTCAATGCCAGATGGCACCTCGTAATCGGACTCAGCGCCTGCGTCGGGCTTAATTTCCTCTTCGGATGGAGCGACAGGATATCAACCTTGATCACCGGCCAGGCTGGAGGCCCCGATTTCGTAGGGACGATGGTGCTTGTAATGGGAATCCTGCTTGTTCTCAACAACGTGTTCCAGGGTTGCGGCTTCCCTCCTTGCAACCGACTTCTGAACCACTGGGTGGCACCTAAGGAACTTGCCACAAAGACGGCGATCTGGAACACTTCGCATTCGATAGGGGCAGGCATTCTCGCGGTCCTCTGCGGCTATATAGTCAGCAGCACGGGGGACTGGAGGCTGTGTTTCTGGATTCCGGGAGCAATCGCCGCGCTCGGTATACTGTTTATAATAATAACGCTGAGGGACACTCCCTCCTCGGTCGGGCTTCCCGAACTTCCGGACACGAAGACGGAACTTGACGACAACGATTCTCCCGAAGCCTACAGGGCTTTCGTACGGAAGAAGGTCTTCCTCAACCCCGTGATCTGGGTCCTTGCGATTACGGACCTTTTTGTCTATGTTGTACGTTTCGCCGTGCTGGACTGGGGACCTACTTTCCTCGGGAAAATGTCGGTTCCCCTGTCTCCGCACCTGGCCGGATGGACCATCGGAATTTTCGAAGTCGCGGGCTGCGCGGGAATGCTTTGCGCCGGTTGGATCAGCGATCATTTCTTCGGAGGAAAGACGCACCGCGTATGTGCCGTGGAAATGGGGCTGGTGGCACTGTGCCTGGTCGTCCTTCAACTGCTTCCGGAGTCGGCATCGCCTGTCCTGGTGCTTGGGATTCTCTCCCTTGCGGGATTCTTCCTTTACGGACCCCAGGCCCTTCTCGGAGTAACGGCTTCAAAGCATGCGACCAAGAAGGCCGCTTCTTCGGCGGTGGGTCTGATAGGGCTGATGAGTTATGTCTCGGTCATTATCACCGGAGCTGGCCTCGGCTGGTTCAGCGACCGTTTCGGTTGGAACAAACTGTTTATACTTATGGCCGGGTTCGCAGTCCTGGGAGGCGTCCTTTGCGCTTTCCTTTGGAACATAAAGGACGACGGTTATATTCACGAAGAAAAGGCATGAGATTATCCGGAAAGATATTGACGCTTTTTGCGGGGCTCTTTTTCCCGCTGGGCATTTCCGCCCAGAACGTACAACTGAGCGGGAAAGTAAGCGATGCGCAGGGGGAAGCCCTTCTCGGCGCGGGGATCTCGCCCACCGGAATGGGTCGAGAAGGGGGTATGAGGCAATTCGCCCGGGCGAGGTGTCGCCAGAAAAATCGGACCTCGCCCACCGAAGAGATCCTAGAAGGGGCTTAGAGGTGAATTGTCCAGCTGAGGACCAAAGTCATTCCATGCTCTTGGAGTCGGTACGAAAGAAAGCTGTCATCAAACGAATGTTATATTTGGAGATTCAGATTGTTTTTATTTAATTTGCAAAAAGGTCATTGCGTATGCTTGGAATTAAGACAGACAGGCGTCCCATCAAGGGGGTGTTCGCGGAGAAACTTCGTGAACAGATTGTCATAGTACGCAATAACCGTTCTTGTGAACAAAAGATAGTTCGAGCCAAACCATCTGAAGAGTCGAAGAAGTAGAGTCGGTGGGGGACTATATGGTCGTGGTACTTTCAGCCTCGCATGCGGCTGATTCTTTAGTTGATTTTGAATGTGGTATCCAGCCGATGGATACCTTTATTCATTCCACCCTGAGCCTATTTCAAGATGTACCGCACGGGGATGCTTGGGGATATCTTGATGACAACGGCGCCATTCAAAACGGAGCAATGTATCCGACATTGGAAATAGACTATCTTGCTGTTCGAAAAGATATGAGAGAAATGGGGTACGGCACTGCCATCATCGCTGAATTGTGTAAGCATGAAATTTAGCATTCAATTACTGCAAGTGGATATATTGTGTGGGTAGGAAATTTGCTCAAGAGGGAGGGCGATATTTTCAAATGCCCATTTTTTCAGATTTTTTCCTATAGCAAAGAAATTTGCCGGGTTTTCATTGCTGATTCAGAAGAAGAGTTGAGTCTTCTAAAAGAATATGTTCGTAAGAAATATGGGGCATTTGTCAGTTGCGCAGTTTACTTTGATTATCATTTCTATGCAATCAAGCATCTAAACTTTAGAGCTATGACAGCAGATAAATTGATAGCGGGTGTCGCTTGAGGGAAAACCTCCGATGAAAGACGATTGTTGGGGCTACCTCCGGCGGGAATAAAGACTCAGCATAAGGAACGATTGCAAGCCGAATAGTGTGCACGGTGTCCCAAAAACGAGGACACCGTGCACGAAATTGGCCGTTTTTGTGTAAGGTGTCCTTGAAAACGGGACACCTTGCACACTTCTCAACATTAAAGCCCGGGCGAGGGCCCTTAGTCCGGGAATGAAAGGTATTCCCTGTTCTTGGAGTCGATGCATATCGTTACGGGGCCGTCGTTGACGAGGGAGACCTTCATGTCGGCGCAGGACTACGAGCAAGAATCAGAGTTGGGAAACTGCCTTGCGAATGGAATTTTTTACTGTCTCCCAGGAGACATCTTCAAACATTTTAGGCATCGGGTCCGACTCTGCATCATCAAAATACGTGAGGCTTTTCATGGCTATGAAGACTGAACCATCTGGGTATTTCTCCATGTACAGGTCCAGGATCTCCTGAAGTGAAAAATGTTTAAGCAAAAAGTCTTTAAGGGCAGGAATCGCTTGCAGACTTTTCAGAAGTTGCAATGTTCCGGGTTCGATTGTCTCAAGGTGTAACATCTGAATTGATCTATCGGAGTATTGGAGACGGTACTTATAAATGAAAGAGCGCGAGGCTCGAGGGAGCGAAACTTTTTGGCAAGATCAGTAATTCTGCTTAAGCCGTAAAAGTCCAGCAGATGCCTCCAATCGCCAATCTGACCATACTCCAATACGCGCTGGACAATATAGGGCGCATTGATTTCAGGGTCAATCGTCTTGGAATCAGCATCCCAGAAGATATAGCTTGAAAAACCGTTTATGTACTCCGTTTGGGTCATGGTTGTGTGCAAATATACAAATAAAACGAAGATTATTTCTTATATTTGCGATATCCGTCACTGCGGTGGCGGGTTATAATATTGATGAAGTGTTATCGCACTGTCCTTAAAGAGAAATCTGGCAGTTTCTACGAAAGAAAGGATTGGGCCAACACCATCATCTGTATCTGTTTGCGTGTATTCTCACCGACGATACGGGTGTGGAGATTGTTTCCGTCTGTTTTCTTTCAGGTTTGCCAGAACCTCTCTTTAAGCAGTCGATTCGAGCTCCACACTTTTTTTGTTGTGCCCGGGACAGGGGTTCTACCGTGGGAGAGAATCCTGCTGGTTTCTGCAAAATCGAGTGGTGTGCAAGGTGTCCTCGTTTTTGGGACACCTTACACACTTCTCAATATTAAAGTCTGGGCTAGGGCCTTATTGCGGGAATGAAAATCATTCCCTGTTCTTGGAGTCGATGCATATCGTTACGGGGCCGTCGTTGACGAGGGCGACCTTCATGTCGGCGCCGAACTCTCCGGTACCGACAGGCTTTCCGACGGCCTCGCTGAGAGCCTTGCAGAACTGTTCGTAGAGGGGGATGGCCTTCTCGTGCCCCGCGGCACCGATGTAAGACGGCCGGTTCCCTTTCCTGGTTGATGCCATCAGCGTGAACTGGCTGACTACGATGATGTCTCCGCCGCTTTCCATTATGCTGCGGTTCATCACCCCGTCCCCGTCATTGAAGATACGGAGTCCGGCAACCTTCCTTACGAGCCAGTCGATATCCTCTGATGAATCTTCGTGACCTATTCCCAAAAGGATGAGAAGCCCCGGACCGATGGCGGAGCGAATCTCTCCGTCTATAGTGACTGATGCCGATGCAACTCTTTGGATGACAACTCTCATGGCCCCTTAAATGATGGCTCCTCGCCTTTATTTCCTGACGATTATCCTTTCGATACGCCTCGGGACGGAGGTGAGGATTTCGTAGGGGATGGTGCCGAGGCGGTCGGCGAGTTCCTCCACGGTGGGGTCGGAGCCGAAAATGGTGACGGTGTCGCCCACTTCGCAGGGGATTCCGGTGACGTCCAGCATGCACATGTCCATGCAGATATTGCCGATTGTGGGGGCGCGGTGCCCGTTGACGCTGAATGAGGCGTTGCCGCGGCCGAGATGCCTGTCGAGGCCGTCCGCATAGCCGCAGGGGATGGTGGCGATGGTGGTGCCGGCAGGGGAGACCTTGCCCCAGCGGCCATATCCCACAGTCTCGTCGGCCCCCTTCAACTGTTTGATCTGAAGGATCTTGACCTTCAGGGAAGCAACCGGTTCCAGCCGGACCCCGGGAAGGGCGCTGATGCCATAGATGCCTATTCCCAGCCGCACCATGTCGAACTGGTACTGCGGGAAGCGTTCTATGCCTGCCGAGTTGAGGATATGCCACATCGGCTTATATCCGAGAGCGTCGGTAAGGGCCTGGGCGTTCTTCCGGAAAAGCTCGATCTGTCCCAGCGTGAATGCATCCTGCTCCGGGTCTTCCGCCACTGCGAGATGCGAAAAGCAGGAGACAACCTTCACTTCCGGGCATCCTGGGAGGTACTCGAAAAGGGCGGGGAGTTCATCGCTCATGAATCCCAGGCGGTGCATGCCGGTGTCCAGCTTGATATGGATGGGGAAGTCCCTGACACCACGCCTCTGCAGCACTGAAACCAGGACCTTGAGACTGTAAAGATTCGGAATGGAAGGTTCGAGACGGTAGTCCACCATCTCCTCGAAGAAATCGGTCCCGGCGGTGAGCACCAGGATCGGGAGGGTGATACCTGCCTTGCGAAGCTCCACACCTTCGAGCGGAAGGGCAACGGCAAGATAATCAGCGCCTTCACCCTGCATCATGGATGCGAATTCCACAGCGCCGTGCCCGTAGGCATTGGCCTTGACGAGAACGAGAAGTCGCGTTTCCGGCTCCAGAAGGGAGCGGAAATAGCGGTAGTTCGCCTTGCATGCCGGCAGGCGGAGCTCAAGCCTTGAAAAATCGTTCTCGCGGAAACTCATACAGAGCACAAATTTACTCAATTATCCGGGATGATGTCCACTTTGTCCTGGTAAACATACCAGATTCGGCCCGAAACTTGGGCGTAGCCCATCTTCCTGAATAGATCCATATAGCCCAGGACCTGCCTGCGGTAAGCCGGATTCTCCTTCCCGAACTTATAATCTATCACGGTGATGCGGCCGCCTTCGTCCAGCACCCTGTCCGGCCTCAGGCTGTCTCCGTTTTCCGTGATGATATCCTGCTCGTTGAAGATTGCCGCTTTCTCCGGGAAAAACTCCGGATGGGCGGCTATACGCGAAGACAGCAGCTTGAAGGCATCTTCACCTTCTTGCACCGTCAGAAGGCCGTCCAGTTCCGCTTCATTGACAGCGGCCCGAAGGTCCTCGGACCTGTTAACCCTGGACAGGATATCGTGAAGAACTATACCGTTCTGCCTTGCACTTTCTTCCTCGCCGGCAAGCTCGTCGAAGAATTCTCCAGCGGAGCTAATCCCGGTCAGACGGTCGGAAGAATCGTAGCAGCAGTATTCGGAAGGGAAGTCCTCGCCGCCGCTCTTTTTCTTCCTGTCCTCCTCGGGCATGCGGCTGAAGTCGTACATCTCCCCGTAAATCTTGTCGAATGCGCCGTCGCTGCCACTGGAGAGGACCTTGCCTTCTCCGGATGCATCAGATTCGCCGCCCGGACGGCAGTACTGGTAGAGTACCTGGGAATAGTTGGCGTAGCGGGAACTGTCAGCGTAACCGCCCGGTATGGCTGCAAGGAACTTTTTGGTAGGTATGGCCGAGATCAGATGCATGCACTTGGTGGCCCTGGTGAACGCGACGTAAACCGTGTTAAGATTATCTATCAGCTGCTTCTGCATCTCGTCTTCGAGATCCTTGCGGAACAGCGTGTCTGCCGAAGATGTATTCAGTTCCACCGGGTAGATCCCCTGGCACTCCTTGCCGAAAGGAGTCCCTTCCGTGTCGAGCCGGCACCAGTGCCAGCCCTTCCTGTACATTCCCACGTTTTCTATGAAAGGGAAGATGATGTACGGCGCTTCCAGACCTTTAGCCTTGTGCACGGTGAGTATCCTCACGGAATCGTTGTTGTCCGGTGAACCTATATAGCTTTCCTTGCGGTTCCAGTATTCCAGGAAGAAGTGAAGGTCGTTGCCGTTGGCGTCCACCCAGTCCCTGAGTGAATCCATAAATGCCTGAATGAAAAGGCTTTCGCCCTTGAAACTGTCCGGGTGTTTCTCCTTTATGGCGCGCAGGATCTTTTCGCAGAGATCCAGCAGTGAATGGTATTCTTCCGGAATCTCCACACCAAGTCCGGAGCAGAGATAATCGTTGATCTTGTCTTTCTTGTTGTCCAGGCAGGAAAGAATGGCCACCAGTCCCCTCACTACGGAAGATGATGAAATGGCGAGGCTGTCGTCGGAAATCACCCTGATGCCCCTGGACATAAGTTCGGAAGCGATGAGGGCGCCTTCCTTGTTCATCCTTACCAGGATGGTGATATCGCTGTAGGATGCTCCGGCTGCAAGGGCTTCGCCGATGGATTCGACCACCTTCTCTATTTCTTCATTCTTGTCGCAGAAACTCACTTTCACGCATCCCTTCTGCTGGTCCGGGGTCTTTTTCCCTTCAGGGAATTTCTGCTCGACGTCCCCGTAAAGTACGGAATCCTTACCAAGGATGGCTTTGACCTTTCCGAAGAATTTGTTATTGAAATCCCGCACCAGGTCCACGCTTCTCCAGTTGAATTCGGAATGGTGCTCGTCTGCGCGGGGAAAACTGTCTTTCACCCGGTGGGC
The DNA here is from genome assembly GCA_002350615.1 of Bacteroidales bacterium UBA2861. Classification (GTDB taxonomy): domain Bacteria; phylum Bacteroidota; class Bacteroidia; order Bacteroidales; family UBA932; genus Cryptobacteroides. Next base: position 34,362 of record DEFD01000027.1, on the reverse strand, counting down.
GAGGAGTTCCCAGTCGGAATCCCTCCAGCGGTAGATGCTCTGCTTCACGTCGCCTACTATAAGGCTCTCGTTCCCGCCGGCATCGCTTTCTGCCAAAAGCGGCAGAAAGTTGTTCCACTGTACGTTGGAAGTGTCCTGAAACTCGTCCAGCAGGAAATTGGTGTAGCGGACTCCCAGTTTTTCATAGACGAAAGGAGCGTCGCTGTCCGCTATAATCTTCTGCAGCAATGAATTGGAATCGTCCAGGCACATGAGGTCCTTTTCCCGGAGAAGATCGTCGAAACTCTTGAAGAATTCCCTGGCGAGTCCGAGGCTGAACCAGCTGTCCAGGATGATGCGTGCGGTGTTGTACCAGATGAAGCGGTTGCCGCTCAAAAAAAGGTCCATGAATGGAGTGCCATCGGCTTCCTTCGCGAGCGTAACCTGCGGGTAGGGCACACGGTCAGTGTCCTTGAATCCGGCCTGGTATACTGCAGCCTGTTTAACCGCATTCTTGCTCTTTACGACCAGCGCTTTTGCTGCTTCGTAGATATCCTTATGGAACTCCCTGATTATCTTTTCGCAATTCTCCCGCACAGCGAGCAGCCTTTCCCTGCTGAAATCCGGAGTTTCTCCGGAAGCAGTCAGCTTAGTGAATTCATCGTTCTTGAGCCTGGCGCCTATTTCGTGGAGTTCATCCTCCACCGAAAGCCTTTCCCCACGGCCCAGACGGTATTCCATATTCGTTTTCAGCCACCCGAGCACATCCGTGTCTTCTTCCGAAAGGGAATCCAGGATGCGGTCCATGGCTTCGTTTATCAGCGAAGGCTTGTCCAGTTCTATCTTGTAGTCGGCCGTCTGTCCGATCTCACGTGCGAAGGCCTTCAGGGCCCGCTGGAAGAACTTGTCGATGGTGCTCACCGAAAATGCGCTGTAGTCGTGCAGGATGTCCGTTAGCATCGCCTTTGCATCCGGATCGTCGGCGGATTTGTGGAAAAGCACCCTGAGTATCCTGTCCTTCATTTCGGCAGTAGCCTTGTTGGTGAAGGTTACGGCAAGGATATGACGGTATGCATAGCGCTCTTTCAGGAGGCTGAGATATGTGTGCGACAGGGTGTATGTCTTGCCCGACCCTGCGGAGGCTTTCTCTATCCTGATCATCTTCCGCAAAGTTTTTTGAAATCACAATAAGTGCAGGTATCCGTGTCTGCCGTGCGCTCCCAGTTCCCCTCGGGCTTGTCCATACGTTCCAGCAGTTCGTCTATCCGCTTGTCCATCAACTCGTTGAACTCGGGACAGACGACGGAAGAGAGAGGCCCGTCGGTGAAAAGGTTTCCTGTCTGATAGAGGCAGTTCATGCGGGCGTATCCGCTGATTCTGGGGTCACCCTTCAGGAAGCGGTCGTAAAGATAGAGCTGCAGCGCTATCTTCGGACGGTCCTTGTATTTGCCTTCGAAAAGCGCTTTCACCACATTTTCGGCATTGTCCGGATTGATGTTTATGTCTTCATCTTTTACGGAACCGGTCTTATAGTCCACTATGCGTGCCATCCCCGGCTCGAAACTGTCCAGCCTGTCGATGAAGCCGATGAAACGGAATCCTCCTATCTCCATGAACTTCCTGTCTTCCAGGCCGAAGCATTTGAAGGATTTCCTGCCGTGGAGCAGTTCCAGGTCCGTGGAAATGATGCGGCGGACATATTTTAGTATGAGCTCCCGGAAAACGAGGTTACGCCCGCTGATATCCGGACTCTTCATCTCCTTGCGGATATTGTAGTCCACCACGAGTGGAATGCGTTTGTCGTCTTCGGAGAGCAGCCCTTTCAGGAAATCGGCGCTTATCTCATCGTAATGCACCGGATTCTCGCTGAAGAACGGCGGCTTGCTATACAGGTTCTGCATGGCTGAGTGCACGATCCTTCCTATCATTCCGGAATCCAGCGCTTCCGCTACTTCTTCCGTTGCCTTCAGGCCCCGCACCCTGCCGAAATAGAATTTCGCAGGACAATTGATATAATCCTGCAGCGCCGTGGCGGAGAGCATATTGCCGTGCAGAAGCTCTATATCTTCCTGGGTACGGGGAAGGTCCTGAATAATATCCCTGTCTTCGGTCTTCTGCTCGGCCTTCATCACGTAGCGGTGGATGTCGAAGCCATAGAGCATCTCCAACTGCTTGAGATAGCGGCTTTCCTCGCCGGAACGGGATACGTCCGTCCGGGAGTCTGAAACCAGCCACACGTTCTCCGCCCTTTGGATAAGGCGGTAGAAATAGTATGCCCAGATGGCGTCCTGATGCTCATAGGTAGGCAGGTCGAAACCCTTTCGGATTTCCGCGGGGATGAAGGAAGACGCGACGTTGTGCCTTGGGAAGATGCCTTCGTTGAAGGAAAGGATGATCAGGTTCTTGAAATCCAGCGCCCTGGTTTCAAGCGGCCCGAGAACCTGCATTCCCGCAAGCGGTTCTCCCTTGAACGGGACGGATTCTCCGGATGCGAGCTGCATGAGCAGGCGATACCAGGTGCGTGGCTTGATGTCCAGATGCAGATTCTCAAGCCTCGTCAGGGCCTTGTACCAGACCATGGCGAATTCCTGCTCCAGACTGCCTTTCAGCAGGGGAGCGATGGCGGTGATGATGGCTTTCTGATAGCTTGCGATATCGTCTCCGGCCTTGCGGAATATCAATCCGCTGACCTCGCCGGCCACCAGCTCGGATTCGGGAATATAGTATTTACCGTTTTCACGCACAATCCCGCAGTTGGCCTTTTCTTCCTCGCTCAGGCATTTGCGGAAGACGCTGTTGGAGAAAAGTCCCCATACCTGACGGTGATAGAAGGATATTTTCCCTTCGCTTTCACGGAGATGGACCTGCAGGGCGGCGATATCGTTCATCATGCTGAGAAACTCGCTTCCGCGGATAGGGTATCCCATGGTGACATTGATGCGCGGGACTTCCGGTGGGATGGAATTGAGCACAGGAAGAAGCAGACCCTCGTCGGGGAGGACCACTGCCGTTTCGATGTCTGTTTCCGCGGCGCTTCCGTCCGCGCTGCGGAGCCTTTGCAATATGGCAGGCAACTGCTTTGCCTGGCCAACCGCGGAAGAGACGCTGAGGGCGTTGATCACGGGCTTCCCGAGACCTTCAGGATCGGGTTTGAACGCCTGCGGATAAAGCTGGCTGAACTCCCCGAGGAAGTGCGATGACTTGTTCTGGGGATCCTTGATCTCATTGCTGCTGTAGTCCCAGCAGAACTCGGCGAAGCCCGCATCCCTCATCTTCGCAAGGACCTTCCTTTCGCATTTGTTGAGGGCGTTGAGGCCGGTAAAAACGAATTTTTCCTTTCCTTCGAATTTCTCCTGCAGCAAATCGGCCACGGGAGTATCTTCCAGGCTTTCAGCGAGTTTGCGGTAAACCATCCCCTCATAGCAGAGCCCTTTTGCCGCGAGCGCCTCGTTGAAGCTTTTATATAAAGGGTATAGGATATCCCAGATTTTTCTGAATTCTCCCTTGTAGCCGCCGTCTTTTTCAAAAAGGGAGATGAAATGCCGGATTGCATCCCTCTGCCCTTCATCCAGCCAGCTGAAATCGTCCTGCATCCCCTTGAGCTCAGCTATGTTGCTGAAAATCATCCTGGGGTCCGCGAGGTATTTGTCCACATCGTCGAAATCCGAAAGGATCACGCCTCCCCAATAGAGGAACTCGTCCAGGCTCTCCTGCCGCGGAGTCAGTTTGCAGTAACAATTCCAGAGTTCATAAAGAAGCTGCAGCCTGTCCGTGAGCACGCTGCCGGTGAGAGCGTAGAAGAACTCGTTTATGGTGATGATCTTGGGGGCGAACTGCGTTCCTCCGGCCTCGGCGACAGTGCCGGCCAGATATTTCTTGAAAAACAGTCCCGAACGCTTGTTGGGAAAGACAAAACACAGACGGCCCAAATTACCGTCTGTGTAATAATGATCTGCAACTTGTTTAAGGAAAGGCGTCATCTCAAATCCGTTATCACCCAACTGCTGTCGAGACCCGAGGTGTCGAAGGTAAATATTCCGTTGTCTCCGGAGACAGACTTCGTGATGTTCTGAAGGGTGCAGAATACGGTGCCTTCTTCTCCGGGGAACCTTACCGTGCCGCTCAAAACCCCGTTTTCGTATTTCAGGTCAGGAATCTCGCGCAACATGGATTCGAGCCCGTGGAGCAGGGAATCGCCTTCGCCTACGGTCTCGATGTAAACTTCCTTTCCGGACGGATTCACGGTCCAGCGGGTGACGCCGTTGCTGATGATTTTCAGGCCGTTGCCCTCAAGTTTATAGCAACTCCCCTGCAGGATGGCGCTGCCATAGCCGCTGAGCGCAGTGGCGCCGCTTGTCTTGTAGGTGTAGTCGCACTCCACCCTTGAATCTTTTACGAAGGCGGTGATTTCCGCGACGAAATCCTGGGCCCGCAATGCGGACAGGGCCAGAAAAGCGATCAGAATTGTGGTGAGTCGTTTCATTGTTTCAGCCTGTCGATTATCTCCTGGAGCTCGTCAAGGCTGGAAACCAGGACCGCCCTTGGCTTGCTGCCTTCCTGCGGACCTACGATTCCCGCCTGCTCCAGCTGATCCATTACCCTGCCTGCCTTTGCATATCCCATGCCGAGTTTGCGCTGCAGGTCTGAGGTGGAGCCTTTCTGGCTGCTCACGACGACTTTTGCCGCTTCCTCGAAACGTTCATCCATCTCGCCCATGTCTCCGCCTGCGCCTCCTCCTCCTTCTTCCTTGATTTCAGGCAGATAGTAAGGAGTGTTGTAACTCTTCCTGTATCCCTGCTGGGACTCGATGAATTCGGTTATGGCATTGATTTCCTCTCCTTCGATGAGGGCGCACTGCACTCGCTCGGTGTCTATTCCGGCGGAGAGGAGCATATCTCCCCGGCCTATCAGTTTCTCGGCTCCCGGAGCATCGAGGATGGTCTGTGAGTCAACTCTTGAAGACACCCTGAAGGCGATTCGCATAGGGAAGTTAGCCTTGATGACACCGGTGATGACGTCTACCGAAGGCCTCTGGGTGGCAAGCACGAGATGGATTCCCGCCGCACGGCCCTTCTGAGCGAGCCTGATGATGGAATTCTGGATGCTCATCGAAGAGGCCCTGACCTCGGCGCTCGCGCCTTTGGTCATTGTGAGGTCCGCATATTCATCGACTACGGTGACGATGTAGGGGAGGAACCTGTGTCCTTTGTCCGGACGGAGCTTGCGCTGCTTGTACTTGTCGTTGTACTGGGTTATCTTCTGCACGCCGGCTTCGCTCAGCAGCTGGTAACGGTCGTCCATCTCCACGACAAGGCTCTTGAGTATGGTTTCGGCATCCTTGGAATTCTTGACGATGGCCTTTTTCTTCTCTTCCTCCTCGTCTCCGGCCGTGGGCATGACTGCCAGATAATGCTTCAGCAGGCCGTTGTATGCGGAGAATTCCACCATCTTCGGGTCGATGAACACGAACTTGAGCTCGGAAGGATGCTTGCTGTAAAGCAGCGATGTGATTATCACATTGAGACCCACGGATTTACCCTGCTGGGTGGCACCCGCTACGAGAAGATGGGGAGCGTTGCTGAGGTCGAAAACCTTCACCTGCTGGGTGATGGTATAGCCTATGGCGACGGGCAGTTCGTATTTGCTCTGAAGGAACGCCTCGCTTCCGAGGAGATTCCGCAGAGGCACTATGGACGGACTGTCGTTGGGAACCTCAATGCCCACGCAGTCGGCGAGAACGACTACTCGCACCCCCTTTGCTCCCAGGGCGAGGGCGATGTCTTCCTGGCGCAGTTTGAAGGAGTTGATCGTGATGCCCTGTGCGGGATAAACCTTATAGAGGGTGACGGTGGGGCCGACGACGGCCTTGACATCGACTATTTCTATCTTGTAGTTGCTGAGGGCGGCACGGATGCGGTTGTTGTTGCGCATGAGCTCCTCCTTGGTGACGGTTTTCTTCGCGGACTCGTAATTGCGGAGGAAATCGATTGAAGGAGTCTTGTAATCCGGCAGACCCTCGGGAGGATCCAGCCTGTTGTTTATTGGAGGAAGATCCTTTACGTCCTGATCCAGGGTGTCGTCCGTCTGCACGGTAAGTCCCTTATCTCCATTCTCTTTTACCGGCTCACCTCCTTTCTTCTCGTCCCCGTCGGGCTGTGGAGTCGGCTCCGGTTCCCCGTCTCCGTCCTCATTTCCATTTGCCGGCTCAGGCATCGCCGGCCCCTGGGGCACATCCGGCTCTTCCGGTTCTTCGGGTTCCTCGGTTCCTTCGGGCTCTGCCGTTACGTCCGGCTCTTCATCAGTCTCGCTTATCAGCAGGGAATATACCCATTCGGAGAAGCGGTGGCTCGCTGCAAAGAGCCAGAGGACGATGGCGAGCACCACGAGGATCCCAGTTATCACGGAGCCGAAAAGATTTGTGCTCCAGAGAATTATCTCTGCGCCGCAGATTCCGCCCAGACCTCCGTCGAAGGCATAGGGGATTCCGGCGAGGTTCCCGGCGAAAGCAAGGACGAGGGATGCCACGAAGGCACCGCTTATGCTGAGCATGGTGGTTTTGAGCAGGGACCAGCGCCATTTTCCGGCGATGAGCCTGGCAGCCGCTGCCACGAGGATCACCAGCAGGGCGAAGCTGCCGAGACCGAAGAGGTTGCGGACGAGCAGGACCCCGGTCTTGTATCCGAGTTTGCCCGCCGCGTTGGCTATCTCCACGCTGCCGTCCATCATGTCGGGCTCCGAGAGCACGCTCTTGTCAGCCTTCCAGTTGACAAGATATGACAGAGAGGCGATCAGCACGAAAACGGCCAGGACAGCCGTCGCGAATCCTATGATCCTGACGGCGGTGGCTTTCTCCTTCTCATCCCAGTTTTTCCAGAAGGACAGATAATCCAGGAACCTTCGCATTATTTTCTGCCTTTGTGTTTGAATTTACGTGAATTCCTGCTCTTGCCGCTCTGGCCGAGGTTCGGTCCCATGCCGGGACGGGCGAAGTTCGCGTCGGAAGATATCTTGCTGAGGCTGATTCCCTCGGGAACCTTGAGGGCGCCGTCGGAGAGCTTCTCGATGTCGGCGAAGATGGTCTCGTCGGCTACGCTGTCCTTGTTCCAGATGAGATACTGCTGGCGCATGTATATGGCGAGCGAACGGATCATGGCCGTCTTCACTTCTCCGTCGGGCTCCTTGCAGAGCAGGTCTATTATCTTTTCGATGTTCCTTCCATAGTGGGTGGCCCTGATACGGGTGCCCTTCATGGGAATGGGCACGGGCTTGGTGGAGAATTCCTCCTTCACGGGGGAGGGGAAGGGGGCGTCGATGTCCAGGTCGAAACCTGCGATCATGTAAAGGTGGTCCCAGAGCTTGTGCTCCCAGTCTTCCTGGCTGCGGACCTGGGGGTTGAGCAGTTCCATGGTCTTGATAACCGCCTTTGCCTGTTCGCTTCTCTTCGCTTTTTCCGGGATTTCTTTCAGCTGTTCCACCATCTTCAGGACATTCCTGCCGTATTCGGGCATGTCCAGCCTCTCACGCTCCGTGTTATATTCGAGTCTTATGTTTTCCTGCATTTTCTTTTTACTTTGTCAGAATAGGCAAATATAATGAATTTGCGCGAAATATCACTATATTTGCTATCCTAAAAGAACAGAGAGGAATGAAGAGATTTTTCAAAGTGGCCGGGCATTGTTTCGCGCTGGATATTCCGGAGGGGCATCCGCTCTGGAAGCGCTGTTCGCAGTATGCCCCCTTTCACGTCAAGGAATGTGACGATCCGGTGTTTTCGCTGTCACTCGTGGAAGACCTGCCCTGGGATGGCCTGAAAATGGTCTATGACGGTTCGCCCGAACCCGGTCAGCCGCTGGTGAGGCTTTTCAGGGGAGAGGGGTTATGGGGTGCCGAGTCGGCGCCGCTGAGAAACGCTCCCGTGGCTGGAAAGCTTCTGATGAGCAATGACTTCCGTGAAGGAAAACTGATGCTCACAGGGGACAGTGACGCCCTGTTCGCCCTGAACAATGCGCTCATGCTGCTTTTTGCGTTCAGCACGGCCGGCATGGGAACACTCGAGATGCATGCCTCGGTCACCGTCAATTCCGGCAAGGCTTTCCTCTTCCTTGCCAAGAGCGGAACCGGCAAGAGCACCCACAGCCAGCTCTGGCTCGACAATATCCCGGGAAGCAGCCTGCTCAACGACGACAATCCGGTGGTGCGGCTCTGGCCAGACGGGCGGGTGATCGTGTATGGATCTCCGTGGAGCGGCAAAACCCCGTGCTACAAGAATGAAGAGTATCCGGCCGGCGCCTTCGTGCAGATCAGGCGCAGCCCCGAAAACAAGATAAGCAGGCTTTCGCTTTTCGAGTCCTATGCTCTCCTGTATGGTTCAAGTTCCGGTTTCAAGGCGGACAGGACCATGGCGGACGGGCTGCATGAGACTTTCAGCGCAATAGCCCAGAAGTGCCCCTGCTATGTTCTGGACTGCCGTCCCGATGCCGATGCTGCCAGGGTATGCAGCGAGGAGGTGCTGGGATGAACCAGCTTGTCCTTCCGAATGCGGTGATGCTGGGCGAGGTGAAGAGCCTGCTGTCCGAAGGCCGTCAGGTCATCATCCTGACCAAGGGATTCAGCATGCTTCCCTTCATCCGCGGGGGCAGGGACAGCGTCCTCCTCGAAAAAAGGCTGCCGCTGCTTCCCGGAGACATCGCGCTTGCGGAGGTAAGCAAGGACAAGTATGTGCTGCACAGGGTGATAGACATTTCGGAAGGTATCGTCACGCTTCGCGGCGACGGCAACCTGCGGGGCACCGAACGCTGCCGGGAGGCGGATGTGGCCGGAGTGGTGCTTGAAATACAGCCCCCGCGCGGCAAGGCTGCCGACCCCCGCTCCCCGAAACAGATGCGGCGCTGGCGCAGGTGGTGGAAACTGCCCTATATATGCCGCCGCTTTTTTCTTGCAATATACAGAAGATTAATAAGATAAGAGATGAAAATCAAAACAGGATTCAGGATGCGCCCTCTCGGCGACTCTTTCATAGTCACCGGCGAAGGCATCGAGCAGATAAATTTCAACAAGATGATTTCCATGAACGCCACGGCGGCTTTTCTCTGGGAATCCCTTGAAGGAAAAGATTTTACGGTTCAGGATGTAAAACAGCTGCTTCTTGACGAATACGGTATCGACGAAGAAATCGCCGCGAGGGATTCCGCGGCTATCGTCGACAAGTGGAAAGAAGCCGGACTTGTCGAGTAATGAGACCCTTCCGCGAATGTTTCCGCGCACTTCTGCGCTCCTCGGCACCTGACAGGTGGAGACTGTTCCTGCTCTGCCTGCTCGGTATCGTGCAGGTGGGGGCTTCGCTTGCCTTCGTATGGCTCAGCAAGCGTGCGGTTGACATCGCCACCGGGCTTTCCGACTGGCCTCTGGGCAGGGGAGTGGGGCTTCTCGCTGCAGTGATGCTGCTTCAGGTCCTCGTGCGTGTGGCATTCAATTACTGTGAAGGCTACGTCGAGGTACATTCCCGCAACAGGATGCGTGCGGAGGTGTTCGCAAGGGTGATGCGCAGCGTCTGGAACGGCCGCGACGCCTTCCACAGCGGAGACACGGTGAACAGGCTGGAAGAAGATATCCGGGTTGTCACCGATTTCGTCGTGTGCACGATACCGCAGGTCATAGTGACGCTTTGTCAGTTGGTGGCCGCCACGGTTTTCCTCTTTGCCCTTTCTCCCGGACTCGGGTGGATACTCCTGTTCATAATGCCTGCGGCGGCGATAGGCAGCAGGCTTTTCTTCCGCAAGATGCGCTCTCTGACCATGGACATCCGTGATGCGGACAGCCGTGTGCAGTCCCATCTTCAGGAGAATATACAGCATCGCGTGGTGGTACGCAGTCTCGGAAGCACCGAAAACGTGCTGGACAGGCTGGACGACATCCAGGACGAGGTTATGGAAAAGACGGTTACGCGCCTGAACTACTCCGCGGTTTCCCGCTCCTTCCTTCAGTTCGGATTCATGGCGGGCTATGCGGTCGCCTTCATCTGGAGCGTCAAAGGCCTGTACGACAAGAGCGTGACCTACGGTATGATGACAGCCTTCCTCCAGCTTGTGGGGCAGGTGCAGCGGCCCGTGGCCGATATTGCCAGGCAGATCCCCGGATTCATCCGCGCCCTGGCGTCGCAGGACAGGCTTCTGTCCCTGTCAGGCCTGGAGCAGGAAGAAGCGGCGAAGGACTGGCTCTTTGAAGCGGCTCCCGGAATAAGGCTTAAGGATCTCGGTTTCACTTACGAGGGGGCTTCGGAACCTGTTTTCAGTCATCTGGATTTCGATTTCCTCCCCGGAAGCATGACGGCGATTACCGGTGCCACGGGAGAGGGGAAGAGTACCCTGATTAAAGTGATAATGTCCTTGCTGAAACCCTCCGAAGGGGAGGTCTTCCTCTATTCTTCAGTTAAAGGGGAGCAGGAGGCGAGCGGCCCGTCCACTTTGTGCAACTTCATGTATGTGCCTCAGGGAAACAGCCTTATGAGCGGCACCATACGTCAGAACCTCCTTCTGGCGAAGCCCGATGCCAGTGAAGAAGAACTCTGGGAGGTTCTCGATATCGCAATGGCGGGATTCGTCCGCAGTCTGGAACACGGACTCGACAGTGTCTGCGCCGAAGTCGGGGCGGGACTCAGCGAAGGTCAGGCCCAGCGCATTGCCATCGCCCGCGCACTTCTGCGCCCGGGAGGGGTGCTTATCCTCGACGAGGCAACTTCCGCCCTGGACGAGGAAACAGAGGCTGCGCTTTTGGAGAATCTGGCGTCCCGCTATTCCGGGAAAAAGACCATCCTCTGCATCACGCACCGCCCGGCGGCCACCCGCTATGCACAGCTCCAGTTGCGGCTTGGCAAATAATTTGTTGTATATTTGGAGTTTGGAATGAAGACAATGAAATATACGAAATATGCTCTCGCTGCCGTACTTCTCGCAGCGTGCCTTTTATCATGTAAGAAAGACAAGGACAGCGTTTCCCCGAGCCTTTCGGGCGGCGTAAGGGTCAGCATTCCCGGATACGTCTTTCCAGGGGATGTCATAAAAACCTCTGTCGGCGGTGTTTACAGGGATGACGAAAGCGATACCCTGCTCATGTACACCTGCTACAATTCAATTACCGGCAAGTCCGACACTCTCCGCAGGGAAGGGGACCCGGCCAGCGTAAAAGCCGATTTCGAATATACGGTTCCGGACACTATCGGACGTTTCTATTTCAGTTTCACTGCCTGGGCCAAGGGTTACACCTCCAAATATTCGACCCAATATTTCTATGTAGTGGACACTACGCTCAACGGCTCTTCGATAAGCGGATACGTCATGAGTCTGGAAGAACCTGCGGTTGACACCAGGGACGGCAGGAGATACCCTGCAACAAGTGCCGGAAGCCAGATATGGATGATGACGAACCTTGCCTGGGAAGGGGCGGGTGAAGCATATCAGGGCGCTCCGGCAGCGAGCCGTCTGTTTGGCCGTTACTATACCTGGAACGAAGCATCTTCTTCCGTCTGTCCCGACGGATGGCATCTTCCGACCGATGCGGAATGGACCGCGCTTGCGGAGTCGGCAGGGGCGACATCGGTTTCCGGCCATGTGGATGTGCCGGATGCCGCTGGCAGGCTGATGGGCAAAATCCTTTTCTACGGGGAAGCCATGTGGGGCTTCGCCAAAGATGTGAAGATCAGCAACGATGTCAATTTCTGCGCAATCCCCGTCGGTTACGCCAAAGTGGATCCCGATGCGGGATACAGTTTCGAAGGTTACGGCAGTTTCGCCTGCTTCTGGACCGCGGACGAGTTCGATTCCCAAAGGGCGCTCGTGCGATATATTTACTGGGACAAGCCTGCCCTGAGCGTGGCCGCGATGCCCAAAGACAGCTATGCGGCCTCGGTACGTTGTGTAAAATAAAATCTATCCGATATGAAAAAGAGTACTATCATTATCCTCGTGGTGCTTGCCCTGCTGGCACTGTGGGGTGTAAAGGCCTACAACGGTCTTGTGAAAAACCAGGAATCCGTTTCCTCCGCCTGGAGCCAGGTGGAAAACAATTATCAGCGCCGTTCGGACCTCATTCCGAATCTGGTCGCCACGGTCAAGGGCTATGCGGAGCATGAGAGTTCTACTCTCGAAGCGGTAGTCCAGGCACGTGCGAATGCAACTTCCGTCAACGGAGGCAATCTTTCCGAGGAAGAAGTTGCCGCCTATCAGAAGGCTCAGGGTGAAGTGAGCTCGGCTCTCGGACGCCTTCTCATGGTCGTCGAGAATTATCCTGAACTCAAGGCGAACGAGAATTTCCTGGATCTCCAGGCTCAGCTGGAAGGCACGGAAAACCGCATCGCGGAGGCCCGCCGTCAGTTCAACGAAACCGCCAAGGCCTACAACGTGAAGGTTCGCACCTTCCCTTCCAACATAGTGGCTTCCATATTCGGATTCGACGCAAAGGGATATTTCGAGGCTGACGAAGATGCGAAGACGGCTCCCAAGGTAGAGTTCTGAGATGCGCCGTCTGCTTGAAACGCAGTTTTACAGGGGAATGCTGTTTGTGACGGCGTTCCTTTTCTGCGTCGATGCATTCGCCGCGGGGAAGATTCCTTCATGGATTCCACAGCCTGCCGACCCTCCGGTGCTTGTGAATGATTTCGCCGGTGTCCTGAGCAGTTCCCAGGTGGATTCCCTCGAGCGGGTGCTCGTGGCTTTTGACGACAGCACGTCAAACCAGATAAGCGTCGTCACCGTCCGTACCCTCGCAGGACGGGACGTGGACGAGTTCGCCCTGCGGCTTGCAAATGCCTGGGGGATAGGGAACCGGCAGCTTAACAATGGAGTCCTTGTCCTTCTGAAACCGAGGGGCTTCGACAATAATTACATAGATGTCACCATTCAGGTCGGACGCGGTCTGGAAGGTGCCATCCCCGATGCCTATGCTTCCAGGATCATCCGTAATATAATGGGCCCGCATCTGCGGGCGGATGAATACTGGGGCGCCATAGTGAAGGCCTGTGACGAGATCAAGGCGCTTGCGAGCGGTGAGATCAAAGAACCGAGGGATGCTTCGGAAGATGATGAGGGCTGGATTGCCTTCGGAATCCTTGTCCTTGTTTTCCTAATCGCCTTCGTTGTGATCCTGGTTGCGGCAAGCAAAGGTGACGGCGGCTCCGGCAGTTCAGGCAGTTCCGGCCACGGACCTACTATCCTTTTCGGCCCGGGCTCTTTCCGCGGAGGTTCCGGCAGCGGCTTTGGCGGAGGCGGAGGCTTCGGTGGTTTCGGAGGCTTCGGAGGAGGAAGTTTCGGTGGAGGCGGCGCCTCGGGAAGATTTTAAAAAAAGGCTCCGTTCTCCCTATTTTGCGAAAGCATCCAGTTTTACACCGGCCGCATGCCTGTCCTGGAGCTGGCACTCGTAAAGCGAAAGGGGATTGTCATAAGCGTCCAGTCTCAGGACCGGCCACCATTCAGGCAGCTCCGCGTCCTTGCAGGGCAGGCTCACCATTCCCTGCGCCGTTTCCCCTATCTTTCTGGCAGGATACCACTGCCCGTCCGGGCGCCACATTCCGTCCGGGAACTGTCCCATTTCCTTGCTGGCGGCATCTTCGTAAAGTATGCCCTTGAACATCCTGCCGTATTTGCGGCCCTCATACTTCAGCCCGCTGCATCCTACAGCATAATTGAGGGCGCTTACCCATGGACTCTGGCAGCTTACCTTTCCTCCTATTTCGCAGTTCCACAGCACGAAGTTGGCTCCGGCCCATCCATGTCCGGTACCATAGGATCCGCGGTCCTGGACATTGATGTCGCCGTCGGTATCGATGCGGTCGAACAGACATCCGGTGGCCCAGCTCTGGTGCGGGCCTATGTCATTGAGGCTGTTGGTGGATTTGCAGTTGGTAAATACGTTCGGTCCCTGTACGCAGCCGTTGGTAACGAAGGAGTGCCTGTCGCTGTCGCATACGCAGTTCTTGAAAAGGCAAAGCTCGCCTTTTGAAATGCAGAAGGCGTATCTCCTTGCTCCGGATACCACGGAAACAGGCTCGAGGCATGTGCAGTCCAGGACTGAGATGCATTTCGCACCTCTTCTGAGATCGACGAGAGCGTATCCCAGATGCCTTGACGTGACATTCCTTACCCAGCAGTGTTCTGCATTGGCCACATCCACGCCGACCCAGCTATGGCTCTCATCCACGCAGCGGCCCTTGCTGTCCTTTATGTCCGGGTCGTAGCTTGAATCCAGACTGATGTTCTCTACGCCGCTGCCGCTTATTCGGGGGGTACTTGTCTTTTCGACGAATGCCTGTCCATAAGCCGCATCCAGCCGCATTACGAGGGGAGCGTCAAGGAGCAGGATATTGCCTTCAATCCCTGTGACGATCCGCTCCCATTTCATGTTGAAACTCTTGCGCCTTTTTGGCTCGTTCCATTGTTTCGTCCCGTTCGGGGCCTCCCGGCCGTTGGATGCTATCCTGTCCATCTTGATGTCGGAGAACCATTCGTCCGAGGGGTTCCAGCAGATGCAGATCCTGTCGCCGGTTTCGAAGGCACCAGGATCCTTTACCGGAACGCCGGGAGAACCGGAATATACGACGGGGGCATCTACAGGACTGCGTCCGGAAGCACTGCCCGGGGCTGCCGCCATGTTGTATCTCGTGAGATATATGGAGTATGAACCATGGGCGTCGTTGGCCCTGAGTCTGCTGATGCCCATGACCCTGCCGTCAATCGCCGCCTGATTGCCTGCCAGTGGCTTGTCGGGATTGTAGGCGACGGCTTTTCCCATGCAGATCAGCGGCATCTGGAGGATGCTGTTCCCTTTGAGTACCGTGCCCTCGCGGCTTTGTCCGCGCAGCACCACGTTGTCCTGGTCTATCCAGAGCGGGCGGCTGATGTTCCATACCCCTTCTCCCAGGACCACGGCACCGCCGCCGGAACGACCCACGCGATCCAGTACGCTCTGGATGAATGCAGTGGTGTCTCCGTAGCGCCGAAGCCCTTTCTTGAGGTCTTCCTGCACTATCGTGGCCTTGATTTCAAGTTCGGGAATAGGAGCGTCGCCCCATTTGTAGCCGACTCTGCTGAAGTCCGGAATGATGTCGTGCCCCGGCAATGTCAGGACCATGGAAAGGATGAATGTGAATAGTGTCATAATGCAAAGATATAAATTATAGAATTCAAAATATTTATTAAGTAATATTTACATGCCTGAAACTATCTCAAGGGCTGAGATGAGGGCGTGTGCCAGGTTGTCAGTGATCGTCACCAGCTGCCGAACCGGGACTCCGCAGGCAAAAAGGGAGAGCGTAAGCACCGCGCTGACGACCATCGCCCAGGTGAGGGGGAGCGCCAGCAGATTTGTGATAATGAAGTACTTTGGGAAGGTATGGAATCGTATCCAGACCAGCGGAGCGGTGAACAGCTGGCAGGACAGAGTCAGGGCGAAGCTGCGCCAGATCCATGCCAGGGGATCCCTCCTGAGGCGGCGGGATTTCGGATACCAGCCTTCTATTTTCGGATAGATGGTAAATATCCCGGTCATCGCCAGATACGAAAGCTGGAATCCGAGGGAGGAAATGACGCCCGGACTTACGGCGAGCTGCAGAAGCAGGGCGGTGCAAAGCACGCTCACACCGTCTTTCCTTCTTCCCGGGCTGTGGGAAGCGGCTTCATTTATGCAGATGAATAAGAAAGCCCTCACGATAGAAGGGGAGGCTCCGGTGACAATGGCGTAAAAGGCGCATAGGAGAATCAGGACGGATGACCTGACGACGGCGGCCGCCCTGCCGTTTCCCAGCGGCAGCAGCAACTTTCCGATAATCAAGTAGATGATACCCAGATGAAGCCCTGACAATGCGAGGATATGCGAAGCCCCGCTTGCGCGGAAGACGGCCACCGTTTCACGCCCGAGGCCATCCCTGCTGCCGGTAAGTACCGCACTGAGCAGACCGGCTGTCTCATCATGGGGCCAGGGAACGGAATCTATGAGCCTGCACAGGGAAGCCTGCACCCTGCCGGCGAAACGGGGAGCCACGACATCGCCGAACTGCCCTGCAGTCATTGCGCAGAAGCATCCCAGCAGGAAAAACAGCACTCCGACAGTACGTTTTCCGCTGCCCTTATGCCAAGCGGCGACAAATGCCAGCGAGCCGAGCAGGCAGGCTGCATGCAGTTCCGCGGTCTCCGGACAGCGGATCAGGGTGGCTGCGGCGACGCCGGCCACAAAAGGGACCGACAGAAGTACGATACTCTTCATGACAGCCTGCAATAATAAGCGAAATAGATATTAAAAACAGAAAAATGAAACTTGTCTGCAAAAGATTTTTTTGTTTTTGTAATAACAGGAAAGTATTTGTATTTTTGTATGATAATCTGAAATCAATCTTTTTATTTATGATAATACTGGTAATCAACTGCGGAAGCTCTTCCATCAAGTACCAGCTGCTGGACATGAGGAGCGATACCGACTACACTCTCAAGGCCAAGGGCCTGGTGGAAAAAATAACTCTTCCCGAAGGGCGCCTTGTGCATAAACCAAGCGGCAAGGATAATTTCGAACAGATACTTCCCATTCCGGATCATACCGTGGGAATGAAACTGGTGATGGACGCTCTGGTGGATCCGGAGCACGGGGTCATCGGCAGTTATGACGAAATCCAGGCTGTGGGACACCGCATAGTGCAGGGAGCGGACTTCTTCGAAGGGAGCTGCCTGGTGGACGACGAGGTGCTTCGCAAGATAGGTATCTGCTGCGACTTCGCCCCTCTCCATAATCCTGCCCATCTGCTTGGCATTCATGCCGTTACTGACGTGCTCCCCAAAGTGCCGCAGGTGGTGGTCTTCGACACGGCCTTCCATCAGACCATGCCTGACTACGCCTACATGTACGCGCTTCCTTACGACTATTACAAAAACTATCATGTCCGCCGTTACGGCGCCCACGGGACCTCGCACAAGTACGTTTCCCGTGAAGGTGCGAAATTCGCCGGACTCGATATAAACAATTCCCGCATAATCACCTGCCATATCGGCAACGGCTCCTCCGTGACTGCCATAAAGGACGGCAAGTGCATCGACACCTCGATGGGCTTCACCCCTCTCGAAGGCATGATAATGGGAACCCGCTGCGGCAATGTGGACTGCAATGTCATTCCCTATATCATGAAGAAGGAGAATCTCACTCCGGACCAGATGACCGACATAATGAACAAGAAGAGCGGCTTCCTCGGGCTTTCCGGAATCAGTTCCGACATGCGTGACATGCTCGCGGCGGCTTCCGAGGGGAACGAAAGGGCGCAGCTCGTGCTGAAGAAGCTTACTTACGACATTGTCAAGCTCATCGGCGCCTATGTGGCCGTTCTCGGAGGCGTGGACCTGATCGTGTTCACCGCCGGGATAGGGGAGAACAACTCCTTCCTCCGCAAGGACGTCTGCGGGAAACTCGCCTGGCTCGGAGTTGAGATCGACGACGAAGCCAACTCCCACAACGGTCAGCTGACCATGATTTCCGCCCCTTCATCCAAGGTAAAAGTGGCCCTCGTCCCGACGGAGGAGGAACTTATGATAGCACTTGATACGAAACATATAGTAGAACAATTATGATAACGAAATTTTCAGATGTATTTGCAGAGCTTAAAGAGAAGGGTATCTGCAAGAAACTTGTTGTTGCCTGGGGCGTAGATGAGCATTCCATCGAGGCAGCGTACCTCGCCGTGGAAAAAGGTTTCGTGACCGCCACTCTCGTGGGCGACGCCAAACTCATAGCCAAGGTGTGCGAAGACAAGGGATTCGATGCTTCCAAGTTCGAGATCATCGACAACCCCGTCGAAATCAAGGCTGTGGCACAGGCTGTCCAGATGGTGCACGACGGCAATGGCGACGTGCTCATGAAAGGTCTCTGCAGCACGGACAAATTCCTTCGCGCCATCCTTAACAAGGAAACAGGTCTCCTTCCTCCCAAGGGCCTGCTGAGCCACGTCGGTGTGCTGGAGAATCCCAAATACCACAAGCTCATCTTCATCGCTGACATGGCGGTGGTGCCGCTTCCGGATTTCCGCCAGAAGGTGAAGATTACCGGATTCCTCGTAAAGGTTGCCCAGAGCTTCGGCATTGCGAAACCCAAGGTGGCTTTCATCGCGGCTTCCGAACAGATGCTCGACAGCATGCCCGCCTGCATCGAGGCAGCACAGCTCGCCAAGATGTGCGACCGCGGACAGATCCCGGGATGCATCGGCGACGGCCCTCTCGCCCTTGACGTGGCAATCGACGAGGAGAGCGTGCAGATCAAGAAACTCGTCAGCCCCGTCGCGGGAGATGCCGACTGCCTTCTCTTCCCCAATATCGAGAGCGGCAACGTCTTCTGGAAGACCAACTCCAAACTTGCTGACGGAGTGCGCCAGGCGGGCATGCTCGTGGGCACCACCGCTCCCTGCGTGCTGGCATCCCGCGCCGACAGCGTGGACACCAAGCTCAATTCCATCGCAGAGGCTGTGATGTTCGTAAAATAGCCCGGTTCCCGGGAGATAAAAAGAGAGGCGACCTTGGAGGCCGCCTCTCTTTTTATGTATGCCGTATTATTTCAGCAGGTCGATGACCTTGCGGTTTGCTGCTGCAACCTTTGCGGGATCGAGTTTGTCGATGGCACGGTCGTAGGTGAGCAGGCCGTTGAGCTCACGCTCCACGTCGGTAGTCTGGGTGTAAACAGCAGCGGAGCATCCTTCCTTTACTATAGGGATGAGCTCTTCAGCGTATTCCACATATTTTGCGGTCGCTTCTTCGCTGGTGGAGAACTGGATGTAACCCCAGTTCTTGTCGTTTACCCATGTGTGACCTTCGCAGACGAGGCCGATTCCGCCGTATTCGCCAAGGACATTGATGAGAGCGGGATCCCAGATGCGCATCTTGGGATTGGGATAATGATGGCTGTCGAGGATGTCTCCGATTCCGCCGCTTATCCAGTTGCCGCCGGAAGCCTGGTTGATGAGACGGGTGGGATCCGCTTCGCGGGTGACGTCAACCACTCTCTCGGTATCGAACTGGCCCCATCCCTCGTTGAAAGGCACCCAGACAACTACGCAGGCATATTTGTCGTGCTGGTTGATGATTTCCTTCCATTCGGCTATGAAATTCTCGCGGGCGTCAAAGCAGAGCTGGTCGCTGTTGCCGGCATCGTAGGTATCGACACCCTGTGCCCACCAGCTGCGTTCCTTGTACCTTGCGGTGCAGGGCATATCCTGCCATACGAGCATTCCGAGCTGGTCGCAGTAATAGAACCAGCGGGCAGGCTCCACCTTGATGTGCTTGCGGAGCATGTTGAAGCCGTAATCCTGTGTGCGGACAAGGTCGTATTTGAGGGCCTCGTCGGTGGGAGCGGTGTAAAGTCCGTCAGGCCACCATCCCTGGTCCAGGGGACCGTATTCGAAATGAATCTTGTTGTTGAGAGCCATACGCTTGTGGCCATCAGCATCTTCCATGATGGAAATCTTGCGGACACCGGTGTATGCGTTCACCTTGTCTATGCATTTGCCGTCCTTGTAGAGGCTGATGCGGATACCGTAGAGATAGGGATCCTCAGGGCTCCAGAGCCTGGCGTTTTCACCGAGCTGGAATACGGCGCTTGCTCCGGGCTCCACGCTGATGGCGTCAAGTACCTTGCTGCCGGGTTTTTCAGTATTGTATCCTACGCAGCCTTCGAGAAGTTCGACTTTCACTTCGCCTTCACCTTCAACGATGGGCTTTACGGTAAGGGTTCCAGCATCAATGTCTGAGCAGACCTTGTAGTCGCCGATATGGCCGGCCTTGTTCACGGCTTCGAGCCATACGCTCTGCCAGATACCGGACACTGCAGTGTAATAGATGCGTCCCCTGGTGGGGTCGAGGACCTGTTTGCCGATAGGCTGCATGTCATTGTCGGTGGCGTCGATGACCTTGAGCTTGAGGGTGTTGCGTCCTTTTTTGAGGTAAGGGGTGATGTTGAATTCAAAAGCGGTGTATCCTCCCTGATGAACGCCTGCGCTCTGTCCGTTCACCCAGACTTCGCAGAACCAGTCCACTGCGTCGAAATGGAGTATCACATCTTTCTTCCTGCGCCATTTGCAGGGAACCTTGAACTCGCGCTCATACCAGAGGGCATTCTCGCCGGTAATCCTTCCGGCTACACCGGAAAGGGAGGATTCGAGTGCGAAAGGCACCAGGATCTTGCCGTCCGCCGCATCGAAAGAGGATGCATCGGCAGCGGTGATGGCATAATTCCAAAGGCCGTTGAGTGACTTCCATCCTTTGCGTACCATCTGGGGACGGGGATACTCTTTGTGTGCGTTTTTAGGGGACACTTCGGCCGCCCAGCGGGTCTTGATGTGGTCGCCGGCGGGCGCCCAGTCATCCTTTGCGCTCAATACGAAAGGCAGGCAGACCGCCATGAGCGCGGAAAACAGTGATTTGGATTTCATCATTTCGGTTATAGTTTTTATATGAGAATCTGCTCCTTGCAAAAATACTCAATTTATTTTGTTTCGAAAAGATTTTGCCGTGGTAACTTTGCAGACCATCCGGTCCTGCATTCGCGGACCAGCTGCCGCAGGTAGCGGGCGAACTTAGGCCCTTTCCATGCGTGGGTGTTGGTGATAAGGATCCAGCACTCGCCGTCCGGGAAATAATGTATGAGCGCATTGGTTCCGGAAAGGGAGCCGGTGCGTATCCATCCCTGATCCGGATCTGTGCTGTTCCAGCCCAGGGAAAACTTGTGGGCGTCGCTGTGCTCGGTCATCATGTGTACGCTGCGTTTGGAAAGGATGTCCGGCACGCCGGATTTCCCGTCTATGGATGCCACGAACCTGGCCAGTTCGGCGCTTGAAGCGACCCATGCGCCGGCCCCGTAAAGGCCTCGGATATTGTTTCCGCCGTAGCAGCGGGCCACAGAGTCTCCGCTGTTGTTGTATTCCGGAACCTTCGGGTCGTTGTCCTGCATGTGGTATCTGGATTCGTTCGGATATCTTTCCTTATAATAATTATACGCGATATGCATGTCGTCGCAGCCCGAAGGCTTCAGGACATTTTCCTGCATCCATTCCTCGTAAGCTTTGCCCCCGGCTTTTTCTATTATCATGCTCAGCAGGAGGTAGCCCAGATTGGAATATTCGTGGGAAGTCGAGGGGACGTAGGCGAGTCTGCGCTGAACCGCAATCTCCACAAGTTTGCGGCTGTCGGGAGCCTCCTTGAGGTGGTAGATGTGCATGAGGTCCCTGGTGGTGAAGAGGGGGTCGCCCCTGCGAGCGCTCAGGCCTGCTTCGTGGCGGAGGAGGTCTTCGACCGTTATCTTGAAATAGTTTTTGTCCTTTATGGCTTGAGTGAAGACTTCGTCGTTGAGGATTCCGGTGGCGCCGAAAACCTTGTCGCCGAGACTAAGGCGGCCCTGCTCGCAGAGTTTCATGATTCCCGCCGCGGTAATGAGTTTCGAGACAGATGCCACACGCAGGATGTTCCCGGGGCCCATAGGCAGGTCTTTTTCCTTGTCGGCCCATCCGTATCCTTTTGAGTAGAGGAGGGAATCGTTCCGCATGACGCTGAGCTGCATTCCCTTGATGTACCACCGCTGCATGAAACGCTGCATCGCCTTGTCCAGGCCCTCAAGCTCGGGGAAAGTGGACATTTCATTGGTGAGTTCCCTGTTGATGCCTTTAACCCTTCCGGGCGAAGGGGATTTCCCGCCGTCCTGGCGCTTCCCGGGCAGGAACATCACCAGCAGGAGTACGGCAAACGCGGCTGCAAGGATGCCCGCATTTCTCTTATTGAGTCTTAGCTTCTTCAATTGCCTTCAGTTTTTTTATCAGATGCATCACCATGAACAAGGTCACGATGAAAGCGATTGTGTCCGAAACGGGATAGCTCAGCCACACGCCCTCTATTCCCCAGGCGAGGGGGAGGGCATAGAGGCATGGAAGAAGGAAAATCAGCTGCCTGCTGAGGGACAGGAAAACGCTTTGCCTGACCATCCCGAGGCACTGGAAAAGATTGGTGGATATTATCTGGAAGCCGATTATCGGCAGGGCCAGGTTGATAAGCCGCATGCCGTGCACCGCAAGGGCCTTCAGCTCCGGGTCGTTGGTGAATATGCTGCACGAGAGTCCGGGAAGGAATTCTGAGAAAATGAAGCCGACCACCATGATGGCGGTGGCCCAGACCACGCTGAGCTTGTAAACAGCTTTCACCCTGTCGCCGTTGCGTGCCCCGAAATTATAGCTCGCTATAGGCTGCATCCCCTGGTTTATGCCCATCACGACCATGAAGAAGAGGAAAGAGAAGCGGTTGATTATTCCGTATGCGCCGATGGCATAATCGCCGCCGTATTTCAGCAGCTGCTGGTTTATGAACATGTTCACGATGCAGGAGGCGCTGTTCATCAGGAAAGGCCCGAGACCGATGCCAAGGGTGGTGCGGGCGAGCTTCCGGCTGAATCCGAAGATTCGCCTGCCGAAGTGGACGATGTTCCTGTCGGATGAGAAATACCAGATGCAGTATGCCAGGGAAAGCACCTGGCAGAGAACAGTGGCGACTGCGGCGCCCTGCACGCCCATGCCGAAGGCATAGATGAAAATGGGATCGAGAATCGCGTTGAGGATGACGGTGAAAAGCGTCAGCGCCATGGCCCTCTCCGGATGCCCGGTGGCCCGCAGCATGGAATTCATGCCGAAGTAGAGATGGGTGAATATGAACCCGATGGTGATTACCAGCATGTAGCTGCGCGCAAAACCGATGGTGGCGTCGGTGGCGCCGAAAAAGCGCAGCAGCGGGTCCATGAAAACCAGCGTGAGCAGGGTGAACAGCCCTCCCAGGACCACGTTCAGGGTTACAAGGTTGGGCAGCAGCTTGTTGGCTGTGACATAATTCTTCTGTCCGAGCAGGATGGAAGTCAGGGTGGATATGCCCACTCCGGCAAGGGTGCCGATGGCGGTGCCCAGGTTCATCAGGGGAAAACAAACCCCGATTGCGGTGAGAGCCATGGCACCGTCGCCCGGGATGTGCCCGATGTAGATGCTGTCCACCATGTTGTACAGCGAGGTGGCCGTCATCGCGATGATGCCGGGGATTGCGTATTCCCTGAGCAGAGCGGATATTTTCTTTGTTCCGAGTTCTGTGGGCGCCTTATTCATTCTGGGTCATCTCCAATTCGAAACAAAGCGGGCAGAATGCGGGAATCGCCGAACCGCTGCCGGTATTCTTGTATCCGAGTCCGGAATAGAAGAAGCAGAGCGCTTTGCCTCCGGGGCGAAGCTTGCTGATGCCGTATGCGAATCCGTCCACGACGGTGGATCCTCCCATTGTGATCTTGCTGTAGTCGCTGTTCCAGCCTATGGACTTTCTGCCGAAGGACGAACTTGACTTCACGAGGCCTGCCACTGTGGCTGTGTCCTTTATGGTGGTGTCGAAAACTTTGCCGTCCAGGCGGCGTCCCGTGTAATTGATGTATAAGCCGGAAGCGGAATCCATGTCCACGCTTTCGTCACCCTCTTCGAGCGGTACGAACCAGAATCCCGCGAGGGTGGTGTCCTGTTTCACTTCTGGATAGGCTGCCTGCATGTAGCGGGAGAGGGAATCGAGTTCCCATGCCTCCGCGTCGTTGAACGCTTCGACTATTTTGAAAGAGTAGATGAGATTGGTCCCGTTGACGTTTTTGAGATAGCCTGCGGCCGATGAATACCGCTTGAAAGTGTTGAGCCAGCCGGGTATTACGGCAGTCATGGAACCGCCCACGTTCATTCCGCTTACGAGTTCCTCGAGGCCGGCGTAAAGGCTGTTCCCGCTGCGGTACCAGATGACGGGGCCGAAATAGGCGGTGGGGGCGCTGAAATAACTGCCCACCTGCCTGGCGACCTGTTCGCTCGTGGTGGTGTAAACGGTGCCGTCGAGATAGCGTGAGGTGACTTCCACCCTGAGATAGGCGGAGTCGGCCGCCGGAGCTCCGGTTCCGGGCGTTTCCTCGAGGATGTAGGAGCCCAGAGCGGTGGGTTCTATCCCGGGATGGTTCTCCTGGATCCAGGCGTCGAACTCGCGCTTGTTATCGTCATTCTTGCCTTCCGGCGTTTCTTTTCCGCAGGAGAACAGCGTCATGCACGCTGCGGCAAGCATAAATATCTTTTTCATAAACATCATTTTTCTTCTTTTCCGCCATCCCTGCTTTGCAGGAATCGTGCCGCAGCCGCGGCGATGTATGCAGGCGCTCCGCTTTCATCTGAAATGTCTTCCGGAATCAGGATCTTGCCACCTGAAGCCAGTTCATGGCCGCCTCCGTGGAAGCATGTCCGGGCGAAATCATTGGCGGACATTCCGGGCTTCGAGCGCAGCGAAATCCTGACCATGTCACCTTCCGTGCGTGCGAAAACGCTCATCTTTACGGCTTCCGCGCTCAGGGGAATGTTCACGAGGCCTTCAGTCTCGCCGTCCAGCAGTCCGTAGGCTATGCGCATGTCCGAACTCATGAAAATGCAGGCGATCCCACCGGGAAGGATTTGCATGTGGGAGGACAGCAGATCAGCGAAGGCGCTTATTTTCTGCAGCCTGTCCCTCTTGTAGAGCATGTCGATTATGGAATCCCTGTCCGTGCCGCTTTCCAGAAGCGCGGAAGCCATGCGCAGCGTGCCGGGATAAACCGAATTCGCGAAGTTGTTGGTGTCCGTCGTCATGCCGGCCATCAGGGCGTAACGGCAGCGGGAAGGCAGTCTGGAGGCGTCGGTTCCGATGTCCGGAAGCGCAAGGAGTACGGAATACAGCATCTCGCATGCTGACGAAACTTCGCAGTTTGAGAAGCAGAGCCTGAAAGCTTCCCTGTCCGGGTTGAGGTGATGGTCTATCAGGATCTTTTCCGCGTGGCTGGCGGCAAGCAGGTCCTGCAGCCCTTCGGCCCTTGGAAAAGCATTGAAATCCAGGCAGAAAAGGAGCTTGCAGGATGAAATCAGCCCGGCCGCTTTCCCGCTTTGCGCGGATGCATCCACGGCTTCGAATCCCTGCAGAATGAACGACAGATTGTCGGGAGCGCTGTCCGGAAGGACTATCGAAGCGTTCAGGCCGCGGCATTCACGCAGGTAGCTGCAAAGCGCGGTGGCGCTGCCGAGGGCGTCTCCGTCGGGACGGGTATGGGTCACGATTACGCAGTCTCCTCCCTGGGAGAGCAGGGCTTCGAGCGCGGATATTTGCATTGTGTCCTTTTCCGGCATGGGCCAAAACTTGAGTAAGCAAATTTACGAAGAATAATTGCAATTGACGCAATCTTTTTCTAACTTTGTCAGGATTTAGTGCAAATAAAATTAAACGAAGATATGAACAAGACACTTAAGATCATTCTCGAAATCGTCCTGCTTGCGTTAATCGTCGTGCTTACCTATGCCATAGTGCGCAGCGTTACCAAGCCTGTGGAATTCAACAAGCAGGTCGCATACCGTTCCGAAGTCGCCATCCAGAGACTCAAGGACATCCGTACGCTCCAGACCGCTTACAAGAGCGAAACCGGAAAGTTCCTTTCCACCTTCGACTCGCTCAAGAACTTCTACAACAACGGTCAGATGAGCGTAGTCATGCAGATCGGTTCCCTTGACGACTCCCTCGCGGTGGTGCACACCGAGCAGGTGAAGAGGCGCAACCGCAAGATCACCCCTCAGCAGATGTACGATATGTACAAGGCCGGTGACAAGCTCCTCATCTTCTCCATCGAGAATAAGATCGCAGTCAAGGACACCCTCTTCAAGAGCCGCGAAGATTTCTGCGTTGACTCCCTCGAGTATATTCCTTTCTCCGGAGGCGAGAAGGTCCTCATGAACGCCATTACACGTCAGGTATCCGGCGTACAGGTGCCTCTGTTCGAGGCAAAGATGCCTTACAAGCTTCTTCTCAAGGGCCTGGACAACCAGCTTCGCATAAATCTGGATCACGAGAAGATGGACCAGAACCGCTACGAAGGCCTGCAGGTGGGTTCTATCGATGCTCCTAACAACAACGCAGGCAACTGGGAGTAGCAAATTGGATAAATCCATACTCACAGGCAGCTGCACCCTGGTGCCGCTCAATTTCTACCGGCAGGACAAAGCGAGGGAGATTCTTTCCGAGGTTGTCCTGCTTGGCGATAATGAGCAGGTGCTCAGCGTGGAAGTTCCCGAGTATGGCGCAGTCATGCTCTATGCCGCGGGAGATCCCCGCGAAAGCCGCCTTCCCGAGCTGTATTACGTCGTAAAGGCTCTTTCCGAATGCAGGGAATACAACAAGATAGTAGCGTCCCATAAGGGTGGAAGGCTCTATCTGGCCATAGCACAGGGCCGATCGCTCCAGCTGGCGAACAGCTTCGAAGCCCCGGATTTCACGACGGCCCAGTACTACATTTTCATGGCTCTGCGTTCCCTTCAGCTCAATCCCGAAGTGTCTTCCATTTGTTTCACCTCCCCATTGAAAGCGGAAGATGAAATGTCCCTGTACCGCTATTTCAAGAGCGTGGAAGTCCTATGAGGATTATCGGTGGAAAGCTTAAGGGCAAGACAGTCGTTCCCCCGGCGCGATATGCCGCGAGACCCACTACGGACTTTGCCCGCGAAGCCCTGTTCAATATCCTGGACAACGAATATGAGTTCGACGGACTCAAGGTGCTGGACCTTTTCGGAGGTACGGGTGCCGTAAGTTTCGAATTCGCTTCCAGGGGCGCGGGCCATGTGTGGTGCGTGGAGATGGCCAGGGAAAATGCTTCTTTCATCAGCCGCGAGGCCGCAAGGCTCGGACTGGGCAACGTGAGGGTGGTGCATAGCAACGTCTTCGATTTCCTGCCCATCTGCAAGGAGAAGTTCGACATAGTATTTGCGGATCCTCCCTATGCCCTGGAAGGCCTGGAGGGTATTCCGGACAAGGTTTTCGAAGCCGGAATCCTGCATCCCGAGCGCTATTTCATCCTGGAACACGGCGGCGAGCATTCCTTCACTGGGCACAGGTATTTCAAGAAGGAAAAAGTTTACGGCCGCGTGCATTTCAGTTTTTTCGAAGCCAGACAATAACACTATATGTATTCCTTTATCATCAGCATTATAGCCCTGATCCTGGGCTATCTTCTCTACGGAAAGTTCGTTGACAGGGTTTTCGGTCCTGATTCCGCCCGCAAGACTCCTGCCATCACAAAGGCGGACGGCGTGGATTTCGTGCCCATGCCTGCCTGGAAGGTGTACATGATCCAGTTCCTTAACATCGCCGGCACCGGCCCTATCTTCGGAGCCATCATGGGCGCCAAATTCGGGCCTTCCAGCTATCTGTGGATAGTGTTCGGCTGCATTTTCGCCGGAGCGGTGCACGATTATTTCACCGGCATGCTCTCCATCCGCAACGGGGGAGCGGGGCTGCCGGAACTGGTTAGGAAGTATCTTGGCAAAGGGACGAGCATCGTGCTGCTGGTGTTTTCCATCGTGCTGCTTCTGCTGGTGGGCACCGTTTTCGTATTCAGCCCGGCCCTCATACTTGGAGACATCGCCGGAGACGGCACCAGGACGGCGATAATGCTGTGGGTGGGAGTCATATTCCTTTATTATATAGTGGCCACGCTGCTGCCGATAGACAAGATCATAGGTCGATTCTATCCGCTTTTTGCATTCGCCCTGCTGTTCATGGCCGTGGCCCTGGGAGTCTGCCTTTTTGTCAAATGGCCGTCCATCCCTGAATTCTGGGACGATCTCGGGAATCTGGGCGCGGAGAAAGGGCTGCTCAAGGGACAACCGCTACTTCCTTGCCTTTTCATAACCATCGCCTGCGGGGCGATATCCGGCTTCCATGCCACTCAGAGCCCTCTGATGGCGCGCTGCCTCACTGACGAAAGGCTCGGCCGTCCCATATTCTACGGAGCCATGGTCACGGAAGGCGCGGTGGCGCTGGTGTGGGCTGCGGTTTCCAGCTATTTCTTCTTCGACGGCGGTGCCGCTGAAATGGGCCTCGATGCCAGCACCCAGGCTCCAGGGGTGGTTACGGCGGTGTCGAAACACTGGCTCGGGCTGCTGGGAGGCATCCTTGCGATTCTCGGCGTGGTTGCCGCTCCAATTACAAGCGGCGACACAGCCTTCCGGAGTGCCCGCCTGATAGTTGCGGATTTCCTGCACCTGGAGCAGAAGAATCATCTGAACCGCCTTGTGATAGCGATTCCCATCTTCCTCATTGCCAGCCTTCTGCTTTGGTATAATATTGCGGATGAAAACGGATTTAACACCATCTGGCGCTATTTCGGCTGGGCCAACCAGACCCTTGCCTGCTTCGCCCTATGGACCGCCACAGCCTGGCTCACCAAAAACAAGAGCGGTGCCTGTTATTTGATTACAATGCTGCCTGCCGCCTTTATGACGGGTATCTGCACCACCTATATTTGCGTAGATAAAATCGGCTTTCACCTTCCTGCCAACACGATTCCCTGGATAATGTCCGTCGTCTCCGCCGGCAGCGTAATGGCCTACTACATCCTTCGCCGCCGGGCCTCTGCAAAGGAGTCATAGCCTGCCTACGGACTGGCCTTCAATCACGGAAGGGGCAAGGCGCAGGTGGGTGAATGATTGGGAGCCCTTCGAATTGCCTGCAGGATTCGCGATGGCTTTCATCAGTATCTGAACGGCAACTTTCGCCATGTCCTCCACCGGCTGGCTGATCATAGTTATGGACGGGGTGAAATACCTCAGACTGACATTGTTGTCGAATGATACAATCGAAATGTCTTTTCCGATTTTAAGCCCTTTTTCCTTTATGGCCTGAATTGCCCCCAGAGTGATGGTGTTGCTGAGGGTGAAGAGCGCAGTCGGTCTGTTTTTTGAGTTCAGGATGGCCCTGGCTTCCCGATAGCCGTTTTCTATGGAGAAGGCGTCTCCGGTAACCAGACACCGGTCTTCCAGTCCTGCCTCTTTCATACAGTCCAGGTATCCCGATACGCGATTGAAATTCGGCATCGAAGTGATTTCTCCCTGAATGCAGGCAATGCTCCTGTGCCCGGCATCAAGCAGTTTTCTTGTGGCGATTACCCCGCCCTGGTAGTTGTCGGTCGTCACGTAGGACAGGTTACAGTCCTTGTAGTATCGGTCCACAAGAACTATCGGACAATAATCGCGGCTGATGCCTTCGAGGAAAAGCGGCTGCCTTCCGCAGGGCACGGCGATGATGCCATCAACCTTCCTCTTGACAAGGGCGGAGATACTTTTGTGGAAGAGTTTTTCGTCTTCGGCGGAGTCCATCATCATTATGGTGTACCCCCGGAGGCGACACTCCGCTATCACGATGCTTGCGATTTCGGCGAAATACGGATTCGATACCGTCGGCAGCAAAAGCCCTATCATTTTGCTTTTGTCGTTACGGAGGCTTCGTGCAAGGATTCCCGGAGAGTAATCGAGCTTGCTGGCTGCGGCATACACCTTTTCTACAGTGGCCTTGCTGATGCGCGCCTGCCCGGCTTTCCCGGACAACACGCGGGAAACCGTTGCGATGGAAACTCCTGATATTTTGGCGATTGCCGCCAGACTGTCTTCTTTCATTTCCGTACCTATTGTTTCAAATTAATCAAATCGTAGAACATGAATCTTGTCTTGAGCGGGAGAGCGTGGCGTATGTTTTCTGCTTCCTGCTCCTCGCTGGAATACAAGAAAGAAAATCGGTTCTTTTCATAGAAATGAAGAGTCTTTGAATTGTTGTAAGCATCGACTGCCAGATATCTGCAGTCAGCAATGTTGTCTCTGAGCGTCGCCATTCTCAATATCAGAGACATCATTTCCGAACCGATTCCCATATTGAAGTAGTTAATATTCACGCCTAATCTTCCAATGAGGATGGCCGGGTATCGTTTGCTTTGTTTAGCCCTTGCTATGTTGGCATTGATTCTTTTTTTTCTGGCATTGGGCAAACTGCTTACATGAACGCTGTCGCTCGATAGAGTATAGGCAGCTACAATCTTAGGAAGATCCCCCTCTAAAACAAAACAATAACTTTTCCCTAGTAACGCCTCGTGATATAAAGGTGCGTCATTGTTGAAAAAATCATCTAAATCGGGATCACCACAATGGAAGGGTTTACATACCCTAAGCAAGTCACGGGTCAAAAGACGGTGACTGCATGAATCAAGCAAGAATCCCATAAGTCAATGAAACTCTGCTTTATCCAAAAACTTCTTGAAATCTTCGTCGCTGATGCCGCTTTCCTGAGTGTGAGGATTCTTTTCAGCAGCCTCAGCCATCCTGATGAAGCGCTCTGCCGCTTCACCTGTAAGAATTGGGATTGGTCTGATGGGTGTTGCCATAACTTTAATGTTTATAAATCCTTCTCAATCTCATCAGCGCAAAGATATGGAGAATTTCTGTATTAGCCAAGGGGTATTTCTTATTGTTTGTTATTTGCGCAAACTTTTGCGCAAATATAAAACGATTAGTTGTTAAAAACAAATATGTTTTTTGGGAAGGGAATGGAATTATTTGCAAAATTGCAAACGTATGAAATCTAACAGGTTGCATACCCTGCTCCTTTCTGTGGCAGCATTATTCGCCCTGCAGATGCCGGCGAGTGGATTGGAGTGTTCTCTGAAGGCTGTTGACAATCTCCCGCTTGTGCAGAAAGCTTGCAGGATTCTTGAAGAAGAGCTCCGGAACAGGACGGTTGTAGCGGGGCTCGAACTCGACGAGATTGTCATCGGAATCGAGAGCAGCATGGAGTATTCCTGTTTGACCGAACTCGCCGCAACAGGCTCAGAAGGATTCAAGATTTCCTTTGACGGAAAACGCGCAATTGTTGCGGGACACGATGCCCTCGGCTGGTGGCGCAACGAGGCTGTGATTATGCGCAGAAGCAGTGATAACGGAGCCACTTGGACTCGCCCTGTGATAGTGATGCCGGATCATTGCCCGGGTCATCAGCTGGTTGCCGGAATGAGCCGCACTTCTGACGGAAGACTCCTCCAGGTTTGTGATGCCGGCCCCGGTGGGGAAGATGGCAGCGTGCTGCATATCAGTTCGGACAACGGGCACAGCTGGGTGCAGTGCAAATCACCCATAGCAGGCATTCACGCGGGTTGCGTTTCTCTCAAAGACGGTTCTTTCCTTGCATTCGGCCGCGGCAATTCCGTCACAGATGATGAGGGCATAAACAGAATGCCTTTCTCCATCTCCCGGAACAATGGTAAATCCTGGTCTGTCGCTGCCTCCTGCTTTCCTCCTATCCGCGGCGGTCAGCGTCTTGCGCTTCTCCGCCTGCTCGAGGGCCCCCTTCTTATGATATCATTCGACAACGAGGGCTCTCCGTCTCGCGGCATGTTTGCGTCCCTCTCTTATGACGAGGGTAAAAACTGGACTTCCGGCAAACTGCTTACGGACGGTGTAGAACGCTGCCTTGACGGTGGGGCCTGGACCGGGGTGTTCGTAATGGACGCCAGTCACGCGGAACCAAAAGGCTATCTTGCAGCCACCCAGACTCCGGATGGAACCATTCATCTGATTTCTAGCAAGAACTACTATAAGTTTAACCTGAAATGGTTGGAAAAACAATGAAAAGACTATTGCTTCTTCTGGTCTCGCTGATCCTGGCGCTTTCCTGCAGACAGGCTCCCGTGCCGGTGATATTCGATACCGATATGGGTAACGATATAGACGACGCACTTGCTCTTGCAATGCTGTATCGCTATGTGGATGAAGGAAAAATCGACCTGCTTGGCATTGCCTCCAGCAAGACTGACACGTTCAGTGTCAAGTACATCGACATCCTGAACAATTATTACGGACATCCGGATATTCCGATAGGGAAGCTGACAGGTGCCGAACAGTATCAGCGCCTTCATACCTACGCTGAACAAATGGTTTCCAGCGGAAAATGGCAGGGGAGCGTGCAGGATTATGATGCTCTTCCCGAAAGTGCCGATCTGCTGAAGGACTTGCTTTCAAAGCAGAAAGATCACAGTGTGGTCATAGTCGCGGTAGGATTCTTTACGAATCTTTCCAGACTCTTGTCCTCAGACCCGGAGCTCGTGAAAGCGAAAGTCAAGTCGCTCGTCCTTATGGCAGGAGACTTCGAAGGACCGGAAAGGTCAGCTGAGCACAATGTACGTTATGATATCCCGGCTACGCAGCACATCTGCAGGGAATGGCCCTCGGAAGTGGTCTTGAGCCCATTCAAAGTGGGTCTGGACCTTCTTTATCCCGTGGGTCCCATACTTGAAAATCTGAAGTATGAAAGCCCCAACCCTGTCGCGGAAGCATATAAGGTTTATAAGAAGATGCCTTACGACCGCCCGAGCTGGGACCTTTCCGCAGTTCTCTATGCAGTTGACGGGAAGGATCTTTTCGAGGAAACCGAAGCTGGGGTGATTCGCGTCGATGACGAAGGAAAGACCTGGTTCGAGGCTGACAAAAACGGGAAGCACAGCTATATTTCCGTCCCGGAATCATCCAGGCAGACAATAATAGATAGATATCTGAATCTGACATATGAAAAATAAAAAAATACTGGTTATCGGTAGCAGCAATACAGATATGACCGTCAAGTGCGCCCATCTGCCGGCGCCGGGGGAGACTGTGATGGGCGGTTCGTTCATCACAGGTCCTGGAGGCAAGGGGGCGAACCAGGCAGTGGCTGCCGCGAGGCTCGGTGGCGATGTTTCTTTCGTCTGCAAAGTGGGCAGAGACGGTTTCGGTGACTGTGCTCTTAAAGGATATGAGTCGGAAGGAATAGATGTCGCCCATGTGTTGAGGTCCGATCAGCCATCGGGTGTGGCTCTGATCCTGGTGGACGAGAAGGCGGAAAACAGCATTGCCGTGGCCCCGGGTGCGAATTCTGACCTGACGGTTGCCGACATAGAGTCGGTGGCGGATGAAATCAGGAGCGCGGATATACTGTTGCTTCAACTGGAAATACCCGTGGAGAGTGTCCTTCGTGCCGCTCAAATCGCCGCGGAGGCGGGCGTCTATGTCATTCTTAACCCCGCTCCTGCCAGCAGGATTCCGGAAGAGATTTATCCCTGCCTTTCACTGCTCGCTCCCAATCAGACTGAGATTTCATCGATGACTGGAATTGATGCTGAGGACGCCTCGAGCGCAAGAGACGCAGTTCGTGCTCTGCTCGACAAGGGTGTGAAGAATGTTATAATCACAATGGGATCGAAGGGTTCGACCGTATATAGCAACGGTCAGTTTACGCATATTTCGGCGATGAAAGTGGATGCTGTTGACACCACGGCAGCAGGAGATACTTTTTGTGGCGCTCTGGCCGTCGGCCTTTCTGAAGGACTCAGCCTGGAAAAGAGTGCCGTATTTGCAACAAAAGCCTCCGCACTTGCAGTTCAAAAGATGGGCGCCCAGTCTTCCATCCCGTACAGAAAAGAAATCATTTAAAATCAGAACAATATGTTTATTGTAAAAAGTTATGTGCTTGCAGTCGTCCTCTGCTTTGTGACGATGCTCTGCTGGGGCTCCTGGGCCAATACGCAGAAACTTGCCGCCAAAAGCTGGCGCTACGAACTCTTCTACTGGGACTATGTGATAGGAATGCTACTATTCTCGCTGGTCCTGGCTTTCAGCTTCGGCAGCTTCGGAGCCGAAGGACGATCATTCATTGCTGACTTAAGCCAGGCGTCAGGGGCAAGCCTGCTGTGGATACTGCTGGGCGGTATTATTTTCAATGCGTCCAATATCCTTCTTTCCGCATCCACTTCTATTGCCGGAATGTCTGTGGCGTTCCCGCTGGGTGTGGGAATAGCACTCGTGCTTGGTGTGGTGAACAATTACCGCGTGGCGCTGACTCAGGGCTCAAAGACAGGCGATGTCCTTTTCCTTGCCATCGGCGTGGCGCTGGTTGTATGCGCCATCGTGCTGAACGGCATCGCTGCGGGGAAGAAGGGTGGAAATGAGGTTTCAAAAGCCGACCAGAAGAAAGGAATCGTCCTGGCTCTGCTTGCGGGTATCATCATGTCTTTCTTCTCATCTTTCGTGATGAGAGCGATGGACACTGCTAATTTCGCGGCTCCTGCGGCGGGCAAAGTCACGCCTTATACCGCTATCGTGATCTTCAGTATTGGAGTTCTAGTAAGTAATTTCCTTTTTAATACAATCGTGATGCGCAGGCCATTTGTCGGCGAGCCGGTAGCATACAAAACCTACTTCACCGGTGGCCTCAAGACGCATCTGGTGGGTGTTCTTGGCGGTGCCATCTGGTGCCTCGGAACTGCTCTCAGCTATATCACCGCAGAAAAGGCCGGCCCCGCGGTTTCCTATGCTCTTGGGCAGGGTGCTCCTATGATTGCCGCCATCTGGGGCGTGTTCATATGGAAAGAATTCAAAGGCGCAGGCAAGGGCGTCTATGGCCTCCTCGCCCTTATGTTCTGCCTCTTTATCGGCGGCCTTTCTCTTATCGTCGCTGCCGGGAACTG
>DEFD01000038.1:9061-11954 GCA_002350615.1 Bacteroidales bacterium UBA2861 | reverse complement strand
CCCGCAGCAGGAGCGACCTTCATTATTACAGGCTTAGTGCCAATGTTTTCGGGAATAAACGGAGAGGTTGTCTTAACAACAGGTTCGTCAATTGTCTTCTTTTCTTTGGTCTCGGATGTTTGAACCGTCTCTGGCACAGTTTGCGTGTTTTCTTCATGTGTGCTTGCAATTGCTGTTTCTTCTTCGGGCTCAAATATCTCAATATTTTCCGTTTTTTGTGAGCGGGAATCGGGGCGTCTGGTTACCTTCGGAGTGACCGCCTGGGCAATAAGCGGCTGGTCCAGAATGGGCTCAACTATTTCGGTGGAATCGCTGAGGGCTGCAACAGGCTGCGCCGGCTGCTGGATGGTCTGGATGCCATCGTCTGGAGCTGAAGGCTTATGGAGGAACAGGATGGCGGCCAGTCCGGCGGCAACGGCAGGCACAAGCGCCCACGCCAGCGGGAACCGCTTCGGGGCGGGAGCGGACGTAGCGCTGCTGCGGATGGCGTGGAATTCGGCAAAGACACTATCGGGGAGCGCCTCATCGAACTCTTCCATCTTGTCCTTGACTATGTCTTCCCACTTTCTCATCGGTCTTGTTCCTCCAGATATCGTTTAATCTTGTCTTTCAGTTGTTTCCTTGCCTTTGCGAGGATGCTCGTGGAGCCCGTTTCGGTGATTCCCAGCATCTTGGCAATCTCCTGATGTGAGTAGCCGTCTATGCAGTACATATTGAAAACGGCCCTTCTCATATCTGTCAGTTCTGATATCCACTCCCGCAGCTTCTCTTTCGGTATTGTCTCCATTTCATCCTCGGTCGGCTCAGGAATATTGTCCCGCGCCCAAAAGTCCAGTGGAACGGTCCGCCATCGCTTCTTCCTAATCTGGTCGATGGCCTTGTTGATGGCAATCCTGCTTATCCACCCATACAGTGAGCCCTTTCCAGTATACTTATAGGTATCAATCCTGTCTAGCGCCTGGTTGAGTGTTTCAAGCATCATGTCCTTGGCTTCTTCCTCATCCCCCAAGTATCGCCTGCAGAGTGCATTCACCCTTACTGCATATCTTCTATACAGTTCATCCTCCGCCTTTCTGTCTCTCTGCGAGCAGTACCTGGCCAGCGACTGCTCGTCCAGTTCTTTATACACTCACGTCTTTGTCTGAACTTACAAAGTTACACAGTTTTACGTAAAAGGCATTTCCACTCATTCCAGGAGCGAGATTCTGGATAGCTCATATGTAGCAGCAACGCTGTCGCAATTAAGTGCCTGCAAGGTCATTTTCTCGCCAGTGATGGTTCCGGAATATTCAAGTAGAGACTGATGCCCTGATGTGCGATACAGGGCAAAACTATCGTTTCCAGACCACCGCGCTTCAAATTTCCTGCAATTAGTGCCAATCATCCCGGAGATGCCCGTATAGATGATACACTCAATGCCGTTATTCAGGAATTGCAGCATAATAACCCCGGTATGGTCCTCCATCTCTCCGGTGGTCCCGTTCTGGGTCTTGACGGGGTATTCACCCGTCCAAGCATAGTCTGAATAAGGATTAGTTTCTACTTTCGTGCATGCAGCAATCGTCATGCACAGGAATCCAAACGCAACAATAGCAATTCTGTCAATAGCCTTCATACCCATCATTTTTTCTGCAATATAAACGGACCTTTTCCCGAAATGCGTCACTTGATTCACCGAAAAAATGAAGCATTATTCTTCCACCCCCTCCAGCGCCTCCTTCACAACGCTTTCCGGCAATACACCGGCTTCGACACCCACCTTGCAGGTAAGGCGGAAGTTGTTGACGCCGGTGCGCCGGACGCGATTCAATGCCTGCTCCTGCTCCAGCAGGCGGCGGGCCAGTTTGTTGTGCCCGTCGGTGAGGCGTTTGTCCGCGGTGCGCAGGTCGTGGCGGGTTTCTGCCAGAGAGCAAATCAGGTACAGGATAGTGCCGAGGTAGAGCAGGGCTATCACGGAGAAGACGATAAATGCTATCTCGTGCTGCTGGACGCTGACCATCAACTCTTCCAGTTGGTCTAGGACATAGTTCATAGGCCAATCAGTTTAGCCTCCTTGCCTTGTTGATGTCGCTCGGCGCGAAAGTTAGGATCAGGTTCCTGGCCCCGCCTTTTTCATAGAAGTACACGCGGAATACCTGGCCACGGGTGAGGGTAATCTTGTCGAAGGTGAAGACGAGCCTGCCTTCGCTGTCCGGCGGGACGGTTCCAAGGCCATAGACCTGTTTGGGAAACTGGGCTTTCTCGTACTGGAGGCCGCGTTTGGTGCGGCGCTTACTTTCCACGGCAAAGCGGGGCTCCGATATCTCATAGCTTGCGGCAGACGTGTTCCGGAGGGAGACCAGCAGGAACAGCACGTCGTCCTTGTAGAATACATTTTCGCAGAGGATTTCTATGCCGTAGTCCTTGGTGCCGATATGGTAGAGTTCCTGTTTCATTGAGGCGAATTCTTCAAGAGTGAAAGTGGCCGACGGCGAGCCGTCGGCTAAAGATGAGAGTGAAAAAGGAAGTGCATCCTGCCCTTCGGGAATGCGCGTGTCTACCTCCAGGCGGGCGGGGTGTTCGCGGTATGCGACGCGGAAGGTGTGCATAGCGCCAGTGGCTTCCAGACAGGACATCGTGGTGCAGTAGTCGAAGGATTCGCGGGCCTTGACGGCGACGAAGTCTTTGCTGCCGTCCACTATCTTGGCGACGATGACACGGTCGCCCAGGTTGACGTACTTCAACTCGGAGCTGAAGCGGATGTGAACGGTCTGGGAGGTGGAGATGAAAAGGGTGTCCGGGGCCTGTGCAGAGGCGATTTCGGAGCATAGCCACCCGAGGAGGAAGAGGGCAATCAGAAGCTTTGTCTTCATCGTTTCTCGGATTTTACAAGGTAAAACTCATAGCCGCTCAC
>DEFD01000038.1:0-8969 GCA_002350615.1 Bacteroidales bacterium UBA2861 | reverse complement strand
AAGGCGGTAGTACCGGCAGTGAGGGCGTCCCGGGAGACTTCCCGGGAATTCTTGGTCGAAGAGGTCTCCGGACAGTAGATGCCCGGGAGGCCGTCGGTATCGTAGGCATCTAGTGCCAAGGGGACGATGCGTCCGTTCATCTCCAGGGAGCGGATCTGCAGCTCCAGCCGGTCGCCAATCTTGCAGATGGCGGCAAGATGCGTATTGGCCGGAATCCGCACGTTTCCTTCCACATAGTCCTCCAATAGCCTAACGGTCACGCGCTGACCGGATGTGAGCTTCTGGTCCCGGACAAACATACATTTGAAGGGGCGCACGCCATAGCCGACCGAGGCATCAGAAGGGGAATCTTCCAGAGAGGAAATGATGCCGTCGGAAGCACCGACGGAGGAGAGGTCGATAGGCTCCGGTCGGGCCTCCGGGGCTACCTCCGCAGCTTCCGAAGAAGATGCGTCCGCCCCTCCGACCAGTACATCCCGGACCATCTCGGCACGGCGCCGGTCATAGTCCAGGCGCTCATCTTCCGTCATCGGCCGGGATGCTCCTCCGCCTGAAGAACGGCGGGCCGGAGCGGACGATGCGGCTGGCGATGGGGCGGGTGAGAACACCCGTGAAACAGCATCTTCCGGAGCACTGGATCCGGCGGCAGGAGCTACTGCAGGAACCGATGCCGTTCCATCTGATGACAGCAGGGAGATATCCTCCCCGGCCGCATCGGCCGCATCCAGCTCTGCAAAATAGCTCTCGGTGGAGCCTCGGTAAACCTTGGACTTGCTGTCCTCCATCCGGGACGCTTCGCCGTCCGGAATCACGGCGGACACGGAGTTCTCTGACGGCGCAGCAGGTCCGGCCGGCTTGAAAACGGTCACGATCAGGACCGCCACGAGCCCTATCACAATAACGGCCAATGCCGCAAACAGTATCCATTTTTTCTTTGAATCTTCCATATCATGCAATCATCATATAAGCTTTATACAAATAGAACAGTGCGCCTACGACGCACGCGGCAATGCCGCAGTATACCAGCACCTTCGCAAGGCGTGAATCGTTACGAATCTCTTTCATCGCTTGCGGGTTTCAACAAGGTCATTTTTCACCACCTTGAACTTCTCAATGAGAAGGCCGTGAGGGTTCACATCGGAGCGGCGGCCCTCCAGAATCTGGCAGGTCGATACGAACGAGTACTGGGAAACCGTGCTTTCCCGTACCACATACTGGCGAGCGTAGGTCTCCACCTGCCAGGGGTATCCGGTTCCCACAAACTTTACTGAATCCACAATCATCTGCTGGGAGATGTTGGCCGATATCAGCCGGGAGTAGTAACCTTTCTCGGCGAGGTCCTGGGAGTATTCCCAGGCGCTGCGGTCCGCAAGGTTGAAAGCCCGGTCCAGATTCTCCTGAATCGTCTGCTTTTGCGGGGAGAGGGTGAACATCAGTTCGTGAAAGCGCGTCACGTGGTCGCGGATTTCCACGTCCTTACTCATGATGGCGTCGGTCTGCAAGGCCAAAAGAAGGCTCTTGCCCTGGTCCAGCACGTAGATTTTCTGCCGCTGCTTTTCGGCAAAGGAAAGGGAGTATAGCCCTATGACGAGGGCGAAAAGCAGGGACCCGCAGACCGCAACCAGCGTCAGCGAGTTGAGCTTTTTGAAGGACTTCTCGATGTCCCGTGTCATTCCTAGAATCTTATTCATAACCGTGTTTTATTTGAATTTTCCTAAAAGCATAGCGCCCTTTTGGGCAGTAGTGGCGATGGAGCGGTTCACATCCGATGCGCCGGCCGAAGTGATGACCCAGGAGCTGAGCGTCGGGATGGCCAGTAGCGTAATCAGGAGCACTGCATCGATGAGAATCATATGGATTGGGAAGGCCATCCGTGCCCCGAACCCTGCCTTCCAGAATTCC
This sequence comes from Bacteroidales bacterium UBA2861, assembly GCA_002350615.1. Classification (GTDB taxonomy): domain Bacteria; phylum Bacteroidota; class Bacteroidia; order Bacteroidales; family UBA932; genus Cryptobacteroides. The sequence continues at coordinate 7,067 of DEFD01000038.1, read as the reverse complement.
AGAATCAGGGCGTCCTTGACCTTGAAATTCACGAAGTCCACGATGGCCGCCATCGGCACCCAGAAGGAAATCTGGATGTACCGGGCCACCCAGGTGGAAATGTTGTTGGTGAAGCCCGGCATCAGTGAAAAGGCGAAGACGAAAGGGCCGATGAACCCGAGGATAATCAGGTAGATGCTGCTCACCGCCAGCAGGATCCACTGGACAATCTTGATGATGAGCGACATCAGCCAGGAAATGCAGGTTGAAGCCTTTTCCACAGTGTCGCCAATCTTCATACTCACCACCAGCTTGATGCTCTCCCAGGTCTTCTGGAACCAGTTCTTTTTCTTTCCGGAGGCGATTTTGTCCTCAGTCATAGACTCCAGGACGAAGGAGGTTTCCCCGGAGGCCCCGCTGTCGGAAGTCGAAGTGAGGCTCTTCGATGATTCCTCTTCCAACTTGCCGGCCAGGGAATTCTCGCGGTCGTTGCGCTCGCTTTCGGCCAGCGCCTCGTTCACCTTGCCGATGATGCCGCTGTGGTCTTTGTCCACAGAAGCAGTGATGGCCTTGGTTACAATGTGCGTGATGGAATCGAAGGGAACCAGCACGAAGCTGTAGAAGTTGCAGGTGAGGAAAAGCACCACGCCGGTACGGACGATGGCCCGCATGTCCAGCCGACCGTAAGGGTCGTTGAGCATCTTGTTGTACCACCAGAGCAAGGATACCATCGCCGCGATGCAAGCTATCGCGCAAGCCAGGGAATAGACCGCGCTGTGGTCGCCGGTGAAGATGCTCATCTTGATGTTCTGGAGCATTTCGGGATAGTTCAGTTTCATAACTCTCAGTATTTGATTTTGAAAGCCTCCTCCAAGCCGTCGATGGTGCCGACAATCTCCTCGGCTGCATCGATGGTCTCATAGGACCCTTGGATATGCGTGTACATGGCTGCATTGGCGCGGCTCACTTCCTTGCTCACCTCGTGCAGTCCTTTCAGCCGTTCCTCCTCGCTGATCTGGGAATCCTTGGAGAGGAATTCCCGGGCCCGCTTGACCTCCCGTGAGGCGAACAGCAGGTACTGGAATCCTTCGTTCATCAGGGAGCGCGTCTGATAGTAGCTCATCGTGGACGAGTCCACCTTCCGGAGGCGCTCCACGTAGCGGGTGAACATCCGGGCCATCTGCTCGTAGTTGTTGGCGATGCGGATGACGTCCTGTACCTTGTAGATATCCTGGCGGATTTCCTTATAGCGTTTGTCCATCTCCTGCAGGAATTCTAGCTGCTCCTTTGCGACGCCCAGGTTCTCGAGGAACTGGGCGCTGTTGACGGCCATATTGTCGCCGTCCTGCAGGAAGGAAAGGACTGCCTGGGCCAGGTTGGAGGCATCGAATGTGGCCCATTGGGCCGACGCCCGTGGTGCCGAGAGCACCATAAACAGTATTGAAAATAAAATGGTTATCCGTCTCATAAATCCTTTTTGCACAGTTTTTTGATTGCCTTGACATAGCTGCCGCCGCTTTTGGAAACAGCATCTGCAAGGCGCAGTTTATCTTTCTTTGCCGAAGAGAAGGCATATCGTTCCTCCGGCGAAACCTCCAGCCGCATCACGAAACTTTTCCGGTTGCCCAGGTTGAAGAAAACCTCGCGCCCTGAGGCACCCTGGACCTTCAGCCGGTTCAGGGAAAGGACCATGGATTTGTCCTCCTCGGAAAGCGAGAGGGCCGCGGCAAGTTCCTCGAACTTGTTCACATATTTGGTCTGGTCCAGCAGGATTTTCACGCCGGAGTTCTCTACGATGGTGTCCTTGATGATGGGAGAGGAAATGATGTCCTTAAGCTCCTGCGTGACCACTACGGCCGAGGTCCTGTGCTTACGGGCCGTCTTCCAGAGTTCCATCATATAAGTAGCCATCTGGGTCCCCATAATGGCCTTCCAGGCTTCCTCGATGACCATTACCTTGAAGTCGGTATTGGCCCGCATCTTTTCGCCGAAGGCATCCATTATCACGAGCGTCGTGATGGGATAGATGATCTTGTCGCCTTTGATATGGTCAATCTCAAAGACCACAAAGCGATCATTCAGGATGTCGATATTCTCGCGGGAGTTGAGCAGGTATCCATACGCACCCTTGCTCTCGAACTGCTCAAGTGCTATCAGATAACCTTCAAAGTCGAAATACTCCTTCCGGATGTCCGCATCCTTCAGCGTCTGGCGGAAGGTCTTGTCCAGGAAGGTGTAGTAGTCGTCAAAGATGGGGTCTTCGTCGCCGCTCCAGCTCTGCAGGAATTCCAGCACGCTTTCCTTCAGGAACTTCATCGCCGTCGTTGAAATCGGCTCCTCGTTGTTCTTCCAGAGCGTTGCCATGAGGGTGAAAAGGAAGTCCAGCGCCTCGGAATCCTCCTCGCTGAACCTTCGGTAGTTGCGGAAGGGATTGAACGAAATGGGGCTGCCTTTCTCGAAGGTGTAGTACGTCCCGTCTTTACCGCCGGACTCTTCCTTGATGATATGGCAGAGCGCCCGGTACGAATCACCCACGTCAATGAGGAAACAGTGCTGCCGGGCATCGTAGCAGCTCTTGAGGTACTTGTTCATGAAGAAGGACTTGCCGGAGCCGGACGGCCCCAGCAGGAACACATTGTAATTCTCGATGAGGCCGGCATCCATTGCTTTCTCCTGAATGTCGAAGCGCTGGGGAACCAGCCGAAGCCGGTCACTCATCTTGAGCACGCCGTCCCGGATGCCTCCATCGAATCCGTCATAAAGTCCCAGGCATAGTGCCGAAGTCAGTTCCATCGTCATATATTCGTTGAAAGCCAGCCCGGCTTCATTCCCGGGGATGGCGCTCCAGAACTGCACGGGCGCATTGGAGTTGTCGTAAACCGGCACGATTCCCATTTTGGTGACAGCCGTCACAACCTGGTCGCGGATAGCACCGATTTCAGCGATAGGGCCTCCTGAAAGGATACTCACGTGGCAGCGCACCGTGTACATCTGGTCGGTTGCTGCCTTCTCCAGATAGGAATTGATTTCCTCGGCATACTTGCGGTTCTCTGCGCTGCGGCCGCTCATCGACTGCATTTGCCGGCGCTTGGTGTCCAGGCTTCCGTGGATGTCCTTCAACGGTTCTTTCACACAGAACCAGTTCACGATGTGCTCGCAGCCAAGGTTCTGGCCGATTTCCGTGAAAAAGGAGAGCATCACGTCGGAGTTCTCGGTACTGAGTTCCGCCATTCGCCGACAGGAGCCCATTTCGCCCGGGAGTTGATCGAGGTCGGCAATCAGGTGGCAGGCCACTGCCTTTTCACCAATCTCCAGCCCGGAGGGTGAAACGGCGATGTCGGAAAGGACATCGGCTCCGTCATCCGTGAAGTTCAGGTAGTCCTGCAGGATGCCAGGCCGGTCGGAACCGAAGATGTCTTCTTCGGTGAGGCGACGAAGTGAAAGAAGGTTGTTCCCTGCGAGCATGGCCCCGAACTGTTCTGCGGCCGCAAGGCTCCGGAGGATGGCGTCCTTCTTCGGCATTCCTGCAGATGAAGAAATCCCCAGCAGACCGCTGGAAGCACCCCTGACGTTCTTTTTCGATGAGAAGGTCAGCCAAAGACGGCAGCGGTGGTCCAGGTACTCCCGGCCATCAAAATGCTGCTCATAGGCCTCCTGCAGGAATCCTTTCACCGGCTCCGCCTCGTAACGCTTGCGCATGAAAACATCCTGTTTGTGGATAATCGTATAGTCCGGAAGCAGGGTGATGGCTCCGCGGAACGAGGTTACCAGGCTGTCGTATTTCTCCTCATTGCAGCGGAAAGCCGGGGGCAGCGTTAGCTCCCAGCCGATGCATATATCACCCCGTTTCGAGAGGATGATACCGTCCCCGCCGTTCAGTACGGGGAAATTGGCTCTGATGTCTATCTTTTCCATACTTTGCTCCTTACGCTTATGAATTTCGGGAGGCCCAGCGACCCCAGCTTGCGGGAGAGGGCCTTTTCAGGAAAACGCTGCTGGATTTCGAGAATGCCCAGATAGGAGGCGACAATGAGAATCATCGCCGCGGCAAGGCCGACAAAGGTGTTTCCAATGGCACCGGCGACAAGACCGACGACGATTGACACGATGATGGCCGCCCCTGCAAAAACGATGTATCGTCCCTTTATTCCCAGCAGGGTAAAGGGGCGGTCCAGATTCCGGTAGACCTGCGTTTTCATAGACCGATAAAGTTTTTGAGGACGAGGGCCGCGATAATGCAGAACACCATGCCGCCGCACCAGCCAAGGGCTTTGTTGGCGCTTTCCTGGTCTCCGGAGTAGAGTTTGATGCCCACGGTGATAAGGGAGACGATGGCGATGATGGCCAGCACGGCTATCACCAGCTGATAGATGATGGAACCGGCGCTGCGCACCTGCGTATTGGCTTCATTCAGGAAACTGATGGCATCCTGGGCAAGCGCATTCATCGGGAAGGCGGCCATCAGCACGGTCGCCAGTCCGGCAAATTGGTTTCTTTTCGTGTACTTGTTCATATAGAATCACTTTTATTGGTTTTTATTCAGGATTTCCTGGGCTTTGGCCGCATCGCCCAAATCGACGGCAAAGTGTTTTGCAACGTCCTTCCGGCGCTTCCGACGGGCTTTTTCCTCCGCGTCTTCCTCCGGACGTTCCCGGGCTGGCACCTCGATTTTCGTGAGCGTCACACGGGGAATGATGTCGTAGATGTCAATCTCCGCCATAGCCCGACACCTCCTCAAAAAGCTGGATGAGTTCCGGATTGATTTCCTGCATCTCTTTGCAGGGGAAACTGACGGTGGAGCGTAGGAAGTTGCTGCCGTTGTCAGCATCGCGGCGGAGTTTTACCGTGTTCTTTATCCGATGGGTAGAGACCGTTAGCCCGTCCTCTGCGAGCCAGCGCTCCAGTTCGACATAGAGCTGGGGTTTTTCCTTGCCGTGGACTTTATTGAAAAAGAGCAGGGTCTTCTGGCCCAGCTGCTCCAGCACGCTGGCGAGGGATTTCCCTGACGAGAGTATCATCCCGTCCATCTCCAGCGGAATGACGATAAGGTCGACGAGCCCAGCCTGCACCAGGTCCAGCACGGGATCTCCGTCGTTGAACGACCCGCCGAAATCGAGTATCAGCACGTCCAGGCTTCCTGCAGCGTCAATCATCAGGTTCCGGACTATCTGGAGGGATTTCTTGCTTTCGTAATCCTCTATCTCAAGGATGGGATAGAGCTGCTTTTCATCCGGAGCCTGGCCTTTGTTCTGGAGATACTTGAGTTCGCGCTTCCGCGTGTAGGAGAGGTTGAATTCCGGACTGTCGAAGTCCAGGACGGCAGCTCGTAGTCCTTTCTCGTACTTGAGCCAGGAGGCAAGCAGCATGTTGAAAGTGGTCTTTCCAGTTCCGCCCTTGGCGGAGAAAAATGAAATGGTTCGCATGGTTTGTTGGCAACATGCTTTGAGCAGTATTGCAAAACAAAGGTAGATTTCACTAACCAAAAAGGGCCAGCAAACGCGAAATGCGACTGGATGCGACTAAAATGTGTTAATTTTGAATTATAGTTTGTTATCGAGGTATATGGATCAGCCCAAGGTTGTAAGGCTCTTGCGGGTGATGCAGCTTCTCGCAAGAACGACTTATCATAGTGTCGATGAAATAGCTGCACTGTTAGAATGTAGTGACCGTACTGTTTATAGATATATCGAGAGCTTGAGAGATGCCGGCTTCGCGATTGTCAAGCGGGAAGGAACCATCTTCCAACTGGTCGAGCCGCCGAAAGGTGGCGTAGACCCCAGGCAATATGTGTGTTTCACCGATGAAGAGGCGGCCGTTCTGGGCCGTCTGATCCAGTGTCTGGACGGGAACAATCCGCAGAAGGAGGTTTTACTGCGGAAGATTACCGCCATCTATAACGCCGCCGAACTGCACAAAATGACCATACACCGCGGATTGGACCGCGTATTGGCAAATCTGGAAAAGGCGATCACCGGCAAGCGCGTTGCCGTCTTTCACGACTATGCCTCGTCGTGTTCCGGCGAGTATAGAGACTACTTAGTAGAGCCTTTCAAAATGGACGTCAACAGTGTCAATGTGGCGGCGCTGGACCTCCGCAGCGGTCACAACAAGATCTTCAAAGTGGCACGTATCCGGGAAGTGGAAGTGCTGCCGGAGATATGGACACGGGAGAAAGAGCACAAATATCCGGAGCTGGACGTATTCCGGATGAGCGGGGAAGCGCCCGTCCACGTCCGTCTGGCCCTGACACTGCGTGCCCGGAATCTGCTGCTGGAGGAATATCCGCTGGCGGGCGCCGGAATCCGGGAAGAAGACGGACGCTGGATATACGACGGAACCGTCCGCAGGCTCGAAGGCGTGGGACGGTTCGTGATGGGCCTGCTGGACCAGGTGAAGATTCTGGAAGGAGCGGAGTTGTGGGACTACGTCCAGGCGCAGTGCAGGATGGGACTAAGCATCAAGCCCCCTTTGTGATATAGAACTTCGCTGCTGGATTCTCTGCAATGCGCTCCGCAGAGTCGCCCTCGAAAAGAAGGTCCGGGCGATATTCGCCGGTCTTTGCGGCTTCCAGATAGGCGGTTTCGTTCTCCGTGAAGGACAGGAATCGGGACACGCACTTCACGGCCTCGGAAGTCATTAGGTCCCGGTCCACAAAGCCATAGCCTGTTTTCAGCATGGGGAACAACTGCTTCTTGAAATCCTGTATAGGACGCTTCCGAATGGATTCGAGAGCCTGCTCAATATCCACGCCTCTGGACAGTGAAAGATAGTAGGCGATGCATTTGCGGATGAGGGAAACGGATTCGTCAACCCGGTACAAACCTTTCTGCTCCATGGTATAAGCATCAAAGATGTCTCTGGGAGTGTTGCGTTCAAGGAGGGCTTTCAGTTTGGCGCCGAAAAGCTCATACTCGGAAAGCATCCGAACGGAGAACACGTCGTCCGGCAGGAAGGGATTCCGGGCGTCCCGGACCACAGGCTCGTAAACATGGCAGCGGGAAAGGCAGTTGATGTCCAGCTTGATTTTGTCCCGGTTACCGGTGGCGCTCCGATAGTACAGTTCCGTCTGGTGGTTGCCGTTACCAATT
>DEFD01000023.1:37725-38032 GCA_002350615.1 Bacteroidales bacterium UBA2861 | reverse complement strand
GAAGGTCTCACCCTGGCATACGAGGTTGTGCGCTAGAGAGATTACCCTAGTGAGTAACGTTAATAGGAATTAGGTAAAACGTTGATAATCAATCATTTCCCGATGCAAAACCGCTCAAAAATATTCTTGAGAATATCTTCGCTGGTGACGTCACCGAAAATTGAACCGAGATGGGAGATGGCGGAGCGGAGGTCCTGGGCGAGAAGGTCGGCGGTGAGGCCGGAATCGAGCCCGGAACGTACCCGGAGGAGGTCTTCGTGTGCGGCTCGAAGCGCCTGGTAGTGGCGGGGGGTCGTGGCCCGGGGGG
>DEFD01000023.1:24775-37711 GCA_002350615.1 Bacteroidales bacterium UBA2861 | reverse complement strand
CCTGTTGTCCGAAATGACGGTTTGGCGGGAAGCGGCCAGCATTTCACGAAGACTGTCAAGCCCCTCGCCGGTACGAGCCGAAATGTCGAGTACATGAAGTCCGTCGGACAAATGCAGTTCCGAAACCACGGAAGGAGATTTCTGCTGAAGATACTCAAGAATCTTCTCTCCAAAATTTTCAGGATCGAGATTATATGTCCCGAATGCGGGATATTTCAAATCGAGTACAGTGTAGCTGCTGTCTTTCACAGGGAATCTCTCTGGCTCAATGGCGTCGTAAGCATCCACCTTGTTCCTGAGCAGCACAAGGGTTTGCCCGGCGCTCATGCCGGAAACGATTTCCAGGGCGGCCTTGCAACTGTCTTCCAAGGTTGCCAGGGCATCCAGTACCGCGATGACAATCTCTGCCTTCTGTATTGCAGAATAAGAGCGTCCGATGCCAATTTTCTCTACGGTATCGGATGAATCCCTCAAGCCGGCGGTGTCGATAAAGCGAAATAGAATGCCATTGAGCGTCAGCGTCTCTTCGACGGTGTCCCTGGTCGTTCCCGGAATGTCGGAAACTATCGCCCTGTCTTCGCCCAGAAGCGCATTCAGCAGGGTGCTTTTCCCGGCGTTGACGGGGCCGGCGATGGCCACGGGAACACCGTTTTTGATAGCATTACCCAGCCGGAAGGTATCGGCTAGCCTGCTGATCTCCAAACAGGCTGCATCAAGCAGGGAACGCAACTTTCCTCGATCGGCAAATTCGACATCCTCTTCGCTGAAATCAAGTTCAAGTTCCATGAGCGAAGCCAGTTCTACAAGACGGTCCCTGAGTTCACGCAATTTGCAGGAATACTGCCCTTTAAGATGGTTTATGGCCACTTTGTGAGAAGCCTCGGTGCCGGCGGCGATGAGATCGGCGACTGCTTCGGCCTGGGCGAGGTCGAGCTTACCATTCAGAAACGCCCTTCTGGTGAATTCGCCGGGTTCGGCAAGCCTGGCGCCATGGCTGCAGAGAAGTTCAAGTATCCTTTCCACGATGAACCGTGACGCATGACAGCTGATCTCGACGGAATCTTCACCGGTGTAAGAATGCGGAGCCCTGAATATCGCGGCAATTACCTCATCCACCCCCGGTATTACACCGTATTTCAGCGTGTATCCTTCGGATGAAAGGGCGGCTCCGTTCTTGAACCGCACCAGGAAGTCACAAAGCTTCAATGCGTCCGGACCGCTTATCCGGACTATGCTCACGGCACCGCTTCCAACGGAGGTCGCAGGCGCGCAAATAGTATCTTCGAAAGGCGTCATGATAATCTGCTTTTAACGACAGAGTCAAATATAACAATTATTTCGCGGGGACGGAAAAATATCTTATCTTTGTAAAGTCCGCATAGGACACAAGACAGGTCAACAACTAAAAGTCTTATATATGGAACTCAAAGGATCAAAAACCGAAAAGAATCTGCAAAGCGCTTTTGCAGGTGAATCACAGGCACACACCAAGTATCTCTATTTCGCATCGAAGGCGAAGAAGGATGGATTTGTCCAGATCGCCAATATATTCGAGGAAACCGCGAAAAACGAAAAGGAGCATGCGAAAATCTGGTTCAAGCTTCTTCATGACGGGGAGATTCCCGATACAGCTGCCAACCTTGAAGCCGCTGCAAACGGCGAGAACTTCGAGTGGACTGACATGTACGCCGAATTTGCTAAGACCGCAAAAGAAGAGGGATTCGCCCAGATCGCCTTCCTCTTCGAAAAAGTAGGCGCTATCGAGAAAACCCATGAAGAGCGCTACCGCAAGCTCCTCGCCAATATAAAAGGCGATGCCGTATTCTCCAAGGAAGGGGATACCATTTGGGAATGCTCAAACTGCGGCCACATAGTTATCGGCAAAAAAGCACCCGAACTCTGCCCCGTATGCAAGCATCCTAAATCCTACTTCCAGGTGCGCGCGGAGAACTATTAAAAAAAACAGGGTCGCTGAAAAGCGGCCCTGAATTTTTTAGTACGTATCGTAGTATTTTGCCTCCCGGGGCGACACCTTGTTCATGTTGTCCAGCAGGTCTTCGTTCGTCTTGAACTCATCCATCAGCTGGAGCATGAAATTCATCGCTTCGAGCGGGTTCATGTCCGCGAGGAGCTTGCGAAGGATCCATATCCTTTGGGCAGCGCTCTTGTTAAGGAGCAGGTCGTCCCGGCGGGTGCCGGAAAGGATGACGTTCACGGCAGGGAAGATGCGCCTGTTGCTGAGGTTCCTGTCGAGTTGGAGCTCCATGTTGCCGGTACCTTTGAATTCCTCGAAAATCACGTCGTCCATCTTGGACCCGGTCTCCGTAAGTGCGGTGGCAAGGATTGTAAGGGATCCGCCTCCTTCTATGTTGCGGGCAGCGCCGAAGAAACGTTTCGGCTTCTGGAGGGCATTGGCATCGACACCGCCGGTGAGGACTTTGCCTGAAGCGGGCTGGACTGTGTTGTAAGCACGTGCAAGACGGGTTATCGAATCCAGGAGAATGACGACATCATGTCCGCATTCTACCAGACGGCGGGCCTTTTCGAGTACCATGTTGGCCACCTTGACATGCCTTTCGGCGGGTTCGTCGAAAGTGGAAGCCACGACTTCCGCCTTAACGCTCCTTTGCATGTCGGTGACTTCCTCCGGACGTTCGTCTATAAGGAGGACGATCTCGTAAACTTCAGGATGGTTGTCGGCAATTGCATTGGCTATGCTCTTGAGCAACATAGTCTTACCTGTCTTAGGCTGCGCCACGATCAGGCCGCGCTGGCCTTTGCCGATAGGGGAGAACAAATCCACGATACGGCAGGAAACGTCCTTGCTGTGACCGTTCCCGGTAAGATTGANNCCCTTGCCGATAGGGGTGAACATGTCCACGATGCGGCAGGAAGTGTCTTTTTCATGGCCGTGGCCCAGTAAATTGAATTTCTGGTTCGGGAACAGCGGAGTCAGGAAATCGAACGGAACCCTGTCCCTGATGAATTCAGGCTTGCGCCCGTTGACGAACTTGATCTTGACAAGAGGGAAGTATTTGTCGCCTTCGCGCGGCGGGCGGATTTCCCCGGTTACGGTGTCGCCGCTTTTCAGCGCATTCTGCTTGATCTGCTGCTGAGAGACATAAATGTCGTCAGGGGAGTTCAGGTAATTATAATCCGATGAGCGAAGGAAACCATAGCCGTCAGGCATGATTTCAAGGACACCTGTCGCTTCAACCGTTCCCTCGAATTCGGGGACCTTGGGTTTTTGCGGCTGCTGGGGTTCCTGTTTTGCCTTGGGCTGTTGCGGCTGAGCCTGCTGCTGGTTGTTCTGCGCGGCTTTAGGTTTCAGGAATTCTTCCCTTGCGGCATCCAGACTTTCCTTTGCAAGTATTTCTGCCTGCTGCTGTTTGGTTTTCTGAGGCTTCGGTTTTTCGCTTTCGGCGCCATCCGTCTTAGCTGCGGGAGACTCCTTCGCAGTCTCGCTTTTGGCCTTGCGACCGCGCTTTTTGGGAGCATCCTGGGCAGGCGCCGGAGCGGGAGCGGGAGCGGGGGCCGGTGCCGGCTGTTCTTCGACTTTTGCTTCAGGGGCTTTCTTAGCCGGACGTCCGCGCTTCGCCTTGGGCTTTTCCGGAACAGGAGACTGTGCGACTTCGTTCGCCTGGGCATCTAGGATGGCAAAAGCCAGATCTGCATCTGCAAGATTCTTTATCTTCTTGATACCGTGATCGTTTGCAATCTTCTCAAGTTGCTCGCGGCTCATACTGTTGAGCTCGAATAAAGTAAGTGGCATATTTTGATTAATATTAAATTTTCCGAACGGAAATACACCCCCGATAGGAAGTGCGGTGCAAATATAGCAATTATTTTGAATCCGCCAAGCGGCACATTGTCAATTGTCCCAGTAACTGCTGCTCTTCTTGAAGCGGAGCAGGTCGGCGAGGGCGGCGGCATTCGCCTGAATCCTGAAACTGTAGGATTTCCACGTTCCCATAGGCACCCAGGACACTGAAATATTGAAGCAGTGCATGTCGTAGGTGGCGCTCAACTGTGTGGCTGAAATCTTCATGGCCTGGAAATCGAAGCCGGAACTCGCACTCATGGACATCTTTGGCGTGAGTTTGATATTGCCGTTGACTCCCAGCGTCTGGGTGATGTTGTTCACAGTATTGAGTTTGGACTTCGAGGAATCGTACCGGTAGCTGCGGGAATAGCTGAAATTGTAACTGAAATTCACGGACCAGGGTACGTCGGGGTTGGTGTAGTAAACCCATCCGCCTGGAATGTATTCGCCGGTGAGAGGGTGGGTGTATATGCGCTGGTAGTAGCTGGCAGCGCTCTCTCCCTGACCGTCGTTGCCTTTCATCGTACCTTTCCCCGAGAGGGAGTAGGACATGGAGGCGGATGCGTTTGTGAAGCGGGCGAGTCCCTGTCCCGCGGCAATTGAATACTTATTATACTTCCGGCCCCTCTCGTCGATGGCGTAAGGGTCGAAGTTGGCACTTCCGCTCAGTGAAAGCTTGCCGAATATGGAAGTGGACATCGACATGCTGATTGTGCTCATGTTAAGCGAATCGGCAAGGAAGTTATATCCGCTGCGGATATTGAGCTGATCTATCAGCTTCACCTTCTTGGAAGCGTTTCCCGTGGTGTCGGAGAAGTCCCGGACCTTTGCCTCCAGGTTGTTGCCGATGGAGAACGATGCAGTGGCGGAGCGCCCGGTGCCGGGAGGCGAATTCAGCTGGCCGCTGTAGATATTATATTTATAGTTCTGCTCTACTCCATTCTTGTCCACATAGACGAGGGTGCGGTATCCGTTGGCATAGGTGCCTTTCTCAGGGCTGAGGGAAAGCGAAACGGAAGGGGAGACCACATGGCGGATCGCCTGGATGCGGTGATACTTGCCGAAATTGAACATACCGTACAGCCTCGTGCTCATGGCAAGGGATCCCGAGTAATTCTGGGTTATGCCGAATGTGGAGAACTGGCTGCCGAGCTTGGAAACGACCTTGCCCTGGTCCGCATCGTACTCATACTCGCTCGCCCGGAAGAACCAGTTCTGTCCGTAACTTATCGACGGCGAGAAATTGAAATACTTGAACAGGCTGAAACTGGGCAGGCCTATGCTGAAATTGTGCGCCATGCCGTTCTGGAACTTGTCCATGAATCCAGGCTTGCCGAACTCCTTCGCATAGAAATTGATCTTGTTCTGAAGGGTCGTATTGTATCCAAGGGAGAATTTTTCATAAATCCTTTCCTTGCCTACGCGATGCTTCCTCTTGAACGGATAGAAAGTGGCAACGGAGAAGGTAAGGTTGGGGAGAGTGAAGGCATAACTGCTGTCCCTGGAATTCTGGGAGTGCAGGGCGTTCATGGAAAGAGTTGCCTTCCCTCCGAAACTGCGAGACCATGAAATGGACGACGATGCCTGGTTTTGTAGGGCCTGGGTGACTGAACGAGAATTATACTTGCTGTTGTTCGGGCTGGAAAAATTCACCGACGCCGTAAAACTCGTTCCGGGATGCGCTTTGGAATCCTGGGAATGCGACCAGCGTACACCGAAATTCGTGCTCTCGTTGAAATCCGCGCTGCCCCTTTCTCCTGTGATGTCGTCGGAATAGTTCATGGAGAAACTTCCGTTGAACTTGTAATTGACACGATAACGGGAGTTGATGTCAATGGCCCAGGAACCCAGTGTGAAAAGGTCGCCGGTTACAGAAAGGTCAAGATAGTCTCCGAAAACAAAGTACATTCCGCCGTCTTTGAGGTAGAAACCTCGTGCGGTCTCTTCGCCGAAAGTCGGGATCAGAAGTCCCGTTGCACGCTTCGGGCGTTTGGGAACGAATCCGAAAGGAATACCGACAAACGGCAGATGGACGTCTTCAATCACTATGTGCGCGGGGCCGAAAACGATCTTCTGCGAGGGATCGGTAATCACCTTGGCTGCGGAAAGCTGCAGATAGTAGTGAGGATGGTCGGCGTCGCACACCGTATATTTTCCCTTGGTTATATTGATGGACTTGTCCGGCATCATCTTGATGTTTTTGCCGTGCAGGATGCCGTCGTCCTCAGTAGTTATCATATTCTGGATACGGGCCTTGCGCGTATTGAAATTATAGCGTAGCTCCTCCATGTTGTATTCCTTGGAGCCTTCCTTCATCACAGGCCGGCCGATCCATTCGCCGGCAAGGGAATCGTACACGCCGTAGGCATAGACGGTGCCCGTATTCATGTCGTATTCCATTCTCTCGGCGGATAGCTCCATGTTCTGGTAGGTAACTTTAACGTCACCGTAGTAATATATCAGACGGTGTCCGTCTTCGAAATGTTCGACGATGGAGTCCCTGGCCGTGGAGAATGCAGGGGCGCGCAAAGAACTCTTCTTCATGAGCGCTGCTGAATCCGCCCTTGATACGGAGTCGGCCCTGGCAAGGGAATCTCTTCTGGCAATCTCCAGGGAATCAGGCACATAGACTTTTTTCTCGGCCACCTGGGAGGAAAATACATTTCCGCTGCGATTCCTCCGCCTCTGAGCGTGGGCATCGGGTGCACAGAGGCTCAGAAAGAGCAATGCAGCAAATAAATATTTTATTATACCAGAATGCAATTTTTTTCTAAATTTGCAAAATACAAAAGTACAACTATTTTTTGAAACACACAATCTGCATATTCCTGGCAGCGGTGCTGAACATATTCTGTGCCGCGGCGGACGATTTGAAGCTCAGCACCGTAGTAATAGATGCCGGACACGGCGGAAAAGATGCAGGCGCGGTGAGCAAAGACAAAAAAACTTACGAGAAAAACCTTACCCTGGACATCGCCACGCGCTTGTCGACACTCATCCGGAATGCATATCCGGATGTAAACGTCGTGATGACCAGGACCAACGACCAGTTCGTCGGACTTAATGAAAGGGCTGTCGCCGCCAACAAGGCAGGGGCGAATATCTTCATCTCGATACACATTAATTCGTCCGTAAACGCCACTCCCAACGGTTACTCCGTTCATATCCTCGGGCAGTCCAGCGACAAGAACCGGGATCTGTTTGCATATAATATGGATGTCTGCAAACGCGAGAACTCGGTGATCTTGCTTGAGGACGATTACAATGCCAAGTATCAGGGATTCAATCCAAACGACGAAGAGTCCTATATCTTCATGCAGCTCATGCAGAATGCCCATCTGGAACAGAGCCTTCTGCTGGCGTCCGTCATTTCCGAAAAATTGAAAGGCGGTCCTATCAAGGCTGACAGGGGAATATGGCAGAATCCTTTCTATGTATTGTGGAAGACCGCCATGCCGGCAGTGCTCGTGGAATTGGGCTTCATTTCCAATTCCGTCGATCTGGCGGCCCTGCGCACTCCAGAGCAGCGGCAGATCCTTGCAAAAAGGTTGTTCGACGCTTTCAAGGATTACAAAGATCTTTACGACAGCAGCGTGGACATCAGGCGCACGCAGGAGGAAAGCGCCCTGATAGCTGAGCCTGAGCCCCAGCCCGCCCCCAAAGCTGAACCGAAACCGGCGCCGGCGCCCAAACCTCAGCCTAAACCGCAGGACGAGCCCAAGCCTAAGCCTGCGCCTGCCGCTTCACCGGCTGTTTCGACGCCTAAACCAGCTACGCAGCCCGCACCCAAGCCTTCGGAACAGGCAGCCGGCAAGCCAGAGACAACGACGCTGTACGGCACGCAGATTTTCGCCAGCAGCAGAGTCATCCAGCCAGGCGATCCCATGTTCATGGGCTTTACTCCGAAGAGGATTGCGATTGGGTCTCTTTATAAATATATTATAGGGTTGAGTCCGTCGGAGCAGGAGGCCAGAAGTCACAATGTGAAGATCAAAGAAAAGTATCCTGCATCCTTCATGGTAAGCATCACTGACGGTTCCGTGTCCAGACTGCGGTAAAATAGGGTATAAAGATTTTTTCATAATACTAAAATGTTGGACATCAGCGATTTACGAAAGTCCAACATTTTTTTATGTTCCTATAGTTACAGCTAAAAAAAATAAAAAGCAATAGTTTGAAAAAGTTTTTGAGGTGTTTTTTTTAACCACTTTTGCACATCAAAACACATATGGATTCAAGAGGTAAACATACGGATGCCTGGAACGATTGTCTGCACATAATCGGGCAGATTATCACTCCGCAGGAGTTCGAAACCTGGTTCAAAAGAATCAGGCCGGTTTCCCTTGAGAATGCAGTTCTCACCGTCGAAGTTCCTTCCGAGTTCTTCATGGAATATCTTGAATCCGCGTATCTCGATATCATCAAAAAAACACTGAAGAGGGTAATAGGCGGCGAAGCGCGTCTGAAATACAGTTTCAGGCCGGTAAGCAGCGGTCAGGCCATGACGGTTCCTGCAAGTTCCGGAATCGCTCCTACCAACCGGACGATTTCCGTCGGTACATACCAGCAGGCAGGAAATCCTGGCGCCCTGGTCTATCCCGGACTCACCAGGATACAGATAGACCCTCATCTCAATCCTTCCTACAGTTTCGCGAATCTGGTGGAGGGAGCATGCAACACCCTTGCCCGTTCCGCGGGAAGGAATATCGCCGACGCCCCCGGTCACACTCCGTTCAACCCTCTTTTCATTTTCGGAGGTCCCGGACTGGGCAAGACCCATGTCGCGCAGGCCATCGGTTTGGAAATCAAGGAGAAATTCCCTGAACTCATTGTCCTTTACGTAACCGGGAACGAGTTCAAGAATCAATATGTCCATGCAGTAAACGTCGAGAACAAACTCAACGACTTCATGGCATACTACATGAAGATAGACGTTCTCATCGTCGATGACATCCAGGATTTGCGCGGAGAGGGCAATCAGACCGCTTTCTTCAACATCTTCAACAATCTCCATCAGAACGGCAAGCAGCTGGTCCTCACATCGGACCGTGCGCCCGTGGACCTGCAGAATTTCGAGGCAAGGCTCCTTTCCCGATTCAAATGGGGACTTTCGGTAGAACTTCTCCGTCCGGATTTCGAGACTCGCCTTGCCATGCTCCGCTCCCGTTGCTCAAGGGAAGGCGTCAGCATCTCGGATGATGTCCTCAGCTATCTCGCCGAGCGGGTGAAGACGAACTTCCGTGAACTCGAAGGCGCGCTCATCTCGCTTATAGCCCATTCTACGATCGCGCATACCGACTGCACCGTGGAGCTCGCCGCGAGGATTACTGAAAAGATCGTAGGGGAGGACGTATCTACAGTCACAATCGAGAAAGTGCAGACCTCTGTCTGCGATTATTTCAATATCACAAGGGATACTCTGCTGTCGAAGTCGCGCAAGCGCCAGATAGTGCAGGCCCGTCAAATTGCAATGTACCTGAGCAGGGCCCTCATTCCCAACTGCTCGCTTGCGACAATCGGTTCGGAAATAGGAGGGAAGGACCACGCAACGGTCCTCCATGCCTGCAGCACGGTCACAGACCTGATGTCCACGGATCGCGTATTCAAGAAATACGTCAACGACATCAAGACTATGCTCACACCATCCAACCGATAAAACAATGACTTCAGAATCAGTTCTTGACATTTTCAAGGAAATCACCCGCATCCCGCGCGAATCGGGACACGAGGAACCTATGACCCAGTACCTTTGCGACTGGGCCCGGAATCACGGCCTCAAGTACAGGAAAGACGATACCGGCAATGTCTGCATCATCAGGGAGGCGGCTCCGGGGAAGGAAGATGTCCCCTCGATTGCCCTGCAGGCCCATCAGGATATGGTTTGCGAAAAGCTAGCCGGAGTTGAGCACGATTTCCGCCGGGATCCTATCCGCTATGAAATCGAGGACGGCTGGATGATAGCAAAACAGACAACCCTGGGAGCAGATGACGGAATAGGCGTTGCAGCCTGTCTCGCACTCCTTGAAAGCCCCAGGCCCAGCGGACGAATAGAATGTATTTTCACGATTTCCGAGGAAACCGGAATGGACGGTGCGTTCGCAATGCAGCCAGGCTTCTTCGATTCCAAAATTCTGATCAATCTCGACTCGGAAGATGAAGGCCAGCTTTTCATAGGTTGTTCAGGAGGTCAGCACACCGATGCCCGCTTCAACATCCCTACGCTCGAGTTGCCGGAAAGTGCAAAGAGCCTTTGCCTCAGCATCAAAGGCGGCCTTGGCGGACACAGCGGAGACGACATCAACAAGCACCGCGCAAATACCGTCAAGCTGCTTGCGGAATTCCTTGCTTCGCAGCAGGGAAGATACCGCCTTGTGCGTTTCGAAGGCGGCGGGAAGCATAATACCATCGCAAGGGAATGTACTGCCGTAATCGTCTGCCAGGACGAATCCTTGTGCAAAGAGTTTGAAGCTTATGCGTCCAAAGTCAAGCTCGAGTATTCCAAGGATGATCCGTCCTTACTTTTCTCATGCGAAAATGCAGGAGAGCTGTCTTCGGTCCTTGATTCCGAGGCTGCCGACAGGTTCATAGCGGCTCTGGCCGCCTGTCCGCACGGCGTGATTAAGATGAGCCCGGACATCGAGGGGCTTGTCCAGACATCCAGCAATCTTGCTGCCGTCGTACGGGAAGACGGGCTGTTCAGGGTCAATACGAGCCAGAGAAGCAGCGTGGTAAGCGAATTGGACGGAATCTCCGCAGATGTTGCGGATGTTTTCCGCAAAGCCGGTGCATCAGTGGAATGTTACGGCAAGTATCCTGGTTGGAATCCCAATCTCGATTCCCATATCCTCAAGGTATGCGTTGAATCCTACAAACGCCTCTTTAATGAGGATCCACTTGTCCTTGCCATTCATGCAGGACTTGAGTGCGGACTCTTCCTTGAAAAGTTCCCTGACCTCGACATGATTTCCTTCGGACCTACCCTTCGTGGCGTACATACTCCCGGAGAAAGGCTAGAGCTTGCCTCTATGGACCGTTTCGTATCACTTCTCGACGACGTTGTATGCAATTACAGGTAGCACCTTCGATACTGTCGGCCGATTTCGCCAATCTCGGCAGGGATATCCGAATGCTCAACCGTTCGGCCGACATCATCCATTTCGATGTGATGGATGGCAGTTTCGTCCCCAATATTTCCTTCGGTTTTCCCGTCATGAAAGCCGTGGCCGAAATCGCCAAGATACCCATGGATGCCCATCTGATGGTGGTTAATCCCCATAAATGGTTCGAATCCTGCGCGAAATCCGGGGTGTCAATGCTCAGTTTCCATCTCGAGGCCGCGGGCAGGAAGACTTCCGGCAACCTCGCCGCTATCCGTTCCCTTGGGATGAAGGCTGGCCTTGTCATCAATCCGGACATTCCCGTGCAGAGGCTTTTCCCATATATCGGCAAAGCCGACTATTTCCTCATAATGTCCGTATTCGCAGGATTCGGAGGCCAGAAATTCATATATGAATCCCTGGACAGGGTCGCGGCTCTTAAAGCGGAGTTGGAGGCGAGGGGAGATGCTGCCCTCATCGAGGTTGACGGGGGAGTGAACGCATCAAATGCGGCAGCATTGGCCGCTGCGGGCGCTGACATCCTCGTGGCCGGCAGCTCGGTTTTCTCCGCCAAGGATCCCGAGGCCGCTATCGCATCGATTCGTAATGCGCAATAGCCGCGTCGAGTGCATCCTGCCGGTCTTTTTCCAGATAGAACATTGAATCCGCAAACTCAGCTGCGAGTTCGTTGCGGCCTTCAAGGCTGTTCATCTTGACGCAGCAGTCCATGAAGCAGGAAGCGAAGGCTTCGAGCTCTTCTTTTATCCGATAGTCTTTTCCCGTCTCAAGAGAGAGTGAGGTCGGATTGGGCAGGGCCGGGTCGAAATCCCTCTGATTGAGGTTGATCCCTATCCCTACAATGCTTGCGGCCACTTTGTCGGCGTCGATGATGTTTTCTATCAGGATTCCGCAGATTTTCCTGTCGGCTACCCAGATGTCGTTGGGCCACTTGATGCGGGGGACTATTCCTTTTTCGCTGAAATAGTGCTTGAGGGCGATGGTGGCCGCATGTGTTATCAGGAGAGAATCCCTAACCAGAAGAGGCTCAAGCGTCCCGTCGCCGAATTTGAGCAATATGCTGAAGGTGAGGTTAGCCCCGGGTTTGGCTGCCCATTTATGACCGCCTCGCCCCCTGCCTGCAGTCTGTGTCACGGCGGCCGTAATTGACAAATTGTCAAGTTCATCTATCTGCCTCCGGACAACGCTGTTGGTTGAATCCACGGACTCGTGCCAGTATATATTGATGCTGTTTTGTCTTGGTGTCATTTTTGTTTATATTTGTGCTGCAAATTTACTCTAAAGCGATAAGAATGGCAAACAATAATAAAAAGCCCCGTGTAATCAGAATCAATTTTTCCTGGTTTTATCTACTCTTGGTTTTGGGAATCGGCTGGATGCTTTTCAGCAACCAGGGCGTCGGTCCCCAGAAAGTGGAATGGGCGCAGGTGAAGCAGATGATTCTTGACGGGGACGTCAAGGAAATCCGATATATCCGTAATGAGGATGAGGGACGTATAACTATGAAGGCTGATGCGCTGGGCCGTTACTCGGACCTTTTCCCGGCAGGGCAGCTTCCCTCGAAATCTCCCCATTTCACCTTCCTCGTCTCGCATAATTTCGATCCTGAAAAGGAGTTCGCAACCCTGAATGGAGCCCTTCCTGAAGAGGCCCAGGTGAAGATTGTGATGGAAAATGGGTCCAGGAGCTGGATGCAGATACTCGACTGGATCATCTGGCCACTCCTCCTTGTCCTCATGTACGTGTGGATGTTCCGTGGCATGTCACGTGCCGCCGGCGGCGGTGCCGGAGGCCCGGGCGGCGTTTTCAACGTGGGTAAAGCCACAGGTAAACTTGCCGACAAGAAAGACATCAAGGTCACTTTCAAGGACGTAGCCGGACTCTATGGAGCGAAGGAGGAAGTGATGGAGATAGTCGATTTCCTGAAAAATCCTGCGAAGTACACAACCCTCGGCGGCAAGATTCCCAAAGGAGCTCTGCTCGTCGGCCCTCCGGGCA
>DEFD01000023.1:0-24708 GCA_002350615.1 Bacteroidales bacterium UBA2861 | reverse complement strand
GTCGAAATGTTTGTCGGCGTTGGCGCAAGCCGCGTCAGGGACCTCTTTGCCCAGGCCAAGGAAAAAGCACCTTGCATAGTCTTTATCGACGAGATAGACGCCGTGGGCCGTGCCCGTGGCAAGAATGTCGGCTGGAGCTCCAACGACGAGAGGGAAAACACTTTGAACCAGCTCCTTACGGAAATGGACGGATTCGGCACCAACAGCGGTGTCATAGTGCTGGCGGCGACCAACAGGGCAGATATCCTCGACAGCGCTCTCATGCGCGCAGGCCGTTTCGACCGTCAGATCCATGTGGAGCTGCCCGAACTCAAGGAAAGGGAGGAGATATTCAAGGTGCATATGCGCGGACTTAAAATAGCCCCTGATTTCGACCTTGGATTCATGGCCAAGCATACCCCCGGCTTCTCAGGTGCGGACATTGCCAATGTCTGCAACGAGGCAGCCCTCACTGCCGCAAGGCGCGACAAGAGATTCATCGACAAACAGGATTTCCTGGATGCGGTTGACAGGATAATCGGCGGTCTGGAAAGGAAGGGCGCCATTATCACTCCTGAAGAGAAGAAGACTATCGCACACCACGAAGCCGGCCACGCGGTTACAAGCTGGCTGCTTCCCCATGCCAACCCTCTGTTCAAAGTCACCCTGGTACCTCGCGGGCAGGCCCTCGGAGCGGCCTGGTATCTGCCGGAAGAGCGCAAGATAGTGTCCAAGTCCCAGATGATGGACGAGATGTGCTCCCTCATAGGAGGACGTGTGGCCGAGGAAATCATCAACGGCGAGCCTTCGACCGGTGCGCAGAACGACCTGGAGACGCTCACGAGGATGGCGTATGGCATGATACAGTACTACGGTATGAGCGAAAAGGTGGGTGCGGTTTCCTTCTACGATTCCACAGGTGCAAGGGGCTATGACATCACCAAACCATATAGCGAAAAGACGGCTGAGCTCATGGATGCGGAAGCCAAGAAACTTATCGAGCAGATCCATGACAAGGTTTTCAGGCTTTTGAATGAACATAAGGAAGGATTTTTGAAGGTTGCAGCTCTTCTTCTGGAAAAAGAAGTTATCTTTGCGGAGGACGTCGAGTCGATACTTGGCCCGAAAGTAAAACCTGAAACCTCTGTCGATGAGTAATCTTGTCACTAGAACCCTTACGGGCGCAGCATTCATTGCCATAATGCTTGCCTGCCTTTTGGTCAACGAATACCTTTTTGCGCTGCTCGCCGTCACTCTGACAGCGTCGATGCTATATGAATTCTATAGCATGTCCATGGGTGACAGGCATCTGCTGTCCAGGATTCTCGCAATCATTGCAGGCGTTTCCGCGGTGCTTCTGTTATTCTTCAACTGCGCATCAGGCATGCCCGCCAAGTATATCTCGCTTATCGCAATCCCGGTTTTCGGAGCTATAGTAAGTTCCATCCTCGAGAAGAAAGATGGCAGCATGGACGATTATGCCTATCTGCTGGCCGGTCTTCTATATATCGCTGCCCCCATCTCTCTATCCAGCCTTATGGTATTCAGAAGTGGAGCTTTTGATGCGGGGATGCTCCTTTTCTTCTTTGTGATGATATGGTCTTCCGATGTGGGCGCCTACTGCATTGGAACCGCATTCGGACAGAAGGAGCACAGCAGGAAACTTGCCCCTCACATCTCTCCCAAGAAATCCTGGGTGGGTTTCTGGGGAGGAATGGCCACCAGCATCGCGGCATTCCTTGTCCTGTCGGCCCTGGACCTTATGGATCTGCCTGTTGTCCACGGTATCGTCCTCGCCATCATAATCCATTGCGGAGGTGTCTGCGGCGATCTTTTCGAAAGCCTGTGGAAACGCCGTTTCGGCGTCAAGGACTCCGGTAATGTCATTCCGGGACACGGGGGAGTGCTGGACCGTTTTGACAGTTCCCTTATAGCCGTGCCTCTCGGAGCCATTTATCTTTCAATCCTGAGCCTTTTCTGATATGATGCATATAGATCATGATTCCTACGGAACATTGGCGGTTGTCTTTCTTGTAAGCGCCATTATCATTTATGCCGGTTTCCTCCTGACCGACCATAAGTGGATCAGCTGGAGCATAGCGGTTCTGATGTGGGTTTTCTGTATCTGGCAGCTCGCCTTTTTCCGCGTTCCGGACCGCAACCCGGCAGGAAGCGACAAGATAGTTACTTCGGCTGCGGACGGTAAAGTGGTGATCGTGGACACTTTCTTCGAGGACGAGTATCTTCACCGGGAATGCAAACGAGTGTGCGTATATATGAACTTCTTTGACGTTCACGCCAATTTCTGGCCTGTCACCGGTGAGATTTCATATTATAAGTATCATCCCGGCAAGCATCTCCTGGCCTTCAAGCCCAAGGCTTCACTGGATAATGAGCATGCATCCGCATGCATCGTAACCCCCGACGGACAGGAAGTGTTTTTCAAGCAGCTTGCCGGAGTATTTGCCAGAAGGATAGTGAATTATTCCAAGCCAGGAATGAAAGTGGAATCCGGCAGACAGTGCGGAATAATCAAATTCGGTTCGAGGCTGGATATGTTTCTGCCTCTTGACGCCGATGTGAAAGTGAAGGTAGGGGAGCTTACGACAGCAGCTGAAACCGTCATAGCGACGCTTCGATAAGCCGTAACAGTTCTTCCGGCGCCTTGTCTTCAGGGATGTGCTTCGCAACGGGCACATCCTTTTTATATATGGTCACCCTGCCTCCGCCTTCGCCGACATATCCCCAGTCGGCGTCAGCCATCTCACCGGGACCATTTACGATGCAGCCCATGACGGCGATAACCATACCCTTGAGATGCGCGGTTTTGGCCTGCACTTCTTCATATGCCTTCTGCAGATTGTACATAGTTCTCCCGCAGCCCGGGCAGGCGATATATTCAGGACGATAAAAACGACGGCGGGCCCCCTGGAGGATTTCATCCCTAAGGTGTTCGGCGAAGCCGGATTCTACAATATCGACGG
The DNA here is from genome assembly GCA_002350615.1 of Bacteroidales bacterium UBA2861. GTDB lineage: Bacteria > Bacteroidota > Bacteroidia > Bacteroidales > UBA932 > Cryptobacteroides. Next base: position 21,745 of record DEFD01000023.1, on the reverse strand, counting down.
GACGATTGTCCTGAAGGTATGTGCCGCTTATTTCGATGTCATCTATTTCCCTGTCCAGCAGAGCTTTCCCGAAATCGCAGGCCGCTTCCAGCATCAGCTCCTGCCTGGAATTGCATTGATACTTCACGCTGCCCTGCACGGGACCGCGTCGGGAGGAAGATTTGCCGGAATATCGGTCGGCAAGATATCGCGCAACGGGAAGCTCATTCTCCGGATCCTCCGTCAGAGATACCCTTATGGTATCGCCGATACCTTCTTCGAGCAGCGCTGAAATGCCGATGCAGGATTTTATCCTGCCGCTGTCTCCGCCGCCGGCCTCGGTAACCCCGACATGCAGGGGATAGTCCATGCCTTCCTCCTCCATCATCCTGACAAGATTCCTGTAGGCCTGCACCATTACAAGCGTATTGCTGGCCTTCAGGGAAACCACGACCTCGTTGAAATCGGCATCCCGGCACATTCTGAGCCACTCCATTGCAGCGATTGCCATGGCTTCCGGAGTGTTGCCGAACTTTTCCGTGATATACTTGCCCAGCGACCCGTGATTGACGCCTACCCGAATGGCGGTGCCGTTAGCCCTGCAGACTTCCAGGAACTCGGCGAAACGGGCCCTGGCGGTTTCGTGGTCGGGATGGAAGTTGCCGGGATTTATGCGGACTTTCTCCGCTATGGATGCAACCGCGATTGCCGTGTCCGAAGAAAAATGGATGTCCGCTACCAGCGGTGTACTGATTCCTTCCGCACGCAGGCGGTCATGAATCTGCCTGAACGGTTCCACGTCGGCAAGCCCGGGAACGGTTATCCTGATAAGCTGCGAGCCGGCGGAAGCAAGTCTGCGGCATTGGGCGAGCGTCGCTTCGACGTCACGCGTATGCGTATTGCACATTGTCTGGATCGCGATAGGAGCTGACCCGCCGATCACAAGGCTTTCGCCGATATGGACCTCCCTGCTATTCATTTCTGTTTATCTCCCAACCTGATTCTACGATATCCCTGGCCTCGCGCTTAAGATCGGCGGTAGTCCGTCCGGTCCGTTTTGTAAGCTGGAAATGGATTCCCGCGACAATATTGATGTCCAGGGGATATGCGAAGCGGTAAAAATACTGGTTATATCTGCTCGGAGACGAATCCGGAGTGTAAATGCTGGACCAGGAGTAACGCAGTTGGGCTCCGATATGGAATTCAATGGGAGAGAATATAAAGCCTATGCCGAGCCCGCCCTGAAGTCCGTATTCGAAACGCCTGTCGTGCGACATGAAGTTGTTGCGGTATTTGTCAGGGACATGGGCCCCGCTTCTTTCTATACTGAGCCTGTATCCGGCGTAAAGGCCGAAGTCCGCCATTACCTTGAAATGCGTCGCATCGGCATGTATCTGGGCCAGGAACGGCATTTCTATCACCTGTATGTCAAGTTCGCTCGCTCCGTCGATTTCCGTAATCGCCCCGGTCTTGCTGTTTTCCTTGAAACGGAAGCCTTCGTGCCCGTAAGCAAGTCCGACCTTATATCCGAAATAGGGGATGTAACCGAACATTTTCAGATACTTGGAGTACGTTACTGAAACATATACGGGGCTGAAATGCCAGGACTGCTTCTCGCTCGGATTGAAGGACATGCTGGAAAGGGTGACGCCGTAATTGATTCCTATGAGCGAATAATCATTGATATCATTATAGGTTTTGACAGTCGTAGTGGTATCTATGATGAGTTCGGCGTAATTGGACCTGTGCTGCCTGTCGTCAAAGCCGCTGCCGAAGGTCCCCGCCGCCTCCTGGGCGAAGAGCAGATTCGGCAGAAGCATGGCCGCAAGACTTATGTAAAGAACTTTTCTCATCTGAACAATAAGCCTAAATCTATATTCTGTTCAATCTCTGAAGATTTGGGGATGTCTATATACTTGCTTCCGGAGAAATCCACGAACTTCACGAGTTCCGGCTGTTTCCGTGCAAGAAGGTCTCCGGTATCCACTATGGAGTTGCGGTTGATATCCTCGGTGATACGCATGCAGTACTTGCCTTCCTTGAGGTAGGGGAACTGCAGCGTGGCGTTCGCTTCAATTATATACTTCCTGAGCGTCTGGCTTCCTTTTTCATCGAGCAGTTCCACGATGTATTTTGATTCCACTCCTGAAATCACGGCGCTGAGCGAGCTGAGAGCCTCGTCGGTGGGAAGGGATACCTTGACTTCAGTGCTGTCGGACCAGTGGCCGTTGATATTGCGGAAAGCCCTGTGCGGAACCTTGATCCTGTATTCGAATCCGCTCTGCATCTTCACCTGTGGCTTCAGGATATAACGTCTCAGGTCCAGGCTGTCCCTGCTTATGCTCAGTTTCCCTTTGAATTCTTTCTGCTTGGGATTCAGATAACGGAAATCGAGGGAATCGAATTTCTGGCTTATTATAGGATACTCGAATTCAAGTATGAAGCCTTCCTGCTCCACTTTGGCGGCATCCGCCTGGAGCTTGAATACGCAGGTCGTGTCTTCATGCTTGAGATTCCGTTTCGAGCTGCGTCCGAATGTTTTCTTGGCACCGTCCACGGTGAGACGCAGATGCTCAAGGTCGGGGACTGCATTGCCGAGGCTGTCAGTCTTACGGTATGCCACGAAAAGATGAAGCGTGTCGGGAGGTACCCGGCGGTCGTTTATCCAAAGCAGCAGGCTGTCCTGCTCTAGGTTGAACTGACTTATCAACTTGTCGGAAGTATAGCCTGCAATCCACAGGGAATCGATCCATGCGTCATGGGCGTTGAATGCCACGAAGGCGGCTCTCTCTGCAGGTCGGCCTGAATTGCTCAGCATTTGCTTGCTTGGATTCTCCCTGAACATGACAAGTTCATGCTGAACCCTTCTGTCACGGCATCCGAGAGTGTCCTTCATGTCGTACTTCAGCAATTCGGGGATGGTGTCTGCAACTTTCCATACCGGCTGTATGAGGGAATCGATGAAGGCGATCCGGTCCGCATCGGGACTGTAGAGATTGTCACCTCCCGCATCCTGGACCGCGTACAATCTGTACAGCGTATCCTGGATGAAAGGAATCACGAAGAAACCCCAGTCGTCTGTCTTTGCGGCCGCTACCGGGCGCTTCAGGAACACGGCGGAATCGGAAGCATCCTTGTAAAGCATCACCGTGGCTCCCTTTACAGGATCAAGGGTGCTGCAGTCGAGCACGGTGCCTGTAATGAACATGGAATCTATGTTCTCACCCGTGGAAAACACAAAGGTAAAGCCAGGGAAGAGGTTCCCCTCGTTGTTGTCGGCTATAGCGTCGTTGAGATTGAGTGTGTAGGTGGTTCCGGGGCTGAGTTCCTCCTCGAAACTTACTACGAGGTTCTTTCCGCTGATCTTCGCCTGGGGGCGTTTTGACTGGGGAGGGGAGAGATATACCGAAGCGGGATTCTTCAGATTGACGTACTCGTTGAAAGTGAATACGATGCGCCCTTTTTCCAAAGGGAAGTTCACTGCCCCGGGCAGGGGCTTGATATCCACGATGAGGGGCGGAATCGTATCTTTCGGGCCTCCGGTAGGAGCCTGGGTGGTATTCGCGCATGACGGAGCCAGCAGCGCCGGCAGCATGGCGATGACCAACAACAATATGGGAATCAATCTTTTCATCAAATCTCAGTTCTTACGACATCCTGGATGCCGTCGATTTTCTGCAGGCCGGCCAGCATGTCCTCGAGGTTCCTGCGGTTGTGTACCTGCAATTCTATAAATCCTTCAAACACTCCGTCCTTGCTGCCAAGACTCAGGGAAACCATGTTCATTCCCATCGTAAAAGAAATATACTGCGATATTTCGTTAAGCAGCCCCACGCGGTCTATGCCACGCAGGGAGATCCGGACTGTAAATTCCCTGCCGCCGTCTCCGAGGTCCGGGATCACCACGAGTTCTCCGTGCTTGCTCGCAAGGCTTTCGGCAACCGGGCAGCTCTTCTTATGGACAATCACCATGCCATCGTCGCCACGGAAGCCGACAATCGGATCCCCAGGGATAGGATTGCAGCAATCAGCCAGGATATAATTGCCGTCAGCCGAGAAGTTTTCGCGCTTAAGGAAATTGAATTTGTCCCTTCCGATAAGACCTATGCCCAGCCGGAAGAAGAATTCGCCCTTATCGTTAAGCTGATTCTCGCGGAGCACTTTTTTCAAGATGTCCTGGCTGTCTTCAATCCCCATGGAATCAAGGATATCGAGGTATTCCCTCTCTCCGAGCGATTCATATTTCTCGCGGTCGTTCTTCAGATATTCTATAACCAGATTCCTGGCATGACGGGTCTGAAGGAACTGCAGCCACTCGGTTTTGGGCTTTCCGCTGCCGGCCGTGATTATTTCCACCTGGTCTCCTCCCTTGAGGATGTGGGAAAGAGGAACCAGCTTCATGTTTACCTTGGCCGCGATTGCCTGATTGCCGATGTGGCTGTGTATCAGATATGCAAAATCCAGGACCGTGGCGCCGGCCTGGATGGAACGCTGGTCTCCCTTAGGAGTGAAAACGACGATGTCTGTGGTCACCAGGTCCTTATGGATGATATCCAGGAGCTCCAGGGAGTTGACATCGGAACTGTCAAGTATTTCCTGCACCTTCGCAAGCCACTTGTCCATTTCGCTGTCGTTCTCGGAAATATATCCGTCATTCTTGTACGCCCAGTGGGCTGCGATACCTTTCTCCGCGATATCGTCCATGCGCCGTGAACGGATCTGTACTTCTATCCAGATGCCGGCACGGCTCATGAGAGTGCAGTGGAGCGCCTCGTAACCGTTGCTCTTCGGAGCGCTGATCCAGTCTCTGGTGCGGTTTTGCTGGGCCCTGTATAGTCCAGTAAGGGTGGCGTATATCATATAAGCCTGTCGGCGTTCCGTTTCCGGGTCGCTGGACTGGGGATCGAATATGATACGCACGGCATACAGGTCGTATATCTGCTCGAACGGGACGTTCTTAGTGCGCATCTTGAACCAAATGGAATAGGGCGTCTTGATTCTTTTCTTGATCTCGAACGCAATGTCCCCCTGTTTCAGGGCACCGCTTATGGGGGCGATAAACTCATCGATTTCCTTGTCCCTGATCGCCACGTTGCCTTTGATGCGTTCAGAAATCTCCCGATAGGCGTCTGGCTCCTTGTAGCGGAGCCATATATTTTCCATCTCGGATTTCACTCCGTAAAGGCCCAGGCGATGGGCGAGGGGAATGAAGATGAACATGGTTTCGCTCAGAATCTTGTCCCGCTTGTGCTCCGGCATGAACTCGATGGTCCTGCAGTTGTGAAGACGGTCGGCCAGTTTGATGAGGACCACGCGGACATCGTCGTTCAGGGTAAGCAGTATGCGTTTCAGATTCTCCGCCTGGATGCTTTCGGAATAGCCCATGACCGAATTTTTCCGGTCTTCGTTGTCCAGTACAGTCTTGATTTTCGTCAGGCCGTCCACAAGGAGCGCCACCTTGTCCCCGAAAAGGATCCTGATGTCTTCCACCGTGTACGGCGTATCTTCTACGACGTCATGGAGCAAGGCGGTGGTGATGGATTTATATCCGAGACCAATGTCGGAAATGACTATCTTGGCTACCGCGATGGGATGAAGGATATAGGGCTCGCCGGAACGGCGCCGGACATTCTTGTGCGCTTCTTTGGCGAAATCAAGCGCCTTGCATACGACGGAAAACTCTTCTTCCGTACGGCATCTGCCTTTGGCAAGGGCCAGCAGGGATTCAGCTTCGCGCTTGATAAGATTGTAATCCTTGATATTAAACTTGCTGCTCAGACTCATTGGCTTGATTGACTAACTGAAGGCTATAGGTGAGTTCGGCCCCGTACATCACTATCTGCCAGCTGAAATTCAGCCAGATAAGGAAGAGAGGGATAGCCGCGATGACTCCGTAAACCGCATTCAGACGGTTCACGAAGACCTGCGTCTCCAGGTAAAGATATTGGAATATCACGAAAGCCGCCGCAGAGAACAGGGCAGCCTGAAGTGCGAATTTGTATTTGACCTTGGGCGAGGGGATATACTTGTACATCGCCGAAAGGGTAAAAGCCGTAATGCCGTAGAAAATGAGCCAGCCGAGGAATTTGGACAACATGGCGAAATTGCCGAGGTTCCATCCTATGAGGCTTGTAGCATTGGAATACAGCACGATACCGTAACTGAATATGATGACTATGAAAGGGCTCAGCAGCAGGAATCCCAGATAGAAACCGAAACGGGCGAGGATGTTGCGGGGAATCTTGCGTACGCCCCAGACATTGTTGAAGACCCTTTCCACCTGGAACATCAACCAGATAATGGTCCAGATGAACAACAGGGCGGATACTACTCCCACCGGCCCGGAGTGCGCTGCCGCGATTATGTTCTGCGCCTTGTCCACGGCAATGTTGAGAAGGTCCGCGTTGTCCGGAATAACTGCCCGGAGAAGCTCTGTGACCTCGTCGGAGATTCGGAGCCCGTTGGAAACGAAGAACACCAGGGCGACGAAGGGGATGCAGGCGAGCGTGACGAAATAGCTCAGCGCGACGCACTGGAATCCCATCCTGTTCTCGGCGAAGGTGTCAACGGTGCTCCTGACTATCTGCACGAAATGTACGAAGCGTTTCCACGCCTTGGAAGGAATCTCATCAAGTTTGAGGTCCCATATTTTGTTCGTGAAGAGAATTTCCTTTATATCGTTCCAGCCGTGCTGCATATCAGAATAGGGTTAGTTGCTGAGGTTCAGTATCTTTCACGGCTGTTTCTGCCAAGGTTCCGGACGCTGCCGGAAGCATGCTGCGGAATTCTTCTTCGCCGATTATCCGGACTCCGAGGGATTCGCATTTCCGCAGTTTTTCAGGCCCGGGCTTTTCTCCTGCGAGAAGGAAAGAGGTCTTGGCACTGACACTGCCGCTGTTCTTGCCGCCGTTGGCGGATATCATAGCTTTGATTTCATCCCTGGATACGCTGAAAGTGCCTGAGACTACGATACTCATACCGGCAAGCGCATCGGAAACGGCAGCCCCTGTCGAAGAAGAGCTGAATTGCAGTCCGGCGGCCTTTAGCCTTTCTATCTGGGCAAGATGCTCCGGATTGCGGAAGTATGAATAGACGCTTTCGGCGATCACTTCGCCGATGTCCGGAACTTCAAGCAGGCTCTGCAGGTCGGCGGCCTCAAGGGCGTCTATATTGCCGAAATGCGCGGCGAGCTCCTTTGCGGTGGTTTCGCCGACAAAACGGATTCCGAGAGCGAAGAGGACCCTTTCGAAGGAGACGGAGCGGGATTCCTCGAGGCTTTTGCGGAAACGCATTGCCGAACGCTCTTTCCATCCTTCCAGACAGAGAAGCTGGTTTACCGAAAGATCGTAGAGGTCGGCCGGAGTTCTGGCGAGACCGAGATTGTAGAGCTGCTCCACTGTCATCTCGCCGGCAAGGATGTTCATCGCCTTGCGGCTCATGAAATGAAGGAGTTCTCCCTTGATCTGCATAGGGCAGCCGTCTTTGTTCGGACAGAACCACTTGGCTTCGTCTTCAGCCCTGACGAGAGGGGTGCCGCAGTCGGGACAGACGGCGGGAAAAGATGGCTTCACGGCTCCCGGGGCACGTTTGGATTCCTCCACGCCCGTTATCTTCGGTATTATTTCGCCGCCTTTTTCCACATATACCCAGTCGCCCTCGTGAATGTCGAGCATCTCCATCTGGTCCGCATTAACAAGAGTTGCCCTCTTGACCACCGTTCCGGAAAGCTGCACCGGTTCCAGGTTGGCTACGGGGGTAACCGCACCGGTACGGCCCACCTGATAGTCTATCGAGAGGATAGGCGTGCATGCCTGCTCCGCCTTGAACTTGTACGCAACCGCCCACCTGGGCGACTTGGACGTGTATCCAAGGGCCCTCTGGTATTCCATTTCATTGATTTTGATAACGATGCCGTCAGTGGCATAGGGCAGGAACTTGCGTTGGACGTCCCAATAATCTATGTATTCCCGGATCTCCGAGATGTTGTGGCAGATGCGCCTGTCGCTTGAAACCGGAAGCCCCCAGGACGCTGCTGCATTGAGAGCTTCATCATGTGAACTGAAGCTGAGGCTCTGGGCGGGGATGTGATACAGCGTGCACCACAGACCGCGATGGGATACTTCCTGAGGATCTATCAGTTTCAGCGAACCGGACGCGGCGTTTCTGGGATTTGCGAACGGTGCTTCCTCCTGTTCCTCGCGCTCACGGTTGAGATTGTCGAAAGCTTCATAGGGCATGAGGACCTCGCCCCTGATTTCGAATTCGGCAGGGTAGTCGCCATGGAGCCTGAGAGGGATGTTCGAGATGCGGCGGGCATTTGCCGTGACATCGTCTCCTACGACGCCATCGCCCCGTGTAAGGGCCTGGACAAGCATTCCGTTCCTGTAGCTCAGGCAGATGGCGGTGCCGTCGAATTTGAGTTCGCAACTGTATGTAAAACCTTTCTCAAGGCTTTTTTCGGCCCTTGCGGCGAATTCTTCGACTTCCTCGATGGAATAGGTGTTGGCGAGGGAAAGCATCGGGTAACGGTGGGGCCTTTGCACGAAACCCTTTTCAAGATCGCTTCCAACCTTATGGGTGGGGGAGTCTTCACTGTCGAACTGTGGGTACTCGGCCTCAAGAGATTCGAGTTCATGCATCTGCATGTCGAATTCGTAGTCCGAAATCACAGGTGCGTTCTCCACATAGTAAAGACGCGAGTTCTCCCTCAGGGAAGCCCTGAGAAAATCGATTCTGTTTTTTGCCTGTTCCTTGTCCATCTTGGGTGCATGCGCACGCGTATACGCACGTAAACTGCAAAGATACATTATTTCCTTAAAAATGCCAAGGTACAAAGGCTTTGCTATTCCATGGATTTGTTGTAAATTCGCCATCGTTTTCAGAAAACAATTGTTTCAGAATATGAAAGACTCTATCATCATCCTTTGCGGCGGCGGTCCGGCTCCGGGCATGAATTCCGTCGTTTTCTCCGTTGCCAAGACTTTCCTTTCCAACGGATACCGTGTAATCGGCCTTCATGGCGGTTACAGCGGCCTTTTCAGCAAGAACCCCCGTATCGAGGACATCGATTTCTTCAAGGCGGACGCCTATTTCAACAGGGGCGGATCCTATCTGCAGATGAGCAGGTTCAAACCCACAGACGAAGATTTTGAAAAGAACTTCAACCTCGGCCTTTTCAAGGACAACAACATAAAGCTTCTGGTCACCGTAGGCGGCGACGACACGGCTTCCACCGCGAACCGTATCGCAAAATTCCTCGAAGCCAAGAAATACGCCATCGCCAACATCCACGTTCCCAAGACCATAGACAACGACCTTCCTCTTCCGGACAATACTCCCACTTTCGGATTCAATTCCGCGAAGAACGAGGGCGCCCATCTTGCAAGGACCGTTTATGAAGATGCACGCACTTCAGGCAACTGGCTTCTTATAAGCGCAATGGGACGCAGCGCAGGACACCTCGCCCTCGGTATCGGCGAAGCAACCCACTGCCCTATGACAATCATCCCCGAGATGTTCAACAAGACAGGCATTTCCCTGGACAAGATCGTCAAGCTCGCCCTTTCTACTATAATCAAGCGCAAGCTTCTGGGCATTCCCTACGGCACCGTGGTGGTTGCGGAAGGTGTTTTCCATGACCTCGATCCCCAGGAGATCAAGAACGCAGGCGTTTCCATGACTTATGACGAACACGGACATCCGGAGCTGGGCAAAATCAGCAAGGCTGTGCTGTTCAACGATATTCTCGAGAAAGAATTCAAGAAGATCGGTCTGAAGGTAAAGACCCGTCCGGTGGAAANNGGCTACGACGTCCGCTGCCAGGACCCTGTCGCCTACGATCTTACATATTGCACCGAACTTGCAATGGGAGTTTACGAACTCTTCCGCAAGGGCGAGACCGGCTGCATGGTATTCGTCGATGCCTTCGGCAATGCCAAGCCCCTCTACCTGCACGACCTTCAGAACGCGGAAGGCAAGATTCCTCCCCGCCGCGTAGATATCGAAGGCGGAATTGCCCGCAACTACTACGAGCATATCTGCCATTACATCACTCCTGAAGATTATGAAGCCGCCAAGGCGATTGTTCCCAATCCCGAGGAATACGACTTCAAGAAGATCCTTAACTGGTAATTTCCAGGACAGAGGCGTCCCAGGCGCCTGCCTGAATTTCAATGCTGTGGCCCTCGAAGGCTGCAGCATTGTCGTTTATCAGGGCCTCCGCAAGACGGGAGCAAAGGTATTCGGGGAGGTAAAGACGGGCAGATGCGGGTGTATCGCTGAAATTGCAGAATACCAGCAGGGCCTTTCCCTTCGCATAACGGACAAAAGCAAAATGCCTGTCATGATCAAAGCCCTGGGCAGGGCCGTTGCACCAGCATAAATCATAGTTGAAGCCCTCGTTGCAGAGGGGAGACGATGCTATGCCAAGTATCTCCTGATACCTTTGCAAGAGCGATGCCTCCTCCTGAGGAAGGGCTTTACCTGAATTGATTAAATCATCAATATGTCTGAGACTTACGGGAGAGCACCAATTAAAGATAGATGTCCTTCCGTCAGCTCCTTCCGCTGCATTTTCCCCGAGTTCCTGCCCGGCATAAATCATAAGTGAAGCCGTGTTGAAAAGACCGCAGAAAGCGAGGGCGGCAAGGCCTTTCCGAGGGGAGCCCGCAAAGAATGGACTGGCCAGCCGCTGCTCATCGTGATTTTCGAGGAAATTTAGCATCCGTGGCTGCAGGTCCGAAAGCCACTGCCAGTTCCAACTGAGATTGCGTGCGCTTGAACCATTGCATAAAATGCCGCGCAGAATATCGTAGGATCCGGACTTGTCGTAGAGCAGATCGAAACCGGCATCGACCAGCGGGCGGTAATTGTCCTTATTGTATGCCTCGGCGATGAAGAAGAGTTCCGGATAATCCCTTTTCAGTTCCGGGATGATTCCCGCAAAGAAGTCGATAGGGACCATCTCAACCATGTCACATCGGAATCCGTCAACACCTTTCGACGCCCAGAACCGAAGGATTTCCAGCATTTTAGGATATGTATCAGGATGGCCGTAATTCACTTTCAAGGTGTCGGTCCAGTCGTAATCGCAGTAATTATATACCGGAAGCTGCTTGTTGTCCTTTGCCACATGATTGGGTACGAAATCCATTATGAATCTGAATCCGGCCTTGTGAGTGCGCCTGACGAGCTGCTCGAACTCACGCATTCTATCTTCCTCCTTGTCAGCAAGATAAGGATTTACGTCAAACCAATCGCTGACGGCGTATGGCGAACCAGGATCTCCCTTGACGAAATCCTTCCCGCTGGCGTGTCTGGGGATACCCGTGAACCAGACGGCAGTGATTCCGAGGCTATGGAGATAGTCGAAACTTCTTTTGTTCCAGTCACTGAATTTCCCCTTGCCCCAAAGGCGAGGGAGAACCTGATAGATTATCTGTCTGCTCATTTATGATGTCTTCAATATGTGGAACGGCGACGGAATTCAGCCACTGTAACGGCTGTAGCTATTGCGACATTCAGGGATTCGGCTCCTCCGCCAAAAGAGGGAATAGTGATTCGGTCGCTTACTTTTTCAGCCACTTCTGCGCTTATTCCGTTTGCCTCATTTCCCATCACTATAAGTCCCTCGGCAGGCAGTTCGCTTTTGTAAATGTCAGCCCCGTCGAGGAAGGTTCCAAACACCCTTTTCCCCGCTGAAGTCCAACTTCCGCAAAGACTAGGTATATCGCAATATATGAGCGGTTTTCTGAATATGGCACCCATCGAGGCCTGCACCACTTTAGGATTGTAAACATCGGCGCTGTCCGGGGAGGCGAAAATGCAGTCTATGCCGAACCAGTCGGCTATCCTCAGGATGGTTCCCAGATTGCCTGGATCCCGCACGCTGTCCAGCGCAAGGCAAAGCCCTTTCGGTTCCGGAATCCGCGTTTTCGTGGCTTTTCCCGCAGTCTCAGCCCACTCCGGCATACGCACTACCGCCACAACGGGAGAAGGGCTGCTCATCGCGCTTAGACGCTCCATTGCCTTGTCGCCAACATCCTCCCGCCTGTAAACCTTCTCCACCTTGAAAGCGGAATCCAGGGCCTCCTGGACCATTTTCTCTCCTTCCACCACGAAAAGCCCCGTTTCTTCCCGGAACTTTTTCTGCTGCAGGCTGCGCACGAATTTTATCTCATTGTTGGTAATCTCCATAATACTCAGAAAGGATAACCGATTCCGAAATGAAGGGCACTGCCGCTGCGTCCCAGCCATTTATGGGGATCGATAAGACGGCTGTCTTCATCCTTCGAAGGATCGTATAACTTGATACCCCAGTCAAGCCTGAGGAGGATGAATTCGAGATTCACGCGCAGGCCGAGGCCCCAGTCCGCCGCAAGACTCTTGTAGAAATCGTTGAAGCGGAAGCGACCGGGTGCATCCTTGTCGCCTCCCTGTATATTCCAGACATTGCCTATGTCAGCAAACAGGGCGCCGTCGAGTTTCCAGATAATGTCGAAGCGGTACTCGATGTTGGCTTCCAGTTTCAGGCCTCCAGTCTGGCTGGGGATGATAAAGCTTTTGTCCGCCGCCTCCGCTCCCGGGCCGAGCGCCCTGGCCTGCCATCCGCGCATGCTGCTTGCTCCGCCCGCATAGAACTGCTTTTCGTACGGGAGAGCCGATGAATTGCCGTATGCGTAACCTCCACCTATCAGAAGGCGTGTCGCTATTGCCTTTTCATCGTTGAAACCGTAGCGCCAGGTCTTTCCGAAGGAATATTCAGCCCTCACATATTGGGCGAAGGGGGAGCCTGCAATCATTGCCGCACCGTCTTCGTTGCGGGGCATGGCGGATTTGAAGGCTGCAAGCACATTTCCGGAAACATCTACGGCAAGCCTCTGGAAGCGGTATGAGGATTGAGGCACTATGTCCGTGCTGGAGTTGTAGTACAGGACACCTCCCACGCCGGCGTCCAGATGGTCCTGGAAGGCATATCGCATGTAAGGATTATGATCGAGGGTCGCACTGAAGGAACTCTGCAGGTCGAAAAGCCGCACGAAATTCAGCTGCAGCGGATAGAGCTGGTAGGACAGTCTCAGCTTCTGTATCATCCCCGAATAACCGAATGCCGTGGAAATGACGGTGCGCGTGTACTCAGGACGGTTCTGGTAATTGAAAGCGCCGTTGAATTCCGTACGCGGCACGCTGGCACGCTTGAAAGCGCTGTAGGGAAGACCAAGGAAGCGGGGAAGGCTGAGCCCGGCCGTAACCCCATACTCCGTCGCTCTCGTGTCGTCGTTTATTTTGAACTGGAACGCGCCGGTAAATCCCAGGTTGAACCACTCTCCGCCGTGGAATAGATTCCTGTGGAAGTAATTGAATTTCGGAGAGATGCCGATGAGCCCGGAAGAATTGGAGGAAGCCTCCATATTGAGCTTGATCCCCTGCAACTGGGCAGGTGTAAGGTTGATCGCGGCATCGACCAGGGCATTGTCCCTGGGCGTCATCTCTATGGAGACGGAACTGAATACCCTGAGCGCCGACAGACGGCTGTAGCTGTTGTTTACATCGGAGGAACTGTACAGGTCTCCGGGCCGTATCGTAGTGAGCCCTTTCAACACCCCGGGACGGAAATGGACCGAGGACGGATAGCTGATATTGACTTTGCCTATCCGGTATTTTTCCAGGGGAGCTGCGTTCTCGGGGGATTCGGAACGGGTATAGTTATGGATATTGTACTTCAGAAGGGCTTTGCCGCCAATGGTATCGGCTTCGAAGGAATAATGGTTGCGGTTGAATGTGAAATAACCCAGATCCCTGAAATAAGCAGCCCCCTTAGCGCTTTCCTCTTCAAGCATCTGCTCGGAAAGGGGAGCCCCCATCAGCCTCTTGGCTATATTCGCGGTGTCGAGCAAAAATTCTTCCCTGAAAGAACCGTCTTCCGGGACAGAGTACTCGAGAGCCCGGACCGGATACTGTCTGCCAGGTTTTATCCTGTAATCAACATGGGCGTTACGCCCTTTGAAAACGATTACGGTATCGACTTTGGAATTATAGTACCCGAGGTAATCGAGCCTTGTGGCTATATTGCTGATAGACAGACCGACAGCGGACTTGTCATAAACCACCGGAGCAGTGCCGATCTTATGCCAGAAACCATCCTTCCGGCTCCAGTTGTACATGTAGAGGAAAGGATTCCAGCCGAACAGGCCGCTGCCGTTCGATTTCTGGCGTATGTAGGGAGAAACCTTGCCCGGAGTCAGCCCTTCGTGAGCGCCTTCGATGGTCACGCTGTTCCTGGCAAGCCGGTATTCGTCCTTTTCAAGCACGCGCGTAGTGCTGCAGGAACAGAGAAGCAGGAGCGAAAGCAGTATTAGGCAAGTTCTTCCGGACATACTACTTCTTTGGATAATATTTGGGCCAACATGCTTCTAGATAGGCTCTCAGACTGTCTTCGTGGCGGTTGGGCTGGGGATGATAGAAGACCTTGCCCTCAAGCCCTTCCGGCATGAATTCGAGATCGGCGAAATGCCCGGGATAATCATGCGCATATTTATAACCGTCAGAATAACCGAGATCCTTCATCAGGGATGTGGGAGCGTTGCGCAGGTAAAGGGGAACCGCTTTGGTCTTATCCTCTTTGGCAACGGCCAGAGCCTCTTCCAAAGCCATGTAGGAGGCATTGCTCTTGGGCGATGAGGCAAGATACACGGTGCATTCCGCAAGAGGGATGCGCGCCTCCGGCATGCCGATGTTATGCACGGCCTGGAATGTTGCGTTGGCGAGAAGCAGTGCGTTGGGATTGGCCAGGCCCACATCTTCCGATGCGCTCAGGCAGAGCCTCCGCGCGATGAAAACAGGATCTTCTCCTCCATCAAGCATCCTTGCAAGATAATAAACCGCCGCATTCGGATCGGATCCACGTATGCTCTTTATGAAGGCGGATATTATGTCGTAATGCATCTCGCCGTCTTTGTCATAGATGGCGATATTCTCCTGCAGGCAGTCTGTCACCTGCTTGTTGTCGATAACTACTTTTTTCTTCGATGCCTGGGCATCCACGACTATTTCCAGAATATTCAGCAGCTTGCGGGCGTCTCCGCCGCTGTGACGGAGCAGCGCCTCAGTCTCGCGCACTTCTATGTTCCTCTCCTTCAGAAGCACGTCTTCATGGACGGCCCTGTCCAGAAGGGAAAGAAGGTCCTGCGCTTCCAGGCTTTTGAGTACATAGACCTGGCAACGGGAGAGAAGGGGAGTGATGACTTCGAAAGAAGGATTCTCGGTCGTTGCTCCGATGAGTACCACTGTACCGGCTTCCACGGCACCGAGAAGGGCATCCTGCTGGGCTTTGTTGAACCTGTGGATCTCGTCTATGAAAAGTACTGGGGCCCCGGCGTTTCCGAAAATGCCGGTATTCCTGGCCGCGTCAATGACATCCCTCACATCCTTCACGCCGGCGCTGACGGCGCTGAGGGTGAAAAACTCCCTGTTGCAGGATTGGGCGATTATCCGGGCGAGAGTGGTCTTCCCGACGCCCGGAGGCCCCCAGAGGATGAAAGAGGAAAGATTCCCTCCTTCTATCATGTTCCGGAGTATGCATCCCTTGCCTACGAGATGGCGTTGTCCTACATAGCCGTCAAGGCCATGGGGACGCATTCTTTCAGGAAGGGGAGGCAGGATATCGTTCATCGGCTCTGAATCTTTTTCTTGTAAGATCTGCGTATCTTGTTTCGTACGGGCCTGAATACCTCAAACTGGTTCTGTATAGGCAGATTATCTTCGAGCTGGGCATTCGAATCCGCCCATTTCACACCCATCTGAAGGAATTTCTTGAAAATGTCTTCCATCAGGAGTGCATTGACGCCGGAATTCCTGTAATCGGGATGGACGCCTATGAGCATGAGCTCCGCGCCGTCGGAATGCTTGATGAATAGGTCGTGGACAAGGGGCCACCATCCGAAGGGCAGCAAGCGTCCCCTGGATTTTTGAAGGGCCCGGGCTATCGAAGGCATCGTTATGCCGAACGCTATGAGTTCACCCCTGTCGTTCTCAACTACGGAAATGTATCTCAGATCCAGGATGGAAAGATAGAATCCTATGTATTTGTCGGCGAGGTTCATCGGGAGAACCGTATATTCATAGAGGTCCTTGTAGGTCTCTCCCATGAGTTTGAAGAGCTTGTGAGCATAATCTTCCCGCTTGATCATCTTGCGGCTGAGCTGCCTCACGCGGTAGCCGCCGCGGCTGCGGACGATGCCAGCCACACGGGAAATCTTCTCCGGAACTGCATCGGGAAGGGTAAAACGGAATTCATACCAGTCGGCATCCTTCTCGAATCCCAACTCTTCCAGACGGTCTTTGTAATAGGGATGATTATAGCGTATGGGCATGGTTCCAAGCTGGTCGAAACCCTCTATCAGCAGGCCCTCCGGATCGAAATCGGTAAACCCGAGAGGACCGGCTATCTCGCTCATTCCGTGGGCTTCACCAAACTGCTCCACCGCACGGATAAGCGCTTCGCACACCTGAGGATCGTCTATGAAATCAATCCATCCGAAACGGACTTCATTATGTTTCCAGGTTGCATTTGCCTTATAATTGATGATGGCGGCGACCCGTCCTGCAAGTTTCCCGTCTTTATACGCCAGATACAGCTCAAAATCACTGAACTCGGCTGCCGGATTCTTTCTATGGTCCAGCGTGTTCATTTCGTCGAAAACTATGGCGGGGACATAATACGGATTCCCCCTGTACAGTTTCTCACCGAAAAGGACGAATTTGCGCAATTCCCTTCTGCTGCAAACCTTTTTTATTTCAACTCCCATACTGGTTCCGTTAAAGAGTACACAAGTCGCTAATTTACGATTTCATTAGGAAAAATCAAAGAAGTTTCCGAACTTCGTTGCTGTGTACAAGACATTGAACCTGCTCCTCGCGGCAATTATGCTGCTGTCCGGAGCCTCCGTTGCTTATGCCGGAGGCGGTTCAACCGGATTGTTCCATTCTCCCAAAGGCTTCGGCCTTGTGTTCGAATGGGAGTGTTCTCCGGCCATATACAATTCATACCTGCTGTATGCGGACTGTTTCCCAATGCTGACAGGGGACAGTACGGTTCCCGGAATCAAACTGGATTTCTCCCATAACAAGATGTTTTGCCTTTCCGAAACGCCGGAAAGAAGGATCTGTCTCATTGCCGGAGGCGGTTTCGGGGCCGGATATGTGCAGGATTACGACATGCAGAAGTATTCCCTCTGTCCCATGCTCCTGGGCAGGACCGGGCTTCGCGCAATGTACACCAAAGGACTCAGGCTCGAGCTTGCATGGCAGCTTGAACTTGGCCTTTCCGTCAGGCGAAACACAAAAGGGGACTACCTTTCAACTCTTTATAAGGCAGGCATTTACAGGGCCTTCCTGCCTGGTCTTAAAATAAGCTACGCTTTCTGATATGAAAAGACTGTCCGCCATAATGTCTGTCCTGTTTCTCTGCTGTTTCAGCCTGTCCGGAGGCGAGAAGCAGAAGCTGCATTTCGGACTTGAATGGGGACTGTCATATAACATAAAAAGCTATTATCATTTCAATTACCTCGATGCGACGGTAGGATACCGGGTAGATGAAAAAGGCTGGGAACAGATAGGGGACAGCAATGCCTTCATAGCCGCCTTCATGTCGCTTGACATGGGGAAGCATTTGGACCTTTCCCTCAGGGCCGGATATTTCGGCGTATCGGATGCCAGGAGAGTCTTTCCGCTAATGCTTCAGGGCAACTGTTACCTTCGCGGCAACGACTGTGACGGAATCTTTTTCAGTGCCGGGGCAGGCCTTGTCCTTGGCGATTTCGTAAACGCACAGTACACATATCTGCTTCGCCCCGGGACCGGATACCGGCTTGCATTGGGGAGCGACGACTATCTGGATTTCACCCTCTCGATAAGATGCGCCTACGACCGTCCCAGGGTTTGGGACAGGGCTGAAAAAGAATACGTTACAGGGCGCAACACCCTTCGGAACAACATCTGGTATTACGCCCTGTGTTTTGGTTTTGCGCTCAGTTTCTAAAACAGCGCGTCCACCTTGGCTATTATTTCATCCGCCGGCAGATCCGGACTGAGGACAAGGTCGGGTTCCTTGAGATTATACCCCTTAGCCATGGCTGAAAGGGTGCCGCCTCCGGTAATGTTGAGCATAACCACATCGTCCTTCTTCACCCTGCCTTCCTCCACAGCCTGGGCAAGCGCCTTTACGGCGCAGGCGGGGGCGGGGAGTATATCGTATCCCTCGAGGTTCCTGAATTGAAGGATCCAATAGATGATATCGTCGTTGCTGGCGAGGAAAACGTCTCCCTTGCTGTCCTCGAGCGTGTCGAAGAGCCCTCCGGCAAGGCTGAACGGAGGTTTACGGTTGGAAAGGACTTTCGCAAGAATCACTTCGGCGGCCCGGCGCCCCACTTCCGGATCAAGGTCCACAAGGGCTCTCTGATGGGCTTTCCAGGTATCGTACATGAGTGTGAAAGGCTTGTTCTGTGCAACGAATATCTTCATTTTGTTGCTGCCGAAACGCCCGTCTTCGATAAGTCTGAGATTGTTTTCCCATGCGGCGATGGCACCAGTTCCTGAACCTACCGCCTGGAAATATGCGTCCGGGATATGGCCGATAGCTTCTACCGCGGAAAGGATGGTCGTACCCATGCCATCACGCCTTGCAACGTTCTTTGCACCGCCTTCGGCCATGTATCGACGGTCTTCACACAATTTCTCCCCAAGCCTGATTGCGTCGTAATAATCGCAACCGTGAGGAGCCGCTATGAGCTTTACGCAGGAATTGAGCTTTTTCTGGAACCAAAGGTCGTGCTGGCTGTCCAGAGGGATGCAGATGACGATGGGAATGTTGTTGTCGGAGCACACCTGAGCGAATGCCCTGGCGGTATTGCCCGCAGACTGGACCACAAGGATGCGGTCTTCTTTCTTGTCCATCCTCGCACAGACGGAAAAAGCTTCAGTTTCTTTGAAAGAGCAGGTCTGGAATTTTGCCCCGATTTTGGGATTGTAACCGGAAAAAGTAATGTAGAGATTGTCCAGACCAAGATGCTTGCCAAGCCCTTTGCTATGGTATGTCACTGGCGCGCAGGACTTTTTGAGGATTCGCTTTATGGGCAGCCACTCGGCGTATCTGTACAGGCCCGGAAGATCCTCACGGGGTGTGAACTGTTTGTTTTCGTAAACGGCACGAACCAGGGATGCTGTCTTGGATTCAGGATCCGCGAGAGTCCAACCGCGGTCTTCGAAAAGGCGTCCGTCGGCGACATTCATCAGTTTGTACTTGGTGGGATTGAATTTCATATTTATAACGTTTTGATTTACAGTTTATGGAAAAGCCAGACGAAATATGCCGCGGCGACAAGCAGCATGAGAATGGCATCGAAACGGTCCAGCTCATTCTTTTTCCCCGTGAACACACAGGTCCACAGCAGAATCAAGCAGAGGCTCAAAGTACTGCGGTCAATCCAGTGCATGCCTGAGAAACTCATGGGCGTAATCGCGGCGGATGTTCCCAGAATGAGGAGCATATTGAATGTGATGGATCCCAGGATATTGCCCAGGGCCATCTGAGCGTGCTTTTTGATTGCGGCTACGAGGGAGGTGACGAATTCCGGCAGGGAAGTGCCGACTGCAAGCACGGTGATGGCTATGAATTTGTCGCTGACTCCCAGATCGTGTGCCAGAATGACGGACTTGTCCACGAAGAGCCTCCCGCCGAAGACAAGGGCGGCCAATCCGCCAGCGGTCATAAGCGTGGAAAACCATACAGGCCGTGTTTCGGCCTTGGCTGACAGCTCTTCCGCTTCGTGTTTGTTCCATTTGAAATTGAAAAACACATAAGCGGCGAACGCCAGCAGAAGAATCGCTCCGTCAAGACGCGAGAGCCTGCCTCCCAGCGCCCATCCAAGGAGAAGGACAAGCATGGACAGCAGAATCGTCACCGGGATATCCCGGCGCCTGTTGTCCCGGCTGATCTCGATAGGGGAGAACAGGGCGGTGACTGCCAGAATGATCAGAACATTGAAAATATTGGATCCCACGACATTGCCGATCGCGATGTCGGAATTCCTCTCAATCGCGCCCGTGACGCTCACCACAAGTTCCGGCAGGGAAGTGCCGAAACCGACCAGTATAACACCTATCACGAATTCGCTGACGCCAAATCTGCGGGCAATCCTGCTTGCACCCTCTATCAGAGCATCCGCTCCCAGAACTACCAAGCCGAGTCCGAGCAGGAGAAGGAATATGTTCAGTACACTCATCAGGACGGCAAATTTACTAAATCAGTTCCAATCTGCAAACATTCTCAACATGTTGAGTATGCGGGAACATATCCACCGGCTGAACTGCGGTTATCCTGTATTTGCTGCACAGCACTTCAAGGTCCCTTGCCTGGGAAGCGGGATTGCAACTGACATAGACTATCCTGCCCGGTGCGGCGTCCAGGATGACTTTGGCCACATCCGGATGGATTCCGGCGCGGGGCGGATCCAGGATTATCACGTCGGGCTTCCCATGCTCCTTGATGAAAGAAGGTTTCAGCACATCTTTCATATCGCCCGCAAAGAACTCGCAGTTGCCGATTCCGTTGGCTGCGGCATTTATCCTGGCATCCTCGATGGCTTCCGGCACATATTCTATTCCGATCACTTTCTTTGCCTTTGACGAGACGAACTGCGCGATCGTTCCGGTGCCCGTATAGAGGTCGTAAACGGTTTCGTCTCCGCTAAGGTCCGCGAATTCGCGGGCTACCTTATATAGTTTGTATGCCTGCCTGGTATTTGTCTGATAGAAGGATTTGGGACCGATTTTGAATCTGAGCCCTTCCATTTCCTCGTAAATCGCGTCGTTGCCTTTGTACAATATGCATTCCTGATCCGAAATGGAATCGTTGAGTTTGGCATTGATGACGTAGTACAGAGACGAAATGGAGGGGAAGGCCTCCGAAAGGGCATCCATAAGCCCGAAAATGGCCTTTTCAGCGCTTGCGAAGCAGAGAATCACCATCGTACCCGAGTTCTCGCTCGTACGCACGAAAACACCGCGGAAAACGCCCTTGTTCTCCCGTATATTGTAGAATGGAATTCCATGACCAATCGCGTATTGTTTTACTAAATCACGGATTTCATTGGACGGATCGGGCTGGAGCCAGCATTTCTCGATGTCAAGGACCTTGTCGAAGAAACGGCCGACATGGAAACCAAGCCCGCAGCGCTGCGCATCACTCAAACCTTCGGGCTCTTCGTCGGAGAGTATCCAACGCTTGTCCGATGCCGTAAATTCCAGCTTGTTACGGTAGAAAGTGGTATTATCAGATGGTATAATTGTCTGTATTTCAGGTATTTGCAGATGTCCGATACGGACAAGCTGGTCGTAAACCTGCTGCTGCTTGGCTTCAAGCTGCAGCGAATAGGGGAGCGGCTGCCATTTGCATCCTCCGCATACGCCAAAATGCTTGCAAAATGGCTCCAGACGCTGCTCTGAGGGCTGTTTCAGGGCTATTATGCGTCCTTCGCAATAGTTTTTTTTCTTTTTTGTGAGCCTCACATCCACAATATCACCCGGAACTGCGAATTCCACGAAAACAACAACACCGTCCGGGGTGTGGGCGATTGCCTTGCCTTCGGCCGCCACGGCCTCGATCTTAAGGTTCTCAAGAACAATGTCCAACTTTTTACTCATACAGGCAAGTTAACATAATATAAATCGGAACGTTCTTATTTTGATTATTATCAGAACCAAAAGGAAA
>DEFD01000005.1:11385-23756 GCA_002350615.1 Bacteroidales bacterium UBA2861 | reverse complement strand
ATTAAACCCTCGTTTATTGGTGCTGTGATTTTGGCTAAGTATAGTTAGTATAGTTTATTGTTTAATTAAAAAAATGGCTTATGAGAAAATTTAAGCTCTTAATCTCAACTGTTGCCGCAGCGCTTATCGTGTCCGTGCAGGCTTTTGCACAGAATATCACGGTGAAAGGCGTTGTTTCCGACGAGAACGGGGACCCCGTTCCTTCGGCAGCAGTTCTGGTGGCCGGGACCACAAAAGGAACGACCACTAATCTCGATGGCTCTTATTCCATCGCTGTTCCGAGCAACGGTTCCCTCGTATTTTCCTCCATCGGATATGCGGAGCAGAACGTGGCCGTGAACGGGCAGTCCGTGATCAACGTCGTCCTCAAGGAAGATGCCGAGTACCTCGACGAAACAATCGTCGTGGCATACGGTACGGCGACGAAAAGTTCCTTCACGGGTTCCGCCGCGATGGTCAAGTCCGATGTGATCGAGAAGAAAATCGCCACGAACGTCACGAGCGCCCTTGCAGGTACCACTCCCGGCGTGCAGCTCTTCTCCGCATCCGGAGACCCTACCGGCAACTCGGCATCGATCCGCATCCGCGGTTTCGGTTCCTACCTTGCCAGCAGCGCACCTCTGCTTATCGTGGACGGCGCCCCCTACCAGGGTTCCATTTCCGATATCAATCCTTCCGATGTTGAAAGCATGTCCGTGCTTAAGGACGCAGCCGCAGCCGCCATCTACGGCAACCGCGGTGCAAACGGCGTCATCCTCATCACCACCAAGAAGGGCAAAATAGGCGAGGCTGTCGTCAAGTTCGACGCTAAAGTCGGCGTGAACTCCCGTCTTATCCCCAACTACGATGTCATCGACGATCCGGCCGAGTACTACGAGACCTGGTACAAGCTCCTGTACGGCAATTACTACTACAGCGGGCACTCCGTAGCGGAGAGCTATGCCTATGCCGACAAGAACTTGCTGGACGAGACAAACGGAGGCCTTGGTTATCAGGTATATACCGTGCCTGCAGGCGAGTTGTTCATCGGGCGCAACTTCAAGCTGAACCCCAACGCGACCCTTGGCTACAGCGACGGCACCTACTACTACACACCTGACGACTGGTACGCTGAAACATACCACAACTCGGTCCGCAAGGAATACAACGTTTCGGCATCCGGAGCCACCAACCGTTTCAACTACTTCGCAAGCGCAGGCTATCTGGACGATACGGGTATCATCAACAATTCCGAGTTCCAGCGTTATACCGCCAGGGTGAACGCTGAATATCAGGCAAAGAAATGGCTGAAGTTCTCGACCAACATGGCGTTCACTCACAGCCAGTCTGAATCTGCAAACTTCGGAGCGGAAAGCTGGGGATCCTCCGGCAACCTCTTCTACATCGTCAATACGATGGCGCCTATCTATCCTCTGTACGTGCGTACTCCCATACTCAACGATGCGGGCGACGTAATCGGCAGCGAAATCATGAAGGAGAACGGACGCACCGTCTATGACGCACTCCAGACGAACTTCAAACGTGCGGCAGGTACCGGCAACGCCGTCCGCGACAACGAGTACAACCGTTCCACACGCTATGACGACGTATTCTCCGGCAAGTGGGGCGTAGTTGCGACTCCTTTCAGAGGACTCACCCTTACTGCCAACCTGTCCGCGACATCCGACATCTACCGCACCAACACCCTGTATTCCGTATTCGGTTCCGGCAGCAGCGTAGACGGCCAGGCATCTGTTTCCAGCGGACGCAACTTCTTCGTCAACGAACAGTATCTCGCAGAATACAAGAAGGCGTTCGGAGCCAACAGCTTTGACGTCCTCTTCGGTTATGAGAAATATCACTACATTTCCCAGGGCCTCAGCGGATCAAGCACAAGGCTGTTCGATCCGTTCATCGGTGAAATCAACAACGGCGACGGTCCCAAGACCGAGACCAACGTGGCCTCCAGCACAAACAAGTTCCTTACCGAAGGTTTCTTCGTGCGCGGTCAGTATGACTATGCAGGCAAGTACTTCGCCAGCGCATCCTTCCGCCGCGACGCCTCCTCACGCTTTGCCGAGGGACATCGCTGGGGCAACTTCTGGAGCGTCGGCGCAGCTTGGCTCGTCAGCCAGGAGGATTTCCTGAAGAACGTTTCCTGGGTGGACATGCTCAAGTTCAAGGTCAGCTACGGCGAGCAGGGCAACGACGACCTCGGTTCCCTCTTCCCTTATTCCGACCAGTATTCACACTCCTACAATCCCGAAACGAAGACCTACTCTCTCCGTCTTACCTACAAGGGTAATCCCGAAATCACCTGGGAAACCAACGCAAACCTCAATGCCGGTGTAGATTTCGAATTGTTCGGCGGCAGACTGAACGGTTCCGTGGAAGCTTTCACAAGAACAACCCGCGACCTGCTCTATTCCAAGGACGTTCCTCTTTCCGCAGGTAACCCGACCGGATCCATCTATGTCAACGTAGGTGAACTGAAGAACACCGGTATCGAGGCATCCTTCGACGGCAGCATCATCAGCAACAAGAACTTCCTCTGGACCTGGAATGCAAATGTAGGACACTACAAGAACGAGTTCACCAAACTCGACGAGAGTGTTCCCGAAGAAGGTCTGCCGGGCAGCTACAGCATCATCAAGGTAGGCGGATCGCGTTACAACGCATACATGTACAAATTCGCAGGCGTAGATGAGCAGACCGGCAAGGCTCTGTTTTACTATAAGGATGAAGACGGCGTCGTGAACACTACCGACGACTTCGGAAAAGCGACCAAGTTCGACCTCGGGACCGTTCTTCCCAAACTTTACGGTGGATTCGGAACCAGTTTCAATGCTTACGGATTCGACCTCTCCGTTCAGTTCTCATATCAGTTGGGCGGCAAATTCTACGATGGAACATATCAGCAGCTCATGCTCAGCCAGAATCAGGCAGGCAACGCAATCCACAAGGATATCCGCAATGCATGGACTCCCGAAAATACCAAGACCGACGTTCCTCGTCTTGACGCCGACTATTCAGTGGGCCAGAGCGCAATCGACCGCTTCCTCATCAGCTCCAACTATCTCTCCCTCAACAACGTGACCCTGGGTTACACCCTGCCGAGGAAACTCGTCAACGCAATCAGCCTCCAGTCGGCACGCGTCTATGTTGCAGGTGAAAATCTCGCCGTTCTCTCCGCTCGCAAGGGTGTCGACCCTCGCTTCAGCACTGGTATCGGCAGTTTCCAGTACGGTTCCGGCGCCGCACAGAGTTACTACTCCGCAATGCGCACTGTAACCGCAGGTATTACTCTTACTTTCTAACAAAGGAGGAATGATTATGAAACTGAACAAATATATCATCACCGGCCTCGCAGTCACTGCTCTCGCAGCAAGCTCCTGCTCCGATTTCGAAGAAATCAAACCTGCAGGGGGCACCCTTGTAGCCGCTCAGGTCCAGGAGACTTCCGCAGCCATCACCGAAAGGGCTACCGCCGCTTTCGGCGCCCTCTATACCCAGATCGGTCTTCCGTGTTCCGTGTTTGGAACTTCTCAGGACCGACCGGACGACTGGGGTATACTTCAGGCTCACTTCAGCAATGATCTTGAAGGTCCCGACGCCTGGATTCCGGATATCAATTACAACTGGTTCTCCGCTTGTGGACAGTACACATCGAGAACTCCTTCTTATGCCAACCCTTATGTCCGTTACGCGGCACCTTACAACCTCATCGCAGCCGTCAACGACTTCGTAGTGCAGTTCCCTGAAGATGCTGAGGGAGAGGTCAAATACATGGTGGCGCAGGCATACGCCCTGAGGGCCTTCGCATATTGGATTCTCGTCAACGACTTCCAGTTCGGGCCCACCGTCGCAGGTGACAAGCCGGCAGTTCCTATCGTAACTCCGCAGACCATCGACACCGCCAACAATCCCCGTGCTACTGTAAATGAGGTTTATGAACTGATGATCGGAGATCTCACCTATGCCATCGAGAATCTGGACGGATATGAGCGCCCCAATGCTTCTTACATCAACGTACAGGCGGCAAAGGCTCTCCGTGCAAGGCTTTACCTCGCCCAGGGCGAGTGGCAGAAGGCATACGACGACGCCGTAGCTGCAGCGGACGGTTTCTCCCCCGCCACCATCGCGGAGGTCTCGGTTCCTACTTTCAAGGACATCTCCGAGCATAACTGGATCTGGGGTTACGACATGACCACCGAGAACGCATCCATCGAGCCCATGGCGACGAATTCTTCATGGCTCCGTTCCTTCTCCGGCAATGCATATGCTGCCGCCGTTGACTGCTATACCAGGATCAACAGCATGCTCTACAACAAGATTCCAGATACCGACGTACGCAAGGGCTGGTGGCTCGACACTAAGGCTTATTCTCCTCTCCTCAATACCCTTACCTGGGATTCCGCGAGCGGACAGGATATTGTTGGTCTTGAAATCGAGGACACAAAGGTGGCCATGACTCCTTATGTGAACGTCAAGTTCGGTTGCAATTCCTGCGGTACCATCCTCAACGATGAAGACACACCTCTCGTTCGCGTAGAAGAAATGATACTCGTCCAGGTTGAATGCCTTGCCCACCTCAACAAGACCGACGAGGCCAAGACGCTGCTGACGAATTTCGTCAAGACTTACCGCGATCCTTCCTACACCATTCCTTCGGAGGACGTCCGTTCCTTCGAAAACGAAATCTGGTTCCAGCGCCGCGTCGAGCTCTGGGGTGAAGGCCTTTCCAGGTATGATCTCCGCCGTCTTGACAAACCCATGGTTCGTTTCCGCAACGACGCCTCAAGCACCAACTTCCCGGCAAAGTTCCNNCGTTTCAACATGAAACACGACGACGGCTATGCACTGATGCGCTTCTCTCAGTATGAGACCAATACCAATTTCGGCATTGTCGACAACGAAGACGGAAAACTGCCAGAAGTCGACCAGAACCCGGAACTTACCGACGGTGTAAATTAATTAAATACATTTAAACAAGAATCACTATGAGACTTAACAGATATTTGCTTGCGGCTTCTGCTTCCTTGATTGCCTTCGCGGCATGCCAGAAGGAGTATGAGCCCTACGAAAAAGGTCCTGAGGATTCAGAGGGAACCAAGACTGAAGTTTACTTCATCGACGCCCCGTCGGCAGTGGAACTCACCACCGAAGACAAGACCTATACCGTTACTCTCGGACGCGATGTCACCACCGGCGCTCTTACAGTCCCGGTAGAGGTCGTATTCAACCAGTACGACGCATTTACCGTGCCCGAAAGTGTCACTTTCAACGACGGTGAGGCGACCGCAGCCCTCGAGATCAACATCGAAGCTGTCGAAGCGGCCAAGGCTTCCATCATCGAAGTGAGAATCCCGTCCGATTATTACTATCTCTACAAGGAGTATACAACTGCCAATGTTTCCAACAGCTTCAAGGCGTCCATTACCAAGATTACCTGGGAGACCATCGATACCGGCGTGTACAGTTCATGCTACCTTGGCGACAGGGAAAATGTAGACCTTCAGGCATGCAAGGAAGTCCCCGGACGCTACCGTTTCGTGGATCCTTTCGGTGCAGGCACGAACATCGAGTTTATCACAACCGGCAAGGAGCAAGACAACACCGATCCCAGCACGAACTACTACGAGCAAACCGGAAAATACTACAACGTAACCGTGAGCGCCCAGCAGACCGGAGTCACTCATCCCACTTACGGCCCGATTTTCATCATCGATGTCGCGACACAGCAGGCGAACAACGGTTATCTGCAATACAACATGTTCTTCACCGAGAGTCATTACACACAGATCTATGTCCGTTATGGTGTATCTGCAGGATACCTCAAAACCAACGACGACGTGTTTATCCCGAATTCCATGCTTGGCGAATAGCAATCAGGCATTTTGAAAAAGGCGGCCTCACATTTTGACCGCCTTTTTTTTATCTTTGCAACAATATGAGACATTTCATCCCTGCAGCCTTCATGGTCCTTCCGGTTTTGGCCGGCATCTCATGCAGTCCGAAAGAAAAAGAGCCCGAAGGACCGACCATTCTCAAACTCAGCCCGGCGAGCAAGTCGTCCGAGCCCTGTCTCGCACATGAGGTGACTTTCACTGTCACCTGCGACGGAGAATTTGAAATTGCACTGGAAGATCAATCCTGGGCAAGTGTCAAAAGCATAGGCGAACCGAAGAACGGGGCCAGCACCCTCACCCTGGCGCTTGCCGACAATACAGGCAAATCTTCCAGGACACAGACCATAACCGCCACCGGAGGAAAACTCACCGCAAGTTCAAAGCTTACGCAACTTGCTCTCGGAGATGTCCTTCCGGCAGATAAAGTCGAACTTGTCAACATGGTCCCGACTTCGCAGACCTGGAAATTCCCAGGCTCCTGGACCACTTCCTGCCACAACAGTGACGGAAGTTCCGCCGACTGGTTCAGCGTCGTACCGGAAAGCGGCATACAGAATCTTCCCGTCGAAGCAAGCATAAGCGCATCTTCCATCAACACGGGAAGTGACGCCCGCGAAGGTTACATCGAAATAAAGCTTGGATCGCTGGCGATGAAAGTAGGCATAGTACAAGCTCCGGCAGACATAAACGGCGAAATCCCCGGCATTTACAACTACGACGGGATGAACTCCGGTATGGCTTACGACGAACTTGCGCACCAGTATTCCAAACTGACAGGAACCACGGGGACTTTCCGCATGATTTCTCCGGACGAATTCAAATTCTGGATTCTGAGCGGTCTCCCGCAGACCTTCTCGGCAGGGGATGCCTTCTCCGTACATCTGGTACAGAACTGGCTGAAAGAGTTCGAATACACCTCGGACATCGATGTCCGGGTGCATAAAGCAACGGGAGACAAAGCCTGGCTATTGACCCCGGAGGGAACTTGTTTTGTAATCGTGAAATGATCTCTGCAATGAAAAAATTCCTTATCATACTCTCCGCTGCGTTCATCTCGGCGTTTTCCGCCAAAGCCGCACCTGCCTACCCCTACCCCATCCGCCAATTGCAACCGGACGGCTCGACCATAACCATAAGGCTTCATGGTGACGAGTTCTACCACTATGCAACGGACGAAAAAGGAAATGTGGTCGCCCGCAGCGCAGACGGTTTCTACCGCCGCGCAAGGAAGCCGTTCAGAAACGATATTGCAATCAACGAGGCGAGACGAATCCGGCAGGCACAGATGATGCGCCGGTCCGTCCCCGGCAGGGCTGACAGCGAAACATCTATCACCAAGGGAAGCAAGAAATTCGTCGTGATCCTGGTGGAGTTCGCCGACCTCAAGTTCACGGTGCCGGATGCAAAGGATGCATTCCATGCCATGCTCAATGAAAAAGGGTACTCCGGCAACGGAGCCACGGGGTCCGTCTACGACTATTACTACGAAAATTCCGGCGGCCGGTTCGATCCTGCATACGATGTCGTGGGGCCCGTTTGCGTCAGCAAGAATTTCGCCGACTATGGCGGCAACGACGACAAAGGAAGCGACAAGGACCCGCGGGGGGCTTTCCGCGAAGCCTGCACCCTGGCAAGCCAGCAGGGACTGCTGAATTTTGCCGATTATGACAATGATGGCGACGGAGTCGTCGACAACATCTTCTTTTATTTTGCAGGGCACAACGAAGCCGAAGGCGGAAGCGAAGACGCCATCTGGCCGCATGCATCATGGATGAGCGGTTTTTCTTCCCACGGAGTCAGAGCCGGATCCTATGCCTGCACTTCCGAGTACAGAGGAGCAAGCGGCAACAATATGGCAGGCATAGGCACGTTCTGCCACGAGTTCGGGCATGTTCTCGGACTTCCGGACTTTTATGACACCGACTACGAAGAAAACGGAAGCGCACTGGGCGTTTACGCTTTTTCCCTCATGTGCAGCGGAAACTATAACAACGGCGGCCGTACCCCTCCATATCTGGGTGCCCTTGAAAGATGGATGCTCGGATGGAAGGACAATCTGGATGTATGGACGGAGAGCGGCACGAAGACCCTGCGCCCTGTGCACGAGAACGAAGGATTCATCACGCCAACCTCGGCTGACGACGAATTCTTCCTCTATGAAGTACGCGACGGAAGCGGCTGGGACCGCTACATCAAAAGCAATTCCACCCACCAGGCTCCCAAGGGGATGCTGATCTATCACGTAGACATGTCGGAAAACCCCGTAGGCGACGGAACGGCAGCCGCTCTTTGGAGCGCGAACAAACTCAACTGCTATTCATCGCACCAGTGCTACTGCCTGATGAAACCTCAGGTATCCTACAGCGACTACAACGACATGATGTATCCCGGCACCAGCGGCACGACATCTTTCAACGGAATCGATTGGGCAGGAGAAGAAACAGGTTATTCCATATCCGACATCGTTTATGCGGACGGGGCTGCGACACTGACTCTCTCCGTTCAAACCGGCAAACACTTATCCGGGAAGGTCACCGACAGCAAAGGCAATGCTCTCGCAGGGGTAAAAGTTTCGCTCACCGCCGAAAACTCGGCTGGCATGCAGGCCATCCGCCGTGCTTCCGGTATAACCAGCCTGTCCAAAGTCGGCGAGGAGGCATTTGCCGTCACGCTGACCGACAGCGACGGATGCTACGACATATTCATAGAGGACGAAAGCCTGAGCGAATTTACCGCCGTGTATTCCCTGGAGCTTTTCAACACCTACAGCGAGCACGTGAGCATAAGCTCCAAGAGGGCTGTCCTGAACGTGGTTCTCTACAATGTCACCGAAGGTATTCCCGCAACTCTTAAAAAGCACTCGTCGCCGAATTCGGCCATCGGATTCACCAATACGGACGTGCAGTCCTGGTCCGGCACCGTCGCAGTCCTCTTCACTCCCGAAGAATTGAGCGGATTTGCTGGATACAAGTTCAAAACCATAAACTACATGGTGTCCGGCAATGCCACCACCAAGGTCGACAAATTCGACATTTTCATAGATTTCGGCTCTGTCAGGGCCTTCACCCGCAGTATCGAAAAACCCGTTTTCGGTTCCATTCAGTCGGTGGATATTTCCGACGCGGGAATCACCGTGCCCGAGGGAGAAAAGGTATACATAGGATATTCTGTCAAGGATATCACAAATCAGTACTGGATGTCCGTAGACGGGCGGTCCGGGTTGAAGAACGAAGGATTGGTAGTAGGCACATACATGACAGAAGGAACTACTTTCTGGCAGGAGACCGGCTACAGTTTCATCGTGAGCTCCGATATCGAAAAACAGGTCTCGCCGTTCAGCGGATTGGGGATAAAGGTCATAAACAATCCGGGAGGAAAAGAAGGATATGCCGTTGGAACTGAATTCGTTCCGTCATTCATAGATCCTTCGGCCGGCAGAGTGGCAGACATTGTAATATGGTTCATGGACAATCAGCGGATCGAAAGCGGCTCCGTCACCCTTTCCACACCCGGGAAGCACACCGTCAAGGCGCTACTGACCTATTCCGACGGGTCGACCGAGGAAATAGTGCAGGTGATCGAGGTGAAATAAGCTTTCAGTCGAGGATTATCAATGCAGGAGCCGGGTGGCTGAACTGCAGCGATATCACGTCGTTCACAGCGCGGTTGAGAGTAGCGCGGAACCAGTAATCGAATTTTACATCGTCCGTAGGCCATTCCAGGCCTGCGGACTTTATTCTAAGGGTGGAATCGGATGAGAAGAGCGACACTTTCCGTCCTTCGCCCACATGGAGTTCGCAGGAGTCCGAAATCGCGAAGGCGGTATTGTAGTCGGACACCATCTCCACCTTGATTCCGGAGGCTTCCAAAGCATACTGCTTCTCCCAGAAAAGGAGATATGACAGATTGCCCAGCGCGTGGGCTTCGCTTTTACCTGTGGCGCCAAGTATCTGGATTTCCGTCACTTGCGGGCAGTTCTCCCTCAACCACAGGAAGGCCTTGTTGAGGTCGTTGTAATCCTGCTCCTCCACCTTTACCGCCTTGTCTCCCAGGGATTTACGCTCCGCATCGGAGATGGAATCCAAGTCCCCCACCACTGCCGCCGGCTCAACGCCGAGCCTGCGCAGGCGCCGCACATTCAAGGCGCTGTCGCAGCAGACCACCACGTCGGCATTTTTCAGCAGCCAGAGCGGATACTCCCTGCGGGGGAATTCCCCGTTTGCCAGAATCACTGCCGTCATTGCTGCGCTCCTCCCACGAGATCGAGGATTTCGGATGTGATCTTCTGCTGACGGCCCTTGTTGTATTCGAGTGTGAGTTCGGAGAGCAGATCTTCGGCATTGTCGGATGCGGCCTGCATCGCAAGCATACGCGCCGCATGCTCAGCAGCGATCGAATCCAGAAGCACCGTATGAATCCGGAGGCGCATCACCTGAGGCAGCAGCGTCGCAAGGATCTCCTCCCGGGACGGCTCGAGGATGTATTCGCTGTCTACTGCAGTTCCTGTTGCATTCGCGGCGGATGGACTATACCCTCCGGACGCCCTATCCGCCCACGGATGAAGTGGGAGGGGCCCAGCTCCGCTGGGAGGGGCCGTCAGGCCGGCTTGAGGAGGGTATAGCCCATCCGTGAGCGCCGAGGTGAACGGCAGGTAGGTTTCGACCTGCACCTTCTGCGAAGCCGTGCTGACAAAATGATTGTATACCAGCAGAATGCAGCTGAAACGCCCGGAATTGAAAGCGTCGATAAGCTCCTGCGCGAACGCCGACGATTTCTCGAAACTGTTGCGGCCGACGAGATCGGCATGATCTTCCGGCGCAAACCCCATCTTGCGCATCGCCTCCGCCATCTTCCGCCCCACAGAAATCACCTCCACCCCGGCTCCGGCGGCCTGGCACTCCGCAACCAGCTCCTGCACGCGATGCACTACATTGATATTGAACGCCCCGCAAAGCGACGAATTGCTCGCCACCGCCACGATGGCCACCCTTCCAGCCCCAGCCGCTCCACTTGTTTCCCGTGCGTAAAAAGCCTGATTTTGCGCACGAGGCCCTCCAAAATCAGCCTCCCGTGCGTAAATTGCCCCGTTTTGCGCACGGCCGTCAGGAATGGCAGGCGCATCAGCCATCGGACGGGCAATGCCGGGACCGGGCTCCCCTTGCGGGACACGGCCCGGCCCTTTGCCCGTCGCGGAGGGCTTGGAGGCGGACGGACTACCCTGCCCGTCCGCGAGCACTGCAGCGAGCATCTGCGACAGCGCGGCAGTGTACGGCCGTATGCCCTCCGCGGCCTGCTGAGCCTTGCGGAGCTTCGCCGAAGCCACGAGCTTCATCGCCGAAGTAATCTTCAGCGTACTGCGCACCGACGCGATGTGATCCTTTATCTCCCTGAGCGATGCCATGAAACCTAAACGTTAATCTGCGAACAAACTTCGGCCGCGACCTTCTGCAGCACGGCCTCCACTCCTTCGTCGATCTTGCCGGCGGAAAGAGTGTCCAGCACATCCCTGTGCGAAGCGCGCATCCGGTCGAGGAACAGCCTCTCGAACTCGGAAACCTTGTCGAGAGCGATATCCGCCATCAGGGCGTGCGTGCCGCAGTAAAGAATGGCCACCTGCTCGCCCACGGGCATGGGTGCGTACTGAGGCTGAATCAGCAGACGGTTGTTCTTGCGCCCCTTGTCCAGCGCCATGGCTGTCACCTTGTCCATGTCGGAACTGAACTTGCTGAAAGCCTCGAGCTCGTTGTACTGCGCCTGGTCGATCTTGAGCGTGCCCGCGACCTTCTTCATGCTCTTAACCTGCGCGGAGCCGCCCACACGCGACACCGAAATACCGACGTTGATTGCAGGACGGAAGCCCTGGTTGAAGAGCGAACTCTCGAGGTAGATCTGGCCGTCGGTGATGGAAATCACGTTCGTGGGGATGTAGGCGGAAACGTCGCCCGCCTGTGTTTCGATGATGGGCAGGGCGGTGAGCGAGCCGCCGGCCTTGACGCGGCCCTTCAGCGACTCGGGCAGATCGTTCATCTGCTCCGCTACCTCCTGCTGGCCGATGATCTTGGCGGCACGCTCGAGCAGGCGGCTGTGAAGATAGAAGACATCTCCCGGATATGCCTCGCGCCCGGAAGGACGGCGCAGGATCAGCGACACTTCGCGGTAGGCGACCGCCTGTTTGCTGAGATCGTCGTAAACTATGAGCGCGGGACGGCCCGTGTCGCGGAAGTACTCCCCGACGGCAGCGCCCGCAAAAGGCGCATAATACTGCACTGCAGCGGGGTCGGACGCAGTCGCCGCCACGACGATGGTATAGTCCATGGCCCCCTTTGCGCGCAGGGTTTCAACGATGGACGCGACTGTCGAACCCTTCTGCCCGACGGCCACGTAGATGCAATAGACGGGCTTTCCCGCCTCGAAGCAGCTGCGCTGATTGATGATGGTGTCGATGGCGAGGGCGGTCTTTCCGGTCTGGCGGTCGCCGATGAT
>DEFD01000005.1:0-11134 GCA_002350615.1 Bacteroidales bacterium UBA2861 | reverse complement strand
CATGCCCTCCTTCACCTGGTCGGTGGGACCGAGAAGCACGGCGCCCACGTTGTCCTCCTCGAGGTTCATCACCACGCCCTTCACGCCGGAGTCGAACTCCAGCAGCTCGCCGGCCTCGGCGTTCACCAGGCCGTAGATGCGGGCAACCCCGTCGCTCACCTGGAGCACCTTGCCGGTCTCTTCGAAGTGGACGGTGGTATCTATGTCTTTCAGCTGTCCGAGCAGGATGTCGGAAATCTCGCTGGGCTTGATAGTATTCTGCGTCATATGATTCTGTTGTTCTTTTGTACGAGGGAACGGCGGATGTCGTCGATCTGGCGGCGCACGCTGGCGTCCAATGTTTCGTTTTCTAACTCGATAATGAAACCTCCGAGTAAATCCGGATCCACCTCGGTTTCAAGTATTATCCTGCAGCCACTGCGGTCCTTGAGAAGGGACTCGATGCGTTCAGGCAGGCCGGGAGAAGGCACGGCGGTGACCAGCCGGGCGAGAAGGATCTTCTGATCGGAGCACCAGAGCCGCACGAAATCGTTCAACACGAACTTGAGACAGTCCAGACGGCGGTTCCGCCTCAGCAGCAGCACCAGTTTTTCGATGTCTGGCTCCAGCGGCTGCGGGGCGGACGACGCGTCCTTAAGCAGGGCCCTCACCTGAGCGAAGACCTGCTCCCCCCTTCCGCTTTCCCTGACCAATTCCAGGAAAGCCTTGGCATACCGGCTAGCTACTGCTCCTTGATTCATCTACATAACGATCTATCAACTTCTGCTGTTCCACGCTGCTGTCGAGCTTAGAGCGAAGCACTTTCTCCGCAACATCCACCGACAGCAAGGCAACCTGCCGCCTGATATCGCGGAGCGCAGTCTCGCGCTCATTCTCGATCTGCTCGCGGGCCTTGCTCACCATCTCGGCAGTCTGCGCCTTGGCATCCTCCTTCGCCTGCGCGAGGATCTCCGCCCTGGCCTGGGCCGCTTCCTTGAGGATGCGTCCCTGCTCCTGCCTGGTTTCGGCTATGAGCTTTTCCTGCTCCTCCGCAAGCCTCGACATGCGCGCCTGAGCCTCATCGGCGAGACGAAGGCTCTCGCTGATGTGTTCGTTGCGTTTGTCCACCAT
The DNA here is from genome assembly GCA_002350615.1 of Bacteroidales bacterium UBA2861. Classification (GTDB taxonomy): domain Bacteria; phylum Bacteroidota; class Bacteroidia; order Bacteroidales; family UBA932; genus Cryptobacteroides. Next base: position 10,024 of record DEFD01000005.1, on the reverse strand, counting down.
ACCGGTAATCGCCGGAAAGCCCCACTTGGCAAGGATGAAGAACACGATGCCGAAAATGAGGACCATCCAGAACAGAAGGCCGGTATCCGGAGTGATCAGATTCATTGTTTACTTGATTACGATTGCAAGGAGGCAGACGATGATGCCCAGAAGGGCGGCGCCTTCGATCATACCTGCCACGATGATCATGCTGGAACGGATGTTTCCTGCGGACTCAGGCTGACGGGCGATGGCTTCCATTGCAGCGGTGCCGACCTTACCGATTCCATAACCTGCAGCAAAGGCTGCGAGAGCTGCAGCGACTGCGGCGCCGGCCTTTCCGAGGGCCGCTCCGGCAACTGCCTGAAGAATGATTGTAAGTAACATAATATTAACGATTTAAGTTGTTATTCTCCTTTTGCGCGCGCCATACCTATATAGATGGACGACAGCATTGTAAATATATAGGCCTGGATGAAGGAAATAAGGATTTCCAGCACGTCCAGGAAGATTCCGAAGAGAAGCGTTATGACCGTGGCGCCACCCGTCATCGCAGGGCCGTACTTGGCCATGATGAAAATGATGCTCACCATGCAGAGTATCTGTATATGCCCCGCCAGCATGTTCGCGAAGAGTCGGATGGTGAGCGAAATGGGCTTCACCAGGGCGGAGAAGGTCTCGATGACCGCCATCAGGGGCTTGAGCACGCCGGGCACGTCCGGCGAGAAAATCTCCTTGTAGTAATGCTTCGTGCCCGTGAGGTTCACGGTAAAGAAGGTGAAGAGGGCCAGCACCAAGGTGCAGGCGATGTTTCCCGTGAGATTGGCTCCACCGGGGAAGAAGGGGATGATGCCGATGACGTTGCTCAGCAGGATGAAGAGGAAGGCCGTGAGCAGATATGGCGAGTAGCGGCGGTAGTCGTCTTCGCCTATGTTCTCGCGGGCCATGTCGTGTATCATCATTATGAGGGGCTCCATCAGGGCCGCGATGCCGGTGGGATGCTCCTTGAGGGCGTCGTGGCGCTTGTACCAGCGGGCGGTGAGAAGGACGATGAGCACCAGGAGGAGGGCGTTGATCATCAGCTGCAGCACGTTCTTGGTGATGCTGATGTCGAAGGGCTTGCTGCCGTCCTCGCGGACTATCTTCCCTTCGTGCGGAGCGCCTTCGGGGGCGATGTGCCAGCGCCCGTAGCTGCCCGTTTCGAGGATTTCCCGGGAATTGAATGCGTGTATGCCGCGGTCGATGAGGATTACGGGGAGATGTATAGCGACAGGCTTGCCCTTCCATTCGGTCAGGTGCCATTCGTAGCTGTCGAGGACGTGTTCGAAGATGATGTTGCCGATGTCCGGGACGCTCTCCTGTTCCTCCGTGGCAGGCTCTGCGTCAATGGCACCGGCTCGCAGAAAAATGCTCTCCGGCACCATTGCCGACGCCGCCTGCACCGTAAATACAAGCAACAACAAAAGAATCATTTTTCTTCCGCCAATCATTCCGCGCAAACTTTTATCACGTCGTTTTCCACCATCACCATCCCGCTCCGCAGAGGCTGCACATGTTCCCCGGAAGCGTCGCGCCAGCGGACATCTCCCGCCGTAAGGGCGGAGATTATGGGCGCGTGGCCCTTGAGAACCTCGAAAGCGCCGGCAGCGCCCGGCAGGAAGACCGCTTCCGCCTGGTGCTCGCTGAACGATTCGGGAGTGATGATCTGCAGTGTCATTTCGCCTGTGCCAATATCTTTTCGCCCTTGGCGATTGCATCTTCGATGGTTCCGACCTGCATGAAGGCCTGCTCCGGCAGGTAGTCCACCTCGCCGTCGAGTATCATCTTGAAGCCCTTGATGGTGTCTTCGATGTCCACCATCACGCCGGGGCAGCCGTTGAACGCGGCGGCCACATGGAGAGGTTGGCTCAGGAAGCGCTGCACGCGGCGGGCGCGGTTCACCGTGGTTTTGTCCTCCTCCGAGAGCTCGTCCATGCCCAGGATGGCGATGATGTCCTGGAGCTCCTGGTTGCGTTGGAGGATTTGCTTTACACGCTGGGCTGTGTCGTAATGGGCCTGTCCCACAATGTTGGGGTCCAGGATGCGAGAGGTACTCTCCAGCGGGTCCACAGCCGGATAAATACCCAGGGCCGTGATTTTACGGCTGAGCACCGTGGTGGCGTCCAGGTGGGTGAAGGTGGTGGCAGGGGCCGGGTCCGTGAGGTCATCGGCCGGAACATACACGGCCTGTACCGAGGTGATGGACCCGTTTTTGGTGGAAGTGATGCGCTCCTGCATCTTACCCATTTCCGTGGCCAGGGTGGGCTGGTAACCCACGGCGGAAGGCATGCGGCCCAGCAGGGCGCTCACCTCACTGCCGGCCTGGGTGAAACGGAAGATATTGTCGATGAAAAAGAGGATGTCCCGCGGGCCTGCGCCGGTGTCGCTGTCGCGGAAGCTCTCTGCCAGGGTGAGGCCGCTCAGGGCCACACTGGAACGGGCTCCCGGGGGTTCGTTCATTTGGCCGAACACCATGGATACCTGGCTCTTTTCCAGTTCTTTAGGGTCTACCAGCGAGAGGTCCCACTTGCCCTCTTCCATGGCTTTTTCGAAGGCGTCTCCGTAGCGGATTACCTTGGATTCGATCATTTCCCGCAAAAGGTCGTTGCCCTCACGGGTGCGCTCCCCCACGCCGGCGAACACGGAGAAACCGTTGTGCGCCTTGGCAATGTTGTTGATGAGCTCCTTGATGAGCACCGTTTTGCCCACGCCGGCGCCGCCGAACAGGCCGATTTTACCGCCTTTGAGGTACGGCTCCAGCAGGTCGATGACCTTGATACCGGTAAACAGCACTTCCTGGCTGGTGGTGAGGTCCTCGAACTTGGGGGGCTCCCGGTGGATGGGCAGGGCGCTTTCCCGGCTGAGTTCCGGCAGGCCGTCGATGGCCTCTCCGGTAACGTTCATGACACGGCCGCGGATTTGCGCACCCACGGGCATGGCAATGGGCCGACCGGTATTCTCTACCTCCAGTCCGCGGCTGAGACCGTCCGTGGAATCCATGGCCACGCAACGCACGGTGTCCTCACCAATGTGCTGCTGCACCTCCAGAATCACGTTCTTTCCGTCCGGACGCTTCACCACCAGGGCGTCGTCGATGCGCGGCAGCTCCTGCTCCTCATTCCGGGCCGATATATTGAAATGTACATCCACCACCGGTCCCACGACCTGCGCGATGTGTCCTACTGCATGGGGCATAACAAAATCAGTTTCCACAAATATACGAAATATTCGGCATTATTCCTTTACCGTAGCCTTCACATTGGCGGGTTCCGCCTTCCAGTCCTGGTCCTGCTGATACAGGGGGCTGAACTTGCCGAAGGGGATGTCGCTGAAGATGAAGTTGTTGGCCTTGCGGGCGGCCTCAATGTGGTCTGTAAGGGCGGTATTGACGGCCGTGAGGGCCACATCCAGTGCCAGGCCCAGCAGACCGCCGCCACCGCTGTTTATGCGCGTATCCAGGAACAGGTCGCAGCTGCGGTCGAACAGGACCTCGTTTGTGCGCGTGGAACGCATCACATAGCGGATTTTGGCGCTGATGCCCACGCCCTGCTTGGCCCATTTGTCAATGACCGAGAAGATGACGGCATCGGCCCCGAAGACAGCGCCGAACTGCCCCACGGGAGCCTCGAAGAAAAGCTCTGCGTCATAGGCGCTTTCCGCCTTGAGGATATCCATGGTGAGGATGGGCGGAAGGACGTAATAGCCGGCCTCCACCAGCGGACGGCTGATGGACGTGTACAGCAGGTCCTTGGCCTCCACGTTGGCCGTGTTGTTGATGGGCGGCATCACCAGCAGGGTGACGGGAGCCTCGTTGTACAGCGGGGCATACACCTCCCCGCGGGTGAGCTTGCTGGCCGATCCGCAGGAAACAAGCAGCGCCGCAGCTGCCACAAGAATCAGAAACTTTTTCATTTGCCTGCGAATTTTTTGAGGAGGGGTTCTATAAACTTACGGGATTCCGGATACAGCTCCAACTCCTTCTGGAGGAGCTTGAGGCCGTATTCCGGGAAAAAGGCGGCATAGTCCGAACGCTCATAAATGGCGCGTTCACGCTTGGAGGCGCTTTCTGCAAAGGCAGCGGCGGTCTCCGGCTTCAGGAGAAGGTACCCGTACTCTGCGCAGATGCCCGGAGGCACCACGCCACGTTCACCACCGGGGTTTTGCAGCATGTCTTCATAGACGTAGAGCATGGCGCACAGGCTTTCCGGACTTTGGGATTTGCCATAGGCCTCATAAAAGCGGTCCTCGTACCGGGTTACGCCGTCGGAGGCCTTGCCGCCCCAGTAATAGAGCACATTTGCGGAAGGCCCGCAGGAGCACATCAGAAGCGCTGCAGCGGCTATCGTCAGGAATTTTCTCATAGCTCCAGCCCTATCATTTTGTGTTCCTGGGCCGATATGAACACCTTCTGGGAGGTGAGTTCCTTGCCGGTTATGTCCTTGACCACCACCGTGTGCGTGCCGGGTTCCAGGGTAATGATACTATTGGCGAGGGACCTGAGGTCCTTGTCGCCGGACCAGTTCTTCACCCGGATGGTTTCGGTCCGGTACTCCTTGCCGTCCACCGTTACAAGGATGTCCTTGGCCTGGGCGGCCGAGAAGGAAAGATAGGCCTTGTCCGCCTTGCCGGAATTCACGGAGACATTGCCCACGCCGCAGGAGGCGAGGGTGAGCAGGGCGGCTGCCAGTGCAATGATGACTTTTTTCATGCTATTTGTCGGAAATGTAGTACTTGTCCAGATGGTCTTCGTCAATGTCCTGTCCCTCGTAGGTGCAGTAGGAAAGTTCGTTCTCCGGGGTGTCGCCGAAGGAAGAGAGCACGGTGACCTTGCCCATGGGCTTGCCGGGGAGTTCCACCATCATGCCGGTCTGGGGGTTCTTGACGCTCTTGCCTTTGGCGTACACGATGAAGGCGTCGCCGGGCTGGAGGCCCTGGGAAGCGCCGCCGGAAATGATGTAGGAACCATCGTCATAGGTAAGGATGTAGGAGCGCCAGGGCTTGTCCATGCATTTGTTGATGATGTTTTCCACCAGCTGACTGATGGCGGCGTTGATGGCTTTGTCGCTCAGGGTGGCGTCATAGCCGGCGGTACCGCCAATGCCGAGGGTTTGTTTGGAGGTGGTTTCCGCGTAGCCTTTGGCTTCATCGGAATAGATGATGAGTCCGGTGGCGGCCTCTACCAGACGCAGGCTCACGCCGGCTTCCACTGTCTGGGTTTTGGTGCTGGTGAACACGCCCTCCTGGCCCTGGGCCTTGCGGCCGAACTCCGTGATGGATCCCAGGATGAGGTAGTCTGCACCAATTTTTGCCATGCCTTCCGGACCGGCCTCTTTCATGAGCACGTCCAGATCTTCCCGCTCCAGGAGGATGAACTTGCCGCTGAGGGCCAGCTTGGAGGACAGGATGTCCAGCGCCTGCTTGCGCATGGGGTCGTTGTCCTTGTCGTAGAAAATGCCCTTGGCATATTGGGTTTCATTGGAAAAACGGCCAATGGCCACTTTCCTCTTGATGGTCTTGTCCTGCCCCATGAGGCTCTGCGGAGCCAGGGAAAGCAGCGCGGCCAGCATAGCGGCCCAAAGCATGCATTTTTTCATCGTTCAAACATTTTCACAAATATAACACTTTTTCCCCAATCCTTATCCCCTCCCCCCGTTAAAGCACACCCACCCCTCTCTGATTACCCTCTGGGGCATCCTGCTGTGCTTTAACGCTTCGCAGGTCCCGCTGCTGCCACGTTTTGGCCCCTTAATGCGCCACTGGCGGACCTTTCGGCCCGCCAGCGCTACGCTTTCGCCTGTTTTCGTGCCCGTGGCGGTCCTCCCGCCTTCGAAGGTTCCCCTACGCGCGGCGGGTGACAAAGTCAAAGAACAGGTCAATGTCCTTCTTCTCCTTGAGGCGGACCATGTAAGCCATGTTGCACAGGTCGTCGGCCAGGGCATCCGGAACGCGCTCCGCCATGCACATCACACTGCCGTAGCGGTCCATGATTTCCTGATGGCTGTGGAGGTAGGCCTTGCCGTCGCGGCGGCCGGCGTAGGCGCAGAAGTACTGCTCACCCTGCGGCTTGCGGGCCTCGCCAAAGGCCACCATATCGGCCCAAATCTGGAATACGTCCGTGCTGTGGGCAAAGTTCATCATGTCCGGCGTGTAGCCTCCCGGCGGACGCATGTTCACTTCCAGGCCCACGTAGTCGCCCTTCTTGCCCAGGCCGGTGCGGTCGCGGTCCAGCTGGAAGAACTCCAGGTGCACGAAACGGCTCTTGATACCGAAGGCCTTGACGGTCCGGCGGCCGATGGCGGCCAGCTTGGCGGGCACGGTCTTGTTGGTCCAGTAGCAGGTGTCCAGATTATTGTGAACGATTTCCATGATGGGCGTGGGGAAGATGGTGTTGTTCTCGAACACCGGCTGCCCATCGGCATTGAAAATGGCATCGTAGCTTACCAGAAGGCCGGTGATGAACTCCTCTATTACAAAGCCGCCGGCGTTGGGATGGGCCGCGAACCAGGCTTCCAGCTCTGCGTCGCTCTGGATCTTGAAGGTGCCGCTGGCGCCCATGCCGTTGTCCGGTTTGGCGATGATAGGATAGCCGGTCTTTTTGGTGAAGGCTTTCACCTTGGCCAGGCCTTCCGCGCCTTTGATCTGGCGGGCCGTGGGGATGCCACCCAGGGCGTAGTACTTCTTCATCTCGCTCTTGTTCTTGATGGCGGCGATGTGGTCGTTCTGGATACCCGTGGTTACGTTGAAGTCCGTACGCAGGCGGGCGTCCTGCTCCAGCCAGTACTCGTTGTTGGACTCAATCCAGTCTATTTTGCCCCACTTGTGAGCCAGCCAGGCTACGGCGCGGTACATCTCGTCGTAGTTCTCCAGGTTGTTCACCTTGTAGTAGTCCGAAATGCTGCCACGGAGCTCCTGGGACAGATTCCAGTAGTCGGTATCGGCAATGGCCAATACGTTCACGCCATTTTGTTTGAGCCCGGCGCAGAAATGCCAGTAGGTGGCCGGGAAATGGGGGGAAATGAAAATTAAGTTCATAAAACTGTAGGTTTTGTTTTCTTCGCTGACGCGGCGCATGGCTCCGCGGGTGATTTCATACGCTTCTCCGTAAAGGGTGGGCTTTCCATGGACGATTTTCACGTATCCGCCGTCCTTGAAGGTATAGAACCGATGGTTCCAGCTGTCCGGGAAGGCAATGTCCTCGAACAGGCGGAGGCCGTCTACCTGCGCGTATCGGACCTGCTCCATGTGGGGCACCAGGTTGATGTCCGTGAGGCTCAGCCCCTTGAGCCAGCGCTTATACTGCGGGTCCCGGGCCTCCCCGGGGAGCTCCGGATGGGAGTACACGTTGTCTGCGCAGTTCATGCTGCCGGCGCTGCACCCCATCACCACTCCGTCGAAGCCCTGGATGAGCTCTTTGAGCCGAATCTCGTGCAGGAACTTGTTCTGGGTGGGGACATGGCCGCCGCAAAGGACAATCCAATGGGCCCAACGCACCAGTTCCGGGGCTTGCGCGGCATTCCGCCGGTCCAGCATCACAATTTTTTCCGTGTCGATACCGGAGCCCTGAATGCACTCACTCATGCCCTTGAGGACGGAGTCCGTGAAACCGCGGTCGTCCGGGGCGGCGCTCACCAGGAGCACGCGGGGTTTGTCTCCCGCTGCTCCCCCAGCCCTTTGTACGGCCAGGGCCAGCTCCGCTTTGACATCGGCCAAAAATCCGTTGTCCTGCGTGAAATGCGGCTCCCCGTAACGGGTGGGACTGCCTGTGAGGTACAAAATCATGAGCGCAAATATACGAAATCTCCGCCTCATCCACAAAAAACGTCCCCCGGGGAAACCGGAGGACGCTTTGGTACGAGGACTCAAGAATTAGTCCGACAGGGAGAAACGCTTGAAGGCGAGAACCTTGGCGTCTTTGTCGGCGGCGGCGAGGGCTTCCTTCACCGTCTGCTTGTCGTCGCTGAGCTGGTACTCCTGCTCCATCAGGGTGTTCTCCTTCAGGAACTTCTGGATACGGCCATTGACGATACCGTTGATCATCTGGACCTTCTGCTCCAGGGAGGCCAGGGTTTCTGCGCCTACCTTGGCGATGATCTCACGGGCCTGCTGTGCCTGCTCGGCGGTGAGCCAGCCCTTGGCGGTGTTGGACTCGATGTGGTCTTCGCTGTCCACGTGGGCGGGGTTGATACCGGCCTTCTTGAGGGCGTTGTCAACGGACTTCTGAACCTGCTCGTCCTTGGTCTTCTGGATGGCAACGGTCTTTTCGGACTCGATAACCTCTGCCGGGACAGAAGCGGCATCTACGGCCACAGGGTTCATGGAAGCCACCTGCATGGCGATACCGCGGGCAATCTCGGCGGGCACTTCCTTGGAGAAGGAAACGATGGCGCCCAGCTTGCCGTTGAAGTGCACATATTCGCTCACGAACGGAGCCTCGAGGGCGCCGTAGAAAGCCAGCACGTGCTTTTCACCGGTTTTACCGGCCTGGTTGGTGATGTCCTCTTCGATGGAGTAACCATCGGCAAGTTTCACGGCCTTCAGTTCTTCTGCGGTAGCAGGGAAAGCAGCGATAGCTGCATCTGCGATGCTGCCGGCCAGGGCTTTGAAGTCCGGGGTGGCGGCCACGAAGTCGGTCTCGCAACCGAGGCAGACGAGGATGGCCTTGCCGCCGTTTACACGGCTGAGCACAGCACCCTGGGTGGTCTCGTTTTCACCGCGCTTGGCGAGGGTGGATTTGCCTTTCTCGCGCAGGATTTCCACAGCACGCTTGAACTCACCGGCAGCCTCTTCGAGGGCCTTTTTGCAGTCCATCATGCCAGCGCTGGTCATGTCGCGGAGTTTCTTGATATCTGCTAAAGAGATAGCCATAATTACTTGCTTTTTAAAGGGTTAATTACTCTTCGGTAGCGGGGGCCTCAGCTGCGGGAGCTTCGGCGGCGGCATCTACGGGTTCTGCCTTGGGGGCGCGACGGGAGCGGAGCTTGCGCTCGGGAGCGGCGGTCTCTGCGCCCTCTGCGGGAGCGGCCTCAGCTTCCTTTTCCTTCTCCAGTTTGCGCTCTTCCAGGCCTTCGTTGATAGCCTTGCACATCACATCCATGATGAGGGCGATGGACTTCGTGGAGTCGTCGTTTGCCGGAATCACATAATCAATGGGCGTGGGATCGCAACATGTGTCAACCATTGCGATAACCGGGATGTTCAGACGAACGGCCTCCTTAACGGCATTGGCCTCTTTCTGAACGTCGACCACGAAGAGGGCGCTGGGAAGACGGGACATGTCACGGATGGAACCGAGGTTCTTCTCCAGTTTGGCCCGCTGGCGCTCCACCTGCAGACGCTCGCGCTTGGCAAGTTTGTCGAAGGTGCCATCTTCTTTCATCTTGTCGATGGTGTTCATTTTCTTCACGGCCTTGCGAATGGTGGGGAAGTTGGTAAGCATACCGCCCGGCCAACGCTCGGTCACGGAAGGCATATTGACGGAAGCGGCCATTTCTGCCACGACGTCTTTTGCCTGTTTTTTGGTGGCAACGAAGAGGACCTTACGGCCGCTGCGGGCCATTTCCTTGAGGACCTCTGCCGCCTCGTCAACTTTGACGACGGTCTTGTGCAGGTCGATGATGTGGATGCCGTTCCTCTCTACGAAGATATACGGAGCCATCTTGGGGTTCCACTTGCGAGCGAGGTGGCCGAAGTGGGAGCCTGCATCAAGCAATTCCTGAAAATTAGTTCTTGACATGGGTTGTTTGTTCTTTTTAATAACTCATTCATCAATCCGAAGTAGCAGCCTTGTGCTGGTCTTCGGGATTTTTTCGCGGCCCGGCAATCCTTTTTGTAGCTCGGGAAGATTCTCATCCTCACCGGGATCTCAGGATTTATGTACCTAAGCCGTGCTGACGTAAATCCACCAGTAAGATTAACGCTTACTGAACTGGAAGCGACGACGTGCGCCAGGCTGACCAGGTTTCTTACGCTCAACTTCGCGGGCGTCGCGGGTGAGGAAACCGGCGGC
>DEFD01000034.1 GCA_002350615.1 Bacteroidales bacterium UBA2861 | reverse complement strand
TTAATTAAACATATACTATACTAACTAAACATGTAGTCTGCTTTGTTGCACTTTTAAACGGTCGTTTTAAAATGCGCTTCAAGCCTGCAAGTTCGGAATAATTTTTTTTATATGCAAATAATCGTAAGATGCCAAACAATGGCCTAGGAGGGCATTTTTGCCCAAAAATCAAAGTTTTGTAGAACTAAATTCAAAAAATCAACTTTAAATTGAAAGTTATTTCGCGAATTTAATATCAATCCGAAAGCAGAAAAATTTTTAAAAAATTTTCAATACACTATACGACACCATTTTAGCCCGCTTACTATCGTGCACGGGCACGAAACACGCGCGTACGCACGTGTGTATAGATTAAGGTAGCTACAGACCGGTTTTCAACGATTTAAGGTATTTTGCAAACGTGTTGCGGTGGATGCCGAAACTGGCCGCGACCTCTGTCTTGCTTGCACCCGACTTGAGAAGTTTTTCTATTTCCGGAAGATTGTCCCTGATCATCTTATACTTTCTGGTATGACCGGAGGGACGGCCTAGAATCATGCCAGAGGCACGTTTGCCAGCGAGGGCCTCCTTCGTGCGTTGGGAAATCAGGTTCCTTTCTATCTCTGCGGCGAGCGCGAAAGCGAAGGCTATAATCTTGGAATTGATATTGTTACCGAGGTCGAAGTTATCTTTTATCGAGTGGATGGCAATACCCCTTTGTGCACAATCGTTCAGAATGGACATTACCATGAGTATGCTTCTTCCCAGACGTGATATCTCGCTACATACGAGCAAATCCCCTTTCCGCATACGACGGATGACGCGACCAAGTTTACGCTTCTCGGCAAGCACTGTTCCGGAAACTGACTCCCGCACCCAGACATCCACTTTGACATGTTGCGAAGCGCACCAATTACTAATCTCGTATTCCTGTCCCAGGCTGGATTGCTGGTCTGTACTCACTCTGATATAAGCATACACCATGGTTGAGCCAGTTATGGGGCACAATGATCAAATCTTTCCTTTGCTCAGTTCGTCTTTCAAATAAGAATAAATGTAAGCAGGACCTTCCTTGAAGAGAGCAGTGGCAGGGTCGGAGAGTTTCCGAAAGATTTCCGATGAGTATACAACATCCAGGGCCTTTTCCAGATCCAGATTGTAATCGGTCATCACGCGGTCTACGAGGTCTGCTATGAGCCCCTCTTTGAGGTATTGGAAGTGTTCGCTCATAACTTGTGGAGGGTTTTGATGGCGGCTTCGGTGCCGAAATAATATTGGAACGTTATCCCCTTGAGATATTTGATACGGCGAAGAAGTTCCTCCAGGTCGATGCTTCCGTTCTTGAAGTTTCTAATCTGCGCACCAACTTTGTCATTGGCAATGGGGCCATAGATGATGTCGTAGTCGTGAATTGGCGCGTCTGAGAAATTTTCGCGGTTTTCATAGATAAACTTGGCCCATTCTTCTGTGTAGCCATCAAAGGTCTTGATTTTGAGATTGTTCGAAGTGATAATGTCAGCATCGAATTCAAATTCTGTCACGATGGGTTCGCCGCCGAGAAAAGCGACCTTACTCTCGGCCATTTCTATAGCTTGACGCTTGTCCGGTGAAAGGTAGAAGCCCTTGCCAAAGTCCTTACCGGGTCGGGATTTAGAGAGATCAATATCTCTAATTGCGACGTTTGAGCCATGATAGAGTATCATATCAACTGTCCTCCCATTCTTCTACAGAAAGTTGCAACATCATCAACGTTCCCTCTGAAATCTTGCGTATGTAGGGCTCCATAGTGTTTATCGATGTTGGTGATGGCACCATAGGTCTTAAGGTAGCGATACGCCTGTGAATCCGTAAGGCCGAAGCGCTTGCCGAATTCGTTGATGAATGCGATGATATATTCTATTCTGTCGCGTGCCGGATAAGAGGTTTCCATGGCTCCATATTCTTTTTAACGGGTGCAAGTTACTAAATTTTTGTGAGTTCTCTGCTCGGTGCACTTAAAAACGACCGTTTAAAAGTGCAACAAAGCAGACTACATGTTTAGTTAGTATAGTATATGTTTAATTAAAAGTTCAACCAATGAGAAAAGCAGCAAAACTTTTCACAGCTTCACTGGTGCTCCTGCTTTCCGCAGCGTTCTCCTTCGCACAGAATATCACTGTGAAGGGAACCGTGACGGATGCCGCCACCGGTGAACCGCTTCCCGGAACGATGGTTATCGTTCAGGGAACGTCCAGAGGTGTCAGCGTACAGGGCGATGGTTCCTATTCCATCAGCGTCCCGTCCAACGGCAGCCTCCAGTTCTCATTACAGGGTTACCTCGAACAGATTCAGCCGGTGAACGGGCAGGCGGCGATCAATGTCGCCCTCTCCATCGACAGCCAGCTGCTCGAGGAGACTATCATCGTTGGCTACGGTACTTCCACCAAGAGCTCCTTTACCGGCTCTGCAGCGATGGTCAAATCCGAGGAGATTGAAAAGAAGGTCACTACCAGTGTCACCAGCGCTCTTGCAGGTACCACGCCCGGCGTGCAGGTTTTCTCCGCCAGCGGCGACCCTGCATCGGGTGGTTCCAACACTATCCGTATCCGCGGTTACGGTTCATACCAGGCAAGCAACGACCCTCTCATCATTCTTGACGGATCACCTTATGATGGTTCGATTTCCGACATCAACCCTCAGGATGTCGAAAGCATTTCCGTCCTTAAGGACGCATCTGCGGCTGCCATTTACGGTAACCGCGGCGCCAATGGCGTTGTGCTCATCACCACCAAGAAAGGTACCCCGGGGGAAGCCAAAGTCAAATTTGATGCCCGTTTCGGCACAAATACCCGACTCATTCCCCAGTATGATGTCATCACAGATCCCGGGCAGTACTACGAGCAGTGGTTCACCAAGATGTATAACAGCTACTGGTACACCGGCCACTCCGCAGCGGAGAGTTATGCTTTTGCAAACACCTACCTCTACGACCAGAACAACGGAGGTCTCGGATATCAGGTCTTCACTGTTCCCGAGGGCGAAAACCTCATAGGTTACAACTTCAAGCTGAACCCCAATGCGAAACTTGGCTACAGCGACGGTGAATACTACTATATTCCGGATGACTGGTACAAGGAAACTTTCAAGACAGGCTTCCGTCAGGAATACAACATCTCGGCAAGCGGTGCTGCCGGCAGGTTCAACTACTATGCCAGCGCAGGCTACCTGAAAGATGGAGGTATTATTGAAAATTCCGATTATCAGCGCTACACCGGCCGTATCAATGCAGAATACCAGGCAAAGGACTGGATTAAACTCATTTCTACGATGGGTTTCTCTCACAGCATTTCCGAATCCGTCAACGGCGGAGGTGACTGGGGGTCCAGCGGCAACCTGTTCTATCTCGTGAACAGTATCGCGCCCATCTATCCGCTCTACGTCCGCAAACTTGACGCAGGCGGCAACCCTTACATCGTGAAGAACAACGGCCGCATCCTGTTCGATTCCAACAATACGAACCAGGTCCGTGCCAGCACAGTCGGCAACGCCATCCGTGACAACAAGTACGACTCGGCAACCAACTATGCGGATGTCCTTACCGGAAAATGGGGATTCATCCTCACTCCAGTCAAGGGCCTCAGCCTCACCGGCAACATCAGCCTCACCGACGACAACACCCGCAAAAACAGCCTCGCGAGCGTTTTCGGCTCGGCCGCAGCGGTGGATGGACAGGCTTATGTGTCTCACAGCCGTTTCTTCTCCGTGAACAAGCAGTTCCTCGCCGAGTACAAGAAGACTTTCCTCAGCGTTCACAACGTCGATATCTTCGCAGGATATGAAGGTTACAACTATACCAGTCAGGGCCTGTCCGGATACAACTACCACCTGTTCGACCCTCTCATCGGAGAACTCAACAACGCAGATGACACTCCGACTTCGTCGAAACAGCTCAGGTCCAACACCAACAAATACGCAACGGAAGGTTATTTCGGACGTCTTCAGTACGACTATGACGGCAAGTATTTCATAAATGCTTCATACCGCCGCGATGCCTCCTCCCGCTTTGCAGAAGGACACCGCTGGGGCAACTTCTGGTCGGCTGGCGCCGCATGGCTTGTCAGCCAGGAGAATTTCCTGAAGGACGTTTCCTGGGTGAACATGCTCAAGGTCAAACTCAGCTATGGCGAAACCGGCAACGACAACATCGGTTCCCTCTATCCTTATGCAGACCAGTACACCCACTCCTACAATAAGGATACGGACACCTACAGCCTTTCCGTTACATACAAGGGCAACCCGAACCTTACTTGGGAGACCAAGCAAAGCCTCAACTTCGGTGCCGACTTCGAACTGCTCAACGGATACCTCAACGGAAGCCTTGACATCTACAGCCAGACCACCAAGGACCTGCTTTACGCAAAGAGCGTTCCCCTTTCTTCCGGTAATCCTACAGGATACGAAAATGTGAACGTAGGCTCCCTGAACAACAAGGGTATCGAGCTTTCACTTGACGGAAACATCATCGCCAACAAGAATGTCGTCTGGAACTGGAATGCAAACTTCAGCCACAACAAGAACAAGATTCTTGAACTGGATCCCAGCGTTTCCAAGGACGGTATCAAGGGCAGTTACAGGATTGTCCGCGAAGGCGGTTCCCTCTATCAGGGATACATGTACAAATACGCCGGAGTCGACAAGAACACAGGTGCCGCACTTTACTGGGTTAAGGACGATGACGGCAATGAATACAAGACCGACAACTTCTCGAAGGCCACCAAGTATGATATCGGTGACTTCCTTCCGAAGCTTACCGGCGGTCTCGGAACCAGCGTCGCAGCATTCGGATTCGACTTTGCCATCCAATGTTCGTATCAGCTCGGCGGCCGTTACTACGACGGCAACTACCAGGCTCTCATGCACAGCCAAAACAACGCCGGTAGCGCCCTGCACAAGGACATCCTCAAGGCATGGACTCCGACCAACACCAACACTGACGTTCCCCGTTGGGACGGCGACACTCAGGTAGGCCAGAGCGCGGTTGACCGTTTTATCGTGTCTTCCAACTTCCTTAGCCTGGACAATGTAACCCTCGGTTACACCCTCCCCAGCAAGCTTGTCAGCAAGATCAAGCTTTCTTCAGTACGCTTCTATGTTACCGGTGAGAATCTCTACGTTCTTTCTGCCCGCAAGGGTGTCGATCCCCGCTTCGGCGTGGGGCTCGGCGGCTACACCTCCGGATCCGGTATCAACCAGAGCTATTACTCCGCAAGACGCACAGTCACCGGCGGCGTAACCGTGAATTTCTAATCTTTAATCATGAAGAATATGAAACTCTATAGATTGATTCCAGTTCTTGCAGCGGCCCTCTCAGTGGCAGCCTGCACAGACTTTGACGATATTCAGCCGGCCGGCGGCACCTTGCTTGCCTCTCAGGTTCAAGAGACCAACGCGGTTCAGCCGTCCCGTGCTTCAGCTTCATTCAACGGTATGCTCACCAATATCGGCAAGCCGCTCCAGATCTCGTTTTCCAGCAACCGTCCGGACAATTTCGGATTCCTGATGATGCTGTTCTGCAACGACCTCGAAGGTGCTGATGCACTTATCGCTGACAGCAATTACAACTGGTTCAGCGTTTGCGGAGAATATACTTCCCGCAATGCCAACTACGCCAACCCATACGTCCGTTACTGCTCACCTTATAACATGATCAGTGACGTAAACACCTTCCTTGGCGGTTTTGATGACAATGTCGATGACGCCGACTCACGCTACATGATAGCGCAGGCTCGTGCAATTCGCGCATATTCCTACCTGCTCATCGCTCCGGGATTCCAGTTTGTCAGCAACAAGGAAGGTCTCTGCATTCCGCTGCTCAGTCCCGAAATCGAGGACTTTACCCACAATCCCCGCGCCACCGTGCAGGAGGTTTATGACGTTATTCTCAGCGACCTCGACTACGCGGTTGAGAATCTCGACGGATATGCCCGCCCGACAAAGGCCAATATCAACAAGGCCGTGGCACTCGGCCTTCGTGCCCGCGCCCACCTTGACATGAAAGAATACCAGGAGGCATATGACGATGCAAGTGCCGCAATCGAGCTTGCTACAGCAGCGGGGATCCGCCCCAAGACCATTTCCGAACTTCAGACCGCCCTTGAAGACGGCACTGCTTTCGAGAACATCAACGAGGTGGACTGGCTCTGGGGTTACGACATGACCGCCGACATCGCAAAGATCTTTGCCAATGCCACTACGAGCAGCTGGCTCAGGTCTTTCTCCGCGAACGGCTACGCTCCTGCAACCCAGTCCTACACCTGCATCAACAAACTGCTTTACGACAAGATTCCCGCAACGGATATCCGCAAGCAGTGGTGGGTGGATGAAAACCTGAAGTCAAGCCTGATCAACGGCCTTACCTGGAACGGACATCCGGACGTAGCAAACTATAGCGACGGCGGCGATACCAAACTTCCTTTCCTTCCCTACACGAATGTGAAGTTCGGATGCAATCCCATCGCAACCATCGACAACGACGAGGATACCCCGCTCATGCGTATCGACGAGATGTATCTCATCCAGGCGGAATGCCTCAACAGCCCGGAACTCAACAAGGCCGGTGAAGCCGCCCAGGTGCTTGAGAACTATGTGAAGACTTATCGTGATCCCGCTTATTCGGTAAGCGGCCGTGGTCTGAGCCTTGCCGACGAAATCTGGTTCCAGCGGCGTGTCGAGCTCTGGGGCGAAGGTTTCGGAGTATTCGACACCAAGCGTCTCGGCAAACCTCTTGTCAGATTCCATGACGATGAGTTCAGCAGCAACATCTCCGCCGCCTTCCGTTTCAACATGGAAGCCAACGACGGATGGCTCCTTCTCCGTTTCCCTGAGGATGAGTTGAATACCAACTTCTCCATCATCGACAACAACGACGGCTCACAGCCCAAGACGGACCAGAATCCTCTTCTGAGGGACGGCGTTACCGATTAACTCCTAATGACTTTTGAATTATGAGAACAATCAATAAATTCATCTATCTCTTTGCCGCAGCCTCCCTTCTCGGCCTCGCATCCTGCCAGCCGGATGAGAACTTCAAACCTGGCAAACCGGATAACGAAGCCTGCGAGGGAGTTTATTTCCCCAAACAGGATGTTACCAGCGAGACTCAGATTTTCGACCCCACCCAGGTAAAGCAGGACACCATCATCGTACGCCGTGGCAATACCGACGGAGCTCTTGTGGTAAAGCCTGCGGTGAGCCTCAGCTACACCGATTCAAAGGGTGCATCAGTCGCTGCTGACTCCGTGTTCTTCACCGTGTCCGACATTGAGTTCATTGACGGGCAGGAAGAATCTTTCGTAGCCATCGATTTTTCCGAAGCGGAAGAAGGCGTGCAGTATTCCCTGCATCTTACCATCGAAGGCGACGAATATGCATCCAACTACAGCAGCAACCTCATTTCCTGCGACTACAAGGTGATGTGCGTAGCTTACATCGATTTTGTAAGCCCTGCCGACTCCACCAAGCCTGCGAAGGTAACCTTCACACAAGGTTTCTGGGGTGAGGTTCACACTGGTTACATCAAGTATTATGAAGTAGGAGGAATCCGCCATTGCATCACCTATGGCGAGGAGCTTGTGGGTGAAGGCAGCGAGGACGGAGGATTCTTCGGAGTAGGAGAAAATTACCACCTGGAGTTTGACTGGTATGTCGAGGATCAGGCTTGCACTTGTGATGAGGAAAGCCATTCTCCGATTGTCCCTGCCGGCAAGGTAATTCCCGAAAATGCAGAGTTGATTCATATGAAACCTGCCTATGTATTCACGACCGGCGGCCAGGACCTTTATGAATGGGATTATTTCAGTTTCTACCAAGTGTACTATTCCTATGCCCGTCCGTTCCTGCATTTTATTGTAATGAACGATTTGTATAATTCAGTGTCATACTATGACGGCAACGGAGGATTCTATTTCTACTCCTATCCCGGCATATATAATACAACGTTCGACTATGGAGCCAAAAAGGATGGAATAGACATCGTAGGTATCGCCGAAGGCTTCACCCGTGAAGACTTCAGCCTTGAACTCAGCTCCGGTATCACCCAGCAGGACAGCGAAGGCAACAACGTCGTCCCCGTGGCATTCGACCTTGGCGCCGATGTCGCAAAGGTAGGATATACCATCCTCGAAGGGAAGGTATCTTCTGCTGCCATCGCCAATGAGGTCAACGCCATAGCGAAGGACACCATCGACTACAAGTATGCGACTTATGTGGATGCCCTCGGAGTTTCCTTCGTGGACAGCGTCGCCGCCCCCGCAACAGGTGTTTACACCCTTGTAGCTGCAGCTTTCGACACCCTCAAGCAGGTCAAGGCAAGCGCCAGCGTAAGTTTCGAATACCTGCTCACCGGGGAAAGCAATGAAGTTATCCTCAATGTGGAGACCGGCAGTACATCGCCTTATGCTTCTCAGGGATACTCTCCTATCACAAGCTTCGCATTCACCATCTCCGGTTCCGGCATCACCGGCGCAATACCGATGGTTTACACAGCAGCTGATGTCGAATCAGCAGGCGGTATTGACGCGGCCATCGAAGACATCCTTGCAAATCCCAACGACTACTACCCCGAACTGGAAGAGTACGGTCTCACAGCAGCGCAGCTTGCAAACGTCAATGACAAGGGATATACGGATATTATCACAGGACGTAAGGCTCTTACCACCTACTACTTCATAGTTTGGGCTACCAACGGATACGACGTAACTGTCAAGTACTCCACCATAACTACTGACGGTCTGCCGAACGAGGTTATAAAGAAGGAGACCGCAACTTACACCTATTCCGTGTTCTGGAAGGGCGACGACGAGGGGCTGAATTTGGAATTCAATCCCAACAGCAATCTTTATGAGATTCCTAATTGGGGCTCTGGAGTTTCCTTTGCCTTCGACGTACAGAATGACACGATTTCTGTTCCCATCCAGCCGACAGGATATACTCATTCCCAATATGGGCCTGTGTCGGTATGCGATTACCAGCACGTTGATGAACTCATCGAGGACGGCTGGGCAGAGTATATAGGGTTGGATACTTCGGAGAAGGGATACATCGATGAAGACGGATACTACCATTTCTTCCTGGCATACGGTGTGAAAGGTAAGGGCACTTTCGGAACAGGAGAGGAATTATTCTACCCTGACGGAAAACCTGCCGCAGCGCCGGATCCCGAACCTTCGGGAATCGCACGCCACAATCTTGCCAAGACTGCAGTGAAACTCCAGAAGATCAACTTCGTTACGCCTGCCGGAGCCAAGGGCATCAAGCCTGTAAGCGGGATCAAGAGGGTTGAGGCAAACCATAAGACAAGCCTCTCCCCCGCCAAAGTCGCCAAGTCCGGTGTCAAGGAGATCCAGCCTGCCAAGATGCAAGGTAAAAAACGTTTTATTTAACCGTTAAACCGTGAATATCATGAAATACACAGCATATCTTTTTACGGCGCTTGCCGTTCTCGCATCCGGCGTCCTCGTCTCCTGCGAGAAAGAGAAGACGGAAGAATCTCCCGTCATCAATAAGAATGCAGTTGAGGTGGAAGGCATCAGCCTGGACAAAACCGTTCTCAACTTCACGGCAAAGGAACAGACGGCACTCGTCACCGCCACCATCACACCTGAGGACGCTTCCGACAAGAGGATTCTCTGGAAATCTTCCGATGAGAAGGTTGCCAAGGTTTCCAACGGTGTGGTAGAGTCCGTAGGTTATGGCACAGCCACCATTACCGCCACCACCTATGCAGGCGGATTCGTGGCATCCTGCTCCGTGATCTTCCCGGATACAGTTGTGGACGACAGGGCTGTCGATCTGTTTGGCAGCAAGTATCCCATATACTGGTCTTCCGTAAACTTCGGCGCCAAGACTCCCGAAGGCTTCGGCAGTTTCGTATCCTGGGGCGAAGTGGATCCCAAGTCTTCATACTCATGGGCTTCTTACCTCGTACCCCTCAGCAGTTGGTGCGGTACGGACAAGGATGAGCTCAAGGACGTTGAAGACATCAGCGGCGACGCCGCTTACGATCCCGTGACGGCAAAATGGGGTGACGGTTGGAGAATGCCTACCGTCGCAGAAGTGGAGGACCTGATCTACAACGCCGAATGGACCTGGACTTCATCCGAAGGGGTATATGGATATAAGGTAAGCTATTCTGGCACCGGCAAGAGCATTTTCCTGCCGGTCGGAGGATACTACGATGCCGAGACGCACGCCCACGAAGGTGCCAAAGGCCGCTACTGGGTAGGTGATGCCGGAGAAGAGGCTTACAACGCTTACTCTCTCGATTTCACCTCCGACAGCTACACCATCGACCAGCACAGCCGCTACCTCGGGTTTGCAATACGTCCCGTTCAGGACAAGTAATATTGTTTAGCTGTTTGAAAAGGGGCGACCAGGTACTCTGATTGCCCCTTTTTATCACAAAAAGAAAGAATCGAAAAAAGTGAAAAGAAACCCCTTACATTTGGTGCTGGGCATGGCAGCCGTGCTGTCGTGCAGCCGGATAGAAGAGAAAGAATTTGTTTCGGATCAAGGGTTTGCATCAGCGCTGGCCGCCAAATCCGTCAACACTCTCAAAGATGCCATGCCTTCAAGTTTCCTGGTAAAATTGGAGGAACAAGCGGATATTCAGGAGCTTCTTGGCACAAAAGGAATATCCGGAATCGAACGGGTCTTTCAATCCACTCCCGGTAAAGAAGAAATAGAAAAACGGCACGGCCTGGACCGCTGGTACGAGTTGTTTCTCGAGGACGGGACTCAACTTGAGCCTGTCGCCGAAGCTGTCGCCGGGTTTTCCTGCGTGCAGACAATTGAATTCAACACCGTTGCAAAACGCCCCCAAAGTTTAGGAGGCGCGGTTTCAGTGAATAGTATCGCTGCATCCAAAGCTTCGCCCACAGATTTCAGCCAGTTCAACGATCCTCAGTTTTCCAACCAGTGGCACTACATCAACATAGGAGACAAAGCGATATGCAGTAACGTCTATGCAGGCGGTGACATCAGCGTAAAGGACGTATGGAGCAAGGTTACCTGCGGAGACCCTTCCATAATTGTGGCGGTTGTGGACGAAGGCGTAAAATACACGCATCCGGACCTTGCTGCCAACATGTGGAAAAACGAAGGAGAGATTCCCGACAATGGCATCGATGACGATGGAAATGGTTATATTGATGATGTTTACGGATATAATTTCGTTGACAATGGAGCCATCTCCTGGAGCAAGAACGGCGATGTGGGGCATGGAACCCACACTGCCGGAACCATTTCCGCCGTAAACAACAACAACCTTGGCGTGGTCGGCATTGCCGGCGGCAGCGGCAAGAATGACGGGGTGAAAATAATGTCATGCCAGATTTTTTCCGGCAATGGAGGGGGAGAGGTGGCCCAGGTCGCAAGAGCAATAAAGTATGCAGCCGACAACGGTGCGTCCCTTATTTCATGTTCCTTTGGATACGCGGCCGGGACTTTCAAGTCCGACGGAGCGTACAGGAGCCATGCAGGTGCCGAATATGACGCCATGCTGGCATTCCGGGACAGCAAGAACAATGATGCCGTTGATGGCGGAATAATTATATTCTCCTCAGGCAACGATGCCACTGATTATGCCGGTTATCCTGGTGCACTTGCAGATGTAATCAGCGTTTCCGCCCTTGGCCCTGATTTCCTTCCCACCCACTACACATGCTACGGACCGGGATGCAAAATCGCAGCGCCCGGCGGAGAAGGAGGAAATACCAACTATCCTGTAGGACTCCCCACTGCCTCGGGCGGATGGAGTGTGAGAGCCGCCGTACTTTCCACATATCCTTCGGAACTCGACCAGAACGGAGGTGACTATGCCTACATGCAGGGCACCTCAATGGCATGCCCGCATGTCACGGGAGTAGCGGCTCTGGGAATTTCCTATGCCCTTAAATTGGGGAAACATTACAGTGTGGACGAGTTCAATTCTATGATAGTGTCCTCAGCCAAGGACATTGACAACCGTATAAACAGCAAAAGCACAAAACAGATTGTCTTCAACTCCGGAGCGGTGTACCAGACTATGCAACTGCATAAGTACTATCATAAAATGGGAACAGGATGCATTGATGCATGGTCGCTGATGATGAAAATTGAAGGCACCCCCTGTTCCGTGATTGCAATCGGCGACACCCACTGGGTGGACCTTTCTCCTTATTTCGGGACTTCTTCAACGAGCCTCACATATATCGGCTTTGAGATGGATGACGCCTCGCGCGAAGCCCTTGGAATTGAAGAGGAACCTCAGTTGAAGTATGGCCGCCTTTACATCAAAGCCACAAAGATCGGCTCCGGGAAAGTAACGATCAACGCAGTCGGCGGCGGTTCCATAATCGGTTCCGACACCACTATCGGGGGAATGCCGATTTCACGCGAGATTTCAATAATAACAAGAGGATTTGCTTCCTCTACCGGAGGATGGCTATAGAAAAAGACTGAATATGAGAAAGATACTTTATTTAATAGCGATACTCGCAACTGTTCTGGCAACCATCTCCTGTAAGAAGGAAAAGAAAGCAACCAAAACTCCAGCCATCGTAGGCGAGTGGCAAATTACCGATATCATCACAAAAAGCGCCGAGTTTGCCGGGCAGACCGTAAATATCTACCTCTCTTTTGCAAAAGACAAGAGTTTTGAAATGTATCAGATGATTGGCCAGGGCAGGTACCGCAAATTCAGCGGCAGCTGGAAATTATCCGGGAAAAACCTTTCCGGCAGCTATTCTTCCGGGAAGGCGTGGGGAAGTTCGTATATTGTATCTGTAAGCGAAGACCTGCTCACCCTCACCGCCACGGAAGGAGGGGAAGCGGACACATACGAAAAAACTGTAATCCCTGAGGAAATAAAAGATGAATCTTATGAATAAGCATTTAATTCTCAGCATTTTGCCATGCATCGTTTTGTCCTTTGCCGCTTCTGCCCAGAAATACACTCCGCACGAACAATGGCCCTTTGTTTATGATGATTTCCAGGCCGCCGAGCTGGCTATGCCCGGAGGAGTCACCGCCAGGATGAAGGCCGTCAATATCGGTATTCCCGACGGCCGTATCTATTTTATCGAAAACGACACCCTGAAAGTGAGTACCGAATACGCCAGATACGCTAAGATCGGCGAGGACAACTATGTTCTGGCTAACGGCAGGCTGATGAAAGTTCTCGCGCAGTCCGAGCACGGCGCCGTGCTTTATGACGCGGAGATAAACCGGGAGGCAATGTCACGGGCCGATGTCGGATATGGAGTCAAATCCTCAGTATCGTCAACCGAACGGCGGGATATCCTGGAAGGCAGCAACGGAAGCGTTCTCTCTTTAAGGATGGTCCAGAAGCCTCTGAGCGAACTCAAACCGCTCAAAAACGGCGGACGGCCTCTTGAACTCAAAGAGATAAAATACCTTTGCATCGACGGCGGTTACACCGTCAGAGCCATTAAATCCGAAGTCCGCCAGGTTCCATGGCTGGACAAGAAAGACCTGGATGCATTTTGGAAAGAGCATAAAGTGAAGTATTCTGACAATCAAAGCCTCGCTGAGGTTGCCGAATACATTTACTCGCAGCAGGTCAGTCCAAAATAACCAGCAGCGGGGCGCGGTGGCTGAAACGGAGGGTGACCGAGTCGGAATCAGCACGGTTCAGCGAGGCTTTCCACCAGGCGTCGAAGACCACCTGATCGAGCGGCCAGTGAAGGCCTTCTGAACATATTTTCAGCGTAGGGTCGCAAGTGAAGAAAGAAATCTTGCGGCCCTCCCCTATTTCCAGGCTGATATCCCTCGAAACAGCAAAGGCGGTGCTGTAATCCGAAACCATATCGACGCAGACGCCCGCCTTCTGGAAATCGTAACGCATCTCCCATTCCATCAGCCAGCCGAGATTACCCACGGCATGGGCCTCATTGCGGCCACCTGCTCCCAGGATATGGATTTCCTTGATATCCGGGCGGCGTTCCCGGAGCACCCGCATGGCCTTTGCGAGATCGTTGTCGTCCTGCTCTTCTATCTGCACCAGCTGCACCAGCCTGTCCGCCAACTTTCGGCGCGTTTTTTCTCCGCAGGAGTCCATATCCCCCACAATGAGGTCCGGAGCGATACCGAGCCTTTCAAGATGCTTCAGCCCCGATGAGGCATCACAGCATAATATATATTCTGCTGTTTTAAGCAGATAGAGGGGATATTCTTTATGGGGGAACTCCCCGTTCGCGACAATTACGGCTGACATATCTGCAAATTTAGTCATTATTTGCAGTTTAGGCGAAAATTTGCGAATTTAGCGCTTTGGAGCGGCGTATAAATGGCGCCGCCTTGCAGATTATGGCGAACAATTCATTTTTATTCGGAGCAGTCGTAGGGGCAGCAGCGGCCGTATGGCTCCTCACCACCGACAAAGGCAAAGAAGTATTGGCCAAGGCCGGAGACTGGGCGGACAGGGTCCAGGGCACCGCAAAGGACCTTGCCGGGAAAGCACAGGACGCTGCAAAGGACCTTGCCGGAAAGGCGCAGGACGCTTTTGAGGAAGCAAAGGAACAATTCGGGAAATAGACTATGGGACAGATAAGTGATTATATCGACGCCCGCATCGAGCAGGCGAAACTCAAGGCAGCGGACGGACTGAGTTCCGCACTGGGACTTGCCGTCAACATCTGCCTTGCATTCATGCTCCTGATGGTGGTACTGAGCACCCTTGCGTTTGCAGTAACGCTGTTCGTAGGAGAGCTAATCGGGTCCTATGCCGCCGGCGCAGGAATAGTTTGCGGCTTTTTCCTGATCCTCCTGCTCATTGTCTGGTCCCTTCGCAAAAAACTCTTCCGTGGCATCTTCATAAAGATGATCCTCAAGGACGGGAAAATCCGCAGCATGTCCGAACTGGTCAAGGCCAAGGCATTCGCTGACGCCAAGGTGGAACTCGGCAGGCAGAGTTTCGCATTCCCCGGCTTGATTATCGGCGCCATACAGACACTGAGGGATATCTTCGCCCCTGCTGAATAACCATGATCTACGTATTCGATCCGATACTGAAGACCCTTGTCTGGGGGACGGAACTGTGGGTGCTGTCCGGAGTCGCCGGCAGTGAAAGCATCTGCAGTGCCGTGAGCGGAGTGCGGCAGGAAGAGGTTGCAGTGGCCACCCACAGCTTGGTGGGAAGAAGCCTCAATGAAATATACGGTGCTGAATTCCCGCTTCTGATCAAATTCATAGACGCAAAAAAGGATCTCAGCATCCAGGTGCATCCTGACGACACCCTTGCGGCGGCACGTCATAACTGCAAGGGCAAGACTGAGATGTGGTATCTTATCGATACCGCCCCAGGAGCGCAACTTCTGGTCGGTTTCAAGCAGCGTATCGGCCCTGAGGATTATGTCCGTCTGGTAAAAGAAAACCGAATCACGGAGGTGCTGGCAAGACACGACGTGAAACCGGGAGACGTCTTTTATCTGCCGGCAGGCCGCGTGCACGCCATCTGCGGAGGCTGCTATCTCGCTGAAATCCAGGAGACCAGCGACATCACCTACAGGATTTACGACTACAACCGTCCAGGTCTTGACGGCAAGCCCCGCCAGCTCCACACCGAACTGGCAAAAGACGCCATCGACTACAAGGTTTACCCGGACTACCGCACCCATTACTCCCCCACCAGGAATGAGGAGGTGGAACTTGTGAGCGATCCCCATTTCGTGACTTCCCTCTACGAGATTGACAAGCCGCAGATCATACCCGTTCCTCGCACTGCCGGACAATCTGGAGAGAAGAATTTCCTTATTCTGATAGGTCTGGAAGGGGAAATCAGCGTATCCGCCGGCTGTACGGACTCCGCCTGTAAAGGCGCGCAATCACAGATCGTCCGTGCCGGCAGTTCCGTCCTTGCAATGGACGAGAAAGCGGTAGGCATATCTCCGCTCGGAGGCAGCGCCCGTTTCCTTGCGGTGCATCTTTAGACCGTTTTTCCTAATTCCTTGTCCCACAGCGCATAACAAAAAGTCGATGCTCCAAAATGGAGCATCGACTTTAAGCAAATCGCTGACAACCAGCGTTTTAGAGAAAACGCTTACTTGTCCTGCTCGATGGCAGCCTGGGCTGCGGCGAGACGTGCGATAGGCACGCGGAAAGGTGAGCAGGAAACGTAATCGACACCGATACGGTTGAAGAACTTGATGGAATCGGGATCTCCACCGTGCTCTCCGCAGATACCGCACTTGAGGTCGGAACGCTTGCTGCGGCCATTCTGGACGCCGTATTCAACAAGTTTGCCGACTCCCTTGATGTCGATGGTCTGGAACGGATCCGCATCCAGGATCTTGTTGCCGAGGTAGTCGCCCATGAAGGTGCCCACATCGTCACGGCTGAAGCCGAAGGTCATCTGGGT
>DEFD01000035.1:7632-18992 GCA_002350615.1 Bacteroidales bacterium UBA2861 | reverse complement strand
ACGAAATACCAGAGAACGCTTTCTCAGAAAAAACCACTTTATTTAGAATTGTATTTCCTTCAACATTGAAAGCAATTAATTCCAATGCATTCTATTCTTCTTCATTATTAGGAACAATCGTCTTGCCAAATTCTCTAAAAGAGTTAAGGGAGGGGGCCTTCTATGGTGTTTCTGGCATTACCCATGTTGTGTTCCCCGAATCATTAGAAGCAATTGCGCGAAATTGCTTTAGCCTTTCTGGTTTAACGGGTGACATATTATTTCCACAAAACTTAAAATCAATTGGAGAAGCGGCTTTCTACTTCACTAACGTGACATCTGTGACATTCCCTGAAAGCCTTGAATCAATAGGAGGTAGTGCTTTTGGCTGGTGCCAGGCGTTATCTGGAAGTGTAGTTTTTCCGGAAAAAGTTAAGATTATCCCTTCTGGTTGTTTCTCGAATTGCAACTTGTCCGGCCCAATAAAGTTTGATGGCTTAATTGAAGCAATAGGAGACTCTGCATTTGAGTATTGTGGGATAAATGGTTCTATTACTATACCTGAGGGGTGTATATCTATCGGGAAAGAGGCTTTTGTGGGTAATCATATCACATCTGTTGTCCTACCAAAATCGTTAATGAGTATTGGTGAAAGTGCCTTTCGTTATAATAACATAGTAGGCACAATCAGATTCCCTGAAGATATAACGGTTATTCCATCCAGTGTTTTTGAGGGAAACAGTTTTATTCAGGGATTAGAATTCAGCGATCAAACTATGGTTATTTACGCTTCTGCCTTCGCAAACTGCTACGGCATCAATTCCATAATTTGCCACGCAACAACGCCTCCAGAAATCGATGAAGGCGCTTTCACCGGCGTCCCCAAGGCCAACTTCTCCGTAGAGGTTCCGGAACAGGCTCTGGTTGCCTATCAAACTGCCCCGGGCTGGCGGGATTTCGCCCGCATCGTCGCTCACCGTGACTTCTCCATTAGCAGGCGACTCTGCAGGACGCTGGGCAAGGCGGAGATGAAGTCTCTCGACCTTCGTGCCCCATCAGGTGCAGCCTGGTCGGTCGAGAGCAAGCCGGATTGGCTGACGGTAAGTCCGATGTCTGGCACCGGCCGCGCAAGGGTCAGGATCACCACGACGGACATCCCTTCTGGAGCCGGCAGTAGAAGTGGTGAAATCGTGTTCCTCCTGGACGGAAAGGATTATCGCGCAACCACCACGGTTGAGCAGTACGAAACCTACAAAGAAGGCGAAGTGATTAATGTCCAAGATCACAGCAAGGGACGCGGAATTGACCTGGTCTTTATGGGCGACTGCTATGACGCAAAAGACATCTACGAAGGCAAATATATGGAGGACATCAATCAGGCCATAGAACACTTCTTCTCCATCGAGCCTTATAAGACCTACAAGGACTATTTCGACGTGAACATAGTAGTCGGCTGCTCGCAAGACAGCGGCGCTGGCGATGCAAGTGTGCTCAGGGAAGCCCGTTTCGGCACCCAGTACACTCTCTCCGAAGGCCAGACCCCGGACATAGACCTGTGCCTTGAATATGCCCAGAAAGCCCAAGTACGCAACCTTAATCAGACCCATATCACAATAGTCCAGAACTCCCCCGACAGGGAAGGAACCACAATCCTTTATCCAAGCGGGCTGTCTATTTCCATCTGCCCGGTGAGTACAGGGGCATACCCTTACGACTTCAGGGGAGTGGTCCAGCACGAATCCGGCGGCCACGGCTTCGGAAAGCTGGCCGATGAGAACATCAAGCACAATGCATTCATACAATCTTGCGGTTGCTTGGATGGCTGCCCGCACATAGCGGAGATAGAGTATTATAAGTTGTTTGGCTATTACGAGAACATCTCTCTTTCTGCAGACATGCACCAGGTCCCCTGGTCGCACATGATTTTCGATCCGTTCTATTCCAACCTTGTAGATATCTATGAGGGAGCTTTCTATCACTCACGCGGCGTCTTCCGCTCGGAGAAAAACTCATGTATGAATAATTACATCCCGTATTATTCTTCAATCTCCCGAGAGTCGATAGTCCGACGGATAATGAAATATGCGGGAGAGCCGTTCTCTTATGGGGAATTCAAGAGCAAGGACAATGAAATGAATTATTAATCAGATAAATATATATTGTTATGAAAAAGATATTAATTGCTGCCATTACACTTTCTGTCGCATTGGTTTCTTGCCAGAAAGAAACCGTCCGGTCGTTTGATTCGAACGAGATGCGTCTTGATGTCCGTTTCCCGGGGGCCACTAAAGCCACCGCAACCAATTTCGAACCCGGGGATTGCATTGGAGTGTTCTCCACCGTCTATGACGGAGAGACCCCTCGCCCTCTGCAGGTTTCGGGTAACTGGATCAACAACGAGGCCGTCACCTACGACGGCACAGACTGGACTCCTGCCAGGAAAATGATTTGGGCAGAGGGCACCCAGGATGTTTATGCCTATTATCCTTATATCGGAACCGTTTCTTCGATAGAGGAATTCAGTTTCTCGGTAGCCCTCGACCAGACGACCGAGAAAAACGGAAGCGTCCTTGGCGGATATGAGGCTTCGGATATCCTCTGGGCCAAGGCGGAGGCCGTGAGCAAATCCAGTGATGTCCCGGAGCCTGTCACCCTCAACTTCAAGCACGCCTGCGCCAAGGTCATCATCAAGCTTATCCCCGGAGAGGACTTCTCCGGAACATTCCCGGATGATGCTCAGATGCTGATCCACAACACTGTCCCGGAGGGCGTGCTGGACTTCAGCACCGGCTCTGTGAGCAAGTATATGTTCGGCGAGGCTAAAACCATCAAGTGCCACAGGGTCCAGAACCCTGCCGATGCCGAAGGCCCTGTGTATGAGGCAATTGTCATTCCTCAGCGAATCGATTCCAGAAGGCCGTTCCTGGAGTACAACACCGGCAAGATCTCCTACCTTGCCGAGGACACCTACAACTTCCGCCCCGGCCACTGCTACACCTACACGATGGCCATCAGCTCTTCCCCCGAGCAGATAGTCGTTTCTATCGGAGGATCTATCGAAGGATGGGATTAGACGTTTGCCTGTTTTTTGCGGAACGGCATGATTGATTGAAAAAAACAGTATATTTGAATCATAATGCCAAACCGTCTTCTACTTTTCGTGGCTCTTGTGCTGCTGTTTTCCTGCGCCGATGATCCCTCGCCGAAGGGCTTGGTGCAGCCGGAGATTCTGGATGTGTCTGCCACCGTGCTGGAAGACGGACGGGTGAGTTTCTCATGTACGATGAACGATACCGGGGCGGTCACTGAATGCGGGTTTGTTCTTTCGGCCGGAGATCTTCAGGAAACCACTTTAGATGGTGAGATAGTCGATGACCGGCAGTTCAGTGCGCTGGGCGAGGGGCTGACGGCGGGCTGCCGGTACAGCTACAGCGCGTTTGCAGGCAACGGCAGGGCGCTGATACGTAAACGTGGCGGAGATTTTGCTATAATTCCGGTCCATGGACCGTCCGGGCCGGACAACCCACAAAACCCGGAAACTCCCGAAACCCCTCCCACTCCGCCAGAGGGGCCGAAATCGATGCTTCTAAAAGTGGATTCGGGCAGCAACGGTTGGGTTTTCCTTCCTTTCCAGGGCAGCGTGAATGTGTCCGTCGATTGGGGAGATGGCTCTCTCGAAGCGTTTAAAGGTGCTTATGCCGATGGTGAGTGGATATCCCATAAATATGCGTCGGCCGGAAAATATGATGTCTGCATCGAGGGCACGGCAGAATGGGTGACCACATTCGGCTTATCTTATCCCATGTCCTACCCGGAGAAGATACTTGCGGTCAAGCGCTGGGGCAATCTGGAGGCTTCCAGCTACGATATGGCCTTAAAGAATTGCATCAATCTTTCGGAGATCGCGGCTGATACTCTCGGCGCCTTCCGTCATGCTTGCGTAGATGCCTTTTTCATGGGATGCAAGTCTTTGAAAGAAGTTCCTGACAGCCTTTTTGCCTGGTATGCGGGAGAAAGCCTGAGCGGATTGTTCCTGAACTGCGAAGCGCTGGAAATCATCCCTGCCCATATCTTTGCAAAGTGCAGTTCAGTGCATAACTTTATCAGCATTTTCGAGTGTTGCAGTTCACTTACCGCCGTTCCGGAAGGCCTATTCGATGATTGCCCCGAAGCCGTGGAATTACAGGCTGCTTTCAAGGGGTGTACCGGCCTCACTTCGGTGCCCGTTTCGCTTTTCGACAATAACAGGAAGGTGCGTATTTTTCGGGAGACGTTTATGGGCTGCGATATGGTGTCGGGCGAATCGCCCTATACTTTAATCGGTTCCGAAAAAGTGCACCTTTACGAACGGGATAACTTCCGTGATGAATTCAAGGTTCCGGTTGAATATGACGACTGTTTTCAACCCTTTGGCTACATATTCGTATCGCCCAAGTGGGCGGACTACGGCAATATCCCTCAATCTTGGAAATGAAAGAAAAAGAAATACCGGAGCTTTCGCAGCTCCTTAGGAAAATTGAAGACAAATATGGCCGCAGAATCGCGACCAGTACGGATTTTGAATCGCTTTCCGTGAATATCGAGTATGTTACCGGCGAAGCCATTTCGTCTTCTACCCTAAAGCGCCTCTGGGGTTATGTTTCGCTCCGGACGTCGCCTCATCTCTCCACCCTTGATGTCCTTTCGCGTTATGTGGGGTATAAGGATTTCAGCGACTTTCGCATCTCCTGCCTCGGTTCATCCGACAGCTCCGCATATCTCGACACTTCCATAATCCTGACTTCGAACTTGGCTCAAGGCGATGTCCTGCGTATCGGCTGGGCTCCTAACCGCCTTGTGCGCATCCGCTACGAAGGTAACGATAAATTCTCGGTAGTGGAATCCTTCAATTCAAAACTGCAGGCAGGTGACAGATTCGAAACATCCTGTCTCTTCCGGGGGCTTCCGCTTATGCTTCCCGGCATCCTGCGGAACGGAAACATGACCCTTGCCTACATCGCAGGCAAGCAGGATGGCCTTAACCTTCTGGAGAAAGAGCAGGCTTAGTCGAACAGCTCCGTGGCCTGTTGGAAGATGGCATCGATGTCGGCATCCTGCACGGCATCTTCTTTGGGTTGAATCTGCCTCGGCGCTTCCTTGGGCACTTCAATGAAAACCGTGTCACGAGCCACAGGGCCGGTGGTTGAATCCCGCAATGGTAGTGAGGCTTCTGCCTGTGGCTTTTGATGCGTGCCAGTCCAGAATATGCCCCCTGCTATTGCGAGGATTGCCACGGACAAAAGCCATATCCATCCGGATTTCTTCTTCAGCAATGCCGCTTCCAGGGAAGCTGCGTCGGCATATCGGCTTGAAGGATCGGCCGACATGCAACGTTCGAGAACGCGCCTGTGGCGTTTGGTCATCTTGGAAAAGACTTTTGCCAGAGAATACAGGTCGCTGCTCTGGCTCGCCTCTTTGCCTGCGAGCACTTCCGGTGCGGCGAATGAGCGTGTGCCCGCCGCTTGCTTCAGCAGCACGTGCGCATCGGAATCGGCAAGAGAGAAATCTATGATTTTCGCAAAATGCCCCTGGTGTGTGATGAGTATGTTGGATGGCTTGATGTCGCGGTGCAGGATCTGGTGGGAGTGCAGGTATGAAACCGCATCGCAGAGTTCCCCGGCAAGTTTACGGAAGGAATCCTCGTCCAAAGCCCTGCCTGCCAGATAATCATCCAGCGTGATGCCGTCTACCCACTCCATCTCTATGCAGTTTCCGAGTGAGTCCATCTGCACGTATGCATAGGTCTCGCGTATGCCCGGGTGCCTCAGCGGGAAGCCTATTTCAAACTCTTTCTGCAGCATCGTCTCGTGCAGAAGGCTTCCACGGAATTCCTGCTTGAGACATTTGAAGAGCCGGAAGCGGCCGGCACGCTCCCCGCGCCACAGTTCGAAGAAAGAATCCTCGGAACTGTGAATCAGGGTAAGGCCCTTACTGTCGACATCATAGATGCCGGCCGGGGCGAAGAATCCGGATACTTCCAAGTTCATATCGTAAAGATACGCTTTTTCGGTGGAAATCAGTATTTTTGTAATATGAAACTGCGCTTGTCCATCCTGCTCATACTCCTCCTGCCGTTCGGGTTATATGCCCAGACTGGAGGGATGGACGCGGCCATCGACCGTTACGAATCCATCACGGTGCAGTGTATCCGGATGAAGCAGGCGGTTGCTGCCGGTGAAAAGGTCTCAAGGAGCGAACTGTCTGCTCTTATAAAGGATCTGAACGGGCTGCGTGCAGAATTGCAAGGGTCTTCGGCAGGGATGACGGCCGCCCAGCGCAGGCGAGTGGCTGAAATCAGGAAAATGTATTCCGACGGCAGAATACGTTCCACGAAGGTGGAGGTTTCTCCACGTTTGTCTGCTTCCGGCTTCAAATTGCCTGTGCCACCGGTACATTTTGTTCTGCCTGACAGCCATTTGAGATTGCCATCCGGCCCGATACTATCCACACCGGAGAAGGCTTCTTCTGTGAAATACCTTCTTCTTGCTGAAACCGGGATTGTACCTGATTTAACGGCAGGTATCAGGGCTGGGATACTGTTTGGCAGATTCGGTTTCTATCTTTCCGGAAGGAGCAACTTCAAGCCGGATGCGTTTGAGTACGAGTGCTTTTCCGACGGCACGACTCCGGATGGTGGTTATATCTGGACATCCGGTCAAAGCAGGATATCCCGTTTGAACCTTTCTGCCGGAGGCCTTTTCCGCTTCTCCGATTGGGCGACTTTGTATGCCGGCGCTGGTTATCTGCGGAGGGATTTATTCTGGCAGGATACCGGTCAAGCCTGGGCCCTGGTATCGGACATCAGCAAATCTACCGTTGCCATAGACGCAGGTGTTATCATCAATCCCTTTGGCAAAGGCCCTGCCCTTAGCATAGGCACCTCTTACCCCTTCCCGGAATTGACCATCGGCCTTGGCTGGTTGTTCTAACGACACCGTATTATTCGCAGAAGCCAAATAAAGTAAAGTATACCTTATATTATAATTCGGCAATTATCCCTACATTATTGCCGAATTATTACTATATTTGCAATTATGAAATATCAAAAGGATGTTATGGAGATTGAGAATCTATTGAATCGTGAGGGAGTCATCACGGTTAAGGATTTTGTGTCTGTGTGCCCCGATACTCCGAAACCTACTATCTACGCAAGGATACGCAAATTGGTCAGTAACGGATCGATCCAAATAGTCGGTCGTGGTCGGTATATCGCTGTCAAGCAACCTCGTTACAAGGTAAACATTACCCCGTGGATGCAGGAAGTTAATGCCGTATTAGTGTCAAACTGTATCGGTGTAAACAATTGTATTTCGATGCATGGAGAGAATATGTTGGTCGAAGTTCATAAAAGCGATGTTGGGTTGGTTATGTCCTGTCTTAAAGGTGAATTCGAAAAAGTGGTACTGAAGAAGGATGTAGACAGGTTTCCCGGGCAACTTGAGGGTTATATTATGGTTGCTCCTCTTGTGGTAGAAGCTCCGGTATTAAAAGAAAATGGAATTGTTGTTCCGGCATTGGAAAAGACTCTGGTGGATTCAATTCTTGAAGGGGAAGGGAATAATGCTTTCCGCCGTGCTTTCGATGTTTATCCTGTTAATATCAGCCGACTGAAAAGATATGCTTCCAGAAGAGGGATGACTGAAGAGGTCAGTTCACACCTGTCGGCATTGGATAGAGGCAGGATCAAGATGTTTTGTGATGTGCGCAACTATTTATCATCCTTGCCTGTTAGCAAAGCTTGGGTTTTCGGGTCTTTTGCCAGGGGAGAGGAAAAACCGGAAAGCGATCTTGACCTTCTCATTGCATATGATAAAGATGCGCACGTATCACTATTATCAATAATCAGGTGGAAGTTGGATATTGAAAAGATTGTAGGCCGGGATGTCGATCTGGTCGAGGATGGGTATTTGAAGCCATTCGCTGTAAAATCTGCTAACCAAGAAAAATACCTTATTTATGAGAGAGCGAGTTAATGATTCGGCGCGCTTGGAACTGATGTCAGAAGCGATAGGGAATATAGAAGAGTATTTGACAGATGTCAAGACTTATGAAGAGTTTGCATCTAACAAACTGATTCGACACGCTGTAGCATATTATTTACAGTGTATAGGAGAGAATGCATATAAACTGTCGAAGGAATTCGTTGCAAAATACAAAGAGATTGACTGGGAAGCAATCGAGGGGTTGCGTCACGTGCTTGTTCACGACTATTATACAGTCAACTTTGAGACCGTATGGAACATAATAAAGACTGATGTGCCGACCCTAAAGGGATTCCTTGCCGAATATGTTGGCTAAATCCTCTATTCCAAGGGCCTGTTCAATAGAAAATCCGCCGTTACGGGTACGTCTTAATGAATGAAGGAAGGCGCCGCTGCCAAGGGCTTCGCCAAGATCGCGTGCAAGTGCCCGGATGTATGTCCCCTTCGAGCAGTCTACCAGTATCTCTGCCTGCGGCAACCCATCCGGTACCTCCGCGACATTGATTCTGCTGGAAGCTGTTGATTTACTATCGTCACCGGAAAGTTGTTCCCCCTGAGGGACGTGCCACCCGCGGCACGGAAGCGGGGGGACCGTCCCGGAGGGATGGTGGGGTGAGTCCGAAGGACGAACTCCCGAAGGGGGAACAACCTTTCCGGTAAGAATGAATGATAGCAACTGCATATCATAAATCTTTATCCGGCTGGCCTGCAACATGCCCAGATCCTCCACCGGCAGCCCTGCCTTATAGCGCTTGCGCGCAATCTCATAAACACGCACCCCATCCACCGATTTCGCACTGAAAAGCGGCGCCACCTGATCCTGCTCGCCAATGAAGGACGGCAGCACGGCACGCAAAGCTTCTTCCGAAACCCCCTCCAGCGGATAGAAAGCATCCACCTCCTTCTCGCGGTCATACGATGCCGTGGTCGCCCCGAAGGTGACACCGGCGATATACTGCTTCTGCGCCTTCTGGAACGACTCGGCGAGCTTCGTCGCCTTGCCAATGCACACGAGCAGCACCCCGGTCGCGAGGGGATCCAGCGTACCGGCATGCCCGACCTTCAGGTTCTTTTTGCGGAAGTGCTTGACAGCCATCCACTTCACTTTGCGGATCACGTCCGCCGAAGTCCAGCGGTAGGGCTTGTCCACCACCACCACGATTCCTTCGGGATAATCTTCGATGGAATGGCTCAGAATCATTCCGCGCTGCAGGGTAAGGTAACTCATTTGGCTGAAATCTCCATCCGCCCGTGCCAAGCGTCGTTTGCGCGATAGTGCGGGGCATATTCACATTCTATGGTTGCGACAGGCGTCTGGAACGAGCCGGCTCGGGTGACGTAGAACTCTTCGCTGACTGTAGTCTTTTCTTCGGGATATACCTCGTACCAGCATTCGATACGGTCGGAGAGCACGTTGCGGTAGTATCCCCAGCGGTAGCCCGAAAGCTGGTTCACGGGCGTGAGACCTGCACCGAAGGGGATGGTGACCTTTACGAAACTGCGGTTCTCTTCGTTGGTGACGTCGAAGCTGAGTTTGACGCGGTCGCCGATCTGCATGACTTCGGGCACGGCGCTGCGGGAGATGCTCATCCCGTTGCCGGACGCACGGATGGCGTCGAAAGGCAGGGTGTATTCCGCCTTGAGCGCGAGGACCTTTGTCTGCAGCACGCTCTCGGGCCCGGAGAGCACTGCGCCGATGGCTTCGATGTAGCCGGGATCCTGCTTCCAGTCCTGGGTTTCCTTCTGAATCATTATCCACAGGCGGATGCCGTCCGAAATCTCGGAATGGCCGAATTCGTCCATTATCCCTATCAGCGCGCAGTGGGCGTCGAGTTCGGTCTCAAGCAGGCCGCGCCAAGGCATCACTGCATTGGGATAGTAGACTCCTCCGCTCTTGTGCGGCTGTGCGTATTCGACGAGCGACGCTACGTCGGCCTCGAGCGACTTGCGCAGTTTCGACTTCGTTCCCAGTTTGACGCCGAGTTTGGAAGCCAGTTCCGGCCCGCCTTCCGCGGAGAGGAAGTTGTCGAGAGTCTGCACCCGGCGGGCCTTGGCGGCAATCCATCCGTTCAGCCCGCGGGCCTTGGAAGGCACCAGATATGCGCGGACGCCCTTTCGCCAGTCGGCATCCGTCTTCTCATTGAAAGCCACCTCAGGGAAGAGGCTGCGGGTATGCAGATACTGCTCCATCGAGAGCCCGCGATACCACCATCCGTTCTTGTTTTTCTCAAATTGACGGGCGTCGATGTACTTCACAGCGGCGGCCTCGTCGACTATCTCCAGACCGTGGAGCAATCTCAGCACCACGGCGGTTACGAGCGAAGACGAAGACATCCCCGCGAACCAGCCGAAACCTCCGTCGGAGTTCCTGCAGGCAAGGAGTTTCTTGACGGCTTCTTCCCTGTTGAATTCCGGCTCGATTCCAAGTTCGCGGCAGAGACTCCAGGCATAGAGGGCGCGGGCGAGGGAGATGGAATTGTCGCAGCCGGGTTCAAGTTCGGAAGGCAGTGCCTCCTGAATCATCTTCCGTATGGAAATCTCCTGAAGCTCGGGGAGGCGTCCGTCCACGTTTTCGAACATGGCCCGGAGTTCGGCCTCGAGCGCCGCCTTGTCTGCATCTGCGAGCAGCACCGCCGAATGGGCTTCGGTCAAGGTCTGAACGGGCTTCTTCACGGGTATGGAGACGAACACGGCGTCGGAGCCGAATGTGCCGTTATCCGGACGGAACACCGCCTTGATGCCGAGATTCTCAACACCGGGGGCCTCAAATACGAAATCCTGACTTGCTGAGCCTTTCGCAGCTATGCTGATCTGCGAAGTGGCGGTCGAAATGAGTTTGGCCGTCTTTGAATCAACGCCTTCCATCAACTGGACGGTCAGGGTGCCCTTGATGTCTTTCGAGAGGGCGCTGCTGAGCGCGATGCGGGCCAGATACTTGTCGCCTTCGTAGAGGAACTGCGGCTCCACCAGGCTGATCTTGACGGGGATGGTCACGACCATCTCGCGGCGCAGGGTCTCGTTGCGCATCTGCTTGTCGTGAGCGAAGATCTGCACGTAGTACGTGGAGAGTTTGTCGGCGTTGGTGAATTTGAACTGCACTCGTCCGTCGGCGTCGCTGCGCAGGAAGGGCTCCCAGGCGATGGTGTTCGCGAAGTTCTCGCGTACGGGAACGTCGATGTCGTCGCTTCCCGAATCGTTTGCGAGCTGGAAGGGGATGGATTCGTCTTCAACCGCCATCTCCTCGGCCATGGGTGCAGCGGCATCGGCCGTCGCCATCATCACCATGTTGGAGGATGCCTTGCTCATCATCCTCGCCCCTCCGAATCCGCGGACCATTATCCTGCGGCTGCTCTCGTCGGT
>DEFD01000035.1:7219-7605 GCA_002350615.1 Bacteroidales bacterium UBA2861 | reverse complement strand
GGTCCCCGTCATGCTGTTGACGGAAATCGAGGGTCCCGGAACGGGGATGGCGCGGATGTGGCTCCAGTTGTTGGCCTGATATCTCTCAGTGCTCTTGTCGAAAATGCTTGCGGCAAGTTCGGCGTTGGCCAGGGTCTTGATTTCAAATGTGTATTCGCTTGCAGGTGCGGTGGTGTCGAGGAATCGGGTGAATTCCAGAGGAAGGTCCCAGCGGTGGTCAACCTTGCGGATCTGGCTGACATGATTGTAGACGTTCTTGTCCTGAAAGTAGAGTACGCTTATCTCCATAACTTCGGGGTCCCCGTCCTTCATGGAATATTTCACGGTCGTACAGGCGGGGCCGCCGGCGGGCTTGAACTGCTCGATGCGCTTCCATAGCAGGCGGT
>DEFD01000035.1:3865-7184 GCA_002350615.1 Bacteroidales bacterium UBA2861 | reverse complement strand
CCACCAGCATCCATACGGGCTTGCTGCCGGCTACGGCCTTCAGCTCGAGATTTCCGTCTTCGTTCTTCTCGTCGAAGAAGTACTCTGTGCGGACGACGGGGGTGCGCAGGGGATAGATGTTGATCCCCTTGTTCCATTCCATCGTTTCGCCGGTGGAATCTATCACCTTGACATTGACCTGATACCAGTCGTATCCGGTGGCGGTGCTGTCGGGTTTGAATGCTATCTCGAACCTGTCGTCGGAATCGAGTGCCAGTTTCCCGGACGCCCACTGCTCGCCGTTGTGCCTTACAGTGTAACGGATATCCGCTCCGCTGAGGGAATGCCCGGAATATGCATAGATCCTGCCTCCGGTGCGGATTTCATCCACGGGGCGCTCGAAGGAGCCATCCTTGTCGAATACGAGGTCGAAAGTGGGGAGGACGAAATCGTCCACCCTTACAGAGTTCGCCCCTATGACTATGTCCTTGTATTTGAGGCGGATTCCGTAGCGGCCGTTGCGCTCGCTTCTCTTGAGCGTGAAGTCTCCTGCCACGCTGCCGAACTCATTCGTGGTCAACTGCTTGACCTCCACGGTCTTGCCCGAAGGGTCGCTTAATTCGACGCTGACCTTGACTCCTGCGCCGGCAATTTTCAGACTGTATCTGCCGTTATAGACGACGGCCTTGAAGTGAAGGGTTTCTTCCGGATTGTATGCACCTCTGTCGGTAATGAGTACGGCGTTGAACTTCTGCGGATCGTCGTCTTCCGGATAGTTCCTGTAGGTATAGATATGCACCGGCCGGGACGCCCTCTGCCGGCCGTCGTTGCAGCGTATGCGTATGCTGTAGGACGAGCGCTTGTCCGCAAGTTTCGGCATGAAGGACTCGGGGAGAGTGGTGTAGCCGTCCAGGACCAGGTTGGTGCTTTCGACGACCTTGTCATCCTTGAGGAGTTCCGCGCTTACCTTCTTGAGGGGCTCGCCGCTGATGAAATCCGTCGCCCATACCCCGTAGCCGGAGGCATTCCTGCGGACGGAGGCCGAAATCGTATACTTCTGATAGTCAACGGTATCTTCGATGTCTCCGTAGAAGCATTTCACCTGATACGTGCCGTCCGGCAGGTCGGGTAGGTCTATCATGAGCTTGTCTTCCACGTGATAGCTCCTGACGGGGTTGGTAAGATACTTCTCGTATACTTTTTTATTGTCCTGGAAGACATTCACGCTGACTGCTTCCAGATTGACGAGTGTGACG
Source organism: Bacteroidales bacterium UBA2861 (assembly GCA_002350615.1). Classification (GTDB taxonomy): domain Bacteria; phylum Bacteroidota; class Bacteroidia; order Bacteroidales; family UBA932; genus Cryptobacteroides. The sequence continues at coordinate 5,949 of DEFD01000035.1, read as the reverse complement.
GTCAGTTTGCCGTCCAGGACTTGGGCGCTCACCGACTTGCTCTCAAGCGATTCCAGGATGTCGCCCGCCCTCGTGAGGCAGTCGGCTATCTTCTTCTCCTCGCCTTTGAACGCTGCGCGCTGCGAGTTGAGGGTCTTGCAGGCGTCGCGCAATGCCAGGAACTCGGCAGACTTGCCGATGATCCTGCCGTTGTCGTAATCGTGGAGTTCGTTGTACCTGAGTTCCAGCAGTTCCTGCTCCGCCATCAGCCCTGCGGCCTTTCCTTTCCATTTTGCCGCAAACGTCCCGAGACTCTTCTTCAGGTCCGGACTGTTCCTGTCGATGGCTTTGAATTCCGCAAAGGCGGAAAGTGGGTACTTGGTAAACTCCTTTACCAGCACGTCGGCGTCCCCCACGCTCCAGAGGCAATACTCGTAATCGTTTGCCAGATATGCGGGGATTACGCTACCGCACGGCAGTCCGTTTATCCTCCAGTCCCTGGTGTAGAATTCCGGGTTGCGGCCGGCCTTCAGTTTCGCTTCGTTATCTTTTATGAATGCCTTTTTCTCACTGTCCGTCTGCCCGTAGTAATTGCTTTTGAGGAAAAACAATGCGACGGGCTCTCCGAAATCTGCAATGTCCTTGTCGCGGGCCGCAGTTTCGGCATCCCTGAGCTTCCAGTTGCCGGAAATGCGCACCTGGGCGAGGCGCGACGCTGCGTCGTAGTAGTCCCATGCAAGATGCTTAGCCTTCGCTTCGGCCTTGATCTTTTCCAGGACCGAGGCCTGCGTCTTGGGTTTGTCGGCAGTTTCGGCGGCGTAATACTCCTTCCAGAGAGCGACCAGTGTGTGGTCGTCTTTATCTTTCGGGGTGGAGGATGAACTTAGAATCATAGCGGCCATGAGAGTCAGCGTTATTGTCCTGAAGAGTTTCATGCTTCTGTGTTTTTGTTGAACAAAGGCAGGGCTTCGGCAACCACGAAGGTGCTTCCGCCAATGTATATCAAGGGCTTTGGCAAGTCTTGTGCCAAAGAGAGAGCCTGCCGTACGGCGCCCTGGACTGAGCCTTCCGGCCCCGGAGTCCCGTCGGTACCGTAGCCGGCCCCGATCTGGCAGTTCAGGTCCGGCCGCAGCTGCTTCAGCCTTTGCAGCAGTTCTTCTGCCGGCATCGCCCTCTGGTTGTCCGGTGCGGCAAGGATATAGCCGGCAGCATCCGGCATGAGCGGGGCAATCCCGGAGAGGTCCTTGTCCGCCATTATTCCATATACTATGACAATGCTGCGGCCTTCCTCCTGCAACTTTTTCAGGCGCCCGAAATTCTCCTTCAGCGCCGGGGGATTGTGGCCGATGTCGCAGATGACTTCCGGTTTTGTGCAGATGCGCTGCCACCTTCCCCACAGTCCGGTCCTTTTTCCGGCTTCTGCGATTGCCCCTTCTGAAACTTCCACCTGGCGCATTTTCGGCCTTTTTTGCCCCAGGTCCTCCGAAGTTTCCAGGATTGCAATGGCCACCAGCACTGTATGAAGATTGAGGTCCTGGCAGGGGCCGGTCAGGTCCATCTTCGCAAGGAGACCTTCCTCTCCGTCAAAGGAGGGTACGTCGGATGCGAATACCAGCGGGGCGCCTTCCGCCGCAGCGGCCTTCTCGAAAACCGGAGCGGTTTCCGCATCGCGGACGCCTGCTACGGCGGGCACTCCGGGCTTGAAAATACCGGCTTTCTCGAAAGCGATTTCCGCACGGGTGGATCCCAGCAACGCGCAGTGGTCCAGGCCTATGGATGTGACCACCGACAGCACCGGGGTAATGATGTTTGTGCTGTCCAGGCGGCCGCCCAGACCGACTTCTATCACCGCTGCGTCGACGCCGCGGCGTGCGAACCACCAGAAGGCCATGCCAGTGGTGATTTCGAAGAAGGACAGTCCGTCGAAGTCCTTTTCATACATGTTCAGGAACTCCCAGACTTCTTCCCGGGTAATCATTTCGAATCCGCCGTCGGATATAATCTTCATCCTTTCGCGGAAGTCAAGGAGGTGGGGGGATGTATACAGTCCGACCTGCCTGCCGGATGCGACGGCCTCGCCGCAGGCCATCCGCGACGGGCAAAGG
>DEFD01000035.1:3440-3639 GCA_002350615.1 Bacteroidales bacterium UBA2861 | reverse complement strand
TTGTAGGCATCGCCTGTGAATCCTACTTTCTGCACCGACTGAAAACGCGAATACAACGCGTTCAGGCGCTCATTATAAAGATCAATATCAAAATCTGGTTGCATCTGAATTCAAAAATAGTTATTTTTGAGGGATTTTGACAAAAATAGATGGAAATTAACTCGCCAGTGCTTTTTTCTCCATTCGTCATCGACGGAAT
>DEFD01000035.1:0-3315 GCA_002350615.1 Bacteroidales bacterium UBA2861 | reverse complement strand
TGGATTCCCGCAAAGTGGAAAAATACCTGACAGCCGTCCTGAAGTCGGAGCATCAGGTGCCCATGGCTTTCGCAGGTCCGTATACCCGCGGAAAGATAGCGGGCGCCCTGATCGACTGCATCTGGAAACTGGGGCATTTCCGCATCGGGGACCTGTCTCTGGATATAAAATGGAACTGGAACAACCTGCAGGTCGGGAACATGGCGGGATTCTATCGTTCCGTAGAGGCGGTCGGAGACATGCTGGACGCCCTGAACATACAGCTGACGGACTATTCCTGCCGTCGCAGCGAAGACAATTGCTCGCTGGAGGTCGCCGCCGACATACGCCATACGGCCGACGAGGAAGACTTGATCGAACAGCCGTTCACCACTCAGAATCCCCATATGGGTGCGGCCGGGATTTCCAATTCTTTCCAGCCAGACGAATCCTCGTGGATAATCTACATCCCCTTCGACTCGTCTCCATACCGGCTCGGCGGCTCTCTTCTGGCGCAGACTCAGGGGATCAATCCTCCCACGGCGCCCCAGGTCGACGATGCCGATTATTTCATCGACTGCTACGAAGTGGTGCGTGAACTTGTTGAGGATGGAATCGTGCTTGCGGGTGCGAGCGTGGGTGAAGGAGGCCTGCTGCCTGCCCTCAAGGGCATGGCGAACGCCCGCACGGGTGCGGTCCTGGACCTGTCCGACCTCAGGCGCGCCCAGCCGGACACGGACATCGTCAGCCTTCTCTTCGCGGAGGTGCCGGGGGTTGTCATACAGATCAGGGATATAGATTTCGATTATATAGATGCCGAACTGCTTTTGCAGGACGTGGCCTTCTATCCGCTCGGGCATCCTGCCGCCAACGGCGGCGCCGTGCGTGTCAGGTCCTCTGCAAAAACGGGCATACAGAATATTCTCGAATCTCTGGTTCAGCGCCAGGGAGGAGAGGGAGAAGACTAAAACCGATATATGGGAAAACCAAAAATCTTTGTGCTGGACACTAATGTCCCCCTGCACGACCACAAGGCCATACGGCGTTTCCGGGACAACAATCTCGTGATTTCCATCGCCGTGGTGGAAGAACTGGACAAGTTCAAGAAAGGCAACGACACGCTGGCGTACAACGCCCGCCATTTCCTGAGAGATCTCGACAAGATATCCGACGGCAAGACCTTCGGAGCCAAGGGCCTGCCCATCGGCAAGGACCTGGGGCTTATAAAGGTGGAACCCAACCATCCTTTCCCGGATTCCTTAAAGGACCTTTTCAAGGACGATATCCAGGACCACCGCATCCTGGCGACCGCCATCTGGGTGCGGGACAACAATCCGGGCACTTTCGTTGCGCTGGTCACCAAGGATGTCAATCTGCGGATGAAGGCCAAGGCGGCCGGGATGGAGGTCCAGGATTATCTGACCGACCGTGTCGAAGAGTCCAAGGTGGAGAATGCCAACAGCGAGGTCCAGTATTACACCCTCGCTCCGGAACTCCTGCAGGAACTTGTCTACGGCCCGGAGAATGCCATACAATGGAAGTCCGTGGTGGACAAGGAGCCGGAACCGAACCAGCTGTTCAAATTCCGCTGGCAGGGAGACAAGGGCTCCGAGACTGTCTGCGCACGTTACGATGCCGACCGTGGAAAGGTTGTGCTGATAAAGGCCCATAGCGCATATGGCATCAAGCCCCGCAACGACGAGCAGAAGATGGCCCTGGACGCTCTCCTGAACCCCAAGGTGAAACTCGTCACCCTTACAGGCGGTGCGGGCACGGGCAAGACCCTGCTCGCCCTTGCAGCCGCCCTGGAGCAGGAAAATGATTTCGACCAGATATACATCTCCCGTCCTGCTGTCATCCTCGGCAATCAGGACATAGGATTCCTCCCGGGCGACAAGAACACGAAGATGACTCCTTTCCTGCAGCCCCTAATGGACAATCTCAATGTCATCAAGGGGCAGTTCAAGGCATCTTCCCGCGAAGCCACCCACCTGGAGGGCCTGCTCAAGGACGAGAAGCTGGTCATCGAGCCGCTGGCCTACATCCGCGGACGCAGCCTCGGCAACGCCTTCTTCATCATCGACGAAGCGCAGAACCTTACACCTTTGGAAGTCAAGACCATAGTCACCCGTGCCGGAGAAGGGACCAAGATAGTGCTGACAGGCGACATCTTCCAGATAGACCAGCCCTACCTCGACCAGTGGAGCAACGGCCTTACCCACACCGGAGAGAAGATGGACGGGCAGAAGATTTTCCAACACGTTTTCCTCCGCAAGGGAGAACGCAGCGAATTGTCCGAAATCGCGTCCAAACTGCTCTGATTCCAAGGCATTTTGCAAATAGTAGGATTTTTGTTAAATTCGCGGGATTTTTTTGAAAACAATTAAACACAGAACAGATATGTCAGACATGAAAAAGAGGGTTTATCGCTTTGGCGGCAAGACCGCAGAGGGCGACGGATCCATGCGAGAGCTCCTTGGTGGAAAGGGAGCGAACCTGGCGGAAATGAGCCGCCTCGGAATGCCGGTTCCTGCCGGATTTACCATTACAACAGAATGCTGTGCCGAGTATTACCAGCTTGGCGGTGGTTATTCAGCAGAACTCAAGGGCGAAGTAGCGGAAGCCCTTGCAGCAACAGAGAAACTTATGGGCAAGAAATTCGGTGACACCGAAGATCCCCTCCTCGTAAGCTGCCGTTCCGGCGCCCGCAGCTCCATGCCGGGTATGATGGACACCATCCTCAATATCGGCCTCTGCTCCGCGACTCTCCCCGGAATGATCAAGAAGACCGGCAACCCCCGTTTCGTGTATGATGCATACAGGCGCCTCATCATGATGTACTCCGACGTCGTCATGGAGAAGGCCGAGGGCATCGAGCCCGAGGACGGACAGGGAATCCGCCAGCAGCTCGACCGCATGATGCAGGAGCTCAAGGATGCAAAGGGCTACAAGTCCGACACCGACATCACCGCAGAAGAACTCAAGGATCTCTGCGACAAGTTCAAGGCAAAGGTCAAGGAAGTTCTCGGAGTGGAATTCCCCGATACCGCCGAGGCTCAGCTTTGGGGCTCCATCGGCGGAGTGTTCAAGAGCTGGAACGGAAAGCGTGCCATCGCTTACCGCCGCATCGAGAAGATTCCCGATGACTGGGGAACCGCAGTCAACGTGCAGAGCATGGTGTTCGGAAACATGGGCAATACCTCCGCAACGGGCGTGGCGTTCAGCCGCAACCCTGCTTCCGGTGACAACAAGTTCTACGGCGAATGGCTTATCAACGCCCAGGGCGAGGATGTCGTTGCCGGTATCCGCACCCCGAACCCGCTGAACGAAGCCACC
>DEFD01000007.1:120852-121220 GCA_002350615.1 Bacteroidales bacterium UBA2861 | reverse complement strand
AGATTGAGCCAATCCCCGGCGGTATTGACACCTTGGAGCATGCTTCCACCCTGAAAAAGACGAATTGCTGCAAACAAACATGTTCCCGTCAAGAGGGCATAAAATGTGAGGGTATGCTCTGAGACATGTTTAATGCGACGGCTTCTATTGACAATTACAAGATATAGAGCATAACTGAGCGCCGAAGCTACGGCAAGGACGATCCCAAGAGGCTTTATGGCAGCATCTCCTGAAGGCTTGGAGAGCAAAAGGATACCTACAAAAGTAGCAATGATCGACAGCCACGTCTGCCAGCCTGGATAGAAGCGGAGAAAGACCATTATGAGTGCGACGAACACCGGGTATAAATACACCAGCGTAGTTGCAAG
>DEFD01000007.1:114927-120825 GCA_002350615.1 Bacteroidales bacterium UBA2861 | reverse complement strand
CCGGAAGGGATGAACTCGTAGGAGACAAAGAGGAAAATGCTGCTGAAGGCAAACAACAGTCCAAGTACAGAGAGAAGGGACAGCTCTCGCCTGCTGACTCGGAAAGCTTCTCTCCTAAAAAGCATCCATCCCCCAAGCAGCAGAGCCGAAATCCCATATCGGAAAAAGAGCATGACCGGAACAGGGACACCACTCTCCAGCAAAGGTTTTGCAAAAAGAGGATTAGTCCCATATGAGATTCCGGCTATGATGCCGGCGCAATACCCGATAAAACGTTTTTTCTTTATTTCCCGATCAGTTGGCATATCCTTAGCGATAAATGGGGTGCAAAGATACAAAATAATATCATTATCTCTCCTTCACGCACTCCCTCCGCTTCCCCCAGCGCCGGAAAACACCCTTATGGTGTACGGCGACTCTCTTCAGCCCCATACCGTACACCATGATACCCTCCGGTGCCATGAAACTCCCTCCTGAGGCACGGTAAAAAAGGAATCGCTCCTCCCGTACCACGAAACACACTCCCTGTGGCACGGGAAGACAGAAATGAATGAATTGACACGAGTGACGGACCAGCATTGTGCCAGGTCTCTTTTTAGGTCGGGGACCTGGAACATGAAAGAATGACATAATCGGCCTTACAAGGCCTTCGAAAGCCGTTTCAGCCAAATCTGATTGTGACAGGTCACCCCTCTGAAAGTAGACCTGGAACAGAGAAGGTGGAAAAGCCTTGCTCCAGAAACGTAAAAGACTCGTGATGGAATTGGAAAGAGAGAGGCATGCACTCGCCGGCAATATAAACGCACTGGCAAGTCTGCAGCTCCTGCCCTGTATCTTGCTACATATCAGCGATATATGACTTTTCCCCTAAGGCGGCGGGGGTAGGGAAAAATCTAGAAGTGATTGAGTATTAATCCTTCGACAAGCAGGCTTCAATGCTAAGGAAAATTGCCCTTCCGTGCCGCGAAACACCCCTCCGGTGGCACGGGGAAGGATATTGGAATATTGACATTCTTGGTTGGTTTTGTCTTTTCCGTACACAGAGCTAGGCTGTGGGTGTACGGCAAACACTTCAGATTACTTCTTGTACACCATGGTTCCTCTTGGGTGTACGGCAAACGGCCATGGATATTATTCACGGTAAATTGATATTTCTGACTATAAGAGGGAGGGCGTGAAGCCATAAGTTTTACCATCCTCTGACGTTCGACGATGCACTTGGGGGCGGAGAGGCATGTTTTCGCCCCGGAATATTAGTTGTTGAAGCGCACTTGGGGGCGGAGAAGCATGTTTTCGCCCCGGAATATTGTATTTTCGAGAAAACGGCGTCGGAGAAACAGCCTGCCGTGCCCCACGAAACACCTCTCCTGTCGCTCAGCGTGGCGCAGGTGTGAAAAAATGCTGGGAACCTGCGCCGCTATAAAATATTAATATTCTGAAAGTCAGAAACTTATCTTTTTCCAGTGGCGCAGGAAACCACGAGAAATCCGTACTTGCACCAGAAGGCGATCAGGTCTGTTCGAGTTAAGCTTAAATTTTTCGGAGCAGCACCTACATAAACATAAAAGCCCTGATCCGATTGGAACAGGGCTTTTTTCTTCCGGTGCAGAATGAATTTATTTCTTTCTGCTCTTGTATCTCTGATAGAATTGGTCAACACGGCCGGCAGTATCGACGAGCTTGACTTTGCCGGTGTAGAAAGGATGAGAGGTGTTGGAAATCTCTATCTTAACTACAGGGTACTCAACTCCTTCCACTTCGATGGTCTCCTTTGTAGGAGCGCAGGAACGGGTAATGAATACGGTCTCGTTTGACATATCCTTGAAAGCTACAAGTCGGTAGGTTTCGGGATGGATTCCTTTTTTCATTTCGTTACTATTTTATTTCTTAAAAAAAGCTCCTTCAACCGAAGAAGCCTCTTGTACTGGGTAGGAGAATCGAACTCCTATTGCGAGATTGAGAATCTCGAGTACTAACCGTTATACGAACCCAGCAGATTGGATTGCAAAGGTAAGAGTTTTTTTTCAAGATACAAATTATTTTATCTATTTTTGTGAAAATATTAATGGCAAATGGCACTTATAAAGTCAATTTCCGGCATCAGAGGCACCATAGGTGGTGCTCCGGGTAAATCTCTGACTCCTATAGATATAGTCAAATTCACCTACGCATACTGCGCAACCCTCCCTCAAAGAAAGCCTTCCCCGAACGGTTCAAAATATAAGATCGTCGTAGGGAAAGATGCCCGTCTCTCAGGAGACATGGTGGAAAACCTTGTTGTAGGGACGTTGATTTCATGTGGGGTAGATGTTGTAAAATGCGGGTTCGCCTCGACCCCTACTACCGAGATGGCTGTTCTCTTCGCCAAAGCCGACGGAGGCATAATTCTTACCGCCTCACATAATCCCAGGCAGTGGAATGCCCTGAAACTCCTCAACGATAAGGGTGAGTTTCTTACTGCCGCTGAAGGACAGGCGATTCTAAACCTTGCAGAGACTGAGGATTTCTACTTCGCCGAGGTGGACGCCCTTGGGACAGTAGAAGAAGAAGACTTCACAGATAAGCATCTCGATGCCGTACTCGCATTGGAAGCAGTTGATAAAGAAGCAATTAAAGCAGCTCATTTTACTGTAGTCCTCGATGCGATCAACTCCGTCGGAGGCATTATCATGCCGCGCCTTCTAAAGCGCCTCGGAGTCCGCTGCATTGAGCTCAATTGCAATCCTACCGGAGACTTTGCCCACAATCCTGAGCCCCTGCCGGCAAATCTCAAAGACCTCTCAGAAACTGTCGTACGCGAAAAGGCTGACCTCGGAATCTCTGTAGATCCGGATGTGGACCGCCTCGCCTTCATAATGGAAAACGGAGAGCCCTTTGTCGAGGAATATACCCTTGTAAGCGTTGCTGACTACCTCTGCTCCCTAGCCGAGAAAGAAGGTAAACCGATTGCAACCGTATCCAACCTCTCCTCAACCCGCGCGCTGAGGGATGTCACCGAGGCACATGGAGGTAAATACTATGCAGCCGCAGTCGGTGAAGTGAATGTCACCACGAAGATGCACGAGGTCGGTGCCCTTATAGGCGGAGAAGGAAACGGAGGAGTTATTTATCCTGCAATTCATACCGGCCGCGACGCCATGGTCGGAGTCGCTCTCTTCCTATCCAACCTTGCCCATAAGAAGATGAAGGTCTCCGAGCTGAAAAAGACATATCCCCAGTACCAGATTGCCAAAAACCGCATTGACTTATCGGACAAAGCCTTGATTGACAAGATCCTGGATACAATGAAGACAACCTATGCAAAGGAGGATGTCAATACGATAGACGGAGTCAAGATAAGTTTCGAATCCGAGCGGAAATGGGTCCATCTCCGCCGGTCCAACACCGAACCGATCATCCGCATTTATTCGGAAGCTCCGACAATGGAAGAAGCCGAATCTCTTGCCTCTGAGGTTATTTCTCTTGCAAAAAAGATCATCGGCTAGCGTATGTTCTCATTCAGGACCACTCCGCTCCAGGATCAGCTGGACAGAACCCTTCATGAAGGAAAAATAGGATGCTTCTGTACCCAAAACTGCTGGGATACGGAAAGAGGAAGGTGGATGTACGAGATATTCTCCGAAAGAGGCAATCTCGAGACCGTCATGAATCCGAGAGACGCAGAGCTCACCCCTGGCACCAACCATATCCAGTTCGATATCGGAGAGATCTCCGGTCTGGACGCAGTAGTGGTTGAAATCCAGGATGTCGGTGTCAGATACTTCAATTACACCAAGGACGTCATGCACCTGATGGAGATAATGAATCTCCTCGGAGAGGACTCCCCTTCCCTATACATTGTAGACCATCTCAATCCTGCCGGAAGGGTTGTTGAAGGCACCATTCCATCTGTCACTAGCGAAATGTTTGTCCCGAAAGTAGCTCATCGTCACGGACTTACACTCGGAGAGCTATGCAACCTATACTACACGGAGATAGGGGCGAAGTTTCCTCTTCATATTATCTCGGCCATGGCCAACGGGGCCTCGACAGAGTTTATGCCATGGACGATTGCCCCGGCATCTGACATTCCCGGTTTTTTCACCCCTTACCTTTACAGCGGAGGAGGGCTTTGGAACAACACCAACATCACCCCGGCGATAGGAACTGCAAGGCCTTACGAGTATATCGGAGCCCCCTTCATCAAGCACAGCCGATTTGAAAGCATACCGTCCGATCCCGGTGCACATATCCGTCCATGCTCATTCACCCCTTCTACAGGCCGTTATGCCGGTCAGTGGTGCTATGGATATCAGATACTTCTCGTTCCCGGCGAGAATTACCACTCCCTGATGCATACCCTCAGGCTGATCCGCTATTTCGAAGAGACCTACCCTGCCTTCGAGATCGACCAAGATTTTTACATCAAACTCGCAGACCCGGTACTCGAGGAATATATCAAAGGCGGAATCACCTTCGACATAGTCCGGGAGCACATTAAGACCGAGGAGCAGAAGTGGATCAGAAAGGCGAAGAAATTCACCCTCTACGACAATCAGCCCTTCAGGATGAAGTAGACTTACATTTCAAAGTCCCTGAGCGGCCAACCTGTAAGAGTAGCAATGTACGGTGCAAACGCCATTGCGATTTTGCGGTGGGCAGGATAGCCGGGATGAGAGGCTGCGCCTAGTTCTTCTTTGACTGAAATGCCCTCAACGATACTTACAGCCGTGATTTTCTTAAGTCCAGATGCGGCGACAGCGTCGGATACATAGTCATATATCTCCATTCTCGAAGTGCAGCAGAGAATCGGATGATCCTCTCCGTAATAGTCCTTTATCTCTTTTAGAAGCTTGATATAGTCTTTGACGAACTGGGACCTGACAGGCTGTCTTCCTGCTGAGAAGTCGTTGGCGCCAAGGTAGATAACTGTGATATCTGGCTTCACCAGCGGAGTCCAGAGAGGAGCGTTCTCAACTCTGTCAAATCCATTGTCGAAAACATTGAGATACCTTTCGACCATCGTATAGCCGCGAAGCTTGTCGTTATAGTTGCGGTTGATTCCCATTCCGGAATGAGCTATTACATGGATATCCGCATCGAAATAACGCCCGAGAATGGCATCGTAGGCCTTGTTCTGATTCTCAGTTTCTGGAGAGAACTTGTCGGAAAAGATACTGTTCTCGCTTCCATACCCGCAGGTATATGAATCTCCGATGAACTCTATAAAGCGGTCCTTCATGGGCTCGGCCTGAAGGAGAGCACCATGGGTAACAACCTCAGATACAGTTACTTTCCCCTGCTCGCCTTCAGTGCGTTTCTGGATTGTGAGGGTATGGGACTTATTCTTGCCCTTCTGGGGAGCGGCATCGTAGAGAACTATAAGAGTATCCTTCCCTTCAAAAGCGACCACCTTATCGGCATCTCCCCCGGAAATAGGCCGATCAATCCAGACATTGAAATAATCCTTCTTTGTATCTGTAATCTTCAAGGCAAGATACTCGCCTTCAAATGCGAAACGGACATAAGTACCTGTCCAGTCGAAGGAAACTTCATTGCCGCTGACAAGGGTACGACCGACATATGTGATCCTACCGTCAGAAGCCGCTGTTACAAAATTGACCTGGGTTTTCTTTCCGGCATAAAGGCTCAAGCAAATAAGAGCTGAGAACAATAAGGCAAGATATCTTTTCATACTGATATTATTTTTTCAAATGTAATAATTATTGTCCGCATTTTGACTATATTTGTGAGACAAAAACAATCGACAATGACAAAGACAGCAAAAAAAATCATCATCTGGACGAGCGTGCTCCTCATACTCGCCCTCGCTGCATTCTGCTATATCAAGTTCTACTATGTCTTCTCTGAAGGCACCCAGACAGGAGAACTCAACAAGATCGCCAAGACCGGATATGT
>DEFD01000007.1:112878-114816 GCA_002350615.1 Bacteroidales bacterium UBA2861 | reverse complement strand
CTTCTTGGAAGCACCGGAATGAGGGTCACTGTCCATTTCAAGAAATACTTCGGAGCCCTTCCTTGGAGAGGCTATGAAAAGAGCATCGTCGACGGTATCATATCTGTTGGACAGACAGACATTCCCGATGACAGTGCAATCCCGGAAGAACAGATTTTCCTCTAGAGATATGAAAAAATACTTATTTATACTGTGCGCGGCCCTTTCCGGGAGCGCACTTTTCGCCCAGTCCCGCATCATAGACATTCACCCCGCGGCTTCCCCTGAAGGGAAAATGCTCACCATGGAGGATGTAATCATCAATCGGAATATCTATCCGGAGAACCTGTACTGCACATGGAAAGATTCAGGCTCTTTCAGGTATTACAAGAACGGCAAATGGGAAGAAAGGACAGTCGTAGAAGTGCCTTCCGAACAGGAAAAATGGTCGGCGCTGAACAGAGGAAACAGCCTTTATATCACAAAAGGAGCTGATACTCTGGAAGTTGCTTTCAGCAATAATAGTGAAATAGTCTATGGCCAGAGCGTCAGCCGCAATGAGTTCGGAATCAACGAAGGAGTCTATTTCTCACCCTCCGGGAACAAACTCGCCTTCTTCCGTAAGGACGAATCCCTCGTAACCGACTTCCCTCTCATTGACATAACGACAAGGACTGGAACTCTTCGCGAGATTAAGTACCCGATGAACGGTATGGACTCTGAGAGAATCTCTCTTGGGGTCTACAATATCGCCTCAAAATCAACTGTTTACATAGATGTTACCGATTTTGGCAAAGACCGTTACCTGACGAATATCAGTTGGTCTCCCGATGATAAATATGTATTCATCCAGATCCTCGACAGGACACAGCATCATATGAGGCTCAACCAGTACAATTCTACAACCGGAGAATATATAAAAACAATTCTCACCGAAGACAATGAGAAATGGGTAGAACCTCTTGATCATATAGATTTTCTCGAAGGCCGCAATGATGTCTTCATCTACCGTACAGACAACCGTGACGGATACAAGAATCTTTATCTAGTCGATACTCTCGGGACTGTCCGAAGACTCACCAGTGTTCCCGCAGACGTCGAATACGTAGGCAATAAATCGACAAAGAAAGGTTGGACTATCTTCTATACTTCCGCCGAGGTCTCCCCTATCGAGAATCATCTTTTTTCGGTAGACATCAAAGCCCAGAAGAAATTAAATATCAATAAATTAAAATTTGCAAAACCGGTCAACCTCACTCCCGAAAGAGGCTGGCATGACATTGCGATGGCTCCCGGATGCGACCGCTTCATAGACAGTTGGTCCAATCTCAACGTCCCGCGCATCATAAAGCTTAGAAGCACTGTAGGAGAGGTCGAGGAGACTCTTCTGGAAGCCTCTGATCCTCTCGAAGGCTACGCCGGCTGCGAAGTCAATCTCGGATCAGTCAAAAGCGCTGACGGCAAGTTTGACAACTATTTCAGACTTATTAAACCGCTCGGGTTCGACCCTTCGAAGAAATACCCCGTTATCGTCTACGTCTACGGAGGTCCCCATTCCCAGATGGTTCAGGATGCATGGCTAGGAGAGATTAGGATGTGGGAGATGCTGATGGCCCAGAAAGGCTATCTAGTCTATGTCCAGGATAACAGAGGCACTCAGAACCGTGGTGCCGAATTTGAAAAAGCCATCAACCGAGAGTGCGGACAGGCTGAAATGGCCGATCAGATGGAGGGAATCAAAATGCTGAAGAGCCTTCCATACGTTGATGCCGACAGGATTGGAGTTCACGGATGGAGCTATGGCGGATTTATGACAATCTCTCTCATGACTAACTACCCGGAGACCTTTAAAGTCGGAGTAGCCGGAGGACCCGTCATAGATTGGAAATGGTACGAAATCATGTACGGCGAACGCTATATGGATACGGAAGAAACTAATCCTGAAGGCTTTGCAAAGAC
>DEFD01000007.1:110439-112741 GCA_002350615.1 Bacteroidales bacterium UBA2861 | reverse complement strand
TACTTCCCCTACCCCTGCCATGAGCACAACGTCCGCGGCAAAGACCGCGTCCATCTCATGGATAAGGTAACGATGTACTTCGAGGATTACTTATAAAAAATGGAGGGCTCTAGGAGCTCTCCATTTTTTTCTTTGCGTAGTCTAGTGTGAGATGGAAGGTCTTTTTCCGGGAGGATGGTGCTTCGTACATAGCATCGTTCATTATCTTCTCGGAAATCGCCCTGAGCCCCCTGGCTCCTAGCTTCCGCTCAATAGCAGTATCTACTATTAAATCAAGTACTTCCGGGTCTATCTCAAGCTTCATCCCGTCCATCTCGAAGAGCTTTTCGTACTGTTTCATTATGGCGTTCTTAGGCTCTGTCAGAATCCGCTTGAGCGAGGCTCTGTCAAGCTGGTCAAGATAAGTCACAACAGGGAGACGACCTACTATCTCTGGAATGAGGCCATAAGCGCGAAGATCCTCTGCCTCAACATATTGAAGCAGGTTATCTGCCTCGGTTCTCTCCTTTTCCTCTGCGCTGAAGCCGATGATACGGGTATTCTTTCGAAGAGCGATATGCCTTTCTATACCTTCAAAGGCTCCTCCGCAGATAAAGAGGATATTCTGGGTGTTGACATGGATGAATTCCTGCTCAGGATGTTTACGGCCTCCCTTCGGAGGGACATTGACTACATTGCCCTCGAGAAGCTTCAGCATTGCCTGCTGGACTCCCTCTCCAGAAACATCACGGGTGATTGAAGGGTTGTCGCTCTTACGGGAAATCTTGTCAATCTCATCTATGAAGACAATACCCCTTTCCGCCTTTTTCTCATCGAAATCGGCTTCCTGAAGCAGTCTGGTAAGGATACTCTCAACATCCTCTCCGACATATCCCGCCTCGGTAAGCACTGTCGCGTCTACAATAGTAAACGGCACATCCAGCATTTTGGCAATAGTTTTCGCCAAAAGGGTCTTGCCAGTACCGGTAGGTCCTACGAGAAGAATATTGGACTTTTCGAGTTCAACTCCGTCGTCTGTAGTGTCCACAAGGTTGTGCTCGATTCGCTTATAGTGATTATACACAGCCACTGAAAGGACTGTCTTGGCCCTATCCTGACCTATGACGTATTTATCAAGGAAAGCCTTGATTTCCTTTGGCTTGGGTGCTTTACCAAGAGGAGCCGGAGCAGCATTTTTCCCTTCTGCTTTTTCAATATCCTTGAGATACTCGGAAGCCAGGGCTACACAATCGCTGCAAATATATCCGTCAATCCCCTGCAGAAGCATAGGCACCTGCCTTTCGTCTCTTCCGCAGAATATGCAGTGGTGATATGGAGTTGTATTCTTCGCCATTATTTCTTCTTTCCGGAAAGGATTTCATCGACCATACCGTAGCTCAGGGCTTCAGATGCGCTCATCCAATAGTCCCTCTCCCCATCGGCAGCTACCTTTTCATATGGCTGGCCGGTATGGGAGGAGATGATGCGGAAGAGCTCCTCGCGAGTCTTCTCAATCTCCTTGGCAGCTATAAGTATGTCGCTGGCTTGCCCTTGCGCTCCACCAAGAGGCTGGTGGATAAGGACGCGGGAGTGCGGGAGCGCACTCCTCTTTCCCTTCGCTCCTGCGCAAAGGAGTACAGAGCCCATCGAGGCGGCCATTCCGGTGCAGATAGTAGCCACATCGGGCTGGATTATCTGCATGGTATCATATATACCGAGCCCGGAGCTGACCTGCCCTCCCGGGGTATTGAGATAGAGGGAGATATCTGCACCGCTATCCACTGACGAGAGGAAAAGAAGCTGGGCCATTATAATATTGGCCACATCATCATCAATAGGCACACCAAGGAAAATAATCCTATCCATCATAAGACGGCTGAATACGTCCATCTGCGCGACATTGAGCTTACGCTCCTCAGTGATTGTAGGATTGATATAGGCGTCTACTGCCGAGCTATAACGGTACAGGGTCATCGATGAGATGCCCCTGTCCTTGCTCGCGAATTTGCTAAATTCGTCTTTATTCATAATTATTTGAGTTCGCGGAATTTTTCTTCTGAAATCTTCTTGGTCACGAGAGTAACATTTTCACGAATGGCATTGATAGCCTTATTGTCCTCAACCTGCTCTTCGAATCTCTGGACCTGTCTCTCGTCGCCCAGCATTGACTTTGCAGCATCTTCGAGGATGTTCTCGGGGACATTGCCCATTCCGTACATTGCATACTGATATGCAGCATAGGAAACGGCAGCATCATGGATATCCTTATCCTCTACCTTGAGGCCGAATTTCTGCATGATATAGCCGCGGACAAGCTGCCAGC
>DEFD01000007.1:57430-110380 GCA_002350615.1 Bacteroidales bacterium UBA2861 | reverse complement strand
AGCCACCTCTTGAGGAAAGCCTCCGGAAGCTGAACGTCAGCCTTGTCAAGGAAATACTTGCGGGCATCGAGAGAGAAACGGTAATCGGCATCCTGCTTGTGGTTGGACTTTATCTGCTGCTCAATGCGGGCATCAAACTCCTCAGCGCTCTTGACTGCATCCTTTCCAAAGAGCTTGTCATAGGTCTCCTGGTTCTCCTCAGCGGGAACGAAGGATTTGACATTGACGACAGTGAAAGTAAACTCAGGATTAAGGGTAGCGAGTTTGTCTTTTCCGACTTTCAGCATGGCGGCCCTGTCGGTCTCATTGGTGAAAGCCTCATTGACATTCACTGTAACCTTGTCATCAGCCTTGAGGCCGACAAACTGAGGGCGGACATCCTCGGCAACATTCTTGATTGAAACATAGACACCTTCAGCTGTATGCTCGCCGTTGGAAATATCGGCAATGATATAATCCTCAGCGGTGCTCTTCTCAACATCTTCGAGGGAGCCGGCCTGGCTGAGCATATTCTTCTTCATCTCTTCCTTTGCTGCCTTGGTGACATTGATCTCATAGTAAGGAATCTTGTCATCAGCAGAGACTTCGAATTTAAGCTCAGGAGTCTGAGCAATATCGAATTTGAACTCGAAATCGTTGCCTGCCTTCCACTCATTCTCTTTCTGGTCCTCAGAAGGGAGAGGCTCCCCTACTACGCGAAGTTTCTCGTCCTTGATAAAGTTGTTAAGAGCATCGGAAACGACCGAATTGACCGCCTCATAGAGGGCCTGGTCCCCATAAAGCCTCTGGATAAGGGAAAGAGGTGCCATTCCTCTGCGGAAGCCCCTGATATCAGCTTTTCTCTTGGTTTCATTAAGTCTCTTACGGACAGTTTCGGCGTAGTCTTCATTTGCTACAGAAATGGTGACCTGTACGTTGAGATCATCAATCTGATTCTTGGTAATATTCATAAAATCAATCGTTATTATTGTTATTATTATTTCTTTCGGGATATTTAATTCTGCCGTGGTACATCTGGCGGAGATAGTTCTTCAATGTATTCTTGACGATTCCAAGCTCGCTGACGGTAATATCGGCATGCTCAAGCTGTCCGAGCGCAAGCTTACTGTCGACAATCTTATCTACAAAAGTATCGAATGTCTCTGCGGAATAGTCCTTAAGACTCCTCGAAGCAGCTTCAAGCGAGTCACATATCATAAGGATTATCTGTTCCTTGGTAACCGGTTTCTCGCCGTGATAGAAGAAATCTCCGGCGTCATTAGGATCGCCCCCCTCATTGAGATACTGAGTATAGAAATATCCCGTCGGAGAAGTACCATGGTGGGTCCTTATGAAATCCTTTATCACCTCCGGGAGATTGTACTCATCCGCAAGCCTTAGCCCCTCATCCACATGGGCAATTATATATCTTGCGCTTTCCTTCGGGGAGAGGCCGCTATGGAACTTGGTAGCCCCGTTAGTGGATGTTTCATTCTCGATAAAGCAAAGAGGATTTGTCATCTTTCCGATATCATGATAAAGGGCGCCTGCCCTAATCAGAGGCTCATTTGCATAGATAGAATGAGCTGCAGCGCTGCAAAGGTGCATTACCTGTAGGCTGTGCTGGAAAGTGCCCGGTGCCTTTGCGGAAAGCTCCTGCAAAAGCTTGTTGTTGGTATCGGCCAGTTCCTCCAGACGCGTTGACGACACCAGGTTAAACAGCTTCTCGAAAAGATATATGACCGGATAAAGAGCCACAGAGAGGAGGGATCCGAGCAGTAGCTTCAGTATGGTCTGAAGTATGTTGGCGCTTCCTGTATCGATAAGACGGAAGCCCAAGTATACGAATACCAGTACCGCAAACACTATCATCGCGTTGACGAACTGGAGCCAGCCCTTGCCAAAGTATTTGAATGTGAAGATGGAAACGGCTCCGGCTGTCAGGAACATTACATAAAGTTCGAGACCATTGCCTGAATAGACAAGAAGGGGCAGAAGCGATACTGCATACACAGGGAAAACCACTCTCTTTTTGAAGAATGCCACAAGGTATAGGGCGGAGAGAGAGAATGGCACTATGAAAATCGATGAAGGATGGAGCCTTTCGACAATGAATGCAGCAAGAGCTGTGATCAGGAAAATCGTAATCAGGTAGTGATAACGGTTCCTATCATCGAAAATTTTCCTGTTTGAGCAAAGTACGCAGAAGTACAGAATAGCCAGAAGAGCGACGGCGATAATGATGTTGCCGAGCCAAATCAGTATACGAGGGCCGTCATAGCCGTAGGTCTTATTGTACTCTTCCTTGTAGGAATCAAGCATCTGAGCGACTTCAGAAGTAACTATCTCGCCTTTGGAAACTATTTTCTGATCGGCATTGACATACCCGAGAGTCGGGGAAATGTAATCCGCTGACTCGGCATGAACCAGCTCGGTCATCGACTTGTCAAATTCAAGGTTCGGGGCCATGAAATCATAGATTCCGCTTTTTGAAAGAAGCGAATCGGCATTGACATGGGGATAGGCCTGGGATATATCAGCCAGCAGTTTGTTCTGGGCGCTGGAGACCTTGTATACCTCGGAAACCGGATACTTCTGGGCACGCTTGTCCGTCTGAATGAAGATTACATCCTTGGATACCTCCGAGCGCCCCTTGCCGAGCTTTATCTTGGCATCAGACATGACACCGACTCCGTAGATATCTTTGACCTTAAGGAGAATCGCAGATTTCATGGAAGAATGCCTTCCAAGATCCAGGGCTTCAATATTCTTGATAACGGAGTTGGTCCTTTCCTGAGATTTCTTGAAATAAGGGACAATGCCTGTTCCCATATCCTCCCTCTCCTGCTGAATTTGCTCTTCCGTCTTCAAAATCGGGAAGTCAAACTGGGCTACAAGAGTCTCATAAGGCCACGGTGTGCCTTTTCTGTAGTCGTAAGCAAACTTTGCCGTCCTCGGCATAAACAGCACAAGGACGAGGAAAGCGATGATGAGCGGTATTATCCGTCTCGGAATCTTCGGAAAAGTCAAGCGCATTATGCGTCGATATTTGCGTAGTGGGCGTTTTCTTCAATGAACTGGCGGCGCGGCGGTACATCGTCTCCCATGAGCATGGAGAATGTACGCTCCGCCTGTGCGGCATTTTCGATTGTTATCTGGCGGAGAAGGCGCCTCGAAGGATCCATTGTGGTCTCCCAGAGCTGCTGGTCGGACATTTCACCAAGACCTTTGTAGCGCTGGATGGTCACACCCTTGTCAGACCCCTTTCCTAGCCTCATTGCAGCTTCGTCCCTCTGGCCTTCTGTCCAGCAGTAGACCTCTTCCTTTCCCTTCTTGACCAGGAAGAGCGGCGGAGTTGCAAGATAGACATAGCCGTTCTTGATAAGGTCGAACATGTAGCGGAAGAAGAAAGTAAGAATAAGGCAGGCGATATGGGATCCGTCGACATCGGCATCGGTCATAATGATGACTTTGTGATAACGGAGCTTGGAGAGATCCATCTTCTTTTCCCCATTCTCATCCTCTTTGGCGACGGTTACGCCGAGGGCGGTATAGATATTACGAACCTCCTGGCTCTCGAAAGCACGGTCGCCGGCAGCCTTCTCCACATTGAGAATCTTGCCTCGGAGGGGAAGGATAGCCTGGATACGGCGGTCACGGCCCTGCTTGGCGGTTCCGCCTGCGGAATCTCCCTCAACGAGGAAGAGCTCGCATCTCTCAGGATCCCTCTCGGAGCAGTCGGCGAGCTTTCCGGGCATGCCGGCCCCGGTCATGACGGTCTTTCTCTGGACCATTTCGCGGGCCTTGCGGGCAGCAGCACGGGCGGTAGCGGCGAGTACAATCTTATCGATTATAAGCTTAGCCTCCTTCGGATGCTCCTCAAGATATGTATCAACAGCAGCTGCGGTGGCCTGAGAAACTGCGGAAGTCACTTCGCTGTTGCCGAGCTTTGTCTTGGTCTGACCCTCGAACTGCGGCTCTGCGACCTTTACCGAAATAACGGCGGTGAGGCCTTCGCGGAAGTCTTCAGGAGAGAGCTCGCCCTTGAACTTTGCAAGAAGGTTATTCTTGTCGGCATAGTTCCTTAAGGACCTCGAAAGGCCCATCTTGAAGCCCTGGAGGTGGGTTCCACCTTCTATAGTATTGATATTGTTAACGTAAGAATAAATCTTCTCGCTGTAACCTGTATTGTACTGCAGCGCGATGTCGATGGGAATAATCTTGTCCGAATTCACGCACACGGGTTCCGGAATGAGTTTCTCGGCACCTGCATCGAGATAGTCGATGAACTCGCTGAGTCCCTTTTCGGAATAGAAGAGGGCCGTGCGGTAAACCTGCTTGCCGGTGGCTTTGCTTTCGCCGGACTCGTCGGTAACGAATTCGTCCACCAGGGTGCGCTTGTCGGTGAGGCGGATCTTGATTCCCTTGTTCAGGAAAGCGAGCTCGCGGAGACGTGCCGCCAGGGTATCATATTTATAAACGATGGTCTGGGTGAAAATGGTAGCATCCGGATGGAAGGTGATTATGGTTCCGTGATCCGTTTCCGGGCACTCACCTATGACTTCCACCTGGGTAATGGGCTTGCCTTTGGAATACTTCTGCTGGAAAATCTTGCCCTCGCGGTGAACCTCCGCTATGAGCAGGTCGGACAGTGCGTTGACGCAGGACACGCCCACGCCGTGAAGACCTCCGGAAACCTTGTAGCTGTTCTTGCTGAATTTACCTCCGGCATGGAGAACGGTAAGAACGACTTCGAGGGCGGAACGGTGCTCTTTTTCATGCATGCCTGTAGGGATGCCTCGTCCGTTATCCTGTACCCTTATGGAGTTGTCTTCAAGTATCTGCACGTCTATGGTGTCGCAGAACCCTGCCATGGCCTCGTCGATGGAATTGTCCACCACCTCGTAAACGAGATGATGCAATCCCCTCTCGGAGATGTCGCCGATATACATCGACGGACGCTTTCTCACCGCTTCCAGGCCTTCGAGGACCTGGATGCTGTCTGCGGAATACTGTTGTTCCGCACGTTTGATCTCTTCGTTTTCTAACATTTCTATACTTATTGATTATTTGATTCTATTGAAGCCGCAGCGTTATGCCGGCGGTGAAATGCATTCCATGCTGGGCGTGCATCGGCGACAGCGGGACATCATTGCAGAGAATGTTTCCGAGCTGTCCCCACGCGGAGAGCTTGTTGTTGAAACGATACTCGCCGTAAAAGCCCAGGTCCACGAAGCCCTTGACTTCATAAGCGGAAGAATACCTGGCAGTTGCGCCCTTCACCCGCATACCGCCATAGATCCGGCGGTCCCAATTATAGAGTGCGGTGAGCGAAGCTGAGAACAGGGGAAGGTCCAGGAAGGTCTTGTCATCCCCTATGCTTGTCTTGCGCACGGACATGGATGCGTCCGCATCGAAACGCTCGGAGCGCCATGCCAGATTCGTATCGAAGAACCAGACTTTATAGTCCCTGTATGCCATTTTTCCCACAATGGCAGTAGAATCTATGCTGGGCCCTATCATGTCAACCGCTGCGCGCGCATAGGAGGCGAAGCCCCCGTGAAGGTCATATTCGAATTTGGAAGCGGCGCTTCCGCGGAGGCCGAGGTCGAAACGGAACTGTTCCACTGTGGATTTGAAGTTATGAAGGTATCCGGAATTCACCCATGAATCCCTTTCTTTCAATGCGGAATAATTCTCCGCGAACTGACCTCCGCCGAAGCCTCCGTAAACATTGAGGGCATCTTTCCAGAGCATGAGGGAAGCCTGCACGTCGGGGTAAAGCCCGAGGCCCTTGCCTCCCGTGCAGAGGGAAACTCCCGCGCTCACATTGAGGGGACCCCAGTCGAAGACGGCACGGGGTCTGAGATAACTGAGATTGAGCGGCTCTGAAAATGCGGTATTGTAAACGCTGTTCTGGGTGTGGATGTCGATCAGGAGCCTTATCATGTGATGGTAAATCTCCGGACCTATGGTTCCGTCAACGATATAGGAGAACTCGTTCACCCTCCCGAGCGCGCCGTTGCTGAAACGGTCCGTGGCAAAACCGGCCTTCATGCTGAAGTTGTAGTAAAGCTGGGTTGTATCCGAATTGCTGCTTATGTTTGTGCTCAGGTTCACTCCGTTGTAGATGCTCCTGGTGAAGGAATCCTTGTTGAAATTGCCTTTCCAGGCGGCGTTCCAGCGAAGGTCGAAGTCCTCATCGTTCAGCCTGCCCTCCGCGCCGAGTCTTTCGCTGTAGTCATATCCGTTGAAAGAATCCCCTACCGCCTGATGATAGCGTCCGGCATAGCCATTGAATTCATTATAGAAATTCATCCTGTGCAGCCCCTTCCGCACCGGAGTATAGACAGCGTTTAGCACTGGATGGAAAGAGAATCCGGCGCCGGCACGGAGGTAGAGCCTGCGGCCTGAATAGTCCCCTGCCTTGGGCGTGACCTTGATGGCATAGGGATTGAATTCGTACGCACCCTTGTAATCTGTCTGGAAAACGCTGTAGTCCACATCGGTGGCAAACTCGCCGAGAGAATCGGGAACCTGCATCTGAAGTTCCAGCTTGGAAACGTCCGCCATCCTGGTCTGATAATCATTGGTCACCTGGACCTGGGGATTCAGGTTCTGCGAATAAAGCTGCAGGGCGGCGAAAAGAGCCGCGTTCAATAATATTATCCTTCTCATAGAGTTTCTGTTGACTGGAGACGTTCAAGTCTAGATTTCACATTGTCCAGGATATCGTCCTCCCCTTCTGCAGGGGTATAACCGTCCCGGATGCTCTGCCAGGTAACCTTGGCCTGGTTGACATTTCCCTTTTCGGCAAAGGCGTCGCCGAGCACTATATAGGCCTTGGCAAGCCAGTATGACTGGGAACCAGCACGTGAGGCAAAGTCGTACACTTTCGCTTCCACGCTGTCGAAGTTGCCCGAGTCGAAAAGATTCTGGATGATGAGATAGCTTGCTTCGGCGCCTTCAGGAGTGGAAGCGTTGCGGGCAAGGTCCCCGAAAATGACGAAGGCCTCTTCCCTGCGGCTGGTTGCAAGGCAGGACTTCGCCTCGATGTAATCGGCCTCGCGCACGAGTTCGGCCGATGAAGAAGCTGCGGAACGTACAGCCTTGGCGGCTACGATGGCAGCCTCATAGCGGCGTCCCTTGTAGGCGGCGCGCATCTTTCCGTTCCTGGCAGCCTCTTTGTTAACATCCATCACGGCGACTTCCGAAAGCCTCTCATAGCCTTCGTAGGCATCGTCAAACCTTTCCAGTTCGAAAGAAATGCCCGCATAATTGAGGGCCGCCATTTCGGCGAAGGAGCCTTCGCGAAGGAGATTGATAACCTGCTTGTAGTATTCGCAGGCGCGTTCCTTGTCGCCAAGGGATTTATAAGAATCTGCAAGGTAGAAGGTTGCGTCGGCAGCCTTGGCACCTGCGGGGTAATCGTCCAGATATTTGCGGAGGGACACGATCGCCTGGGAGTAATTGCCGGCCAGGTAAACCTGTTCCGCCGTATTGAAGTAGATCATTTCCTTTTCAGCGGCGCTCTTGCCCACGGTGAGATTGTTGTTCTCCATGTACTCGATGTACTTCTCGGGCTGCCTTGTTGTCTGGTAGATGGAGTTGATAGCCAGGAGGGCCTCCTCGGAATACTCGCTGCCGGGGAGAAGGGCAACCACCTTTTCGTACTGGCGGAGGGCCTTGTCGTATTCGGCCATATTCCTGTATGCCATACCCTCCCCGATCATCGCCTTGGCGGCGTAGGTATTGTCGGAAGTGGAAGCGCGCAGCTTCTCGAAGCAGGCAACCGCGTCGTTGTTGCGGTCGATATCCATATAGGCCCTTCCGAGTTCATACATCGCCTCGGCGTACATGGGCGCGTCCGTAGTCGCCTTTTTCACTGTGGAAAGCACCCTGACCTTAGCCTGCTTGTCTCCGGAAAGTCCATAGGCAAGTGCCTGCTGGTAATAAGGATAGATATCGTCCGGAGAAGAGAATTCACGCAGCACCATCTGATAGGAATTCACAGCCGCCTTGTAATTCCTGCGGGCAAAGTCGCAGTCCGCACGGCGCACGAGGGCGTCCTCCCTGGAGAAGGGATCCCTCGAAGCCGCGTACAGGTCGAACCACTTCGCTGCAGTTTCATACTTTCGGTCGGAATAATAGCAATAGGCTATGTTGTAAGGAAGCAGCGCATTTTCCTGCATCCCATGGAGGGCGTCAAGATTGTAGAGTTCGGTATAGAGGCCGGCGGCATATGAATAATTGCCGCTCTTGTATGATGCCTCGGCGAGCCAGTATCTGGACAGCTGATTGAACCTGTCCTGCTTGGGGAGATAGTAGCCGGCGGCTTTGAGATAAGGCACGGCATCTCTCCATGAACCGCTCGCAATCAACTGGTTGGCACGCAGATAGTTGGCCTTCATATAGTTGGACTGCTGCTGCGGATCCAGTTTTTCAATATTTGAATAGGCCTCGATGGCAGCGGCATAGTCACGGTTGCCGATGGCCGCGAGCGCCATGTAATTGTAAATCCGGTCGCCCTTCTTTTCAGTGGAATACTCGCGCAGATAGGATTCGAAAACCGAAGTGTCGTTGTTGATGTCGAAGGCGAGTTTCGCATAATTGAACCAGGCATCTTCGCGGATGGCCTTGTCGTAGGTCTGAACTGAAGCCTGGGCGAAAGCATCCACCGCGGCCACCTTGTTTTTAGTCTTGATGTAGCTGTAGCCGAGATTGTAATTCGCAATCTGCCCTATCGAATCGCTGCGGTCCTCCATCCTCTCGAAATTATTGATTGCGGCTTCGTAATCTCCTGCTGCATACATGAGTGAGCCTGCATAGAAGAGATCCGTCCTGCTGAGCACGACGCTCGTATCCACCGGCTGCTGCGAATAGAACTCGAGGGCTTTTTCGGCATCCCCTTTCACGAGATAGCATTCGGAGATGATGCGCGCAAGCCTCGGCTGCCTCTCGGCAGGAATCGCGTCGATCATGGAAGGGCCGTGTTCCAGGACATAATCGTAGTCTTTTTCCATGAAACGGCATTCCATGATGTAATACTTGGCAAGTCCCTTGAAGCGAAGGTCTCCGGTCGTCATGGAGAACCATTCCGCCGCTTTGGCGAAATCGCCTTCGGAATAGGACATGAATCCCATCTGATACCTTGCGGCAGCAGTGTAGGGCGACTTGGGCAGAGTCTCAACCACCGCGAAATAGTCGCGGGCGGATGTGAAATTACCGGCCTCGAGGGCGCAGTATCCGCGCTTGAAGTTATATTCGGCCGCATTGTGCGCCACAAGGCCGCTGCCGTCCACGCGGGAGAACTCGTTGTTCGCCGCAGCATACTCCCCTGCGTCGAAGAGGTTCAGCGCATACTGATAGTGGAGCTCGGACGAAAGCACAGTTTTCGGATAACGGGTTTCGTGGCGTATGATGAGGTCGGGATAGTCCGAGGTATTGGCCTTGGCGGCGCAGAGAGCCACATAAGCATCCGCAAGAGGTCCGGGAACTTTCTCGAAAAGGGAACGGGCTTTTTCATATAAACCGTTCTCATACAAATCCATAGCCTGTGAAAACACCGGATCGGGTGCCTGCGCGCTCGCGCGCGTAAAACCGGAAAAGATTATCATCGTTGCCGCCGCAAAGGACAGCGCTTTTACTGTCTGCATCAGATAATGGTTTTAATAACTTACAAAAATAACAAAAAATACTCTATTTTCCATTATATTTGTGGACAAAATATCGTTATTTCTCATGGATAATCTTATCACTTTCCAACAGGCCGACATCCTCAACGGAGAGAACGTTGTGGTATATGATCTGAACATGGAAATCTCAAAGGGAGATTTCGTTTACATCATCGGAAAAGTCGGTTCCGGAAAGACATCCATAATCCGCACGATCACGGCGGAAAACCCTCTTGGAAGCGGCAGCGCCACGGTCTGCGGCTACAGTCTGGAAAACATCAGGGTAAGGGACATCCCCAAGCTCAGGCGCAGGCTCGGAATCGTGTTCCAGGATTTCCAGCTGCTCATGGACAGAACTGTCGAACAGAATCTTGAATTCGTACTTCGCGCCACCGGATGGAAGGACAGGAAAGCCATAGACGAACGCATAGCGAACGTACTGGATGCAGTCGAGATGGGCACCAAGGCCCATAAGATGCCACACCAGCTTTCAGGTGGCGAGCAGCAGCGCATCGCCATTGCGCGCGCCATCCTCAACGATCCGGAAATCATTCTTGCCGACGAGCCCACCGGGAATCTCGACGCGGACACCGCAGAAGGCATCATGCAGCTACTGCTGGACTTCAACAGGGTGAAGGGAACCGCGGTGGTCATAGTCACGCATAACCGGAGCCTCATCGGGCGCTACCCCGGCAGGGTTTTCATCTGCAACGACGAGAACTGCTCCGAGTACAAGCAGGAAGAAGTTTACGACATATCCCTCGACGCATGACACTTAAACAGCGATACGAAGGGATCGTCGGCTATTTCGCTGAGAATATTCCTTCGGCCAGTTCCGAGCTCGTTTTCGACAATCCCTACCAGTTGCTCGTGGCAGTGATCCTTTCCGCCCAGTGCACCGACAGGAGGGTAAACCTTGTGACACCCGCTCTGTTTGCCGCATTTCCGAAACCGGAAGACCTTGCCACCGCTTCGGCCGAAGACATTTATCCCTACATAAAATCGGTATCCTATCCCAACAACAAGGCGAAGAACCTCGCAGGAATGGCCCGCAAACTGACCGCCGAATTCGGTGGAGAAGTGCCTTCGGACATAGATTCCCTCATGAGCCTGCCAGGCGTGGGAAGGAAAACCGCAAATGTAATCGCCGCCATAATCTACAATCAGCCGGTGATCGCGGTGGACACTCATGTTTTCCGCGTATCGAGACGGCTCGGACTCAGCAAAGGCAGCACTCCGAGGGCGGTGGAGCTCGATCTGGAGAAGCATATCCCGGAAGATATCCGCCCCATAGCCCACCACTGGCTTCTGCTTCATGGCCGCTATATCTGCACTGCCCTCTCCCCTAAATGCGAAAAATGCCCGCTGACAGCATATTGCCGCCATTATAATATGCAATAAGGCTGCAAACATGAAACTTATGCCACCCTCGGCACTATAAGAGGGAGGGGCCCAAGCTTGCTTGGGAGGGGTCGCGAAGCGACAGTTTCAGGGTTGTAGCCTTAGTGCTATTTAAGGAACTGTGCTTTCAGCGCAGCGATTTTGGCATCGGCATCGTCGCAGCGCACGCTGAAGTAGAATTTGATCTTCGGTTCGGTGCCGGAGGGTCTCACCGACACCACATCGCCGTCTTCGCTGAAGAACTGCAGCACATTGCTTTTCGGCAGGCCGGTCTTTTCCGGTTCCAGATAATCGACAACCCTGGCAAGCGGCGAGCCGGCAAGGGCTTTGGGAGGATCGGAGCGCAAAGCGGACATCATCTCGGAAATCTCCCGGCTGCCCTCCAGTCCCTTGCGGACAATGTAAACCATGGCATCCCTGTGCAGGCCGTATTCCCTGTAAATCTTCTGCATGAGATCGTAGAGGCTGAGCCCCTGATCGGCAGCCCATGCCGCGCATTCCGCTATTATGGCGGCAGAGATCTGCGCATCCTTGTCCCTTACGAACTGTCCGAGGTTGAATCCGTAGCTCTCTTCCCCGCCGCAGATAAACTCCCATCCTTCAGCCTCCTTCCTTCTCACCACTTCGGCAATGTACTTGAAGCCGGTCAGGACATCGTAGCACGGCACGGAGAAGCTGTCGGCAATTTCCTTGAGCAGGCTTCCGGTGACGATGGTTTTCACCATATATTTCCCGGGGCCGAGTTTTCCGAGCTCCTTCCATCGGTTGAGGATATAATAAGTCATGAGGGCGGCCGTCTGATTGCCATTGAAAAGCGTCATCCTGCCGTCCGCTCCACGGACGGCGATACCCATGCGGTCCGCGTCGGGATCCGTGGCAATCACCAGGTCCGCACCTACCTCATCGGCTTTGTGCACCGCCATTTCCAATGCCGCCGGTTCCTCAGGATTCGGGGACACGACCGTGGGGAAATCTCCGTCCGAGACATCCTGCTCGGGCACATGGTAGATATTGGAGAAGCCGAGCCTCTGCAGGCATTCCGGAACAAGGCGCACTCCGCATCCGTGAAGAGGGGTGTACACAATCTTCAGGTCTTTGTGCCTTGCACAGGCCTCCGGGCTGAGGGTGAGAGACAGGATATCGGAGATATAGCGTTCGTCCACTTCCCTGCCCATTATCTCGATGCCTCCGCAGTGCGTCCCCGCTTCGAATCTTACCTTGGAGGGGTCCCCGATCTTTGCAACCTCTTCCACAATTTCCTTGTCTTCAGGAGATGTCACCTGGCCGCCGTCGCTCCAGAAAGCCTTGTAACCATTGTATTCCTTGGGATTATGAGAGGCTGTAATCATAACGCCCGCCACTGCGCCTTTAAGGCGGATGGAATAAGAAAGTTCCGGCGTAGGGCGGATATTGTCGAACAGATAGACATGTATGCCGTTGGCACTCATCACGTCGGCGGTAATCTTCGCGAATTCCTTGCTGTAGTTACGGCTGTCATAAGAGACGCAGACGCTGAGGTCTTCCCTGCCGGGGAAACGTTTGAGTATATAATTGGCAAGTCCCTGCGTGGCCATGCCTACGGTGTACCTGTTCATCCTGTTGGTGCCCACGCCTATTATGCCGCGCAGGCCGCCAGTGCCGAATTCAAGGTTCTTGTAGAAAGCATCTTCGAAAGCGGCTGGATCCGTATTGCGAAGTTCAAGTACCTGCATTTTGGTCTTCTGGTCGAAATCGCCATTCAACCATGCAGCGGCTTTTTGTTCAAATTCTTTCATATCAATTGTCAAGTAAATATTTTGTCCAGAAAATCTTTTCGTCTCCGAAACAGTGGAGGTGCTGCTTTCCGCGATATCCATGAAGCGCATCGGGATATATCATCATCTCAAATCTCTTTCCCTGCATCTGAAGCTCTTTGATAAGCTGCAGGCTGTTTTGGAAATGCACATTGTCATCGCCGGTGCCATGCGTGATCCTGAGCATCGTGCTTCCGTCACCCGGATAATTCCCGACCTGGGAAATCACAGTCCTCGCATACCCCTCCGGATTGTTTCCGATGGTATCCATGAAGCGCTCGGTATAATGGCTGTCATACAGTTTCCAGTCGTACACTCCCCCTCCGGCGATACCGCAGCGGAAGATATCCGAGTGGTTTATCAGAAGCAGGGCGGTATTGGTGCCTCCGAAGCTGAAGCCTTCCACGCCGATGCGGGATGGATTCACATAGGGCAGGCTCCCAAAGTACTCGGCCCATCTTACAAAATCTTCCTGCGCCGCGCTCTGTAGGTCACGCCAGGCCAGGTCGGTCCCGGCCCTTCCCGTATGTCCCGACACCCTGACGTCGGCTACCACATGGATTATACCGTTCTCGAAGAACCAACGCTCATAATCCCTCGGTTCCCGCCAGCTGTCGGTGACATAGGCGGTATTAGGGCCTCCGTATATTTCCATATGCACCGGATAACGGCGGGACGAACCCGCGTCGAAATCACGGGGATAATAAATCTTTGCATACATCGCCTGCCCGTCCGAAGCCTTTATAGAAAGCATCTGGGGCACAGGGATTCCACTGTCCGGCGCAGGTCCGGAAGGCTTCGGTCCCCGGGAAATATCCCAGTCGAAAGCCGGGGTATGGCAGTTCGAGAGTTTTGCCTTTACACTGCGGCCATCGGCGGAAACGCTCGCGGAAGCCACATTGTATGCGGTATCCACGACAGACTCGATGCGGCCGCGCCTGTTAAGCCTGTATAGGGATGATTTCACTCTGGAGTCGCGCTGTGCGATGAACCAGACAATCCCTTTGGTATCCAGACGCAGCAGCCTCATTCTCCAGTTGGCTCCTTCAGTAAGCCGCTTGCATGCACGGCCGTCGAAAGAAAGATAGTATATCTGTTCCCATCCGGTTTCAAAAGAACGGACCATGTAAAGGCCCTTTTCGTCGAAGAGCATACCTGAAATCCAGTCCAGCCAGGTACGATATTTTTCGCTGTAAACAAGGCTTTTGCTTCCGTCGGAAGCATCTACGCGGAACAGTTCGAGACTGTTCTGCACCCGGGGCTCCCTCTGAACGTAAAGATTCTTGGAATCCGCGTCCCAGAAGGGTGTGCCATAGTAGCAGTCGTCGGGGTATGGGAAATCCGCCCATACCGTCTTTCCGCCGGACACGACATCGATCATCCCCACCTTCACCTGGGGATTAGGCTCCCCTACCTTGGGGTATCGGGTGAGATTCAGGCTGCCGTCCTGGCCTTCAGCGCTGTATATGGGGAATACAGGTACTTTAGAATTGTCGAATCTGTAAAATGCAATCCTGCGGGAATCGGGGCTCCACCAGAATGCACGGTAGTTGGAAGACCTCCCGAATATTTCCTCGTAATACACCCATGAGGCATAGGCGTTGAGAACGGTTCGGGAACCGTCGAAAGTAAGACGCACGCTGTCCCTGGAACCCTTTTCGCATACATACAGGTCCCCGTCACGCGTAAAGGCGAATCTGCTGGAATCAGGCGCCCATGTCAGATTGCTGACAATAGAAAGTATAATCAGGAATTTCATTTGAAATAGCGCTCGTTGAAGTTAACCAGGTACACTTTGCGGACCGCGCGCGTAAGTGCGGTATAGAGCCATTTGAGATCGTCCAGGGTCTGTTCCTCCTGCCAGAAAGGACAGTCTATGAACACGCAGTCCCATTGTCCACCCTGCGACTTATGGCAGGTGATGGCGTTGGCGTATTTGAGCTGGAGGGCATTGTAATAGGGGTCCTCCCGCACGGCGTCATAACGCTTTTTCTTTGAGCTTATGTGGGCGTAATCCGCCGAAACTCCCTGATACAGGGCATTCTGCTGCTCATAACTGAGCGATGCCGATTCGGATTCAAGGGTGTCGAGACATACCTTGGCATCGATTTCCTGCCAGTCGTAATCAGGGAAACTCAGGGTGGCGTCCGCGAAATGCAGACCGTACCTCTCCTCATATCTGCCTATGCGGACAAGTTTGGCTATATCGCCGTTGGCAATATAGTCCATGTTTTCCACATCCTTGACGAACTGGTAGCAGTTCTTCACTATCATCAGCTTGTCCCCACGCACCAGCCGGTCCTCCTTGTATTGCACGGTAGCGCGTATGCCCATGTTGTAGCGTATCGCCCTTTTGTTGGAACGGCAGAGGATTATGGTCTCATCTTCCCCGTATTTCGAATAAGCGTCGGAAAGGGTTTCGATGAGTTCCCCTCCGCCTATCTTTTCGATGTCCGGGAAGCCGTCAATATCAAGTTTCAGGGAATCGAAAGTATCGTAAACCTGTGCCGGAGCTATGATCTGCCGGAGCATGGTGGCATTGTGAAGCACACCGGATTCAGCGGCCTGGCGCACCACGGTGGTCAGGCTTGCATAGCGTACCCCGCCGAAAGCATCCATGAAATCCCTGTCCAGGGCAGGGCTCGCCTCGAGTCCGACAGGAGGCAGCTGGGCTGCATCACCTATGAGGATCATCCGGCAGTCGTTTCCAGCCCTCATGAATCCCACCAGGTCGGAAAGCAGATTCCCGCTTCCGAACGCGGCCCCTCCCTGTTTCTCGCTTTCTTCTATCCCTATCAGGGACACTTCATCTACCACGAAAAGGCAGTTCTTCGCTTTATTCGGGCTCAGGCTGAACTTTCCGAATCCGTCATCTCCCACGGATTTCTGGCGGTAGATATGCTTATGGATCGTGAACGCCGGCCTTCCGGAAACGGAAGAAAGCACCTTGGCAGCCCGTCCTGTGGGTGCCAGCAGGACACAGTGAAGCTCAAGTTCCTCAAGGCTTTCTATCACCGCGGACACCGCCGTGGTCTTGCCCGTACCGGCATATCCGTTCACCACCATGATATCGGCGTCATCGCCGGTCAGGAAATCGGCCACATCGGCCATAAGGGAGTCCTGACACTTTGTAGGCGGCAGCTGGAAATGGCCGATGAAACGCTTGTAAAGGAATTCCGCCCTGCTGTTCATCCGCGCCTCCTGCTGAAGATGATAGACAGGACAGCGAGAACAGGATAGATTTCAACCCGGCCCAGGAACATATCCACAGTATAGATCAGCTTGCAGGCCGATGGCTCCGCATTGTAATTTCCCATGCTCCCTATCTCCCCTATCGAAGGCCCTACATTGCAAAGGGATGCGATGCTTCCTGTCAGAGAATTCCCGGCAGCGTCAGTGGAAAGGAGATTGCAGAGCAGCACCGATACTGAAAGGATGAGCATGAAAACGATAAAGTACATAACATGCGGCGTCACGTCGTTGTCGCTCAGCGGCCTTCCGTTCAGTCTCACCTCCTTCACGGAAGAAGGATAGATGGCATGCTGCACCTGCTGGCGGAGTTTTCTGAACACGATGAGGGCCCGGTCGCTTTTGAGACCTCCCGTCGTGGAACCAGCCATGCCGCAGCAGAAGCTCATCATCACGAGCAGAAGTACCGCAAGGGAAGGCCAGGATGAATTGTCGCTGATAGCGAATCCGCTGGTGGAAGCATAACTCAGGATATGGAAGGTTCCGTCCAGGAAGGAACTTCCCCAGCTCTGCCCGTTTCCGAACCTGAGGCTCAGTGCCACCAAGATGGATGCGGCGGCAAGTCCGGCCGTATAGAATTTGAAGACATCGTTGCGAAGCGGCTGCAGGGAGCGCCTTGCAACAACCATGAAGAGCATCCCGAAGTGCAGCGATCCCAGGTACATGAAAACCATGGTTATGAGCGTTATCGGCAGGGAACCGAAAGCTGCGATAGAGCTGGTCTTGGTGCTGAAACCTCCGGTGGCGCAGACGCTGAAAGCGTGACAGACGGCATCGAAAAGGTTCATTCCTGCAAGCAGATAGGCAAGGAAGGCCATCAGATTGAGAACCAGATAAACGATCGTGAAGATATACACGGTCTGGTTGGCCCTGCTGCTATAGGAATCCTTGCTGAGCGAGGACAGCTCCATATTGGTGAGACGCAGCCTCATGGGGCTGGAAGTCGGGATAATCAGAAGGAGGAAGACGACAACTCCCAAACCACCGATGAAATGGGTGCTGCTTCGCCAGAACAGCAGGCCTGCCGGCAGTTCTTCGACATGCTCGAGGATGGTGGCTCCGGTGGTGGTGAATCCGGAAACACTTTCAAACCAGGCATTTATAACAGTAAACGGGCCTCCCCACAAAATGTAGGGCATCATCCCGAAAAGGAAAGACAGAAGCCAGGACAGCGCGATGATCACATAACCTTCCTTAAGTGATATCGCGGCTCCCCTGCGTACAAAAATGAAGGGGAAAATGCCGACGATGAATGTAATAAGGAAGCTGATGGCCAGGGGCGCAAGAGCGGTATCCGGCCCGTTGAATGCGGATATCAGAAAGGATATGAGCATGAACAACGCATCGACCAGCAATGCGTAACCCACGTTCCTGCTTATGGTCTTGAAATTCATTGAGCCGGCGTGTCTGCGTTGTTTTTACTGCGCATCGCTGATATCCTCTGCCTCAGGAGCTGGTTTTCCGTGCAGAGGTCCCTGATGGAACCGTTGAGTTCCCGCAACTGGTCGTCCCCGTCGAAATCATAGTTGTACTTCCGGTTGAAGAGGCGGTAGGCCCCTAACGCGGCAAGCATCTTGTAAATGGGCTTGACATAAAAACTCTGCAGGAAAAACAAGAGCAGCATCACCAGCAGAAGCCCCACTCCCACTACTACGATTCCGGGAATCATGCTGCGGTAGAAGGCGCCTTCCAGGGTTTCGGAATTACGGGCAAGCTCGTCGTAAACGGCAGCGGAAATGGCG
The DNA here is from genome assembly GCA_002350615.1 of Bacteroidales bacterium UBA2861. Taxonomy (GTDB): domain Bacteria; phylum Bacteroidota; class Bacteroidia; order Bacteroidales; family UBA932; genus Cryptobacteroides. Next base: position 92,542 of record DEFD01000007.1, on the reverse strand, counting down.
TCGATATCGGCGCGGAGCCTGTTGAAACGGGGCTGGAGCCTGTCGAAATACCACGCTCTCGTGTCTATGAAACGCGAAGAGATGACATTCTGCATTTCAAGGGAAGTGAGCAGGTAAGCCGCATACGAATACTCCACGGAATCGGCAAGCGCCGAGAGCACGGAGGCACTCGAAGAAGAACGGAGGCTGTCGCATCCGGCAAGGAAGGCCGTTTCGTCAAAAGGCGGTATCCTGGCGGATTTTTCATCGCCGATTTCTGCAAGCACCGCAAGATTGTATGTATTGCTGATGTCCGCAAGCTTCTGCGCCGTATTGATGCTCTTGATGTTGTCTGCGACCAGTCCGGACACGTAATTGCTCATGCGTCCGTATTCCATTATGGAGATGATGCTGGAAATGAGAAGCACCACCGCGATGGCGCTCAGGCTCAGATACAACTTGGTCTTCAGAGACATTTTTTAAAAAATTTTCAAAAACAAAAACAAATATAGCAATAAATTCTTAAATTTGCCTAAACCAACACTGCGAAAACAGCTTCATGACCGACCAGCAAAAAGGGATAATAAAACTCTGTATCGACAAAGGGGCATGCAGTATCGCCGATTTCAGCAAAGCGCTGAATATCAGCATACCCACCGCAACCAAACTTCTTGGCGAACTCGTTTCGCAGGGATATCTTGCCGAGATGGGCAAGGTCGGTACCAGCGGAGGCCGCCGCCCCAACACCTTCGGGCTGAATCCGGAAGCCGGCTATTTCCTCGGCGTAGATGTGGCCCGCCAGCATTTCCACATAGCCATTTCCGATTTCAGCGGAGAGGTAAAATTCTTCCTTCAGGATATTGAATTCGTTCTCGAAGCCAGTGCGGAATCCTTCCGTACGATGAGCCGGAAAATCAAGGAGGTGGTGAACGAAGCCGGTCTGGAGTGGAGCAAAATCCTCGGCGTGGGCATCAGCCTCACGGGCAGGGTAAACCCCGAAAAGGGATTCAGCCTGTCCTATTTCGTGAGCGACGACATCCAGCTCGGGGACATCTTCCAAAGGGAACTCGAGGCTCCGGTCAACATCGAGAACGATTCCCGTGCAATGACTTACGGCGAATATTGCGGGCTCGGCAACGAAGCGGATCCCAATATGCTCTTCATCAACCTCAGCTGGGGTCTGGGAATGGGAATGATACTCGACGGCAAGCTCTACTACGGCACATCCGGATTCTCCGGCGAATTCGGGCATTTCCCCCTGCTGGACAACAACGTAATGTGCCGCTGCGGCAAAATCGGCTGCCTGGAGACCGGAGCGTCCGGTTCGGCCCTGACTCACTGGATCAAGCATCAGCTCCAGCAGGGACGCCGCTCCTCCCTTTCCAGCATCTACAAGAGGGACGGGGACATAAGCCTGCAGAACGTACTTGACGCGGTGGAGGACGAAGACGTGCTTGCCATCGAAGGCATCGGAGCCATGGGAGATACTCTCGGCCGCGGCATAGCCGGCCTGATAAACATCTTCAACCCAGGCCTTGTGGTGATAGGCGGGCGCCTGATAGTGGGGAAAGACTATCTTATGCTCCCGATCCGTACCGCCGTCAACCGTTATTCGCTCAGCAAGGTAAGCGCCGACACCAAGATCAAGTTCTCGCAACTCGGACGCTCGGCGGCCGCCATTGGCGACTGCCTCCTGTCCAGGAGCAAGTACCTGAGCAATCTCTAAACCTTATTCCGGTTTGTAGGAATCTTTCAGGGATACCGTCTTGTTGAAGACGGGATGTCCTTCGCTGCTGTCCTTATCCTTGATATAATAGCCGGTGCGTTCGAACTGCACGGCTATTCCGGATTCATCCCCGAGCAGGGCGGGTTCGGCAAGACCGGTTCCCAGGACAAGGGACTCCGGATTCAGGAAATCCTTGTAATCCTTGTCTTCCGGCACCTGGCTCATGTCCGCCAGGGTGAAGAGACGGTCGTAATTGCGGAGCTCGATGCTCGCCGCATGAGCGGCGCTCACCCAGTGGATGGTGCCTTTGACGCTCCTCCACTCCCCGCTTCCGGGACGCGTGGAAGGGTCGTAGGTGCATTTGAGCTCGATTATATTGCCTTCGGCGTCTTTTACGACTTCCTCGCACTTGATGATATAGGTGTACTTGAGACGCACCTCTCCCCCGGGTTTAAGCCTGAAGAACTTGTGGGGAGCGTCTTCCATGAAATCTGCCCTCTCTATGTAGAGTTCACCGGTGAAGGGTATCTTGCGCGAAGGGCCTTCGGGTTCCGCGGGATTCAGCGGAGCGTCGAACCATTCGGTCTGACCTTCAGGATAATTTGTGAGGGTGAGCTTCACGGGATCCTGCACCACCATATATCTGTTGGACCTTGCGTTCAGGTCCTGGCGCACGCACCACTCGAGGAGCTGTATGTCCATGAGCTGGTCGCGCTTGCTGACGCCGATCTTGTCGCAGAACATCTTGAGGGCTTCCGCCGTGTAGCCGCGGCGCCTGACGCCGCAGAGAGTAGGCATGCGGGGATCGTCCCAGCCTGCCACAAGCCCCTTCTGCACGAGTTCCAGCAGTTTGCGCTTGCTCATCAGGGTGTAGGTGAGATTCAGGCGGGCGAATTCGTACTGATGCGAAGGATAGATTCCCAGCGTCTGGATGTACCAGTCGTAAAGAGGACGGTGTACGTCGAATTCGAGTGTGCAGATGGAATGGGTTATATGCTCAATTGAATCGCTCTGTCCGTGGGTGAAGTCATACATTGGATAAATGCACCATTTGTCTCCTGTACGGTGATGGCTGGCATGCTTGATCCTGTACATGATAGGATCCCTGAACATCATGTTCGGTGACGCCATGTCTATCTTCGCACGGAGGACCTTCTCCCCGTCGGCATACTTACCGTCCCTCATTTCGCGGAACAGGCGGAGATTCTCTTCCGGGGTACGGTTCCTCCAGGGACTCTCCCGTCCCGGAGTCTCTACGGTTCCGCGCCCTGCGCTGATTTCCTCCTGGGTCTGGTCATCGACATAGGCCAGTCCCCTGCCAATCATTTCTTCGGCCCACTCGTAAAGCTGGTCGAAATAGTCGGAAGCGTAAAGTTCCTTCTCCCACTTGAATCCCAGCCACTTGATATCTTCCTTGATTGCATCGACGTATTCCGTATCCTCTTTGGTAGGATTCGTATCGTCATAACGCAGATTGGTCTTGCCGCCATACTTCTGGGCAAGGCCGAAATTTATGCACAGGCTCTTTGCATGGCCGAGGTGCAGATATCCGTTGGGCTCCGGAGGGAAACGGGTAAGGATAGAATCGACTTTTCCGCTTTTGAGATCGTTCTCGATTATTTCTTCGAGGAAATTCAGTTTTTTCTCTTCTTCCATAAATCCAATGTTACACGAAACAGCCTGCAAATATAATAAAATTCGTATTTTTGTGCTATGATTTATTCGATGACAGGATACGGCAAGGCCGAAACCCAGCTTGCCGGCGGAAAACTCAGCATTGAGATAAGGACTCTCAACTCAAAAGGTACGGACATCAGCATCAAGTCCACACTGCTGCCGAAAGACAAGGACATTCTCATACGCCAGAAGATAGCGGACGCCCTGGTGCGCGGCACCATAGATGTCTTCCTGACTTTCGAGAGCAGCGCGGAAGACAATGCGAAGCAGCTCAACTCCGAGCTGGTGCAGCACTATTATAATGAACTTCGGAAGCTCAGGGATACGCTTCCCGGTTTCACCTTCGCCGATTTTTCCACGCAGGACCGCGCCAACAACGAACTGCTGCTCAGCGTCCTGCGCTTCCCCGAGGTGCTGGAGAGCAAAAAAACGGATGTCATCGACGAAACGAACTGGCCGGAAGTCGAGGCCTGCTTCGACCGTGCGATAGAAGCCGTTAAGCAATACCGCGCCAAGGAAGGCGAAGCCCTCTACAGGGACGTTTGCTCAAGGGTCGGCAATATCCTTTCCCTCGAAAACGACGTGGAATCCTATGAAAAGGAGAGGATCGAAACCGTCAGGGAAAAGATCCTGAAAGCCGCGGAAGACGCAAGCGTGAAGTTGGACAAAGAACGCTTCGAGCAGGAAATGATCTTCTATCTTGAGAAATACGATATAAACGAGGAGAAAGTCCGCCTCCGCCAGCATTGCAAGTATTTCCAGGACACCATCGACTCAGAAGCCTACCCAGGGAAAAAGCTCGGCTTCATCATCCAGGAGATGGGCAGGGAAATCAATACCACCGGAAGCAAAGCGAACCACGCCCAGATTCAGAAGGCCGTGGTCCGCATGAAAGACGAGCTCGAAAAAATCAGGGAGCAGAGTCTCAATATACTTTGATCTCCCCCATTTCGAGACCGTAACATCCGTCGCTTATGATGGGAACTTCCTTCCCGTCAAGGTCCCGGACATAAATGAAATCATCCACGAAAGTGTGGCTGTGCCCGCCGATGACAAGGTCCACGCCCCTCGTATGCGGGATGGTTTCCTGGTCCACGCCATAGCCCATATGGCTCAGGAGTATGACAAGATCGCATTTTTCCTCCGCCTTCAGCATGGGCGCATAGCGGTTGATCGTTTCAATATTGTCGAACTGCCTGATACGCTGGGCAATGGGAGCCGCCACCATCTTGTCTATCTCACTTTCCATGCCTATTATGCCTATGCGCAGGCCACCCTTTTCGATTATGGTGTAGGCACTGATCCTGTCCTGAAGGACGGAAGGGAATTCGCAGTTGGCGCATAGCACGGGGCAGTTCATCCGTGATACCCTGGCCGCGAGGCTGTCGATGTCGTCGTCGAGTTCATGATTGCCCAGGGCGACGCAGTCGTAGCCCATGGCATTTATCATCTTGGGCTCGAGCTTATCCTGAAGTTCACTGAAATAGGATGTCCCCTGCTGGAAATCTCCCGCATGCAGAAGCAGCACCTTGGATTCGCCGTAAACCGAGCGTATGCTGTCCACGAAGGCCGCCCTTTCTATTATACCTCCCCGGCCGTCATTCGCTCCGCCGCGCACCGGGTCGAAATGGCTGTGCGTATCATTGCAGTGAATTATGACAAGCCTGGGGCTGCGGCTGCATGAGACGGCCGCAAGCAGCAGGATAGCTGTAAACAATATTCTCCTCATAGATTATTCCTCCACCGTTATTCTGCCGTCCACATGATACTGCAGGGGTTTCCCTTCAGCAGTCAGCTTACGGATGTCACGAAGGATCACATCCCCTATTTTCTTGTCCGTGATGATCATCTTGCGGGCGTTCCTTGCCAGTTTGAAGCCGTCGCCGCCGTCAAGGAGGAAATCGATCGTTCCAACCCCGTACACGGCAGAATCATCGAGAGGCTTGCCTCCAACCTCGGCGGAAATCAGCTTGCCGGCTTTAATCACCAGGCGGGCGCCGGAAACGCACTGAGGACGCGTTGATGCCATATATTCGAATGCCGCGCGCAGATCGCTCCCCTTGAGTTCCAGATAGGTGAGATAGTTCTTGAAGGGAAGCATCGACACCACTTCGTCAAGAAGGATATCCCCTGCCGGAAGGTCCACGCGGATTCCACCCGTATTGGTGATGCCCACGTCAACCCTGCGTCCAACAGCTTCTTGAACGTCGGCGGCAAGCCTGTCGGCGACGAAATTGAAGAGGGCGCATTCCGGTCTCTGCCTTGCCATGGCTTCCGGGGCATAGGCCACCACCTCTTTAAGACGTGCCATCTGCGGCTGTACGCCGATAAGAAGGGACGCGACCTCGGGTGTCGCACCGGCATTGAAAACCCTGCCGTTCGGAGCCTTATAAACCCCGTTCTCGACGACGCCAAGCGCCTTTTCAGGATTGTCGGCAGTAGGAACCCCTACACCTGTGCGATGCCCGTCCACATAGTATTTCTGCCACTTGAACTCCAATCCACGGGAACAGGAAGCAAGGAGGAGGGGCAGTGCCAGAAGGGCGGCTATTTCTGCTTTAACCATTTCCAGAGATCTTTCCAGGTTGATTTTTGTCCGAAAACAAGTATTCCTGCCTTGTAAATCTTGGCTGAAGCCCAGGCTATGAGCATGAAGGTGAGCAGGAGCAGCACCGCCGAAAGGACGATTTCCCACCCGGGAACCCCATAGGGAATACGGGCAAGCATGACTATCGGCGAAGTGAAGGGAATTATGGAGCCCCACCACACCACTGCGCTGTAGGGATTGCGCATGGCTATGAAGGCAATGAAGAAGCCTATCACAAGAGGAATCGTCGCCGGCAACTGCAGCTGGGAACTGTCCGCCTCGTTTTCAACCGCGGAACCGATTGCCGCAAACATGGATGCATAGAGAAGGTATCCAAGGATGAAGAATACGAGGAAGGCAATCAGCATCTTGCCCCAGGGAATATTGGCGATAGTGGTCAAAACCACTGAGAGTTCGTCGGGGCCTTCCTGGGCCAGAGTTTCCAGATCCACGCCTGCATCCATCCCCGGAGCGGCCATCTGCATCATCTGGGCCGTGTCGGCGGATTTCACCATGTCCGACAGGCCGAAAGCGGCGTTCGCACCGACAAGCAGCACCATCGTAAGGATTATCCAGAGAAGGAACTGGGTGAGGGCCACAAGCGCGATGCCTATTATCTTGCCGAACATCAGGTCTATCGCTTTGACGGACGAGACTATCACTTCTATGACCTTGGAAGATTTTTCCTCGATCACGGAGCTGAGCACCATACCGCCAAAGAGCGCTATGAACATGTATATGATCATGCCGAATATCATCGAAACAATCATATAAATACCTGATTCCGAGACAGTTTCACGCCCGTCTTCACCGAGGGTGAATTCCTGTACCTTGATATCAGCCTTGACATCCTTGAGAATCTTGTCGAGACCGGCGATGTCATAGCTGCGGATACGGTAGTCCTCCACAGCCTTGTTCACCTTGGACTTCAGAGCGTCGGCGAAATCCACGCCGGCCGGCTTGTTGCTGAATGTCTGAACGCTTACGCTGGCGGCGGAATCCAGCGGACTTATCACCACCAGGACGTCCATTCCAAGGGTGGCGAGCGATGCTTTCACGCTGTCGGCCTCGCTGCCGGAGAAGTCCGTGTAAACAGCGGACTCACCGCTCTCGAGCCATGGCATGACTATGCCGGAATTGTCGATGACGGCGACCTGCTGGGTTTTCTCCTTGGTATGAAGCATGAGGTAGCTGGGCAGGAAGCACAGCACTGCAAACAACACCGGGACGACGAAAGTAAGGATAAGGAAGGATTTCTTTTTTACGCGGGTGCTGTATTCGCGTCCTATCACGAGGTTTATCGTACGAAAGTTCATATTCTGTCCTCCCCTGTTACAAGTTTGATAAAGATATCGTTCATGCGGGGCATCAGCTCGCGATACGAGTTGATCTGCACGCCTTTTTCCATATAGGCCGCAAGGGTGGCCCTGCCGTCGCTTTCACGGGGAAGGACCTCGGTATGACGCCCTTCGGCGTCGGTATAGACGAGCTCTATATTGTCGTTGCCGTAACGCCTGCGGATATCCTCGAGCCCGCCCGTTACCACAAGACGGCTCTTGTTGATGAGGGCTATGTTGTCGCAGAGTTCCTCGACGCTCTCCATGTTGTGCGTCGAGAGGATCACCGTGGCTCCTTCGTCGCGGAGACGCAGGATTTCCTGACGTACGATATCGGCGTTAACCGGATCGAAACCGGAAAAAGGTTCATCGAGGATCATCAGCGAGGGCCGGTGCACCACAGTGGTGATGAACTGGAGTTTCTGGGCCATGCCCTTGGACAGTTCTTCCACCTTCTTGTTCCACCAGTCCTGGATGCCGAAACGCACAAACCATTCTTTAAGGGCCTTCTGGGCATCAGCCCGGCCCATTCCCTTGAGCTGGGCGAGGTACAATGCCTGCTCGCCGACCTTCATCTTGCGGTAAAGGCCGCGTTCTTCTGGCATATACCCGATCTTTTCGACATCTTTCTGGGTTATCGGCCTGTCCCCGAAAAGGACTTCGCCGGAACTCGGAATGGTTATACGGTTGATGATGCGTATGAGCGTTGTCTTGCCGGCACCGTTAGGACCGAGCAGACCGAAGATCTTCCCCTCCGGGATGGAGAGGCTGACATGGTCCAGCGCTTTCTTTTCTCCGAAATTCTTGCAGACTTCCCTGCACTCGATTATTGGCATATTTTTCTGTTTTTAACTCACAAATATACGCATTTCTTATTATATTTGTAAGGTATGGCAAAACAGTCAGGACCAGGTGCGGCGCAAGTCTGCAAGACTCTCTGCGACGAAGTCAAGGCGGGCATTTTCAAGCCCGTCTATCTCCTGATGGGCGATGAAGCCTACTACCCCGACATTCTCTGCAAGACAATCCTGGACAACTGCATAGACGAAAGCCTCAAGGACTTCAACGAAACCGTCTGCTACGGTTCTGATGTGGATGCCGACCAGATAATCACAGCAGCCAAGCGCTACCCCATGATGTCCGAGCGGCAGCTCGTGGTGGTCCGGGAAGCCCAGCTGGTCAAGGACATAGAAAATCTCGCCGCATACTGCGCCGAACCTCTGGACTCCACGGTGCTTGTCCTGCTTTTCCACAAAGCCTCTCCCGACAAGAGAAAGGCCCTCTACAAGGCCATCCAGAAAAACGGCGCGATCCTCGACTCCCCCGCAATTCGGGATTATGAGATAACCCGCTGGATAATAGATTATTATACATCGCGTGGATTACGCATAGACGCTGAAGGCGCCGCCCTCCTCGGGGAATCCGCAGGAACTGAGCTCAGCGTCATTGTAGCCGAAACGGACAAGCTTCTCAAGAATCTTCCCGAAGGCACTGTGAACATCAGTTCCGGGGACATTGAAAGGAACGTCGGGATATCGAGGCAATACAGCATTTTCGAACTCACCAAGGCACTTTCCGGCAGGGACAGCCGCAGGGCCCTGGAACTCGCCTCCCGCATCGGGGACGGGGCGAAATTCGCAATGCCCATGGCTGTAAGCGCCCTCTACACGCATTTTTACAAGCTTCTGAAATATCAGGCGCTGCTGCTTAAGAATCCCCGTCCGTCGGATCAGCAGAAATCCGCCGTCCTCGGAGGCAGTCCTTACTTTTTCAGGGAGTATGACACCGCTGCCAGGAACTACAGCATACGGACAAGCGCGGCCATAATCTCGCTGCTGTGCGAATATGACTATCTCGGAAAGGGAGGCGACGGCGCCGCCACCTCCCAGGGGGAACTGCTCGTAGAGCTTACTGCTAAGATTCTGGCACTATGAAAGATACTATCATGGATCCCCTCAGGAAGAAGGAAGTCGCCGCCACTCCGGAAGAGCAGGTGCGGCAGTGGTTCATATCCCTTCTCCTCTCAGCCGGAGTTCCCCGGCACAGGATGATGAGTGAAGTGGAAATGAAGTACGGAGGCAAATCCCTCAGGGCGGACCTGGTAATATACGGAAAGGACGGCGGCGTACTCGCGATAGCGGAATGCAAGAAAGCGGAAGTGCAGATAAGCGGCAAGACAGCCGCCCAGGCATTGTTGTATTACAGTGTATTGGGCGCGGAATGGATTTTCCTCACCAACGGGAAAAGCACCTACGCGTATAAAAAGGAAGGCGGCTCCTTCAAAGCCGTGCAGCACTTCCCTGAATGGAAAGAAATGGAAGGACAATGACCGGAGAACTCAGCCAATATGTAAACAAGGATATTTTCCGCATGGTTTCCCGCATCGCTGCCGAACGCGGCACGCGTGCCTATGTGATCGGAGGATATGTCAGGGACTGTTTCCTCGGAAGGCCCTGCAGCGACATAGACATAGTAGTGGAAGGCGGCGGCATCGACTTCGCCATGGCGGTGGGTCAGGAAAGCGGGAAATACGTATCCTATTTCAAGAACTTCGGAACCGCCATGCTCCATTACGAAGGAGATGAAATCGAATTCGTGGGGGCCCGCAAAGAATCTTACAGGAGGGAATCCAGGAAACCAATCGTGGAGAACGGCACCCTTCGGGACGACCAGCTCCGCAGGGATTTCACAATCAATGCAATGGCATTCTCTCTCAACGCCGACGACTACGGCGAGCTGGTGGATCCCTTCGGAGGCATCCGGGATCTTGCAGAAGGCATTATACGCACTCCGCTCGATCCGGACACGACATATTCGGACGACCCTCTCCGCATGCTGAGAGCCGTACGCTTCGCAGCGAAGCTCAGCACCCCGGAGCGGCAGTTCCGCATTGTCGAGGTGTCCATGGCTTCCATGCGCAGGATGGCCCCCAGGCTCCAAATCCTGTCACGCGAGAGAATTGCCGAGGAACTGAACAAAATGCTTGTATGCGCCAGGCCTTCGCTCGCTTTCAAGCTCATGGATTCAGCCGGACTGCTACCCCATATCCTCCCCCAGATTTCTGCGCTCAAAGGGGTCGAAACCATCGACGGACACGGGCACAAGGATATCTTTTCACATACCCTGGCCGTACTCGACAATGTCGCCGAGGCCGATGTCAAAGCGGAGTTCGAAAAGCCTGACAGCACAGGCTGGAAGGGCGGAGAAGCGAATCTCTGGCTCAGGTGGGCCGCACTGCTTCACGATGTGGGGAAACCCGCCGTCAAACGTTACGATCCTTCCCTCGGATGGACTTTCCACGGACATGACGTGGTCGGCAGCAAGATCGTTCCCAAGGTCTTCGCGGCCCTGAAGCTGCCCCTTGACGAAAAGCTCAAGCTGGTGCGAAAGCTCGTATGGTTGCACATGCGGCCGATAGCCCTTGTAGATGAAGAAGTTACGGATTCTGCAGTAAGGAGGCTCCTCTTCGATGCCGGAGACGACATAGACGACCTCATGCTTCTCTGCGGTGCCGATATCACTTCCAAGAATCCGGAGAAAGTCGCACGCATAAAAGCCAATTTCGAGCTTGTGGGCAGGAAGCTGGTCGAAGTCGAAGAGAAAGACGCCCTGCGCAATTTCAAAAACCCCATCACCGGCGACTATATCATGGAAGTGTACGGGATTGAGCCGTGCAACACCATCGGCCAGATAAAGGAATATGTCAAGAACGCAATCCTGGACGGAAGGATAGGGAATGATTTCGCGGAGGCCGACGCCCTGATGCGCGAATATGCGGCCAGCCTTGGACTTGAACCGTGCAAATAGACGCCTACATAGATTACATCGCGAAGGTCCGCAGATACTCTCCCCGCACGGTCGAACTGTACAGGGACGTGCTCCAGCGGTATGCCGCATACGCAGGGAAGGAACCGGACCGGACCGGGATCCGCAACTACGAAGTCCATATCCTGGACGATGAGAAACTGGGACCGCGAACCGCCAACCTGCACATGAGCATCCTTTCCGGATACTGCAAGTTCCTTGTAAAGGAAGGTGTCCTGGACAGCAATCCGGTTCGGCTTGTTCCGAAGCCCAAGGTAGAAAAACGCCTCCCGGTGTACTACAGGGAAGACGCCATGGAGAGATACTTCGAGGACAGTTCCCACAACTGCTCGCAGGATGCCCTCGAGCTTTTGCTCGCACTCCCGCCTTCCGATCCCACCGCCCGGGAACTGTATTCCCGCCGGCTTCGCAGGCTGATAATCTCCATACTTGCCGACAGCGGGCTCCGCAGAAGCGAACTTATCTCGCTGAATTGCAGCTATGTAAATTTCGCACGCAGGGAAATGTCCGTATTGGGCAAAGGGGATAAAATGAGAATTATCCCCATGGTACCATCACTATGTGAAGAAATATTGTTATATTTGAAAGCAGCCGACCACATGCTGGGTGCGGACAGGGACGGTAGCACTCCCCTCCTGCGCACGCTTTCAGGGCGCCGCCTATACCCTGTATTCGTGGACCGGGCTGTAAAGGAAGAACTCGGGAACTCCGAAGGAATAGTCGGAAGGAAGTCACCGCACGCCTTGAGGCATACGCTGGCAAGCGGACTTCTCGAAAACGGAACGGACCTTAATTCTATAAAGGAGCTTCTCGGCCACTCTTCCCTTGCAGCAACCCAGGTTTACACGCATGCGACTGTGGAAAGGCTCAAAAATGTATATCAACACGCCCACCCAAGGGCAAGTAAAAACGGAGGTAACAATGGAGATCACTCTTAAGACTCTAAAATTCGACGCCGACCAGAAACTGGTCGCCTATGTCGAGAAAAAGGTGAGCAAACTGGACAAGTTCTTCAAAGGCGGAGCTGAAGTCGCAGAGGTAACGCTGTCCCTGCTTCACGAACCCGAGAACAAACAGGCCAAAATCCAGATCCACGTTCCCGGAGAGGACCTCATCATCGAGCGCAATGCCGACAGCTTCGAGCAGGCAATCACCGACTGCGTCGATGCAATGAAAGAGAAACTCACAAGAACGAAAGAGAAGAAGTTCGACAAATAAGCGACTTCCCGCATAATCTTATGAAAAAGCTCCTTCGGGGGCTTTTTCTTTTTGAAAATATTACTATATTTGCAGTCCCGATTGGAAAGATGCTCGAGTGGCTGAAGAGGCGCGTCTGGAAAGCGCGTGGCCGCCCAAAGCGGCTCCTGGGTTCGAATCCCAGTCTTTCCGCAAAAAAAGTCCCGCTCTCACGGGACTTTTTCTTTTTCTATGTGTCAAGACTACTTGGAGGCCTCGTCGTTGCCATAGCCATATCCATAGCCCTTTTTGGCACCGTAACCGTAGCCATAGCCATAACCATAACCGTAACCATATCCATAGCCGTACTTGTACTTGTTGGCGGCAAGGTTAAGGTCGTTGAGTACGATATTGAGGTTCTTGACTTTACCCACGGCCGCTTCCTGAACCTCGGGCAGCAGTTTCAGCATGGTGTAATCGGCGCGTACGATGTACAGCGTGGCATCCACCAGAGCATTGACAAGCTGAGAGTCGGAAACCGGAAGGAACGGGGTACTGTCGATTATTATGAAATCGTAGAGGGCACGGAAATGCTCCACTATTTCAGCCGCCTTCTCCCCTGCCAGAAGTTCAGTGGGGTTCGGAGGCACGGGGCCTGCGAAAATAAGGTCCAGATGGCTTGAAAGGCCGGAATTGACAACCATGCTGTCAAGATCCTGATTGTTTCCGATAAGATAGCTCACCACCGTATTCTTCTGGTTGGGATGCACCATGGAGAAAATCTTGCCGAGAGTAGGTTTGCGAAGGTCCATGCCTATGAGAAGGACCTTCTTCCCGGTATGGGAAATGGACAGGGCAAGATTCGCGGAGACATAGGACTTTCCTTCTCCGGGAACCGAGGATGTAACCTGGATAACCTTGGTGTCGGGAAGGAACTGCAGGTTGGAACGCAGCATCCTGAATGCTTCGCAGAAAGTATCACGGCCATCCTTTTCAATCAGGGAACCGTCATTCTCGGCCTTCCTGGGAAGGGTGGCGATGATTGGAGCCTTGATCGCATCTTCCACATCCTTCTTGGACTCCACCTTGCTGCGCAGATGCATGCGAATCCAGACGAATGCGGGAGGGATGCAGCATCCGAGGATAAGGGCGATGAGATATATCTGCACGGATTTGGGGCTCACCGGAATAGGGCTGCCGAAGGAAGACTCGATGATACGGAAGGTATCAGACTGCTCATAAACTGCAATCTGGGCCTCTTCCCTCTTCTGCTGGAGCATAAGATAAAGCGGCTCGATGATTTCAAGCTTGCGGGAAAGCTGCTGGATTTCATACTGCTGCTTGGGCATGCTCTCCATCCTGGTCTGACTCGACCTGATGTTCTTCTGCAGCTCGCGCTCGCGGATGCTGTAAACATTGGCGAGGTTGACGATGCTGACTTCGATAGCCTTTTTACTGTCCTCCAGAGAAGATGTCATGCTCACCACCCTGGGGTTCGAGGCGCTTGAATTGGCGATCATACGGTTGCGCTCGGAAACAAGGTTGTTATACTGGGCGATGACGCTGTTCAGACCGGCATCGCTGATTCCCACATTGGAAGGAATAACCTTGTACTCCCCGGCAGGCGTGGACTTGAGCTGGTCCTCGATCATGGCAAGGATCCTCTTCTGGACCTGAACTTCGGTGAGCTGTTCCTGATACTTCTTGTCGGAAGATATCGTCAGGTTCGCCTGGGAACTGAGGTCGATGACCGTATTCTTAGTCTGGTAATCCTTTACGTTCTCTTCGGCGTTGGCAAGTTCAGAAGATATCTCCGCGAGGCGCTCGTCGATAAAGTTGATGGTGTTGATGTTCGCCTGGTTGCTGTACAGACGGGATTCCTCGTTGTTGCGGATGACGAGGGTATTGAGTATGTCGTCGGCACGCTGGGGTTTCGTGTCAAGCATACGCACCATGACCACGTCGCAGGAATTGAGATAGGAGTAGGTCTTGGTATTTCCCTGGACCTCGGTGGACATGTTCCCCACCAGATATTCGGCCATACGGAATGCATTCACCCATGTGCAGATATACTTGGCATTGGGTGTAAGGGTTCCTATGTCGGTTTTGTTGATGACTATCTTGAGATTGCCGATAACCAGCGTGTCACCGTAATTGTAAGGAGTATCGGCGGGCTTGAGTTCATCCGGGCCGATGAATGCCTCCTTGATGACAAACTTCTCCCCTTCTCCGATATTCTTAAACTTTACATACACCCGCTGCGGCATATGTGACTTGGGCCTCAGCGAATCCGCCATCACCTTGAGTTCGATGGGGTTGTCCTTGTAGAATTCAACCTGCCTGTTGAAGGGGATGATATTGCGCAGGAAGCCGGCCTTGCCGTCTCCAACGGGAAGTTTAAGCTGGTAGTAACGGGTATTAAGGTCGAGTTCTTCAACGACTTTCTTCATAAGAGAAGGGCTCTTGAGAATGAAGAGTTCGTTGTCGATTTTCTTGCGGACCCGGGAGCCCGTCATCTGGGTAAGGACTGAAAGTTCACCGGTGGAGCCGTCGTCACGGTTGAGCATGATCCAGGAAGTGCGCTGATACACAGGATTCTGCAGACGCACATAGAAAAATGCGATGCAGAATGCGCAGATGGCACTGGCTGCAATCCACCATTTCAGGCGCCATACAAAATCGAATATATCCCTGAAGGAGATATACTCGGCATTGGCGGAATTGTTGATATTGTTATCCATTTCGGAAATTATTTATTCTGATTCTTTATTACAATGGCGAGCGAAACGACTGAAACTGTGGTAGTTACAGCGGAAAGCGCAGCCGACCAGAGGTTGGTCGCGGCAGTCGCCGAAGCGATCCGCATCGAGCTTGCAGGCACGTAGAGGACGTCGTTCTGCTGAAGGTAGAAATAGGGCGATTCAAGGATATCGCTGTTCTTCAGATTGATGGTGAAATGCTTCTGCACGCCGTCAATCTCCCGCAGAAGGATGATTCCGTCACGTTTGGCGGTAAGGGCGAGGTCCCCGGCGCGGCCGAGAGCCTGGAGGATGCTCACCTTTTCCGAATCGAAAGTATATGTGCCAGGAGCCTTGACTTCACCCATCACGGTAATCTTGTAGTTTTTGAAGGATACGTACACGATGGGGTCCTTCACGTCCTTGCCGATTTCCTGGGTGAGATACTCCACGAGCTGATTCCTGGTCATGCCTTCCACATGTATCTTGCCGAGGATGGGGAACTCGATGTTGCCTTCGCTGTCCACGAGATAGCTGAGGGTGCTGCGCTCGGGTTCGGTGTTGGATGAGGTGGGGCCGATCTCGGCGATGGTAAGGTTGTATGGCGCGGTGACGCTCTTGTCGGCGCCGCTCACGAGTATTGCGAGGCGGTCGTCTTTCTTGATGGTCGCCTCGTACTCCTTGGTCAGCTGCCCGAGCTGGCGGTCCTGGATGTCCTGAAAATAAAGGATCTGCTTTGCGGTTGTACAGGAACAAAGGGCTGCAGCAGCCGCCAGCAACAGGTAGATCTTCTTCAGCATAATAAAAATCAATCTTTTGTTTTTCAGTGGAGATGGGCGGACTCGAACCGCCGTCCAAACAACGCACCAAAAAGCTTTCTACACGCTTATCTTTCCTTTGTTTGTCGGAAGATGCCTGCCGGAAAGCGGGCGAACACCAACTTATCCCCTGGGTCTTGGCGCGGTTTAAGGGAGTCCCCGCGTGCATCCGTCTTGAATGATACCCCTGATTCCGGACATAGACGGCCTAAAGCCGGAGGGATACTCGTCAGCAGCGCATCCTTGGCGCCCCGATTAAGCTAATCCGCTTGGCAGATTAAGCAGCGAGTGCATAGTTGCTGTTGCCAGCTAATTTTTCGTGAGTCGAGATTAACGGGCTGGCCCGCGGAGCGCCCGGCGTGCTTACTTTCCGGAATCGATGCTGTCAAAACCAAAACATCCCCTAAAAAGCCCACAAATATAATCAATTTTCTGTTAAAGACAAAGAGGTGAAAGTTGGCACGATAAAGCTGTTTTCCGAAGTCAATGCAGTACTATTTCTTTTTTCCTGGGCTATATGTCAAGTTGTATAAATGGAAGGCCTGTGGAAGGCAGATGGACTTACCCAAGCTCTATGCTCCAGTCATAGACGGGCTGTACTTTGATGTGGAATCCTTCCTCGTCAATCTCCTCATATTCATGATCGGTAAGCAAAAGAAGATTCTTGCAACCGCTTGTCTTTGCCGCCATCAAGATGCCTCTAATCTCACGCTTCCGCGTTTTCGGGGATGATATGTCATATGATACCTGTATCGCCTGCAGCACCTTATTATCTTTGCACAGCACAAAATCACATTCTCCGCTCCGCTCGTTCATGTAGTACACGTCCAGTCCTTCCATCTTGCAGTGGCGCATCAGGTGAACCAGCACGATGGTCTCCAGCCGGTGCCCCAGATTATCCCCGGCAAACGCGTTTTCCCGCTCGCTCATCATCGCCACGTCCACCGCATACACCTTCTCCTGCACCGACCGCACCCTGCTTTTCTGCGAGTACTTCTGCACTCCGATCAGCATATATGCCTCCTGCAGATAGTTAACATAGTTACGGGCCGTATGTTCAGACTTGAAGTGGAACAGTTCCGCCAGGTCCTTGATTACCACAATCGTCGGTGACACGTTCAACAGGTGGTGTGCCATATTCTCAAACGCGGCCTTGTAGGCTATCTTGTAGCGCTGCTCGATGTCCCGCTTCAGGATGTTTTCAACCAGTGTGCTCACGTACGCCCTGCCATCTTCCATAGATAGCAGCTCCGGGAACCCGCCCTGCTTCATGTACTCGTCAAAGGCAGCCCTGCGGAACGCTTCCGCCTTGGTTGTCTTGCGCGTCATGTCCACCCCTTTCATCTTGCAGTATTCCATAAAGGAGAACGGGTATAGCGCAATCTCCTTGTTTCTGCCAGTCAGATGCGTAGCCAGCTCGCCGCTCAGCAGTTTCGCATTCGACCCCGTAATAACCACCTTCATTTTCTTTCGCAGCATACGGTTCACGAACAGATGCCAGCCGTCCACGTTCTGTATCTCGTCCAGGAACAGGCAGTTGAAATCGCCGTAGATCTTGTACAGCACCTCCAGCACATCGTTCAGCTGGCCGGAGCCCATGCCCTCCAGACGTTCGTCGTCGAAGTCGGCATAAGCATACTTCAGGCCTGCTTCATGCAATGCCTGATAGCACATCGTCGACTTGCCGCTTCGCCTGACGCCTATAACACACTGCGCCTGCGTGCTCTTCAGGTCCACCCTCTTCTCTTCCTTGCGGTGGCAGAGTTCCTCTTCGGCCCTGAGCTCCAGTTCTTCCTGCTGCTCAGTGAGTACATACTCCAGCACCTTCTTGTCTATCAGCCTGATTTCCTTTTTCTTTTTCATTTTTACCGATATTTTACTGTTTCAAAGGTACGGATTTTTCTTCATAACGCACTATTTTACAGAAAACAAATTTTTAAAACGCACTATTCTAGAATAGTTCAATGATTAAAACGCGCTATTCCGCGAGTTTGAGATGGTACAGTCAAATATTCTTGTACCTGGAAATTCGGGACCAAGTCCAAAATGGACGCCAAAGGACGTCCAAGCCGAAGGCCGGCCGTAAGGCCGCAGGGTGTGGGGCAGAGCCCCACGATAAAGGCTCTTGCCTCACACGAAAAATGGACGCCAAAGGACGTCCATTTTTCTGTGTGAGGATTACTGGATTTGAACCAGTGACCTCTTGCCTGTCAAGCAAGCGCTCTGAACCAACTGAGCTAAACCCTCAAATCGGAGGTGCGAAGCGGAATCGAACCGCTGTACCAGGTTTTGCAGACCTGTGCCTAACCGCTCGGCCATCGCACCGGTATCCCTGCAAAGGGATTGCAAAGATACACCAATTTTTTATTCTTGCAAAAAATTATTTAGTTCTCCCGAGAGTAAAGGCAAAACTGTAATCCTCTTTCGCCCACAGTGTACGGGAAGGTTCCGGTCTTTTGCCCCAACTGTTATAGCCTCCGACTCCTGTCATGCGGTAATCGATGCAGAGCTCGACGAAATGCCTTTTGTGAATGTCGTTCACGTGCGCACGCTTTTCGACGACGGGACGGCCGTAACCATCAACCGCTATCGGTTTGAAACTCTCCTTGGGATACTCCATCTTCCTCATCGCAAGCGGGCTGTTCTCATCCACACGCGCATCAAGGTCCTCTATGCTTACACGAAGCGCATTGAACTCGAAAGCCTCGTCGGACTCGACAAGCAACTTCCCTATCTTGAGCCAGTCGCAACCCGTCCTGTGGCCGGTTTCCTGCGGCCTGACGTAGGGATAGCAGTTCTCCGAAGCCTTTCCTTCCCATATTCCATAACGGGCCGACGCCCTGCGGTCGCAGTAGTTTTCGCCGGGTCCGAGTCCTAGATAGCGGAACCTGTCGGCGCAAGGACGGAGCCTTGTACGGAATCCGATGCGGGGGATATCCTTATTCGATTCAGGATTTCCCTTGAAGGCGGATTCTATCCTGAGCACCCCTTCAGGAGAAAGGATGTAGCGGACCTTCATAGAACAGCCGTAAGGAAGACGATACACGGCGGTTATCACTCCCCCTTCGGAATTGTTCTCAGTTTCTACGGATTCGGGCCTGTAATTCTCCATCCGCCAATCTCCTGCTCTCAGAGGCATACCGTCGCCCCAGTCGTTATCGACGGGTGCGCGCCAGAACTCGGGATGGAGTCCGTAGCGTTTGGAAATCAGATTCTTGCCGCGGACCTTGTACTTCAGCACTTTGCCTGAAGCAGAATCAAAGTGCAGTTTGGCGCCGGAAGCCTTCACTATCACAACGGAACCGCTGTCTTTCTTCGCAATCCGCACCGTTGTACCCTTGTCGGCGCATTTGCGGAAGGCTGGAAGATTCGAATGGCTCCTGAGTACGCTCTGTCCGGAAGCAATCTCGAATCCGGCAGGGAGTCCGCGTTCCGGAGCGGTGGTGCACACGCTGAAGTCGATCCATGCGTTTCCTTCTGCAGGAAGGACGAAGTCCGGCTTGATTTCTTCCGCACTCTGGGGAGCCGCGCTCAAGGCCTTTTCGCCGCTTTGGCGCAGCTCACCGTCAACGAAGAAGTTCCATTTCAGGCTGAAGCCCTCGAGGCTGCGGAAATAATGGCGGTTGAATACCGTCCACACACCATCTCCTTCAGCCGAAGGCCGGATATCGATATCCTGATAGCAGAATTTGACTTCCGTGGCACCCGGATGGGGATTGAGATCCGGATTGACGACACCGTTGCAGCAGAAATTATAATCGCTCGGAAGCCAGTCCGGACCATAGTCGCCGCCATAAGTCCAGTACTTGTTTCCGTATTTGTCCCTCTCTGCAAGGCCCTGGTCTATCCAGTCCCAGATAAAGCCGCCCTGAAGATTCGGATACGAATAGATATACTGCCACTGCAGATCCAGGGATCCTGTAGAATTGCCCATCGCATGCGCATACTCGCAGGGAATCACGGGCTTTCCGACGGGGTTCATGCCTTTCTCCTTGAACCAGTCCGCGGTGGGATACATGGGATTGAGGAAATCGGAGAACTTCGTATGCTTGGCCCTCTCATATACGACGGGACGGTTCTGGCCGGCCATTTCCTTCTCTTTCAACGCAGTGTAGCATTTTTCGAAATTCACGCCGTGTCCCGCTTCGTTTCCAAGGGAAAGAATAGTGACGCAGGGGTAATTGCGTGTCCTGTAATACATATTGAGGACACGGTCGATATGCTTGGGATACCATTCAGGGAAATGAGCCAGGGATTCTTCGCCATAACCCATTCCATGAGTCTCTATATTCGCTTCATCATAGACATAGAAGCCGATGCTGTCACAAAGTTCATAGAATGCCCGGGGCTGCGGATAATGGCAGGTGCGGATGGCATTCACGTTGAGCTTGCGCATGAGGAGCAGGTTTTCGCGGATATACTCCCTGTCGGTATAATGGCCGGTAAACTGATTGTGTTCGTGCAGATTGACTCCTTTGAACTTGACCGGCTGCCCGTTTACCAGGAAGAGGTCTCCCTTCAACTCAAGCCGCCTGAATCCTATGTCGAAACGGGTAAATTCACCGTCCTTGCACAGAAGCAAAGTATAGAGTTCGGGAGTCTCGGCAGTCCATTTGCGGACCTGCGGAATCCTCGCCAGCACTTCTGCGGCAGACGCTGCCGGTGCGCAGGGCACATCTCCGCGGGCAATCTCCTCCCCGTTCTTGTCAAGGAGTTTGAAAGACACGCCGGGAATATTCGCAGACAGGCTCAGAAGGCCGTCTGAAAGGGTTTCGTCCAGGGTGGAAATCACATCGAAATCGAAAGGCTCGGCAGTTGCAGAAGCTTCGCTGCTGAGATAAACATCCCTTTCAATGCCGCTGATGCGCCAGAAATCCTGGCACTCGAGATATGAGCCCGTACTCCAGCGATATATCTTAAGGCAGAGTTCGTTTTCCCCATCCTTGAGGAAGGGCTTGATGTCGAAACGGGCAAGGTTCTTGGAATCTTCGCTGTAACCGGCGAATTTCCCGTTGACAAACACATACACTCCGGACTTGGCCGCGCAGAGATTCAGATAGACTTCCCTGCCGTTCCAGGAGGAAGGGATTGAGAATTTGCGGCGATAGATACCCGTGGGAATACTGTCCGGCAGTGCGGGAGGAATCGGGCGTCCGACCGAAAACTCATAAGGGATATTCCTGTAAATGGCCGTGCCGAAGCCTTGCCTCTCCCAGTTTCCGGGGACATCGATATCCTGCCACTTGTCTATTACCGGAAGCTTGTCAGCCTCGCCGGAAACGCCCTTCTCGAAGAAGGCGAAATCCCATTTGCCGTTCAGGTCCAAATACCACGGGCTGTCTTCCATCCTGCAGGACAAGGCCTGTTTCTCGGAGGGGAAAAATACTGTTTCAGTCCGTTTTGTCTGCGCCCCCACGCTCGTAGCGTTGATGTCCAGATGGTGAGGAAGCGCCGAAAGAAGAGATAAAAGAACAATCAGGTTTGTCATCGGAACATTCAGTTTTTAAATCACACAAATATAATAAAAAAACCGGCCTGCTGTCGGCAGACCGGTTGATT
This sequence comes from Bacteroidales bacterium UBA2861, assembly GCA_002350615.1. GTDB lineage: Bacteria > Bacteroidota > Bacteroidia > Bacteroidales > UBA932 > Cryptobacteroides. The sequence continues at coordinate 71,120 of DEFD01000007.1, read as the reverse complement.
TGAACAAATTGTCTTATTCAATCCTAGAAATTGTAGTATACTCCGAAGGTCAGGTCGTTGCCGCTGAAGTTGGCGCCGAACCCGTCCTGGTAGCTTGCCCAGCCGTTGATATCGTCATCAACGGAAGCAAATCCTATGAATCCGAGATGTGCGACAAGGCTGAGTTTTTCATTGAGAGGAAGAGCCACGCCAGGCTTGACTCCAAACTGAATGCAGCTGTAGGTCTTGTCCGCATTGTCGAGATGGAGGCTGGTGAAATCGAATGAACCGTCAAGGAAGAGCTTAACGGGAGACCAGTCGGCAAAAGTCCAACGGACATAGGGGTTGATGGTGAACTGATTGTGAGAATCCTTGAATGTGCCGAATCCTACCACTGCACCTACGGAGAACTGATCGTTGAAGCTGTAACCAGCCTCAGGAGCAACTACGAAATAAGAATTGTCTCCGCTCTGGAAACCGATTGCGCCACCAGCATAGAACTGTGCGTGAGCGGCAACTGCGACAAAAGCCGCTGCGATAACTGTCAAAACTTTTTTCATAATTCAAAAATTTAAAAAGGTTTTCTAACTTTGCGGCTGCAAAGATAAATTATTTTCGCCATCCGGTATCCTCTGTGGCAAAAAAGTATTGCATTATCGACTTATTTACAATTATGAGAATCGGCATAATAGCGGCCCTGGACAGGGAATATGAAGAGCTCTGCAAACTTCTGGGAGGCAGGAGTGAAGGGCGTCTCGGAAACAACGAAATAGTTCTTGCCCACAGCGGAATGGGCAAAGTAAACTCCGCCATAAAAGCGGAAAACCTCATCGCTTCCCGCCAGTTGGACGCCATAGTGAACAGCGGTGTGGCCGGAGGGCTCTCAGACAGTCTCAAGTCTATGGACTGCATAGCCGCTACGGAAGTGGTTTACCACGATGTATGGTGCGGTGAAGGAAACGAATACGGCCAGGTACAAGGCTTTCCTGCAAGGTTCAAATGCGACCCTCACCTGCTGGAAACGGCATCTTCCGTACCCGGGATCAAGACGGGGCTGGTTACAAGCGGAGATTATTTCATCGCGACGAAGGAGCAGGGAGATGCAATACTGAAGCATTTCCCGGAAGCCCTCGCCGTTGACATGGAATCAGGTTCCATAGCCCAGGTCTGCCATCTTCACGGCATTCCTTTCCTTAGTTTGCGGATCATCAGCGATGTGGCCGGAGAGAACCATCAGCAGGAGTACGACAATTTCTGGTCACAGCTGGCCGACAATTCATTTGCGGCGATAGAAAGCTTCCTCAAGCTTCTATAACTCAGAAAGCGCCGCCGCCCACGGCACGGTAGAGTGCGATGTAGGCGTCCACCAGGTCCTTCTTGCCTGCGACAAGACTGAGCTCGGCATCCAGGAAAGACTGCTGGGCGGTAAGGACTTCCAGATAGGTGGTCGTGGAATACTTCATGAGGAGCTCTATCCTCTCCACCACCTTCTGCAGGGCTTCCTGCTGCTTGCTGTCAAGTTCTATCCTTTCTTTTGCAGCCTGGCAGGCAGCGATTGCGTCATTGACCTCGTTCCCCGCCTTCAAAAGCGTCTGCCTGTACTGGAGCTTGGCGATTTCCGCTTCCGAGCGGGCTATTTCAAGGCGGCTCCGGTTGGCCCTGGCCGCAAACACCGGCTGCCCCAGCGAAGCAAGGGCATTCCATATCCATGCGGACGGTTCAGAAATCCTGCCCGTAGAAGAATTCCATCCGAGCGTGCCCGAAAGGGATACGGAGGGATAAAGCGCAGACCTTGCAACATTTACATCGTAACAGGCCTCAGCCAGTGCGAATTCGGCGGAACGCACGTCCGGCCTCGAGGCTATCGTTCCCAGAGGAATGGAAGAAAGGAAATCTTCAGGGAAGGAAGCGGAACCGAGGGAATCCCTCACGATGCTCACAGGCCCGCGGCCGAGGAGAAGGTTCAGGGCATTTTCAGATGCATTCACGGCCCTGCGCAGGGCCACGACCGAAGACTGTATCCTAAGTTTGCGGGCCTCCGCCTGAAGGACTGCCACCTCATTGGTCTTTCCAGCAGCTTTCAGTGAGGAAAGCACCCTTATGGTGGATTCCCAAGTATTAGCGGCTTCCTCATTTATCCTCAGCTGCTCGTCGAGTGAAGCCAGGGTGTAATAAGACTGCGCCACCGAGGCTATCAGGTCGGTCCTTACCGCCCTCGCATAGGCCTCGCTCCTTTCAGCGGCAGCTGCGGCCTTGCGGCCTGTATTGAGCCTTGTGCCAAATATATCCAACTGCCAGTCCGCCCTGGCGCCGAGGGAAAGGTAGGTTTCCGGAGATGCGTCAAGCGGAGTATTCGGTACACCCGCGGCGGCATTGACCGACACGGAAGGCCACCATGCCGCCCTGGCGCTTCTGAGGCTCTCCCTGGCCTGGTCCAGACGCAGATGCGCGGTCTTGATGTCTATGTTGTTCTCGAGTGCGGTGTCTATAAGAGCCTGCAGGGCGAGATCCGTGAACATTTCCCTCCATGAAATGACGGACAATGAATCAGTCTCCCCTATATCTTCGAAAACAGGCTTCTCGAACTTCTTGTAAAGTCCGCAAGATGAAAGGGTTGCCAGCGCGACAATCAGCAGTGCGATCTTTCTCATTCTCCCACCTCCTCTTCACTGGTCTCGGTAAGCGAAGGGCGTCTGCGGCCGCTTCCGAAACGTTCCTGGATATATTCGAATATAATGAACAGCACCGGGGTGATGAAAAGTATGGCGATGGTGCCTACCAGCATACCTCCGGCGGCTCCAACTCCCACCGAACGGTTACCGTTGGCGCCGACTCCGCTTGCGAAAACCAGCGGCAGCAGACCTATGATCATGGTAAGCGAGGTCATGAGCACCGGACGAAGACGCGCTTTGGCGGAGGACAGGGCCGCTCCGGTTATGCTCATGCCGATATCGCGCCTGCGGGAAGCATACTCCGTGACAAGCACGGCCGTCTTCGCAAGAAGGCCTATGAGCATGATGAGTCCGATCTGCAGATAGATATTGTTTTCAAGGCCCCACCACCTTGCGAAGAGGAAGCTTCCTGCAAGGCCCATCGGCACGGAAAGGATCACCGCCAGCGGGATCATTATGCTTTCATACAGGGCGCAAAGGATAAGGTAGATGAAAACAAGGCAGAGAGCGAATATCATCGCCGTGTTGCTCGTTCCACCGGCCGCTTCTTCCCTGGACATACCGCCGAATTCATATCCATACCCCTCCGGAAGCACTTCCGCGGCCACTTCCCTGATTGCCTTTATAGCCTGCCCCGAGCTGTAGCCGTTTCCGTTCTGGCCGTAAACCGCAATTGCGGGGAAAAGATTGAAACGCTCCAGTGTCTCGGATCCATATACCTTTGTAAAAGTAAGGTACTGGCCTATCGGCGACATTTCTCCGGAAGAATTCCGCACATACATATTGTCTATGTCGGCAAGGTCTTCCCTGAACTCCGGAGAAGCCTGGACCATTACCCTGTAGAGCTTTGTGAAGCGGTTGAAATTGGAGGCATAATTGCCGCCGAGATAGGAAGAGAGAACTCCCAGCACGTCTTTTGGAGACACGCCGTTGCGCTTGCAAAGGGCGGCATCTACCTCAACCGTATATTGCGGATACTTGGTATCGAAGTTGGTGTATGCCCTAGAAATCTCGGGACGCTCGTCCAGGGCATGAATGAACTGACGAGTATATTTGAAAAGATCTTCCACAGTGCCGCCCTTCTTGTCCTGGACATAGAGTTCGAAACCACTTCCCATACCATAGCCAGAAATCATAGGCGGCTGGTTAAGGCGGATGGTAGCGGCGGAAATATGGGCGGTACGCCGGTAAATTTCTGAAATAATGGACTCTATATCGTCCTCCGGGCCTTTTCGCTGATCCCAGTTTTTAAGACGCAGGGTAAAGCTTCCCGCCGCCGCACTGGACTCTCCCCTGCCTCCGGAACCGGTGATACGGGAGTAGAGCTGCAGCTGAGGGATGTCCCTGATGGCTTCTTCCACCTGGTCCATGATGCGGGAGGTCTCCTCGAGATTGGTTCCGGGGGCTGCGCGCACGCTCACTGTTATGGACCCCATGTCTTCCTGAGGCACAAGACCGGTCTTGGTACTCACCAGCATATACCACAGTCCGCCCACCGAAGCGGCGAGGAGAAGCCAGGTAATCCACTTATGCTTGAACAGCCAGGTGATCCACCTGCCGAAGCCGTCCACAAGCGAGAAGAAATAGCGGTTGAAAGCACGGTGGAAACGATTGTCGGACGAGCCCGGTTTCATGATGAGGGCACAGAGGGCCGGACTCAGCGTCAGGGAGTTAAGGCAGGAGATTCCCACCGCCACAGCCATGGTAAGACCGAACTGGGTGTAGAAAACGCCGGCGGTGCCTCCCATGAAACAGACGGGGACGAATACCGCCATGAAGACCAGAGTATTGGCGATGATTGCGGCAGAGAGTCCCTTCATGGCCTCGACCGCCGCCTTATAGGGGCTGGTTATGCCTTCGTCGAACTTCGCCTGGACCGCTTCCACCACAATGATGGAGTCATCCACCACAGTGCCTATGACCAGTACCAGCGCGAACAGCGTAAGCAGATTCAGACTAAAACCTGCGGCATAGATAAATGCAAAAGTCCCTACAAGCGAAACTATTATGGAGATGGAAGGAATAAGCGTAGCCCGCAGGTCGTGGAGGAAGAAGAATACTACCAGCACTACAAGCAGGATGGCTATGAAAAGAGTCTTCACGACCTCGGCGATGGAGGCGTCCAGGAAATCCTTTGCGCTCATCACTATTTCCATCTTCATCCCTTTCGGGAGATCCCGGGACACTTCCTCAAGGACCTTTTCCACCTGCGTGATAACCTCGTTGGCATTGGATCCGGAGGTCTGCACTATCTGGCAGTTGCAGGCCGGATGACCGTTGACTTCACTGAAGAATGTATAACTAAGTGCACCCAGTTCCACTTTCGCCACGTCACCGAGCCGGAGAAGACTTCCGTCCGGAAGGGATTTGACCACGAAATTTTCGTAATCCTCTTCCTTCTCGTAACGCCCGCGGTATTTGAGCGTGTACATGAACACGTTCTCGGACTGGCTTCCCAGTTTCCCGGTCGGGGATTCGATGTTCTGCTCCCCCAGCACCGCTACGATATCGGAGGGCACCAGGGAATACATGGCCATCTTTCCGGGATCGAGCCATATACGCATTGAATACCTCGCACCCCAGATATTCACTTCGCCGACGCCGGGGATCCTGCTGAGCCGGGGTTCGACGTTGATTTGCATGTAGTTGGTGAGGAAATTGCTCTCGTACGCATCGTTCGGGCTGTAGAGAGATATCATCATCAGGGTACTGTTCTGGCGTTTGCGGACGGTAACGCCCGATTTGGTAACGTCGGAAGGCAGCTGCGGCGTGGCTTCGGAAACACGGTTCTGGACGTTTACCACCGCCATGTCGGGATCGGTCCCTTGCTCGAAGTAGATGGTAATGCTACCCTGTCCTTCGTTGGAAGCCTTGCTCGTCATATAGAGCATGTGCTCCACTCCGTTGATGGACTCTTCCAGAGGGACGACGACGCTCTTTTGGGTAGTCTCGGCACTCGCTCCGGTAAAACGCGAAATCACATTGACTGTAGGTGGAGCTATGTCCGGGAAGCGCTCCAGCGGCAGCTGGAGCAGGGCGATGAGACCCACTATGAGGATCAGGACGGAAATAACCCCTGAAAGGATGGGGCGGTCGATGAAAGTACGTATGTTCATTCTTTCCCGTCCTCCGTACTTATGAGCGTACCTTCCCTCAGGAGTCCGGCGCCTTCAGCCACGATGACGTCGCCGACTTCAAGTCCGGATTCCACTATGTAGTCAGTACCGTTGTTGAGGGCGAAAACCTTGATTTCGAAAGACTCGGCCTTGCCGTCTATCACCTTGTAAACGAATACCTTTTCCTGAATTTCGAAAGTGGCGGTCTGAGGAATGGCGATGCAGTCCTTCACGGACACCGGAATAATCAGAGTGGCGCTGGCCCCGCTCCGCAGCAGTCTGCTCGGATTGGGGAAACGCGCCCTGAGCCTGACCGATCCCGTACTCTGGTCGATGACGCCGCTGACGGCGTCGATACGGCCGCTGTGTTCATATCTCTTGCCATTGCTCAGCTGCAGGCTCACGTCGGGCATGCCCGAAAGGAATTTCTCCTGGGAGCCGAACTGGCTCATAAGGTCGAGTATCTGATTCTCGGAAAGCGAGAAATAGACATACATGTAACTGTCGTCGGACACGGTTACCAGGGGACTCGCTATGCTGCTGCTCACAAGGGCGCCCACGCGGTAGGAAGTCATGCTCGCCACACCGTTTACAGGGCTCTTGACCACGGTGTAGGAAAGGTTGTTATGGGCAGTCGTCATCTGCGCCTTCGCCTGGGCATAAGCCGCCTGGGCTTCCGCAAGCGCGTTCTGGGCCGTCTGAAGTTCATATCCCGAAATGACATCCTGCTCGAAAAGCTGCTTGTTGCTGTCAGCGGTCAGCTTTGCCGTACGCAGCTTGGCCTCGGCGCTCTTGACATTAGCATCCGCCACCTCGACGGCGGCCTTGTACGGGACCTGGTCCAGGATGAACAGTGTCTGCCCCTTGCTCAGCTTGTCCCCCTCGTTGAAGCATATCTGCGTTATCGTCCCGCTCACCTGAGGGCGGATTTCAACGAGCTGCTGTCCTTCCATAATGGCAGCATACTTGGTTTCGAGTGTCTGGTCGGATGTGGTTACACGTACCGTCCGATAATGGGCAGGCGCCTTGGACGCCTGAGAGCCGCCCTGCTTGCACCCCGGCAGCAGGGCCAGGGTAAGAGATGCGGCGATCAGCAATAATCTCCTGTTCATTTCCTATTCTACGTATAGCAGCAATCCCTTGAGGTACTCCCCTTCGGGATGATAAATATTCACGGCATGGTCCGCCGGCTGGCACATCCTGTCAAGTATCCGGACCTTGCGTCCCGTCTGCGCGGCAGCCGAAAAAACCGCCAGGGCGAAAGCTTCCTTGTCCACGACCTGCGAGCAGGAGAAGGTGAAGACCAGACCTCCGGGAGCCACCTTCGAAATCGCAGCCGCATTCAGGCGCTGATAGGCGCGCAAGGCATTCTGCAGGGCGCCGCGGTGCTTTGCGAATGCGGGCGGATCCACGATAATAAGGTCGTAACGTCCGTCTTCACACTCCCTGCCAAGGTATTCTATGGCATCCGTACACAACTCCTCATGCTTTTCGGAAGGGAATCCGTTAAGCTCCATATTCTTGCTTACAAGTGAGATAGCCTTGGCCGAGCTGTCCACGCTATGTACAAAAACCGCGCCTGCCGCGAGTGCGTAAACAGAAAAACCGCCAGTATAACAGAAAAGATTCAGCACCCTTTTGCCGCGTGCATATTTCCCGACAAGGTCGCGGTTGTCCCTCTGGTCAAGGAAGAACCCTGTCTTCTGCCCTTCCGCGAAATCCACCAGGAAAGAATGTCCGTTTTCCAGGACCGTCCGCGGACCGGGCTGATAATCCTCCGCCTGCCACAGATAGCCGTCTATGAGTTCCAGACCCGCCTTGAAGGGCGCCGTGCCGCTGCTCTTGTCATAAACCGCCTTCAGATGCTCTCCGAAAACTTTGCGAAGGGCGTCACAGATCTTGCCTTTAGCCCTGAACATACCCACGGAATGGGCCTGCAGCACGGCCACGCCGTCATACCAGTCTATGATCAGGCCGGGAAGGCCGTCGCCCTCTCCATGGACCAGACGGAAGCAATTTGTGGAAGGGTTCTCCCACAGACCACAGGTCTTGCGGGCTTCAAGGGCGGATCGAAGGGAATCTTCCCAGAAAGTCGGAAGAAGAGGATCTGCCGTAAAAGAAAGTATCCTGACCGCTATCGAGCCTATCTGCCAATGGCCTGCGGCAAGCGCTTCTCCCGCAGCGGAATACACGAAGACGACATCCCCTTCGGAGGGATTGCCGTCCACACGGGCCACAGCCCCGGAAAACACCCAGGGATGGAAACGCAGCAGAGACGCCTCACGCCCTTTTTTCAGATACACTTTCGTCATTTGCTTTCTTCTTTTTATGTCTGTGGTAATGATTCCTCGACTTCGCCTGTTCCTGCGCCTTGGCCTGGCGTTCGATATTCTGCCTGCGTTTCTCAGCCTTTCTCTTCCTCGCCTCTTCTACGGCCTGGCGCTCGGCCTCACGCCTTTCCGCGGCACGCCGGATGGCTTCGAGCTGTTCCGGAGGCATCATCTCCTCTCGTGTCAACGGATGCTTTTCACTCTGCATCAGTTTCAGATACATCTCCCTGCATATCCATGCATCCGTGGCGGCATACCTGCACTGACCTTCGTTCAAGGTTTCGGCCTCCCAGTTGGACAGCTGCTCCTTTTTCGAGATCTTGACCCCAAGGATTATTGCCGACATCTTTTTTACGCTCTTCTCCTTGATTCCCCATTCCCAGGCAATCTTCTGCAGGTCCACGAAGCCCTGCTCTCGGAAATCGCAGTAGCGCTGAAGCCCGCGGACATCGTCATGCGAAGCGGCGCCGACCTTGATTATACCGGGATTTGCGAGGATGGCGCAGAGACGCTTGCGCATCCCGAGTTTCTGCACCCTGAACAGGTAGGCCTTGTCCGGCCCGGAAAGCTGGAGCAGAGCGACTCCGTTGTTCCTCTGCCCAGGGGTGAATACAGGACGGGATTCGGTGTCGAACCCTATCACCTTCTGCCTTCTCAGATACAGCAGCGCCTTGGTAAAATCCCATCCCGGCTTGCTTATAACCTGTATTTCTCCGGGAAACGATACCAGCGGCAGCTTTTCTATCTCTTCCGGACTAATCGTCTTGCTGAACATCTTCCCTTCTCAGTGCAAATACTTTGTATTATACTGTAACAACATTTCTTTTATAGAATCGGCCGGGCTGCTTACCGACATGTATTCCATGATTGTAGGATAGGCCACCTTGTGGGTGAAAAGATTCCTGCGGCGCAGCGAGGTGAAACAGGACTCGGCGCCGACAGCAGCGAGATCCACCACTTTGAAATCCCTTGAAACGAGGTTCCCGTACAGGAAGGACTCTTCATTCATTACGGAACGGACCCTGGCGAGCTCCGCCCTGATTTCATTGGCGTCAACCCTGTGATTGTCAACCAGCAGCATGTCTATGGGCAGCGACGCCCCCGATGCGGCATAGGCGTCGAGCAGGGAGAGAAGCGGTTTGGCGGTGCTGTCAGTGCGGACGAAACAGGCGGATGTATCCATGCCGGCTTTGGCGGCCAGCGACTGGACATAAGCCGGATAAGCATCCAGGTCTTTTTCTGCGGAATCCCCGATGACCGCTATCACCGCGGACTTTTTCTTCTGTGCGAAAAAGGGTTCCAGCGCTATTCTCATCGGGCATATCACGGGCATGTTGCAGGACAGGGCGGTCAAGAGCGTATCCACATCGGACATTCCCGACAAGGCGGCCCTGGGAGACGTGAGAAGTATGAGTTTGGCCCCAGGTTTGCGTCCGAGTCCGCTCTTATCGTAGGGACTCACGAAACATACGGTATCCATCGCCTGGATGACGGAGCGCACGGTGGCGCGGCGAAGTTCCCCGCTCTCATTTATCCCAGAATAATCTATGTCGTATATGGCGCAGAGCGACTCACCTGCGAAATCCGGCAGGCCGTCCGGGGTCCGCCGTCCGTCCACATTGTCGAAACGGTCGCAAGTCATGAGCGCCCTGATCGCGGGGAGACTCCTTTCCATCGGACCGAGGACGAAAAGCGATTTGGACCTGTCGTCCGGATTATATGATGTCACCAGCGAATGCAGGCGCGTATCCTTGCCCGAGATGATGTCGCGGACATATTCGGGAAGGTTTGAGCCGGCGGGTTCGACATGCGCACAAGACGCGTATGCGAAGACTGCCAGCGCGAGAAGCAAATATCTGTATTTCATCTCTACAAATATACGGGAAAAACGCTATATTTGCTCCTATTATGCCGAAAATTTCGCACACAGCAGAGATAATGCCGGAATCCGCCATCCGGATGCTCACCCCTTATGCCGACCAGTGCAAAGCCGATGGCATCAAGGTCTATCACCTCAATATCGGTGCGCCTGACATCAAGTCGCCTTCGAGCGCGGCGGAAGCCGTGGCGGGATTCCAGTTCGACCATCTGCCATACTCCAACTCGGCGGGAACCTACGCCCTCCGACGGGCGATAATCGAGAAATACTACAAGCCCATAGGCCTTCAATTCGGCATGGACGACCTCCTGGTAACCGTGGCAGGAAGCGAAGCTCTCACAATGGTATTCCAGGCAGCCTGCGACCCGGGTGACGAAGTCCTCGTCATGGAGCCCTTCTACTGCAACTACAACACCTTCGCGCTGATGAACCGCGTAAAGATTGTCGCGGTGCATACGGATATCCGCGACGGCTTCTGCCTACCTTCGGCCCAGGAAATCGAAAAGCACATCACAGCCCGCACCAAGGCCATACTCATCTGCAATCCTTCCAACCCCACGGGCACTCTTTACACGAAGAAAGACATGCTGGCTCTGGGAGATATCTGCCGCAGGCACGACATCTTCCTCATCAGCGACGAGGCATACCGCGAATTCTGCTACACCAAGGACCCTTACTTCTCGGCCATGCAGATTCCGGGGATGGACCAGAACATAATCCTAGTGGATTCCGCGTCAAAGCGGTACAACCTCTGCGGTGCGAGGATCGGATGCATCATCTCCAAGAACCGGGATGTCATGAAACTGCTCACCAAACTCGCGCAGGCGAGGCTTTGCCCTCCCGTGCTTGGACAGGTGGCGACCTACGGTGCCCTGAGTGCCGACAAGGATTATTTCGCCGCCGTCCGCAAGGAGTACATCGCCCGAAGGGATTTTACGATCAAAACCCTCAATTCCATACCGGGCGTCTATTCCCCTACTCCGCAGGGAGCGTTTTACACAGTGGCGGAACTGCCCGTGAAGAATGCGTCCGATTTCTGCAAATGGCTTCTCACGGACTTCCACCCGGAAAACGAAACCGTGATGATAACTCCCGCAGAAGCTTTCTATAAGACCAAGGGGCAGGGACGCAAGCAGGTCAGGATAGCATATGTACTCGAGATTCCCGAACTGAGGAGGGCTTTGGAGATCCTTGCAGAAGGTCTCAAAGTGTATTGTAATAGTTAATACTGGTGTATATGAAAAAAATGTCAATTATTGCAGCAGCCGCTTTGCTGCTCGCTGGAAGTGCAGCCGCACAGCCGAAACCGAAGATCGATTTCCCTGATTACGAGTTCAGCACCGAACTTGAGATTCCCATCACGCCGGTTAGGAACCAGTTCCGCAGCGGAACCTGCTGGGCCTACTCCACACTTGCCTTCGTCGAGTCCGAGGTTATCCGCATCAACGGTATCAAGGACACTCTGAAATATCCCTTCTTCTCCCCCATGTTCGTGGTGAAGAAATCATACGCCGAACGGGCCGAGAAATATGTCCGTCTGGACGGCAAACTCAATTTCGCGGCGGGCAGCGAGGCCGACGACGTCCTGCATGTTATAGAGGACTACGGTCTCATCCCCTACGAGGCCTACTCCGGAATGAATTACGGCACCGAGCTTCCCGAGCAGGCGGAGCTGGATGCCGTGCTTCTCGCCTATGTCAAGGCCGTCTCGTCAGTTCCCGGCAAAAAGAAGCTCACGACAGCGTGGAAAGCCGGACTTGACGGCATTCTGGACGCATATCTCGGAGAGATTCCAGAAGAATTCAGCGTCGATGGCGCCAAGTACAACCCGGCATCCTACCGCGACGCCCTCAAGTTCAAGCCTGAGGACTATGTGAGCCTGACTTCCTTCACTCATCATCCTTTCTACAAGGAATTCGCGCTCGAGATCTGCGACAACTGGCGCTGGGACAAGGCCTGGAATGTCACGCTCGACGAGCTTATGGCCACCTTGGACAACGCACTCAAAAACGGCTACACAGTGGCCTGGGGCGCCGATGTCAGCGAACCTGGATTCACCCGTGACGGTCTCGGAATCCTCGTTGACATGGAAGCCTACGAAAAGAGCCAGGCAGGATCCGACCAGGAACGCTGGGTAGGCAAGGACAACGGTGAAAAGCCGGCTGTGAAAGCCCCGGCCGAAATCGTTCCCGACCAGGAGTACAGGCAGAAGGGCTTCGACAACAAGACCATTACGGACGACCATGGCATGCAGATATTCGGCATCGCACACGACCAGTTCGGAGGAAAGTATTATATGGTGAAGAATTCCTGGGGAGTCACCGGGAAGTACAAGGGAATCTGGTATGTCTCCGAAAACTTCGTCAAGGGACAGACGATAGACTTCGTCATGCACAAGGATGCCCTCCCCAAGGATATCCGGAAGAAACTTGAAATAAAATAATCATGACTGTAAAAAAGCACATCCCCAATACGATCACCCTGCTGAACATGCTCAGCGGCATCATGGGGATAATAGCCGTATTCAACGACAAACCGCAGACTGCATTCATGTTCATGCTGCTTGCCGCCTGCTTCGATTTCTGCGACGGTCTCGCGGCAAGGCTGCTCGGCGCTTACTCCGAAATAGGCAAGGAACTGGATTCCCTGGCTGACCTGACAAGTTTCGGAGTGCTGCCGGCCCTTATGCTCTACAATATGCTGGAGGGCATAGCATGGAGCCGCTGGTGGGTGTTCGTACCGCTGCTGATCGCGCTGTTCTCCGCCCTTCGCCTTGCGAAATTCAATTTGGATGACAGGCAAACCGACTCATTCCTCGGTCTCCCCACCCCTGCCTGCGCCATGATCTGCGGATCCTTCGCTGCCTGGTACGACATGGGCGGCTACCTCTCGCTTGCGAGCAGCACCGGAGTTGCCTTCTTTGTCTGCGCCGGAGCGCTTCTGCTTTGCGCCCTGCTTGTCAGCGAACTGCCGATGTTCTCCTTCAAGCTCCACAAGGGAGAGGACTGGAAGGCATTCTGGAACTGGAAGCGGATCGCATTCGCAGCATTGTCCCTTGCAGTTGCAGTCGTCGTGATTGCAGGCCATCACAGCTGGCCCCTGGTTATTTTCGGAGTATTCTCCGCATACCTTGTAATCAACCTTATACCTGGAAAATAAGCGCGTTTCAGATAACGGTCAAAACTGGATAAGATAAAATTAAGGCGGCCTTTGCAGGTCGCCTTAATTCTTTTTGCTTATCACGCAGAATTACTTGAGTTCTGCAAGGTACTTGATGGTACGGACCATCTGGGAAGTGTAGGAGTTCTCGTTGTCATACCAGGAGACTACCTGAACCTGGAAGGTGTCGTCGTCGATCTTGGAGACCATGGTCTGTGTTGCATCGAAGAGGGAACCGAACTTCATGCCGATGACATCGGAGCTAACAATCTGGTCCTCGGTGTAGCCGAAGGATTCGGTCTGGGCGGCCTTCATTGCAGCGTTGATGCCTTCGACGGTAACGTCCTTGCCCTTAACCACCGCTACGAGGATGGTGGTGGATCCGGTAGGAGTGGGAACGCGCTGGGCGGAGCCGATGAGCTTGCCGTTGAGTTCGGGGATTACGAGACCGATGGCCTTGGCGGCTCCTGTGGAGTTGGGAACGATGTTGCATGCGCCTGCGCGGCTGCGGCGGAGGTCACCCTTGCGCTGAGGACCGTCGAGAATCATCTGGTC
>DEFD01000007.1:42244-57343 GCA_002350615.1 Bacteroidales bacterium UBA2861 | reverse complement strand
AGTTGGTGGTGCAGGAAGCTGCGCTGATAACTGTATCGGCAGGGGTGAGGGTCTTGTGGTTGGTGTTGTAGACGATGGTGGGGAGGTCATTGCCTGCAGGAGCGGAGATGACGACCTTCTTTGCGCCGGCCTCGATGTGTGCGGAAGCCTTTGCCTTGGAGGTGTAGAAACCTGTGCACTCGAGAACAACGTCTACCTTCAGCTCGCCCCAGGGGAGTTCTGCCGCGTTGGGTTTTGCATAGATGGTGATTTCCTTACCGTCAACGATGATGGAACCGGGAGTGACAACGGTCTTTCCGTCTTCTGCGAGGACTGCGTCCTTATAATCTACCGTGTGCTTGCCTTCACCGAACTTGCCGGCGAAACCGCCCTGGGCGGTGTCATACTTGAGAAGATGGGCGAGCATTTTAGGACTGGTGAGGTCATTGATGGCGACTACTTCGTAACCGTCAGCCTCAAACATCTGACGGAACGCCAGACGGCCGATACGGCCAAAACCGTTGATTGCAATTCTATTCATATGAACTTTAATAAATGTTAAACACTTTCTAACCTTTCGCTTTTTTTATACCCAAAAAGCGACGCAAATTTAGCAAAATTTCAAGTGAAAATCAATTATCTTTGCAATAAATTTCTTCACGATGAAAATTCTGGTCACAAACGACGACGGATGGTATGCAAAAGGCATCCAGACACTGGTGGAAATAATGCGCCCCTATGGGGAGATTACGGTCATAGCTCCGAAAAAACACCAGAGCGGGATGTCCATGGCGGTGAACCTCGGGCGCAGTCCCATCGCCGTAAAGAGAATCAAGGATGAACCTGGAGTCAGCTGGTGGTATCTGGACGGCACTCCGTCCAGCTGCGTAAAATTCGGCATCGACAATATCTATTTCCCCGAAAAGCCGGACCTCGTGCTGAGCGGAATCAACCACGGAGGCAACTACGGCACCGCTTACTGCTATTCCGGAACCATCGGCGCGGCAAGCGAGGGCGCCCTTGCAGGCATTCCTTCGATAGCGGTTTCCCTGGATGCATTCAAGGCTGACGCGGACTTTTCCGCAGTGAGCAAGCTGTTTCCCGCAATCCTCGAGAAACTTATCGAGAATCACAGCAGGGATTACGGTATGATATACAACGTGAACTTCCCCGCCCTGCCGGCTTCCGAAATCAAGGGCGTGAAACTCGCCAAGCAGGCCGTGATGCGTTGGGAACGGGAATTCCAGCCTTTCGACCACAAGACCTTCGAAATGCTTTCCGTGATGACGATGGGCCGGAGCGCGGATGATTTCCCCATCCCGGAAGACGGCGAAGAGCAGTATATGATGGTGGGAGAGGTCGTGAACGATTCCGCAGCCGATCCCCTCGCCGATATGAACCTCATCAGGCAGGGATATGTAACCATCAGCTGCCATCGCCTGCTTTCCCACGACCTGGAGGAAAACGCAAGGCTCGCGGCACTTGGAATTGAGTCCGAATTATGAAGTACTACATCATAGCCGGAGAGGCTTCCGGCGACCTTCACGGGAGCAATCTCATCAAAGCCCTGGTTTCCGAGGATCCGGAAGCGCAGGTGCGTTTCTGGGGCGGCGGGAAAATGCTGGCCGCCGGTGGCGTCATGGTGCGCGATTACAAGGACACCGCCATCATGGGCGTAGCTGAAATCCTGGGCAGCCTCGGAAAAATCAGGAAGAACCTCAGCTTCTGCAAGTCGGACATCCTGGAATGGGCTCCCGACGTCGTCATACTCATTGATTATCCCGGCTTCAACATGAAGATTGCGAAATTCTGTCATTCGGCCGGCATCAAGGTATTCTATTATATCGCCCCAAAGACCTGGGCGTCAAGGGAAGGAAGGAACCGCAAGCTCCGCGAATGGGTGGACAAGCTGTTCATAGTCTTCCCTTTCGAAGTTCCATACTTCGAATCCAGGGGCATACCATTTATATATAAGGGCAATCCCCTTGTAGATGCCATAGACGGCTTCAGCTACAGTCGGGAGAGCCTGCCTTCAGGGCAATACATAGCGATCCTTCCCGGATCCAGAAAGGGAGAAATCGCGCGTACGCTGCCTGGAGCCATGGCAATGGCGGATTCCCTGCATGCCCTGCCGCAGTACAGGGACTGCCGCTTCGTAGTGGCAGGCGCACCGGCAAGGAGCGAAGAAGACTACAGGGAGATCATCGGCGGACGCGATTATGTCAGTCTCTTATTCGACCGCACCTACGATGTTCTCAAATACGCATCAGCGGCAATGGTGAACAGTGGCACGGCCTCGCTGGAGGCAGCCCTGATAGGCACGCCGCAAGTCGTCTGCTGGAGCACCTCGAAGTTCAACGCCTTCATCGGACAGCATATCCTGCACGTCCTCGACCACATCAAGTACATTTCCCTAGGAAACCTCATCCTGGACAAGCTCGCATTCCGTGAACTCATCCAGTACTACTTCACCCCGGAAGCCGTTAGCGCTGAAATCCGCAGGCTCATCGAGGATATCCCCTACCGCGAAGAGATGCTTTCCGACTATGCGGAAATCAGGCGTCGCCTCGGCGGAAGCGGCGCTTCCCGCGCCGTCGCCCGTGCGATGATTGATTTGCTATAACTGCCGTTTTTGTCAACTGTTTAACAATCAGCCGTTTACGCAAAATCGATGCTCCAAAATAGAGCATCGATTTTTAACAATTGACTATCAATCAATAAGTTAGCAAAAACGGTCACCAAAAATGGCGGTGCCGATCCGCACGATAGTGGCGCCGTAATTCAGGGCGATATGCCAGTCGCCCGACATTCCTATAGACAGCTCCCGGAAAGAGTCCAGCTCAGGGAAACGCATGCGGCATTCATCGAAGATGGATTTGATGAAGGCGAAATCCGCGGCTATACGATTTTCGTCATCGGTATTGCTGGCCATACCCATCAAACCGCATATCCTGACATGCGGCCAGGTCTTTGATGAAGATATGACTTCGAGCAGTTCGTCGGCGCTGAAACCCTGCTTCGTCTGTTCCATGCCTATATGCAGTTCGAGAAGGACATTTACGCACCGCCCGTTCCTGCCCGCCCAGTCTTCTATCGCCTGGAGCAGATGGATGCTGTCCACCGATTCCACGAGATGCGCGTACGGCAGGACGAGTTTCAGTTTATTTGTCTGCAGATGGCCGATGAAATGCCACTCGATATCCTGAGGCAGCTGCGTCGCCTTGAGGGAAAACTCCTGGGGACGGCTTTCTCCAAAGACCCGCTGCCCTGCCTCATAGGCCTCCTGCAGGTCTGAAAGCGGCTTGAATTTGGAAACCGCCACCAACTTGACCCCGGAGGGCAGCAAATCCTTGATCCGCTTGATATTGAATTTTATGGATGCGGGTGGCAACTGATCTTCAGAAGCTGTGCCACCCTCGGCAACATAAGAGGGAGGGGCCCAGTCTTGACTGGGAGGGGTCGCATCGCGACGTTTCTGAAGATCAGTTGCCACCCGCGCTATAGCTGCCTATTTCCTGCGGTTCTGCTGACGCTGCTGCTGGGCCTGCATGCGCTGAGCCTCTTCCAGCCGCTGCTGCCACTTGCTCTTGGGCAGGGGTTTGCCTTCGGATGCCCGCACTTTCGCAAGGATCTCCTCCGGATGCACGAAGAACTTCCTGATCACCCAGATTTCAACCATGGAAATCAGCTGGGAAAGCAGATAATAGTAGCTGAGTGCCGCAGAAAGGCTGTTGCAGATGAAGAACATCATGATGGGCATCATCCAGACACTCATGAACTGCATGCTCTGCGCGTTAGGGTCGTTGGAAGCCTGGTTGCTCATGGTCATCTTGCTGTAAACCCACATGGTCACCGCCATGAGAAGAGCGAACAGCGAAAGATGGTCGCCGATGAGGGGGATCCTGCGTCCGAATTCGAAGATGGCGTCATAGGTAGAAAGGTCGTCAGCCCAAAGGAAAGACTGCTGACGAAGCTCGATGGAGGCCGGGAAGAAACGGAACATTGCCCAGAGAATAGGGAATGTAAGCAGCATCGGCAGACATCCTCCCATGGGGTTCACGCCCGCCCGTCTGTAGAGGTCCATCGTGGCCTGCTGCTTCTTCATTGCATCTTCCTGCTTGGGATAGCGCTCGTTGAGCTTCTCAATTTCCGGCTTGAGAGCCTGCATCTTGGAAGAAGAAGCATAGGACTTGTAGGTGAACGGAAGAACGACCATTTTGATGAAGAGAGTCATCAGCAGGATGATTATTCCGTAGTTCGAGATGCCCTTGTGCAGGAAATTGAACAGTGGGATGATGACGAACTTGGTGAACCAGCCGACGAGCCAGCCGCCAAGGGGAATTATCTTTTCGAACTTGCGGTCGTATTTCTTAAGGGTATTGTAATGGCTGGGGCCGAAATACATGTCCATGGGCACGGTCAGGTCCTGACCGGGACGGAAATCACGGCGCATCCTGGCATTGCAGGTCATGAGGTTGCGGTCTGCATCTTCCTGAGAGAAGAAGGACAGTGCGAAATCGCCTTCGGAAAAAGCTTCAGCGGGGCTGAAAATGGCGCTGAAGAACTGCTGCTGGAAAGCGAACCACTCGACCTTGGAATTAACTCGCTTGCTGCCGTTCCTGCCACGTCCGATTTCAACGGGTTTCTTGTCCCCGGGCTGGTAGAAATCAAGCTTGGAATACTGCGACTCGTTCTTGAAGCCCTTCTCCATACGGGGAATGGTCATGGAAAAATCCACATCCAGGCTGGAGACATTGCGCGGGATGCTGTTCATTCCCACGAAGGAAAGCTCGTTGTGGGCCATGTACGACCCTTCTTCCAGACTATAGCTCTGCTCGATATAACCACCGTCGGCGAAATAGAGCCGGAAGGCGGCCTTGTCTTTTTCCTGCCGGACGATCTGGAAATCGAAATCGCTCGTGCGGATATACTCTCCCGCGTAAACGCTTACGGCATACTCGCTCATTCCGGGTTTGAAAAGATAGAGCGCAGTGCTGTCGTAATTATAGAAATCCTTGATCTTCACGCTGTAAGGCTGGGCGCCGCGGCTGGAAAGTTCAAGGACTATCTTGTCGTTCTCAAGGGTCACAATACTCCCCTCGCCCGCATGGGCCTTCTCAAGACCGGCATCCTTATAGACAGGAGACTGCTGTCCGGCCGGGGTCTCCTGAACCGCCGGTTCGGTCACAGCCTGCGGATTGGCAGCCGCATAGGCAATGCTGTCGGCTTTGCGCACCAACTCAAGGGAATCCGCGATACGTTGCTGTTCAGCGTTATACTTTTCCGATTGTTTGCTCTGATAAAAGGTGAATCCGAAAAGGATTGCAGCCATCAGGATGAAACCTGTAATTGTATTCTTGTCCATATCTGATTATTATTCCCCCTCCTCTGCCTTGCGGATTTTCTCCTTGAGGGCAGCCAACTCGGCTTTGCCGGATTCAACCTTGCTGCGCATCTGGGCGATGAATGCCTCTGAATTCTTGGATGCGGCAAAGAAGCCTATATTGTTCTCGATTGTTTCTATTTCCTGCTGCAGTGCATTGAACTTCTTTATGAGAGCATCCTTCTCGCTGTGCGGCCTGGATGCCTGACGGGGTCCCTGGCCGGCCCTTTCTCCGGAGATGCGGAATGCAGGGAACTTTTCCTTCATCGCCTCCGCAAACGCGGCGTTAACGGCTTCCTTCTCCTTGAAAGGAACGAATCCTATCGCCTTCCAGTCCGCTTCGAATTTCGCGGCGGCCTGACTGTCGGCTGCATCTCCACTTGGCGTATATTCCTTTATCTGTGCGATCAATGCCTTCTTGGCCTTGAGATTCGCATGCTGTCCGGCAGCGGGGGAATTCTTGTCCCTGGCCTCGAAGAATTCATCACAGGCAGCGCGGAACTGCTTCCACAGCTGCTCGCTGCGTTTGCGCGAAACGGCGCCTATCTCCTTCCACTCCTGCTGAAGCTTCAGGAAAGCGTCGGTGGTAGCCTTCCACTCGGTACTGTTCTTGAGTTCTTCCGCACGGCGGATGATGTCCAGTTTCTTGTTGACGTTCTCTTCGTTTCGGCTTTTGTACTCTTCATAGAAGGAACGGCGACGGGCGAAGAATGCGTCGCAGGCAGCGCGGAAGCGTTCATAGATACGCTGGTTGTCTTTCTTCGTGGCAAAGCCTATCTTCCTCCAGTCCGCCTGAATCGCCGCTATCTCCTTTGCATATTCATTGAACTGCTGAAGGCTGCCTATTTCCCTGGCAGCTATCTCTTCGGCCTTTTCGCAAAGTGCGGTCTTGGCTTCGAGGTTCTCTTTCTGTTTTTCCTTAAGTTCTTCGAAATGTGCCTGATAACGCTTATTGATTACTGATGTTGCGGCCTGGAACCTTGCCCAGATACTTTCGCGGAATTCCTTGGCCACCGGGCCGAGGTCCTTCCACTGCTCGTGAAGCTTCTGCAGCTCGCCGAAAGCGGCGACGACATTGTCTTCCCCGGCAAGCTTTTCAGCTTCTTCGCAGAATTTTTCCTTGGCTTCGTAGTTCTTGCGGAAGTCCAGGTCACGGAGATCCCTGTTAATCTTGACCATGTCGTAGAACTTCTCCACATAGAACTGATAGCTGCTGTTCAGGTCACGGAATGCCGTAGCCGGGACGGGGCCCACGGAACGCCAGCGGTCCTGGATGTCACGGAAGGCGGGGAAAAGCGAGCTCACGTCATCATGTCCCTCCACAAGGGCCTTGAGTTCTTCGACGATGGCCTGTTTCTTTTCCAAGTTCTTCGCTTTTAGGGCATCCTGTTCTTTATTATATTCTGCACGGGCGCGCTTGTAGTCGGAATAGATGGCCTTGAAATTCTCCTCTACTGCGACAAACTGTTCACCCGCATCGGCAGCTTCGCTTTTGAGCTTGAGCAGAAGCTTATAGAAGGCGGATTTAATTGCCTCCGCTTCCTTGCTGCGGAGCATTCCGTCAGCACTCTCCATAAGGGAGCGGAAAAGGTCCGAGAGTTCCGCGAGGGTCTTCCCCGCAAGATTCTGCTCTTGATTTTCTTTGATTTCTTCGCTCATAGTAATTCGCGTTAAATAGTACAACTTACAAATATAATAATTTTTTGCATTTATTTTGGCTTGAACTATCTTTGCACTATGAGAATAGATATAATAAGTGCAGTGCCGGAATTGCTGGACAGTCCGCTGTCCCATTCGATAGTGGGGCGTGCGTGCAAGAAAGGACTTGTGGACATACAGATACACAATCTTCGCGACTACGGACTCGGACCGCGCAGGAACGTCGATGACTACTCCTACGGAGGAGATGCGGGCATGGTCCTGTGTGTGGAGCCGGTCTTCAACCTGATCAACGACCTGAAAGCGCAGCGTGACTATGAGGAGATCATTTTCATGGCTCCGGATGCGCCCGTGCTCACCCAGGCGGTGGCGAACGAACTCTCGCTTAAAGGCAATATAATCATCCTTTGCGGTCACTATAAAGGGATAGACCAGCGCATCCGCGACCATATCGTAACCAGGGAAATCTCCATTGGCGATTTTGTAGTGAGCGGAGGAGAGATTCCCGCCGCGCTGCTCACCGATGCGATCGTGCGTCTCATCCCCGGCGCACTTACCGACGAGACCTCCGCACTCAGCGATTCTTTCCAGGACGGACTGCTCTCCGCGCCCGTTTACACGCGCCCGGCGGAATTTAACGGATGGAAGGTGCCTGAGGTACTTCTGAGCGGGAATCCGAAATTAATACGGGAGTGGCAGGATGCCCAGGCATTACAAAGAACCAAGGATCTTAGACCCGAACTTCTTAAAAAATTTTAATAACTAAAAATTGTTTGAAAAATTTTTTGAATTTTTGTTTGGAATTTCAAAAAAGTGCTTATATTTGCATTCAGAAATTTGAAACAACTACTTCTAACCAGCAATAATTGACCTTCTAAAGGTAATACACTACTAACTAACCGTTAACGCCCGCTGTGAAGCGGGCGTTATGCGTTATGTACCGGGCTCCCTGTGTCAGAAATACAGCACTGGAAGTATCTTGTTCACGGTATATTTGGAGCAAGACTGGACAGTCAGGTCGGTGGTGCCTACATTCACGGCCCATGCCTGGGTGCCGCTCTCTTCGTTGCTCGTCCAGTAAACGTTGCGATAGGTGCATATCATGCCGGACAGGTTCATCACCGAGCTGGCAAGAATTTCCAAATTGCTCTTTACATTAGCGTTGCTGATAGGGGTATTCTTGCTGAAGGTGGTGGTACCGGGAAGGCCGAAGACGGCGAAGAGGTCCCTAACTGTAGGCAGGAGCCATGGCGTCGTATACGAGCCCGTATTGCCCTCGCCCGGGCATACCCTGCACACTCTTTCGCTGTTTTCCTTCAAACCGACATAATAGTCACCGTATTTCTGCTTGAGTTTGCTGTTGAAAACAGCCCTGTAGTCACTGAGAAGTATCGAGGAATCAAAGTAGATGGCCGGACGGATATGATAATTCTTGTCGGTGGCGGTACAGTTGTAGGACACGAAGGCCATCGTATTCATATAGGCGCTGTATTTCAGGTCGCCGCCCGAAGCAAGCTGGATATTTCCCGTGATGCCGGAAGTCATGTCAGAATCGTCGTAAAGGGATTTCTGTACGCCCATATACTGTTCTCCATCGCCGGCACCGTTCCAGCCGAGAGGCTGAGTGAAGTTCCTGAAGAACGGCCCGCCGTTGTAAGGGATCGCTATGCCGTGCACCTTTGCGGGAAGCTTTGCTACCGTACTTCCGTCTATGCAGCATTTTGTGACGCCGAAAGAGGTCAGTGTCATTTTCTTTGTGGTGTGCTGAAGGAACGGATCCCTCAACTGCTCGTCTCCTATGAATGCGATGATGCCGAAAGGCGGATCGTTATTGTCCACAAAGGCAGATTCTTCGATGACGCCGAGTCCGCGGTAACCACCGTCATAGCAACAGAGCGCATTGTCGTGGTACACCAGGCCGTCGCCGATCTTGCACTGGAAGGGATCGTATTTGCAGAGCATGAAGCGCAGGGTGGCAGGGTATGAACCGTATTTAACGGTGACTGTCCTGAATTTTATGGAAGAAGGGGTGCTCAGGGAGGCATCTCCCAACTTATCCGCAGTCACGATGAGAGAGTTGCCCCTCACGCTTGCGCTGAGATTATCGTCTGCCTCCAGGAGTTCGAAACTGTCGTAAGGATAGGCGGTTGCAGGAACAGGTACCATGTACCAAGACTGGGAGCAGCCGGAGCCGATGCCCTCGACATTGCGTCCATCCAGTTTCACGCCGGTTGGATTATCGTAGATAAAGACATTGAAACTTGTGCTTAGCTTGTCATTCAGCCTGGAACTTATCGTAACCGTCACCGGCCCTCCGTATTTATAGCCAGTCATATGGCCCTCGTCATCCACCGTAAGGAAAGATTCCTTGCCGCTCTCAACCGTGTAAACGAGTCTGTCTGTGGAGTTCGAAGGCTTAGTGGTCACTGAAGTATTGTACGTAATCCCCTTCTCTATCGCGAAGCAGGATTTGCCGGAGCGCTCTTCCACCTGGAGGAATCTCGCCGAAGGGAAGTCGAGCGTGATAGACGAGAACGGCACGGCAACCGTCACGTTTGCAGAGGCCTTTTTATTGCTGTTCTGCTCCGTTACCGTGATTGTGGCAGTACCGGGACCTTTACCGGTAATCTTGCCGTCCGCGCCCACCACCGCGACGGATTTGTCGGAGGACTCCCAGACCAGATCTCTCTGCGTGGTGTTTTCGGGATAGAACCCGATTTCGAAATCGCCGGAGCTCCCTACACCGAGATCAAGGCTGGAGGGGCTGAGAGTCAGGGAATTCAGCGGCACGGGATTCTGCACCACATGGAGATGGAAATGTGCTATATGATTACTTGGCTGGACCCTGAGCCACACGCGGGTATCCCCGATCCCGACGGCGGAGACCAGACCTTTCTGGTCTACTGAGGCAACTTTCGAGTCGTACACTCCCCATTCCGCTTCGTTGACATAACCGTTGGAAGGGTTCACATACCATCCCAGTTGCAGGGTATTGCCCGGGATGAGATAAGCCTCGTTGGGATAGGGGCGGATGTTTACCGCTATTACATCGACAAATTTGTCCTTTTGGGCATCAAGCTCTTTTTTGCATCCGAATGCCAGAAGGCAAAGAGCAGAGAGGAGGAGCAGTTTTTTCATATAGGATATCGTTTCACAACCGACAAAAATAATAAAAATCTTTTATACCTTTGCAAACACAATGGGGTGCTGCCGGAAGGCGGCTGAGATGATACCCTTGAACCTGATCGGGATAATGCCCGCGGAGGAATTGTTATGAGCAAAAAAATCTTTGTCTGTGCCGCTGCGGCGGTACTTTTCGCCGGAAATGCCGGCGCCCGGCCCCAGGTGGATTCCCTGGCGACCGATGAATTGCAGGAAGCAGTGATCAGCTCGGTACGCGCCCAGAAGGACGCACCATATGCCGTAAGCAATGTCAGCCGCGGCGAGCTGGCAGAATTCTCCAAGGGAGGCAAGGAACTTCCCCTGCTGTTCGCCCGTACTCCGGGAGTCCTCGCCTGGAGCGAAAACGGAGTGGGGACCGGGACCACTTATATGCGGATTCGCGGCGCAGGGGGGTCGCGCATAAACGTAACCCTGGACGGCGTGCCGCTCAACTCACCCGAGGACCAGACGGTGTTCTGGGCAAATATGAACTCCTACGCTTCCCTTTTGGGCAGCGTGCAGATACAGAGGGGCGTGGGCAGTTCCACCAACGGCGACGGTGCCTTCGGCGGTTCGGTGTCGCTCGCCACGAAAGGCTTTTCATACACCCCTGCCGTGGAGCTGAATGCATCGTACGGCAGTTTCAACACCTACAATTTCGGAGGGAATTTCTCCACCGGACTTCTCTGGAAGAGAATCGTGCTGGAAGGAGCATATCACGAGACATCCACCGACGGCTACGTTCACGGCACCGACGGCCGTTCCGGCAGCTGGTACGGCTCTCTGAACTGGCTGGGACGCGATTATCGCATCTCCTATAAGATATTGGGGAACTTCGAGAACACCGGTCAGGCCTGGAACGGCATCACCGCAGGCACGGGCGACCTGTCCATTATGGACGGGACCTTCGGCTCCAAAACCGGCATCAAAACCTACAAAGACATCTGGAAAGCCGGCCTGGGGCGCTTCAATTCCCTTTACGAGTGGCTGGAGATCGGCAGCGACAACAGCTACACGCTTCACCGTTACAAGATGGCGGACGGTTCTTTTTGGCCGAGGACAACTGACAATTTCTGGCAGACGCACCATATCCTGAGCTTCAGCTGGGGCATTTCGGATGCCTGGCGTTTCAGCGCCACGGCCCATTACACGGACGGCTACGGCTATTACGACGAGTTCCGCAAGGACAACAAGCTCGTGAAATACGGCATCCCCTGGTTTACCGACAGCAGTGCCGAGACCATCAAAAAGTGCGATTTCGTGCGGCGCAAAGGCCTTTCACAGGACACATACGGCGCTCTCGCCAACCTGTTTTACAGGCAGGGCCGATGGGATGCGGTCGCGGGACTGAGCGTGCAGCAGTTCAAGGGCGATCACTTCGGCTACCTGCGATATATGAGCAATGCCGAACTGGCCGAGGCTTACCTGAAGGGCGGGCAATACAAATATTATGATTCGGACGCCACGAAAAACGACGGCAACGCCTTCGTGAAGGCATCTTTCAGCATATCACGGAACTGGAGCATCTTCGCCGACCTTCAGTTCAGACACGTGGATTACAGCTCGGGCGGATATAACGACAAATACATCGACAACGACGACGGAACCGCCTCGAAGCACTATCTGGACATCGATGAGAAATATGATTTCTTCAATCCGAAGGCTGGTGTAAACTTCAGCGCAGGCCCCCACAGGGCTTATGCTTCCGTGGCGGTGAGCAACCGCGAGCCGGAAAGGAACAATTTCACGGACAACGGCAAGTATCCTGCCCCCAAGGCGGAGCGGCTCTATGATTTCGAGGGCGGCTACCAGTATTCAGGAAAGATATGGAGAGCTGGCGCAAACCTATATTATATGAAGTATGCCGACCAGCTGGTGCAGACAGGAGAGCTCAGCGACATAGGCGAAGCCCTCACCACCAATATCCCGGATTCCTACAGGCTGGGGGCGGAGATTACCGCGGGGGTCGATATCACTTCCTGGCTGAGCCTCGAGGGCAACGCAGCGCTGAGCCGCAACCGTCTGCTGGACTTTGACGAGTATGTGGAGGATTGGGACAACGGCACTGCCGTGATACATTACGACGATTCTCCCCTCGCCTTCTCTCCGGACGCCATCCTCAACGCTTTCCTTGATTTCCACGTCGGAGCGTTCAGTGCTGTATGGCATAGCGGCTATGTGAGCAGGATGTATCTGGACAACAGCGGCAACCGCGACAGGTCCCTTCCGGGGTACAGCCTGTCCGACATCTCTCTCGGCTACAAGATCAAGCCCCGTAAATTCATAAAGGAAATCGCCCTCGGAGTGGACCTGGGCAATGTATTCTGCGCCCGCGTGGCCCAGAGCGGATGGGCATATTCGGCCATCTTCGCCACTGGCGGACACGGGAACGACAATCGCTATTACCAACTCGGATTCATCCCTGCGCCGCCTTTCACGGCCACCGGGAAGATATCTTTGAAATTCTAAGCCCTATTTGGACTTCACGAGTTCTACCTGATAGAGACGCGGCCAGCGTTTACCTGTCAGGTAGATTTTTTTGTCGGCGTCGACGGCGATGCCGTTCAGTACGTCGGTGTCCTGTCTCCTAAGATTCTGGGGAAGCAGTCCGCTGCAATTCACGGTAGCCTCGACTACGCCGGTATCCGGATTGATTATCAGGATCATGTCGGTGAGATAGACATTCGCCCAGATTCGCCCGTCAATCCATTCCAGTTCATTGAGATTGCGTATCGGCCTGCCTCCCAAGCTGACATTTATGCTCTTCTGCGGCTTGAATTCAGGAGACATGAAGTATATGCGCGAGCTGCCGTCTGAAGCTATCAGGGATTTGCCGTCGGTGGTCAGGCCCCATCCCTCGCGTGGATAGCTGTAAGTCTGCCTGTATTCGAGCGTCTTCGCATCGTAGATGAAAGCCACCCTGTTGGTCCACGTAAGCACGTAAAGCTTTCCGTCCAGGACCACTGAGCCTTCGGCGAAGTACTTACGGCTGAAATTGACGCGTTCAAGCACTTCCCCGCTTTCAAGCTCCACCTTCCTGAGACTGGACGATCCGTTCAGTCCGGTCGTTTCGAACAGGCTTCCATCATGGAAAAACAATCCCTGGGTATAGGCCGCCCTGTCGTGCGTGTACTCTTTCAGTACTTTCACCTCGTATCGGACGGGCTCTTTGGCCCCGCAGGAGACAGCCGCCAGCAAAGCGGCCGCAACGGCACATAATCTTGCACTCCGAATCATGCTGTAATACGTTAATCGCAAACCGGCCTTATGCACACGCCGGAATAGCGTTTGACATAGCCTTTGTCAACCGTAAATACTCCTCCAATTACATCGAGTGTGAATAAATATGCATTGGAATACATGTATTTCTTGGTTTTTTCATTTTGATATTCTTCTACTTCATTGGTCCAAAGATATATCTTTTTACTCGTGTACTCACTGGTACCCGAAATGAAGCTGTTATACGGCAGCAGGATACTGTTACCGTTTTTCTTGCTCGTAAACTTTATGCCGGCAGGATTGTCCGCCGGATAAACGGACATGGTGCAATTGTCGAGAAGCTCCGCGAAATCCTCCCACGAAGGAATCCTCCAAGTACTGCCCAAGGCGGCATGTGCCGCGTCATCTTCCGGAAGCAATCTTAACAGATTGTCAGCAGATCCCCCCTCGTGACCGTGGCTGCCCGTATATTTGGTCGGAGTCTCGTTCGCGTCGAAATACTTATATGTCGAAGCCGGGAAAGACTGCTTCTGGGCGGTTTCTCCCCATGCAAAACGATAACCCGCATCCGACTGTGAGGAGGCCCCGAGGTTCTTGGCGGACCAGTAAACCTTGAGCCCGAGATCCACCGCTCCCTCAGGAATCGGATTTTTGACTGTCACGACGCATTTATCGCTGTAGCTGCCTTCTCCGGCAGTTGCAGTGATAATCGCCGTACCGGGAGCAACGGCCGAAACCAGTCCGTTACTTACAGTCGCCACTGACGGATCGGAACTTTTCCAGAACACGCCGGTATTGTCCACGGCATCTTCCGGAAGCACCTTTGCCGTAAGTTTGACAGAG
Organism: Bacteroidales bacterium UBA2861; assembly: GCA_002350615.1. Taxonomy (GTDB): domain Bacteria; phylum Bacteroidota; class Bacteroidia; order Bacteroidales; family UBA932; genus Cryptobacteroides. Next base: position 43,098 of record DEFD01000007.1, on the reverse strand, counting down.
GTCTTTCCCATAACCCCGAGGATAAGATCCGCCGTATTGGGGCTTAGCTGAACCTCAAAGACATAATGTAGAGGAGCCGGTTCAGTGGTGAACGTAAGTGTCTTCCCATGATGATATTTCCCCTGTTGCCGGACATAAGCCCTGTAATAATACTTGGTATCGGGTTTCAGGCCGAGGATCACGGACATGAAAGATCCCTGGTAAAGATTCTGCCATTGAACCGGTTCGGCCCCGTCAAAAGAGGATTTGGTACTCAGGAAGAAACCCGCCTCAATATCATCCTCGTCATATTCCTCCAAAAGTATGGTGCCGAACACATTTACTCCGTAGTACCCCATCACATGGCAACTGTCCGTCTGCACATAATAAGATTCCGACCTGGAATTGACCTTGTCTTTGCCGCATGCAGCGAAGAGCATGAGCATAACGAAAGAGAGGGCGATTGTAAAGAGTTTTTTCATATTTCAAAGGTTCTTACAGTCATATGCGGCATGAATATATTCGTTACAAATATAAGAAAGTATTTGCTTTTTGACTATTTTTGCAGCGGCAAAAGCTGCCGGAGAGCGATTTCGCCCGGCAGCGGATACAACAAGGCGGGACGGTCTGTCGCCCGTAAGGGAGGAAAGTCCGGACAGGAAAGGGCACCCCGCTGCGGAAATCGCAGAAGGGAGTAATCTTTTGGCTACCGTAACAGAAAACAACCGCCGGCATCAAGGGTGGAAGGCTTCGGCCGCATCACCACCTGCCGGTAAGGGTGAAAACGCAGGGTAAGAGCCTGCGACGGCCGGCGGCGACGCCGAGCCGGGTACGGCCCGGGGCCTGCAAGACCAAATATACCGGCAGATGAGGGC
>DEFD01000007.1:0-42234 GCA_002350615.1 Bacteroidales bacterium UBA2861 | reverse complement strand
GATGCCGGGGGGTAGGTTGCGAAGATAAATGGCAGACTTAAAAACAGAAACCGGCTTACGGCCCCGCCTTTTTTAATTTGAATCATGACCAAGACCATTCAGGTAATAACCTTAGGGTGCAGCAAGAACACGGTGGATACTGAACATCTGCTGGCACAGCTGCCTTCCGCTGTATCCGGATCGGACGGCAATTCCCTGTCGTTCAGGGTGCTGCCCGAAGACTCCGAAGAATATGCGGATTACCTTCTGGTCAATACCTGCGGCTTCATAGGGGACGCCAAGGAAGAATCGGTAAACACCGTACTCGAGGCCGCAGCCCGGAAAAAACGCGGCGGAGCAGGCAAACTCTATGTTTTCGGCTGCCTCTCGCAGCGATACGGCAGCGAACTCCCCTCCCTTATTCCTGAAGTGGATGCCTGGTTCGGTGCAAGGGAGCTCGATCCGGTGGTAAAGGCACTCGGCGTAGAGCCCCGGGAAGGTCTCCGGACACATCGCCGCATCGGCCGGAAAGCCCCTTACGCATATCTGAAGATATCCGAAGGCTGCGACCGTCGCTGTTCCTATTGCGCGATTCCCCTCATCCGCGGCGCACACAGGTCGGTCCCCATCGAAAAACTCGTCGAGGAGGCCACCCTCCTGGCCGGGCAGGGAGTCAAAGAACTCATACTCATCGCCCAGGACACCACATATTACGGACTCGACATTTACCGCCGCAGGGCGCTTGCGGATCTGCTGAAGGCCTTGTCTGCCGTGGATGGCATCGAATGGATACGCATCCATTATTCCTATCCGGAAGGCTTCCCGGAAGACGTCCTGAAGGAGATTGCCGACAATCCCAAGATCTGCAAATATCTCGACATCCCGCTCCAGCACATCTCGGACAAGGTCCTGAAAAACATGCACAGGGGCGTGGACGGAGAATGGACGAGGAATCTGATAAAACGTTTCCGCCGGGAAATCCCGGGAGTGGTCCTGAGGACGACAGTCATAGTGGGGCATCCGGGTGAAGGCCCCGAGGAATTCTCCGAGCTGCTGGATTTCGCCGCTGACGCCCGTTTTGAGAGGCTCGGGGCTTTCCGCTACTCCGAAGAAGAAGGCACCTGGGGCGCAGCCAATCTCGAAGACGACGTTCCAGAAGAAGAGAAGCAGCGCAGATACGACAGCCTTATGAGCCTGCAGGCCGGCATCTCGGCCGATTTCAATGCGAGCCGTGTAGGCAGTACTGAAACCGTTCTGGTCGATGAAGTACTGGACAAAGGCGGCACGGGAAGTCCTGCCCGTCTCATAGCCCGTTCCCAATACGAAAGTCCTGAAGTTGACGGGGAAATCATCGTTACGCTCCCCTCCGGAACCGATCCTGAGTCACTGGCGGGGAAATTCATAAAGGTCCGCATAAGCGCTGCTGGCGACTACGACCTCCTTGCGGAGTACCTGCCGGAATAATTTCCTATATTTGCATCAATATGAGAGCTGCAATTTACGGAGCCGGGTCCCTCGGAACGATACTCGGCGCATTCATTGCCCGCAAAGGCGGGAAAATCGACCTTATCAACCACAACCAGGCCCATGTAAAGGCATTGCAGGAACATGGCGCGCACGTCGTCGGCACCGTGGACTTTGTACAGAGCGTCAACGCCTACACCGATGCCGAGATGTCGGGAACCTATGACCTGCTGTTCCTTATGACCAAGCAGCAGCGGAATCCGGAAATCGTAAGTTTCCTGAAGACATACCTTGCCGATGACGGAGTGATAGTGACCCTCCAGAACGGGCTTCCCGAGCCGGGAATAGCCGAAATAGTCGGAGAGAAGCGGGTCCTGGGCTGCACCGTAGCCTGGGGCGCCACCATGCTGGAGCCGGGAGTCTGCGAACTCACCAGCGCCCCGGAGGCTCTTACTTTTTCCCTCGGAAGCATCGGTAAAGAGCGGAATCCCCATTTCAATGAAGTCAAAGAACTGCTGGAGATGATGGGGCCGGTGGACGTGGAAGAGAATTTCATAGGCACAAGATGGAGCAAACTGCTCATCAACGCCTCTTTCTCCGGAATGAGCGCGGTACTCGGAACCACCTTCGGCAAAGCGGCCGGCAACAGGGCCTCCCGCAAGATAGTCCAGGCCATCATTAAGGAATGCATCGATGTCTGCGCCGCCGGCGGAATCCGCATAGAACCCGTCCAGGGGAAGGATATAGTGAAGCTTCTGGACTATCACGGTCCTGTCAAGAAAGCCCTTTCCTACATGATCATCCCTCTTGCAATACGCAAGCATGCAAAACTCAAAGCCAGCATGCTGCAGGACATCGAGCATGGCAAAAAGACCGAAGTGGACGCCATCAACGGCTCCGTCTGCGCCTTCGGCAGGAAGCTGGGCGTAAAAACGCCGATGAACGACGCCGTAGTCAGCATAATCCACCGGATAGAATCCGGAGAGCTGCAGGCATCGTTCACCAACCTTGATCTATTCCCGGCTCTCTGATCGCAGGGAATACCCCCGCCTATTCTTCAGCGGGAGCCTCTTCTTCCTCGACGAAATCGAGTGACGCGTATTTTACGAGTTCACCGTACCAGTCGAGGATTTTTTTCATATGGGATACATAGAAGCGGTCAGCATCGTAATTGGGGACTGCTTTTTCAAAAAGCGCCTTGATTTCATCGGCGGGAGCCTTGGAAGTGGGAGCCTCCGCACCTGCGAGAGCCTTCTGAATGCCAAGGAAGACATCCTTGAGCTTGATTTCGCCGGAATCGGTAAAGACCGCTATATCGGCGAGGGTGGTGATGCGGCTGTGCGCGTCGAAGACAGTGCGGTGGCCGTCTGCGAGGCATTCGGCTATGGCCGCATTGTTACGGCTCAGGGCAAGGAACTTGTAAAGCCCGTGCTGTCCCGAAACGGACAGTATCTTGGACAAATCTGTTTTTTCCATATCAATAATCGGTTTTATATTGTTTCAACAAATTGAGTATCCTGGAGTGGAAGTCTTCGAGGCTTCCTGAGTTTTCAATGAGGACATCGGCCTTAACAGCCTGCGGATTCTGCGCTCCCATGCGGGATGCGGCAAGAGGATTGCGCTTCATCCTCAGTCCGGCAGGCGCCGAAACCATCCATATTTCGTCGTATTCCGAATCAAAAAGCGGTTTTTCAGCGGCAATCGCGGATTCTATGAAGCATAACTCGGCGTCTCCCAGTCCCGCCTTCCAGGCATGTATATCTTTAATCAGTTCGGGATACACCACGGCTTCGAGAGCCTCCCTTTTCGCGGAATCGCTGAAAATAATCCCAAGCTGTGAGAAAGGGAGACCTATCGCCTCCTCCACCCTGGTTTTGAGGCCAGGCACTACCTCGTACAAGGCTTTTACCCTGGAATCGCAGTCGTACACCGGATAACCAAGGGAAGCGAGGTACTTGCGCATCTCGCTCTTGCCGCTTGCAATTCCACCGGTAATCAGGACAGTCTTCATCTTTCGACACATTCACAGACTTCGGGATGCAGGCTGCAGGATATCACTCCTGCCGGCAGGGAATCATAACGCACGACGCATTTGCCTGCAAGCGACTTCCTGAACTCGGAATAATCCACATAAAGTTCAAGACCGTCCCCGGGGTCATCCGAGAGCAGGGGGAATACGCAGCGCATGCTCACGTCTATCAGCGCAGGGAAAGTAAGGACCCGAGCAGTCGGCGGCAGATTCCTCACCTCCACGGGAAGGCTCCTGCGTATTTCCACATAACGGCTTACCTTGAGACTGTAATCCACGACATCGTGCGAAAGCCTGAGCCCGGAAGGCTTCTCGAGACGTGCTTCCCCGTGGACGTCATTGCGGATTTCATTCTTTATAATGGGTTCGGTGTAAACCGCATCCACCGTCTTGAGCATTTCCGGTGTACCATACACCAGCACGGAATCCGGATTGAGTTCAAGTTCGGACATCTTGGTGTACTGGGCCTTGAAACCCAGGCTGCTCACCGCCGTGACAGGCACCTTCTTGCTGTTTTCACTGCTGAAACGGAACAGCAGGCTCTCGCTTATGAACGATTCCACGGCCTGGATCGGGCCGAAGATCGCCGGAACATACTTGTAGAGCTGGGAAGACTGGATGGAGAAAAAATCTCCTTCGCGATGCTGGAAATCCTCGGCGTCGAAGCGGACCACCGCCGTCCTTTCCCTGGAATGGAGATAGATCAGACGGAATCCTGAGGCCTTGCAGCGCGCCGTAACGGTAACCGGCTCGTTTGCACGGCGGGCCCGCCCCTCAATGTTGCTTTCCGCAATAAGCTGAACGCTCACAACGTCCGAATTCATGCGGGACAGATTGTGGATCAGCCAGATTGCGGCAGCGAGGAGAAGACAACCGAGAAACGAATACCAGTTCTTCACCGCGGTGCAGCTTACTTCTGTTCGGTCTGGGCTTCAGAGAAATCGCGGACCAGGGAGTTCTTGTCCACGCGCAGTTTCACTTCACCGTCCACTTTAAGAAGGACAGTCTTTTCAGAGATCTCGGCAACGGTTCCGTAGATACCGCCGGCGGTGATCACCTTGTCGCCTTTTGCGAGTTCCTTGCGGAATTTCTCAAGCTCTTTCTGCTGTTTGCGCTGGGGACGGATCATAAAAAGCCACATCACGAGGAAAAGAGCGAGGATCATGATCCAGAAACCGGCTCCGCCGCCCTGCTGGGAGGCTGCAGGCGCTGCCTGCAAAACAAAGTACAATGCTTTCATACCAAATTATTTCTCTTTAATCAGTTTATCCAATATTCCATTTACAAAGCCACGGCTCTCGGGAGTGCTGTAGAACTTTGAAATCTCGACATATTCGTTTATGGTAACCTTTTCGGGTATTTCGGGGAAGGCAGCCGCTTCTGCAAGCCCGCAGACGATAAGGGCGAGATCCGTCACGCAGATGCGCCCGAGGTCCCACTTGCTCGTATTCGCGCCCACCCGGTCGCAATAAGCGCTGAACTGGGCATACGCGGTACGCAGGAGCTTCCTTACGAAGGCCCTGTCGCTCTCCCCTTTCCCGGTGATCTCATCCATGTACAGGGGAAGCAGTTTCCAGGGTTCCCCCTTCCCGAGGGACTCGCAGGTACGGCAGCACCAGTTGAGCGCATACTCAAGATCATCGTTCCACCAGATGGAGATATCTTCCAGAATCGGCGCAAGCTCTTCGTTGTCATCGAATTCGCTCGCGAAGATATCAGCCCAGAGGGCGGCATCTTCCTTGAGGGAAGACTCCTCGGACTCCATGTAGGCTTTGAAATAATCCCTTTCACGGATGGTATCGTAGAGATGGCGAAGGAGTACGTCGCACTGGTCCCAGGAAAGTTTCTTCTTGGAAAGGATCTTTACAAAATCAGGATCTTCCGCAAGCATCGGAGCGAGCCGGTTCTGCGCGAATTTCATGTTGGGATTGCGTTCCTCTTCACTGGGGTTGAACTTGTTTCGGGCGGCTTCAAGCCTCGAGGCGGCTTCCTGTGTAAGGGGCCCGACAATCGAGAGCAGGAACAGGTAAAGGTCCCTGGTTGCCTCGCAGGAGCGCTCCAACTGCCCTTCCAGCTCCCGGAGTTCGATATCAGGATTCTCGGCCAGACTGTAAACCGCCTTGAAGGCCTTGATCCTGAGAATTCTTCGATTCAACATTTTTTCAAACAATTTTGCGCAAATATAGCACCTAATTCACAAAAAATTATAATTTTGCATCGAATAAAGTGTTAAAAAATTATGTATAAAGACGACAGGGATCCTGCCAATTTTCAGGACCGCAATTCAGAAGATGTTTACTCCAAACCGGTCCGCGCCGGTAAGAGGACTTATTTCTTCGACGTAAAATCCACGAGAGGGAATAACGACTTTTACCTTACCATTACCGAAAGCAAGCGCCGCAACAATCCGGACGGGAGTTTTACATACGACAAACACAAGATTTTTCTCTACAAGGAAGATTTCGCGAAGTTCAAGGAGGGTCTGGATTCCGTGATAGAGTATATTCGCACCAACTGCTTCGACGGGGAAATTCCCGTAAGGCCGGAGAGCGACGCACCCTCAGACGAGTTTTGAGGAGCGTAGCTGAATGGGTTCGATACTGCTGAAAAACATAACGATAGCCGATGAATGCAAGGACGTATTCATCGATACCGGTCATATACGGAAGATTCAGCCTGCAGGCTCCTGTGAAGACTGGGACCTCGCCGGCGACGTGGAAGTAATGGACTGCAGCGGGAAGGTCGCTATCCCGGGTTTCGTAAACATGCATACCCACGCCGGGATGTCGCTCATGCGCGGCATCGGCGAGGATATGGTCCTCCAGGACTGGCTCGACAAAATCTGGAGAATCGAAGCCAATTTCGACCACGAATACGTTTACTGGGCGGTGAAGGTTGCCTGCATCGAGATGATCCGCACCGGCACCACCACCTTCAACGACCAGTACTGGTTCTTTGAATCCTGTCAGAAGGCGGCCGCCGAAATGGGTATCCGCCCTGCGGTGGGCTATGACATCATGGACAGGAACAATCCCGAAGAGGCTAAGAGGCAGATGGACCAGTGCACCAGGAAGTATGAGGAGGTAAAAGACCTCTGGGATACCGACGGCGCCATTTACGAACTTGCCTTCCACGCCATATATTCGGTGAGCGAGCCGATGATGGTATGGGCCGCGGACTTCGCCCGCAAGCACGACCTTCCGCTCCACATACATCTTTGCGAAAGCGTGCGGGAAGTGGAAGACTGCAAGGCGGCACACGGCGGGCTCACTCCGGTGGAATATCTGGAGACTCTCGGCGTGCTGGGGCCGAATCTTCTCGCGGCACACTGTCTCTGGCTCACCGAGCACGATATCGAGCTGCTGGCCAAATACGGGGTTCACTGCATCCACAACATCAATTCGAATACCAAGCTTTCCTCCGGATACCGCTTCCTTTACAATGAGCTCAGGGATGCAGGCGTCAATATCTGCATAGGTACGGACGGCTGCGCGTCATCGAACAACCTCGACATCCTGGAGGCCATGAAGACCAGCGCCCTGTTCCAGAAAGCCTGGAGAAACGACCCCAAGGCCCTTCCTCTGCCGGAACTTCTGGACATGGCCACCATAAACGGAGCGAAATCCCTCAGGCTCAATTCCGGACGGCTCGAAGAGGGTGCGCTCGCGGACATCTCCATTGTGGAGACCGACAGTACCTACTTCCTCTCCCCCGGCCCCTTCCTCGCCAATCTGGTCTATTCAGCCCATTCCGACTGCATAGATTCCGTGATTGCCGGAGGGAAATTCGTAATGCGCAGAAGGGAGATTCCCAATGAAAGGGAAATCCTGCATGAAGCGCAGAGAGCGCTCGAAAAAATCAAATGCTGACACTGAAACCAATTATATTATGGACGAAAGAATAAGCAAAATCAACAAAGCGGCGGAATACATAGAGTCCAGACTGCAGGGACGCAAACCGATTGCGGCAATCATCCTTGGCAGCGGACTCGGTGAACTCGCCGAAATAATAGAAGACCGGATAACCATACCTTATACGGAAATCCCCTGTTTCCCGGTCTCTACGGTAATAGGCCATAAAGGCAATTTCATCTGCGGATTTCTCGGAGGAAAGTGCGTTCTGGCAATGCAGGGACGATTCCATTACTACGAGGGTTACGATATGTCCACCCTCACTCTCCCGGTACGCGTCATGTGCAAGCTCGGAGTGAAATTCCTTCTTGTCTCCAATGCCGCCGGAGCCCTGAACCCGGATTACAAGGTTGGCGACACTATCATAATCAAGGACCATATCAATTTCATGCCCAATCCGCTGATCGGTCCAAACATGGACGATTTCGGTCCCCGTTTCCCGGACATGACCTGCGCCTACGACCTTGAGCTGCAGAAAAAAGCCCTTGAGATCGCCGCGGAAATGGGAATCAAACTGCATCAGGGCATTTATTTCGGAGGTTCCGGACCTTCTTACGAGACTCCCGCCGAGGTGCGTTTCTTCCGTTCCAGCGGAGCGGACCTCGTAGGCATGTCCACGGTGCCTGAAGTCATCGTGGCGCGCCACAGCGGAATGAGGGTCTTCGGCATGTCCGTGGTAACCAATATATGCAACACGCAGAACGTCGAAAGGAATTTCAATGACGGAGAAGACGTGGTGATGCAGGCCAACGCTGCAACCAAACGCATGATTCCCCTGTTCACCAAACTGATCGAGAGCCTTTAGAATGCAGACTCCCACGACAACGATCAACGAAGCATCTGAATTCCTCGCCTCCAGGCTGGATGGACGCAAGCCCGTTGCAGGAATCATTCTCGGCAGCGGCCTGGGCACTCTGGCTGAAAAGATAGAGGATGCCCTGACAATCCCCTACACCTCGGTTCCCGGCTTTCCCAAAGCCAGCGCAATCGGCCACAAGGGCAATTTCATCTGCGGAAACCTTGGAGGAAAATGCGTGCTTGCGATGCAGGGACGCTACCATTTCTATGAGGGGTATTCCCTCGATACTGTGGTTCTGCCGGTGCGCGTCATGGTCCGGCTTGGAATAAGCTTCCTTTTCGTTTCCAACGCTGCCGGCACCGTGTGTCAGGATTGGCAGATCGGAGACCTTATGCTTATCACGGATCATATCAACATGATACCCAACCCGCTCATCGGTCCCAACAAGGACGAGTTCGGTCCCCGCTTCCCCGACATGACCTGCGCCTACGACCTGACTCTGCAGGAGTCGGCGCGACGCATCGCGGCCGATGAAGGGTTAAGGCTGCGCGAGGGCATATACCTGCCTTTGAGCGGCCCCAGCTACGAAACTCCAGCCGAGTATGGCTTCTGCCGCTTCGCCGGTGCCGATGCAGTGGGAATGAGCACCGTGCCGGAAGTCATCGTCGCAAGGCAAAGCGAAGTCCGCGTGCTCGGCATGTCCGTAATAACGGATATAGCTCATCAGGCCGGAGACGGTTACGTGACAGATGAAAACGAAATCATCCGCCAGGCGGATGCTGCCTCCAGGCGGATGAGTCTATTGTTCGAAAGATTGCTTTCGGAAATCTAATCCTCCAAATCCAGGAAAGAAATGAAGCCGGGCACTGAGAGATTGTATCCTCTGGGTCCGGCTAAAATTTTGCCTGCTGAATCCAGGATGAAGTAATTCGGCTGGGCGTTGACTCCGAACCGGGTCCGCGCTATATAGCTGTTCACCCGGCCGACATCCTTGAGGGTCTTCCCTTCAGGAGTTTCCACCCACTGCGATTCAGGGAGTTTCGCCTTGTCGTCGGTATAGAGAGCCACGATTTCGAAATACTGTGAAAGCCTCTGAAGCACTTCCGGATCGCTCCAAACCCGCGCTTCCATTTCACGGCAGTTCACGCAACCGTGTCCGGTAATGTCCACAAATACCAGCCTGCCGCTTTGCTTGGCCGCCGCAATACCATCCTCTATTCTGCTATGACCACGCAATCCGTGGGGAAGAGACAGCGGAGGGGTTATGACTTCCTCGGCCGTCTCGCTTTTGCTCGACCCCACCGCTAAAGCGGTCCCCCCTCTCAGCATGCCGAGGGTGGCAGCGGCATCGGAAGTCATAGCCCCTCCGCTGCCAAGGACAAAATCCTGCGTCTCCAAGGGCGGCAAATAGCCGGAAAGAGCCTTCAAAGGTGCTCCGAACATGCCGGGAATCATATAAACCACGAAAGAGAAGACCGCTATGGCCAGACCGAGCCGGCCCAGACCTATGTGCTTCAACTCATCGTCATACTTGAATCTGAGTTTGCCGAGAAGATAGAATCCAAGAAGGGTGAATACCACTATCCAGATCGCAAGGTAAACCTCCCTGTCCAGAATACCCCAGTGATAGGTCTGGTCGGCAACCGACAGGAATTTAAGTCCGAGTGCGAGTTCGATGAATCCGAGTACGACTTTCACGCTGTTGAGCCATCCGCCGCTTTTGGGAAGATTCTTAAGAACGGAAGGGAAAAAGGCCAGAAGAGTAAACGGAAGGGCGAAAGCTACGCTGAATGCCAGCATCGTAACCATGGGAGCCCAGAATTCACCGGCCGTGGATTTGATAAGAACGGTTCCTACTATCGGGCCGGTGCATGAAAACGACACCAGCACGAGGGTGAGAGCCATGAAAAACACTCCACCAAGGCCTCCTCGGTCCGATTTCTTGTCACTCGCATTAACGAGTTTGGACGGCAGCACGATTTCGAAAGCTCCGAAGAAGGAAGCCGCGAAGAGCATGAAAACCACAAAGAAGATCAGGTTCGGCAGCCAGTGGGTCGCAAGCCAGTTGAATATGTCCGCCGTCACCGCCGCGCCTCCGAGAATCCTGGTAAGACCGATGATTATGCTTATCGGGACCGTGTAGAGAAGCACTATGAACACTCCGTACATAATCGCCCGGAATCGGCCTCCGGCTCCTCCCTTGATAAAAAACGATACCGTCATCGGCACCATCGGGAAGACACATGGCGTCAGGAGCATAGCAAAGCCCCAGAGAATAGCCTCGAGGATCAGAGCCCAGATGTTCCCCGCCTCCGGGGGGACAGCCCCTTCTGAAACCGTCTCGCTTCGCTCGACCCCTCCCGTCGCAGGCGACGGGTCACTCCCTCTTAGCGTGCCGAGGGTGGCAGCGGTTTCAGAAGGGTCTGTCCCCTCGGAGGCGGCTGCACTGCCAAGCTCAAGCCTGAAATCCGTTTCTTCAGGGCTGTGGCAGGCATCTCCGATGCAGGAAATCCATTCTATCGTCCCATGAACTTCGTCAAGGGGGGCCAGGGTCCGCCCGCGGAAGACCAATTCGGTACTTCCGTCAGCCGACTTGCTCACTTCGGAAGTCCACTCCACCGTGGTTTCCGGAAGGTTCTGGCCATAAAGCGCAATGCCGCAGCAGAGAACTGCCACGGACATAAGCGCAAGGGAAAGAATACTCTTTCTCATATTCTTGTTATTTTGCAATTGCTACTGCCCGCGTCTCACGTATTACGGTTATCTTGACCTGTCCGGGATAAGTCATTTCATCCTGGATACGCTGCGCTATATCTCCGGAGAGACGGACCGCCTGCTCGTCGCTCACCTGTTCGGCACCGACGACCACACGCAGTTCCCTGCCCGCCTGGATAGCGTAACTCTTGGTGACACCGGGATAGGAAGCAGCAAGATCCTCCATTCCCTTGAGCCGCTTGATATAGCTCTCGATGACTTCCCTTCTGGCTCCGGGACGTGCACCCGAAATGGCGTCGGCCACAAGCACGATGGGTGAAATGATGGAATTCATCTCCATTTCCTCATGGTGCGCTCCGATGGCGTTCACAATCTCGGGACGTTCCTTGTACTGCTCTGCAAGCTTCGCTCCGAGAAGTGCATGCGGCAGTTCGGGATCATCTTCCGAGACTTTACCTATATCGTGCAGGAGACCCGCACGCTTGGCGAGTTTGGGGTTGCAACCGAGTTCAGAAGCAAGTATAGCGGAGATATTGGCAACTTCCCTGGAATGCTGCAGAAGGTTCTGCCCATAAGAAGAACGGTACTTCATGCGGCCGATAAGCTTGACGAGTTCAATATTGAGCCCGTGGATGCCGAGGTCGATGCAAGTCCTCTTGCCGGTCTCCAGGATCTCATCCTCGAGCTGACGGCTCACCTTGGCGACTACCTCTTCGATTCTCGCCGGATGTATCCTGCCATCCACGACAAGCTGGTGCAGCGCAAGACGGGCGACTTCGCGGCGCACGGGATCGAAGGCGCTCAGCATGATGGCGTCGGGGGTATCGTCAACTACGATTTCAACTCCTGTCGCCGCCTCGAGGGCGCGGATATTCCTGCCTTCTCGTCCAATGATGCGTCCCTTGACCTCATCGCTTTCGATGGGGAAAGTGGTAACCGCGTTCTCTATGGCAGTTTCCGTTGCCGTACGCTGTATAGTATTGATTACTATACGCTTGGCTTCCTTGGCAGCATTCAGACGGGCCTCGTCCATGGTGTCGTTGATATAGGCCTGTGCTGCCGTGCGGGCCTCCGCCTTCATGTTCTCCACGAGCATGTTGCGGGCCTCCTGGGCTGTCATTCCTGCAACGGTTTCAAGCTGCTTGTTAGCCTGGGCCACAAGCCTGTCACATTCTTCCTGCTTGCGTTCAAGCTGTTCGCGCTGGGCGTTCAGCTGGCCCTTTGCGGAATCGAGTTCATGCTGTCTGCGCCCGAGTTCGCTCGCCTGCTGGCCAAGCTGGCTTTCTTTCTGGCGCACTGCGTTTTCACGTTCCTGCAGCTGCTTGTTGCGTCCTGCGACATATTCTTCGTGATCGGCCTTCATCTGGATGTATTTCTCCTTGGCCTGGAGAATCTTCTGCTGCTTGATGTTCTCGGCATCGATTTCAGCCTTCTGAAGAACCGCGTTGGCACGCCCCCTGGATATCAGGCTGCGTACCGCTATGTAGATTGCCAGTGCCACTATGGCACCGATAACCGGCAAAATCAAATACATAATGTCCATATATTCAAACTAAATAGGTTTCAAACAAAAACAGCATCCGCACATGGTGCAGATGCTGTCGTATATGGGCCGCTAGTCCTTGGCAGAAATAATATTCTGTAAGTTTTGGGCTCCGCTCCGTTCCAGGCTTCCCGTCATGCGGGCCTGCCATCTCCGGCTCGAGTACACCCGGTTCCGTTGAACTTGTTTGTTTCAGCAAGGACGGACTAACGGCTTTTTTCTTCTTCAACGGACAGATATGAGGCAAGCATGTTCTCCAAAGATCTGACCTCCGCGGTCAGCCTTTCCAGATGGTCCCGGAAAGTAACTTTGGACATTGCCTGCTGCAAAGCGGAGAAGGAAAGGAGCGAGTCGGAGTCGGTTTTGACGAAACGCTGCTGATAATCCTTGTAAACAGCGTTGACGTCTTCGGCCGCCAGCCGCATCAGACGCTCTTTCTCTTCGCTCTCAGCTCTGAGTTCAAACGGCTTGCCCGCAATGTTTATGGTAATGCGCTGGTCCATTTCTAAGCCTCAAGCAATGCTATGCATCTGTCAATTTCCTTTATCAGTTTTGTCATCCTGTCTTTAGCTTCCCTGCTGTCGGAGGAGCCGCCGAAGGCACTGGCAAGTTTCTGATTATCTATCTGTCTGTTCAATTCAGCAATCTGCTCTTTCAGGGCCTGTACGGTTTCCCTGCTGGAGTTGAGTTCCTCAGCGAGCGAATCAGCACGCTGACGCTCCCTTTCGTAAAGAGATATCAGTCTTTCGATATAGTTCCTTACTTTCTCAAGCATGGTCAACAATACACACCTTACAATCTACAAATATAGAAAAAACAATTTAATTTCCGAACAGTTCGCAAACCTTCTTGTAACTTTCCAGGTTACCTATGTCGAAGCGTTTTCCGGGCATTTCCATAGCCATAAGTCTTGAATGCCCGGCCATCCATGCAGCCAGACTGCCGGGGGCATCGATGCCGCAGCCGCCGGCTATCGCCTCGGGCAGCCTGCGTATATCCGCGGCCGTATAATAATAGAACGGAGGGCAGCACCAGTTGGAACGGGGTTCGGCCGGTTTCTCCTGCATGGCGAGGACTCTGCCGTCGGCGTCGATCTCGACCACACCGCTTTTCTTCAGACGGGCGGTATCAGCTTCAAAATAGCGCATTATGCAGGAAGAACCCGCCTTCCTGGCATAGGCCACGAAATCCCTGAGGCTGAAATCCAGAAGGTTGTCTCCAGCTATCACGAGCATGTCGTCATCCACGCCCAGGGCGTCTACGGCGAAGCTTATGTCCCTGACGGCGCCGAGACGGGTTTCATTGGTGGAAGTTCCGTCATCGACCACGTCTATCTTTTCCGCCCGGCCTGCCGCCCAGTCGCGGAAGTGTCCGGCGAACTTATGGTTCGACACAACTATGTAGGAATCCGCGGCATCGCCGATGTCATCGACGAGCCAGTCCAGAATCGCCTTCCCGCCCACTTTGAGCAGGGGTTTGGGGAAATTCTCCGTAAGGGGGTAGAGCCGGGTCGCATAACCGGCCGCAAGTATCAGGCACTTCATGCTATGGCTCCGTCTGCCGTGTCACATATAAATGACGCGAATTTACCTTCAAGCGCCGGGAACTCAGCGAGATACCCGCGCGCAATGGCCTCTGCCGCCGACTCGGCGAAATCCGGATCCACCAAGGCCATGCAGCAGCCCTTGAAACCGGCGCCGCTGAACCTGCCGCCGTAGATGCCGTCGGTCCTGCGCATCAGCTCGTAGAGGGACTTAAGTTCCGGAGAGCCTGTTTCCCAACATTCGATGGAGGAGCGGCCGCTTTCGAAACAGAGCCGTCCGTACTTTTCGATATCTCCCCTGCGCCAGGCTTCCGCGCCGAGCTCGACCCTGGAGAACTCGCCGTAATAATGTTCGGCACGGCGGCGCCAGGGTTCCGGAAGTCTGTCCTTGTAACGTTCATAAACCTCGAATGGCACTTCCCTGAGATGCGTGTCACAGAATTTGCCGTAATCCATGCCGGCGAAAGCCTTGAGCGCATAAGCCGCACTCACGCACTCGTCAACCCTCATATTGTACTTGCTTCCGGCAAGATTCCTTTCAAGGCCGCTGAAGAGAATCAGCAGTTTGAAAGGCTTCATGGACGGAGACTTTTCGATGAGTTCGAAACTGTCGTCAAGCGTATCCAGGTAAAGCAGATGGTCCTTGCGGCAAAGAACTTCGCAGCTCTGATCCAGTTTTCCGCAGCTCACGCCGACATATTTGAATTCCGCGTCCTTGGCCACGGTGATGAGTTCGAATTCATCGAGCGAAAGCCCGTTTACGGAACAAAGTGCCTTGAGATAAGAGATTATGACAGCGGCGGAAGAAGAAAGCCCTCCGATCGGCAGGCTGCCTTCTATCACTCCGCTGATCCCATATTTCAGCGGATAGCGCTGCCCGAGTTCCAGAGTGGCCCCGCGCAGGTAATCCGCCCAGTCGCCCCTTTTCTCGTCAGGCACGGCACGGACATGCCACTGCGCCCTTTTGGGGAACTGGAGGGAGCAAAGCTCCACGACTCCGTTGAGTTTCGGAGCATAGGCTATATGGATCCCCTTGTCTATGGCAAAACCCGTTATCTTGCCGAACTGATGGTCGATATGGGCACCTATCGGGCACACCCTGTAGGGGCAGAAAGCCAGCCCTGAGGGGTCCTTACGGTAAATCTGTCTGAATTTATCTTCGCATTTCATATTTTCAGCGGATTTTTGTCGGACTTGAACCACTTTATGAATTCCCCGATCCCTTCGTGCAGAGTCACCCTTGGTTTGTATCCGAAGTCCTTTTCCAGCCGCGTGGTGTCGGCATAAGTCTGATAGACGTCCCCGGGCTGCATCGGAAGCATGATTTTCCGTGCCTCGCAGCCCATCGCCCCCTCGATTTCTGAAATGAAATCCATGAGTTTCACGGGATTGGAGCATCCTATGTTATAAACGGAATGCCCGCTTCCGGGAGCATCCAGGACGCGTACGATTCCCTCGACGATGTCATCGATATAGGTAAAGTCCCTCATCATGTCGCCCCCGTTGAAGACCTTGATGGCCTCTCCCCTGCTGATAGCAGTCGCAAAGAGCATCGGCGACATGTCCGGACGGCCCCAGGGACCGTAAACCGTAAAGAAACGAAGACCGGTGGCATAGATGCCGTAGAGTTTCGAGTAGCATGACGCCATGAGCTCGTTGCTCTTCTTGGTGGCGGCATAGAGGCTTACGGGATTGTCCACCTTGTCATCTTCGCTGAAAGGGACCTTCTCGTTACCCCCGTAAACGCTGCTGGAACTCGCATAGACGAGATGGGATACGGGATAATGCCGGCAGCATTCGAGGATGTTTTCAAAACCGACGATATTGGATTCGATGTAGGCCCAAGGGTTCTCGATGCTGTAGCGGACCCCTGCCTGTGCGGCAAGGTTTACAACTGCGTCAAATCTCTCTTTTTCAAACAGTTTCGGCAGCGTCTCCCTGTCCGCAATGTCGCCCTCGATAAAACGCATGGAGGGATTGAGGGCAAGCCTGGCCTTTTTGAGCGCAACTGAATAATAGTCGTTGAGATTATCCAACCCGATGACTTCATCGCCCCTCGCAAGGAGCCTGGTAGCCAGGGCGGAGCCGATGAATCCCGCGGCGCCTGTTACAAGAATCTTCATCTTTTCTCTTCGATAAGTTTAAGCAGGTATTTTCCGTATTCGTTCTTGAGCATGGGAGCTGCAAGTGCGGCAAGCCTTTCGGAATCGATCCATCCCTGCTCGAATGCTATCCCTTCGAGGCAGGCGATCTTGAGTCCCTGGCGTTTTTCGATGGTTTCGACAAATACGGAAGCGTCCGAAAGGGAGTCATGGGTACCCGTGTCCAGCCATGCGAATCCCCTGCCAAGGGTTTTCACCTTAAGTTCCCCAGCAGCCAGGAATGCCTGATTGACTGAGGTTATCTCAAGTTCTCCGCGGGCGGACGGCTTCACCTCCTTTGCAATCTGCACCACTTTGTTCGGATAGAAATAAAGTCCCACCACGGCATAGTCGCTCTTGGGATTCTGAGGTTTCTCCTCGATGCTGAGGCAGTTTCCATCCGCATCGAATTCAGCGACTCCGTAACGCTGGGGTTCGTTGACCCGGTATCCGAAGACGGTAGCCTTACGCTGGATCTCCACGTCACGGACGGCTGCTCTCAGAAGGTCGTCGAAGCCTGCGCCGTGGAAAATGTTGTCGCCCAGTACAAGGCAGACATCATCATCCCCGATGAATTCCTCCCCTATTATGAATGCCTGCGCCAAGCCGTCAGGAGAGGGCTGGCAGGCATAGGTTATGCTGATACCGTAATCGCTGCCGTCTCCGAGAAGCCTGCGGAATCCCGGCAGGTCGTCGGGAGTGGAAATAAGCAGTATGTCCCGTATGCCTGCAAGCATCAGGGTACTGAGAGGATAATAAACCATCGGCTTGTCATAAATCGGCAACAGCTGCTTGCTTACGCCTTTGGTAATCGGGTAGAGCCTTGTTCCGGACCCGCCCGCGAGCACTATACCTTTCATAATTTAACGATTGCTTTGTTTTTCCTGCCGTCGATGCATATCCGGAGCGGCTTCTCCAGACGTACATGACGGAGATACTTGCTTTCATGGAGCGCCGGAAGGGCTTCCAGAGCATCGTAGTCCAGCCGGTCCCCCCGCGAGAAGGGATCCACGTTTATATAGCCGACATTGAAGGAAGTCATGTTCTGGAAGAAATGGCTTCCCTGGCTCGGGTCAATGCGGAAATTCTCGAGGCTGCATTCGACGATGGCCTTGACTTCCGAGATGTCGCCCCATCTCACCGGCACGCCGAGGGAAGGAATCGTCGAGCCCCAGCGGCCGTAACCTATCAGTACATATCCCCTTCCCTCTGAACGCAGGGCTGCATTGAGGGCGGTGATTTCCTGTGCCATCTCGGCAGTCCTGAGGGGATCGAAAGTGTCCTTGCGGAGGTAAATGATATCGCTTACGCCTTCCGTCCAACCCGTTCCCAGCGCGCTTGAACTGCTGATGAGGGCCCCGTCGGTATCTATCTTGCTCCAATCCACTTCAGCATTCCTGCTGTCTATCGAGATGGGCCTGATCTGCAGGACATTGAATATGGCCGTATCGCTTCCGGGATGGTCGAGGTCCGCGGCGAATTCAATTTCCACGCAGCATTTCATTTCGTCCTGCGCAATCTCCAGCAGACGCCGGATTATGTCGGCAAGGGGGAATACCCCATATTTGAGAATGTGCGAGAAGGTTATGAATTTGGGACCCTGGGGCACGGCGGAATCCACTATGCGCATATTTTCGACATCCCAAGTGGATGCCGCATGACGCAGGCTCCTGAAACCGGCGCAGTCCGCTATGTCGATATGTTCCAGATTAACTGCGTCGTCGATGCTGGTCTTGAACTTTTCCGGCTGAAGGTTAAGAGCATACATCGCCTTCTGCGTATCGGTCATCACAAGCTCGGGGGTGGAAGTCTGAAGGACGTTCGACGGGTAAACCGGGGAGAAGCGCAGCACCTGTTCCCCGTCGACGACGGCCTTGCCGAGTCCGAAGGCCAGTTTGACTATCCCCTCTTCGGGTTTTTCGTGCCCGACAGGATAGAAGTTAAGGGACCTTGCGACTCCGGAAAGGGTCGGGAAGAAATATCCCCTGTCTTCGCTGCCGCAGATTTCCTGGACTATTATGGCCATCTTCTCCTCAGAAATCACATTGCCGGTTGCGGCTATATAGGATCTCGAAGCGGCGAAATACACGGAAGCGTAAACGCTTTTGATAGCCTTTCCGAGAAGACGGAGCTCCTGGTCCTCGTTCTCGGTATGTGGTATCATATATGTTGAATACACACCCGCAAAAGGCTGATAATAAGAGTCTTCGAGCTTTGATGAAGAGCGGATGGCAAGAGGCCTGCGGACATGCTTGACAAAGATGCGGAGATGTTCCATCAGCCCCTGGGGCAGGGTCGCCGACACGAACTCGGAAAGTATCTCTTCATCTGAGATATCCGAATTGATGACATACTGAAGGCCGTTGTCGAGGATGAAACGGTCGAACCAGTCCGTGGTGATGACGAATGTCCTGGGCACAAGCACGCGCACCCCTTCCCATTTGTCATAGAGGTCGTACTTCTGCAGGATATGGTTCAGGAAAGCGAGTCCGCGGGCTTTGCCTCCCAGTGAACCATCCCCGCTGCGGGCGAAACGTATAGCGTCGTTGTAGGTCTTGGGATTGAACTTGGCAACGGCTCCGAGTCCCTGGCTTATGCGGTAGTCGTGAAGCGCGTTCACGACTATCTCCCGCGCATTGGCCACGCCCTTGAACTGCATGGGTTGCAGCATTTTGCCCACCGAGAATATACCCCTCGCCAGAAGCCATTTGCTCAGGTAGTTGTTCTCGAAGAGATGCCCGAGCTGCGCGTCGCTGATAGTGCCAAGGAGCTTTTCGACTCCGTAGAGGTCGCTCGCTCTGCCGCTTTCCTCCCCCGTCACAGGGTCTTTCACCACGAAGTCCCCGAAGCCGAAATTCGCTCCGATATACTCCGACAGTTCATGCGTCAGGGTTTTGGACTTCTTGACCACGAAACCGACACCCAGTTCGCGAGCTACGCTCCGCATGCTTTCCTGGGAACTCTGCATGAGGAAAGGCATCTTGGGATTGTCTTTCTTTATGAGTTTGCAGAGATCGATTCCGGCATCCAGCTTTTCATCGGCGGAGCGGTCGCCCTTGTGTATGACGAAGCCTACATCGGAAATGACGCCGATGATCCCGGTCTTGTAACGCTCGTAAAGCTCGACCGCCTCGTCATAGTTGGTCGCCATCAGAATTTTCGGGCGGGAGCGCTTGCGAAGTATCTGCTGGCTCTCGTTCAGGGCATCCTTGATGGATTCAGAATTCTGCTGAAGCACAAGCGTATAGAGCAGGGGCAGATAGGTGGAATAATATCTCACGGAATCTTCGACAAGGAGGATTCCCTGCACTCCGCTTCCCAATATGTCGCTGTCAGCATTGAGTTTGTCTTCAAGCAGCTTGATGATGGCGATGATGAGGTCGGTGGAATTGTTCCAGCAGAAGACATAGTCTATGCCTGCCCGGTCCCTGTCCTCTATGCGCCTGTAAAGCTCTTTGGAATAGGAAGTAAGAAGCACGACAGGAGTCTCGGGACAGAGGGCCTTGACCCTGGTGGAGAAGTCGAAGACATCCATCTCTCCCACGTTGTACATGGTTATGACGAGGTCGAAACGTTCTCCGTTCTCCAGCAGCGCAAGGGCATCGACGGTTGTCTCCGCCCTTACGAATGCAGGAGGATTGCTCAGGTTGAGCTCGGAATACTCCTTGCTGATCTGTTCTTCGATACGGCCGTCCTCATCGAGAGAATACCGGTCATAGTTGGAACAGACCAGGAGGATGCGTCTTATACGCACGCTCATAAGAGCGGAATAATCCGAGGTCCTGTCGATGTTTTCCATATTATACTATTCCCTGGTCCACCATCGCCCAGGCGACTTTGATGAAGCCTGCCAGGTTGGCGCCTTTGACATAATCTATGCTTCCGTCCGGCTTTGCACCATACTTCGCGCAGGAAGCGTGGATATCGGACATTATACGGTGCAAATGCGCATCCACTTCCTCGGAAGTCCAATGCTGGCGGATGCTGTTCTGAGTCATCTCAAGCCCGGATGTGGCTACGCCGCCAGCGTTCGAGGCCTTGCCGGGAGAATAGAGGATTCCGGCATTCTGGAACACTTCCACCGCTTCCGGCGTAGAGGGCATGTTGGCCCCTTCGGTGACGCAGAAACATCCGTTTGCAACCAGCGTACGGGCGGCGTCTCCGTCAATTTCATTCTGAGTGGCGCATGGCATGGCGATATCGCATTTTACGCCCCAGGGCTTCTGGCCCTCATAGTATGTGGCCGTAGGATATTTCACCGCATATTCGCGGATACGGCCGCGCAGCATGTTCTTGAGCGTCATGACATACTGCCATTTTTCCTCGTCAAGGCCGTCCGGATCGTATATATATCCGTTGGAATCCGAAAGGGTCACCACCTTCGCGCCGAGCTGCATGGCCTTTTTTGCTGCGTACTGAGCCACGTTGCCGGAACCGGAAATCACGACCGTACGGCCTTTGAATCCTTCTCCGCGGGTGGCGAGCATCTCCTGGGCGAAATAGCATGCGCCGAAACCAGTAGCCTCGGGACGAAGCAGGGAACCTCCCCATGAAAGGCCCTTCCCGGTAAGGGTGCCGGTAAACTCGTCACGAAGACGCTTGTACTGTCCGAAAAGGAATCCGATTTCGCGTCCGCCCACTCCGATATCGCCGGCAGGCACGTCTGTATCCTGTCCGATATGGCGCTGCAGTTCCGTCATGAAACTCTGACAGAAACGCATGACTTCCGCATCGGACTTGCCTTTGGGGCTGAAATTGGAACCGCCCTTCGCTCCACCCATAGGCAGGGTCGTAAGTGCATTCTTGAAGGTCTGTTCGAAAGCGAGGAACTTCATGATGCTGAGGTTGACGCTCTCATGGAAACGTATCCCTCCTTTGTAAGGTCCTATGGCACTGTTCATCTGCACACGGAAGCCACGGTTAACCTGAACCTGTCCCCGGTCGTCCACCCAGGGAACCCTGAAAATGATGACACGTTCAGGCTCTACCATACGCTCCATGATCTTCTGCTCCTTGAGCTGGGGATAATCCATGATGTAGGGAGCGACGCTCTGAAGCACCTCTCCGACAGCCTGTGCGAATTCCTTCTCGCCCGGGTTGGCAGCAGTGAGACCCGCCATGAAGGTCTCGACGTACTTTTTGCTGAAATTGTCCATAATATTAAGGTTTTACACTACTGTTTCTCTTCTTTCGACTCCTTTTTGGGAATCTGGACCTTACGATAACGCTTCTGCCGCTTTTCCCAACGCTCCTTCGCAAGTTTCTGCATATCGGAAACCTCGTCGTTCTCGTCCATGATTTCCAGTCCGAATACGGTTTCGATTATGTCTTCAAGCGTAAGGATGCCCTGGAAGCAACCGTATTCGTCTATGATGAGGGCGATCTGTTCCTTGCCGCGGAGCAGCTTTTCCCAGATTTCCCCGAGCGGGGTCTCTTCGTTGAAGAAAGAAATGTCCCTGCGGATGTCCTTCAGTGTCTTGCCGAACTTGTCTTCCGCAAGGTCCTCGAGGGCGTCGTCGCGCAGGATGTATCCCGTGATATATTCCGGAGATTCGGCATAGACCGGGATCCTGGAATGATGCTCGAACTCCTCATCGTCGAAGTACTCTTCGAGGGTCATCGACTCCGGAGCCGTAGAACAAACGACACGCGGTGTCATGGCATCGTACGCAGGCACATTGTCCAGTTTTATGATATTCTGGATAACCCTGTTCTCGTTCTTGTCTATGACTCCTTCTTCTTCCCCGACATTTGCCATGGCCATTACTTCCTCCCTGCTGATGGCGGCTTCCTCGGTATCGCCTCCGAAGCGTCTTCCGACATACTGTACCAGCAGCACGAGCGGATACATAAGCACCACGAGAAAACCTATCCCGGCAGTGGTGAAGCCCATCAGGCGCTTGTAATTGCGGGTGCCGATGGTCTTGGGGATGATCTCGGCGCAGAAGAGGATGAGCACCGTAACCACTGCGGACATCGCTCCCACCCATCCGCTGCCAAGGGCCTTTGCCGTGAAAACGCCTACGAGGGACGCCCCGAAGGTGTTGGCTATCGTGTTCATCGAGAGAATCGCCGCGATCGGCCTGTCGATGTCGGTCTTGTACTTCTTGAATTTAGTCGCCGGCTTGTAGCCTTCTTCCTCCTTCGCCGTTATGAAAGACAGAGGGGTGGACATCAGCACAGACTCCAGTATCGAACAGAGAAAGGAAATGCCAACGGTGAAAATCAGGTCGAGTATGAGGGGCAATATATATGAAGGATCGGTCTGCACCATCTCTTTATCTGTTCTTGTACATCTGTTCGTAATAGTTCTGGTAATCTCCGCTCGTGACGTTGTCCAGCCAGTCCTGATTGTCAAGATACCAGCGGACGGTCTTCTCTATCCCCTCTTCGAACTGGAGGCTCGGTTCCCAGCCGAGTTCGTTCTTGAGTTTGGAAGAGTCGATGGCATAGCGCAGGTCGTGTCCCGCCCTGTCCTTTACGAAGGTGATAAGGTCCATGTCGGCACCCTCCGGCCTTCCGAGAAGACGGTCCACCGTGCGTACCAGAACCTTTATCAGGTCTATGTTCTTCCACTCGTTGAAACCGCCGATGTTGTAAGTCTCGGCAATCTTACCTTCGTGGAAGATAAGGTCGATGGCCCTCGCATGGTCCTCCACGTAGAGCCAGTCGCGCACGTTCTCCCCTTTTCCATAGACAGGCAGGGGCTTGCGATGGCGGATATTGTTGATGAACAGCGGGATCAGTTTCTCGGGGAACTGATATGGCCCGTAGTTGTTGGAGCAGTTCGTAACCAGCGTCGGCAATCCGTAGGTATCATGGAAAGCACGGACGAAATGGTCGCTGGAAGCCTTGCTGGCGCTGTAGGGACTGTGCGGGTCGTAGCGTCTGTCTTCCGTGAACATGGTTCCGTCGAAGCCGAGGGCTCCGTAAACCTCGTCAGTGGAGATATGGTAGAACCGGTAGGGTTTCTCCGCGTCAAAAGGCTCCCAGCATGCCTTGGCCGCCTGAAGAAGGGACAGCGTGCCGAGGACATTGGTCCTTGCGAAGGTGAAAGGATCCTTGATGCTGCGGTCCACATGGGACTCGGCCGCAAGGTGGATTATCCCGTCCACTTTCTCCGCCTTCATGAGGTTCAGCACGGCGTCGAAGTCGCAGATGTCGATGCGCGCGAAACTGTAATTGGGCTTGTTTTCTATATCCCTGAGATTGGCCAGGTTGCCGGCGTAAGTCAATTTATCGACATTGATGATATGATAGCCGGGGTATTTGTTCACGAAGAGGCGTACTACGTGCGAGCCTATGAAACCAGCACCGCCGGTAATCATTATAGTCCTTTTAACGTTTTCCATACAAGATTACAAATTTACAAAAATAATTAGATATTCGGGCAGCAAGTGTCAATTGTGTGAAAACAAGAATGATAACCGGTTCCCCTCCCCTTCTCACCGGGTCGGGGAACCGGTCAACATTCAGAATTGCAGCTTCTTGAACGCCATGTCCCTTCAACGTTTCGCCAACCATTCGGAGAGAGATTCGCCGGCCACTTCGGCAAACTGGCGCCGGAAGTTGGAACGGTCCAGGCCGAGGTCCTCCGCCAGCCTGCTGAGATTCATCTTCGGGTTCTTTTTCAGTATGCGCCGGGCCTCCATTATCCTCAGTTCCTTTCTCCAGGTAAGGAAATTCTTGTGCAGGACATCGTTGCAGTAGGCCGTGAGGTCTTCCCTGCTCACGCCTATGCGGGCGGCGACATCGTCTATTTCAGGGTCGGGATGGCAATATCCCCGGTCCCTTATCCAGCACTGTATGGCATAGGCTGTCTTGCTGTGAGAAAAGAATCTCGACTGTACTGCCCAGGAGGGAGTGATGCGCATGATGGTACGCAAAAGGTTGAAAAGAAATCTGTTCATAGTCGTTTTAGTTTATATCTGATTGAGAAAAAATCCGTATTTTTGCGGCGCTATGTTTGAAAACCTGTCAGAAAGACTCGAACGCTCCTTCAAATTGTTGAAGGGCGAAGGGAAAATAACCGAGATCAATGTCGCCGAAACCATGAAAGACGTCCGCAGGGCCCTGCTGGATGCCGATGTCAGCTACAAGGTTGCCAAGGAGTTCTGCGACAATGTCAAGGACAAAGCCATAGGAACCGGCGTCCTCACGGCCGTTAAGCCACAGCAGATGATGGTGAAAATCGTCCACGACGAACTCACCGCCTTCATGGGGAGCGATGCCGGGGAGGTCAATTACAAGGGCAATCCCGGCGTAGTGCTCGTTGCAGGTCTCAACGGTTCCGGTAAAACCACTTTCTGCGGCAAGTTCGCCCTCCGCCTCAAAAGCAAGGGGGTCAAAGTCATGCTTGCCGCATGCGACACCTTCCGTCCGGCGGCAATCGAACAGCTGCAGACCTTAGGGGGACAGACCGGCGTGCCCGTCTTCAGCATCGAGGGAGAGAAAGATCCCGTAAAGGTTGCCAGGGCCGCGATATCCAAAGCGGGTCAGGAAGGATACAGCACGGTGATCGTCGATACCGCAGGCCGTCTTTCCGTGGACAAGGAACTCATGGATGAAATACGCGCCCTGCATGCCGCCATAAAGCCAAGCGAAAGCCTTTTCGTAGTGGATGCAATGACTGGACAGGACGCGGTGGAATCCGCAAAGGCTTTCAACGAAGCCATCGATTACGATGGTGTTGTACTTACCAAACTGGACGGCGACACCCGAGGAGGCGCAGCCCTTTCCATCAGGGCGGTAACTGGCAAGCCGGTGAAATTCGTAAGCACCGGGGAGAAGATGGAGGCGCTTGACATCTTCCATCCTTCTCGCATCGCAGACCGCATCCTGGGCATGGGAGACGTCGTTTCCCTGGTCGAGAAGGCGCAGCAGGCCATCGATGAGAAAGAGGCCCGCGAAACCCGCAAGAAACTCGCCAAAAACCAGTTCAACCTCAACGACTTCTACAATCAGATCCAGCAGGTCCGTAAAATGGGCGACATCAAGGATCTGGCCGCAATGATTCCCGGCATGGGCAAGGCCATCAAGGATGTCGATATCGACAACGACAGCGCTTTCAAAGCCACTGAGGCAATCTACCACTCCATGACTCCCTGGGAAAGGGAGCACCCCGAAGGCATAAACGGAAGCCGCCGCAAGCGCATCGCCGAAGGCAGCGGAACCGGCATTGCAGAAGTGAACAAACTGCTCAAGCAGTTCGAAAGTTCCAGAAAGATGATGAAGATGGCGGTGGACGGAAGCCTCGCCGCCCGACTCAAGAATTTCAGGGGTTAGGGTTTCCCGAACAACAGTTCCATATCCCGGGAGAGGCCCTCGGCGGCAAGGTTTTCCGGGACGAACTTCCATTCACCCAACACCTTGCGGTTTTCCATGGTCTCATGGTCCACAAGGCCTTTGTCCGAGATGAATCCGTATATGAGTTCGCGGATTTCAGGATAGCGGCCGCTCACGCGCCCGTCGATATCCCCTTCCGGGATACCTGCGCCATGGGTGAGAAGCCCGCCACCGCCGCTGGCCCGGTATGAGGTCATCGCCACCTTATAGCCAGCTTCGGAATCGAAACTGCGTCCGTCCGCGAATCCGAGAATCCTGACACGTTCGCCGGCCCGCTTCGTGACATCCACGGTATAATTGATTCCGGCCGCCGAATCGAAGTTGTAGAAACGGTTTGCAAAGGACCATCCGCTCTGATTGTTGCGTGGGTCTTCCCTCTTCAATATCCTCAGCGTGTGCTCATCCTCCGGTTCAGCCAGCCATTTGTCGTAGGAATACTCGAGATAATCCTTGATTTCCCGTCCACTCATTTCCACGGTAAAGAGGCTGTTCTCGAAGGGATAGATGGTGAACATGTCGCTGAAACGCAGCACTCCGGCCGGAATCTTCCCATTGTAGCTTAGAGGCGCGGCGAAGGACAGGTCAGCCCCGCTTGCAGCCAGCTGCACGGTGTGAACAAGGCTTACATAGTCGCTCATCCCCCTGTATGCATCCCTCGTGAAGATATCCCTGTCCAGCATCCCAACCTCGTGAAGGGAGAATGCCTTGACGGTTTCGAAGTCCTTGCGGAAGAAGTCCCGCATGGCGGTATCAACCTTTTTCCTGTCAACTGGAATCAAACCTGCGGAAAGGCTGCGCGATGTCACCTTCCCCTTTTCGATATTAAGGCTGATCTTCCCTATTCCGAGGAATTTGGCCCTGTTGCCCGTATTGATGAGGGCGATGCTGTCACTCTGCCTTGTAGTCTGCCTGTGGTCGTGGGCACATAAGACGAAATCCACTCCTTTCAGGCTTTGATACAGATCAAGCGCCTGATTCTCAATCTGACTTCCGTCGCCGCGACCGGTTCCGGAATGTATGGCAAGTATGGTCACGTCCGGCTTCGTCTTTTTCTTCAGCCTGTCCACATCCTTCTGAGCAAGGGTATGCAGACTCTCGAAACGGATACCGGACCAGATGCTTTCGTCCAGCCAGGCCTTTATGTTCGGATTGGTATAGCCGATGACGAGCACCTTCATTCCCCCGCGCCTGAAGACCTTGTAGGCAGGCCAGTAAGTCTTGCCGTTATCCGTCCGGAAGGCGTTTCCCGCAAGGAAGGGTATCCCACGCTTTTCCAACTGGGCGGTAACCCTGTCATACACCGGATGCCCGGTTTCGATATCGTGGTTGCCCACTGCTATGGCATCGTATCCCATATAGTCCATGAGCCTTACGAAAAGATGCTCGGACAAGGTATCGACATAATTGTAATAATAGGCGGCCTCGTCTCCCTGAAGGCAGTCACCGGCATCGATGAGCAGCACGTTCTGCGCGCCGTCCGCCTTTCTCACGCTGTCCACATAGCTGTTTACGGCAAAAAGGCTGGTCCTTGTTCCGCCGGAGTACGTGGAATCGAACCATGCCGCGTGTACATCGTCAGTTGCGAGTATTGTGAGATTATGAAGACCGTCTCTGCCGCTGCAGGAGGCAATGATCAGCACAGCGGCGAATACAGTAAAAGCAGATATGCGTTTCATAGCATAAAGATACTGCTTTTTTGTCTTAAAGCATATAGGATGTCCGGAAAATCTTTTCGCTTCTGGTCTTTCCGATGCGTCCGGCGCCCCATCCGGGATGCTTGAAGGCGTCCAGGTTCAGGTACAGGGAAAGTTTCTGCTGGCAGCCCATGAAACCTCCTTCATCGAAATGGAAGCGGGCCGAGGCCCTGAAACGCAGGTACTCCGAAATTTTCGGTTCCCAGTAAAACTCGAGAAGGTCGTAGAATTTGCGGTAGAAGGGAGAACCGAGGTAGAGGTTCCCCGCATAGGGATTTCCGCCAAGGTCCAGCCCGTAATAGTAAGGCATCAGATTGTCACCGAAATAGAGGGTATTCTGCATCCATACATTCCAGTTGCGCGTGGTGAGCACTATTTCCCCTCCCACAGGGAACCTTGGTCCGCTGTCGCGCTCCCTGTCGTACTGGTAGCTCAGCAGGGGCGATGCTTTTATCGAAAGTTCCTGAAGCCTCGTCAGTTTGCCGGCGTCGAATTCCACATAGGCCTGCAGCATGTGGTTGTCCACGACGCCCGGGGCCCGCTTGCTGCCTGCATAATGATAGAAAGTTCCGGCATAACCAAGTTTCATCCAGTGTTTGGCGATCCAGTCGCCCGCAAAGAAGAGTTGGAAGCGTTCCTTGCGGGTCTCCCCCGCCTTGCCCATCCAGTCCGCACCTATCTCGGTGTAGAAGTTCCTGGTCATGTACTTCAGAATGGCTCCGTCGAGGTTGTGGTCGTAGAACAGGAGGGAATCCGTGAAAAACACTTCGCTGTATTCACCTTCCATATAATGGCGGGGAAGGATTCCGGCCACTGCCTCGAACAAGGCCCCGTTCTTGAAACGCTTATGGAAGTCATAGTTGATTATCACCTCTTTGGCATCGTTAGCGATATCGCTTCCGGCGCCCATCTCCCTGTAGTAGTCGAAGCCGAGATTGAACCTGTGGTTCGCATCGTCTCCCTGCTGGATACTGAATCCGATCGTAGGAGCCCCCACTACCGCGAAGATCGTGGAAGAGCGCATATATTTGCCATTTGGATAATCGAATTCCCTGTTGTCGAAATGGAAGAGGAAATCCAGTCCGTACTCAAGCCTGGGATTATTGAATTCCTGAAATGCAAGCGCCGGAGCCACATAGCTGCTGTCCTGTCCCTTGAGAATGGAGGGAAGCAACAGGAATGCAAGTAGGGCCAATTTCTTCATAAAACTGAAAAACTCGTCAAATATAACTATTTTTGCACTATGTTGAAATTATCTACGACGGTAGAGCCCGGCAGGCTGGACATAAGCCTGGGATTCCAGGACAGGATAATGGTGCTTGGAAGCTGCTTCGCCGACAATATAGGCGCGAAACTTTCAGATGCGGGATTCTCTGTCTGCGTGAACCCCTTCGGTACCCTTTATAACCCGGTATCCATCGCGAACGCCGCCGCCCGTCTCGGCGCAGCGGCTAAGGCCGGCCTAAAGGATGCAGGCGGCGCCGGATTCACTTCAGAGGATTGCGTACAGATGGGCGCCGGAGCCGGCCTGGTGTGCTCCTGGTGGCATCATACCAGATTTGCCAGGGGCAGTGAAAAGGAGTTTCTCGACAATGCCAACAAGGAACTCGCTGAAGCTTCGGAATTCTGGAAGGGCTGCAACAAGGTAATCGTAAGCCTCGGGACCGCAAAGGTCTGGAGACTGGTGGAGAGCGGCGAGATTGTCGCCAACTGCCTGAAGCGGCCTGCGTCCGAGTTCAGTCACGAAATGCTCGACCTGAGGCAGATTGCGGCCGTGCTGGAAAGGCTGGTGGAATCGAATCCGGACAAAGAATTCATCTTCACCATAAGTCCGATACGGCATCTCGCCGAAGGGGCGCATGAGAACACCCTGTCAAAGGCCAGGCTTCATCTTGCGCTCGAACAGGTCCTGGCAAAAGAGAACGGCAGGTATTCCTGCGCATATTTCCCCGCCTTCGAAATCCTTCTGGACGAACTCCGGGACTACAGGTTTTTCGCGGAAGACCTTGTGCATCCGTCTTCCCTTGCCGTAGATATAATCTGGCAAAAATTCATGGAGTCCGCCATTCCTGACGAACTCCATGGACAAATAAGGCTGAACGAAAAGGCTAGTCGCCGGAATCTTCACCGGGAGATTCTACACCGCTGATGGCTCCGCTCCTGGACCCTTCCTCTATATCGTCATTGCTGATAGTCTTGTTGGTACGCTTGACGCTGATTCCCTGCCTGCCGAAACGCCAGCTGATTTCGAAGCGTATGGAACGAAGCGGAATCTTCGTGGTCGACATCATCGTGAAACCGGCACCTTCGCTATATTCCTCGAAGCGTGCTTTTCCTTTGCTGACATTCGTCATTCCCATAAGGCTCAGGTTCAGCCTGTCTTCGAGGAAAGATTTCGTAAGGCCGAGGCTCAGGAATGAATCGTCGCCGCTCCAGCCCTGGAGATTCACGTCGTCCGTGGACCACCAGAAATTGGAAGACAGCCTGAGATCCCAGGGCAGGGTTTGCTGGAAACCGAGAGAGGCATAGCTTTCCCAGCCGCTGTTGGAAAGGTCCTGTTTATCGGCCTCCAGATTGACATATCCGCACCAGAGGTTGCTGTAAATCCTCGTCTTCTTGCTTGCATTCCAATTGATGTAGGCACCAGCCCCCGCCCTATGCTGGCGGAGGATGTTCCCGTAGGTGGTATTGAGAAGATTGTCCGCATCCGTAAAACTGTAGGAGCTGATTCCGTCGTTGCAGAATTGGTAATTTGCCCTTGCGCTCACCACCCACTTGGGATTGAAGAAGTTGTATTTGGCCTCCAGCCTGTGGGTATTAGCAGGCTTGATGTCGGAATTGCCATAGCTGAGGCTGACCGGGGTGCGCTCCACGAAAGGATTGAGCACCCATATTCCAGGCCTGCGGATGCGAAGGTTCCATGTAAAGGCAAGATTCTGGCCCTGGCCGATATTGTACTGCAGGCTGAGGTTGGGGACCGGACTTCCGAAACGGGCGTCGAAGTTCTTGTCGGACGCCCCGGCGAAATCCACCCGCTGCCAGGTGTACTCGTAACGGAAACCTCCCGTGGCGGTAAACTTTCCGAAAACGGCCTTATACTCCGCATACGCGGCGGCTATGTTGTTGTAGTGATGATACTCGGAACTGCTTTCGTCATTCTTGACACCGTCGATAAAATACAGGTCGTCCGCGCGGTTGTGCCTGAAAATGTACTTGGCTCCGAAATTAAGTTCATGTCCTTTGAAGAGAGGTGTTGTGTAGTCCGCCTGGACGGTGTGTTCCGACGAACCGTCGTCCTGATCCGACTTGATGGCCGGCATGGTAAGGACAGAACCGGAAAAGTCGGAATAGCTCTGCTCCATCATCGATTTGGACGGATTCATGGAATAACGGTAGGACAGCGTGAGATAACGGTCCTTGTTACGTGCAGAAATGCGCTGCCAGTCGATGCTGCCCTTGAAACCGCCGCCATTCCATCCGTTCTTGCTGCGCATGGCATAGGAGTAGTCCCCGGTTCCTCCGGACTCGAGCGAGGTAGTCCCGGACAGATCGTTATCGTTACCGTAGCGGTTGAGCCCGATCTGGGCGGATAAAAGATTCAGGCTGTCTATTTCATAGCTCAGGCTGGCGCTCCCCCAGAGATAAGGAGACGAGGAGGAGCCTTCCATATTCTGCCTCAGTACAGCGCCCGCATCGTCCGTACGTTCCATCAACACGCTTGCGGAAGGATGATGCATATAGCCTGCATAGATATTGGTCCCGAAACTCAACTTCCCTTTGCGGGCATTCAGGTTGAGTCCCCCGTTCACTCCGCCGCGGGTATCGACACCGGTGGAAACGGTTCCGTTGACGCCGTCGGGTATCGCGGAAGCTCCGCCCGCACTTCTGTTGGTGGTCAGATTGAGCACACCGCCGGTTCCCTCGGCATCGTATTTAGCTCCCGGATTGGTTATCACCTCGATATTCTTGATGCTGGAAGCCGGAATATTCTTCAGGGTCTTGGAGGGGTCCGAACTCAGCATCTGGTCCGGTTTCCCGTCGACATATATCTTGAAGTCGCTGCTGCCGTTCACCGTTATGTTGTCCTGGGCGTCCACTGTCACCATAGGCACCTTTCGCAGCATATCCAGAAGCGTACTTGCCTTGGCGTCAGCATCTCCTTCGACATCGTAGCTCAGCTTGTCGGCATCCATCTTCACGAGTGTCTTGAGATCGGTAACGGTAGCGCCTTTCAGCATCTGGGCGTCGGTCTCGAGTTCTATGTCTCCAAGATCCATTTCCCCGGAGGCAAGACTGACGCTCCTCACGGCATCCTTGCGGCCCATGCTGGAAACGGTCACGGTATAGTCTCCTTCCGGCAGGACAATCGAAAAGACTCCGCTCGAATCGGCGACGGAGAAGCCCGCCGTCTGCCCGGCCGCGTTGGCGGCGCTCACTACGGCCCCCACTTCAGGGATGCCGCTGTCTTTTTCTACCGCTCTTCCTCGGAGGGACGACTGGGCGAAGAGGCCTGCAACAGGCAAGGCGACAGCCACGAGAACAGTTATCAACTTTCTCATTGTCAAATAGATAAACAATCCATTAATTCAGAAATGCTAATCCCGAGAAGCTTCGCTTTCTGCGCAACGGCCGGCAGTTCGTCTTCCAGAAAATGCTTTTTCTGGTCTGCAATAATCGCGCCTTTAGCTCCGGCGGCTACAAAATAACCGATTCCCCGTTTATTATATATGACTCCCATATCGGTGAGTTTCTCGTAGGACCGCATCACCGTGTTGGGATTCACTCCAATCTGCGCCCCGAATTCCCTTACGGAAGGGACCCTGTCTTCTTCTTTCAGCTCATCTGAAAGGACCCTGGCGCAGAAAAGGTCAAGGATCTGAAGGTATATCGGCCTGTTGTTGTCAAATTCCATGGCTTAGTGTTTTAAGGTCTTGATTCTGAAATAGATGGCTAGATCAAGCACGGCGAATTCAATAAAATAGGCAAGGAAGATGAAGAGGTTCATGTAATGTGCGAAGTCTGTAAGGTCGAGACTCTCCACCTGGACTCCGTTCCCGATTTTAAGCCCGATGTAAAGGCCTATCAGAATCGAGAACAGGACCCCTATCCCCCATGCCACAAGGAAACCGTAAACTATCTTGTTCTTGCGGAAGAAAATCGCCGCAAGCGTGAAGAAGAGGATGTCGGCGCACCAGCTAAGCCAAATGCCGGTTTTTGCTCCGATGAAGAGTTCAACACCGGTTTCACCGTTAACTTCCGCAAGGATTTCGTTCAGACCTGAAACCAAGGCGGGGAGAGCCATGCCGCCGTACTTGGAATGGAAAACAAGGCTCATCAGACCATCCGTGGCTGCCATGGTGGCAAGCCATACGGCAGGAACCGCAACGCAGCTGATCAACAGCATCGACAGGAATTTTTCGAATCCGGACGCCGGCAGCATGAGCCAGGCTGAGCCTTCTTTCTTGTCGGTCAGGCCGCCGTAATGACGCACTGGAAAGGCAAGGAAAGCGACTATGAACGATACGACGTAACCTGCCATCACCGCACCCATATTCAAATATCCGAAACGCTGTGCGAATATCAGAGAAAACAATTCATAGAAGGCGAATATGAAAACCGGCGTACAGCCAAGGATAAGGATAGTGATGCCTGAATTGTGCCAGGCGCTCTTGAGGTCGAAAAGAAGATATTTCGAAAACCTGCTGATATTGAAAGTATTATTCATGGCTGAAAATTCCTTTTATGAGTTGTTTGTTGTTGTGTACCGCATTGAAAAGGGCTTCGAGATTCACCTTGCTCTCCCTGCCGGAAGTATTGGGGTAAACCTGGATAAGTCCTCCGGGAAGGGCTTCGCTGTAGATGCTCGCCTCATTGACGGTCGTGCCATAATCGAAATAGAGCTTTTCGCTTATCTGCGCGACACTTGCATTCAGCAGGACATCCCTCCTGTCGAGGATGATTATGGGATCGATCACATTCTCCAGATCCTTTACCTGGTGCGTCGAGATCACAACGACGGAATCCTCGGCGGTATAGGACAGGATGGCCTTGCGGAACTGAGCCTTTGAAGGGATGTCCAGGCCGTTCGTAGGTTCATCCAGGAAAAGGTACTTCGGATTGCAGGCAAGCGCGAACGAAATATAGCTTTTCTTCAGCTGCCCGGCAGACATCGCATTCATTTTCTGATGGATATCCATTTCGAAAAGTTCCATGATGGCGCAGAAGTTCTGTTCGCTGAAGCGGGGCCAGAAGCATCCTCTCTCCCTTGCGAAGGCGATTGCGGTAGAATTTACCGGAGCCACTTCGTCGGGCAGGTAGTACTGGTTTTCAAGGAATGAAGGAGTCCGCTCCGAAGGTATTTCTCCATCGGTGACGATACTCCCCTGGCGAAGTTTCTTAAGGCCGCACAAGAGCGTCAGGAGCGTGGTCTTCCCCACTCCGTTTTCGCCGAGCAGGCCATAGATCTTTCCCTCTTCGAGACTAAGGGAAATATTCTCCAGGCATGGCACCGGGCCATAGCTGAAAGAAAGATTGTCTACCTTTATCATAGTGTATTAGTTTAATAGTACACCGCAAAGGTAGACAATAATTTCAATTATGCAAATATTTTGCTGGAAAAATGTCTTATTTTCTCACATATTTCAAGCTGATCCTATAGACCATAAGGGAATAGCCTTTCATATACACATAGCAGGACTTCCCTGGCTCCAGGGAATCGAAGCTGCAGGAGAAGACATTTCCGTTCTTGCGCTGAAGGTTATAGCCGCTTTCCAGTTCGGTATAGGCGCCCTTGTCATCAGCCTCTGAAGCAAGGATGATATCCTCGGTGTTCGAACCCGTCTTGATTTCGAAGGAAACCAGGGTGAAGCCGGGAATCTCGGGCAGATGGATCCAGGAGCGCTCATCGCCCGTATTGGTGCCATATACATTGCCCTTATAATGCTGATAGGTATTGAAACGGATACCGTTGATGAGGCCAGCGGTGGTGGAGGCTCCGACACCTACACTCCCCCATACACCGAATTCATAAGCGGTGCCAAGCTTCAGCTTGTAACTGCGCCCGCGCCATTTGGAGGTCGTCGAACTGCAGTTGTCGGTAATCGGTTCCCCGTCCAGCAGAGTCCCCTCTCCGCGCTTTTTTCCGGCATTCAGATCGAGGTCGAGCTCGATCTTCGCTTCGGGGACGAAAGTGCGGATGTTGCCATAGACCATGGAAGCGTTATCCGCGCCTTTCGCATAGCAGCGGTATTCATAGGGAATGTCGTACTCCACTTCGGCATCCACCGTAAAGTCGGTAGCGGGGGTTTTCCATGGGATGTCCGTCCAGGTATCGCCACCGGCCTTGCGGAGCTGCACTCCCGCCTGGAATTTTTCAAGGTCGCAGGCGAAAGCCGGGACGAAAGACGCCTTGAAACTACCCGTGTTACCCGTATTTTCCGCATTTCCGCTTATGGCTGCGGAAACTGCATTTTTCTGCAGGTCCGAAGTTTTGGCATAATAAACGTCCACTTCCCAGACAGATTCGTTAGAGCCCTTGGTAAGGGTAAGACGGCAGCCTTCACCTTCCTTGAGCCCTGACAGCATCCAGACATGCTCTTCCGAACGCTGCTTTTTCCCGCGCCAGGAATCTCCTCCTTTCACCCTTCTGGGGGTATCGGCAGCAGTCCATATCCCGGGATTGCCGCCTTCCGAGTTCTTGTCACCGGTGATGTACTTTACCTTATATATGACTTTACCGGACTGTCCGGGCAGTTCAAGATAGTCTCCCACCTTGGTGCCGAAACGCAGGCCGTAGGCCCAGTGCGGAGCGATGAATTCTGAAGCATAGAGGTAAAGGTTCTGTTTCCCGGGAGTTACGAGCTTATAACGCTTCCCCGTGTACTTGTACTGCCACTCATCCTTGACGCTGAGCGGGAAAGGATTCTTGCCGGGCGACTTGAACGGCCAGAGGCAGGTTTGACCATGCATATATTCCGCCTTGGCGAAACGGACCTGAAGCGCATCCTCCCAGAAAAGGGCCTTGGTATCAATCTCTCCGAGGTCCACGGTGCCGCCTGCCTTGATCTGCAGCGGCTGGGCGAAAACCGCTTCCGCGAACTGTCCGGCACTGTTCCTGAAAACCATCCGCACCCCTTCTTCAAGATTGCAGGGAAGGAGCAGGGCCGTGTACTTTCCGGGAGACAGACTCGTTTCCGAATCTTTTTCGAGGTAAACGCCATAAGCGGTGTACTCCTCTTTGAATCCGCTGATGCGGCTGCGGTTGTTTTCGTCAACCTGGAAACTGAAATAGCCTGCGACAGGAGATGGCCTGATGCCTTTGACGGAAATTTCCACTATGTCGTCGGAGTTGATCCCGAAGACAAGACGTCCTCCGATGGCGTCAGGAGCGAGGCCGGAATCACCGCTTTCATCGTCATAAACCAGTTCCGTGGAATTGGTTCCGTCGGCGGACAGTTTCTGTTCAAAAGGGAAAAAACCCGAATAGTTGTAGGTCTGGGCCTGCAACAGGGCAGCGCCGGCGAAAATCGCCAGCGCTGCTGAAATTGAAGAATACAATGCCTTCATATCCTTATTCTTCTTTAGTCCATACAGCGGTAAAGCTGTTGAAACATATCAAAGTAGGTACGGTTACGCAGAGCGTGTAACGCTCACCGGGATCACATTGGGCATGCGCCCATACCGAAGTGGTCTTTGCTTCCGCGGTTGAGTTGTCTTTCTTGATGTAACTGAAGGTCCCGTTTACCGGCTGGCCGAATTCAGCCACATTGTCTGAAACTTCAAGGGAACCGTCATCATTCACGCTCACAGTCTTCGCAAGCTTGTCGAACCATGTATAATTTGCATTATTGTAATGGCAGACCTGCTTGATGTCGCTCAGGCGGTAGCCTTCTATGCCGGGAATAGAGAAATAAGCATAGCCCTTGGTGACAGTGTGTCCGCTTTCCTCCCAGGTCTTATTTGTGTTGGCGTTAGAATTCATGTTGTTGAACATCAGTCCCAGATAGCAGCTTCCGCCGGAATTCTTCCAAATCCAGCACTGTCCATAGTAGATGAATTTATAGCCGGTACCGTAATCCGTAGAGTCCTTCTGAATCCAGGGATTGCCGCTTGTCATCGAGAGATGAGGCAGCTTGCTGTACTCATAACTGTAGGTCGGGAGGGACGTCGCATTGCTCTCATCATAATCCTTGGCCCTGTATCCAAGCCAGAGGACACGTTTGGTCTTGCCGTAAAGTTTGCTTCCGTCCTTGATTACATAGGCTCTGTATTCGAAGAACTTGGTACTTCTGAGATCGTCCACGGAGGCGCTGAGGATTTTGTTGGCAACCGTACTTTGCACGTCTGTCCATTCCCCTTCCGTGCCCTGACGATACTCGAATCCGCCCTGGAGGGTGGAGAAAGCGCTTCCTCCGCTGTACTCGACTTCGCCCTTCATGACTATTGTAGCCTTAGCGGTGTAATCGTCTTCATCTATTTCAGGAGCAGCGGTCTTGACACCGGATATCACAATCTGGGACGCACTGTCTTCTTCGTACCAGAGAATAAGTTCCGCGATACCGATATTGTTGCCGTCTATGCTGCCGTCGGCTTTGTAAATCGGGTCGGAATTGAATACCATCCGGTAGGGAGTGTTCACCTCTGTGCCTTCGAGCTTCCAGTCCAGAACCTTCCATTTCGCATCAGTCTGGAGGGAATCTCCGCCTGTCACCCTCGTACCGGTGAGATTGCCGTCGGCATCCACCTGACGTCCTGTCTGCGAAGCGGCAGTACGGATTTCAAGGGATGCACCCTTGGCGGACCCAGTGCCCATGGCAGCCTCGACCCTGGTGAGTTTCGCACCCGGGATTGCGGGGAATTCGAAGAAATCTCCCTTTTCGGCTCCAATGCGGAAACCCTGGGCTCCGTGAGGAGAAGCACCGGTGCTTGCCCAATAATGGAACTTGTATCCGCTTTCTTTTTCAGTCAGTTCAAAATAGGTATTCACAGTGCCTTCCTTGGGAGTGCCCCAACCGGAGCTGAAAGAGCCGTGAGTAGGAGTGAACGGCCACAGGTTGCTGATACTGCGGCCGGGTAGCTGGAATGAAACCTTCATCAGCCTCAGGCAGATGGCATTCTTGAATTCCAGCGAAGCAGAATTGACTTTGCTCAGCTCATACCAGTGAGAACGCTGCAAATCGAGAGGCGTCTTATCTTCAATCTCCGCGATTTTGCCGTCAGCACGGGTGATGCGGAGCCTGTATCCTTCCGTCATATTGACAGGCGGCACGCAGATGAAGTATCTGCCGGGAGCGAAGGTCTCCCCCTCGGAAGGGGTGAAGAATATACGGCCTCCGTCCTGTGCCTCCAGCACGCCTACCGCGGCATCGTTTTTCGGGCTGACAGAACCCTGTTTGAAGGCAGGGACACCGTCTTTGCCGACAGAAACCCTGAAGACACCGGCAATCTTTTCAGAACCTCTGCCTCCGAGGAACACTATTTCCTTTATATCGCTGCTTTCGATATCCACAGCGGCCAGGGCGCAGAGATTCTTGAATGAGAAGTACCGGCCTTCCGACCTGCCGAAGGCGATATTGGCAGCCGGATCGAAGGTTCCGGGATAGCCTTTCTGGTCGCAGGGGAAATCGAAGAGTATGCAACTGTCCGCGGCAATGCTCGGGAAATCCAGGTTGAGCTTGTTCCCGTCGCCTATGAGGCAGTTCTGGGACGCGGAATAAGGATACATTGCATAATATACCTGGGACTCCACCGCATTCCCGGCGAATGTCACGAGGCTTCCGGTCTGGTCCGTAGTAAATTCATACCCGGTGCCTTTGCCTGAAAACACTGTGATCTTGTCCCCGGCCTTCCAGTTTACCGTCATGTCGGACTCAAGGGCGGTTTTGGAACCCACCCCCGCTGAAAACTCCATATAAACCGTTTTTTTCTTTTCGGCTCCGGACTTGACACCAGGATTTTCCTTGGCGCATCCCACAAACAGGACCGCCGCGGAAAGCAGATACAATGCAATATGTCTCATAAAGTGTTCTGTGGTTACTGTTCTGTATGTTATCAAAAAAGCGGAAACCCGCGAAGGAACTATTCCTCCGCAGGTTTCATGGTGGTATAGACGTTGGTCACATCTTCATCGTCTTCGAGAAGTCCTATGAGCTTCTCAAGCGTCGAACGCTGCTCAGGAGTGACTTCTTTCAGTTCGGTTGTCGGGATGCGCTCGAAACCGCCGGAAATGAGTTCGTAGCCGTTGTCCTCGATATACTTCTGGATATTGCCGTAGGATGCGTAATCTCCGTATATCACGACGACCTTGGTCTCATTGTCGTCCTTGTCCACTTCCGTCTCTTCGAAAACCTCATCCACACCGTAGTCGATAAGCTCGAGCTCAAGTTCCTCAAGGTCAAGGCCTTCCTTCTCTTTGATACGGAAGACGCACTTGTGGTCGAACATGAAGCTTACACTGCCGCTTGTACCGAGGCTTCCGCCGCATTTGTTGAAATAGCTGCGGACGTTGGCAACGGTGCGGGTGGTGTTGTCCGTGGCGGTTTCCACGAGGTATGCGATTCCGAAAGGACCGTAGCCTTCATAAACGACTTCCTTGAAATCGCCCTGCTTGCTCTCGGTAGCCTTCTTGATTGCACGCTCTATGTTTTCCTTGGGCATCTGCTCGCTGCGGGCCTCAGCCATGAGGGCGCGGAGACGGGGGTTGCCGGTAACGTCGGGACCGCCCTGCTTTACGGCGATGGTGATTTCCTTTCCGAGTTTGGTGAAGGTGCGGGCCATGTGTCCCCACCTTTTCAACTTGCGCTCCTTGCGGAATTCAAAAGCTCTTCCCATTTCCTAGTCCTCCAATGCAGCGATTGACTTGTCGATATCGTATCCTTCCACGCTCTGGGGATACTTGTCCTTGATCTGCTTGTAGCATGCGAGAGCCGCGGCCTTGTCACCGAGCTTTTCGTACACTATGCCGGCCTTGTAGAGATAGGTGGCCGCGAACTGGTTGTCAGCGGTGGCGACAGCCTTCTTGTAAGCCTTGACGGCGGAGCTGTAATCCTCGACATTCGCATAGGCGTCGCCAAGGCAGGCGGCGGCCCTTGCTGCAAGGATGGGCTCGGTTCCCTTGTATTTCTTGAGATAGGAAATGGCGCTGTCGTAGTTTCCGAGCTGGAGTTCGCATACTCCCGCGTAGAACCAGACTGCCTTTCCGGCCTTGTTGCCATATTCCTCGGAGATCTCAGCGAAGCCGAGATTGTTGCCGTCGCCGTTCAGGGCAAGTTCATACTCGCCTGCGGCAAAGGCATTTTCCGCAGGGACTGCCTGCAGCTGCGCTTCCTCGCATTTGGGAATATAGATGTATTTGTGATATGCGAGAATTCCGAGTCCTATGACCACCAGGGCCAGCAGGGTTCCCCATATCGCTTTGCCGTTCTCGTTAAAAAACTGTTCTGTCCTGGAGAGGGTATTTTCGATGTTCTCCTGGCGCTCCGCTTCTTTGATGTTTGGTTTGTTTGCCATATGTATAATAATTTCGTTTAAATTCTTTCAACCTGCAAATTTAATAAATAATATTCAAATGAAAAACTCGCGGCGATAGCTGTATTCCGCGCGTATTTTCTCGAATCCGGAAGGATTTATCCTGAACATGAAATCGTCCGTGAAGATAGGATAATTGTACTGGATAGCGGAGGTAATCTCCCCCTGTGACATTCCGGTAAAATCCAGTTTCACGGCTTCCAGTTCCTTAATGTCGGCCGGAGGGAAGAACTCGAAAAGCGGGCGGATGTCGAAGTAGCGGGCCACGGAGCGTACCGCAGCTGCAGTCCCCCGCTGCTTGCCCTGATAAGAATATCCGGCGATGTGCGGGGTGCTTATTTCAGCGAGTTCCAGCAGCTTGACATTCACGTTCGGTTCATTGTTCCAGGTATCTATGATAACAGGACCGAGCCTTGGGATTGCGTCTATGAGGTCGTCGTCGTTCACCACCTCTCCCCTGGCCGTATTCACGAAGAGCGCCCCGAGCTTCATCTTGGAGAAGAAAGCGGCATCGGCCATTCCCCTGGTGGCGGGAGTAAGCGGCACATGCAGCGTGACTATATCCGAATTCTGCAGCAGGTAATCGAGGCTGCAGAACTGGTCAGGGCCTTCCGCCTCCGCCCTCGGAGGGTCGCAGAGCAACACCTTGAACCCGAGATGCCTCGCCATCGTCTCCACCCTGGAGCCCACCTGACCCACGCCTACGATTCCGAGAGTCGCTCCGGTAAGGGGGATGCTTTTCCTCGACGCGGCGCCGTAAAGGGCGGAGAATACGTAATTCATGACCCCGCCGGCATTGCTTCCCGGGGCATTCTGTACGAAAATCCCGTGCTTGCGGCAGTACGGCATGTCTATGTTGTCCGTACCTATCGTCGTCGTGGCTATTATCTTGACGGAAGAACCGGACAGCAGCTCTTCATTGCACTTTGTCCGGGTCCTTATCAGCATGGCGTCAGCATCGGCGACGTCCTCGCGTCCGATGGCAGAGCCCTCTTTGTAAACCACATCGGCGTATGGCTCGAAAACGCCCTGTATGAAGGGAATTGCGGAATCTATTACGAATTTCATTTCAGTATCAGTTCTTTGACGAACGGAGTGTCATCTTCCGGATTTCGGATAAGCAGGCTGTCCTCCTGCAGTTTTGCATTCATCTTCTGCAGGATTGCGTCTTTTTGGTAGGAAAGCGTGCTTCGCACTACCGAAGAACCAAGAGTGACAACCAGCTTTCCATCCCGAAAATAACGTCTGATTGTATAGTCGGCGGCTCCGGAAGCGGAATTCCAGGCTATGTACACCCTCTGGGCGTTATGGGTCGCGGTGGCTCCGGCCTGGCGTATCATCAGCTTGAAAACCTCGCTGAAAGGCATGGCCGTCTTGCGGGAGATCCTGTTAGCCATTACGGGTGAAAACGCCTCCTTTCGCTTCGTAATATGTGCGCTCAGAAGTAATGGAATCGACGATGCCGGACAGTCTAACCTTGTTGGAATCAGTAAGGAAGATCTGTCCGAATTCGCTGCCGGCCACCATGGAAAGAAGGTTCTGCACACGGTTCATGTCCAGCTTGTCGAAAAGATCGTCCAGAAGGAGCATGGGTGCATAGCCTGCAGCCTGTTTCATGATTTCGTACTGGGCGAACTTAAGCGCGACCAGGAAGGATTTCTGCTGGCCCTGCGAGCCGCATTTCCGTATCGGACGGCTGTCCATTTCAAAGACGAAATCGTCCCTCTGCATGCCTGCGGTAGTATAATGTAGAAGGAGGTCGCGTTCACGCCTCGCACGGAAAACATCCGTGAGAGCCCCCTTCTGCAGGTCGGAAACATATGAGATGGACACCATCTCCTTTCCGCCGGAAATCCTCGAATAGTATTCCTGTACGGCCGGGGCGATGCCCGCCGCGAAATCCCGGCGCCTCTCGAAGATGGGAGTCGCCAAGGCCGACATTTTTTCATCTATGACCTCCAGCAGCGCGGGATCCACGCTCACTTCCTTGAGAAGGCGGTTGCGCTGCTGCAGGAGCCTGTTGTACTGCTGGATATTCCCAAGATACTGGGCATCCATCTGGGAAAGGACGGAATTGATGAACTTGCGGCGTTCCTCGCCGGAATCGCTCACCATGCTCGTATCCGCGGGGCTCACGAACACTACTGGCAGGAGTCCGATATGGGAAGACAGGCGGGTATAGGGCTTGTCGTCACGGCGCATCTGCTTTCCGCCTTCCTGAACCTGGATCGAGATCCTCGTCTGCTGGCCCGAAGGGAGGGTATATAGACCGGAAAGGGCGAAGGAGGAACAACCGTAACGGTAATTGAAGAGTTCGCCGCTTCCGAAAGCGCTCTTGGCCATGGACAGATACCAGATTGCATCCAGGAGATTGGTCTTCCCTTCACCGTTTCCACCGGATATGCAATTGATATTGGCGCAGAAATCCAATTCCTGCAATTCTATATTGCGGAAATTCTGAACTACTATTTTATCCAATACTGCCATGTGGGGGACCGTTTGAACCACAAATATAAATAAAATTCCTATCTTTCCTCTATAAATCA
>DEFD01000033.1 GCA_002350615.1 Bacteroidales bacterium UBA2861 | reverse complement strand
CAAGATTTTATGTACATTTGTAATGAAATAACGAAGCAATATGCACGAGTTTGACTTCATAAACCTCCCCAAAGACCTTCTCACGCCAGAAGTGGTCAGTATTCTCACGCGCCTGCATGAATGCAGGGGCCGACAGAAACTTTTCATCGAGGCCGAGGCTGATGTCCTCACAGCCTTGCTTGAGGTTGCCAAAATCCAAAGTACAGGAGCATCCAACCGCATCGAGGGAATCTATACGACTGACGAGCGTTTGAATGCTTTGGTCCAGGAAAAAGTCAAGCCTCGTAACCGCAATGAGGAGGAAATCTCCGGTTACCGCGATGTGCTGGCTACCATACATGAATCCTATGAATATATAGCCCCGCGTCCTAACAACATCCTCCAGCTGCACAGGGATCTATATTCTTTCAGCA
This sequence comes from Bacteroidales bacterium UBA2861, assembly GCA_002350615.1. Taxonomy (GTDB): domain Bacteria; phylum Bacteroidota; class Bacteroidia; order Bacteroidales; family UBA932; genus Cryptobacteroides. The sequence continues at coordinate 29,319 of DEFD01000033.1, read as the reverse complement.
GCAGCGCGGTGGGGGGCGTGTACAAGAATTCGGACAATATCATTGCTGAAAAGCATGCCGATGGAACCGAGACCGTCCGATTCCGTCCTGTGCCGGCCTTCCAGACGGCCGATGCCATGCTGAATCTCTGCACGCGATTCAATGAAGCAATCGAAGCTGGTACCTATGACCCGCTTCTGCTGATGCCGATATTTATCCTGGACTTCCTCTGCATCCACCCGTTCAACGACGGGAACGGACGCATGAGCCGGCTCCTGACGCTCCTGCTACTATACCGTGCAGGGTTTATCGTGGGCAAGTACATCAGTATTGAGATGCTAATCGAAAAGAGCAAGGATTCTTATTATGAAGCCCTGCAGGCCAGCTCCCAGAACTGGCACGAGAACGGCAATGACTACCTTCCTTTCCTCAAATACATGCTGGGCGTTGTCGTCAAGGCCTACAATGAATTTGAAGACCGGGTTGAGCACCTGCGCCACAGGAAAATGTCCAAAGCTGAACGCATCAAGGATCTCATCGGGAAGACCCCGGGCAAGATTTCGAAGAAGGATATTGCCCAGGCCTGCCCGGATATCAGCGTGACCACCATCGAGCGGACCCTGGCAGAACTAATCGCCAGCGGCTTCATCGAGAAGGTCGGAGCTGGACGTGCAACATCCTATGTCAAAAAATAGCTGACATAATCGTTGAATAGTTCTGTGACCGGTTTGTTTAGCCGGTCACAGTGTTTGGTTACGTCAGGTGGCCGGATCTCGCCAAAGCACGTCAAAGGCCGATGCTTCTGCGGGTCTTCACTATTCTTGAAAAGCTGCAGAATCCGGGTATGCCAGGGTGGTTATATATAACGCAAATGCTACTCGGGAACAACCGCAACTCTTGGCAGTTGACGTTGTAAATCCCAACAATGCTTGATGTGTCACTTTGAGTCGGATAGTCGCCTATTCAACCTCCCCGATTATTTCTTTTACCAAGACTCCCGTGCCGATGAATTTTTCTCCGTAGTCCTTTTTGAACTTACGGAAATAGGCCTTGTGTCCGGCGCTGATATAGAACCAGATTCCGTCGTGCTGATAGAGATACATCACGGAAGCTGAAGGTTTATCTGTAGTTGGAGCCTGCTTCACTTCTTCGCCCCTCTGGTTATCAAACGTGCCTTTCTGGTAATAAACAACCCCGCCGTCCGCCGCCTTCTTTACTGCGGCATAGACATTCTGGAGGTAAGCCTGGACCTTTGCGGCGGGAATCTTTGTAATATCCGAACCGGAGTAGAAGAATACTTCATCCTTCATCGGCTTGCTCTCGCTGCGGGGGTCAGTTTTCAATTCGCTGATCTCGCTTGCGAAAGCGGGGACCAGTTTTGCGGTCTCAAGACCGGCAAAAGCAAATTTGTCGCCAAGAGTCTTCTCAAGAGCCTTGTTCTGAGCTTCGCAGGGCACTAACAGCACCGCTGCGGCAATGAGTAAAAGAATGCGTTTCATATCAATAGTTTTTAATCATCGTAAGTAGGAGCATTTTCGGTACGGATAAGATGGCCGTAGTCATCATAATAATCGATCTTGTCGTCGTAAGTAATGAAAGAGAGATCAGCGTCGCTCCAGAGATTTCTATACTTCATAGGAATCATAAGTTTACCCGTCCTGAGGCTGACCATCCCGTAGTACTTGTCGTCCTTACTGACCAGCCAGCCGCCGGCAATGCGGCTGAAAGAGGTATACTCGAACGGAAGCACTTCCCTGCCGGTCTTGACATTTACGAGGCCGAACTTACCGTTCTTCGAGAAAGAGAAGATATCCTCGCCGTGGTAAACGCCGTTTTGATCGTCATAGATAAACGGAACGCGAACCTGACCGCGGTAGTTGACTACTCCTGCGTGGACACTGCCGTCCGGATCCTGCTTGTAGATGAAAAGCATATCAAGTTCAGGGAACGCGTCGGGATACAATGCGTATGCGTTCACCCAGCTATAACTATAGGGGAGAATCTGACGGCCGTTTTCGTCTATAAGGCCCCATTTGTAGTGGTCTTTCTCAGCAATAGTAATCTTAGTGTGGGAATTCTTGTCATCCTCCTCCAGATTGCAGTAGCGGGGCGCTTCAATGACGCTGTAAAGGCCATTGCCGGCATCCCAATAGCCAGAGTAGATCTTCTGGTTAACGGCTATTGCTTTAAGTCTGCGCAGGATAGTCGCCGGATCATAGGAATAACTCTTCGATGGCTTTACATGCTCGGCAAGCGCCTCTCTTTTCTGCCTCTCAAATTCCCTGATCATCTCATTGAGTGCGGCTTGAATTTCCGGGTTCGGATTGTCCTTGAGGTTCTGGCGCAACTCATTTATCGCCTCTTCCTGTATCTTGAGAGTCTCAGGAACGGCCTGGTTTACCTCCTCCTGACCTATCTCTTCCATCAATGTGAGGTACTGGCCAAACAGTTCCTCATTCTCCTTCACTGTCTTATCAGCAAACAACATATACTGGATTGGGGCTTTAGCTGGATCAGTGCCTTTGTTTGCGACAAACGCCAGCTTGGATACATTGAACCATCCCGGCGGCTCCGGCTTGTCCTGAGCCCGGGCTACGATGCCCGCCGCCAATGCAAATAAAAGTAAAAGCCTTTTCATATTATTTTCTGGTTCTGTGATACTGAGCGGCGTCAATCTCTACGCCAAAGAGGTTGAATGTGCAGGCATCCCGGCGCACTCTGGCACGGCCGGCGGAGATATCACTTCTGGACATTTTAACCTGTCCGTTTATATTCACGGAGTCTTCCCTGGTCTTCTTTACCCAGAGATTACCGTTCTTGTCACGTATTACCTGGTCCTTCAGCTGCTCGCTCTTAGTCTTGATAAGATCCCCGTTCTTCGCTTTCAAGGCCGCAATGGCAGCGGCACCGGGCCCTGAACCAATCAGATTTTCCGCTATACCCTGCGCTTTGTCGTACAGCTTTTTCCTGGCGTCATCCATAATCTGCAGTTCCCTGGAAGGGGTTATCTCCTCTACTCCCAAACTATGCAGGAAATCTCCCGCTGCAGTGTCCTCAAGGGCAAGCATAAGGTAGTCCTTGACGGAGATATTGTTCTCCAGCTGGACTCCCCATTTTCCGGAAATATAACCAATGCGGATATCCCCGAAAGGCAGACTGACCTTAGCATTCAGGTCTCCGTATTTACCCATCAGAGGCGGCGGAATCAGTTCTTCCTGCAGAAGAAGCGCCTGATAGTCCTCCTCGAATTCCTTCAGGGATTCGGCCCTGTCCCTGTATTCCTGCTCAAGGATTGCCGCGCGTTTTTTCTCCAGCTTTGCCCTGTATTCGGCAAAAAACTCTCCCTCGCCTGCTGCGGCGCCGTAGATAAGGGACTGTTCCTGAAGGACAGACGAAGCGGTGGAATATCTAACCCAGTCACGGACACCGGAAGACAGGCAGTACTGGGAATAACGGTCAATATCGGCCCACCAGTCAGAGAGAAGCGGCATAATGCCGGACCTGTAGTAGTCCACCCGGTGACGCATCATCTCCTCTTCCATCGGAATCTCTATCACATTAAGCCTTTCAAGCGGGTGATCCACCTCATTCATTACCCTGAGAGGACGGAAAAACCTCCTGTGGGCCCTCGCCACAGTTGAATCGGATGCATATGGATGAGCATTGCACCAGTCGTCATAGAGTTTCTGGCACTTTCCTGCCAGTTCTATCTGCTGGACCAATTCCTTTTCCAAAAGAACGGATTGTCTGTCGGAAAACTTTTTACTTGTCACATTATCCAGTGACATCCACTCCTTATATGCAGGAGGGCACTGTTTCTCGCTCACATTGCCCGACGCATAGCGCATAAGATACATATAGTACCGGTTCAGGGCATACGGGCACCAGAAAGTTCTCATATCGGGAAGATAGAAACTGCTTACACCAAGTTCCATCCCCATAATGGAGGTAAGCCTGTCGTAACTGCCGGAAGTAAACTCCGCGATATATGCGCTTGTGGCGGTGGCGGCAGCCGCTGCGCTGGCGGCTTCCTGCCTGGAAGTTGAGCCGCTGGTTTCATCGGCAAGATAATTTATTCCGGCATCAATGCCCTGCATAAGATAACCTATGCCTTTACTTAGGCAAAGGGCCACATTGGGATCCTTTTCCGCTTTTCTGCCTGCATAAGCATCATATTCCGATGCCCTTTTATCCAGAGATTCCTCTTTGCCACGGTTGTATTTGCGAAGGGCTTCCAGACCTCCCGGAGCGGGAGGACCGAAACTCAGATCCCAGGACTCAGGTACTATTTCATTCTCCTTGGAATAAGTGATGGCCTTTTTCAGCAGCGCCAGGTTGGAATCGCTGAAAACCTCCCGGACCATGGGCATAGGGTCCAGTTTGTCGTCATATGCCATGAAGAATCCCATCTCCAACTGGTTAAGGATGGAGGTAAGCATAATAAGGGAATTCTCGTCGAAATACCCAAGGGACATAGACTTGAAAAGGGTTGTGACGGCATCAATGTCCTTACCCTCCTTGAGTTGAAGCATTGCCTTGTAGAGGTATGCCCTGCCGTCCTCCAGGCCGTGAGGCCCCATTTCCAGGATCCAGTTCACTATTCCGCGGGCCTTGGTGTAGTTGTCAAGGTCCAGATAATACTCAAGAAGGGCATATCTGGGCCGGATAAGCGTTCCATCCACCGTGATGGCATACTCGTAGTACTTTTTACCCAGTTCCAACTGGCCTATCTCCGTCAGGAGGTCTCCGGTGGTTGTGAGAATGGCGGGATGAGGACACACGCTTGCGCGTGCAATGAGGCCTTCTATCATCTCTCCGGTGACAATTCCGGAGAAATAAAGCCTTGAGACCTCCCCGGTATATTCCAGGAATTCCTCTTCGAGCTCAGCGTCGGTCTTTCCCTCGGACTCTTTCACAATCTGCTGAAGGGCAAGCCATACGCCTTCTTCCGTGACATTACGGTCCATACGGGCCTTCCCCCGCTTTACGGCCGTTCCAAAGTCTGAGGCATAAACAGGGGCCGATACTGCCTGGATGCCGCTGACGGCAACCGTGGATGCATTGGTCTGACCGGCAAGTTCCACGGCCGTTCCAGTATCTGTCCAGGAGGAGGAGCACTGCGGAGGGGGCACTCCGCCGCCGGAACCGCGCCATCCTTTTCCAAGGCAGAAATACATCCTGGAAGGGATGGTGCTGCTGAAAGAGCGAAGGACCATAGGGCCGCTTCCTTCCATCTCTATCACCGAAACATTCCCAGAATTGTAATAGAACCTGACGGGAGTTCCATCTGCGCTGTATTCATCAAAATACCAGCCTTTCTCACCGTTGACAAGGCAGGAGCCCTGACGGACAAACTTCAGATGATTGGGAATGGAAGGTGTGGTTTCCATAGGGACCACGCTCCAGGTCTTGTTGGATTCATCCAGAAGATAAGACTGCCCGCCCGCCATCATGGAGACGGCATTCATACCGTTCATATCCACCCTGGACATTGAAACGCCTCCGCGGAAAGCGGTCTCTACACTTATCCTGTAACCATCCTGGACCATATCGAAGGCCATATAGAACTTTCCGCTCTCTATAGCTTCGACTATCGGAGTAGAGACCAGACGGCCCTGAGCAAAGGCGGCGACACTCAGGAAGAGTGTTGCCGCCAAAGGATAAAAGCTATTCAAGTTTCTCATTCCATAGATACCGAATCATCCGGCAATTCCAGTTTATAATCCGCGATATCCTTTGCAATATCGAAATAGCTCTGGGCTACAGAGGCCGGAGTAAAGGCGGGAGCCATAAACTCGCTGCCGCCAGTCTGGGCAAACTGCTGGGCGCGGAAGGCTTCCCTTTCTTCGGAGAGTTTCATTACTTCGGTCTTATAGTACTCCATCGAGCCTGCGATTGCGCTTCTCCAGATAGGGAGATACTCCTCGTAGAACTTGCATTCAACAGCAAATCTCTGCTTTATAAGGGCTTGGAAACGCTTTGCAGCCGCTTCGCAGCGGGCTTCAGTCCCCGGAACTGGACGTTCCTCCAATGCCCCATCCATAATAGCCTGATGAAGACCTTTCTCTATCTCTTGTACCTGGCTTCTGTACTTCTTCTCATACAGATCATATCCCTTTTGACGGGCTTCGTCCTTACGATTGTCGCCTGCCTTAAGGGCCTCGAGAAGATTGCGGTCCATCTCATTAATCTTGAGCAGACCTGCATTCTTTCCCTTGCCTGAGGCGCTGCGGGACTGGTATGTAGATAGTTGTTTTCCTATCTCTGCCGCCTGCTCAGGATTAGCGCCTGCGTTCTGGGCTTCCATCATCTTGCTGATCGTTTCGAGATCACTTGAAGTCGGGCCGCCTTGGGCTTTCATCACTTTGTTTGCAAAGGCCAGCTGCTCTTCTTCGCTGAGCTCGCCCGATTGGAGTTTTTGGATGTCTGCGGCGCTCAGTCCCATTCCCGACATACGGCCCATTGCAGCTCCCTTTGCCGAGCCCTGGGTCATTTTTCCGAGTGAAGACACATCCGGAGTATACTCTGAAGGCAGTTCGCTGATTATGTCTTCGGCATCCTTGTGCTTATCCAGGAATAGCTCCAACGCTCTTCCGCCGGGGCCTTTGTATTCGCCGTAAGGAGTATATTCTTCCTTATAAGCCTCCAACAGGTCCTTTACTGTAGGCAGCGCCGGAGTGAGGGAAATGATTTTTCGGGCATTGTTCTGAGCACTGGCCGGAATAAGAAGGGCCAGAGCGGCCAGGGTAACGATTATCTTTTTCATAATGGTTTGAGATTTCTCGACTTCGCTCGAAATGACAAATTACTTTTTAACAAATTCTACTCTGCGGTTCTTGGCACGGCCTTCGTCAGTGCTGTTGGAGGCGATGGGCTGGTGGGAGCCCTTGCCGACGGCCGTCAGGCGGGCCTGTGCGATGCCCTGCTCCACCAGGGCGGCGACAATCGCCTCGGCCCTCTTCTGACTCAGCGGGTCATTGACTTTGTCGGAGCCCGTGGCATCGCAGTGGCCCTGAACTTCGAACTCCAGGCCGGGGTTATCCTTCATCAATTTGGCCACACGGTTTATCTCCACCATGGATTCTGGCTTGAGATCGGCCTTGCCGGTTTCGAAGGTGATGGCATAGGTGACAATCTTGCCCTCGGACATCAGACGGTCGTAGAGCGGCACGGCGCCCTTTGCAAGGCGGACATTGCTAATGCCGCTGTAGGCGTACTGGGACGCGCTGTTGAAATAGAAGTAACCGGGCGCCTCCATGGCCGGCACATTGATGATGCGGAAACCGTTGATATAGCCCTTGAAAGCCCTCTTGTTGAAGGAGAAGGCAAAATGGTTCCACTCCCCGGCCTTCAGGGGATTGTCCTTGGCGTTATAGTCGTCGAAGCTAGGGTTGAGTCCAAGTTGTTTATTCCCGGCAGTCTGGGCACTGGAAGAAGGTTTGCGAAGACTCCAGGCCAAATTGGAAGAGCCATCTTCCCTATACCAGAAATCTACGTAGCTGGAGGCGTTGTAATAGTCGGATGCGCCCCTTTCTCCAAAACGCAATTGCATATCCATAGTGGAGCCGCCATCAGATATCGGCGCCACAAAAAGGTCGAATTCCAGGGTGAAAATCTCAGGCAGCCAGTTCCACTTGTTGTCTTTCATGAGCGGCATCACCTGCCCAAGGCCATTGTCTGTAAATGCCAGCACTTTCCGGCCTTCCAGGGACGCGGTTTCCACATACCCGTCCAGAAGATCCCAGCGCAGCGGGAACTCGCCGATTTTCTCATTCTCAAAAATGTCCTCGAAAAAGATCTCGTCGCCGGGCACATAGTCGGTCTTGGCATAGGAGGTCTCCACCTGCTTCTTAGGCTGGGCAGGAACTTTTGCGTCAGGCATGGCGACAGCGTCCTGGCTGACGGGATCGGCCGTCTGTTTATCGGCCTTGTCCTTCTTTTTCTTCTTGCCGATTTTTCCGTCCAGGGCATCATTCACTCCCTGTTCCACTTTCTCTCCGAGTTTGTTTTCTACTGCATTCTTGGCACGCTCGCCCAGCCGTTCCAGCAAGTTCTGTCCGTTTGCGGCAAAGCAGGACGCTAGCAGCGCAGAAATGATAAAAACTACAATTCTTCTCATTGCTTTATAGTATTTTATAGTATATTGTTCATAATCGCTTTGCGCACCACCTCGGCGGAGGTAGTCGCGGAAAACTTGACAAGAAGCTGCTTACGATACCATTTCACAGTTTCAGGACTCAGCCCCAGGATCTGTGCAATCTGCGGAGTGGTCCGGCCGATGGCAACTTCCTGCAGGATAGACATCTCCCGCCGGGTCAGTTTGATGTTATTTACAGTGGTTTCGCCCATTATTGGTTTTACTTTTTTGCAAATTTCGGCTATTTCATTGTCTTAAACACCACCCTTTCGGGTGGCGCACTCCACCCTAAGGGGTTGAAAACGGGCGGTTTTTATTTAGTACCTTTGCAGGGATGAGAAGAATTGGTATCATATTGCTGCTGACAGTTTTGACCTGCGTCCGTGTGCACGCCTACAACGACCACCGCGGTCATAACCTTGATTCGCTTGAGCGCGCTGTCGCCCGCTGGGTCCCCGATGCCATAGATTTGGCATCGACAGAGGAACTGGTAAATCTGAACCGTGCCTTTCGGGACCTTATGTTGGGCTACAGTGCTTTGAATAGCGAGAAATGCGTGTTCTATGCACGCAAGGCGCTTTCCATCTCTGAACCCAGGGGCTGGGAGGAGGCCAATGCCGATGCATACCGATATCTGGGACAATGTTTCTGGTCTTCCGAGCAGTACGACAGTTCCATGGTCTATTACCGAAAGGCCCTAGCTGCCGTAGAAAAGATGGCGGGCGGTGCTATCTCTCCTACCAACCCGGAAGGTTATTCTGATAAAGAGGTGGATGATACCCGTTCGGCCCTTTACGGAGCCATCGGCAACCTCTACAACATGATGGATTCCATCCCGCAGGCCATGAATTGGTACAGGAAAGCCGGCGCTATCTTTGACAAGTATGGGTGGAACCAAAGCAATGCCATCCTCTATTACAATATCGGAGAGACCTGGGTAGAACAAGGTTTGCTTCGGAAAGCCGCTCAAGCCTATGAAAAGGCGTTGACATATGCTCAAGGAGATTCGCTTATGGTGGCCATGGTTCAAAAAGGCCTCGGTCGCGTATATATGGAAGAAGGAAGGACCTGGACAGCCCTCCGTTATCTTCATCATGCGGATGAATACTTTTCTACTCACGAGAAAGAGGAATTGACCTTCACAAAGGAGAACTACGAATATATGTCAGCGGCTCTGCTCGCCCAACGGAAACAGATAGTTATTCTAGCGGCCGGATCCATCCTTATCTTGGTGCTATTAATCGTGTTGCTGCTGATCGGGAAGAAACTGCAATCTACAAAAAAAGAACAGGCCGAAGTTTCTGCCGTCTTGGAAGAAACTATCCGGGAAGTGCGCCGCCCCGCTTGCGATGAAGAGGTCCCGCAGCTTTCAGATCGCGAAAAGGAAATCCTTGACCTTCTCGCGAAAGGATACACAACGCCACAAATTGCCAATGGCATGGGACTCAGCCCGGAAACCGTCAAGTGGTATCGTAAGAAATTGCTCGTAAAATTCGACGTATCCAATACCGCCGAACTGATTTCGCAAGTGAACAAGATGATGATTCTATAAGTAGATTTTTCTGCAACCTTGTAACCCAAAAAAGAAAATCAAGGACTTAAGTTTTACCTTAAATCCTTGACCTTGTGGAGCATAGGAGAATCGAACTCCTGACCTTTTGAATGCCATTCAAACGCTCTACCAACTGAGCTAATACCCCATTTGCGGACTGCAAAGATACAACTTTTTTCTGATTTGCAATAGCCCGTCAGGACTTTTTATCGGCAGGAGGCTTTCTTTTAGCCCCTTTCCATCTCGCGGCGGATGTCCTTCTCCTTGATGGCGGCCCGCTTGTCATATTCCTTCTTTCCCTTTGCAAGGGCGATGTGGACCTTTGCATAGCCGTTTTCTGCTATATACACCCGCACGGCAACGATGGTGAGACCCTTCTGTTTCACGGCGGCGGCCAGATGCCTCAGCTCCCTGCGCGTAAGCAGCAACTTCCTCTCTCTCAACGGTTCGTGGGCACCCCAGGAACCTTGAAGGTAAGTGGCGATATTCATCCCTTTCAAATACAGCTCTCCTCCGCTGAAATAGCAGTAGGCATCCTGCAGCGAAGCACGGCCGGCACGAAGCGATTTGATTTCCGTCCCTACAAGCACGATTCCCGCGTCGTAGCTTTCCAGAAACTCATAGTCATGCGATGCCCGCCTGTTGTTGATCTGTATTTTACTCTTTGCCTTAGGCATAGGGCTGCAAAGATAGCCAAGAGTTTTGAATAATTCGTTATCTTTACATGCTGAATTCAACCAGGATGCCACGTTTCCTCAAATCAATTCCTGCGGCCCTTCCGGAGCCTGAGAGCATCGATGTCAATGCTTTGGCGGCATCGCTTGCCAAAGGCGATTATGACCTTGTGTGCGTTCTCGGCCCCACAGCTTCGGGCAAGACCAGATATGCCGTGAGGCTGGCCAGGAGCCTGGAATCCATTTTCGCTTCCCTCGGGGCGGGGGAGTCCGCCCGATGCGAGATTATCTCCGCGGATTCGCGGCAGGTCTATCGGGGCATGGACATAGGCACGGGAAAGGATATCGCTGATTATGAAGGCGTTCCGTATCATCTTATAGATATAGCGGAGCCTGGGGAACAGTATAATGTCTATCGCTTCTGCGAAGATTTTGAAAAGGCGTATGCCGATATCAAAGCGCGCGGCAACATCCCCATCCTATGCGGGGGCACCGGATTGTATATCAATGCAGTAGGCAGCGGCTACGACTTCCGCAGCAGGAAACCGCTCAGCGCTCCCGCGGCGATACAGGATAAGGCCTCGGAAGCGGATGCCGCCCCCGGAGGCACCAAACGCATATTCTACATAGGGACTCTTGTCAGCAGGGAGGAGCGAAACGCGCGGATAGATTCCAGGCTGAAAGCCAGGCTCGAAGAAGGCATGGTGGACGAAATCCGAGGTCTGCTGGACAGGGGAGTCCCGGCTCAAACCCTTATCTCGTACGGGCTTGAATATAAGTTCGTCACCTTGTATCTGCAGGGAGAACTCACGGAAGAGGAACTCTTTGTCCAATTGTCCACGGCGATCCATCAGTTCGCAAAGCGCCAGATGACCTGGTTCCGCGGGATGGAACGCAGCGGAATCCGCATCCATTGGACCGAGGTTTGAACAATCTGTTGAATAATCTGAAAATTATTGTATATTTGCAGTCCCTTTCGGGGCGTTAGCTCAGTTGGTAGAGCGCTAGGTTCGCAATCTAGAGGTCGGGAGTTCGACCCTCCTACGCTCCACAAACCGCCTTCTTGTCATTAAGAGGCGGTTTTTTCTTTGTCATGGATATGCCTGCGCCCAGGCTCCAGGGCTCTGAGAAAGAGGGGTTTGGGCGCTTCGAGCATAAGTTTTTAATTTTTTTGAAAAATTTTTTTGAAAAAGTTTGCAAATTAAATAAAATGTTGTACCTTTGTATCCGGATCGAGTAAGTGGTCGTTCTGATCCTTCGGTCTATTGGTTATTAGTTTTAGTGTTATTAATTATGTGGTTAGATGAGTTGTTGCCCGTGAGGGTCACAGCTCATTTTTTTTATTTGAGCTGTGATTCTCACAATAAAAAAACGGACAAACCGTCGATTTCCGATGATTTGTCCGTTTCTTGCTCCCCTTCTAGGACTTGAACCTAGGACCCCCTGATTAACAGTCAGGTGCTCTAACCAACTGAGCTAAAGAGGACTGTTGGCAAGCAGTCGTGCTTGCGGATTGCAAAGGTAGCACAAAATCTTAATTGTGCAAAATTTTTTCTGCTTTTTTAACTATATTTGTAGAATTCTGACTTAGAGGTATGAATATAGATCTTCTCTCGAAAATGATCCGCGAACTCCTCATGGAACATGATGAGGTAGGACTTCCGGGGTTCGGTGCTTTCGTTGCCGAACTCGTGCCGGCGAGTTTTTCAGAGAGGGGATATGTCATCAATCCTCCATACAGAAGGGTGGTCTTCCTGCCAGGGAAAGGCGAGGATGGCAAGCTCGTGAATCTGTATTCCAGAATAAGCGGGCTGGACGCAAATAAGGTGCGGGGAGTCCTTGAACGTCTCCTTGCCGATGTCAGGTCCGAACTGTTGGAAAAGAAAATCGTCGAATTCCCCGGCCTTGGCAGGCTTCGCGCCACGAGGCAGAATAATTTCTTTTTCATTTGCGACGAGGACCTGGACATATATCCTGACGGTTTCGCCCTCGAGAGCGTTTCGCTCAAAAGTCATCCCGTGCCTCCGGCCGCGGCCCAGGCTCAGGAGCAGTCGCTCGCATCCATAGTCTCATCCCTCCCGGAGCCCACGGTCGAACCCGCCCCCGCCACGGAGCCTCTTGCCACCCCGGAAACGGATCCGCTCCCTGAGCCTCCCGTACTCGAGCCGGATCCATTGGTGGCTGAACCTGCGGAGCTGAAGCCCCTTCCCGCCCTGTCAGAAGAAATCGTAGAACCTGTCCTTGATGTCCCCGTCCCGCGTAAAAGGCATTTCCGCTGGTGGCTCCTTTTTGTCATCCTCCTGGTTTTTACGGCACTGTTCTTCGCCGTATTCCTGGTCCTTGCAAGTGCTGCCCCGGACTTCATAGACAGCATCCTTTACACCCCGGAAGAACTCCGGATCCTAAACTGGTAGGCTATGCTTCAACTTGTATATCCTTCCGATACGGCCCCTATGATGGGCGAGCCTGTGAGCGCCGCCCGGAGGCGAGCCGCCGGGAAAAAATACGAAGAATTCCCGATAGTGGACACTTCCGGACTCGTAATCGGCAGGGCCACGCGAGAGTTTTGTCACACTTCAGGTCTCAAGCCCCTGCATCCGGTAGTGCATATGCACATAATCGACCGATTTTCAAGGGTTTACCTGCAGCGGCGTTCGGATACCAAAGATTACTGCCCGGGTTGCTGGGACAGTGCGGTAGGGGGGCATGTTACCTACGGTGAGAGCCTCGAAGAAGCCCTTGTCCGCGAATCGTCGGAAGAAATAGGATTCAAAGATTTCAATCCCAGGCATCTGCTCACATATATTTTCGAGAACGATGCCCAGAGGGAACTCGTCACCGTTTTTGCAACCATAAGCTCCAAGGACCCGGTCCCCGACAATGACGAAGTGCAGGACGGACGGTTCTGGACGGATGAAGAAATAATGAAGGCGATGGGAACAGGCGTGTTCACACCTGATTTCGAAGAAGAGTACGTGGAGATAAGAAAAAGCCTTTTCGCGCTGTTGTAGAGAAGATTATGGCGGACATAGCAAAATTCATAAAAGACCAGTTGTCGGTATGGCCTCTTGCCGCCGCCAATTTCCGATCCCTGAAAAATGCGGAATACCGCAGCTTTGTCATAGGCGAGCTTCCGGTAAAGGTGCAGCTGAATCCCTGCCGCATTGCATCGTCCACCGCCGACATCAAGCCCGAAACGCTTGCGGCGAGGCCATGTTTCCTTTGCCCTGAACATCGCCCCAAAGGGCAGTTCCATATAAAATACGAAGGCAAAAAGAACCGCGGATATAATATCCAGATCAATCCTTACCCCATTTTCAAAGACCATCTGGTCGTGGTGAGGGATCAGCATCTGCCGCAGACAATCTGGCACCATTTTCCTGATATGCTGCTGTTTACAAAGCTTTATCAGGATTATTGCGTGTATTACAACGGTCCGTTGAGCGGCGCTTCCGCACCCGATCATCTGCATTTCCAGGCCTGTCATACCGGCACGCTTCCGCTGCAACTTGCGGTAGATGCCTTCCTGGACAAGGCAAGCGGCCCGCTGGAAAGCGTCCAGGATGCCACCCTATATAAATATGAAGGATTCACTCGGGGTGTGTATGCCCTCAAGGCAAACACCCAGAAATCCATGGCGAAACTCTTTTACCGCCTTTTGGAATGCTCTCCCAGAAGGGAAGGGGAGAACGAACCGCGTTTCAATCTTGTAAGCTGGTACAAGGGAGGGGAGTTCCGCACTGTAGTGGTGCTGCGCTCCAATCTCCGCTCGCATCACTATTTCTCCGAAGCCGAAGACCATCTTGTTATGAGCCCTGGCGCTGCCGACATGGCAGGATTTTTCGTGGCTCCTCGTGAAGAGGATTTCCACAAACTCAGCCAGGAGATGCTCGCCCAGATGGTGGACGAAGTGTCTATAAGCGAAGAAGATGACGCGCGAGTGGTATGGCGTCTCACCAGGACTCAGCCCAAGATAGACGTGGGTATAATGGCAGCCAAGGAAATAGTCTTCGAAATCATTTCCGACGGCGCCGGTCCCCAGCGGGTGAGCTGGTGCGACGGCCGCATAAACTATAACGGAAGCCTCTACGACGAACTCACCTTCGATGCGGTGACACGTTCCACCCTTTTCAGCGAGCCGACCTTTATCCTTCATGATTTCAAGATAGGCATCGATTTCCACTGGGAACGCAAGCTCGTACGCAAATTCGCAGGGCGTCTGCGATTCGTTGTCGAGGGCGATAACATCCGGGCTATCAACAGGATAGGAGTGGAAGATTATCTGCTGAGCGTCATATCTTCGGAAATGAACGGCGAAGCCCCCCTCGAATTCCTGAAAGCCCATGCCATAATATCCCGTTCCTGGCTGATGAACAATCTCGCCAGCCACGATGGCTTCGATGTCTGCGCCGACGACCATTGCCAGCGTTACCAGGGACTCGACGGCAATATCTCCGCCAATGCCCGCGATGCGGTCGATCTCAGCTGGGGCAAGGTCCTCAAGTATGACGGGGCAATCTGCGATGCCCGCTACTCCAAGTGCTGCGGCGGGAAGATGGAACTTTTCAGCACCTGCTGGGAAGATGAAGACAAACCCTATCTCCAGGCGCTTCCAGATGTGCCCGATGCCGTCGCCGATCCTGAAGGGAAGGATCCTTTCTGCAAGAATGCCAGCAAGGCGCTCCTCGTCAAAGTCCTGAATGACTATGACTTGCAGACGGAAGACTTCTTCGAATGGACTCAATCATACTCGAGGGAGGAACTATCCGCCATTGTGAAAGAACGTACCGGCATGGACTTCGGCACCATCCAGGATCTTGAAGTTGTGGAAAGAGGCCCTTCCGGGCGGATAAAATATCTCCGCATCAAGGGGGACAGGCGCACGGAAGTCATCGGCAAGGAACTTGCCATAAGAAGGGCCCTGAGCTCAAGCCACCTCAAGAGTTCCTGTTTCGAAGTGGAATGGAAGGGGGATGTTTGCGTGCTGCATGGCCGAGGCTGGGGACACGGAGTAGGGCTCTGCCAGACCGGCGCCGCTGTTATGGCTGAAAAAGGCTATAGTTGCGAGGAAATCCTGTCACATTATTATCCGGGAGCCTATGTCGAGTAAAGAGCGCAGTCCCTGGTCCTGGGTGCCCACCCTTTATTTTGCTGAAGGCATTCCATACTTCGTGGTGAATGTCATCTCGGTTACCATGTACAAAAAAATGGGCATGGGAAATGCGGACCTTGCGCTGCTCACCTCCTTGCTGTATCTCCCCTGGGTGATCAAACCCCTCTGGAGCCCCATTGTGGATGTCGTGCGCACCAAACGCTGGTGGATACTGCTGATGCAGGGCCTCATCACCCTATGCTTCGCAGCCCTTGCCATCTCGATACCGTCCAAAACCGGCCTTGCAGTCGGCCCCTTCGTACCCTCGCTGATTATCTTTTATATGGTGGCGATGCTGTCGGCCACCCATGACATCGCGGCCGACGGCTTTTACATGATCGCGCTGGACCAGCACCGTCAAAGCCTTTTCGTGGGAATCCGGAGCACCTTCTACCGTATCTCATCCGTGTTCGGTCAGGGGATAATCGTAGTAATCGCCGGCTTGCTGGAGACCCGTACCGGGAACATCCCCCTGGCCTGGCAAATCACGCTCGGAGGCTGCTCGCTGATTTTTCTGCTGCTAACAGCCTGGCACTACATCTTCCTACCGTTAGAGGCATCGGCTGCTCCAGCCACTGCCCCCGCACGCAGCATTGCGGATGCGGTGATCAGTTTCTTCCGCAAGCCACATCTGGCTGTGGCGCTCCTCTTCATGCTTCTCTTCCGCCTGCCGGAGGCGTTGTCTGTAAAAATGCTCACGCCGCTTCTCCTGGATCCCGTAAGCGAAGGCGGCCTTGCGCTGAGTACCGCCCAATCCGGCTTGGTTTATGGCACCGTGGGCGTGATCGCCCTCACTGTCGGAGGTATCCTCGGAGGAATTTTTGCCGCCAGGCAGGGGTTGAGGAAATCCCTTTGGCCGATGGCGCTCTCACTGGCGCTGCCCTGCGCGGTTTATCTATATCTGTCCGCGGCACAGCCCGCCCAACTCTGGATAGTCTATCTGTGCGTCGCCTTCGACCAGTTCGGATACGGATTCGGTTTCACGGCGTATATGCTGTACCTGATGTATTTCAGCGAAGGCGAGTACAAGACTTCTCATTACGCCATCTGCACGGCCTTTATGGCTCTCAGCATGATGCTGCCGGGGATGCTGGCCGGATACTTGCAGGAGTGGCTTGGTTATACGGGCTTTTTTGCGGTCGTGATGGTCTGCTGCGTCGTAACGATAGCGGTAACCGCGCTGCTGCCCGGACATATCGACACTTCTTACGGAAAGAAAGTATGAAAAAGTTTGCCGCAATATTGCTGATTTTCCTTCCCCTTCTCTGCCGCTCTCAGGTGAAGCCCGGCATAGAGGTGCTCTGGGACCGTGGGTTCGAGGGCCTCAAGGGGAAAAAGGTCGGCCTTCTCACCAACCCTTCCGGAGTGGACAGGCAGCTGCGCTCCACCATCGATATCCTTCGGGATTCCGTGGACCTTGTGGCCATCTTCGCTCCCGAGCATGGAGCCCGTGGAGATGCCTACGCCGGCGACCACGTGCAAAGCTATACCGACAAAGCAACCGGACTTCCCGTGTATTCCGTTTACGGCGCCACCCGCAAGCCAACCCCGGAAATGCTCAAGGGACTGGATATCGTGGTTTACGACATTCAGGATGTCGGCTGCCGTTCCTACACCTTTATATCGGCCCTCGGCCTCATGATGCAGGCCTGTGCCGAGAAAGACATAGAAGTGATGGTGCTGGACAGGCCGAATCCCCTGGGAGGACTCAAGGTTGAGGGAAGCTATGTGGAACCCGGATTTTTCTCCTATGTCAGCCAGTATCGCATACCTTATATATATGGTCTTACCGTGGGCGAACTGGCAAGCCTCATCAACGAAGAAGGACTCAACCGTGGACAGCGCGGAAGGGACGAAGCCCTGAAATGCCGCCTCAGCGTCATCCCCATGGAAGGATGGAAGCGGGAGATGCTATTCCCCCAGACAGGCCTGCCCTGGGTGCTGCCTTCCCCCAATATCCCTTCGGCCGAAACGGCGGTCTGCTACCCTTCGGCGGGGCTCTGCGGGGAGTTCTACGGATATCTTCAGATAGGTATAGGCTACACCCTGCCCTTCGGAGTCTTTGCGGCTCCCTGGATAGATGCTGATGCCCTGAAGGAGCGCCTGGACAGTTACGGGGCTCCTGGAGTGGCCTGGCGTACGATACATTACAAACCTTTTTCCGGCGGCTGCGCGGGGAAACTTATCCACGGGGTTCAGTTCTTCTACCCTGATTACGAGGCCGCGGACATCACCCTCACCCAGTTTTATGTGATGCAGGCGGTGTACGAACTGTATGGAAAGAACCCTTTCGTGATATCTCCGGGGCGTTTGGGCATGTTCAACAAGGTTTGCGGCACGGATTATGTTAGTAAAACTTTCGGCAGCTCCCTGAAAGTGGCAGACATAGCGGAATACTGGCGAAAGGATGTAGAAGAATTCAAGGAATTGTCAAAAAAATATTATTTATACTAAAACTAAAGCGTTATGAAAAATGTACTCAAAACAGTCTTCGCGGCAGCGATAGTTGCAGCATTGACAATAGGCACCGCAGGTGCTCAGACACGTAGCGGGGGTTCATCTTCCACGCGCTCTTCATCTTCTCGCAGCAGCAGTAGCAGCTCTACCCGCAGCAGCTCCAGTGCAAGCAGAAGCGGATCTTCAAGCCGCAGCGTCTCTTCTTCAAGCCGCAGCTCAGGTTCTTCGAGTGCAACCCGCAGCTCCAGTGCAAGCAGAAGCAGTTCTGCACCTAAGAGTACTGCAAGCAACAGCTCCTCCACGAGGAGTTCTTCCGGCGTAGCAAGCCGCAGCAGTTCAAGCAGCTCAACCCAACGCAGCAGCGCCAGCCGCAGCAGCTCGGCCACCCGCTCTTCGGCTGCTTCCAGCCAGAGCACCCAGAGTGCAAGCCGCGCAAAGGGAGGTACCATAAGCAGTTCCTCTGCCACCCGCTCCAGCGGAAGCACCGCCACAAGGTCCGGTTCCGCCAGCCGCAGCGGTTCTGCATCACGTTCGTCTTCGTCCGCAGGCAAGGCGGTCCAGCCCGTTTCCGGCAGTGCCGCAAGCCGTTCTTCCGCAGCAGTTCCTTCCAGGAGCAGGCAGCAGAATTACAATACCGGCAACAGTTACAGCCGCCAGACCGGCAGCCCCCGCGGCGAGGTCCGTTTCGACGACCACGGCAAGAGGATGCATCCCCACAACAGGCCCATCATCGGTTACGACCGTCCCGGCCGCTTCTACGGACATGACCACCATTACTACGGCTACCGCGTAAATTATCTTCCCAGATATGAGCGCCGCCGTTACTGGGGCAGGGATTACTACTACTACGACCACATCTGGTATCGTTACCGCACAGGCTGCTACTATGTCTGCCGTCCTCCTTACGGAGTCCTGTTCGACATAGCCCTTTACAACCTTGAGCTCGATGTGCTGAACTTCGCTTATTACACAAGGGCTTACCGCACCTACACCGTAGTAAATGACAACTACAGCACCATCAACGAGCAGAACAGCATCATCGCCCAGAACAATGCAACCATTGCTCAGCAGCAGGCTACCATAGCCCAGAACGATGCAACCATAGCGCAGCAGCAGGCAAACATCGCCCGCCAGCAGACCGAGGCGCAGAGGGCGGATGAGTCCTACATGCTTGCAAACAAGCTTGGCCTGGTCCAGAGCTACGCCGATGCCGGTGCGCAGTACTACTATGACGACGGAGTCTTCTTCATAGTGGGCAGCGACAAGCAGTACAAGACCATCGTTCCTCCCGCAGGTGCCCTTATCAAGGCTCTGCCTGACGATTACGAGCAGGTGACCCTTTCAGACGGCAACAAGTACTACAGGGTGGACGACACCATCTATCGCATGACCGTCAGCGACGGAGTACCTTATTTCGAGGTTCTCGGACAGGTGCAGGACGGCACCAGGGTGATCAAATAAGCTTGATTGTCCTTTTTAGGGCGGCAGGGTCGCCCGAAGATATGAATTCGGTTTCGGGACGGGCCAGCGGGTCTGTCCCGATTCCTTTTTCCTTGAGGACGGCGGCGAGCTGCCTTGCTACCGCCGGAGCCGGGTCGATGAAGACCACATCGGGATGGCCGAGACCGGCGGCGACTTTGCGCAGGGTGTCCAGCAGGAACGGGTAATGCGTGCAGCCGAGGACGATCCTGTCCGCCCCGGCGTCCAGAAGAGGTTTCAGGGACTTTTTCACAGTGTCTTCTGCTTCCGGGCCTTCCAGGCATCCGGATTCCACAAGCTCCACGAAACCCTCCCCGACATGCTCCAGAACCCTCACTCCTTCGGCATATTTGTCCCTGGTAGTCTGGTATTTGTCTCCCTGCAGGGTGCCATGAGTGGCAAGCACGCCGACGGTTCCGCTGGTGGTGTCGCTGATTGCCGGTTTTATGGCGGGCTCCATGCCCACGAAGGGTATTTCATACTCTTCGCGAAGCATCGCTATTGCCGCGGAAGTGGCGGTATTGCATGCGAGAACCATGGCCTGTGCTCCACGGCCGATAAAATAATCCGTTATATGGCGGAGCCGGTCGATGATATACTCCCGGGACTTTTCCCCATAAGGGCAATGTGCATTGTCGGAGAAGTAGATAAAGTGCTCACCGGGAAGGATTTTCCTGATCTCCCTGTAAACGCTGAGTCCTCCGACTCCGGAATCCATTATGCCGATGATTGCCATACGCCGACAAAATTACAAAGAATCGTACAAAGATTGTAAACGGGAGAGAACTTGTCCCGGGAAAAAAGCCTGTACTTTGTCGAGACTTGCCTTCTTGTAAGAGGAAATGTCTTTCCCGATGAAACTTCTGATAGCTTCGGCAATGGCATCGATGTCTCCCGGAGGTACCAGCCGGCCGTTGCTCTCATCCACAATCTCAGGAATTCCTCCGACAGGGGAGGAGATGACTGCACATCCATAGCTCATGCCTTCCAGAAGGGAAATCGGCAAGCCTTCATTATAGGAAGGGAGGATTATGACATCTGCTTTTCGAAGCAGGGAATCTTTTTGCCGTCCGCTCACATATCCGTGAAAATCAATCAGGGGCTCGAGGCCCTTGTCAATAATTTCCCTGCGCAGACGCTCTTCCTGCCCGGTTCCTCCTATATCAAGGTGAACCTTTCCTTTGAAATCTTCTTTGTGCCCATGCAGCGCCGCGAGGATGTCGAATACACCTTTTCGCGGACCCAATTCGCCGAGAAAGAGTAAATTGAGTGGACCTTTCCCGGAACTTATATCGATGCCGTCGGTTTCGGGCACTATATTGTTGAGGACTTCTATGCGCGCTTTCACCCCGATGCCTTTGTACCAATCTTTCCATGCTTCCGAGAGGACTATGAGTATGTCCACGCTGTTCAGGGTATGAAGGATACTATTCCGTATATTTTGAGTCGCTTCTTCGTTGAAATACTGCTTGAACTCTGCGGAATGCATGTGGAGGATGGTTTTCTTCCCTGCGAATCGTGCAAGCCGTAGATACCACTGGTGCTTTCGGAAGGACCCTCGCCCGGCCGTGTGGATGTGGACTATGTCGGTGCCAGGCAGTTTGAAAAGCATTTTCACGAGGCCTCCGAAATCGTATAATATTTTATTGAAGAAGAAACTGCCCCGCGACGAGGCTACGAAACGGAAGGGCTTCATCTGCCCGGCATAGCAGCGCAGGACGGAAACGATCCCTCCGCTTCCGCTGTCTTTATAGTATTCGCCTACAGTGAGTATTCTGGCTGTTTTCATACTTCTATTTTGATGAATGAATCCAACAAGAGTTCCTGAGGGCGGTCGTCATTGTACCAGCGGTCCGGGGACAGCACTATTTTGTCTTTGCTTCTTCCAAGATACTGGGCCCACCAGGCAAAAGAGCTGTTGCATATTATGAAATGACGGCAGGAATACATCAGACGCAGCTTCTCCCAATTGGGGTCATTACCGCTTTCGCATAGATCTTCCGGTCCTGCGAGATTGGCTTTCACCCATTCAACGTCGTCGGAGAAGAATATGAATCTGCAGTCAGGAGCCAGTTCCCGCATTTTCTCCATGGCCTTCCTGTAGTAATCTGCGCCGCAAACGTCGAATAAATCCCGGAATTGCGGGGACAGGAAGTCGCCTCTGCGTACGGACACGCAGACAGCGTTCCCTTTATCTATGGCTTCATAGAGTGCAGCATTATCCTGTATCCTGCCTTTTCTGGGTGTCAGTTCTTCCAGAAGTGCCGGCCTTATCGCGTCGAAATATTTTGGATTCTCGAAAGATCCTTCCAGAAAGATATTGCCTTGAAGTGGAAAACTTGCTTCGTATTTGTTGTCGTAGGCGACCAGCAGTCCGTGTTTTTGCAGGATGTGGTTCCATTGATTCTGCCTCTGGTGCCTCTCTTTGAGACTGTGCGGTTTTCTCAAGAGTTTCATGTCCGCATAGTAGGCTGCGAGAAGAATCTTTTGGGTGAGCGAACCCTCCGAATATACGAGTTTGCGTCCGCTGCTTCTTGCAGGAACTATATTGAAATCATCCAGCTGGTTGCGCCACCCGTCATCGGGACTCTTTCCCTTGAAAGAACTGAGGCCGAACAAGAGCTCGTCCCTGTCGCCTCTGCCAATCTGAATGGATCTGGCGTAGGCATATCTGAACAGCTGGTTCCCCAGTCTCTCTTTGATTTCCACTCCTATCATAATGCAGCGCGCCTCCCGTCGCGGATTCCCCTGATTATGGCAGCGATTTTTCTGAACTTGTCTTTCTCTCCAAGCAAGATACGAAGCGGCCTCTGACGATAATTCTGTCTTCGGAACAGCGGAGCCATAATGCCTGCCGACTTATATTTGCGCAATATCTTGATGTGGCTGCAGTACAGGTCGTGCAGCCTATCCGGGGAGTAGTTGTGGACAGTATATTTTTTACCCAGAAATGATTTGGTCCGTGTGTCTCCCAGCCGATGAACCAGATTCCCCGCCGTTGTCCGGTAAGATTCGATTCCGTGTTCGCGGGCTTGGAATACGAACTGCATATCGACTCCGTCAACGAAAAAACTTTCATCCCAGTCTCCGGCCCGTTTCAGAATATCGCTTGAAATCAGCATTCCGGAAGTAAGGATGAAGGGATAAGGAATGTAGGTTTGTCCGGCTGGCATTCCCTTTAGATATTCCGGATCTCCTGCCGTTCCATTGATTTTCGGCCCGAAAATCCCCTTGGGTGCGCTGTCTGCGGTGGCGGATCCTAAAAAAGCCTTAAAATCTTCCCAAACCGAATCCTGGTCCATTGTCAACAGGTGGGAATAAGTGTTTTCAAGGGCAAAGCGGCGGGCAAAGTTGAGGGCTTTGGGAATTCCTGCGTTCGTGCAGTCACCGCAGAAGACGATTTTTCCATCGGCGAATTTCGAAGCGATGCCCTTCTCGTCCACAGGGCTGTTCCGCCATATAAGGAGTGTGTCCACCCCGTCTATGTACGAAGCTATGCTCCGGATCAGCAGATCCGGTTCCGGATTGTAAGCGGTAACTATGGCGAGAATCTTCATCGTGGGCAATAAAGTTAATAATTATGTGGCAAATTTGCTAACTTTGGCCCTCGGAATGAGTGGAATCCTTTATAATCTTCGCTGTCGCTTCGGCGTTCTTTTCCCAAGAACGGCCAGCGTGCTGAACTATTACCGGAAGCTCCGCTCTTTCCCGCATCTGAGGCATCCACGAACGCTGAATGAGAAAATACAGTGGCTAAAGTTTCACGGTGACAACCGCGCGATCGCCCCTCTGGCGGACAAGTACGCCGTCCGCGAATTCGTGAGGGGCAGGGGACTGGAGGATATCCTGGTGCCGCTTCTTGGCAGATGGGACAGCGTGGAAGATTTCCGCGCCGCCTGGCCCGGCCTAAAAGCCCCATTCGTCGTGAAGGCAAACAACAGCTGCCAGACTGTGATAGTGGTGAAAGACAAGGCCGAGGCCGATCTGGACAGGATCTGCACCACACTCCAGAAATGGCTGGACGACCGCATCTTCTGGGGACTATTCGTTGAACCTCACTATAAATACATTCAGCCCTGCATTATCGCGGAGCGCTTTTTAAGTGAAGAAGGGCCTGCGGCGCAGATTTCATCATCCCTTGTAGATTACAAGATATGGTGCTTCGACGGCCGCCCCGCCTGCATCTGGGCCTGCACCAACCGCAGTAGCCACGGGCTCGAAATGAGCTGCTTCGACACTGATTGGACTCCGCATCCCGAAAGGCTGGTTTATTCAGACCATTTCAGAAAGCCGCTCGCAGCCCTGCCGCGCCCGGATGGGCTCGACCGGATGCTGGAATGCGCCGCCATCCTATCCAAGGGCTTCCCTCAGGTGCGGGTGGATTTCTATTGCATTGGCGACCGCGTTTATTTCGGGGAGATGACCTTCACTTCCAACGGCGGCTGCATGCCGTATTTCACAAAAGATTATCAGCAGGAACTGGGTGCACTCTGCCGGCTTTAGCCGCTATCCGCGGTATTTGCGGTGGATTATCCTCTTTATAGCAGCCAGAAGGCTTACGACAGGGGTGCCGGCGCCCCAGGCCTTTAGGCATTCCGCCCTTGTGGCATCGTCCATATCCTTGCGGAGATATTTGAGGATGGCGGTGTTGGACGCCTTTATGTTCAGCCCCTGCAGGCTTGAAATGTATTTTTCCCTTTCCAAGATGCCGAAAAGCCCGGCGGCTGCGACGATGCCGCGGCCGTTTTTGGCGAGGGTAGAAGTGGTGTTGCTCCCGTGCTGCCTGAAACGGTTCATAGCATCAGGGAGGAAGGCGACATCGCCCTGGGAAGCAATTCCAATCCAGAACAGCCAGTCGCCAACACCTTTGAAGGATTTGTAAGCAGGATTGACGAATGCCGGAAGATTCGCGAATGCGCTTTTTCTGAAAAGGGCTCCGCTGGCATTTACAACCGAATTGTTCCAGCAGAGATGCTTCCGGATGAAACAGTCTCCGGTCCCGTTCTTCCACCCTCCGAGTGCCTTGTGATAGGGATGTATCCCGATGGGCTTTCCATCCAAGTCCGTGAGCAGGGCGCTGCAGAAAGCAAGCACGCACTTAGGGTCGCGCTCGAATTCAGCCACTAGCGTCTCCAGCAGTTTCGCATCCGCGGAATCATCACTTTCAGCTATCCAGATCAATTCTCCTTCAGCAAGGCCTATGCCTTTGTCCCACTGCTTGAACGACGATCCGCTATTATGCTCATTATAAACTATCCGGCTTACTTTCGGATTGTCCCGGTATTTTTCTATCACATCCTTGCTGCCATCTGTGGAACAGTCGTCCAGGATGATAACTTCGAAATCCTGAAAAGTCTGCCCAAGCACGCTTGAAAGCCGCTCGTCAAGAAAACGCGCGTGGTTGTAGTTGGGAATTATGACGCTTACTTTCGGCATGATTTAATGGCGAAGCCAGATTGAAAGGAATTTATTGTAAACAGAGAATAAACCTTCGCTTTCGTAAACAAGTTCCATATTGGTAAGGCTAGACAGGCAATACTTTACAGAAGAGGCTGCGGGAAGGTTGTACTTTTTGATAAAAGCCGCGCTTTGAGGCTCTTTTATAACGCCTTCGTTTGCTATTGCTGTGAGTACTTTCCGTTCGTTGGATGATAGGCGATGAACTATTTCCGAGAATCCAACCTGCTGGCTTCGTAGAATATACTGAAGGGCAGTAGCGATGGATGCTTCATTAATGTCGCCTTCTGCCTGGAAGTACAGTGTGTTAAGCCATTTTTGTACATACCAGGTGTGCCCGGCTACTTCATCGTATAGTTTGGAAAAAGCATCGCCATCCAGGCTTCTTCCGCTTTTCTTGAAAAATGCATTAGCGAAGAGATAATACTGTTTCTTGTCAATCTCCTCAAGATATAAATGAGATGTGCTCTCGTAAAATGGCTTCTGCGGGTTGCAGAACATATCCATCATAAGATGACGTTTGCTGCCGGAGAAAATGAAGGACGTTCCATTCATGAACTGAATATGCGAGCGGAGAAGGGCTTCGGTTCCCTTTTCCGGATACTCTCTAATCTGTTGGAATTCATCTATTGCGATGCAGCATCTTTTGCCTTGCTTTTTGAGATAGCTGAAGATGCTTTCCAGCGTACGGTCTTCTTTCCCTCCGGAATAATCAAGCGACATGGACGGTGCTCCTGTAACTGGATCTATTGAAAAGGAAGGGGATAGATGCCCGAAAATTTTCAGTGCTTTCTGAATGAAAACTTCAAACTTCGAGTCCATCGACCCAATGACTGCAGAGGCGAATTTATTGATGAACTGTTGAAGATTCCAGGTGTTGAGGATATCTAGATAAATACACTGAACACCATCTTTGCGCAGTTGTTCGAAACAGTGGAAGATCAGCCCTGTTTTCCCCATTCTTCTAGGGCTGAAAAGGGTGACATTGTTGCCGTTCTGCAATTCCTTGATAAGATTTGCAGATTCTTCTTTCCTGTCGCAGAAATACTTTGCGCCGGAGTATCCTTCCGTTATGAACGGATTTGCCGGGGTTGTGGATAACGCTTTCATACCGCAAAGGTAGAAAAAATATTTCTATCACGGAAATTCTGTCACAGAAATTCCGTTACAGCTTTTCCGCGATGAAGCACATCCACTTTATCCTTATCCTTTCGGTTTTGCGCCTAAACCAACTCATTCTGGCAGGAGTGACGGCGTGAGAGTAATACTTCAACAGGGGAGTATTTCTGGCGTTGACCCCTTCTCCCAAAAGAAGATAAGGGCGAAGATTGAATGTCCAATAGCGATACGCAAGGCTCAGCTGGTCCCTCTTTGGCCCGTTTTCCCAGTCGTTCCACCACGATTCATCAAGTGCTATTATCCTAGGTTCGTTGTGACTGCGTAGAATGATATTGTTTTCCCACAGACCAAAATGACGCGGAAAACCTTTTTTTATGAGTGAATTCCTCAAATGCCTGGCACTTAAGTACTTGATGTGCCTTGATTTATAACACTCAACGATTTCATCGTAGATACAATCCCTTTCCGGGTGGGGGACCTGACAGATGATATGATCTTCTGAAATATGTTGGTCGGCAATCTCATAAAGTGCTTTTTCACGAATCTGCAAATTGGCGTCGATGTACAGGCTCCAATCGTATTCCCCCAGCACTTTATGCGGCATTATTTTGGGGTAACGGGATAGTGTTTTGGAATCGCTGGTGAATGGTATTTCGCACATTTGCCACACGCCGCATCGCTCCCCGGGGGCAGTGTGACCACCATCTTCACAGGGAACAGGTCCATCGCAGAAGCAGATATAATCCCAACCTTCGGCAACGGCAAGCGGCTGTCGCACGATATCGTAATTGCCGGTAAGGCAGGTATATACAACTTTTTTCATGATTCAATCGGGAGAATGTAGTGATTACCCAGTTCTACAAGAAAATCATGAGTGAAGAATTCAATCCTGCCCGCCATCGTGGCAAAGGTAAGTTCCCCGAAATACAAGCGACCGTCCACTTCATAGAAGTCGACACGGACATGGGGAAATCCTTTTGACAAGTTTGCAGAAGCTTCAAGCATTAGCTTCAAATTGGCTGGTGCGGGGAAATCTTCATCTGCTGCAATATAATGTCCATGACTGACGTCAGCTCCTTCGACATGATTCCAGTCCGTGTCATAGGTGCGTACTCTTACGCTTTCTGAAGAACGGTCTCGACAAGCCCAAATCCACAATGGCCTACCACTAAAACAAAACACTTTGTAATCAGGTATTGATATACAACCGGCAGGAATGTCCAAAAGCGGCTCAGCAAATATGCGACGCTTGATACTGTTGTAATATACTTCTCCGTTTGCATATCCGAATTTCTGGCGCAACGCCTTTGCAAAATGCTTCCGCACTTCATCCGGGTTAAATCCTTTGCTCTTGTCGATAGCCATAAATGACCCGCTATCGTGGTTGCACTTGAGAACGAATTTCTCCGGCAGAGAGTCGAAATCTATATCAGATGCCTTCTTCCATACACCCAGGACGGGCACGATAAGATCCGAATAGCCGCAATCCGCTACATATTTGCGAACCTCAAGTTTATCAGCATATTTGCCCCAACCCTTGGAAACCGGATGGCACATTATCCAAAGCAGTTTGTCATTTAAATCTTTGGGGTGCTCCAGATTGTATGACCAGCCCTGGGCTTTCAGGTCGGCTTCCAAGGCCTTTTGAGGGCAAATGTCATAGCAGAGTTTGCGAAACCGATGCCATGTTTTGCGATGAAGTATACCGAAAATCCTTTCCTTTTCGCTGCCCTTCAAGCCGATAAAGAAAGACAGAATACAGACCAATGCTCCGCTTAGAACTGTTCCGCCAAAGCAACCGAGTATGTTGCTCAAGCTTAAAGCCCTATAGAGATAAAGGAAAGCCAGCATGATTGCGGAAACTAATAACGGCCTTGTGTATGAATGGCGAATGTAGCTCCATGCAGGATAATTCAAAATGGTCTTCGAAAGAATCAGAAACAATATTTTAGAAATGCCATCCGCAATTACGTAAAGAAGAAGTACGGTATAGGCTGGTGCGCCGTGGCGGTAAAGGGGAAAGGATATCAACAGCGCAAGAAAATAGAGGGCGCTGAACTGAATTTTGAACCATTTGATCTTACCGGAGGCATTAATCACCTGCACCAGACCTATGGTCGTGGTACCTAAAATGCCCAGTAAGAGAGTGTAGGTGCAGAAAATCACTGTGCCATCAGGAACCCTGTTGCCAAGCCAGAGTTTTAGCAGATAATCTGGCTCAGCGGCGAGAGTAAAGAAAATGCAGAGAATGATAAGAAGACTCAGGCGAGTAATAGTGTGACTGAGGTAATGAGTCCGTTCTGTGTCGTTTCCACTTTGGCTCTGGATAATCTGAGGCGCGGCGGCAAGGGCTATATTGCCGGTAAATTTCTCTATATAGCTGGTTACCAGATTTGCGATACCATAACCAGCGTTGACAGCAGTACCGAAGAAGAAATTGATGAGCACATTGCTGCCCTGCCATTTTGCCATGTTTGCCGAAGCAGCAAGCAGATTATAATTATTGAAAGAGAGTGCTTCCTTGTAATTCGTCCAATGTGGGACGAAATGCCAACTAACGGTGTCTTTCCAGAATTTATAACAATATATGCGATATGTTATGAAAGACAGCACCGTGCTTACGCTCATGAAAACGGCATAAATGCGCAATAAATTGCCCCTGCATAGAACGAGGCACATGACCAGCGCAAGTTTTATCAGGGTAAAGATTATCTCGATTGCTGCCTGGTCGCGGAAGCGCTCGTGAGCTGTGAGCATGCTCTGGAAAGGTACATTCGATATGCCCAGGCAGGCTGCTATTGCGCTCACCTGGAAGACGAACATGGCATCGCCTTCTCTGCCTGGAGCCACATTGAGCCAATTCTGGATGTATACAATTCCGATGATTTCAATGAGCACAAACAGTATGAATGCCGAGCAGATATGTATTACATTGCAAATGTTGAATACTCTCCCCGGATTGCCGTCGGCTTTGCCCAACTCAACGTTGATGAAGCGCTGGGTCGTTCCGGCAAGAGATGCGGTAATAAAACCAAAGAGAGCAACCACGCTCCCCACCACATTATAAAGCCCGTAGTCATTGACACCAAGGGCCTGCAAGACAAGCCGTGAAGTAATAAGACCGGCTGCTATCGTGACAAACAGGCGGATATAGACGAACACGGTATTCTTTGCAATACGGATATTTGCCGAACTTTCGTTCATATCGAATTTCAAAGATAGTACTTTTTCAAGAACTCTATTTGACTCGGTGCGTTTTTGTTAATGTCTTAGGTATCAATACTATACGCAAAGTCGATGCTCCAAAATGGAG
>DEFD01000010.1 GCA_002350615.1 Bacteroidales bacterium UBA2861 | reverse complement strand
TCAAAGGAGATGGAATGGCAGAAGGAGGGCACGACCTATTCTGTCGGGACCTGGGGCTCTGATTACCGGCACTTTGTGAGGGGAAAGTAGATCCTTCGGCTTCGCCTCAGGATGTCATCCCTTAGAATGACAAGAACTGCCGTCATCCCGGATTGAGGTGACGGCAGTTGCATATGCTACGGATAGTGGGCTAAAAATGTGAAAAAAGACGGTTTTTAGCCCGTTATACGAGAAGATCCTGGAGAGTTACGAAGCTGCTGACGGTGTCTGTCCAGGCGTTTTCCTTGACCGGTTTGACGGTGATGAGGGTCACGAGGATGTTCTTGTCGGTGCCTGTTTCCTGCTGGAATGCGCTTACGCGGTTGTCTATCTTCTCGGCCTCGGCTTTGGTGAGCGCGTAATCGCCCTTGGCATACTTGACTTCGCAGAGATTCAGGAAGCCGTCGGCCCGGTCGATGATGAGGTCGATCTGGGCACCCGGGTCTGAGGACTGGCTGCGCCAGGAGTAGTATTCGGTGAGGATGCGGTCCATTCCAATGGCGCGAAGGATTTGCGGGATGTGGGCCATAGTCACCTTCTCGTAGGTGAGGCCGTACCAGTTGTTCTGGGTGGTGGTATTGAGCGTGTGCTGCCAGTAGTGGGGGTCTGTATTCTTGCTCTTGATAAAGGATGCGTGGAAGAGCGAGAAGAAGTCCACCAGCTGGTAGAGGCCGCCACTGGAGCGGACGCTCTTGCCAAGGACGTTGTAGTGCCGGATGAAGTCGCAGTTCACAAGGTCTTCCAGCATGTCGCTGAGATGGCCGTTGTTGGGGACCTTCAACTTCTCGGCAATTTCCTTGCGGGTGAGGCCCTTCTTGGTGTCGGACAGGAGTTTGATGATGGCTTTGTAGCGCTCCGGGGTCTTGAAGAGGGACTTGTAAAGGCGTTCGTACTCACCGCGGAGCTGGGCTCCATCGGCAAAGAAAAGGGCGTCGATGTTGTCGGCCAGGGATATTCCGGAGTCCAGCAGGCCCAGATAGTAAGGGATGCCGCCCAGAATCATATAGGCCTGGAGGACGGTGATGTCGTTCCACTTGAATTTGTTCGCCTGCAGGAATTCCTTGGTTTCTTTGAGGTGGAACGGGAAGAGGTGCATTTCGTGCGTGATCCGGTTATGTAAGCCACCTTTGTTGTTGATGATGTTGCGGACAATCCAGGAGGTGGCGGAGCCGCAGACGATAAGCATCAGTTCTTTCTGGCGGGAGCCCCATTTGTTCCAGAAGTAGTCCAGGGCTTTGACGAGGTCTGATTTGGGCGTGGCCAGGCACGGGAGTTCGTCGATGAAGACCACAGCGCGTTTCCCTTTGACAATTTTCTCTTTCAGCAGGCCTTTCAGGGATTCGAAGGCTTCCATCCACTTCTTGGGCTTGGGGCCGGAATAACCGTACTCGACAAGGGCGGAGTAGAAGGCGTCGAGTTCTTCGGTGCGGGTGCCGCCGATGATGCCTGTGGCGTCAAAGGTGAACTGGTTGTCGAAGAAGGTATTCACCAGGTACGTTTTTCCTACACGGCGTCTGCCGTAAATGGCGATGAATTCGGCTTTGCCGGACTTGTACCAGGACTTGAGTTTTGCGTTTTCTGCGTCGCGACCAATGATTTTCATATAGACGAACTTTACTTGATGCAAATATACTGAAATATATCGGATAATGGGCTAAAAACATCAAAAATCGATGCTTTTAGCCCGCTATACGAATTGGAATCGGCCTTGCAGTGCGCTCTGGATGCGATTGAGGTTACAGAGAGTCAATATGAGAAATGATGCCATCGACGTGAAGGTCAACAAGGGCCTGTTGGCCTTCTGGACTGAGGAGGAAGGCGCAGTCGGCGGGGTTGTCCATGAAGAGGTTTTCGGTGAGGACGGCGGGGCAGCTGGTATGGCGTAGGAGATAGAAGTCTTTCTCGAGGTCGGGGTCGGCGTCGGTGTAGTCGGTGCGGAGGCGATGGCCGGGGAGGTGGGCCTGGGCGGCGGTGTAGAGGGAGCTGGAGAGGGCATCGGCCCGGGGCCTTCACGCCCAATATGATTGACGTACGGGCCTACGACGTGGAGAAGGGCGACAGCCGGGTATTCAAGGTGATGCGTATCCATTCCGTTGAGGCCACCGAGACGCCCTGGGCCTTCGAGGATAAGCACAAGGTCAAAAAACCGGATGTCTTCCGGATGACCGGCTCTCCGGTAGAGAAAGTGGTCCTGCAGCTGAACACTCACGCCAAGAGCCTCCTGGTGGAAGAATATCCGCTGGCCGAAAGAGACCTGAAGCGCGAGGATGGCACCTGGCTGCTCCGTCCCACTTTCCGTCCCACTTTTTTCTGACGCGAAAATCTCTATTTTTTTCGTCCCGGTGGGGAATCGAAAAAGGGCATTAGAGGGCATTAAAATGGAGTTTAATTTCCGAAAAAGTGTGAACAAAAGTGTGAACAAAAAATAAAACCCACTCTGTCTGAGCGGGTTCCTGTGGTGCTGGGAAGAATCGAACTGCCGACACAAGGATTTTCAGTCCTTTGCTCTACCATCTGAGCTACAGCACCATCGTTTGGGAGTGCAAAGATAAGTAATTTTGATAAACTGACAAATAATTTTTTAGTTTTTTAATCTTCGCGCATCAGAGGAGCAATCTGACGGGTAATACGGGACTCGCGTGCCTTGCGGACGTACAGTCGTATGATATCCTCCGGCAAGGTGCATCCGGAAACATAGCGACGGGTTTCTTCCTCATTCTTGGCAAGCGCAGTGGCAAGCAACCAGGCCGTCCCCATCTGCACGTAGTATGGCTCCCCCGCCCTGAGTTTCATGGAATCTATATCCGAGAAGGTGCGTGAAAGGTGCTCGGGTGAGAGAAAATGACACATCAGGAACAGCAGTCCCACCCTCCTTGTGAATTCCGGCTGTCCGGATTTCAGGCACTCCAGGACAAAAGGACGGACAGAATCGTCCTTCACCCATTTGGCATTGCAGCAGAAGGTATCGCAGATCGCCCAATTGTCTATCACAGGCAGAAAGCCGCGTATCCTTTCCAAACGCTCCTCCAAGGGACATTTCATATAGTCTATGGTCAGTCCCCAGATGATGCGTTCGTCATGCGACAAGGCGCCGTCCGATTCCCAGTCGTCCAGAATTTCAGGAAGGTCTCCCCTTCTGGCAATCTCCTTTGCAACGGCCTTCATTTCAGGCGTATGCAGGCCCAACACCTCTGTTCCGGGAGCGGGTGCGACAATATTGATATGGCCGCTGCGGTAATGCGGATCGTTGCGGAATCGCTCACACACCAGCGGGCTGAGGACTTCTTCCCGGTAGATGCGATTGAAAAGACGTCTCAGCGACGGCAGGTCGGCAATCATCTGTCGCAGTTCCTCCAGTTTTGCCGCATTCGGGGATTCCGGAATCCAGAGTTTCAGATATCCACCATAATCGTACTTCTCGTGCAGATGCTCGAGCGTCCTCTTCCAATGCCCGGGGCGCGACAGCTCCGGATTGTGGGACAGGCCATACTGGATGGTGCGACGGACAATCTGCTCCGGCACTATGAGACGGTCCGCTTCCGCGACGATGCGGCCGTAGATGCTCCTTGGTTCGTGATCGGAAGATGCACGATGGTCTTCCGCCGCCTGGGCGATGAACTCTATCTGCTCTTCCGAAAACCAGCGGCGCAGCTCTTTCATAGAGCGGATTATGCGCCCGCTTTCCAGATGGTGGATTTCCCTTCCGGCGACGAGACCAAGGTCGTGGCAGGCGGCTGCCGCATACACCATGGCCTCGGACACCTCGTAGTGAGATGCCAGGTCAAGGGCCCTGTCGATGACTTCACGGGCATGGCTTTCACGGTGCGCTTTGTCAAAGGAAGCGTAACGTGGTATCAGCTTTTCTTCTACGAATTCCACAAGCCCTTCCGGGGCGTGTTCAAAAAATGAGGTCATAAGCAGTCTTGTATGCGATGGGCAAATATAGATAATTATTACTGCCTTTTGTTATTGCATATGAACTCAATTTTGCGTATAATTGCAGGATAGTTAATACAGTTTTTTTAATTATACTTTATATGAAAAAAATTTTTGCATTCGCTCTTTGTGGAGCACTCATCTTCTCAGGATGTTCTTCCCTTAAGAAATCTCAGTCCGGCGCACTCATCGGCGGCGGCAGCGGTGCACTCGTAGGTGCCGCTCTCGGTTATCTCATCACCGGCGATGCCAAGGGAGCAGCCATCGGCGCAACGGCAGGAACCGCGGTAGGTGCCACCAGCGGAGCACTCATCGGCAACAAGATGGACAAGAAGGCGGCAGAACTTGCAAAACTCAATGAAGGCAAGGTCGAGACCGTAGATATCAACGGTGTGAAGGCTATCCGCGTCACCTTCGGTGAAGATGCAATGCAGTTCGCAACCAACAGCACCGCCCTCAGCGATCAGGCAAAGACCTATCTGGAGCACTTCGCAGCAGCACTGAAGGATATGGAAGATACCGACATCACCGTTTGGGGACACACTGACAACGTCGGCACCGAGGCTGTCAACAAGAGGGTTTCCCAGAACAGGGCCAACTCCGTTGACAAATATCTCCAGAGCTGCGGTATCGCCAAGAACCGTATCACAGCCGAAGGCAAGAGTTTCGATCTTCCCATCGCTTCCAACGACACCGAGGCCGGCCGCAAGCAGAACCGCCGCGTCGAAGTTTTCGTGACCGCAAACGAGGCCATGATCAAAGCAGCTGAGGAAGGAACCCTCAAGTAAAAAGTGCCGGACAAGCGCTACATAAGGACAATACTCCCACTCCGCCTGGAGTGGGAGCCTTGTTATTGTCTGCCGGATACTTCCCTCTTCGATAACGGCAACGCCCCTCAGCCCGCAGTGGGCGACAGGATCGAGGTGCCGTTCAGCGGGAAGAAGATCATCGCGGTAGTGGCGCAGACGGATGCCGTCCCTGACATTGCCGAGGACCGCATCCAGACACTTCCCTCCTACTCCCCTGTTCTTAAACCGGTAAGCCGGGAAGAACGGAAACTCTGGGAGTTCATCGCGGGCTACTACTGCTGCACCATAGGCGAAGTTTACAAGGCGGCCTACCCAGGTTCCAAGACGGAATCCGAAAAGATTCAGGCCAATGCCGACGAAAAGGCCGCGCTGATGTATGCCAAGACGGTGGATCTCTGGAACAGGCGCATCGAAAAACTGAAGGTTCGCCTTGCTTCCAAGGAAGAGAAACTCACACACGCCGTCAAGGAGAGCGTAATCCAGTCCCTGCAAGAGGCTAAGAGCAAGATTCTTGAAGAGCTGGAAGATGCCAGCAAACGGCTCGCAAAACTGGACAGATCCCTCTTTTCGGAAGCAGGCAAGGACGATGTCATGCTGCAGGCGCTGCCCGTATATGAAAGCGACGCGCTTGCTTCTGCCGTTTTCAGCGGGAAGGCAGTCCTGCTGAAATCTTCCGACAGGACAGGTCATTACATCCGCCTGGCTTCAGAATGCCTCAGAAGAGGCAAAAGCGCGCTTATCCTTGTGCCGGACACATCTCACGCAAAGGCGCTTCAGGCCGAGCTGAAAGACAGTTTCGGTCCCCTTCTTCATGTTCACAGCGCCACAAGCACTGCGGCGCAGCGTCGAAAGATAGCCGACCGCCTCAGGGAGTGCAGGCCGACCCTCGTTCTCGGCACAAAACCATCCATCTTCCTGCCCTTCAGGGAATTGGGGCTCATTATCATAGACAACGAACAGTCCCCTTTCTATAAGCAAAGCGACAGTGCTCCCCGCTACAATGGCAGGGATTGCGCTCTGAAGCTTGCTTCCATCCACAAATGCCCGGTAGTCCTGGGCAGTTCATCTCCCTCTCTTGAATCCGTCTTCAACTGCCGTACAGGCAAATATATCTGCTTTGAAGACAGCGCTGCAGGCGCTCGAGGGAAATTCCTTCTTATAGATATGAGCGCGGAACGCAGGAAACGCGGAATCGAAGGCTTTTTCTCCAGAAAGCTTCTGGAAACTTTGGACGGGAAGGGAAATGTCGCCTTGGTGCGTGGTTTCGAACGGGAAGAAGAACTTGAGCTGGAAGCGCGTAAGCTACTGAACTGCAATTACAAGATATTCACGCTGGCCAAGGCTCAACGCAGCGATCTGTCGGAATTCGACGCCGTTGCCCTGATGAGTGTGGACGCCATGTTTTCAGCGGACGATTTCCGGGCGGACGAGAGGGTTTTCCAGTTCCTGGATTCACTTCGGCACAGCTGCCGGGAAGTGATCGTTCAGACAAGGAACGCCGCCCATAGGGTGTTTTCCCTCGTCGATCCTTCTCCTCTTCTTGCAGAAAGGGAAACATTCGGTATGCCGCCCTACACCCGCCTTGTGGACATCGGCATTGCCGGGACATCCGTTCACGAACGGCTTGTCCTGGACCGCAGGCTTGGCATCGCACAAAGGAACGAAGCCATAAAAAAAGCCGCCGGAAAACTATCCGCCGGCCATAAGGGACGCATCGTCATCGATGTAGATCCTATTTAATCCTTACCGGGACTTCATCATAGAGAAGGTATCTCTTGGATTTGCGGATCCATTTCTGCTCCTCCCCTTTTATATGCTCTTCCACGATGTCGAAGGTTATACCTCCGCGCAGGTATTCCGCGATTACCGCATCCGCCACTTTTCCATATAGCGAATCCATGATTCGGAACTCCGAATAATGCTCCTGGAAGTATCTGATGAGCCTGACTGTATGCAGCAGTGAATTGTATGCGACGCCTGCCTGAAGCAGAAGCTGGTATCCGTGGCAGACTTCGCCTTCGTAGCGTCCGGACAGAGGAACGAAACTGCAGGGCCGCGCCAGAACCCCCTCCGGCATAGGAAGGGCGTCTTTTCCAGCCTTCACGAAGGGCGCTCCGAAAAATTCATACGGCCTTGCCGTGCCGATACCGGGGTTGATATTGGTTTCCGCCCAAAGGCTGCCGCCTGAATAGAAGAAAGGGGTGAAAACTCCGGAAAAATCACTTGCGGGAGGCACTGTCCAAGGCATCAGGGTCCTTGCCGTAGCAGCCGCTTCGGCCGATATTATATGCAATGCGTAGCGAGCCCCGATTTCATCGGCATACAAATGGCAGAGTTCTCCCAGGGTAAGCCCATGGCGATGCGCAACCGCCGGCGTCCATTGGTCGCTCTCACCCGAAGGCATGGAGCCTTCCACATAGCGTCCTGCCGGATTCGGATGATCCACTATATAAAGGGAAGGTGCGTCTTCGAGGGTGTTCAGGGCGGACATCAGCCTGAGAACATCTACCGTAAACGGGAAATAACGCACTCCGACATCCTGGATCTCCACCACCACGGCATCCAGCCCGCCCAGTTCATCGGGGTCGAAATCTATATGTGCGGTGCCTGGAGCGATTTCCCTTTCATCCGGAAGGAAAACTTTAACAAGATTGCCCCTTTCGGCGAAGAGTTCGTGCAGATAGCCTCCGCTGAAGGCGTCCCAACTGCTTGCGCCGTTGGTAAAAACAGCCACACGGCCCTCCAGAAGGGCTCTGTCCAGTTGATCCCGGAGTGGTGTAGTCCTGAACGAAAACATCAGCCTATAATTTTATGTGCCAGATTCACGACTTCCGCGGCAAGACTCTCGGCACGCTCCTGCTGAGGAGCCTCGGCATACACGCGGATGATGGGTTCGGTATTGGAGCGACGGAGATGCACCCATTCGCGTCTGCTCTCAAAGTCCACTTTCACACCGTCGATGGTATTCACCTTTTCGTTGCTGAACTGTTCTTTCATCGCATCCAGAATCTTGTCTATCAATGCTTTGTCGCTAAGTTCGATACGGTTCTTCGCAATAAAATACGCCGGCAGCGTCTTCTTGTAGGCACTCATACTGAGTTTCTTATGAGCAAGATGGCTCAGGATAAGCGCAACGCCGACCATGGCATCCCTGCCGCAGTGGCTTTCGGGATAGATGACACCGCCGTTGCCTTCGCCTCCTATCAAGGCTCCGACTTCATGCATCTTCGTAGTGACGTTTACCTCTCCTACGGCAGCGGCATAATAGCGCCCGCCATGAGCCTCGGTCACATCGCGAAGTGCCCGGCTGGAGGAAAGGTTCGAAACGGTGCAGAGATCTTTGCGGCCTTTGCGCACAGCTTCGTCCAGAAGATAATCCGCTACGGCCACAAGGGTATATTCTTCCACAAAAGGCTCTCCGTTTTCGCAAATCAGAGCCAGCCTGTCCACATCGGGATCCACGCTTACGCCAAGATCGGCTTTTTCCTTTACAACTGTCTCGCACAGGTCCTTGAGATTGGCGGGAAGAGGCTCGGGATTGTGGGCGAAATCTCCGGTGGGCTCGCAGTTGAGCCTGACGCATTCCACGCCCAGTTTTTCGAGCAGGCGAGGCATTATTATGCCACCTACGGAATTCACCGCATCCACGACCACCTTGAAACGGGCATCCTTGACGGCCTGTACATCGACGGCCTCAAGGGCGAGGACGGAATCTATATGTTCATCGGTGTAATCATGCTCTTCTATATGTCCGAGTTCATCTACCGGAGCGAAATCGAAGACTCCGCTTTCCGCACAGTCCAGAATGGCCTGTCCCTGCGCCGCGGTAAGGAACTCCCCTTCCTCGTTAAGGAGCTTGAGGGCGTTCCACTGCCGGGGATTGTGCGATGCCGTGAGAATGATGCCGCCGTCTGCATGGGCAAAGCGGACAGCAAGTTCCGTCGTGGGAGTGGAAGCGAATCCGCACTTCACCACATCGATGCCGCAGGCAATGAGGGTGCCGCACACGAGCTGCTCCACCATCTCGCCGCTCAAGCGGGCATCCCGCCCTACGACAACCTTGTATTTAGGCCCGAAAGGCTGCTTGCGTTCGCGCAGTTTCGCGCTGTATGCATATGTGAACTTGACGATATCTACAGGAGTCAGGCCTTCGCCTGCCGGCCCGCCGATGGTTCCGCGGATACCGGAAATGGATTTAATCAGACTCATAATGGCGCAAATGTACGAAAAATGTGTCTGTTTATTACTAAAAAAATTTGGAAGAGAAGAATTTTTCCCTATCTTTGCAGTCCCAAAATCCAAATGGTGGGTTCGTATAACGGTTAG
>DEFD01000006.1:38121-38276 GCA_002350615.1 Bacteroidales bacterium UBA2861 | reverse complement strand
CCCTCGCGGCTGAGTTCGCCCAGACCGTCGATGGTATCCCCGACGACATTCATCACGCGGCCCCGGATCTGTGTGCCCGCAGGCATCGTGACCGGCGAACCAGTACTCTCCACTTCCAGCCCGCGGCGCAGGCCGTCCGTGGAATCCATCGCCAC
>DEFD01000006.1:37620-37983 GCA_002350615.1 Bacteroidales bacterium UBA2861 | reverse complement strand
AAATGCACGTCCACCACCGGGCCTATGATCTGGGAAATGTGTCCTGTAACTGCTGGCATATATCAGGGTTTTAATACTCTTCGCCGGTATCCGCCGGCGCAAGTTCCAAAGTTACAAAAAAGATTCCTATTTGACTAATTTTCGACCTTAGCGCAACTTCTGATTCCAAAAACTCCCCCGCGGGCAGAAAAACGCCCCGATTCCTGCCCGGAGCCCGCAAAAACGGGACACCTGCAGCATTAGAGGGCTGAATTGACGGAGAGTTTGGCGGTGCGGAGACGGCGGCCGGAGACCTTAAGACGGATGCGGCCGGGAGTTTGGGAAGATTGAACGATTACAGTGAGTTTGCCGTTGAAGGCGTGC
>DEFD01000006.1:27228-37596 GCA_002350615.1 Bacteroidales bacterium UBA2861 | reverse complement strand
TACGGGGTTCGTGGAAAATATCCAGGCAGGTGGGATCGCCGTTCGCTGCGGCACGGTATGAACCTGCGCCGGAGACCTTGAATTTGAGTAGAGACCCGTCCAGAGGACATAGGTTGCCTTTTTTATCCAGAATCGAAACGGTTACATAGGCGAGATCCTTGCCGTCGGATTTCAATGCGTGACCGTCATAAGACAGGCTGATTCGATGTGGTTTGCCGGCCGTGCGAACGAAAGCGGAATCCGCAGGAGCGCCATCGCGATAAGCCACCACCTTCAGTTCACCTGGCTCGTAATCGATATCTTCCCATATCAGGCGGTAGCGGCTTTCGAGCGCTTCCTCCCGGCCACCGTGTGTGGGTTCCACGGCAACGGCTTTCTTTCTGATACCCAATGACTTTCCGTTCAGGAATAGCTCAGCCTCATCGTAGCTTGCGAACACCATAACCGGCACCTTGTCACCCTTCTTCCAGTTCCAGTGAGGTAAAATATGAAGGGTTTCGGAGTTGCGGTTCCACACGCTTCGGAAGAGCCAGAAGCGGTCTTTAGGCAGGGATGCCAGGTCGATGATACCGAACATCGAAGAGTGGTTCGGCCAGGCATCGGTATCGTATGGGCTGGGCTCGCCCAGATAGTCGAATCCCGTCCAGACGAACTGCCCGAGGGTCCAGGGATAATCGTCTGCCAGGGCGAAATCCACGTCCGGGATATTTGACCATGAACAGGCATCCAACTCATAGGCGGAGCACTGCTGGTCGGGATCTTTTGCGCTGAAACGCTTTACCGCCGGCAATTTGTAAACCCCGCGGGAACTCACGGTAGAACCAGTTTCCGTGCCGAGGATAAATCCCTGGGGCAGAGCCGCATACGCCTCTTCGTAGCGGAAGGTGCGATAGTTCAGGCCGGGCACGTCGATGCAGGCTGCAAAGCCATTTGAAAGCACGCACGAAACCTGGTCCATGCCACAGGTGACAAGCCGCGTTGGATCTTCCCTGTGACAGATGTCCCGCAGGAAAGAAGCGACTTTATACCCCTCCGGGCTGCACTGCGTGGGTACTTCGTTGCCTATGCTCCAAAGAACCACGGAAGGATGGTTGCGATACTGGCGGAGCATATTCACCATATCCTTTTCCGCCCATTCCTCAAAATATCTGTGATAACCATTGCGGCATTTGGCCACATCCCATTCATCGAAAGGCTCGACCATCATCATGAAGCCCATCTCATCGCACAGGCGAACCAATTCCGGGGCCGGCATGTTGTGAGAAGTTCGGATGGCGTCACAGCCCATATCCTTCAACAATTCAAGCTGGTGCCTGATTGCCGACTCATTTACGGCTGCTCCCAGAGGCCCGAGGTCATGATGATTGCAGACACCCTGGAACTTGCGCGATTCGCCATTCAGCAGGAAACCCTTTCCGGGGATGAACTCCACACTGCGGATTCCAAAAACCGTCTCATAGCGGTCTGTCTCACGAATCCCGTCCCCTATTACCGATACCGCCTTGTACAAAGAAGGTGTTTCAGGGCTCCATAGTTCCGGAGCCGGGATGCCGAAATCCTGGACCGCAGTGCTTTCTCCGGGCTGAAGAGAAGAATCCGCTTCTGCAACCACGTCTCCGTCAGGCCCTATTATGCAAGTATGCACCTTGGCACCTATGTCATCTACCCCTTCCAGAGTTGTTTCCAGGTGAACGGAGGCGAAATCGGCAGATACCTCAGGAGTAGCAACGTGTGTTCCCCATACTCCTACATGTAAAGTTTCAGTGAGAACAAGATGAACGTTGCGATAGAGGCCTGCACCGGGATACCAGCGAGAAGAGTTGGGGAGATTTTCCAAACGGACTGCAAGCTCATTGCCGCCAGGATGCACCGCCCCGGTAATATCGACATGGAAGGAATTATAACCATAAGGCCAGAAGCAGACCTCTTTTCCGTTGACGAATACGTGCGCCTCGCTCATTGCACCGTCGAAGACCAGCGTCGCCCGCTTGCCGGAGGGCACCTCGAAACTGCATCTGTACCATCCGCAGCCCACATAAGGCAGGCCGCCGGTGCGTCCGGTCTTAAGCGAGGCCTTTTTCTCGTAATTCTGCGTAACCGCCACGTTCTGAAGATCGTACTCACGGCTGAAAGGGCCGTAGATAGCCCAATCGTGGGGTATGCACACTTCCTGCCAGGCGGAATCGTCATAAGCGGCGGCAGAGGCCTCGGGGGCATCTCCACGATGGAACTTCCACCCCTTCTCCAGCAGCACTTCGCTCCTCTGGGCGAAGGCTGAAATCGAAAGCGACAAGGTCGCAACCAGCAGGAGTGCACGCATTACAGGTTCAGCTTAAGATCCTTGTCACCTACAAGGATATGATATTCTCCGGGCTCGACGAAATACTTCCCGTCACCGTCCAGATAACCAAGGTCCCGTGCGGGATCCACCTCGAAGCGGAATACCTCCGTGGCCCCAGCTCGTATCATCTTCTTTTCGAAGAACTTGAGTTCCTTTTCGGGACGAGTGAGCACCGAGCAGTACGGGTCACTCACATACCAGAGCACTGCTTCCTTGCCGTCCACGGAGCCGGTGTTCGACACGCTCACCTCAACGGAGAACGGTGCATCCAGGGATGCAGTCCCGACCACCACGGGCTCGCCGTATTCGAAGGTGGTATAGCTCAGGCCATGCCCGAAGGGATATAGGGGCTCGGTTGGCATTCCGTCCTTATAGATGCCTTGGGTGCCCCTGCGGCCGGATTTGTGACGGTTATAATAGATAGGTATCTGCCCTGTCACATAAGGGAAGGTTATGGCTAGTTTTCCGGAAGGATTGATGCGTCCGCTCAGTATTCCCGCAAGGGCGGATGCACCGTTGCAGCCCGGTTGCCAGGTTTCCACGATAGCTTTTGCGAAGGGTACGATGTGGCAGAGTTCCAGCGGGCGGCCGTTTGTGAGCGTGACCACCACCGGCTTACCGGCCATACTGACCATGCTTAACAATGCCTGCTGGCCATTTGGCAGGGCGATGGAGGTGCGGGAGGTGTTCTCCCCGCTCCAGTTCAGTTTTTCGCCCAGGCACAACACCACGGCATCCGCCCATTTTGCCAGTTCCACGATATCGTTGATATTGTCAGCCTTTTTCCCCTCAACTTCGCAACCTTCAGCATAACGCACCTCGGCATCCGGGAACTCCCGAACGATCGCATCGAAGAAAACCTCTACCTCATCAGCTTCGGAATGTCCGCGCCAGTTTCCGCGCAGGTCGCTGCCGTTCTTGGCCAGAGGGCCGATGACAGCCAGTTTCTTCACCCCCTTCAGGGGCAGGATGCCGTCATTCTTCAGCAGCACCATAGATTCAGCCGCCAGTTCGGATGCGGTCTGCATGGCCTCTGGAAGGAAGAATCGCTCCTCGGGAGCAGATTCGGGGGTGTAAGGGTTCTCGAAGAGGCCAAGGCGGAACTTCACCCGCAGCACGCGGCGTACGGCCTCGTCCACCACACTCTCGGGAACCTTCCCCTCTCCTACCAGTTCCTCCAGGTATCTGTCGTATCCGTGGGACATCATATCAATATCCACGCCAGCGGTCAGGGCGGCTGCGGAAGCCTCCTTCAGGTCGGCGCTATATCCCTGATTGATAAGCTGTTTCACCGCATCCCAATCGGAGACGACAAGCCCGTCGAAGCCCCAGCGGTCCCGCAGGACCCCGGTCATGGTATAGTGATTTGCCGAGCCGGGCACGCCGCTTATGTCGTTGAACGAACTCATGAGCGACACCGCTCCCGCATCCACACCCATTTTATAAGGATAAAGGTACACGTTCCAGAGTGTGGGACGCGAAATTTCGGTATACACATAATCGCGGCCGGCCTCCGAGGCGCCATAGCCGACGAAATGCTTGAGGCAGGAAGCTACGGCATCCTGCGATGTGAGTCCGGCGCCCTGGTATCCACGCACGGTGGCGGCACCGAAGACTCCATTCACGTAGGGATCTTCCCCGTAACCCTCCGCCACGCGGCCCCAGCGGGGATCGCGGGCGACATCAATCATGGGTGAGAAGGTCCAGTCCACACCGCTCCTGCGGGCTTCGCGGGCCGAATGTGCACACATCTTTTCCACCAGTTCCGGATTCCAGGAACAGGCCTGGCCCAGAGAAATCTGGTAAAGTGTCTTGAAACCGTGGATATCGTCGTAGCCGAAAAGGATGGGAATTCCAAGGCGGGACTGCTCCACCGCCCGTTTCTGCATGGCGTTGCGAAGTTTAGGATCGGTGTCGAAATAAATGAGGGAGCCGATTTCAGCAGGGATATTCTTAACCTCCTCCCCTATGTTGTTCACGTTGTTGTTGCGGCCCAGAGTGTACTGGTTCAACTGCATCACCTTCTCGTGAAGTGTCATCCGGGAAAGCAGGTCGTTCACCCTAAGTTCTTCCGGAGCGGATGCATCCTTATAAACCGGGCCGGACAGTTCCGGGGCCCCGCGATAGTATGCATTCATCACATACCAGGCTTTTTTCTTGCGTCCCTTGTCGGACAGCAGTCCCTTTCTGTTGAAAAATGATTGGTTGGAGGGATGCTGGCGATATGGGCTCAGGAAGTCGTAGAGCACCCAGGGGGATACTCCGGCCAGGTTGGGGATGTTGCGGAACATGGTCAGATTGTCCCGGTAAAGGGCAGCCTGATAGTCTTCGCTCCAGGAACTGGCGACATCGGCATCGCCCGTGCGCCCGGCCAGGGCCTCGCATCCGAACTCACTGATAACCAGAGGTTTATCGACAAAGACATTCCAGCGTATCTCTGCTGCAGGCTTGGGCCATTTGGCATACCATCCCATGTATTTATTGATGCCGATCACGTCCAGTTTCCCGGCGAATCCATCCTTCATCTGGAACTCATCCGCCTCGGGGATAAAAAATGCCACATCGAATGCAGAAGTGAACAGGCGGGATGAATCCAGCGAGCGGCCGTAATCCAGCAGACGGCTCAGGAAAGCATCCCTGTCCGTTGCCGGCCTAGTCTCATTGGAGATGCTCCAGAAACCGATGGCGCATCGGTTGCGGTCCCGCGCAATCATCTCCCAAAGGTACTTCTCCGCTTTTTTGTAAGTATCCTCATTGGAGAAGTCTATCCCTTGCCACAGGGGTATTTCCTCCCAGATCAGCAGCCCCTTTTCCTCGGCATAGCGTACGATGTATTCGCTTTGCGGGTAATGTGCAAGGCGAATGGCATTGCAGCCAAGTTCAAGGGCTGCATCTACAAGCGTCCGGGCATCCTTGGCGGTGCATGCCCGGCGTTTTTCCATGGGGATTTCTTCATGGAAGGAGATGCTCTTGAGGAAGGTCTCCTCACCGTTTACGAGGATGCGGGTGCCATCGACGGATATGCTGCGGAAGCCTATTCTGTCGGTTATTATATCTTCATTCGCACTGATGCAGACTTCGTAGAGTTTGGGATCGAGAGGTTTCCAGAGACGAAGTTTTTTTGCTTTCAGTTGGAAATGTGCGACCCCCTTCTCATCTGTCTTTGCCTTGGCCTTAAGTTTAAGTTCAGGGATGGAGATATTGACCTCAACCCCGCCGAATGGCGGAGTCACCTGCACATCCGCCGCTATCCTGTCGGATGTGCCATCC
Organism: Bacteroidales bacterium UBA2861; assembly: GCA_002350615.1. Lineage (GTDB taxonomy): Bacteria > Bacteroidota > Bacteroidia > Bacteroidales > UBA932 > Cryptobacteroides. Next base: position 31,985 of record DEFD01000006.1, on the reverse strand, counting down.
TGCAACCGCACAAAGTAGTCGGACACATATAGCTGAGGCACATTCAGCAGCATTACGTCTCGGGTAATGCCGCCGTAATTCCACCAGTCGAAAGACATCGCCGGGATAGCCTCTTTCCGGCGCTTGTTATCCACCTTGACGACAAGGAAATTATCCCCGTCTTTCAGCAGATTGCTTACTTCTGCCTGGAAAGGAGTGAACGAGCCCTCGTGCTCCGCCACCCTTTGACCATTGAGCCAGACCTTGCAACGCTGGCTGACACCTGCGAAGTACAGGATATGCCTGCCTTCGGTCTTACGGGCCTCGAAATGCCTGGCATACCAGACCGTGCCTTCATAGCGCCAGAGTTCGGATTCCTGGGAATTCCAGTCCCCCGGGACATTGAGTTTGAGAGCACCGTCCCAGGAATACTCCAGAAACTCCTGCTTGTCGGCAGGTCTCCGGTCTTGCCAGAGTTGTTTGCCAGTACCTACATCGTACTGGTCTATGATAGCGGACCATTCACCGTTAAGGGAAACCTGCTCCCTTCCGTACGGGTTGGGGAGCAGGAATAATGTCAGAGCGAGGATAAGGCTTGTTATCATTGAGCTTTTTTAATGGTAAGTGCGTTGATATGTCCGTCAGCAGCAAGAGTGGTATCTTTGCCTATGATGGATACCTTGATGGTGCCATCCGAGGCGGGAGCCACTCCGGTGAAACTGACGCCAAAGCCATCGAAGTTACCATCGGTGGCGGTTATATTCTTAAGACCGGTGTTGATACTCTTGGCTTCGGATTCCGTCTTGCCTGTTACCTTGTACTCGCTTATACGTGCGGCAGCACTTCCGTTCCAGCGAACCGCAATGATGGTAAGGTCGTATGTGAGGGAAGGATCGAATCCGGAGATGGTAACGACCGCAGGACCTACATCACCCTGATTCTTGGTACCACCAATCATAATGCCATCGTACCAGACACCCTTGGGATAATTGACTCCGTTGATGGTGAGTTCCTGATCTACTTCTCCGCCCACCCCATTATAGTTGGCAGTGAAGCCGGTCAATCCGGTAATGCTGATGCTTGCATATTTATCTTCGGCGTTCTTGAGGAAGACAGGATCCGTGGTTGAATAGACGGGCACCCGGCTCCAGCCTGCAGGGGTTGCAGTTGTGCCGGCCCCAAAGTCGATCTGTACGGGAACGGTGAAGTCGGGGTCCTGGGTGGTGGGAGTCTTATAGTCGGTGAGTTCGGTCACTTCCCAAGGCTTTGCGCAAGCCGCATGTGCGGCTGCACGGCAAATCTCGGCAAGGGTATCATCGATGTTCTCGTGATGCCAGGTAGTATTCAGCACAGATTCTCCCGAAATGGTCTCGTACCAGGTGCAGGCAGCAGTGAAGCGGCCGTAGGTAACCTCAAGATGATAGCCGTCACGGTTGAAAGTGTCGCCGAGCCAGGTGGTGCGTCCGTTCTGGATTGCAGTTCCGCAAGGAACCACGGCCTTAAGCTCGGAATGTGCAGCCATAGCCGTCTGTCCGGCGCTCATGATGGCATTATACATTGTCATCTGGTTCTTGTCGTACTTGGAGAAGTCGGAATGGTCGGACGTGGTAGCATAAGCCCAGGTCTGATGGAGAAGGAGAGTGGCTTTTTCGCCAACCTTTCCCTTCACATAGTTGATAAGGTTGCCCAGATAAGGCTCATAAGTCTCCGCCTGTCCGGACAATCCGCTGACCTGCTGAAAACTCACGTAATCCCACTTCTCATCTTCGAGACCGGCGGCAAGACTGGATCTGGTTTCGGTTTTTTCGCCGTCCACTATCTTACGGTAATAATAGTCTGCAGCATCTGACTGGGAATTGTTATAATGAGTCTCCAGCGAGCATCCCCCAATGTACAGATCGCCGATGATAACCTTTTTACCTGCGGCATTGAAAAGGTTCCAGAGGTATTGCTCCACAGCATCCTGAGAGAAACTGTTTCCGATGGCAAGGATACGGATGATGCCGTCTGAGGGTTCTTCCGCCGCTTCCTGCTTAACCGTAATGACGGCGTTTCCAGCATCGGAAGAGAATGTCACGTGGCCTTCACGCTCTTCATATGCCTCGTTTGCGGCCACGGTAATTGAGTAGGAATGCTCAACCACAGCCTTGGTCTGGGCAACGGTTATCCAGGCGACGTCGGACGACGGGGTTATTGTCACGTTGGTTCTGACGGGCAGTGTGATGGTCTCCCCTGCGGCAGCCACGCTGAAGGTCTGGTTATCCAGCACCATCACGTTGTTCTGAACCTGGGTCACAGGAACGGTCACGGTGGATTTCTCGCAGCTGACGGTAATGTTGGCCGTGCGGCTGTCTCCAGTTTCATTCGCCTGGCTGGTCAAAGTAATGGTAATGCTTTCACCGGCCTCGCCGCTTTCGGGCCTGATGCTGAGCCAGTTGGCAGATACGGAACTGGTCCATGCCTTGGTGGCGGAAATGGTGAATGTTGCTGTGGAAACCGTACTTTCCAATGCGATTCCGGTTGCCGGGACACCCTGTCCCAAAGTCACCTTGCCCTCAACTACCGGAGTTTCGGGGGTCTCCGGGGTTCCCTGATTTGAAGGGGTTTCCGGCGTTTCGGGTTGACAACTGAATGCAAAGACCAGAAGGCCTAAAATGAAGATTCCTTTCAAAATCGATTTTTTCATTTTATCAGGTATTTATACAATTTGCTTGAATTCTTCTCTCTGATTTTCAGGCAGATACATCCATCGGCACCTACCTTGGAACGGATGCTGCGGCCACTTCCAAGCACCGGCACGAGGCGAACGCGACGTCCTTCCGGGAGCCAGGTGCGGATTCTTGCCTTTTTGGCAGGATTATCCTCACGATATATCAGGAGATAGCCTTCGTTGGGACTTATAATGCTCTGGAATCCAGTCCAGGAGCGGCCGGATGGTTCCTCCCCGATAGGGAGGATGATGCCGGAATGGAATTCGGGGGATATTTCACGGTATGCGCGGATCAAGTCACCAGTGGCGAAAGCTTCTTCCGGCAGGTTGGATGCCTCCATCCACGCCAGGGGCTGGCCAGCAAAGGAGATTGCGGCCAGGTATCCGAAGTCGTAGTTCGCCGGAGCGAAAGGATCCCCTTCCGCATACTTGTCAGCATTGCGCCAGGGATTCAGGAACTCCGTCTGGATCTTCTCAGCCGGCACATAACGGCTCAGCATCCATAGATTGCGCAGGGTATGGTAGGGGTAGTAATTTCCCCAGTCCGTATAGCGGTTTTCAAGGAAAATGTTGCCGTACTCCCCGAAATAGTGGTATCCGGCACGGCGTCCGGCAGTTGCATCCAGATTGAAAACAACGGCATCGTCCGTAGCTTCACGAACCCTGTCGAAAAGGCGCCTGAGATTATTCTCTGCCTGCTTCGTGGGTATCTGGAGCCCATCTATCTTGAATATGCGTATGCCGTATTTTTTCCAGAGGCCGATGATCGCCTCGGCGTCCTTCTCCCAATCGGCGAAGTCGTTCTGCACGCTTGGATTATACCAGAGGCCAACCTCCATCCTGAGTGCTCTCGCACGGTCTACCACAGGGTCCAGCCCGCGGGGATACTTGACCGGATCCGGAGTCCAGTAATCGGGGTTGTCCCAGATGTTCCGGAACGAACCCTTTGCTACCTTGGAATTAGGGCTCTTGCCGCTCTGCCATCCGTCATCGATCTGGAAAACGGCGATTCCGAGTCGGGAGGCCAGTTCCAGTTCACTTAGGCAGAATTCCTCGTTCACCTTGGAATCCTGGCTGCGGTCGCCCCATGTATTCATCATAACAACATCCAGATGGAGGCGGTCTGTCTTCTGCCAGGCCCTCACCGCGCTCAGCGCTGCCAGTTCTCCCGGGCCGAATACTCCGGTAACGCAGCCGTAGAGGCGAGTCCACTCATCCTTCTTTATATCCTCCGGAAGGATGCCTGCACCAGTTACCTGGAAACAGCCGAAGTCTGCGGTGAAATCACCGGAGGGGTTGCCCAGTTGCACATCGGAGCAGGGCGCCTCCTTCAAGAAGAAGAAGCCATTGCCGGAAATGCCGTCCCGCACGAAAAGCAGGTTACCCATGTAACTAAGCTTGCGATAGGCGATGAAATCCTCCTCCTGCACGAGGTTGTTGTTCCAGTCGGTCACGTCCCTGAAACGCACCGCCTTCCCGTGCCAGTGCGCACCCGGAAAGCTGAGCTGGTCAAGAACGGTACCGGAAACGGCCTTTGATACCATGTCGGCGGAAGACTCGATATTCTTATGATCGGCGGCGTTTACACGGCCACCCTCAAGAATGCCACGGAAACTGCCTCGGACCCAGGTGTCGCATCCTATCGCAGGCACGCCCTCGAAGAGTCGGTACTCGCGCCTTACTTCAAGTTCGCCCTGAGTATATTGCACGCTCACAAGCAGATAAGCCGGATGCCTTCCGGTGGCGGGGACGCGGGTCTGCTCCATCCGGGCATCCGTCACGTCACCCTTTCCCATCCTGAAGTCCGGGCGCAAACCCTTGGTTTTCAGCACGAAAGCATCGTCCTTGCTGCTCAGGCTCAGGGTTTCCAACGCTCCGTCGTTCCAGAGGAAGCTCCGCTCTATCAAAGAATTGCCGAGCCGGAGGGTATCTCCCTCCATACGGGCATAACACTTTTCCGCCTGGGCGAAAGCGGACAAGCACAGGGTGGAGAGTATCAGACTTAGTAGTATCTTTCTCATTTTGCGTCAGGATTAAGCAGGCGCGGCTGTTTCAGAGGCTTCTGCTC
>DEFD01000006.1:26957-27184 GCA_002350615.1 Bacteroidales bacterium UBA2861 | reverse complement strand
GCAGCGCCTTTCTTCATAAGTTTCTGAAGGTCAGCAAAATAATAGCGGTATACATTGCGGGGAAATGTCTTCCTGACCTTGCATACCGAGGCCGCCAGACCAACCACCTCACCTGACATGCCGCAGGTGCGCATGACGCGGGTCGTGCCGAGGGCCACGTGGGTGACGGATATGTCACGGCCGGCCATGAAGAGGTTATCCACGTTTCTGGAATACAGGCAGCGGTA
>DEFD01000006.1:16082-26833 GCA_002350615.1 Bacteroidales bacterium UBA2861 | reverse complement strand
CCAGGTGGTCGCGAAGGTGGCATCCTCGTGGAAAACAGCCTTCTCTATGTCGTCCTGCTTGTAGATGTAGTCCCCCATCAGACGGCGGGATTCGCGCTTGCCGGAAATGTATGCCACCCAGTCCAGGCCGCGGTCGGGGTACATCCCGAGCTTGTTCTTGAGGTAACTCCAGTTGGAGTAGATTACCATCATTCCGTAGTCCCTGATGTATTCGAATTCGGTGGTCATATCGTGCAGCATTCCGGTTTCCCACGTCCATTCACCCATAGTCACCTTCTGCACGCTGGCATCGCTGAAATTGAGGCCATAGTCGAATACGGGAAACTTGCATTTCTTTCCGGTCTCCTTGGAATACCACTGCACCGAGGCACCCAGCACGAAGTTGTCCGGCTCGTCCGGAGCAAGGGACTCGCCGAATTCGGCCTTGCCCTCGCGTCCGTAGCGGTAGTCCGCTCCGGCCAGATAACCCACGGTGCCGTCGCCTGTGCAGTCCGCGAACAGGGGTGCTTCCAGAAGAATCTCCTCGGAGGTCTCTATGTTGCGGATGATGACCGCATCGATCTTGCTGCCGTCTTTGCGGACGGCGACCGCGCGGTTGGAGGCATAGAGGGTGACGTTGGGTTCGGATTCTATCCAACTCTGCTTCTTGCCGTCTTCGTAGTTCTCTGCGGGCTGGGCATTGCCCTTCTTGCTATGGCCGAATTCCCTCTGCATACGGCCCAGGGCCGGATAAGGGCCTACTTCTATAGTGCCGCCGAGGTGAACCCGGATCTCGGCGCTGTTATTGCCGCCGAGCACGGGACGGTCGTTCACGAGGGCCACTTTCAGGCCCTGACGAGCCGCAGCCACAGCAGCACACATGCCGGATATTCCTCCTCCCACCACCACAAAATCATATTTCGCAGATGCAGCGGGAGTGTCGGTCAGGCCAAGCTGCTGCCTGCGCCAGGCTTCCATATCCGCCGGAGGCACATCCCCGTCGGATGTAAGATATACGGCATCGCAACGCCCCTCGAATCCGGTGAGGTCGTGAAGGGCAAGGGTGGTCTGCCCCGCCTTCAAGCGTATCTGCCCAGCATTCTGCCATTCCCAGCACTTGCCGGTGGAACCAAGCACAGGCTTCAGAATCTTCTTGCCTATCTTAATCTGGAACTTGCCGGGGCCGGGCTTTTCCGACCAGGGCGAGGTCCAGTTGTAGGTCCTTGCCCAGACTGTGTAAAGGCCTTCTGCAGGGATGTTCACGGTGGTGGATGCATCCGCCACCTGCTTTCCCATGCCATGGGCAAGCAGGTAGGAAGATCCCATCTCGTCCATGAACTGCTGGTCCAGCACCCATCCGCCTTTGTCGAAGAAAGATTCACACTCGATGAAAATGCCGCCGGCCCGGGCGCAAAAGCCCGATGCAAGCAAGACGGCGAGAAGCAATATCTTTCTCATAATGAAACGGTTGTCTTGAGCGGCAGATCGGCGGATGACGGGCCGACAAGTATCTCGAAATCACCGGGCTCCACAACGAAGGCCTTGGTCTTTATGTCGTAAAACTCAAATGCATCCGGGCCGAGCGTAACGCTGTAGCGGACCGTCTTTCCCTTGGGGATGAAGTGCTTGTCGAAGCCCTTCAGTTCCTTGAGAGGCCTGACAACGGAGCACTCAAAATCCCGCACATAAACCTGAGCGGCTTCGGAGGCATCCTTCTTACCGGTGTTGGTAACGTCGAAACTGACCTCGAAAGTGCCGTTGGCTTTCTTCTCCACTTTCATCCCGGAATAGGAGAAACTGGTGTAGGACAGGCCGTAGCCGAAGGGATACAAAGGCTTCACGCCGTTTCTGTCATATCCCCTGTATCCTGTGAAGATGCCTTCCGAGTAGGTGGTGCGGGACTGCTTACTGTTGGCATCGAAGTAGGTGGCAAAGCTCGGATTGTCCTCTGCCTTGGCCTCGATGCTGATTGGCAGTTTCCCGGAAGGAGATATCTTCCCGCTGATGATTTCTGCAACCGCCGTACCCCCTTCCTGCCCGGGATACCAGGCCATAAGGATGGCGGATGCAGCATCGGACCAGCCGCTGAAGTCGACTGCGCCGCCCGCATTGACGACCACCGTAAGTTTCTTGCTTGCAAGCCTTTGCATCATATCCAACTGATCCTTTGGGAGTTTGAAAGGGCGGTCGAATCCCTCTCCTTCGATATTGCTGTCGAAACCGCAGCAATACACCACGTCGGTGCAAGCAGTGAGTTTGCGATTGAGCAACTCCTCATCCAGCAAGCCTGCTTCGAAACCAACCGTCGCCTCTCCTGCATGCTCGTAGAATTCGAAACGGATGTCGTAGTCTGCACCAGCCTCAACCTTGAGGAAGACGGTACGGGAAGAAAGTGCATGGTTGCCCCAGTCGCCGCCAAGCCCCTTGTCATTCACATAGAGACGGTAACCGTCATCCCCCGACATCACGAAGCGCACCAGGCCGTCCTTGGGGGCCTGCCAACTACCCTCCCAACGCACGGAGAAGCCGTCGTCGGGTAGAGGCTTGAAGGGGGATCCGAAACGCCAGCGGTGGCTGGGGTCGGTTTCCGTGATGCAGCGTACCGGCTCTCCCTGGAGTTTCTCTCCTATATAGTAACTGGCCAGGAATCCGGCTTCGGCCCCATTGTGCACTTCCGGCAGAATAGGGCGGAAGATAGCATCTTCAGAGAGATATTCTACGTTCTTGAGTTGTTTTGAAAGGCCTTCCGCCACCGAAACGGTATAGAAGGGAGTGACCGAACCGCTACCGCCGCCCGAAGGGAGTTTCCCGGCATTCGGCCCTATCACAAGCACTTTCGCCTTTTTGGCCAAAGGCAGGGCCTTGTCGTTTTTCAGCATCACGATACCCTCCCTCGCAATATCAAGAGCTATCTCTGCTGTTGCGGGGTTGTTCTCGGGAATGCTGGTATCCTTGCGGGGAGTATCAAGGAATCCGAAGGCGATGAAAGTCTGCAGTATGTGCTGCACTTTTTCGTCAATCACCTTTTCGTCCAGAACTCCGTTCTCTATGAGGGGGATTATCTTCTCCTGGGTGAAGAACACCCCCTTAGGGCACTCCATATCAAGTCCTCCATTGGCTGCTCCCAGGGTGCTGTAGACGCTCGTCCAGTCGGACATCACTATGCCCTCGAAGCCCCACTGGTTTCGCAGGACTTCTATGTTCATCCAGGCATTCTCGGTGCTGTGGACGCTGTTCACCAGATTGTAACTGTCCATCACCGCACCGACTCCGGCTTCCTTCACGGCCTTGCGGAAGGTGGGGAAATAAATCTCCTGAAGGGTGCGTTCATCCACATCGGAACTCATCGTGTGGCGGGCACGCTCCTGATTGTTGGCCGCAAAGTGCTTCACGGTGGCCATCACTCCCTTCTCCTGAACTCCGAGGATATATTGCACGGCAGTTTCACCTGCCAGATAGGGATCCTCGCCGAAATACTCGAAGTTGCGCCCGCACATGGGAGCCCGGTAAATGTTGACACCGGGGCCGAGGAGGATGCTGACGCCGCGGGCACGGCAATCATCGGCGAGGCCGTTGCCGAGACGATGTGCCAGATCACGGTTCCAGGTGGCGGAGGTGAGGATGCCGCAGGGATAGAGGGTGCTTACGGTGTTGTTACGAACACCCTGGGGGCCGTCCGCCATGCGGATTTCGGGGATTCCCAAGCGAGGAATCGCATAGGTGAAAAATGACCTTGCACCTGCAATGAATCGGCACTTTTCTTCAAGCGTCATCTGCTTCACGAGTTCCGCGGCCCGTGCCTTGTCGGAGTCGGAAATGACGACCTGTGCCCGGGCGCAGACGGCAGCCAGACACAGAACGGACATGATGATGGCGGTCTTTTTCATATTATTCGATCGTTACGGGGATGAGCTTCACCCATCCGTCATCGGTTTTTTCGCGGGTTGTTGCAATCTGGATTCCGGGCTTTTTCTTCGTCACGTCCAGGATAGCTACACCCCAGACATAGGAGCCCTTTTCAACTCCCGAAAGAGAGGTGCTGAAAGTATAGGACTTGGGCGTGCCGTAGGTCCAGTCGCAGGGCTTGGCATCCTCATCGTAGAAGATGTGCACGGGTTCCCCGTTGGCGGGATTCAGGAGTGCGAATGCCGTCTTGAACCTGTCTTTATAGGGTTTGATGTTGGTGGGGCAATAGGCCCAGCCGAGATTGTTCCAACGATGTACGATGCTCACGGGGCCGCCGGAGTATGCCTTTTCAGGAACGGAGATGCGGTCCGGATAAAGCCTGTAGAACTGGGTCTGGATGGCTTCCTGCACCAGGTCGTAGGCCTCGTTGAACCACGACCAGGTCTCACCCATGGTGTAGTTGGAGTTGTAGCGGAAGTCCATGGTGTTCACACAGCCGTCACGGGCATCATCGAACTCTCCGCGGCGCACTTCCGCCCAGTCTGCGTAACCGTCGTTGTTGATGGCTGCCAGCGTGTGGGAGGCCCTCACCCATCCGCCTTCGGCGTGGATGGGGACCTTCCATTTCTGGCTATGGATGAAGTTCTTCTCCCAGGTGCCGTAGTAGCCGTGCATGCCGAAGGCTCCGCTGGTGAGGCAGAGGCCCTTGTCGATGCCTTTCTGCACCAGGCGCTGGCTGTCGGGGTCGGTCTTGTCGCCGCTGCCCGTACCTATGGACTTATGGAAGTTTATGCAGATGGGCACCTTGTCGAATATCTCCAGGAAGAGGTCCGTAAAGTAATCGAACACGGGCTCGCGGGGTGATTCATCTCCGGTGGAATAGATGCAGGTGTGGTATTCTCCCCACTTGCCAATGCCCCAGGAGCCCATCCAGTCCACTTCGTCCGGGTTGTTGAACTCCTTTGCGAATGCTCGCAGGAACTTCTCGTAGCACTGCTGGAAGATGGGGTCGTCGGGGTACGGGGTCCATACTTTGGTGGATCCCGTGGTAGACTCGAAGCCCTTGGCACCCTTTGTCTTCACGTAGTCCGGGCAGGCGTTCACGTGGAGATCCCGGCTGTCGGCACGAAGCTGGAATATCAGCTTCAGACCGCGCTGGCGGGCGCCTTCGCGAAGCATGCGGAAACGCTGTGCAGGCTTGGTGTTGCAGGCGGTATCCCAGAAGTAAAGACCCTCCTCGGGCTCAGCCTGGCTCCAATACGAACGGATCAGCAGGGTGTTCGCATAATCGGACACCTTGATGTTGCCGACCTTGGACGGGAAGTTGTCGTAGATTTCCCAGAAGTTGTCGGCAAGACCGTCTCCAAGGCCAGAGTAGATTNNGATTACCCAGCCGTTGAAAGGATTGCGGTACATCGTGGTGCGGTCCGGCGCAATGCTGACCGCAGTGTTCTCGGGCGTCTTGGGATTGTCCCCGCCGCCACCGCCCTTCTCGCCACAGGCTGCCAGTGTAATGGCAGCCAGGGCGATCGAGCCTATTGTTCTGAAAAATCTCATAAGATAGTTTTCGAAATATACGAATTATTAGAGAACTTTAGCTATACGGAATCCATTGATGTGGGCATCAGCACGGGTGCCGGCACATATTCCCTGGACTTTGATGTAAACCTTGCCTTCCGCGTCGGGAGCGACACCATCGAAATCAAGTTTCTGGGATGCCATGAAGTTGAAGGCAAGCAGAGAATTCGTGTTCTCGGGAGAAACCTTCCAGCCCTGATTGATATCGTGGCTGACACTTGACGCTCCGACAAGCGTGAATCTGGTTATACGGGCCGAAGGGGTTCCGTTGTAACGGGAAGAGACGATGCGGAAGTCGTAGCGGGAAGAAGGATTGAGACCGCTGATTACAAGTTGCTTCTCTTCGGAATTGGCCGAAGTGGATGCCAATAGGATGCAATATCCATCGTAAAGTACGCCCTTTTCCCACTCTTCGTCGTCGGCATAATAAGAAGGCATATTCCTGTCGTTTCCTCCTGTTCCAGCATTCTTATAATCCGAAGTTGCAGGGAAATCGGACACGTCGCAACGCACTCCGGAATCATTGCCATCATAATCAGTCAGGATATAATTCGGATAGCTGTCATCGACGGTGTCTGGATTGTTGTTACGGAGCATCTTCCAGGGAGCGGAGGATGCACCGTGCTCGTTCCCGCGGTTCAGGTCCACATACATCTCCTGGGTGTAGATCTTGAAACGTCCGGTAGTCTTGTTGTACATAACGTGATACGTTCCAGTCGCGGGAATGTCGATATCGCTCACCACCGCAGTGCTCTTATACTTTTCGCGGACGGAGAGTTTGCCGGCATTCAGTGTGCCGCGGAAGGAGTAGACTTCGTCGAACTGAACCTTTTTCGGGGTTCCGGTGAGGTCGCTCTCAACCTTGGTCATTTCGGTGGTGGCGGCAAGTGCGGACCCTTCCATTACCACGCTTCCATCCCAAAGCTCGCCGATATTGCGGGCCTTGCTGCGCTCGAAGGTGATGCTGGTCGCCTTGGAAACCATTTCGTACGTTGTGGCGGTACGGGTAATGGTCACGGTGTAACCGGTTGCATATGCCTGAGGGGCGACGGCGAGATAATAAGTCGTTCCTTCAGTGAATGTTCCACTTATGGTTGCCGTTTCGCTTCCGGTCGCGACAAGTTCGCTGCTGCTGGTGTCGATGGTGCATTCACCTGCGACTTTCTCGCCCGAATTGCCCTTGAACGATACGCTCGTCAGGTCGGACATTCCGGTAGGAACGGTGAACTGGAGGTATGCTACGGCATTCTTGAAAGAAAGAGTCGTGTTGGTGGAACTGGCATAGGCGATGTTGGCTGCAGGGTCGAATCCCGCTGCGGTAGCGGTCTGGGCTGCAGGCAGTACGGTAATGATGCTTCCGGAGGTGAAAGAGGCGCTGCCATCATAAGGATACAAGGCGACATAATTCGCTGCGGAGGTAAAGGTATCGTCCGTGGTGGTGAAGTCGGCGGTGGCGCCGGAACCAGTGGTGGAATAATCGGCGGTAACTGTTCCATTCCATACCGAGATATGGTCATTGGCTACCCAATTGACCTTGGTGCCAATCAGTTCTGCTTTGGTAGCGCCGACACTTGCAGTGAATACAGGGGCGATCCCATCGTATTCATTGTTGAGATGAGTATCTTCTTTGGTGCAGGATGCTGCAATGGCGAGCATAGCTGCGAAAACGAATACAATCTTTTTCATGGCACTAAAAATCTAATCCTGCTACATCAACTGTTGTAATATCATCTTCCCAAAGAGCAGCGTTGAGTTCAACGCTCTGGCAGATCATTCCAGCGTGCTGCACCTTTACCACCTCGGTGCAGGGAGGTATGTAATTGTTTTTTTTCATGGTTTGGTTATCGTTTATCAAATGTGACTTTCGCATTTACTGCAGTGTTGTTTGCGGGGCTGACCTCGTCGGACATCTCGGAAAGGTCTACGATCACGAAGTTCGCACCTTCAGGGATCACGAAGTAGGAATAACGGTGGTCTCCCTGGCCGCCGATTCCGTCTACGGTCTCACCGAGGGCGGGTTCAACGGTGCCGGTGTGGTCGTTACGCTTGGCGTCCGCGGTGGAGCCGAAGGCATAGACGTTGTTCTCGAGACTGGTCACGAGGAAGGTGAGCCAGGCGGCACCGGAGGTTGCGCCGGTGACAGAGTTCTTGGAGTTGTAGTTCCCGCTCTTGCGAGGCAGGGCATCACCCTTGTAAACGAACACGGCGGGATTTGCAAGGCTCTGCTTGAGAGTGTACTTACGCTGGAAACCCGCCTTGAGGTCGGAGTCCTTGTCCGCTGCGTTGAATCCACCCCACATCCAAAGCTCGGTAACCTCCATGGTGTAGGGATTGATCTTGTCTACGGTGTTGTTGAAGCTTACCTGCTTGTTCTTGGGATCGGTCGCGGGCGAGTAGATCTTGATGGTCTTGGCATCGGTATCTACCACTATACGGTATATGCCTGCGGTCGCTATCTCCCAATACTTGGCACCGGTCTGGGTAGTGAGAGCCTGGCCGAATGCCACGGCGGTGCCGTCGGCGATGTCGTGCGAGTCGCCTGCGGGGACGATGGAGAGCGTCTTCGCCTCGTTGAAGCTCACGGGCAGATAGAGGCTTCCGGCCTTGAGTTCGCCGCGGAAGGCATAGACAGCCGGATTCTCCAGCGTGGGTTCGATCTTGATTTCCTTATCGAGGGCTGAGCCTGCGAGGAAGAGGGAATCTACCTCAAAGATCTGTGAGGAAGGAATCACCGTCACAGACTGAGTGGTAAAATTTAAGGTCACGCGGTAGCTCTCGGAGGTGGGGATTATCCAGGCCGCAGTCTCGGTGCCTTCCTTGGCAGCGGCGGGCTGGGCATCTCCGGTGACGGCCTCATCCTTGCCGGAGGCAGGAACTATCACATTGTTCTCGTCGCCGTACTCCACTGGGAAATTGAGTTTTCCTGCGGTCAGATTGCCGTTGAAGACATACAGTTCGGAGTTTCCGGCGCTGGGGCTGAGTTCGACGGGATTCGCGCCGACTGCGGTGCCTGCCATAAAGACCTTGTCCGCGGCGAACTGCTTGGGACCATAAGTCTTGACAGGGATGGTGACTGAAGACATATCCGGAATCACGATCCTGGGGCCGGTGTATGTGGCCGTGACGCTGAACTTCAGTTGTGCCATGGTGCTGGTGAGCTGGCCGAAATGGCTGACCAGCATATCGTGCAACTGCTTGTTGGTGTAACTGCGGGTAAATACACCGTCATCTTCGTATTCGCTGATTGCCGATGCTTTGGATGAAGGCACCTCAACGGAATACTGGTAAGTCATTATGAAGTCGCTGCCATAATCGTAGGCCGGTGTCCAGGTAACGGTCAGGGCTACCTCGTCGGGAGCATCCTCTTTCAGAATCACGATGTCCTGAGATGCCGAGATTTCCATCGTGGCATTGTAGTTCGACTTCTTATTGTCGATTTCGTGCTTGTTGCAGGCTGCTGCGGAGAGCAAGGCAAGAGCGGCAAATGCTATTTTGGATATTGTTTTCATGGTATCAATAGCCTTCATTGTTGGTCAAATTGTTATTCGATAGTTCGATGTCGTGAGTAGGGATAGGCATGAGATACTGGCGTGCAGGGAAGTTGCGCTTGGCACCCTCTTCGCACAGGCCGGCAGCCTTCAGCGGAGCGAAGTCCGCCATTCCGTCCTCGTCAATCTGAGGAGTCATCCCCCAGAACCAGAAGCCCTTGTTCACCACCTTGTCGAGGCAGTCGGTGGGAGCGAGGTTGATGTAGTTGAACTTGTTCAGGGCCTTCTCGGCAAGACGCCAGCGGATGAGGTCGCAGTAGCGCAGGCTTTCGAAAGCGAGTTCTACGCGGCGCTCGAGGCGCACGGTCTGGCGGAGAGTAGCCTGATCGGTGGATGTGACTGCAGGATAAAGAGCAACCGAAGATGCACTGACGCCGTAGGCACGGGCGCGCACCTGGTTGATGGCATCCAGCACACTGGCATCGATCTGGTTCAGCTCGATCTTGGCTTCGGCGTACATAAGAAGGACATCTGCATATCGCATAATTATATAGTCGTTCTGTACCTGCTTGCCGTTCTCGGTCCAACTGGCATCGACGCCCTTCTTGAGAATGAGGCCGTTGTAGCTGGCATACTGATTCACTGCGCGACTGTCCTGATTGGACTGCTTGGCACCGGTGCTGTAGTTGTATACCTGGGTGGCTGCGGGTGAAGGATCGAAATCAAAACCACAGTGCTGGGTATTGAATTCAACTATGGTCTTGGCGCAGCGGGGATCCCTGTTCTTGAAGGGATTCAGGCTGTCGAAGAGAGGAGATTCATCGATGGGTTTGCCGTCGGTGCAGAGGTATGCTGCAAACAGATCCCAGGAAGGGGTATAGGCAGCATATCCGCCCGCATTGCGGGGCAGGGAGTTGTTCACATACCACTGTTCCAGCACAACACTGCTTTCGATGGAACGGGGAATCGCGAATATCTTCTCCTTGATGAGGCCGGTGCTCTGCCAGAAGATATCGGCATAGTCGGCTTCGAGAGTGTAGTTCTTGAGCTTGATGCAATTGTCGGCAGCCTCGGCTGCGGTAGCCCAGTCACCCATATAAAGGGCATAGCGGGCCTTCATCGCATAAGCGGCACCCTTGGTGGCGTGCACGGCGTTCGTGCCCCAGTCGGAGGGAAGAGACTCGATAGCCTTGTCGAAGTCGGCATACATCTTCTCGATGACGGTGGCTTTCGCAGTGCGGCCGTTTTTCATTGCCTCCTGAATGGTCTGATAGGTGTCGATGTAGGGAACATCGCCGAAGAAGGTGAGCAGGTCGCCGTACTTGCAGGCACGGGCGAAGTATGCCTCGGCCTCGTAGCGCTTGACCTGATCCTCCGCCATGCCCTTTTCGCGGGCGCGGTCGATCTTGTCCAGCAGGGAATTCGCACGGGCGATGAGTTTGTAGGCCTGCTGCCAAATGACATAGGAATCCCAGGTCTGTCCGTTGACAGTCCCATTGAGGATGTCATTGCGGTTGGTATTGCGGTAGGTGAAGTTATCGGACCACTGTTCCTGAGGAAGGAGATAGTCCCAATAGCCCAGCACATAGAATTCATTGACCGCCATGTTCAATTCGGTCTCGGTGGTGTACCAGGAGTCGCTGTTGCCCTGACTGAGTGGAGTCATATCCATGGAAACGCAGGATGCGAGTGCAAGGGCGGCGGAAAGTATGATTATAGACTTTTTCATGATGTCGCGCTTTTAGAATTTGACGGTAACACCTGCGAGGACGGAGGTCGTGATAGGATATGAAGTATAAC
>DEFD01000006.1:5081-16055 GCA_002350615.1 Bacteroidales bacterium UBA2861 | reverse complement strand
TGAAGTATAACCCATTTCCGGATCCCATCCCTTAGGATAGTTGCTGATGGAGAACAGGTCGGAGGCGCTCACATAGAGGCGTACCTTCTTCATGCCGGCGACCGAGGTCCACTTGGAAGGAAGCGTATATCCGAAAGTGACATTCTTCAGGCGGAAATATGCACCATTGAACATCCAGTAGTCGGAGATAGCATAGTTGTTGGAAATGCCGACCTTGGTAAGGCGGGGATACTTTGCCGCGGCGTTTTCGGCGTCGGTATTGAAGGGGCTCCAATACTTGCCGTCGATGATGGCGGGGATGTTGCCATAGTTATCGCGCAGGGGCTGCACCATGGCAGAGCCCAAGTAGGAGTTCTTCTTGCCTATGCCCTGGAAGGCCATCGAGAAGTCGAATCCCTTGTAGGCGAGGTTGATGTTGCCGCCGAACTGGAAGCGGGGGAACTGGTTGCCCAGAACCACGCGGTCGTATTCAGGGGAGATCTTTCCGTCCGGAACTCCGTCGGGACCGGAGATATCCTTGTACTTGATATCACCGACTGCCACGGAGTTGTTGAGCGTGGCGGAGTTGTCCACATCTTCCTGGGTGAGGAAGAGACCCTCGGAAACGTATCCGTAGTAGGCGTTGTAGTACTCACCCGCACGCTGGATGGTGCTGCTGCCNNATGATGTCGGCATCGTTCAGGTAGTCGATCCTGGAAAGGAAGTCGGACACGTTGACGCTCACGCTGTAGATGAAGTCGCCTTTGCGGTCGTGCCAGCCGAGTTCGAGATCCCATCCGCGGGTGCTCATCTTACCGGCATTGGTGCTGGGGTTGTTGTAACCCATGGCCCAGGGGATCTCGATGGAGAGGAGCATGCCGTCGGTCTTCTTGGTGTACCAGTCGAATCCCACGGACAGGCGGCTGTCAAGAAGGGTTGCGTCTAAGCCGAAGTCCAGGGATGTGGTGGTTTCCCAAGTGATATCCTCAACCTCAAGGGCGCGCTGAGAAGCGGTCTTGGAAGAAGATACCTCACCATCCTTGTAGAAGAGAGCGTCGCCGAAGTTTATGAGGGCGAGATAGGGGAAGTAGTTGCTTCCGATGCGCTCGTTACCGAGCATACCCCAGCTTGCGCGGAACTTGAGGAAGGAGAGCACGGGCTTCATACCCTGCATAAAGTCTTCCTCGCTGATGACCCAACCTGCGGATACGGATGGGAAGGTGCCCCAGCGGTAATCTCTCGCAAAGCGGGAAGATGCATCACGACGCACGTTGGCCTGCAGGAGATAGCGGCCGTCGTAGTCGTACATCACTCGGCCGAAGAAGGAATTGGAAGTGTATTCGCTGCCGCTGCCGGAGTTCTCCATGAAATCCTCGGGACCGATGTTGAGGTAAGGATACTGGGTGAGTTCATACTGGTCGCGGGCCGCGGTGAGGGATTCGCTCTTCATCACATAGTTTTCGAAACCGCCCATCGCGCTGAAGTTATGCTTCTCTCCGAAGGTGTGCCTGTAATTCACAAGCACCTGGGTGGTCACGTTATAGTTGTCGTTGCGGGTCTCGCTGAGTTTGTTGGTAGCATAGGTGGTGCCGCCGCCCTCAAGCCAGCCGCCGAATGCATCGGGGTTGTCCATAAGGGTGTAGAAAGCCGCCTTCTTGAACTGCTTGGTCTTGGTGTAGTTGATGAAGGGAGAAATGACACCCTGAATGCTGAGGTCCTTGATCGGCTTGTATTCGAGGGAGCCTTTACCGCCGATCTGGGTGCTCCAGGAAGTGGAGCGTCCGCCGTTCAGCAGCAACCCATATGGGTTAGCACCGGACTTGCCTTCCGCAATGCGGCCGTCATCCCACATCGCCGCATAGACTGCAGGGGTCTTGCGCATATCGCTGAAGGGGCCGTAGACGGTGCTGCGGCTCTTTCCGCGACGGATGTTGATGTCGAGGGACGCGTTCAGTTTGTCCTTGATGATGGTGAAGTCGTTGTTGGTGCGGAGCATATAGCGCTGGAATCCGCGGCCGTCATAAAGGCCATCCACCTGATCGTAGGAGAGGGAAACCTTGGTGCGCACGAGCTCGTTGCCGCCCGAAACAGAAACCTGATGTGTGGTGCGGGGTGCATAATCCTTCATCATCAGGCCCCTCCAGTCCGTGATGGGATAGTGGTTGGGGTCGGTTTCATTGTACTTCACCCAGTTCTTGATCTGGTCGGCGGTGTAGAGCTGGAAGAATCCTGCGGTGTTGTTGTCGTTGTAAAGAAGCTCGTTCGACATCTCGAGGAAGCGGGTTACACCCACCATATCAGGCTCTGCCGTAGGGATTTCCAGGCCGAACTCACCCGTGTAGGTGAGGCTGAGGTCGGACTTGTCGCCGCGCTTGGTGGTGATGAGGATTACGCCCGCAGCAGCCTTGGATCCATAGATGGAGGCGGCCGCAGCATCCTTCAACACGGAGATGCTCTGCACGTCGGAAGGATTCACGTAATCCATGCTGCTCACCTGCACGCCGTCCACTATATAAAGAGGATCGGAAGTGCCGATGGTGGTGATACCGCGGACACGGATGGAACCTGCCGAAGCACCCGGAGCAGAGTTGTCGCGGGTGACCATCACACCGGAAAGAGCTCCCTGTAGGGCGGTGGAAAGGGTAGTGGTCTTCTTGGCTTCGATGTCTTCGCCGCGCACGGATGCGACGGAACCGGTGAGGTCCTTGCGCTTCACTGTGCCATAACCGATAACCACGACCTCGTCGAGGAGTTTGGTGTCAGGTTCGAGGGAGACTTCGATGTGGCTCCTGTTGCCAGGGACCACATCCTTTTCCAGATAACCGATGAACGATACCGTAAGCGTAGCGCCCTGGGGATACTCAAGGGTGAAGTCACCGTCGAGCCCGGTCGTCGTTCCAGTCGTGGTGCCCTTCACAATCACGGCTGCACCCATCAAGGGCTCGCCATTCTCATCGGATACGACACCGGAGACCTTCGCATTTTGCGCGAATGCCGACACCGTAGCGAGCATCAGCCACAAAGTTGCAAAGATCTTCATTGAACTTTGGATTCTTTTCATAATAGTTATTATTGTTTGATAGTTACTTCTTTGATTTTGACCCATCCGTCGGCAGTAAGGAAATCCTTCTTCACGGAAAGATTGATTCCGATGGCGTCGTTCTTGGTGCGGTCCACGACACCAACCGCCCATAAGTACTGCCCGGCGGGGAAGCCGTTGAGGGTGAGTTCGGTATTATAAGTGACAGGCTTGGACTGCAGCCACTGCGACAGGTCCGAATCCTCCACGACAAAGGTTTTCACAATACTGCCGTCTGCCTTGTCGAGAAGGGCAAATGCCACCTTGTATTTCTGGTTCCACTGAGGGATATTGGTGGGACAGTATCCCCAGCCGAGGTTGATCCAGCGATGAGAGAGCGTGACTTTTGCTCCGTGGACCGCTTCGACGGGCACGGAAATCAAATCCGGATAGAGGCGGTAGCCGCCTTCCTGGATGAATTTATTCACCAGGTCGAACGCATCCTTGAACCAGGACTGCACTTCGCCGTTTGTCCGGAAATCCATCATATTCACGTGATTCTCTCCCGACTGGTCATATTCACCTTTGCGCACATCTTCGGGATGCCCCTCGCGATATCCATCCTCGGGGTATATCCAGAATCTGTGGGTGTTCAGCACAAATCCGCCTTCCATAACTATAGGGCGCTTGAAGAACCACTTGGAAGCGTAACTCTTATGCCAGGACGTGTAGTAGGTGTGCATTCCAAAAGCATCGTTACGAAGGCTGTATCCCTTATTCACGCACCTGTCCAGCAGTTCTTCGGTATCGGATTTGAGTTTGTTGTCGTTCACGGAATCCCCTATGGTGTTGTGATAGTTCATAACGAGGGGAATCTTGCTGAATGCTTCCAGATAGAGATCGGTGATCCAGTCGAAAACCGAGGCCTTGTTTGCATTGTTCTTATAGACCAGCGTGTGTCCTTCTCCCCAGAGTCCCAGACCGTAGCCGTCGACGAATTCCGTCTTATCGGGATCGTTGAACTCCTCGCCGAAGGCCCTCAGCATCTTTGCATATTTCTGCTGGAACACGGGGTCGTCGGGATAAGGGCATTTCCAAGTGAGGTGTGAGCCGTCCGTGTAATAGGAGCAGCCGGCATCGAACACATATTCCGGAGTATTGAGGCCCTGGTCCCGGCCGTCCACGACGATTCGGAAACTCATTTTCAGGCCCCTGTCCCTCAGCGTTTTGACCAGTTTGCTGAAATTGGAATTCGCATCCTTCCACACATAATTCCCTTCGGTGGGTTCCAGATTTCTCCAACTGGTGCGAAGATAGGCACAGGTGGCGTAGTCGCTGACCTTGACCACGGTGCCATCGCCGGCCGGCATTGAATCGTACCCCTGCGACGCCCAGAAAGTATCATTCCACTGCCTTCCCACATACAGGACCCATCCGGTAAGAGGATTCTTGATAATGGAAGTGCGGTCCGGAGTGATTTTGACCTGCTCCATATTCGTTTCGGTGCTTCCGCCTGCGGGTTTTTCTTCTTTCCCGCAGCCAAGGCAGACCATTGCCGAAATCGCAATTATGCTGATAATCTTCTTCATTGGCTACTTTATCTCTATCTGGCGGACTTTGACCCATCCGTTAACTTTCAGTGAAGGATCCACCGCAACATCGAGCCCGGGGTCCAGGGCATTGCGCCTGTCCACGAGAGCGGTGGCGAGGGTGTATGTGCCAGCCGGCACATCGTCCAGGGCCAAAGTCTGGCTGTAACGGTTTACCGACTCTTTCAACCAGGTGGCAAGGTCTGTGTCGTCGGAGGCCCATTTCTTCACGGGCTGGCCTGCCTCATCCAGAAGAGCAAAGCCCACGGTATAGCGCCAATCCCACTGAGGAATGTTTACCGGGCAGTATCCCCAGCCCATGTTTTTCCACTCATATTCCAATTTTATGCTGCCGGAAGCCTTGGATGGAGCTTTTATCCAAACGGGATAAAGCCTGTATCCGCCTTCCGCCACAAAGCGCTTCACGAGTTCGAACTCCTGGCCGAACCAGGAGCGGACTTCATCGTTCACGCGCAGGTCCATCATATTTACGCGCGCCTCTTGAGCTGCCTTGAACTCTCCCTTGCGCACATCCTCGGAATGCCCTTCCCGGTATTCTCCGGAAGGATCCGTCCAATAACGGTGATGCGCTGCGGTAATCCATCCTCCTTCCATGATGATGGGACGCTTGAAATTCCATTCCGCCGCAAATTCTTTTTCCCACTGCTGATAATAACCATTCATCCCGAATGCATCGTGGCGGAGGCTGTAGCCGTTGGCGATTGCCTGACGCAGAAGCCTTTCGGAAACCTCAGACACGGGCCCCCAGCCATTTGCGCTGGGCTCCCCTATCAGGCGATGGTAGTTGATCACGAGGGGAACTTCGGTAAAAGTCCGGGCGTAGAGGGTGGTTATCCACTGCATCACCTCGCTGTTCTTGGTAGGATCCTTGTAGATGAGGCTGTGCCCCTCTCCCCATTTGCCAAGGCCATAGGCGTCGATGAAATCCACCTTGTCGATATCATTATATTCGGCGGCGAGAGCCTCTATGAACTTTCCGTATTTTGCCTGGAAAACCGGGTCGTCCGGATAAGGAGTGCGGACCTCGTTCCTGCCGACCATCGACGTGAAATATTCTGCACCTGCATCGAAAACATAGTCGGGGGTGTTCTGACGCTGATCACGGCCATCCACGACAATGCGGAAACTCAGCTTCATCCCCCTGTCCAGAATGGATTGGAAGAGTTTGTTGAGCCTGGAATCCGGATCCAGCCAGGCATATTTACCTTCTTCGGGCTCGAATGCCAACCAACTGGTGCGGACGTAAGCCGTGTTGGCATAATCGCTGACTTTTACCGTCTCGCCGGTAGATGTGAGCATTGAGTCGTAGCCGTTGCTTTCCCAGAAGTTTTCGTCCCAGTCCCTGCGGAGATACATTACCCAGCCGTTCAGCGGATTGCGGAGGACGGTTTCGGTGTCTGGGGTGAAAACAACTTTTCCGGAGTTGCAAGAGACTGCGGCAGGCAGGCAGACTGCTGCGATTATCAAGAGTTTAGTGAAACGATTCATTGGCCTTTGTTTCGTGTTTTGATGCGAAGGTAAATAATATGAATAAAAACCACTTCCCTAGTTCGTACGGAAATGGTTTCATTTTGTACACACCCCCACAGAGTGCGTTCTAAGCGGGATTTTCTTGCTTCTTAAAGTCGGAAGGAGAAATGTCGTAGCGCCGCTTGAAGCAGACGCTGAAATACTTCGGATTGGCAAATCCGGTGCGGTCCGATATCTCGGAAATGGTGAGGTCGGAGTCCTTCAGCAACTGCGCCGCGCGTTTCAGCCGGATATCCAGGATAAACTCCTTGATGGACATTCCGGTTATATCCTTGATCTTCTGATAGAGGATAGTACGGCCGACCGCCATATCGTAGACGAATTCGTCCACGTCGTATTCGTTGTTGTCCATATTCTTCTCTATGGCATCCATCGCCTTGGAGAGAAGGGCTTCGTCCATAGAGGATATGACCAGTTTGGACGGCTCTGCCACGAACTTCTTCGAATAATAGTTCCGGAGTTCTTCCTGCATCCTCAAGAGTCCGTCCACCTGCGAAAGCAGGAACTCCATATCGAATGGCTTCTCTATGAATACGTTGGCTCCGCTTTCCATCGCTTTCACCTTCATATCTCCATTGCCCGAAAGGACGACTACAGGGATATGGCTGGATTTGAGGCTGCCGCGAAGGTGGCGGCACACTTCGAATCCGTCCGTATCTCCCATCATCAGATCTGTGATGACCAAATTTGGATGGACCTTGTCCACCTTTTCGATTCCGTCCGCCCCATCGGCAGAGGAGTATACGTTGAAACGGGCGGACAGGTGTTCCTGAAGATAAGAGCGGAGCTGTTCATCGTCATCTATGACCACTATCGTGTGCGCCTTGCGGGATTGGTCGGCAGCCTGTTCACTGACATCCAGTTCCTCGATGAGGGCGTCCACTTCTTTCTCCACAAAACCATAAGAAAGAGATTCATCTTCTTCGGCAGACAAGGAATGGGGTGCAGGAGGAAGAGGCATGCTGACGGTAAACACCACCTGCGCATTGCCTGAACTCACGCTGATTTTGCCGCCTATCTCATCTACAAGCTCTTTGACGATTGCCAGCCCCAATCCAGTACTGGTCTCGAAACTGGGCTGGAATTCGCGCGTGCGGTTGAAAGCCTCGAATATTTGCGACAGTTTGTCTTCTGGAATCTCGTTTCCGGTGTTGGAGACGCTCACCTCCACTATCCCGCTGCCGGACTCCTTGATCTGCAGCACTATGGATCCTTGCTCAACCGTATATTTTACGGCATTGGAGAAAATATTGGTAAATATCTTTTCTATCACTTCATGGTCGAAAAGACAAGGATAGCTGTCCGATTGGGAACGGAAATCCATTTCTATACCCTTGCGGTCGGCATATATCTCGAAAAGGGAAAAAATGCTGCGCAGGAAACTCACCAGATCGCCGCCCACAGGATTCAGGGTCACTTTATTGCTCTCTATCTCACGGAAGGTCAGCAACTGCCCTATCATTCGCTGGATCCGGGATACATTTCTCTCGATGTGAACCGCATATTTGTTGGCCGGAGAATCCTCCGGAAGGCGCTCCTTGAGTTTGCGCAGAGGATCCACTATGAGAGTAAGCGGAGTCTTCAGGTCATGGGAGATATTGGTAAAGAACTTGATTCTGGCCCGCGACAGTTCCTGCATATTCTTCTCCTTCAACTTCTCCATCTCAAGCTCGTGGCGATATATCTTCTTATTGGTGAAAAAGCGCCATACCAGGTATATCAGGGCCAGCACGATGATAGCGTAGAGCATTTGTGCCCACCAGGAGAGGAAAGGACTTGGATGTATGGTCAACTCCATTGCAGTGACACTGTCTCCCCACAGGCCATCGTTGTTCGATGCCTTGACTTCGAAACGATAACTGCCCGGATTCAAGTCATAATAACGCATTGTATTCTGCCCCGGATCAAGGGTTGTCCACTCATCCGACAACCCCACCAGGCGGCACGCATAGCGGTTGTTTTCGGCGTGAAGATAACTGTCGGAAGAAAACCCGAGAGCGATATTGGACTGCCTGTGATTGAGCGAAAGGCTCTTATTCGGCCCTATGTATTGTTCTGTCGGGACCGGACTGGCATTAACCCGCACATCCGTAAAGAAAACCACGCTCTTGTGCTGGTTGGTGCGAATGTCTCCAGGACGGAAAAGGATGAAACCATCGGTGCCTCCGAACATCAGTTCTCCCTTGGAACTCACAAAAGCAGAGCGGACGTAGAACGCTCCACAGTGGCTGGGAGTATTGAGAGTGGATGGCACGATGCGCCCGTCGGTCCTGCGGAACAGTCCCTCGTCTGTACTGAACCAGACTTCCTTCGATACTGGATCCTCCACTATTCCGAACACGGTGCGTCCGTTAAGGGGGATATTGGTGTAGGTTCCATCCTTGGCCAGAACGTTCAGCCCGCCGCCCTTGGTGCCCAACAGAAGCTCTCCATTGGAGCATCTGCAATAGCAGCAAAGGTTGTTAACAGCGTAGGACTGCCCTTCCAGACGATAGGTTCTCAAGACGTCCAGGGTAGAATCGTCCAGCACGTGCAGGCCCTGATGTGTCAGCAGCCACAAGCACCCCTTCCCATCGTTGAAGAAGGTTTCCACCTGGCGAACCTGACGGCTGCTTAGGCGGCTGATCTTTCCATTATCCAGACTGGCGTGCATGAAACGGGAGTCCGGGTCGGACATCCATATTCCTCCCTTGCCGTCCGGCACGAAATCATAGACGCTGAGCGGGTCGTCGTCCGGCCCGCGGGTGATGCTCAGGGCACGAAAACGGCCGCTGCGGCTGTCGAAGGTCTGTACACCGGAATTGAAGAAAGATGCCCAGATGGTGCCGTTTTTATCTGTCCACAGTTTTTTCACCATATTGGAACTAAGGCCGCTTCCATCCTGTTGGGTATAATACCGGAAATCGCCCTTGTTCCTGTCCCATACGGTAATGCCCCCACCGTCCGTACCTATCCACAGATGACCTTCCTTATCTTCGCAGAAAGCACTGACAATGGGGTGCCCCAGACCGCCGGGGGTAGCCTTGAAAAAGTACCCTGCATCACTGTCCCCCCTGGTGGCATAGGCAAGTTTGCCGCCATAGGTTCCCACCCACACCCCGCCGTCGGGATCCGGGAAGAAAGACCAGACGGAATTGGTGGGAAGGGAGAAAGGATATTTCAGGTTTGCCCGAAGCAGTTCCGTACGCCCGCTTCTGGGGCAGACAATCATCAGCCCATACTGAGTTGCAACCCATACCTTGCCTTCACTGTCGAGGTAAAGTTGCTTGGCAGTGGAAGAACGGTCGTTTTCAATCGGAAGGGTAAAGCGCCGGATAACATCGCCGCTGTTCCCGCATTCGTAAAGGCCGTCGGACAGCGTAAGCACGTAAATACGCTCACTATCCTCCTTCACATCTACCACCTGCCCGGGAGAAAAATCCCCGAAAAAGGCCCAGTTTCCACCTATAGAGCCTCTGTAGAGACGGCCTTCGGAACCCACGTACAAATGCTCTCCTGAGCAGGAAAGGGATAGTTTCATAGGATCCGGATTCAAGCC
Source organism: Bacteroidales bacterium UBA2861 (assembly GCA_002350615.1). GTDB lineage: Bacteria > Bacteroidota > Bacteroidia > Bacteroidales > UBA932 > Cryptobacteroides. The sequence continues at coordinate 6,379 of DEFD01000006.1, read as the reverse complement.
TTCCGGGAGTGGCAGGACTTTACCGTCCAGACCTGTGATTCTTCCATCGCATATCATCCAGACCGTGCCGTCGGAGGTCTTTTCAATTGCCCCGATATTACCGTCCAGAGCCTTTTCGAAGCGATGGTACGCGCAATTGAAGCGCTGCAGGCCGTGATTGGTAGCAGCATAAAGCACCCCGTTTTTATCGGTCACCAGCCAGCCTATGCTCCAATATCGCTCCGGAGCCTGCCGGGTGATGTACTCGTTCATAAGGGTGAAAGAAACGCCATTATACATATAAATGGCGTCGAACCCGCTGAACCAGATACGTCCGAGGCTGTCCTTGGCTATGCTGTGGATGCCTCCGTAGTAAGATGTCTCCGGCATAGCGTGGAACCGCAGGTTTACAGCCCGGCCCCACAGGGGCAGTAGCAAGAGCGATATGATCAATGCGGCGCGGCGGGACATGACAGTTTCGGCGTATGGTTCGAAAAACAAATATAAGAATAATATTTTTAGTGTTGTTTTTATGAAATCTTATAAAGAATTCGTAATTTTGTGCCGCTTTTTAAGCGAATATGTTCAATTTATTATAAAATTATGAGAATTATTCAGGTTACAGGTCGCGAAATCCTCGATTCACGTGGAAATCCGACAGTAGAAGTAGAGGTTATCCTCGAATCCGGCATCAAGGGTGTGGCAGCAGTTCCTTCAGGAGCTTCCACCGGTGAGAACGAAGCTCTCGAGCTCCGCGACGGCGACAAGAAGCGCTACGGTGGCAAGGGCGTTCTCAAGGCAGTCGCCAACGTGAACGACATCATCGCTCCCGCCATCATCGGCATGTCCGCCCTCGAGCAGCGCGCCATCGACAAGACCATGATCGAGCTCGACGGCACTCCCACCAAGAGCAAACTCGGCGCAAACGCCATCCTCGGCGTCAGCCTCGCAGTCGCTCACGCAGCGGCAAACTACCTCGACATTCCTCTTTACAGGTATATCGGCGGCACCAACACCTATGTACTCCCCGTTCCCATGATGAACATCATCAACGGCGGTGCACACTCCGACGCTCCCATCGCTTTCCAGGAGTTCATGATCCGCCCCGTAGGCGCTCAGAACGAGGCCGAGGCCGTCCGCATGGGCGCTGAGGTTTTCCACGCTCTGCAGAAGGTCCTCAAGGGCCGCGGATGCTCCACCGCAGTAGGTGACGAGGGCGGTTTCGCTCCCGCACTGAAGGGCATCGACGACGCTCTCGACTGCATCATCGAGGCCATCAAGGCCGCAGGTCTGGAGCCCGGCAAGGACATCACCATCGC
>DEFD01000006.1:4355-5038 GCA_002350615.1 Bacteroidales bacterium UBA2861 | reverse complement strand
TATGACTACAAGCAGCTCAAGGATGGCAAGAAGAAGGATCCTCGCGGAAAGAAACTTACCAGCGAGCAGCAGATCAAGTACCTCGAGAAGCTCATCACCAAATATCCTATCGACTCCATCGAGGATGGTCTTTCCGAGGAAGACTGGGAAGGCTGGGTGAAGCTCACCAAGGCTATCGGCGACCGCTGCCAGCTCGTGGGTGACGACCTCTTCGTGACCAACGTGAAGTACCTCCAGAAGGGTATCGAAATGGGCGCCGGCAACTCCATCCTCATCAAGGTGAACCAGATCGGTTCCCTGACCGAGACCCTGGACGCCATCGAGATGGCCCACCGTCACGGCTACACCACCGTCACCTCCCACCGTTCCGGTGAGACCGAGGACACTACCATCGCCGACATCGCCGTCGCTACCAACAGCGGCCAGATCAAGACCGGTTCCCTGTCCCGTACCGACCGTATCGCCAAGTACAACCGCCTCATGCGCATCGAGATCGAACTCGGCGACGAGGCCCGCTACGGCTACACCAAGCTCCGCTAATCCAGGCGTGCTTAACACCTTCAACCGGCTCCCCTCGCGGGAGTCGGTTTTTTTGTCATATAGGCCTGTATAGCTGATAACGAAGAAGCCCGGGCGTCACGATTGACGTCCGGGCTTCCTAAAAACGGCGGCGACCTACTCTC
>DEFD01000006.1:520-4227 GCA_002350615.1 Bacteroidales bacterium UBA2861 | reverse complement strand
CGCATATATTACTTGAGAGAAAATTTCAATTCGGAGACCTTCCGGTCTTTGGATTCGCAGTCAGATCGCTTTTTCACGGCTTATCTTTCTCTTAGGAAAGTCTTTCGGGCAATTAGTACAGGTCAGCTGAGGACGTCACCGCCCTTACACTTCCTGCCTATNNAACAGCGGCCAGATCAAGACCGGCTCCCTCAGCCGCACCGACCGCATCTGCAAGTACAACCGCCTCATGAAGATCGAGATGGAACTTGGCGACACCGCCCAGTACGGTTACAAGAAGATCCGCTAATCACGGATCTCCCGCTCCTGACAGGCCGCCGGCAGTTTTCTTGCCGACGGCCTTTGTTTTTGCTTTATAAAACCTGCCATCCCGGGACCTGCGGCATTTTTGCCCGATTTTGCTCCAGGTCCCGACTGGGAAAAGAGGACCTGCGACGTTTTCACCCAGTTCTGCTCCAGGTCCCGGCTAAAAAAGAAGGACCTGCAGCATATTCACCGAAAAATGCCGCAGGTCCAAGGTTGTAAGGAAGGCTGCAATTACGCCACCAGCCACTTGTGCCTTTCTACACTGTAGATGGGCACAAAGGGCAGGATGATAGGGACTTTCCTGATGTATGCCTGATACTCGGGATCGGCACCGTACACCTCATTCTGGCGCACTTCCAGCCTGCGGGCGCCGCTGAACATAACATAAACGATCCCCGCATATCCCACAAGCACGATCAGCCACTGCCACCAGTTGAGGCCGGCTCCAATACCGGAAATCAACGCTCCCGTCCAGATTGTGAGCTCTCCGAGATAATTGGGGCAGCGGACGATGCGATAAAGCCCGGTATCCACGAAGCGCTTGGGATTCTTCTTCTTTGCCGCGTTCTTCTGTGCATCCGCACCGGCTTCGAGGCAGGTCCCCAGAACAATCATCGAAAACCCTATCCAGGCCCAAAGGTCATTCACCGCAACACCGTCGGCAGTATTGGCAAGACGGAACGCCACCGGACTCACCTGCCCCACATACAGCAGGCCGCAGAAAAGCCAGACGGTGATGACCACAAAGATCGGCTTTTTCTTCTGGAGCGACGGTTCGTAGAGTATCTTGCGGTAAGCGGCAGCCTTGCGCTCCCTGTAAAAGAGATATCCGCCCAGACGGAAGCCGAACACGAACATCGCCGCACACAAGGCGACCGTCGGCGCACTGAGGACATCGTGGAAGATGAGGGCTGTCGCGATTGCCAGTGCGGAAATGCCAAAGCCGTATCCCAGCGAGAAAAAATAAATGAAATACTTCCAGCCCACTGCCGAAACAAGCAGCGAAACTGCAAGAAGAATCAGAAGATAATGCATTGTTTATAGTTATCAGTTTAGCGCAAGATAAGAATAAAACAACATTTTTAGAAATCTTTTCATATCTTTAAGGTCATAATTGTAATAACGACACTATGACCTTCACCATGATCATCGAGCTGCTCATCGTACTGGCAGCGCTTTACGTGGGCTCCCGCTACGGCAGCCTCGCACTCGGTGCGATCTCCGGCATCGGCCTCGCCATCCTCGTATTCGGATTCGGCCTCAAGCCCGGAACCCCTCCGACGGACGTCATCTACATCATCATCGCAGCCGTCACCTGCGCCGGCACCCTGCAGGCCTCCGGAGGCATGGACTGGATGATACAGATAGCGGAGAGGATGCTCCGCAAGCATCCCGAGCATATCACCTTCCTGGCCCCGCTGGTGACCTTCTTCCTCACCGTGCTGGTGGGCACCGGGCACGTGGTCTACACCATCATGCCCATCATCTGCGACATCGCCCTCAAGAAGGGGATACGCCCCGAACGCCCCTGCGGAGTCGCTTCCGTGGCATCCCAGGTGGGCATCACCTGCTCGCCCATCGCGGCGGCGGTGGTCGCCTTCGTCACGATTTCGAACGCAAACGGCTACATGGTCTCCATCCCCCAGGTGCTGATGGTCACCATCCCCGCCTGCATCATAGGCCTGATGTGCGCAGCTGCGGCATCCTACAGGCGCGGCAAGGATCTCGACAAGGACCCCGCCTTCCAGGCACGCCTGAAGGACCCCGAAACCTATAATTACATGTACGGCAACTCCGCCACCTCGCTCGACAAGACCATCACCCGCGAAGCCAAGGCCTCGGTATTCATCTTCCTGGGAGCCCTGCTCATCATAGTCTGCTTCGCTTTCATGCAGATGATACATGTTGGAGAGGAGACTCTGGCCCAGCATCTGAATATCCCCAAGATGAATCTGGTGATTCAGATAATAATGCTGGTGGCCGCCGCATGCAACATCATGTTCTGCAAGGCGCAGCCCAAGAAGGCGGTTGCCGGCGCGGTTTGGCAGAGCGGCATGGTGGCCGTCGTCGCCATCTACGGAATCGCCTGGCTGGCAGATACTTACTTCGCAAATTACATGGAAGAGATGAAGACCATGCTGGGAGGCATCGTGGAAAGCGCTCCCTGGGCGATCGCGATAGTATTCTTCCTGGTTTCGGTGCTGATCAACTCCCAGGGCGCAGTGGTGGTGGCGATGCTGCCCCTGGCCTACTCCCTCGGAATCGCAGGGCCGGTGCTTCTCGGAGTGATGCCAAGCGTATATGGATACTTCTTCATCCCCAACTATCCATCCGATATCGCCACGGTGAACTTCGACCGTTCCGGCACGACAGTGATCGGCAAGTACCTGCTGAACCACTCGTTCATGATGCCGGGGCTCGTCAGCGTCATTGTCGCCACCATAGTTTCCTATCTGATTACCAACGTCATCTTCGCCGGCTACTTCGCCAGTTTCATAGCTTGAACCTGATTTTCGATTTCGGGAAGGTCCTGATCGACTGGGACCCCCACTACCTCTACGACCCGTACTTCGGGGACCGGTCCCGCACGGACTGGTTCCTCGAGAATATCTGCACCATGGATTGGAATCTGCAGATGGATGGGGGCAAGCCTTTCGCGGTCGGCGTGGCGGAGCTCTCAGAGCGCTTCCCCGAGTGGGCCAGGGAGATAGAGATGTTCCATAAAGATTGGATCAAGATGATAGGCGGGCCGATCCCGGGTATGCTGGAGTTCGTTAAGGAGATGAAGGCCGCCGGTCATGGGGTTTATGGCCTAAGCAACTGGTCTACAGAGACTTTCCCTTTGATTAAAGACGATTATCCGGTGTTGGGTTTGTTGGACGGGATGGTGGTTTCCGGCTATGAAGGTGTCACCAAGCCCCAGCCGGAGATTTACCAGTTGCTTTTGGACCGCTATTCCCTCCGTGCCTCCGATTGCGTGTTCATCGACGACAACCCCGCCAACGCCGCCGGCGCTGAAGCCGTCGGCATCCGCGGCATCCGCTTCACCTCCCTCTCCGACCTTCGCGCCGCCCTATAACCCCCACCTGTAGAGGTTTCGCCCGGTTTCCTTGACGGGTCGCAGCGAGTAGCAGCAGTAACCCCTCGGAGCGCAGCGACTCCCGGCGTACGACGCCGGCGGGGTACTTTAGGGGCAGCGCCCCTAAACAACTGCCGGTAGGCGCCGTTTTTTGTTTTTGGGCCGATTTTCGGAGCAGCTCGCTGCGACTAAGCCCCCGGAGAGGGGGTTTGAGGGTGACCGACTAGGGATAGCCAACGTTCTTCGGTTTCCGAAGGAAACAAAAAGGCCCGGTCGCTTTCGCGATCGGGCCTTCGAAGAACGGCGGCTACCTACTCTCCCA
>DEFD01000024.1:184-43519 GCA_002350615.1 Bacteroidales bacterium UBA2861 | reverse complement strand
ACGCACTAACGCCGATGGTACTGCCCCACCAGGTGGGAGAGTAGGTAGCCGCCGTTTTTCGGATAGCCGGACATCAGAAATGATGCCCGGCTATCTTCGTATATGGCAAGCCATATACCGAAAAACGTCGGCAGCGACCCTTCGGTCGCATGATTAGGGGCCTGCCCCTAATGTACCCCGGCCTTCGGCTCGGCGCCTACCGGCTTTGTCTCGGGGACACCCCGAACCCCGGGGCAGCTTCGTGGCGGCGTTGCCAGGGTGCTGGAACGTCGGCTGCTCCCCTTCGGTCGCGTGATTAGGGGCCTGCCCCTAATGTACCCCGGCCTTCGGCTCGGCGCCTACCGGCTTTGTCTCGGGGGCACCCCGAACCCCGGGGCGGCTTCGTGGCGGCGTTGCCAGGGTGCTGGAACGTCGGCTGCTCCCCTTCGGTCGCGTGATTAGGGGCCCGCCCCTAATGTACCCCGGCCTCCGGCTTGGCGCCTGCCGGCTTTGTCTGACGGGGGAGGGTTTCCCCGCAGCCGGTACGACGGTCTATTCACCTGATACGTAACAGGCTGATTGTTAGGAAATTGAGTGGTTCCGCTCCCGTTATGAACGAGGGGGAGCGACTTGTGTTAAAACGCTAATGTTCAGCGTGTTACTTATCAGGCTTGCCAGAAGCAGCCTTTGCACACGCATTTTGGGCCGTTTTTTGGGGAGACGGTCCAACTTTTGGCAGGTCTCCCCGAAAAGAGCCCTGAAATTGGGGAGACGGTCCAACTTTCGGCAGGTCTCCCCGAAAACTGCCCTGAAATTGGGGAGACGGTCCAACTTTCGGCAGGTCTCCCCAGTCTCAACCGGTCGTCTGCAAATGTTCGCTGAGTGAGATGGTCCCCCCAGCGTGGAGAAAGGTGCCGAAAAGTGAGTCTGTGGAGGGAGAGGCTCTGACGTAGTTTTTTGCGTGGGCCATGCGCGTGGCGGTAGCGGATGTCAGAGCCTCTTCCTCACAGACGCCCCTCCATCCCGTGTGAGAATCCGGCTGTTTCACATACGGGAGAGGGGAATGGGCGTGGGAAATGTTATCCCTGCCCGGCGGCGCGGCTGCGGCTCACCATGATTACTCCACCGACAATGAGTATGGTGGCGAGGATCTTCTGCCAGTTAAGGCTGTCCATCCCTGAGGAGATGCTCACAACGGCGGCGATTATCGGCTGCAGGTAGGTGTACATGCTGACCAGGGTCGGCCTCAGCCTCTGTTGTGCGAAAGGAATGAGAAAATATGCCACGAAAGTGGCGAAGAAAATGAGATATCCGATTTCCAATGCCACTTTCCCCGGCATTTCCAGTGAACCGATTCTCAGAAGTTCACCCGCGGAAAAAGGCAGCGACACCAGGAGGGACACCAGGAAAGTCCATTTCATGAATGTGACCACGCTGTATCTGGATATCAGCGGCCGGAAAAGGCCGAGATACAAGGCGAAACTGAGGCAGTTTACAAGCAGCAGGATTATCCCTGCCGGAGAGGTCGCCGCAACTCCGCCTGCATGGACTGAATTGAAAATCAGGAAAAGTACGCCGGCAAGGCTGATCATCACGCCACCTGCCTTTTTCAGGCTGATAGGTTCTTTCTGGAAGAAATATGCAAAGAACATCGTGAATATCGGCCCGAGGGTGCTAAGAATGGCGGTATCGATCGGCGAAGCCATCGTAATGGCCTGAAGGAATGTATATTGCGGGATGAACAGCCCTATCACCGACGCGGCTGCTATCTTCCAGAAATCCGCCCGGCTGACTTTTTCACGGGGGAGGAAGAATGACAGGATCCAGAAAAGGATGCTGGCGCCGAAGGCCCTCAGCGTGAACAGCAGCATCGGAGAAATGGCCTCTGCATTTGCTATATCTTTACAGAACACGATATTGAGACCGAATATCGTGTAGGCTCCTGCAATGGCGATATGACCTGTAGCTTTGCTCCTGTCCATAATATGAAGCCGCAAAGATAGACAATTACAAGGATTTTGCTCAATTATCAATATAAATTAGTATTTTTGTACCGCTTTTTGGCAAAAATTCATTGATTTAGTATAAAAATTATGAGAATTGTTCAAGTTACAGGACGTGAAATCCTCGATTCAAGAGGAAATCCTACAGTAGAAGTCGAGGTCGTACTCGAAAGCGGTATCAAAGGTGTAGCAGCTGTTCCTTCGGGAGCATCCACCGGTGAAAACGAGGCTCTTGAGCTTCGCGACGGCGACAAGAAACGCTACGGCGGCAAGGGCGTGCTCAAAGCCGTTGCCAATGTGAACGATGTCATCGCACCCGCTATCGTGGGCATGAGCGCACTCGAGCAGAGGGCTATCGACAAGACTATGATCGAACTCGACGGCACTCCCACCAAGAGCAAACTCGGCGCAAACGCCATCCTCGGCGTAAGCCTCGCAGTGGCTCACGCAGCTGCAAACTATCTTGACATGCCTCTTTACAGGTATATCGGCGGCACCAACACCTACGTGCTTCCCGTTCCCATGATGAACATCATCAATGGCGGCGCCCACTCCGACGCTCCCATCGCATTCCAGGAATTCATGATCCGTCCGGTCGGCGCTCCCAACGAGGCTGAGGCCGTACGCATGGGCGCAGAGGTTTTCCACGCTCTCCAGAAGGTCCTCAAGGGCCGCGGATGCTCCACCGCAGTAGGTGACGAAGGCGGTTTCGCTCCCGCACTCAAAGGAATCGACGACGCTCTCGACTGCATCATCGAGGCTATCAAGAACGCAGGTCTCGAGCCCGGTAAGGACATCACCATCGCTATGGACTGCGCAGCTTCCGAGTTCTGCTTCAAGGGCGAGGACGGCAAGTTCTACTATGACTACAAGCAGCTCAAGGACGGCAAGAAGAAGGATCCTAAGGGCAAGAGGCTCAGCACCGAGCAGCAGATCAAATACCTTGAGAAACTCATCACCAAGTATCCTATCGACTCCATCGAGGACGGCCTCAGCGAGGAAGACTGGGAAGGCTGGGTGAAGCTCACCAAGGCTATCGGCGACCGCTGCCAGCTCGTAGGTGACGACCTCTTCGTGACCAACGTGAAGTACCTCCAGAAGGGTATCGAGATGGGCGCTGGCAACAGCATTCTCATCAAGGTGAACCAGATCGGTTCCCTCACCGAGACCCTCGACGCCATCGAGATGGCACACCGTCATGGCTACACCACCGTCACGAGCCACCGTTCCGGCGAAACCGAGGACACCACCATCGCCGACATCGCAGTCGCTACCAACAGCGGTCAGATCAAGACCGGTTCGCTGAGCCGTACCGACCGTATCTGCAAGTACAACCGTCTGATGAAGATCGAGCAGGAGCTCGGCGATACCTGCCAGTACGGTTACAAGAAGCTTCGCTAATCGCGTAGGCAGATTTACTCAGCGGTGCCGGGCGTCCAGCTGGACAGAAGGCACTATGTAAAAAGGAGACCGACAGGACTGCTGCCGGTCTCTTTTTTTTGCTCATCACGGTGTGTCAGGTGTCCCGAAATTGCGGACACCTTGCACAAAAATGGCCGATTTCGTGTCAGGTGTCCCGAATCCAGGGACACCTTGCACGTTTATTGCCCGTGAAAGGATTGCTGTAAAAAAGATTCTTCCATTATAATACTTTTTAATATTTGATGTGTTTATAGGATGTACTATGTTGTCCCTGATGAATAATACAGACAATAACCTTTTTGAACAGATCAGGAATAACAATGAAGACGCCTTCCATAAGGTGTTTAACATTTACTGTGACCGTCTGTTTGTTTTCGCGAAGATGATGACTGCCGATCCTGCCGTGGCGAAGGACATTGTCCAGGAATTCTTTATCCGCTATTGGGAAAAGAGACATTATCTTGAGTTTAATGCCCTCTCTTTCAAAACCTATGCATTCAGGGCGGTGTTCAATGCGTCCATGAACCATATACGGGATACGAAAAAAGTGGTTGGAGAGTACGAAATCAATCTTGACTTGGTGGACGTAAATGATGCCGATGCCGAGACTCTTGGCGAACTTACAGCCATTCTGAATAAGGCGATAGACCAGCTCCCGCAGCGCTGCAAAGATATCTTTGTGGCTGCAAAGATTCAGAAAAAATCATACTCGGAGATAGCGAATCAATACGGCATTTCTGAGAACACAGTAAAGGTACAAGTGTCCAAAGCTTACCGTTTGCTCAGGAAGAAAGTCAGTTAGTAGCAGATATGATTATTAAAGATTTTGATATGGAGATACTGAAAGATGTCCTTTGCGGGGATCTTCCAGAGTCTGATGCGCGGTTTGGAAATTGGCTTAAGATGCCAGGCAACCAAGCAGCGTACAAGATAATGTGTGGAGAGGAAATGCTGTCAGATGACAGTTTCCGCAAGGAAGAAGCATATCGCGAAATTGCCGCCATACTGAATTTTAAACAGAAATCCCGAGGCGTCTTATTAAGACGTAGCTGGAAGTTGGTAGCAATCGCGGCAGTTGCGGTCCTTGCCACGTTATTCCTGCTTGTGCCCTTTTTCTCCCGTAGAGGCGATTCTTTTGTGCAGCCGTCTCATTTCCAGGTAGGGGATAAAATAGCGTATCTGAATACTTCGAAAGGTGAGATAATACCATTGAAAGAAGATTTTATCTTGAAAGACGAACGTGGCACCGTGGTTTCCAACAGTCAGAAGGAAGGGACCCTCTCAGTCGAACAGATCGCCCAGCCTTCAGTAAAGACAAAGATGAAACCTGAAAACCAGATACTGTCGGTGCCTAAAGGTGGCGAATACAGTATTCTGCTCGCAGACGGAAGCAAAGTATATCTGAATTCTGAAACCCAACTGGTCTTTCCAGACCGTTTTACAGAGGGTCCCAGAAAGGTGCATCTCACGGGAGAGGCCTTTTTCGAGATCGTACACACCGGGGAACCGTTTATTGTTGAAGTGAACGGAATGAGTGTGGAAGTAAAGGGCACAAGTTTCAATATAAATACCCGTTCTATCGGCTCGCTGGTCAGGACTACTTTGGTAGAAGGGAGGGTTGACGTGCATCTGAACTCAAGTGGAGAATCGGTCAGCTTGTGTCCATCTGAACAATTGTCCTATAATCCAGTCTCCGGGCAAATGACAATCAGCGAAGTAGATACTGATGTTTACACATCCTGGCGCAACGGAATCTTCATGTTCCGCAACCAGACTCTCGAGGAGATTTTTGACCAACTCTCTCGTTGGTATAATTTCAAGATAGAGTATAAGCGTCCGGATATAGCTGGAATGCATTTTTCCGGTAGCGCTGAAAAAAAACGCGAACTGGATTTCCTCCTTGATAGAATTCAGATGGTGGCAGATATCAAGTGCAAGAAAGAGGGAGATACGATAACGCTTTATTGAAAAGAAAATGAAAGAGAAACGAACGCTGAAGCGATATTTCTTCATGCTGGCCTTCTGCTGGTTCCTGGCTTTTGCAGGAGTAAACGTATCCCAGGCCCAGATTCCGCACTTAAGCTTGAAAATGGAAGGGGTGAGGCTGTCTCGTGTTTTTGACGCCATCCGGCAGCAGACATCCTATGATTTTTTTTATAGCGACGACCAGGTCGATGCTGGCACGATAGTGAGTGTAAATGTGGAAAATGCCACTCTTGATGAGGCTCTTCGTGCTTTCATGCCTCCGCAATATGAATACAAGATTGAGGGCCGGTACATCATGATAAACGTGAAAACACCGCCCCCTTCAAAACCATTAAATCCATCCTCGCCAACGACAAAACCGGCATCGGGAGGCAAAAGCCGCTCTGTCAAAGGCTCGGTAATCGATTCGCAGGGGTTGCCCATAATTGGTGCAGTCGTGATGATTGACGGCACTCAGAAAGGCTTTATGACCGATCAGGATGGTAATTATTCAATTGAAAATGTCCCGGATGATGCATCGCTCCGGTTTTCCTGCCTGGGATACTCGGACCTGGTTAAGCCAGTCAATGGTTCGCGGGTATTGAATGCTATCCTTTTTGAAGACAGCCAGACCCTGGAAGAAGCTGTTGCGGTGGCCTTTGGCAAGCAAAGGAAAGAATCTGTGATAGGGGCGGTTTCCTCCATAAAGCCAGATCAACTTAAAGCCCCTGCCTCAAATCTTACCACAGCCCTTGCGGGGAATATTGCCGGGATAATATCTTTCCAGCGCACTGGTGAACCTGGAGCGGACGACGCTTCATTCTTCGTGAGGGGCGTCACAACTTTTGGCAACAACAAGAATCCCTTGATTCTCATTGACAATATAGAATTGACAAGTACCGACCTTGCGCGTCTTTCTCCCGACGACATAGAAAGTTTTTCTGTAATGAAGGATGCGACAGCTACAGCCTTGTATGGGGCCCGTGGTGCAAACGGAGTTATTCTGGTAAAAACGAAGGAAGGCCGCAAGGGCAAGTCCAAAGTCAATATCCGATATGAAACATCCGTTTCTCAGCCTACCCAAGAGGTGGAACTGGTTAACGATCCTGTCATATATATGACCCTTCACAATGAGGCTATACAAACCAGGGATCCCCTTGCTCCAGCCCTTTATTCGCAGGAAAAAATCGCAAAGACGGACAAGAAACATCCTTCTTACAAATATCCCTATACCAACTGGAGGGAGCTGATGCTGAAAGATTATGCACTCAACCACCGTCTCAACTTGAATGTCTCCGGAGGCGGGTCCGTGGCACGATACTACGTGGCGGCGTCGCTCAAGAAAGATTCGGGTATCTTGAATGTGGAAGGAGACAACAACTACAATAACAACATAGACCTTACCACTTATACCCTGCGCTCAAATGTAAACGTAGATATTACCAAAACCACAGAACTTGTAATTAGGCTGAGCGGCACTTTTGACGAGTACACTGGGCCTACAAACGGAGGCTCTGCCACTTACAGTCAGATCATGTCGGCTAACCCGGTCTTGTTTCCGGCCAAGTACGATTCCGAATTGCTCCCATACGCAACGCATGTTCTATATGGAAACTATGCGGCGGGAGATTATTTGAATCCTTATGCGGAAATGACAAAAGGTTATAAGGAATATGGCAGGGCTAATATGGGTGCGCAATTCGAACTTACCCGGAATTTCGATTTTATCACCAAAGGGCTCTCGGCGAGGATGCTCCTGAACACTAACAGGATATCATATTATGAAATGTCCCGCTATTGCACTCCGTATTATTACTCATACGTGGGTTTCAATACGCTTAAGGGTGAGGAGCAGATTGAATGTCTGAATCCTGACATCGGAACAGACTACTTGAATTATTCCGAAGGGATAAAGACGGTTACGGCAAAAACCTATTTCGAAGGAGGAATAAACTACAACCGGGATTTCAGCAGGCATGGAGTGAGTGGAATGCTGGTTTATCAATTGACCAACAATCACCAGCCGAATGCCAGCACCTTGCAAGCTTCATTGCCGTACAGGAATATCGGTCTCTCGGGCCGTTTCACCTATAATTATGACAAAAGATACTTCACAGAATTCAATTTCGGATATAACGGTTCAGAGCGTTTTTCGAAAGAGAAACGTTTTGGCTTCTTCCCAGCCGGAGGCCTTGCCTGGGTGGTGTCCAATGAATCTTTTTTCAGAAACATCAAACCGATTGTCTCAAACCTTAAGTTGAGACTATCCTATGGTCTGGTCGGGAACGATGACATAGGCTCCAATCGTTTCCTCTATCTGAGTCAGGTGAATATGAATTCATCTGCCTATGGCTATGCTTTCGGTCTTCTGGAAAATGGATATTCAAGAAACGGCATTGCAATAAGCAGGTATGAGAATCCTGATGTCGGCTGGGAAGTGGCCCGCAAGACAAATATCGCCCTGGAGCTTGGCATAAAGGATGAACTTTCCTTGACCACAGAGTTATACCATGAATACAGGGACAATATCCTGCAGCCCCGTTCAGCAATTCCGGCTTCGATGGGATTGGCGTCGATTCCAGAAGCCAATGTAGGAGCGGCGGAAGGCCGTGGTGTGGATGTTGAACTGAATTACAACAAAACTTTTGTTAACAGGTCCTGGCTTCAGGTAAGGGCTAATTTCACCTATGCCAAGAGTAAGTATCTTAAATATGAGGAAGATTCCTTCCCGAATGCTCCTTGGAAATCACATATCGGTTATTCGGTCAACCAGGCTTGGGGCTATATCGCAGAATCCCTCTTCGTTGATGAAAACGAAGTTCTTAATTCCCCTGCACAATTCGGGAACTATATGGCTGGGGACATAAAGTATGTTGATGTCTGCAGGGACGGAGTGATAGATGAACTTGATATGGTTCCGATCGGATATCCTACGGTGCCAGAAATCATTTACGGCTTTGGCTTCTCCTACGGCTTCAAAGGATTTGACCTCTCAGTCTTTTTCCAAGGCTTGGGCAATGAATCATTCTGGATCAGTTATAATAATGTGTCTCCCTTCTTCGACACTTCTTCCAGAATCGGAAACAACCAGTTGGCTAAGTTTATAGCCGATTCGCACTGGAGCGAAAACAACAGGGATGCGTATGCTGTCTGGCCAAGATTGGCTCCGACCATGGTTGAGAACAACAATAAACGCAATACCTGGTTCATGAGAGATGGATCCTTCCTAAGGCTTAAACAGCTTGAATGCGGATACACCTTCCCGGCAAAACTGACCAGAATAATCGGTATTGAGAATATGCGCCTGTATTTCAGCGGGTCCAACCTGTTTTGCTTCAGCAAGTTCAAACTTTGGGACCCGGAGATGGGATCCGATGGCCTCGGCTATCCTATTCAGAGAGTGATAAATGTAGGATTGAATATCAATTTCTAAACGGGACATCAAAATGAGAAAGTTTTACAATTTCTGCCTTACGCTTACAGCGTTTATGATGCTTCCGGCCTGCTCGGATTATCTTGACATAGTTCCGGACAACATTGCAACAATAGATAATGCCTTTACCCTCAGGACGAATGCGGAAAAATTCCTTTTTACCTGCTATTCTTATTTTCCTCCTGTCTCTGACCTCAACCGCAATCCGGCGCTGGAAGGTGGAGATGAACTGCTTGTCGGCTTTCAGTCAAGGGCTGAAGTTACAAAGGCCGTCGGGGGATGGCGGATACGCAACGGAGAGCAGAATACTTCGTCGCCGTATTGCGATTATTGGACGGGCACCAGCCAGGCGACAGGCCTGTTTGAAGGTATCCGCACCTGTAATCTCTTCATAGAGAATATAGACAGAGTGCCAGATATGCAGGAATATGAAATCCTTCAGTGGAAGGATGAGGTGAAATTTCTTAAAGCATACTACCATTTTTATCTCCTTCGCATGTATGGACCTATCCCTATCAAGGACGAAAATTTGGGACTCAATGCGACGATAGATGAAGTGCACGTTTACCGGAATACACTGGATGAGGTTTTTGAATATATAACCAATCTTTTGGACGAAATAATAGAAGCCGGCAATCTGCCGGGGAAAATCGAATCTGAAGCCAGCGATCTTGGCCGTATCTCCATCGGAATCGTGAAAGCATTCAAGGCGCAGGTCCTTATGTATGCCGCCAGTCCGCTTTTTAATGGCAATTCTGATTACAGGGGATATGTAGACAATCGCGGTGTGGCTATTTTCTGCCCGGAGAAAACAGAAGAGCAGAAAGCCGCAAGATGGCGTGCCGCCGCCGACGCGTGCAAAGATGCGATTGATTATCTTGAGAACCCTGAGAACGGTGGATACGGTCTGTATAAATATGAGTCTAACGAGTATGTCATAGGCGATACCACAAGATGTTTACTGACCATTCGGGGCGCGCTCACGGATCCATGGAACAAAGAAATCGTGTGGGGATACACAAAATCCTGGGTGTCTTTAATTCAGCAGTGGTCTGTGCCGGTCAACTGTCTGGCCGCTTGCTCGGCATATCAGGGAGTGTTGAGTGTCCCTCTGAAAATTGCCAATCTTTTCTATACTATGAACGGGGTGCCGATAGAAGAAGACAAAACTTGGGACTATGAAAACCGCTTTTCATTAAAAATGGGCGATAAGTCGGATGCCCTTTTCATGCAGCCTTTCTATAGGACGGTCAGTATGCAGTATGGCAGGGAATTCCGCTATTACGCGGATCTCGCTTTCGACGGCGCGGCCTGGTTTGGCAACGGCTTTACGAGTGAGGGTGGCGTAACCTATGTGAACGCCAAGAGCGGCCAGACCAGTTGTAATGTTTCCACTGCCAAGAGCAACCTTACCGGCATTTGGCCAAGAAAATATGTGAACTATAAAACAACTGCGCTTTCTTCCTCTTTCTCCTTCATAAAATATCCTTTCCCTATAATTACCATGAGCGGCCTGTATCTGTACTATGCCGAGGCCCTTAATGAATGTGGTGAAGATGCGTCTGCCGTGCTCCATTGGGTGGACCTTATCCGAAGAAGGGCAGGCTTGCCGGATGTGGTGACGTCATGGACGAATTATTCCCGAATCCCGAACAAATATACCAGCAAAGAAGGCAGAAGGGAGATAATTCACAGGGAGAGGTCTATAGAAATGATATTTGAAGGTGAGCGCTACTGGGATTTACGCCGATGGAAAGAAGCTTTTTCCGAACTGAACAAACCACTCACCGGGTGGAACAGGTATGAAGATACTGTCGAAGGATACTATAAAGAATGTGTTATCCAGTACCAGTCGTTCGAGACCAAAGACTACTTCAGTCCTATTAAGAATTCTGAAGTTTTTTCTAACAGCAATACAATGCAGAATCCAGGTTGGTAAACAGAAAGAATAATGAGTAAGACAATATACAAAATAATACCTGTAGCCATTCTGCTGATTTCTTGCTCTCCGGTCGATGTTATAAAGCCTATGGGGAGCAAGACGGCACCAGCTAAAGTCGTGGTCAGGGATGTAGTGAATGGTCCAGGGAATGCCATCCTCTACTATAATCTCCCCAATGACGAAAATCTCAAATATGTTAAGGCCGTTTATTCACCACGCTCGGGAGAAGAGGTCTCAATCAACGCTTCTGCATTCACTGATTCGCTTGTCCTCGACGGATTCAAAGATGAAGGAACGTATGATGTCAAGCTGTATTCGGTTAGTTTCGGCGAGACGTGCTCGGAGCCTGTGAGGCTCAAAGTGAATCCACTCACACCTCCTTACAAGGCTGTTGCATCTGGTCTCGAGTGTGTCCGGGCTTTCGGCGGCGTACAGGTGTCTTTCTCCAATCCTACGGGAGCCAACCTTTCTGTATCTGTGCAGAAAGAGGGAGAAAACGGTGAATGGAAAGAACTTGATACATATTATACTTCAGAGAAGCATGTCAAATTCGCAGTTCGTGGGCAGGAGCCTGTGGAGTCGAAGTTTAAGGTATATGTTTCCGACCATTGGGGAGATGTGGCGGAGTCTCGGGAATATCTGCTGACACCTATGTTCGAAGTACTTTGTGACAAATCATTGTTTGCCGGACTTAAGCCTGCAGGAGACAATTGGGAAATAACCATGTGGGGCGGAGCCAGTAACAACAATTCGCTGGCTTGTGCATTCGACGGGTCTTATTCTCGCTCGGCCCCTATTTTCCAGACAAAAGCGACCGGGAAACTTCCGGTTAGCTTTACAATAGATATGGGGCGAGAATATGTATTGAGCCGTT
Organism: Bacteroidales bacterium UBA2861; assembly: GCA_002350615.1. Lineage (GTDB taxonomy): Bacteria > Bacteroidota > Bacteroidia > Bacteroidales > UBA932 > Cryptobacteroides. The sequence continues at coordinate 31,901 of DEFD01000024.1, read as the reverse complement.
ATAAATTCTATCCCTGTCAGGGTTTCAAAGCCGGACATCCAAGAAAGTTCCAGATTTGGGGAGCAACTGAACTCAACCCGGATGCCTCTGTGGTGCTGGTGGATGCTCTCGGCAATCAAGACCCCTATTGGACCCTTCTGGGGGAATTCGAGTCTTTCCGTCCGTCTGGTGCGACGGTTTCTGCTACGGTACAGGCAAGAACCGATGACGATGTGCTGTTGTGCCAGAACGGAGAAGAATGGGAGTTCCCTGTAGGCATCCAACCGGTACGTTATGTAAGGATACGGGTGTTGACTACCTGGGACGGAGTCCAGTATATCGAGTATCCTGAAATAGATTTCTTTGGCACACCGGCAGATAAATGACAGAGCTATGAAAAAAGCGTTGATATTAGTTGCAATGGCACTGGTCCTGGCGGCCTGTTATGAAATGGATGACGTTTACAAGGAATTCATATCGGACGGCCCAGCCAAATATGTCGGCAAAGCGGAAAATGTCCAGGTGTTCCCTGGCTTCGGCAGAGTAAAGATCGTATGGTCTCCGTTCATCGACAACAGGGTATCATCTGCCACGATATACTGGGATAACAGGACCTGCAGTCAGGAAAACGCCATAGACCCGTCAAAACCGACGGAAATCTATGTTGACAATCTCTCCGAAGGTCCGCACATATTCGAAATTATAACTCATAGCGCCGCAGGGAACAATTCCGTTCCCGTGTCGGTGAGCTGCAATGTTTATGGAGAGTCTTTTATGTCCATCACAGACGAATCAGATATTATATCTGCTGTCCTGGATTATAAAGGTGAGGTGCAGTTACGGATACGCCATTCGAGTTCGTATTACTACAAGATGCTTGAAATGGTGTATTTTGGAATTGACGGGAGTCGGAAAAGGGTATTCGCATATCCCGGGGAGCTTGGAATTGTACTCGATGACTGCGGGACATCAGATATTTCTTACCGATCCGTTTTCCTCCCTGATGATGTCTGTATAGACTCGCTCTATTCTCATGTCAAGACAATAAAGCCGGAAGGGGTCGCTTTGGAAATAGAAACGGAATTGGATGAAACCATGATGTCATTCATCAAAGGTGACACTGTTTCATTCGCAGCCGGAACCAATTTCGAAGAAGTCGGACTTGAATATTCTTTGGATGCTTCCGGGTGCGAATGGCTGTCGCTGGAATATATAAACGGCCGCTTTTTCTTGAAGACGACAGCCGTCAATCTTGGCGCGCGCAGAAGTGCGACACTCACCCTGACGGCAAATGAGCTTTTCAAGGTGGTTTCCATATATCAGGAAGCGAAGGATCCGCGCCTCGGAACTCTTTACGGAAGTGAAGGTGTCGTTTTTCATCAGAATTCCGACAGCAGCTATAAAATCATCTCAGGAGCGTTTGAAATGCTGCCCTGGTCTGTAACTGCCACCCTTACGGGGGCGTCAGGACCGGACGGCAGCACCGGTGGGGAATCGAACATCGACATAATCAAGCGGATGCCGGACTACGGAAACGGGAATACATATGCCGTCTCATTTTGCGAAGCCTTGGGCGAAGGCTGGTATCTGCCAAGCCTGAAAGAGTTGAGGGATGAATTCTTCCCCGGTTATAACGGGACGACCTTCGATGAGGCTACTGAGGCTAAATATACCGCAATTACCAGTGAAGAGCAGGCTTGCCGCGATGTCTATAATGCCTCAATAAGCAGCATCAGCGCCCAACCCTTCTGCGACAGGACCAATGGGCTATATTATTGGACATGTTGCGAAGTTGATAAAAACGACGCTTTCTACGTGCGTCTGGGCTACAAGAAGACCGGGGGCATAAGCAAGACAGGAAGTAACATCGCCAGATGTGTGAAGAAAGTGAACTTAGAATGAAAAATATGACAATATCGTTTACGACTGCGTTGCTCCTGCTGCTTGCGGGATGCGCGAAAGAATCTCCCTCCCTTGTTTTTCAGGTTTCGCAGACCGAACTGGGATATGAAGGGGGTTCTGTGACATTTAACATTTCGTCCAGCCATCCTTGGAAATTGTCGTGTGACGACTGGTGGCTGGAAACGCCCGTTTCATCAGGAAAGAAGGGAAAAGCCGAGTTTGAGGCAACTGCACAGGAGAACAAGTCCTCGCAGGCCAGGAGTGTCAGAGTGACTGTCTCTGCCGGAGGTCAGACCAGAACCGTCGAGATTGTGCAGGCCGCCGCTCATCAGGAGCCTGACGTCCCTTCAGGGCCGGATACTCCGGACGATCCCAATCCAAACCCTCCTGCTCCGGCCGATGAATTCAGCGAATATAAACGTTCAGGTTTCAAGAAGATGAAGATACTGGGCTACTGGGGACCCGGTGCCGAGGAAAGAGATAAAACCATGACGGCTGAAAAATACAGGGAAATGGCCCGGTGCGGGTTCACGCTGTCCCTGACTAAGAATTTCTCCGTAGATGTGGTCAAGCAGATGGCGGCAGCAGTGGACGGGACAGGAATACAATTAATAGTCGGGCTATCTTCCCTCAATGAAGCGAATGTGAACGCAATCAAAACCTTACCGCAGATTTACGGTTATTATTGCTGGGATGAGCCTACTGTTCAGGAAATGCCGTCAGTAGTGGAGAAAATTGATGTTTACAAGAATGCCGACCCTTCCAGAATGTGCTATGTCAATCTTCTCCCTATGCCGGCCCGGAAGATGTTCATGGGCGTCGATACTTATTCAGAGTATATGGATGAATACCTTAAACTCGGGATCCCGCTGCTTTCATATGATTTCTATTCCATTTCCGGAGAGAATATGGATCTTCACGCGCAGTATTTCGAAGCGCTGGACTTTATGTACAGGACAGGTAAGGAAAAGAACTATCCGGTATGGACTTTCGTCCTTTCCTATAATCACGGAGCATACTATACCACGGACGAGGCTACAATGCGCTTCCAGGCATGGGCAGGGCTCGCATATGCATCGGACTGCATCGAATACTATACATATCTGACCCCGAAAGATGCCAAATATGGAACGGGGCTTCTGGATTTGAACTATCTTGTCAACGATAAATGGGAAGCCGCCAGGGAACTGAATGCCCGGATGCAGGGACTTGCAGACGTGTTCGTTGGAATGGAACTGTTGAAGGTCCGCGGAATAGGGTATTCGACAACGGGGCTTCCCGCCCTTGCCGAAGGCGAACTTCCAGCCCCTTTCAAATCTGTCAGATGCGGCCTTCCCGACGGCCTGCTGATGTCTCATTTCAAAAACGGAGACTCAGAATACCTGATGCTGCTGAACCTGAGCTTCAAGTTGTCGCAAGCCGTTGCCATAGATTATGAGGAAAGTGCCCCGCTCAAGGAATTCGTGGCAGACGGACAGTACGTATCACACTTCAAAACACGGCAGGCGGCTTCTTCCAGGGTTCTTGCCCCGGGGGATATGGCCTTGTATCAAATAAAATAATAACAAAACATATTATCATGGTAAAAGACAAAGTTTTTAAAGTTCCTGGATTGCCGTACAGCAGGCCGGAAGTGTATTTGTTGCTCATCGGGCAAACATCCGTTCTTTGTGAAAGCACTTTTGAAGATGGCTCTGTAGAAGGAGTCTCCGACGAAGACTGGTCCTTAATAATCTAAAACAACGTCAGAAATGAAAAAATATTTATTCCTGGCCGTCGTGGCCATAATGACATCCTGTTCGGTTTCTGATAGCGATTCCAAAGATCAGCAAACTCGTAAAGGAGAAAAGGTTTCTTTGTATGCGAATATCGCCGGCAAGACTGTGCTTCAGCCTGATGAAACCAGTGTCTGGTGGCAGTCTGAAGAGCAAATATCCGTTTTCTATGGAACCACTGCCCTCGGGAAATTCATATCGGACAATACTTCGGACAGCGCTACCGCCACTTTCGAGAGTGAGGATGAGATTACCGCCAACCTTACCACGGGAGAAGATTTTGTCGCCGTTTATCCCTACGACACGAAAAACACTTATGACGGAACTAAGGTTACCATCCCACTGAGTCTTAAATATCAGATCGGGGAAATCGAAACCTTTGCTCCGAAGGTGTTCCCATGCGCCGCCAAGGGAGCGGGCCCGAATATGGTGTTCTACAATCTTTGCGGCGGAGTAAAATTTATGGTGGATATGGACGATGTCCGATCGGTTACATTCACTGCGAATGACCCCGGAGCAGTTGTCGCAGCGGACAAAATATCATTCTCTTTTGTGGAGGGCAAGCCCGTGGTCGATCCTGCGACGGCAGTCAATCCAAGCAACTCGATCACTATCGGTCTGCCGGAAGGTTATTCTTTCGATACCGATACCTACTATTATATCGCAGCCCTTCCGACGAGCCTTGACGGCGGTTTCACAATGACTTTCAACACAAGCTCAAAACAGGCCGTAAAGGTTTCCAATACCAACCTTGTCATCAAGAGAGGAATTTTTGGCAATGTGGGAAAGATAGATAAAAACCTTACATATCTGAATGTCGAACCTATCGACCTCAGCGAGACGGAGACGGCCAACTGTTATCTGGTTTCCACGGCCGGCACCTACAAGATCAAGACTGTAAAAGGTAACACTTCGGATAATGTCGGGTCCGTTGCTTCAGCCGCTGTCCTATGGGAAAGCTATGGCACGGATGTCGCTCCGGTAGCCGGTTCCCTTGTACACAGTGTGAGCTATGCTGGCGGATACATTACTTTCAAGACCACCGGACTTCCCGGCAATGCCGTTATAACTGCAAAAGATGCTGGCGGAGACATAGTCTGGAGCTGGCATATCTGGAGCTCTCCTGCGGCACCTATGGATCAGGATTATTACAATACGGCGGGTACCAAAGTCTTCACTATGCTGGACCGTAACCTTGGAGCCACCTCCATAACTCCCGGAAGTGTCGGATCTCTCGGGCTGCTTTACCAGTGGGGGAGAAAAGATCCTTTCCTCGGCAGTTCTTCCATTACTGAAGGAGTGAGGGCGGCATCCACCATAACCTGGCCCAACCACGTTACCAGCAATGAAACTTATGGTACGATTGCTTTTGCCATTGCCAATCCTACGACATTTATCGGAGGCGATGCGACATCTAAAGACTGGCTGCAGGAAGGTGACGGAAAGGAGAATACCCGTTGGAACAGGGACAAGGGTGTATATGATCCATGCCCGGCCGGGTATAAACTGCCATTTGCGAACGGTGGCAACTATCCGTGGAGGAGTGCTCTGGAAGGAACTGCAAAGAGTGTTTCCGCTCCGGACAGTTATGACGCGGACACCCGATGCTTGACTTTGACCGGTGTCTTCCATACTGACACACCTTGCTATTATCCTCTTTGCGGTTACGGAGGGAATGGAGACGGACACTACATAGAGGTAGGAACAAAAGCACTTTATTGGTCCTGCGCACCCAGTGGTACGAAGGTCGTTGAATTGTATATCCAACAATCCGGAACGGTCAATGCCTGGTATACTGACTCTCGCGCAAACCTGGCGGCAGTCCGTTGTTTGAAGAAGTAAGCGATTGCAAGTACAGCGCCTTTCTTGCATCAGTTATGAAAAACGCAAAAATCATTATTGCGACATTGCTGGTACTGGCGCTTTCTGCATGTGTCAGGAAGGCCCGCACCGACAGGGAAATATGGGTGGGGTTCCTTGACAAGATAGCGAGACCTGTACTGGAAAATCTCGCGGATGAGACACTGCGGTTTAATATGCCGGTGGAATCTTCAGCGCAAAATCCGTCGAAACTCGCTGAAGTGACTCATCTTGAAGCACTTGGCAGGGTCGTTGTAGGCATAGCTCCATGGATGGAACTCGGCCCTGACGAAACCGCCGAGGGCAGACTGCGAGCAGAGTATATCGGCCTTGCGTGCAAGGCCATCGCAAATGCTGTGGACCCGGCATCCCCGGATTACCTTAACTTTAAAATAGGTACGCAGCCGCTCGTGGACGCAGCCTTCCTTGCCCAGGGTCTGCTTCGCGCACCAACTCAGCTCTGGGGTAATCTGGATTCACTTACAAAGGAACGCCTGGTGGAAGAACTGAAATCCACACGTGCGATAAAGCCTTGGCTTAACAACTGGCTGCTGTTCTCTGCCATGGTTGAGGTGGCCCTGCTTGAATTCACCGGCGAATGGAACCGGGAGCCAGTGGATTATGCCATAGAAAAGCATATTGAATGGTACAAGGGCGACGGTCTTTATGGCGATGGCCCGGCCTTCCACTTCGACTACTACAACAGCTTCGTGATTCAGCCGATGCTGATGACGATACTGGAAGTTCTGAAAAAGCATGGCATAGCTTATGAGCTGGAAGGGAAAGACATGTTTGATCTGCAGCGCAAAAGATATTCACGCTATGCTGCCATTCAGGAAAGACTCATCTCTCCTGAGGGGACTTACCCCGTGGTGGGGCGTTCGCTCTGTTACCGTTTCGGTGCTTTCCATGCTCTTGAGGATGCGAGTCTCAGGCATATGCTACCAAGAGATATTGATCCGGCACAGGTTCGAAATGCTCTTACCACCGTAATCAGCAGGCAGATGACAGCCCCAGGTACCTTCGACGACGAAGGCTGGCTCACGCTCGGGTTCTGCGGTCATCAGCCGGGATTCGGCGAGAGATATATTTCCACAGGCAGCCTGTATCTGGTATGTGCCGGTTTCGTGGCACTTGGATTGCCTGAAGACGACCCTTTCTGGTGCAATCCTGCTGCACCTTGGACTTCAAAGAAAGGCTGGAATGGCGTGGATTTGGAGGCGGATCATGCACTGAAGCACTAAACATCAGATGAACCTTTTAAGTATTATACTTCTCTCCGCTTCCCTGGGTGTAGTGCCATATCCCAGGGAGGTAAAGATGGGAGAGACCAAAATCAAGACGGAATACTCCGGGCATATCCGCTATGTGTATTCTGCCAAAATGGCTCCCGAGGCTTATGAACTCAAGATTGGCAGGAGGGGGATTGCGATAAAATCTTCTTCGCCAGAAGGTCGCTTTTATGCGGAAAAGACCCTCGGACAACTTTCCCGAAACGGGCATCTTTATCGCGGCATTATAAAGGATTCTCCCCGTTATGCCTGGCGAGGTTTCATGCTTGACGAAGCCCGACATTTCTTCGGCAAAGAGAAGGTAAAAGAAATACTTGATATGATGGCGGAGTTTAAACTCAATCGCTTCCACTGGCATTTGACCGATAGCCAAGGATGGAGGGTGGAGATAAAGGCACTTCCGCAACTGACAGAAATAGGAGGGATAGGTTGTGAAACGGATAAGAAATCCCCAGCGAAATTTTATACGCAAGAAGACATCCGGGAAATAGTGCAGTACGCCTCTGAAAGGCATATCGAAATAATTCCTGAGATAGATATGCCCGGACACGCGCGAGCCGCCGTCCGTTCAATTCCGGAAATAGACGGTCTTCAGGGAACTCTCAATCCTGGGAAGGAACTTACTTATGATGTCATACGCACGATACTCACCGAACTCGCTGTTCTTTTCCCTGGACGGTATATCCACATAGGAGGTGACGAAGTGCAGAACGAGAAATGGATTACCCTTCCCGAAGTGCATGCCCTGATGCAGAGGGAAGGATATTCATCCGTTCAGCAAGTACAGCATTATTTCGGGCGGCGGGTAGCAGCCATTGTTATTTCTTTGGGCAAGGAGGTCCTTGCCTGGGATGACTTGGCCGAGAGCGGCATTAAGCCATCATCTATAGTCCTTCAATGGTGGAGGGCGGATCATCCAGAAGTATTCCACAAGGCTTTGGATGCCGGATTCCGGATGGTCGTATGCCCGCATCTGCCGATGTATCTGGACTATTGTCAAGAGCCGGGACAGAAATATGGTCACAGGGGCAGAAAACAACACTTTAATACTATCCGCCAGATATATGAATACAAGATAGAGGATTCCCCCCTAGTGCTCGGCATTCAGGCCAATCTCTGGACGGAGCACGTACACAATTCGGAAAGGGTGGACTTTATGCTTTATCCTCGTTTATTCGCACTGGCTGAACAGGCCTGGTCAGAGAACAGGGACTATGAAGATTTCCTCCACCGTCTGGAATACGTCTATTCATGGATGGATGCCCAGGGTTTCTATTACTACGATGCCAGAGATTCCTCCCGGCATCCCGAGCCCGCTTGCCCGAATATACGTTAGTATCCCGTGTGCAAAATGGGCGTTTTTTCACACCGAAGTGCGGAATCCATCAGAGATTGCAGCGGGCGATGGCGTCGGCCCAGCCGGCCTTGAGGCTGGAGATGCTGTCGGCGGGAAGGGAGGGGGAGAAGCGGTGTTCGGCCTGCCAGCGGCCGAGAAGTTCTTCCTTGCTGTCCCAGATGCCGGCGGCATAGCCCGCAAGGCAGGCGGCGCCGAGAGCGGTGGTCTCGGTGACGGCGGGACGGATTACGTCCACGCCAAGGATATCGGCCTGGAACTGCATCAGGAGGTTGTTCCGTGAGGCGCCGCCGTCCACCTTAAGTTCGGAAATCGGAATCCCCGAATCTTTTTCCATCGCGTTAACTATATCCATGGTCTGGAAGGCGATGCCCTCGAGTGCAGCCCTCGCGATATGTGCCGAGGTGCTGCCGCGGGTGATCCCGGTGACGGTTCCAGTGGCCCTTTGGTTCCAATACGGGGCTCCGAGCCCTGTGAGAGCCGGCACGAAATACACCCCGCCGTTATCCGGCACGCTCGCCGCCAACTCCTCTATCCCGGCCGAAGTCTTGATGATGCCGAGACCGTCCCTGAGCCATTGCACCACGCTTCCCGCGACGAAAATACTGCCCTCAAGGGCGTAGTCCACACGATTCCCAATCTTCCATGCAAGCGTTGTGAGGAGCCGATTCTTCGAAAAGACCGGCTCGCTGCCGGTGTTCATCAGAAGGAAACATCCCGTGCCATAAGTGTTCTTCACCGAACCGCGATCCAGGCACATCTGCCCGAAGAGGGCCGCCTGCTGGTCTCCGGCGATTCCGGCAATGGGTATGCTGTATGCCGGCGCTTCGAAACCTGCCCTGCGGAGCGACTCCCTGTCCACCTCGCCGTAAATCTCGCTGGAAGAACGCACTTCCGGAAGCATCGAGGCGGGAATGCCGAACAACTCGAGCAATTCCTCGTCCCAACGCATTTCCTTGATATTGAACAGCATCGTGCGCGAAGCATTGGATACGTCAGTGACGTGCACGCGGCCGCCCGTGAGGTTCCACACCAGCCAGCTGTCCACGGTCCCGAACCTGAGTTCTCCCTTCGAAGCCTTCTCCCTTGCGCCCGGGACATTGTCCAGTATCCACCTTATCTTGCTTGCACTGAAATATGCGTCAATCATCAGGCCGGTCTTCAGGCGGATCATATCCTCCAGGCCGCGGGCACGGAGCCCGTCGCAGTATTCGGCCGTACGCCTGTCCTGCCAGACTATCGCATTATAAATTGGCTTTCCCGTGGAAGCATCCCAGACAATGGTTGTCTCCCTCTGGTTGGTGATTCCGAGCGCTGCCACTGGCTTCTCGGGGTTTGCCGCCAGCACCTCGTTCATCACGAAAAACTGGGAACCCAGAATGTCCATCGGATCGTGTTCAACCCATCCGGGTCTGGGAAACAACTGTGTGAATTCGCGCTGTGCGCTTGCCACCTGGTTGCAGTTTTCGTCAAAGAGGATGGCCCTGGAACTGCTCGTCCCCTGGTCGAGAGAAAGAATGTATCGCTTCATGAACACAAAAATAATGTTAATTTTGCATATTAACCGCGGAGTGGGCCATGGCAAAGAAAAAAGAAATAACAATACGTTCCAGCGCAGCAGAGTATCTGTCATACGTCGCATCTGTCGGCGACAAACCATTGAGTGTTGAATTACGGTATGAAGATGAGAATATCTGGCTCACGCAGAGACTCATGGCAGAGTTATATGGAGTAGACGTGCGGACTGTGAATGATCATATTCAAAAAATCTTTTCAGATGGCGAATTGAGTCAAGCAGCAACTATCCGGAATTTTCGGATAGTTCAACAAGAGGGAGCAAGAATGGTTAATCGCGAAGTGATTCATTATAACCTTCAGATGATTATCTCCGTTGGCTTCAAGGTAAATAACGAACGTGCCATTCAGTTTCGTAAATGGGCTAACGGGATTGTAAAGGAGTACACTATCAAAGGGTGGGTAATGGACGACGAGCGTTTGAAGAAAGGGGCCTTCCTGACAGATAAGTATTTCGAAGACCAACTCGAGCGCATTCGGGAGATCAGGATGAGTGAAAGAAGATTCTATCAGAAGATCACTGACATTTATGCGACATCGCTGGATTACGACCCTCAGGCTCCCGCAACCATCCGTTTTTATGCCACTGTTCAGAACAAGTTGCATTATGCCGTACACGGGCATACAGCTGCAGAACTCATCGTACAAAGAGCCGATGCAGAGAGAGAACATATGGGATTGACCACGTGGGAGGATGCTCCGGATGGCAAGATTCGGAAATCTGACGTTACTATTGCAAAAAACTACCTCAGCGAGGATGAAATGGGCATTCTGAGCCGTATGGTAACAGCCTATCTGGATTTAGCCGAGAGTATGGCTTTAAGGCATATTCCTATGACAATGGAAGATTGGGAGACTCGCCTCAACGGGTTCCTTACGCTTATGGACCGAGAGGTCTTGCAAGACGCAGGAAAGGTCTCCGCGGAAATGGCAAGAATCCACGCAGAAACCGAGTGGGAGAAATTCCGTATTATCCAGGACCGTCTGTACCAGAGTGATTTCGACCGTTTCCTTCTTCTTGAAGAGGAATCCGTCAAATATGGTAAGTAATACAATTATGAAACAGTTTGAACTCAAGGCCAGTTCCGACGAGCTGATGCTTTCCGTCGCAGTAGCAGAACCGCAGGGCACGCCCAAGGGCATTTTCCAGCTTGCTCACGGAATGTGCGAGCATAAGGAAAGGTATTTCGATTTCATGGACTATCTTGCTTCCAAAGGCTATGTGGCGGTGATTCACGACCATCGCGGGCATGGAGCGTCAGTCAAGACGGAAGAGGATCTGGGCTTCTTCGGAGAAGGAGGCTGGCTTGCGATGGTGGAAGATGTCAAGGCCGTCGGCGACTGGGCGCGCAAGGAGTACCCAGGACTGCCCTTCACTCTCTTCGGTCACAGCATGGGAAGCATGGTAGTGCGCTCATATGCAAAGCGTTACGATGATACTATCAACGCCCTTTACGTGTGCGGAAGCCCTGCCGACAATCCGGCGAAGGGCGCCGGCGCGGCGCTAGCCTGGCTCACCGGAAAGCTTGTCGGCTGGCATTCCCGCCCGAAATTCCTGCAAAAGATGTCCTTCGCAGGCTACAACAAGGGATTCGAAGGCGAGGGCTTTGGCCGCGCCTGGGTATGCTCCAACCACGATGTGCTCCAAAAATACCACGACGATCCCCTCTGCCGTTTCATTTTCACCGCCAACGGTTTCTACAACCTCATGAAACTCATGCAGGACTGCTACTCGCTCAAGGGCTGGCGCTGTTCCAATCCTGGCCTTCCGGTGCACTTCATTTCGGGAGGCGAAGACCCCTGCCGCGGCGCGGACAAGGAGCTCAAGGCTTCTTCGGACAAGATGCGCAAAGCCGGTTATACAAACGTCGACGTTAAGATCTACCCAGGCATGCGCCATGAAATCCTTAACGAAACGGGCAGGGAGCAGGTTTGGAAGGATATTCTCAAATGAGCATCAGGATTATGAAGAGGTAATCCTTCAAGTGCTCCCGAAGGAACTTGAGAGCCTTTGTGATATGATACTCCACTGACTTCTCCGAAAGTCCCACGGATTCACCTATCTGCTTATTGGTCATATCCGTGAACCGGCTCAGCTCGAACACTTTCCGTCCCTGTTCCGGAAGCTCCGCGATGGCGTCGGACAAAAGGCTGACAATATCATTGAAGTAGCCTTCGTCCGGTTCTTCAAGCTTGTCTTTCAGTTTATTGTAGATATACTCCTGGTATGCCTTCGTCCTGCCGTCCCGGCGTATGAGGGAAAGGCACATGTTGCGCACCCCTGCATAAAGATACGCCTTTAAAGAGCTGTCCACGGTAATCCTTTCCCGGTTTTCCCATATATGCACGAAGAAGTCCTGGACAAGGTCTTCCACTTCTGCCCTTTTTACAAATATGGAAGCATAGCGGCAGAGCGGGGCATAGTACTCCGTGAACAGGGACTGGAATGCTGCCTTGTCCCCTGTGCGAATGAGCTCCGCTTTCCTTATGTCCGAAATGTTTTCCAACTGTGTGGTTATTCAGCGCGCGGCCATGTGGTACTCTCCCTGCAAATATAGACATTTTCCTGTGGATTCGACATAAACACACAGTTTAGGGTTTTGCTTTTCCCGGGCGTCATATATTAAAACATAAGCAGATGGAACTCGAAGATTTGATTGCTTACATCAAAGGGGATGATACCCTCAAAGCGGAGATAGAAGCCTGGGCGGAAAAGGACCGGGCAAATGCGGATGAGTTGAAAAAGCTCTCGCTTGCGGAATATGCCATGAGGTTGAAAGGAAGAGAGGGCGATTATGATGCCGCCCGTGCCTTGGGCCGCCTGAGAAGGAAACTGACGGTACGGAAGATGCGGTTTGTGTTCCGGGCGGCAGCGGCTTTGGCGATTTTTGCCACAGGCGGGCTGGTTATGTATCTCGCCGGTCCGGTGAAAACCGGAAGCGATATGGTCACGCTGTCCTCGAATAAAGACAAAAAGGTGGAAATAACCCTGCCTGACGGCACCCTGGCATATCTGAATTCCAACTCCTCCATTACCTTTCCCCTGAGTTTCAAGGAAGCGGATCAGAGAAGAGTGAAACTTGTGGGCGAGGCTTATTTCGAGGCTTCGCACGATGAGGACAGGCCACTGATAATAGAGACCGAGGCAGGAGTCGAAGTGACCGACCTTGGCACCCGTTTCAATGTCCAGGCGTTCAAGGCAGATACTGTAGTGCAGGTGATGCTCCTGGAAGGCAAGGTACGGGCCGATGTGCTCCGCTCGGGCATTATCAGCGATTCCAATATCCTTGTCCCCGGCGACCATTTCAGTTACAACACCAAAAGCGGAGACATCTCCCTGGTTAACCGCAGCTCGGTGAGCGGCATAGAATGGATGGACAATAAACTGGTGTTCTCCGACACGCCCCTCGGTGAGGTGGCCCGGCAGCTGTCCCACGCGATGGATGTGCGGGTCAGCCTGGATCCTGCTCTCTCTCGCCTGCGCTTCTCCGGAACCTTCGAAAACAGGGATATGGACACTATACTTTCTTATATAGAACAGACCTGCGGGGTCCGTTCCCATAAGCATGCGGGAGAAATAATACTCACCAAGAAATAGTCTGTCCGGATGAAAAAGATACTTCTCATATTTTTGTCCGCAATCTTGCCTCTGGGACTGCCTGCGCAAACCCCGGATGAGTTGCTTACCCTTCGTATGACGGATGTCCCTCTGTCGGAAGTGTTGACCGAGATGCAGAACAAGACGAGTTATAACTTCTTCTTCAGCACTGCCAGTCCGGAGATGCAGAAAAGGGTTTCCGTCTCATTTACGGACGAACCGGCGCGGAATGCCATCTCCAAAGTGCTGTCAGCCAACGGAATAAACTATAAGATAAACGGTAAGGACGTTATTGTACAGGCGGTTAAGCAGCAGCGGCAACACCTGAAAGTTTCCGGAATCGTTAAAGATGAAAACGGAGAACCCCTGCCCGGTGCCGGAGTCATGGTGGTGGGAACAGGAAATGGCGTGGTAACGGACATCGACGGCCGTTACAGTCTGGAAGTGGAGCTTCCGGCTTCCCTTGAATACTCTTTCATAGGTTATCTGACCGTTACGGAAAAAGTCACCCCTCAGATAGTCAATTCCCTTGACATACAACTGTTTCCGGACGAGAACCGCCTGGAAGAAGTGGTGGTGATAGGCTATGGCACCCTTGAAAAGAAGCAGGTTACCAGTTCCATAGCTTCCATCAAGGCGGACGACCTTGTGAAAGGCGGTGGCGGCGCGACCATAGCCACATCTTTGCGTGGCCAGGTGTCCGGACTGACGGTTAACACGTCTTCCAGCCCCAATGCCGGCTATGGCTTCCAGCTTCGTGGCGTGTCGTCCATAAATGCAGACGATGCTCCGCTTGTGGTGATAGACGGAATCCCCGGAGGGCATCTCTCCGCGCTCAATCCGGATGAGATCGAATCCATCGACATCCTCAAGGATGCTTCCGCCGGGGCCATTTATGGAACGAGGGCGGCAGGCGGCGTCATCCTTGTTACCACAAAACACGCGGAAGAAGGGGCCATCACTCTTACTTATACCGGCGAACTCTCCACCGAAGCGGTCAGGACGCGTCCCCACGTGCTCTCCAGATACAGGTATCTCCATTATGACATAGGTACGGACTATGGCAGCGACACGGACTGGTACGGAGAGCTCTTGAACGAGGGGGCCCTCTCCTGGAGGCATTCCCTCGCCCTGACAGGAGGTACCAAGACATCAAGGCTCTATGCCAACTTTATGACCCAGGACCAGAAAGGCATCGCAATAGGCGACGGCCGCCGGGACTACGAAGGTCGTCTGAACGCCAATTTCTCCATCTGGGACGGGGTGATGGACATAATCATACACTCCCAGTTCCTGCAGGTGGAGAGGGATCTGCGTTCTTCTTCGTCCCAGTTCAACCAGGCGCTGAAGCTTAATCCTACCATATCTCCATACAGCAGCGAAAACGAGTCCGGATACAATGTCCTCACCGGCGGCAACGACGTCTTCAACCCCGTTGCGGACGTGATGCTCAAGCAGGTGGACCGCCGGGAGCAGTGGATTTCGGCCGATGCGATGTTCAGGCTGCATCTGCCTTGGGACCTGACGGCCCAGACGACTTTCGGCTGGCAGAATAAGAACAGGCAGAACACCACATACTACGACAGTCATCACAAGAACTGCGTGGACAACGGTTACCACGGCTCGGGCAGCCACGGCTATACACGCTGGCTGGATCTTTCCTCCGAAACTACCCTCAGTTGGGACCGTATGTTCGGCGACCATAAAGTAAATGCCGTCGCAGGCTACAGTTTCCTTGAAAACAGGGGTTCGGAGAGTTTCAGTATGAGCAACTACGATTTCGTGATAGACGGAATCGGGGCCTGGGATATGGGAAAAGGAACGTGGCTGAGCGAAGGGGATGCAGGGATGTCGTCCCACAAAGATCCCCGGTCGAGGCTGGTTTCTTTCTTCGGCAGGGCCAACTGGTCCTGGCGCAACCGCTATATGCTTATGGCCTCTGTCCGGCACGAGGGTTCCTCAAAATTCGGTATAAATCACCGATGGGGAACATTCTGGAGTCTTTCAGGAGGATGGCGCATCTCGCACGAAGCGTTTATGAAGGATATCTCCTGGCTGGACGACCTGAAACTCCGTGTCGGCTACGGTATCACCGGTAACAACAATTTCTCTTCCGGAGTAACCGTCCCTACCTATTCCTCAAACTCGTTCTGGATATACGACGGACAATGGGTGGTATCCTACGGCCATTCCAAGAATGTGAACAACGATCTCCATTGGGAAGAGAAGAGCGAACTTAACGTCGGTCTGGACTGGTCCGTGCTGGGCAACAGGCTGTTCGGCAAGGTGGATATCTACCGCCGAGCGGTGGATGGAATGCTTTACAGCATACGTGTACCCCAGCCCCCTGCAATCTACGAGACCACCACTATGAACTACGGCAACCTGGAGAACCACGGTTGGGAGTTCGAAATCGGCGGAGTGCCGGTCCGCGGCAAGAACTGGCGGTGGTCCACCACTCTGCGCCTTTCGCACAATGAATCCACCATAACATCGCTCTGGGGCAACAATACTTATTCCGACAGGGTGGAATTCCCTTCGCCGGGCAACCCCGGAACCGGAGGACGTATGGAGGAAGGGACACGCGTGGGACAGTACTTCATCTGGAAATACGCAGGTCTCACGGAGGACGGGCGCTGGCTTGTGTACAACAAGGACGGCGACATCATACTCGCGGACGACCGCAAATATGAGGACAAACGTTACATCGGCAACGCAATCCCTGCCCTCATAGCTTCCTGGGACCATTCTGTTTCGTACAAGAACCTCACCCTGACCGTCAACCTCCGAAGCTGGATGAAATTCGACGTTTTCAATACGATAAATATGTATTACGGCCTTGCTACGGATTCCGGCATCAACGTGTTGAGGACTGCATACATAGAAAACAGGCACATCAAGCAGGAAAAGGTGCTCTGCGATTACTGGTTGGAAGACGGTACTTTCCTCAAGATTGACGCAGTGTCCCTCTCATATAACTGGGACACGTCGAAGCGCAGCTGGGGCAAGTACGTACGAAACGCCAATTTCTATATAACGATGCGGGACCTGGCCTGCTTCACCCGCTATTCCGGACTCAATCCCGAGGTCAACATCAACGGCCTGGACGCAGGATACGAATGGTTCAACTCCATCTATCCCCAGACTGCCCGTTTCACCGCAGGAGTAAAACTGACATTCTGATATGAAAAAGAAGATACTTTGCATATTGTCCGGCGCAGCGTTGCTCTTCACCGCTGCTTCCTGCCTGAACCTCGACGAGATCCACTACTCGGAAGTGTCGCCGGATACATATTACGATACACCGCAGACCATCTATTCGGCGCTTTCCCGCCCGTTTACGCACTGGCGCTGGTTCCAGACCATGGACCGTTTCTTCCTTCAGGAATATACCTCGGATGAAATGTGCGCCCCGCAGCGCTATCAGCATTGGGAAGACGGCGGACAGTGGGCCGAGATGCAGCACCACAGCTGGACTCCCGACAATGCGAGCATAGCCGAGACCTGGCGCGGCATCGGGATGGGCATTGCCATGGCTTATGCCATGGCGGATGACCTCTCCCGTGTGGATTATAAGGCCTGCGGTGTTGATCCCGCCCTCAAGGAGGACCACGTGCAGCAGCTCCGCACGCTGGTGGCTTATTTCTATCTCAAGGGCCTGGATTTCTTCGGGGGAATGCCCATATACCGGGAATATACCATAAAGGAAGTACCTCGTTCCAGTGCGAAGGAAACCTTCGATTTCATCGAGGGCCGTTTGAAAGAGGCCATTCCCAAACTGGAGCCCAACAAGAAAGGACAGCTCCAGGATGGATTCATCCGCCAGGGAGCTGCCGCCGCGATGCTGGCCCAACTCTATTTCAACGCCCAGGCTTACATCGGCGAAGACCACTTTGCTGAATGTGCGCAGATATGCCAGGACATAATCGACAAGAAATACGGTTGGTACGAACTTGAAAAGAGCTGGAACGGACCGTTTGACTTCGACAACGAATATTCTACCGAGAACATCTGGCAGGCTCCGTCCGAAAACTCCAAGTATATGTGCAGCTGGTATTTCACTCAGAGCAGCCCCTATAATATCGCGGCGTATCTGGATGCTCCTGCAGTTTCGTCATACAATGGAGTGTGCCTGCAACCGTCATTGCGTCCTGACGGCACCCCGTACGACGAGTGGCGGCTCGGAAAGCCGTTCGCGCATTTCCGTTCAGACGACCTCCGCAAGAAACCCTACCTGTACAAGGGAGGCAAGAATTATGAGGGTATGTTCTTTATGGGCATGCTCACCAATCCTGTTACAGGCGCCGCTTGTACCGGTTCCTACGAGTACTCCGGCGAAGTCATAGAACTGCGGGACATAATAGCTCCGTTCAAACAAGTGGGCCGCCGCTACGACACTGTGTACGACCTTCCTTCCGACATCTACTCCGGCGAGGAGAATTCCGGCATCCGTGTTGTGAAATATCCTACTCCCAACACAAAGGATATGGCCTACCGCTGGAATCCTGACTGGCCGGTAATCCGACTGGCGGAAATCTATTATATGCTTGCCGAATGCAAGTTCCGCGCAGGAGACAAGGCCGGGGCCGCCCAGCTTTTCAATGCCGTACGCGCCCGCAATTTCGCAGGTGCCGACCCCGATCCGGTAACCGCAGCCAATATTGACAAATACCGCATCCTTGACGAGTGGATGCTGGAATTCGTGGCGGAAGGCCGCCGTCGCACGGACCTTATCCGCTGGGATGCCTTTACCACTGAAAGCTGGTGGGACCACAGCCCTTCCAGGAGCGAACACCTGAAGCGTTTCCCCATCCCCACCACGGCAATGTCGAGTTCAAATATGATAAAGCAAAACCCTGGATACTAAAATATGAAAGATATGCTCAAAATACTTGCAATGCTTCTGGCCATTCCGGCCTGCAACCATCTTGCACCATTCCCGGACGATGAAGAAAAAAGCGCCGGCGAGCAGCTTGCACCTTGGCAGGAAGGCTGCATAGACATACATCAGATTTCCACTGGCCGCGGGGACTGCGCCCTGCTTATACTTCCGGACGGAACCACCCTGGTGGTTGATGCGGGAGACCTTGGATCCGGCACCTATGTGCAGGAGATAATGATGAGGGTTCCTTCCCAGGCCCGCACTCCCGGCGAATGGCAGGTGCGTTATATGAAGCATTTCCTCACGGAAGCAGGGCTTGATCCCAACCATATCGACT
Organism: Bacteroidales bacterium UBA2861; assembly: GCA_002350615.1. GTDB lineage: Bacteria > Bacteroidota > Bacteroidia > Bacteroidales > UBA932 > Cryptobacteroides. The sequence goes on along the minus strand of DEFD01000024.1, from coordinate 13,347 downwards.
ATCTGCTCGCCACCCATTTCCACAGTGACCATATCGGCACTCCGAGCGCTTTTTCTATCCCCAGTGCAAACGGCAAGTACCAGATGTCTGGCATTTCCTATGTCTGCAATTATATGGATGTGGACACTCTTCTGGACCGCGACTGGCCGGATTATTCCCACCCGGTGGCGGATATCTACAAAGGCGGCTGCTGGACCAATTACCGCGAGTTCGTGCGCGACCGTGAGAGCCGCGGCGGCGGTATGGCCCGTTTCGAGCCGGGACGCAAGGACCAGATCGTTCTCAAGAATAAGCCTTCCGCATATCCGGATTTCGAGATCCGGAACATCTATTGCAACGGATGGCTATGGACGGGCAACGGCACTGATACGGAGTACCTTATCCCCGAAGATGAAACTATCGGCAACCTTACCAACGAGAATCTGCTTTCAGCCGTGCTCAAACTCAGCTACGGCAAGTTCGATTATCACACCGGAGGCGATATCCTCGGCGCTTCGGCCGGGACCTGGAGGGATATCGAGAGCAAGGTCTGTCCTCGCGTAGGAGAGGTGGATGCGATGAACTGCGACCACCATTCCTATCGGGATGCAATGAACTCCACGATCATCAAAAGCAGTATGGCCCAGGTGTATGTGATCCCGGTCTGGGACTATTACCATCCGGAGCCGGCCCCTCTCGCGAGGATGCTGGACGAAAGTCTTTATGACGGGGAGCGTATGGTCTTTGCCGCAGGCCTTGTGGGCAGCAACCGCGCCCGCCTCGGGGAAGACGGTGAGAAAATCAAACCGGACGGGCACGTGGTCATTCGTGTGTATCCGGGGGGAGATAAATTCCAGGTTTTCGTGCTGAACGACAGGACCTCCGACTTCGAAGTGATTTACAAGACGGATATCATTAATTCCAGATAAAGATGAAAAGACTCTTATATGCCTTGGTTCTGGCGGGGCTGCTCCTGCAGGCCTGCAAGGGAGATGAGGCTCCGGGAAAGATAAGCCTGGAGAGTGATCTTTATTATGTCTCCTCCGAGCAGGGCAGCATCGAGATAGCGGTGGATGCTTCCGGCGAGTGGCTGCTGGAATATCCTTCCAGCATTACCTGGTTGAAGACTGACATACGGGGAGGCAGGCCCGGGGCAAGGCATTTTACAGTGAGCTTTGAAGATAATCCCTACCAGAGCCTGCGATATGCCGACATCCGCGTGTTTACAAGGGACAGGGCCTCCGAAAAGACGGTCAGGATTATGCAGTATCCGCGTCTTGCGACTGTGGCATTTTCATCGTCCCGCTACACTGTCCGGGATGCCGCTGCCGTGTATTCAATGCCGTTTACCGCGACGGTTGACAACGAAAACCTCGTATGCAGCACCGACGTGCAATGGCTTTCCCCCGATCCTGTCGGAGAAGACGATACGAGCCTGCGTTTTACGGTTTACAAGCTTCCGTCCACGCTGGAGGAGGACAGCCGCACGGGACATATATACCTCTCTTATACCGACCAGTACGAAAGGGTTTCTGCCGACACCCTGACAGTGAAGCAGATATCCGCCGATCCTGCAAAGGCACGCCTGCTGTCTTTCGCCGAAGTCCGTGCCATGGTCCGCGAGGGAGCCGTGATAGAGGACAATGTCTGCGTGGAAGGCTGGATTACCGCCAACGGGACATCGGACAATTATACTTCCAATATCTACGAAAGCAATATCACAGGCAGACGGTACATAATTGAAAATGAAGACCACGAAACCATTCTTTTTGAGTCCGACGGCATAGTGGAAACCGACCGCTTCGACAAAGTGCGCATCTGGCTTCTGGACCTTGAACCGGTGGAATATACCGAAGGCAGTTTCTCCTACAAAGTCCTTTCCGGTTTCGACGAATCGCATACCATAAGCAGGGAGGCCGGGGTTTTCGAGCCCAGGAAGGTGGCTCCCGGGGAACTGAATTCCTCGATGGTCTTTTCCCTGGTCACGATCACGAACGTGGAAATCGCAGCACTCCACGGGGCATTCACCAATTTCAAGGAGACATCCCCGTCTTCCAACGCCACTTCCACTACCCACACCATCTACAAGGATTACCTCGGAGGCAAGGTCAACTGGCTCAAATCCTATCCTGAGTACTTCCGCTTCTATCCCACCATACTGCGCGGCGCCAATGGACGCACCGTCAATATGTATGTGAGTCCTGCCGTTTCCTGGGCTCACGAGAGCTATCCGCAGGGAAGCGGTGAAGTCACGGGCATAGTGGTCCGTGAGGTTCTCAAGAATTTCGACATCGACGAGACCTCCATCGGCATCCGTCCGCTGGAACGCTCCGATATCGCCCTCAAGGCAGACCGTGCCGACGGCATCACCTCCACCCTTGTTGACTTTGAATTCAACTGTATGTCCAATATGGCAGTGTCTTCTTCGCTTGACAGGACACTTATTACGGTTGAGGACGGGGTGGAGAAGTTCCTTCCGAACATCCAGCAGAGCACATCCTCCGTGCTTTGCACTTTCACCCGCGATGGCGCCGAGAAGATTGGGCGTTACTACAGCGGAACAACTCAGATCGGCTTCCAGGACAAGTTCAGGGGGGATTTCAATCCTGACCTGACAAACGGGTACAATTTCCGCGACTGCGGGACCAGCTATCAGGTGCCTGCCAATACCAGGGTAACTTTTAGCCTGGACCATCTCTGTACCACAGGCATTAATACCGGCCTGTCAATGCAGATAGAGGTTAATGCCAACAAGGTGGCGCCCGGCAATCCCATCCGGGCAAGGGTGTCCTATAGCCTGGACGGCAAACAGAGCTGGCACAGCATAGAGAACAGCGAGATCAAGTTCCTCTCTCAGTTCGACCGGGACGGTTCCGGCGAGAGCGGAAACCGCGAACAGACACATATCCCCGGGATGAAATGGTTTGACATAAGCCTGCCGGACGAACTCTGCAACCAGGAGGATGTCTGCCTCAAGATAGAGCAGACCGCCTCCGTATCGTCCACCAAGGTTGTAAGAATAGGAAATCTGACAATAAAATATAACAAACAATGAAAAAGTATTATCCGGAACCACAATGTGAATGCCTGGAGCTGACCTCCCAGGGACTTCTCTGCCTCAGTACCGGTGAGGCGGAAGTAGAGTCATTTGACGATCTTGAAACTTTTGAAATGTAGCACTATGAAAACCAATTACAAATTCATTGCAGCATTTGCTCTTGCCGGCGTTTTGGCTTTTTCCTGCGGCAAAGACGATGTGAAGGCTCCTGTGGAGCCTGAAGAAAAGCCCGATACCCCTGTGGTAGTGGACGATGGCCTCGTGCCGATGACTTTCTCCGCAGACATTCTCCTTTCCCGCGCCGCCCTCGGCGAAGACGGAAAGACCGTGTCCTGGGAATCTACGGACCATATAGCCGTTTATGACGGTACGGCCCGCCGCGATTTCAGCGTCAAATCACTTGGAGAGGATGGCAGGACCGCCGTCTTCGAGGGAAGCGTAGCGGAAGACGCGACTGAATTCTATGCGGTTTATCCTTATTCCGCCGCTTCCGAAACCCTTCCTACGGCTGAAGGTGTGATTTCGCTCACTTATCCAGCCGAGCAGACGGTCTCTGCTTCCGGAATTGCTTCCGGAGCCCTTGTGTGCGTGGCAAAAGCCGATGAGAACAAGGCCCTGGCTTTCAAGAACGTGAGCTCCCTCCTGAAGATCCACATTCCCGGCGGCGATGTCACTTCAGTGACCGTCAAGGGAAACAATTCCGAAAAGTTTGCAGGCGCCACCACCACGGCTGTTGCCGCTGATGCCGCCGAAGGCGATGCATCGGGCATCACCCTCCTTCCTTCCGGGACCACGTTTGCTGAAGGCGACTACTGGTTCGGCCTTCTTCCTGTCACCTTTGAAAACGGCTTTACCCTCACCTATGAAAAAGAAGGTGCCAAGGCTTTCGTGAAGACTGACAAGAGTGCCGGCTTCGAGCGTAATGCCGGACTCGACGTCACCACCTCCACTGCTTCTGTGGACTGGATCGGCCTTCCCATTATGACCGAAACCGACCTTCGCAACTTTGCGGCATATACTCGTTTCTTCGATGCCACGCAGACCGTACATCTCGGTGCCGATATCAACCTTACCTCGCCTTGGACTCCGTTCAATCTCTATTGCCAGTTCGACGGCAAGTACAACGGCGTCACCCATAAGATTACAGGGCTGGATGTGAGCGTGAATTCCGCCTCAGCCACCCGCGCCGGCTTCGTTTACGAACTTTATCCTGATGCCAGCATCATGAACATGGACGTTTCAGGTAACATTACCCTCACCGGAACAGCCAACGCCCTCTATTTCGTCGGACTTATCGCTGAAGCCAAGGGCTCCGTGGTGAACGTCGTCAACCGTGCTACTGTTTCTCTTGCTTCTGATGCAACCTGCCCCGCATACATCGGCGGTGTTGTCGGACGCCTCAATGCCGGCGGCAATATCTCAAGTTCTCAGAATTACGGGGCGGTGACCCTTGAAGGTGCGTCTCAGGATGTGTCATTTGTCGGGGGTATAGCCGGATATATGACGGAAACTTGCGGGAATGTTGAGTCTTGCACCAACTATGGCGCAGTTTCCTGCTCCAATACAAACGGGCAAGGTATCGGTGGAATTGCAGGAATGATGAAAGGTGCAAAAGTTTCAGGATGCACCAATGATGCGCCGATAGTGATAACAGCTTCAAAAAGTGGCAATAGTTTCGCAGGAGGTATTGTTGGATATGAGCAGAACCGCTCCGGAGCCAAGGCTGAGATATCTTCTTGTACTAATACAAGTAGGGGTATAATAAACTTCCTGTGTAGCAATCCCTCAGGAGTCGGAGGAATTGTAGGTCTGGTGCATAATTGGACTAACGGGGTCAATGAAGTCAGTGGATGTAAGAACCTTGCTGACATAACAGCCGATTACCGGGTCAATACCACGAGCGACGGTACAGTGACCGGTGTTGCCGGAATCCTTGGAGATATGCGTGGCGCGGCGACGATTAAGGACAATGTGAACCGTGGTTCTGTTCAGGTTTATAATAATAGTCTTAATAGTGCTGCCGCCGGAATTGTCGGTATTGTCAAGGCGGCCCTTACATCCTCGTGGAATTATAATTTTGGAGATATTACGTTTACAAAGAGGACGGTTTCGTCTGCTGACAATGCCGGTATTTCAGGGGGTGTCGTAGGCATGTTCCAGAGTATTATTACCGCTACCACTTGTACGATGACCTCCGAGCGCAATCTCGGCACTATTACGGGAACAGGCCGCGTGGGAGGCATATTCGATATCGCCCACAGCGGATGTCAGAACCTGACCATAAATCTTACCGACTGTAAAGTCGGAGGAACCATGAACGGGTACTTTGGTGGTAAAGTCCAGGAAGCTACTCCCACCAGCAGTAATTACAATAGCTTTATTTACTCTTATGCGAAGACGACTGCAGGATATACGACTTTAACCCAGACAGATTCCGGCTATATCTCCGCGGCCGATGCCGAGGCGGAACTGGCGGCCCATTAGACCATCTATGAAACACATACTGTCAATACTGATTGCGGCAGCGTTCTCTCTGGGCGCTGCCGCTCAGGTAACGGATTATGGATTCAACTGTATCGGCAGGCTCGCCCTGGACAATCTTGCCCTGAGGGAAAACGACATCACGGTTGGCTGCGAGGTACTGGACAGGGGATACGCAGACTATAATAGTTATAAGGAATACCTCGCGGAACTCGGGATCCGCAAAATCCGTATTCAGGCAGGATGGGCAAGAACGGAGAAAGAAAAAGCTGTGTATGATTTCGCCTGGCTGGATGAGATAATAGAGGATGCTGTTTCACGCGGGCTGGAGCCGTGGCTGCAGACCTCCTACGGCAATCCGCTGTATCCCGGAGGAGGAACCCCTGTGCTTTCAGGGGGATATCCCGAATCGGAAGTGGCCCTCGAAGCGTGGGACCGCTGGGTGACGGCAATGGCAGAACGCTACAAAGGAAAGGTGCATGAATGGGAAATATGGAACGAACCCGATCTCACAAGGCGCTTCCGCAACGATCCTATGCCATTTGTGGAACTGACTGTCAGAACTGCCGAATGTATCAGGCGGGTCGATCCGGAGGCGCGGATCGCTGCGTTTGCATGGGCAGGATGGCGCCCTGCACTGTTCAGCAAGTGTATGAGTGCCATAAAGGCATCCGGAAACCTTGAACTATTCGACTGGATAAGCTATCATTTCTATACTTATCGTCCAGAGGAAATGTATGCAAAGGTTGAGGCTATGCAGGATTCCCTTTCCCGTTATTCGTCCAAGATAAAACTGCGTCAGGGAGAGACGGGAGCTCCATCCAAAGGTTATATGGGAGGCGCTTTGGACAAGCATGACTGGACCGAAGTCTCTCAGGCGAAATGGGATTTGCGTAGAATGCTGAGTGACAAAGCGAGGGGAATACCTACCACCGTGTTTTCCATCAGCGATATGAACTACCAGGGCTCCTCCTCTGATGCTATCCGTAAAAAGAATGTCAAAGGGCTCCTGGAAACCGATGATGCCAACCGGGTTCTGCGTCCGAAGCAGGCCTACTATGCTATTCAGAACCTTGTGAGTCTCTGGCCCATGATGGAGCGTTTGCAGGAGGATTCCGGAATCAGCGTGTCCGGCCAAGGTTCATGGTCGTTGTATCCTTTTAAATATGATAAGAAGCGCTGCTGTTTTGTCTTGTGGGAAGATTCGGCAATTCCATCTGACGCTGTTGAGATGACCAAGGTAAAGGTAACGATACCTTCCGGAGCATTCAGGAAACCATGTGCGGTGGATGTCCGTACAGGTTTGGTCTATGCTCTGGCCGCACCTGAGCGAAGTGGCGGGATGGCGGAGTTGGAGGTGCCTGCATATGACAGCCCGGTCTTGGTAACTGACAGAAACAATCTGTGTATCACGCCGCTTGAATGAATTATATCATGACAGAAGACTGTATGAGACGAATACTATCAATAGTTATTGTGGCAGTGTCCTGCCTGGGCGCTGCCGCTCAGGTAACTGTTTTTCCATCGGAAGAGCTCGGTCCGGTAAAGGAAATGAATTCGGTGAACAATGCTCCCCGCATAACAGACGGGGAGTTGTCGCGTAGAGGTGGATTTGAATGGTTTTCGGAGGCCGGTATCGGGTTCTCCCGCAATCACGACGCCGCTTTTGAATCCGGCTACGGCGCAGAGCACGTGGTCGATATCAGCGCCGTGTTCCCGGACTTCTCCAGGGATCCGGAAGACCCCCAGGCATACGACTTTACACTGACAGACCGCTATGTTCGCAGCGTGATGAATGCCGGGACGCAGGTCTTTTACAGGTTGGGACAGAAAATCGAACACAGCCCCAAGAAATATGGGATCTACCCTCCGGCTGATTATTCCAAATGGGCCTCGGTTGCGGAACACATAATCCGCCACTACAACGAAGGCTGGGCTGATGGTTACCGGTGGAACCTTACCTATTGGGAGATATGGAATGAACCGGATTTGGACTGGAAGGATGACCGGTGGAAGACGGATCCGCGCACTTGGGGTGGCGATGCGGCGCTTTTCTTCGATTTCTATGAATGCGTGGCGAAACACCTTAAAAAGAGCTTTCCGTCTATTAAGATTGGCGGCCCCGCCATGGCCGGGTCGTCAAGGACTGAAATGTTCGCGAAGGAGATGGCAAAAAGGGGCGTTCCGCTTGATTTTTACTCCTGGCATCGTTATGACATTCGTCCCTCCGAGTTTGCCGACAGGGCTGTCAAAGTTCGTAAGATTCTGGATGACAACGGCTATGGGGCGACAGAATCCATCCTCAACGAATGGAATTATGTAAAGGACTGGAACGAAGGATTCGCATATTCTGTCGAGAGCATCCACTCCATAAGGGGCGGGGCTTTCATGACAGCGGTGATGAGCGCCTGCCAGGTTGCGCCGGTGGATATGCTGATGTATTATGACCTGCGTCCCTCAACTTACTGGAATGGAGTCTTCGATTTCTATACCGGCCGCCCGCTTCCCGGGTATTACGCCCTGTTTTCCTGGGGTAAACTCAAGGACATGGGCACGGCGGTAAAGGCTCATAGTGCAGAAGATGATGTTTTTGTCACTGCTGCGCGTGGCACCGACGGTCGCCTGGGCATTCTCGTAACCCGTTACAATGAGAGTCTGGATGTAGTGTCTTTGAAAAAGGTCAATGTCAGGCTTGACAATGGCGCTTTCAAAAAGGTCCGATGCCATCTTACGGATGGCGGAATGCTCTTTTCCGAATATCCCGTCCGCATCGCAGAAGACGGGTCTGTAAATCTTGTGATGGAAGCCTGCAGCTTTGTCTTTATCGAAACTGAATGAGGAAGATATCCTCTCTGAACTTTGATATTCCGCTGAAATTCCTTAATTTTGGGGATTATGCCGGAAATCAAAGCAAAGATATCCCAGGTTATCGGCCCTGTGGTCGATGTACATTTCGAATTGGGAGAGAATCAGGAATCGGCCCTTCCATCCATCCATGAGGCGCTTCGGGTGCCCCGTCAGGACGGCCGGGACCTTATCATAGAAGTTCAGCAGCACATAGGCGAAGACACCGTGCGCTGCGTTGCCATGGATTCCACCGACGGACTGCGCCGCGGCCTGCCGGTATTCGCGACGGGAGCCCCTATCACCATGCCAACGGGCTCTCAGATCCGCGGGAGGGTTATGAACGTGACAGGGGACAGCATCGACGGCCTGGAAGAACTGGACCGCAAGGGAGCCCTCCCCATCCACAGGGATCCTCCTAAATTCGAGGACCTTTCCACCAGCGAGGAGGTGCTCTTCACAGGCATCAAGGTCATCGACCTCCTGGAACCCTATCTCAAAGGCGGAAAGATCGGCCTTTTCGGAGGCGCGGGCGTCGGGAAAACCGTTCTCATCAAGGAACTTATAAACAATATCGCCAAGAAACACAACGGCTTCAGCGTTTTCGCCGGAGTGGGTGAACGTACCCGCGAGGGCAACGACCTGCTCCGCGAGATGATCGAATCCGGGGTTATAAAATATGGGGAAGAATTCGAAAAGGCCATGGAGGAAGGCCATTGGGACCTTTCCAAAATCGACCGCGAAGCCCTTTCCCAGAGCCAGGTGGCAATGGTTTTCGGGCAGATGAACGAACCCCCGGGAGCAAGGAGCAGCGTGGCTCTCAGCGGCCTTACACTGGCGGAATCCTTCCGCGACAGCACGGATCCGTCCAGCCCCAAGGACATTCTTTTCTTTATCGACAACATCTTCCGTTTCACCCAGGCGGGCAGCGAGGTGAGCGCCCTTCTCGGGCGGATGCCTTCGGCTGTGGGATACCAGCCCACGCTGGCTACCGAAATGGGGCAGATGCAGGAACGCATCACCTCTACGAAGAACGGCTCAATCACCTCGGTACAAGCAGTTTACGTGCCTGCTGACGACCTCACGGACCCGGCTCCGGCAACCACTTTCAGCCATCTGGACGCCACCACGGTGCTAAGCAGAAAGATAACCGAACTCGGAATCTATCCGGCTGTGGATCCCCTTGAATCCACCTCCCGCATCCTGGATCCCAATATCGTCGGCGAAGCCCACTACAACACCGCCCAGAGGGTGAAGCAGATACTGCAGCGCAACAAGGAACTGCAGGACATCATAGCCATCCTTGGCATGGACGAACTCTCGGACGAAGACAAACTCACCGTCAACAGGGCCCGCCGCGTGCAGCGCTTCCTCAGCCAGCCCTTCAGCGTGGCGGAGCAGTTTACCGGCGTCAAGGGCGTCATGGTGGACATCGAAGACACAATCCGCGGTTTCAATGCCATCCTGGATGGAGAATGCGACCATCTGCCCGAACAGGCATTCCTTAACGTGGGCACCCTGGAGGATGCTATCGCCAAGGGTGAAAAGATACTTGCAGAAGCGAAGGCGTAATGATCAGGCTGCGCATATTCACGGCATCTTCCTCGGAAGAGCATCAGGCCTCGGCGGTATTCCTGCCGGGAGCGGCGGGCGCTTTCGAAGTGCTGCCGGACCATGCGCCCATCATATCGGCGCTCTCTGCGGGTGAAATCCGCTGGCGAGAACCCGGTTCCGAGCTCGAAATTCACGAGCACGAACATGAGGAGCATACACTGGAAACCATCATCGACAGTTTTCATGTCGTGAGGATAAAATCCGGTATGATGCGTCTGGAAAACAATGAATTGACCGTCTGCTGCGAATTATGAAAAGGCTTGCTCTCATAATCGTGATGCTGGTGCTGCCGTTCTTCGGTCCGGCGCTGGCGCAGGATGCGGCGGCCCCCGGGCAGGCGGCGTATGCAGCCCCGGAACATCAATCGGCGGCAGCCGTGGAAACCCGGCCTGAAGAGCAGCAGCCGGCGATTTCCGATGTCATCTTCGAGCATATTGGCGACGCCTACGAGTGGCATCTGCTGAATTGGGGAGATAAGTCGCTTGCGCTCCATCTGCCGGTGATACTTTATAAGGATGGCTGGCATCTGTTTTCATCGGCCCGCCTGGAGGGCGGAGAGAGCTATGAAGGCTTCCGCATCGCCCCGAAGGGGGAAAAACATGAGGGAAAGATTGTGGATGCGGAGGGGAACAGGCCCTTTGACATCAGCATCACGAAAAACGTGCTGAGCCTTATCATGGGGAGCCTGCTGCTTCTTGTCCTGGTGCTTCTGACTGCCCGCTGGTACCGCACCCACGATGCCGGGAAAGATGCACCGAAGGGGCTTGCGGCATGCATGGAGCCGCTGGTGATGATGGTGCATGACATGGCGCGCGAAAACATCGGGGAGAAGGATTTCCGCCGCTATTCGCCCTACCTCTGCACCGCCTTCCTTTTCATCCTTCTGAACAATTTCCTGGGCATCGTCCCCATTTTCCCTGGCGGGGCCAATCTTACGGGCAACATAGCCTGTACGCTGGTGCTGGCACTCTTTACCTTTTTCAGCGTAAATCTCACTGGCACAAAGCATTACTACGAAGAAATCTTCAATCCGGACGTGCCCGGCTTCCTCAAGCCGATAATGGCGGTGATAGAAGTTTTCAGCGCCCTGGTGAAGCCCATTTCCCTTACCATCCGACTCTTCGCGAACATGCTGGCTGGGCATATCCAATTGCTCTGCATGGTGTGCATCATCTTCATCATGGCGAAGTACGGGGGAGTGCTGCTGGGCGGGATGAGTTTCATATCCGTACTATTCGGAATCTTCCTGGATGTACTGGAACTGCTTATTTCCTTTATCCAGGCATATATATTCACCATGCTTTCATCCATTTATATAGGACTCGCAAGACAAGATTAAACATCTGATATTATGATTACTGCAATTATTCTTCAAGTCGTCGCAGGCGCCGCGCTCGGAAAAGTGGGCGCAGCACTCGGCGCAGCATTGGCAGCCTTTGCTGCAGGATACGGAATCGGCAAGGTCGGTACTGCCGCCATGGAGGCCATCGCCCGTCAGCCGGAAGCGGCCGGGAACATCCGTACGAGCATGATTATCGTAGCCGGTATGATCGAAGGCGCGGCCCTGCTCGGCATCATCGTCTGCCTGCTGGCAATAGTTCTTTAGAGTATGAACCTGATTACTCCTGACGGCGGCCTTCTTTTCTGGATGGTACTCATTTTCGGCATCGTGCTTTTCATCCTTGCCAAATGGGGATTTCCGGTGATTACTTCCGCCGTCGACAGCAGGAGCGCGCGTATCGAGGAGTCCCTCAGGCAGGCCGAACAGGCCCGCGCGCAGCTTGAAGGCCTTGCTAAGGAGCAGGAGGAGATGATCGCCAGGACACATGCGGAGCAGGCGCGGATCCTCAAGGAGGCGGCGCATTCCCGCGACGAGATTATCCGGGCTGCGAGGGAGGAAGCTTCGGTGCAGACCTACGAGATGCTGGAGCATGCCCGCGAGCGCATAGAGCGCGAGAAGCAGGATGCTATCCGGGAGGTGCGCAGGGAGATGGCCCTTCTCTCGGTGCAGGTGGCAGAGAAGGTGCTCAGGGACAGGCTCGGTCATGAAGATGAGCAACTTTCCCTTGCCCGCAGGTATGCCGACGAACTATCCGTTTCCGATAAAGCGGGCGCTCCCGCGGATGCTTCTGAATCTTCTGCAAAAGTGCAAAGCTGATGAATACGGGTGTGATATCGTCCAGGTATGCGAAAGCGCTGCTGATGCTGGTCGATAAGACCGGCGGCGGCGAACGCGCGTTCGACCAGGCCAGGGCGCTTCTTTCCGGCGCCGAAGAGGGAACTCCGCAGTGGGCTCCCCTGTCCGGAGGGCTCTGCCCCGAGATTTCCTCCCTGGTGCTTCTGATGCGGCGCAAGGGACGCTCCGAGCATCTCAGGCTGACGCTTACCCATTTTGTCCGCCTCTGGTGCGAGGAAAACGATGTGCATCTTGTGCATCTGCGGAGCGCAGTCCCCTCGGAGGAACTGGAAAAACGGGTGGAGACGGCCGTGGCGTCCCGTTTCGGCGGGAAGGTCATAATGGACAGCCGTACGGATCCGGATCTTATAGGAGGATTCGTGTACGATGTGGACGATTACATGCTGGATGCCAGCGTGCGCACGCAGCTTGAGCGCATACGCAGGCAGCTGACATCAAATACTGAAAGATTGGTATAATGGCTCAGAACAACAATATAAGTGCAAGCGAAGTGTCCCGCATCCTGCTGGACCAGCTGCAGGGGATAGACAGTTCCCTGAAATATGAAGAAGCAGGAGAGGTGCTGCAGGTGAGCGACGGCGTTGCCCGTATCTACGGCCTCGTGAACGCCGAGGCGGGCGAATTGCTCGAGTTCGGCTCTGGAGTCCGCGCCGTGGTTATGAACCTGGAGGAAGACAATGTTGGAGCCGTCCTTCTCGGCCCTACCGACCAGGTGAAGGAGGGCATGAAAGTGCGGCGTCTCGGCCGTATAGCCTCGGTTGAGGTGAGCGAGGAGATGGTCGGCCGCGTGGTCAACCCCCTCGGAGACCCTCTCGACGGCCGCGGCGAGATAGGCGGCACTCGCTTCGAGATGCCTCTGGAACGCAAAGCTCCCGGAGTGATTTTCCGCGAGCCTGTCGCCGAACCTCTGCAGACGGGTATCAAGGCCATCGACGCCATGATCCCGATAGGACGCGGACAGCGTGAGCTCATTATCGGCGACCGCCAGAC
>DEFD01000024.1:0-134 GCA_002350615.1 Bacteroidales bacterium UBA2861 | reverse complement strand
AAGCCTGTCTATTGCATCTATGTTGCTGTGGGACAGAAGGCTTCCACGGTTGCCGCCACTGTCGAGACGCTGCGCAGATACGGGGCCATGGACTATACGATAGTGGTAGCTGCAACGGCTGCCGATCCTGCCGC
>DEFD01000014.1 GCA_002350615.1 Bacteroidales bacterium UBA2861 | reverse complement strand
GCTAGCGTTCATCCTGAGCCAGGATCAAACTCTTCTTTGTATATTCTATACTTTCAGCTCGATCCCAACGCCTTCTTTAAAGAAATCAACGCTCTCGATCTTTCTAGTTCTCGGTACTTGCTTGTACTTTCTATTCAGTCTTTTCAAAGAACTTTCCGTTAAAAAACCCGCTCGTTGTCCGAACGGGATTGCAAAGGTACTACTAAAATTTAATTCTGCAAACTTTTTTTAAACTTTTTTTTAAAAATTCTCAAATTATTTCGTTTCTCGCTGATTATCAGCGCGGAAGAAAAACGTTTTTATTAATGCGCTGATAATCAACGATATAACAAAAGTCGATGCTCCCAAAAGGAGCATCGACTTCGAGTAAATCGCTGCAATTCAGCAGGATAGCTAAAACGCTACCACTACATCATTCCTCCGGCGGGCATTGCGGGAGCTGCAGCTGCGGGCTCGGGGATGTCAACTATGCCGCACTCGGTGGTAAGGAACATTCCGGCTACGCTTGCGGCGTTCTCGAGAGCCACGCGTGCCACCTTGGTCGGGTCGATGACACCGGCCTCATACATATTCACGTACTCGTCCGTGCGCGCGTTGTAGCCGAAGTCGCCCTTGCCTTCCTTTATCTTCTGGACGATGACGCTTCCGTCCACGCCTGCATTCTGCGCGATCTGACGGAGAGGCTCCTCTATCGCCTTGGCCACGATGTGGATACCGGTTGTCTCGTCCTCATTGTCGCCCTTGAGACCTTCGAGAGCCTTGGTAGCGCGGATGTAAGCTACGCCGCCTCCGGGAAGATAACCTTCCTCGACAGCTGCGCGGGTTGCATTGAGAGCATCTTCCACGCGGTCCTTCTTCTCCTTCATCTCGACCTCGGTGGTGGCACCCACATAGAGTACCGCTACGCCGCCGGCCAGTTTGCCCAGACGCTCCTGCAGTTTCTCACGGTCGTAGTCGGAAGTCGTGGTAGAAATCTGCTTGCGGATGCTGTCGGCCCTTTCCTGAATGGCTTCCTTGTCGCCTTTGCCGCCAACGATGGTGGTATTTTCCTTGGTGATGGTCACCTTCTCCGCCTTGCCGAGCATGTCGGGAGCGGTGTTCTCAAGGGTGAATCCGCGCTCTTCGCTGACGACGGTGGCGCCGGTGAGGGTCGCGATATCCTGCAGCATCTCCTTACGCCTGTCGCCGAATCCCGGAGCCTTGACGGCCGCCACTTTGAGAGAACCACGCAAACGGTTGACTACCAGGGTGGTAAGGGCTTCGCCGTCCACATCTTCCGCTATGATGAGCAGTTCCCTGCCTTCGCGGGCGATGGGTTCAAGGATGGGGAGAAGGTCCTTCATGGAAGAGATCTTCTTGTCGGTGATGAGGATGGAAGGATTGCTGAGCTCCGCCTCCATCTTGTCGCCGTTGGTAATGAAATAAGGGCTGATGTAGCCGCGGTCGAACTGCATGCCTTCGACAACCTTGACCTCGGTGTCGGTACCCTTGGCCTCTTCTACGGTGATGACGCCGTCCTTCTTCACCTTGCTCATGGCATCGGCGATAAGCTTGCCGATGTAAGCGTCGTTATTGGCGGAAACGGTACCCACCTGCTCCACCTTGGAATAGTCGTCACCTACGGACTGGCTCTGCTTCTTGAGATCGGCCACCACGGCCTCGACCGCCTTGTCGATACCCCTCTTGAGGTCCATGGGGTTGGCACCTGCGGTAACGTTCTTGATACCCACATTGATGATCGCCTGTGCAAGGACTGTGGCGGTGGTGGTTCCATCGCCAGCCTGCTCGTTGGTCTTGGAAGCGACTTCCTTCACCATCTGGGCGCCCATGTTCTCGAAGCGGTCCTCGAGTTCCACTTCCTTTGCGACGGTAACGCCGTCCTTGGTCACCTGGGGAGCGCCGAATTTCTTGTCGATAACAACATTGCGGCCTTTAGGGCCGAGGGTTACCTTGACTGCATCTGCAAGCTGGTCTGCTCCGGACTTCATCTTGGAGCGGACATCGGTATTGAATTTAATTTCCTTTGCCATAACTATATGATTTTAACACCCGGAAAACCGGGATTGAGCCTGATTTAAAGAATTGCCAAAATGTCGGACTGTTTCACGATGAGATATTTCTTGTCTTCCACGGTCACCTCGGTGCCTGCGTATTTGCCGTAGAGCACCACGTCGCCGGGTTTGACTTCCATTGCCTCATCCTTCTTGCCGGGGCCTGCCGCGATTACCTTGCCCTGCTGGGGTTTTTCTTTTGCCGTGTCGGGAATATAAATACCTGCGGCCGTCTTGGTCTGAGCCTCCTGGGGTTCAATCAGGACTCTGTCTGCTAAAGGTTTGATCATAATATTAATTTTTTTAGTTGATACTTATAAAGCGCCCCCGGAATCCCGGAGACGCTTCAGTGTAAATCAAGCAGTGTGCCAGTGACAAAATGTCAATACCTGTTGAGCGGGCGGCCTGCCGTGAGGGCATGGACCTTTTCGGCGACCTCCTGGAGGACCTTGGCATGCTCTGCCAACTCCGCCTTCTGGGATTCGCTGGGGACATCCGCTTTCTTGAGTGACAGCGCTGCGGCATGGGCGGAGCAGGAAGCCAGGACCGTATCGATAAGATCCACGATGACGGGCATATCCTTGGCTTCGAATCCGCGGGAGGTGATGGCAGGGGTGCCTATGCGCACGCCGCTGGTCTGGAAGGGGCTGCGGCTGTCGAAAGGAACCATATTCTTATTAAGGGTGATATGGGCCTTGCCGAGCTCGTTCTCCGCCATGCGCCCGGTGACATCGGGGTATTTGCCCCTGAGGTCGATGAGCATGAGATGGTTGTCGGTTCCGCCCGAAACCACCTTGTAGCCAAGGCGAAGGAACTCTTCGCACATCACGCGGGCGTTCTCCTTGACCTGGGCCTGATACTCTTTGAATTCAGGCTGGAGGGCTTCGCCGAAGGCAACCGCTTTCGCGGCGATGATATGCTCCAGAGGGCCTCCCTGCACACCGGGGAAAACGCTGGAATCCAGCACTGCGCTCATCATCTTGACCTCGCCCTTCGGGGTGGTGCGTCCCTGCGGATCGGGGAAATCCTCTCCCATGAGGATAATGCCGCCGCGAGGTCCGCGAAGTGTCTTATGGGTGGTCGAAGTGACGATATGTGCGTATTTGACAGGATTGTCAAGAAGCCCTGCGGCGATGAGGCCGGCGGTATGGGCCATATCTATCCAAAGGATGGCACCAACCTTATCCGCGATAGCGCGCATACGTGCGTAGTCCCATTCGCGCGAGTAGGCCGAGGCTCCGCCGATGATAAGCTTGGGTTTGTGCTCCAGGGCGAGACGCTCCATTGCATCGTAATCCACGCGGCCCGTTTCGGGATCCAGCCCGTAAGCCACTGCATGATAGAGGATTCCCGAAGCGTTGACCGGAGAACCGTGGGTGAGATGGCCTCCCTGGGAAAGGTCCAGGCCCATGAAAGTGTCGCCGGGTTTGAGGACCGCCATGGTGACCGCCATGTTGGCCTGGGCTCCGGAATGCGGCTGCACGTTCGCCCAGCAGGCGCCGTAAATCTCTTTCAGCCTGTCGATTGCAAGCTGCTCGATCTTGTCAACCACCTGGCATCCGCCATAATAGCGTTTGCCCGGATAGCCTTCGGCGTACTTGTTGGTGCAGATGGAGCCAGCGGCTTCCAGCACCTGATCCGATACATAATTTTCCGATGCGATGAGTTCGAGGCCGGCACGTTGGCGGACGGCTTCTTCTTCGATTAATTCAAAAATTCTGGAATCCCGTTTCATAGCATACAAAGATATGATTATTTTTGCGGAAATGAAAGACCGAAAACTGATAAATGCAGAGCTGCACAGGATAAGCGCAGCGGAGTATGGAGTGCAGGAAGCATCGGGTATCGCAGTGGTGCTGGACAATGTGAGAAGCGCCTACAATGTGGGGAGCGTTTTCCGCAGCGGCGACGCCTTCCATGCGGACAAGATCCTGCTGTGCGGAATCTGTGCGCTGCCGCCTTCGGCGGAGATACATAAAACCGCACTCGGTGCGGAAGAGGTGGTGCCCTGGGAGCATTTCGAGGATACCCTTGACGCCATACATGCCCTTCGGGCCGATGGCTACACGGTGGTTGCGGTGGAGCAGACTGAGCATTCCGTCAAATTGGCGGCCGGGAAGGCGTTCAGATTCGGGTCTGACGAAAAAGGAGCCCCTTCTCCCGCGGGACAGCCGAAGTATGCCTTCGTTTTCGGCAACGAAGTGGAAGGGGTGCAGCAGGCAGTCGTGGACGAGTGCGACTTCGCCCTGGAAATAGAGCAGCACGGCACCAAGCATTCCCTCAACGTAGCGGTTACCGCCGGGATCGTTCTCTTTGCGGCCAGCCAGCGCTGAAGCGGGGGACGGATTTTCACACGGGGCAGCCGGACTGACGGATTATCGCCGGACGGGGACCGTCCAACTAACGGACTTCCAGATGGCAGCGCCCGGGGACCGATTTCAGCGAAACTTCAATCAGGCCGGGATAGGGCGACGAGCAGGAAACGCCGCGTCCGTTCACTGTAGCGCCGTATTGCCGGCCGGAGTCGAGACACACCAGCAGCGTGACAGTATTGCCGTAGGAATCTTTGTCGAAGAGCAGGTCGGTTTCAAAAGAGACCGGCGCGCCGGAACCGCTGGATGCGGCAGCACCATGCGTGGCAGCGGCGGAGCCGTCAGCCTTGTCGCCAGAGCCGAATTGCGGCCCCACACAGATGGCATCGAAACCGGTAGTCACCGTCCCAGGCTTGAAATAAGCATAAAACCAGTTCACCATCGGCGAGGAAAGACCGGAGAAATTGTGCCAGCCGGCTCCCCTTCCCGATGCTATGATGAAGTGCTCGAACGACTGGTAGCTCAGCGCCGTTTCCCGCTTCCATGCGTCCAGCGCCGTAAAAGCTATTTTACGGGCCAGTTCCGGATGCCCGAGATCAAGCATCGTTTTCCAAAGGATGAACTGGTGAGGCATCCACACGCAGCCATTCCAATAACCGTCGAGCGAGAAATATGACGCCCTCTGGTCCACGGTGCTGATTCCGACATCGGTCCAGAGCCGGCCTTTGGTAAAAATGTTTTCCAGAAGTACATCGCGCTGTTCAGGCGTACAGATACCGGCGGCAAGCGGGCTCACACCGTCCAGACCGAGGTTGAAATTGCTTCCGTCATCTGCCCGGAGGAATCCGTCCGGCTTTCCGGATGCATCGTGGGTGACATAGGAAAAATACCCCGCATCGGCATCCCAGGAATGGCTCAGCAAGGCATCAGACATCTTCCTGATATCCTTGTCATACTGCCGAACATCGGCCTTGAGGCCAAACTTAGACGCCGCCATCCGAAGGATTTTCGCCGCCCTTATATAATAAGAGGTAGAGACCGCCGGCGCCACCGAGGAGTAGAGTTCCTTATGGGAAATCAGCCAATGCTGCGGAGGATAGTCGTCCCAGCCGCCGCTGTTGTAAAAGAGCCCCCAGGTGCGTATGAGGCCGGAAGGCATCATGGTGCCGGAGTTTCCATACCTGCCGGCGAAATAGTCGTAGTACTGCTTCAGGCGCGGGTACATAAAGGCGGCCATCTCCCAGTCCGATGTCTTGGAGAGCAGCTCTTCGAAGGCGAAGAACTGTGTGGGGAGCGGCGTGCCGTGATGTATGAAGGCCTGCTGCGAGCCAGGGGCCGTGGTATATGCGCGGATGGTTTCAAAGGATTTTACCGGATCGAGGCATGCGAGCGCCCAGGAGATGAATCCGGAATCCCAGGTATAGAGGCTGTTCCAGTTTTTGCCTGGAGTAAAATGGCGGATATTCTGTCCTTCCGCCACTATCGGATAGGCGATGTTGGTGAGAAGCGTCGCTTCGATGAGCTGCTCGCCGAAGGCGTACTCCTCCCCTTTCGGCAGGCATTTCCGCTCTTCCGGCTCCGCGGCCAGCGAGGTGAAGCTGCTTTCATCGCGATGGAACGCTTCTATCTGCCCGGCCACGAAATCCTTGTCTCCACAGACGATGAGATTCCAGATGGTAGTGTCGCTCTGGGGCGCAAGGACCACAGGGCGCTGAAATTCGGAGGTATAGTGTCCCTTGTTGTCTCCGCGGAATTGTACGGGCGGATGGCGATGCACAGTCCTGCGTATGAAATAGTCCAGAAGCCCGTTCTCATATCGTTTCACGCTGGACAGCTGATAGTTAGTGGCAACGCCGTACCAATTTTCCATCGCCTTGTATTTCACGGTGAAATCCAGACCGTTCTCGGACCATTCAGGGAAGAAATCCTCCTGGCCGCGATTCTTTTCATCGGCGAAATGCACCGACGCCATTGTCTGCAAAAGGACGTTCTGAGTCACATCCGTGGCATTCACGCAATGCATCTGCAGCAGCACCAGACTGTCGCTCAGCACATGGTAGGTAGCATCCACATAAAGCCGGTCCTTCCACTCGAGTTCGTAACGCCAGCATATCCTGCCGATATCCGGGCTGACCTTCCAGGGATAGCAGCCCGATTCATAAAGTGCGTTCGGAACGAGGTAGGAGCGCCTGTAGAGCCCGGGAACGAGGGTTATATCCACTCTGTTCCCGCTGTCCACGTCCTCTATCCTGGATATTCCCGAATACATCTTGGAGTAAGGCCCCCATGCCTTGAGCGTGGTGACATCGTGCGAGTTGTTGAACAGCCGTTCAGGAACAGAGGCGAAGGCAGTCCCTGAAGAAACAATGAGCGCCAGAAATATGGTCAGGATGCTTTTAATCATTACATTTCAATTAAAGCCGGAGAACCGGGAGATTATCCATCAAATATACTGATTTTTATTCGGTAATCCCAAGCAGGGCGTTGCAAATCCAGAGCATTGGTGCCTGATCGTGAGGATCACCGTTGAGACTCTACTGTCAAAAATCGAGAAACAGGACGCATCCGGCATTCAAGCCCAGCGACTCCTGAAGCCAACACTTATTATTCGCAAAAGCTGCTGATACAAAAGTCTAAAGGAAGTGTCTGAGAGATAGCTTTCACCGCCATATTGAAAGTCCGCAGCGAGCAGCCGCGGTGCCGGTTGCCCTCCCGGGGCCTTTGGCTCCCGAAAAGGGAGGGGACCCACGCAGTGGGGAGGCGCCCCGGGAGGACAAATGGCGCTGCGGACAGGGGGAAGGAGGCGGGGTTGATTGGAGAGACTTGCATCCGAAGGGACCGTCTCTCCAATAAAAGGCCGATAATTGAGGAGGCCTGCCAAAAAACAGCAGGTCTCCCCCGAATCGGCCTGTCCCAGAAGACACTGCTCACCAGCATTGGCCTCTCCATGTGAGAAAAGGGCGATTTTTCACACGGCGGGATGTTGCGGCCGGGGTCGGGAAGCGGAAGGCCCGGAGCAAGGGCAACCGGGCGGCAAGGAAAAGCGGCGGCTACGGCAAGGATCACTCCCCGAGCAGGGGACGCAGGACCGGAACGAGGATATTGGCGTAGGAGACGAAACCGATGTCGGTGAAGTGCGTGCCTTCTATGGTACCGGTATTGTCCGAGCCCAGCATATTCATGGCACCGACCAGGTAGATGTTCTTCTCGCCGTCGGCTACAAGCTTGTCGAAGACTTTGTGGAGAGCTGCATTCTTGCCGTTCACATAATCCTCGCGGTGCTGGTCATAGCGCATTCCCGGATAGTTCGGGTTTTCGATGAAAACCACGGGCACATCGGGATGGGCCTTGCGGAGCACCCGGAAGAAGGCTTCCTGCTTTTCAAGAGTAAGCTCGGCGGAACCGTTGGGCATATTGTCCAGCACGAACACGCCAGGATCCGGATAAGCCGCCATGAGTTCGGCTATCTCCATATCCAGCAATGCGTTGCCGCTGAATCCGAGGTTGATCACCTGACGGTCCAGCATCCGCCCGACAAGGGCCGTGCCGCAGAGTCCCGGGTGAGAAGCACTGGCTCCCTGGAGTATGCTGGTGCCGTACATCACAACCGCCTTTTCGGCCCTGGGAGAGTTCAGTTTCGGGGCTTCGATGCGGCACTCCTCCGGTACGCCGATCTCAAGTTTCTTGACGCCGTCATAGAGAGACAGATACAGCATATACTCATGCATCTCCCCCTCGAGCTTGGAACAGGAAATCTTATGGGTCGTCTCATTGGGGCCGCTCTCCTTCCCTTCATTGGCAGGACGGCCGGTCCCGACATATATCCACTCTCCACCGTCGTTCACGTAGAGAGCCAGGCCACGCACGACACAGGCGGTCATATTGGCGGACTTAGTCATAAAGGTCGATGTCCAGCGAAGGCTGAAGGACCCGGCATCGGAAGCGAAGCGGACATACTCCCCCGCACTGTCGCGGCCGAGTCTCCAGACAGCCGGCCTGGACACCCCTTCGAGTCTGGCAGGAAGACGGGAGAAATGCTCGTAGGTATCCTGGCAGACCTTTCCGAAAACGGGAAGAGTCGAAGCATCGGTATAGACATAATCGTCGGCGGCAAGCGGCAGTAAAGCCGTGAGCGACAGCAACAAAGCAGCAAAGAATCTCTTCATAACACGGTTCATCGGGCAAAGGCCCGGCTAAAAATCAAATTAACTTAACCCGCATCAGTCCGTCCGCAGCTGTGCAGCTTCGGTGTCTTGCGGCACCCGCGGAAGAAGCGTCCCGTTTATTCTCACCTTTTCAAAACTGATGCCTTCGGTGTTTACAAGCGTATATGGGGTCTTGCAACTGTCCAGGACGATGTTTCGCAAAGATACGTTTTTAATCGGATATCCGTCAACTCCAATGGCATAGAAACCGCATTCAAGCGATTTACCGCCCTTCACGTCGGAGATGACAAAATCCTCGAACAGGGTGGGATGGAAACCACCCCTGCCCCCGTGATAATTGTTCTCGAAACGGATGAAGGCGGTGCGGACGCTGTCCACGATGATATCGCTCACCCTGACATGGCGGATGAATCCGCCCCGGTCCAGATTGCTTTTGAAGTAGATGGCACTGTGGCAGGAGCCGATATGCACGTCGTACATATATACGTTTTCGACACCCGCGGCCATCTCACTGCCAATGCAAAGACCGTTGCAGCGGGAACTGAATTCGCAGTTCCGGATCACAACTCCGGCCGTCTTCTGCCCTATCCTCCACGCATCCTGGTCTCGTCCCGCCTTGATGGCGATTGCATCGTCCCTTGTATTGAAGCGGCAGTTCTCGATCAGCACGTTTGTGCTGTACTCCGGATCGCAGCCGTCGTTGTTGGGATTGCCGCTTTCGATGGTGACGCCTCTCACCGTAACATTGTCGCAGAAGAGAGGATGGATGCACCACCAGGGGCTGTCCAGAATGGTAATCCCTTCTATGAGGACATTCTTGCAGCCGAAGGGTTCTATGAAATTGGGAGGCAGGATGGAGTGCTCTCCGAAATACCTTTCCCTCACCGGCACCAGGTCTATCCCCATCTGCCGAAGGCTGTCCTGCTGGGCGGTGCGCTGGGGGCGGAATCTCGAGAAACCCGCCTTCCCGTTGCCATTAAGGGTTCCGGAACCGGTGATGGCGATGTTGCTGCAGTGGTCCGACCTTACGGGAGATGCGTAATTATAAAGCATAGTCCCCTCCCAGACAGTGAGTTCTGCAGGCAGATAGTCCTTCGGTTCGGGGCTGAAAAGCACTTCGCAGCCTTCCGGAAGATACAGGTTGACATTGCTCTTGATATTGATCGAGCCCTTGCAGAACAGTTTTCCTGCGGGCAGGACGACCCGGCCGCCGCCTTCGTCGCTGCAACGCGTGATGGCTTCGTTGATGGCGGCCCGGCAGTCGGTAACTCCGTCGGCCACCGCCCCAAAATCTGTCGCAGGATAATCTACGGCACGGAATTCAGGAGCCTTGATTCTGGAAAGCACGGCTTCAGCCCCTTCAGGCAGCCTTCCGCCACAGGACGGAAGCACTGCCGGAAGGAGTGCAGCCAGAATGATTTTAACAAATCTTTTCATCCGCCGAGTCATGGCTCTCCCCAAAGGATATCGTCCTCTTCCTTCTCCATCTGGACTTCGTAGTCTTCGCTCACGCAGATAATCCCTTCTGCAAGCGAAACAGTCTGGAGGCATTCAGGAGCCTCATATACATTTGAATATATCTTTTTCATATTGCAGAGTCATTTAGATTTTCATGCAACGGACCGGAAGGGCGAAGCCGGCTCTCGAGCCTTCGTTAACTTTAAACGATTGTGTGGAGAGAGTCATCAAAAGAGAATAACCAAGCATATTGGATGTAGCACTGGGCGTGGCACTTAGGTTTGCAGCCCAGTTCCTGACGGTAGCACCCGCATCTGTCAAATTCAAACCGTTCAGATAGCCGGCGGCCGGATAAAATGCAGCGACACCTGTCGGGTCGGTATATATTACGCCATCGCTTTGCCAGGTCATGGCTGAAGCGACAAAAGAGGCTCCCCACGCATAACCGCTTACGACCGGCACGCAGTAACCGGCCGGGCATGGGTCATAATTGGTTTTCTTGGATTTGTTTGTAGTATTGTTCCACAAGTTTTGGGCGTTGTTTGCCTGATCGGGAGTGGATATCCACGTCCTGTAGTCATTCTGATAAAGAATTGTAGTAGGGTGTGCAACGGTGTAACCAATTGCATCGGCCACCACATCTGCAGTTGTCTTGGAAGATACTCCGTTGATACTAACCCCTGTATTGAAGACGCAGTTATCCTTGTTTCCGGGGAACGGGTCTTTGCGGCCCCACTGATAATAAAAACCATAGGCATCTGTACCGGTCTTGCTTTTGGCACCAAGATTTGCATCGGAAACCTGCCAGGAATCGCCGCGGCTATAATGGGTTGGCTCAAGGATATCCTCTGGTGCGCACCAGATATGCCAGCTCCAGATAATATCACCGGAAGGGTTCTTGAGAGCGATTACGGTGCTGCCGTTGGCATTGGCGGGAGCCCTGAAATTGATGGCACCGCTGTTGCCGATGCTGATGAAATCCGCCTTGGCGTCAGCACTGGTAGCCCAGAGCCAATCCGCCCTGTAGCCATCGGTATACGGAACTGTTCCCGAGAATATGTTCGTTTTATCGATGTGCTGCGCCGCGAATTTGTAATAACCGCCTTCGGAAACGATATAGCAATTGGCCCTGTTGAGGGAATAGCCTTTGGAACTGTTGGCCCCGACAAGGTCGAAGAAAATCGGGCTGGCCTCGCCCGCGTCCACGTGGGCGTCGATATTGGTGAGATTGATGGTGTAGATCTTCTGCTCCTCGAAGGCCTTCTTCGGATTCACGTTGAACTTGATTTCCTGCCCGTTGGTGAATTTAAGGTCGAAGCAGCAGTCGGCATCCCTAAGGTCCACCGGATAGATGGCCACCCATGCGTGCTGGGCGGATGAAACGGCGGCGGTGGAAGGGAATGTGACCGTGAGGCTCTTTCCGGATTCTGCCGGGGTAAGGGTTCCAGTGGTGAGATCCAGCGTAGCATCTCCCACAAATGCGGTGTTTGCAGTTATGGTAAGAGACTGTGCAGTAGCGCCTGAGAGGCAGCTGTTAGAACCGTCCACCACGATATCCAGAAGTGTAAGAGGATAGCGGAACTTCATGGCGTAGTCGCTGTCTTCGGTTGTAAAGGAAGCGGAGCCGACCATGAAATCGCTCACTCCCACAAGGCCGTTGACATCCGTGATCTGTCCTACGGCTGCGGGAAGATTCAGCGCGATGGTCGAAGGATCGGAACCATAGGAGGAAGAATAAGGATAGACGGCATATAGTTTGAACGCGTCGGTGGACGGAGTCAGCGTCCCGGTGAAGATTCCGCGTTTGGAGCCGTCACTTTCGGAAAGGAGGTCAAGTTTTACATTGGCGTTGGAACTGTTACCGGACTCCCATACGCTGATTGCATCGGAAGCCTTCCAATAAATGTAGTTGTCTGTTCCAAGTTCTGTCTTCGCAACTATGTCAGTGGAGGCAACAAGCGTAAAATTCCCTTCCTGCACTGTCACATCCGGGGTTTCCGGTCCGGACGGCGCCGCGCTTTCCTTGCTGCAGGCCAGCAGGAATGCAGGAAGAGCGAGTAGCGTGATAAATTGTTTTGTTTTCATGATAAGATTGGTTATTTGTTGATTTTCAATTCATTGTCAAGCATCAAAAAGGCCCCGTCGGCATAAGTTTCCCCTGAAACCCTTTTCCTGGACAGATAATAGTTCTTGTCTCCGATGCAGCTGCCCTCGCAGACACCATCAAGCGTATTGCGCTGGAAGTGTCCCCTAAGCGCGGAATAAGCATTGTCGGCGCATTTGAGGTATTTGCGCGGCAGCAGCCCGATCCTCGCCCCTTTTGCCAGACTGTATGCAAACATGGCGCTGCAGGATGTTTCGAGATAATTGCCCTTTTCTTCAGAGCGTGCCGGCAGTTGGTACCATAGGCCGTTCCGACGGTCCTGCATCTTCCGGAGGCTCGAAGCCATTTTTTGGTATTCCTTTTTCAAACGCGTATAATCCGGCGCATCCGGACGCATCGCTTCCAGCAGGTCGGCATAGGCCATCGCCACCCAACCGTTGCCTCGTCCCCAGAACTCGGAGTTCCGATGCAAAGGATTGGCATTCCAGCCGTTCTGGCAACATTTGTCGTCGTAAGAATCAGGAGATTCGGACCAGCCGTGATACCAGAGCCCCGTCTTCGGGTCCCGAAGGTGTTCCGCGTGGGCAATCAGCTGTTCAGCCATATCCTGCAGGTAAGCTGGATCGCCGGTTGCACGGTAGCAGCCGATCAGGAAGATGTCCAGCATATACACCGTGTCGTCCCAAAGTTCCACTCGCCCCGGGCGGTGGGAGCATCCTCCGTTCGCAGCGCGGGGAATCTCCCGATAATGCTGCAGTACCCTGTCCAGGGCGGCGTCGATCTCCGGGGTGTTCTTCCCTATTTCCTTGAGCCAGGCGAGGCCGACTCCAGCGGCGATGCCGTTGGGATGCCTGCCATGTGCCTTGGGTGCAAGCCTTGTCATTGCTGAAAGCACATACTCCTCAACTTCCGGCCGGCGGTTCGCGTCGCAGCGGGCTATGTCGATGAAGGATTTCATCAGCACCGCATCCCGCCAGTTCCAGACGAACTCGTCCGCGGGAACCATCTGCGACAGGCAGATCTGGATGACGCTTATGAGCAGGCTAATCTTCATCGACAGGATCGCAGGCAAAACGGAAACCTATATAATTACTGTAAGATACTGTTCCGGTGATGGCGTAAGCATCCCGGGCGCAGTTCTGGAAACTGCTCTGTACACCTCGCTGGGCACGTCCGCCGCGGAGCACGATCTGCTTTGCCGCAGGCATTGCGTTCTCCTTATAGGTTGCGGAATAGTTACCCCACCATGATGAGGTCATCTCCTGGGCATTGCCGGACATATCATAAATGCCGAGCTGGTTAGGGTTGTGCTGCCCGACAGTTTCTACGTGAGGACGGTTGACGCCGTTCGCCCAAACCGCTATGTCGTTCAGGTCGTCACTTCCGCTGAAACGGTACATCGGCACTTTGGAATCGTTGGAATAGACATTTCCGCGGGCGGCGATTTCCCACTGGGCCTCGCTCGGCAGGTAGCCGCCGAAGAATCGGCAGAATGCATCGGCTCCATAGAAACTGACACCGACCACGGGGCAATTGAGGTATACTGAATCCACAACCCATTTGCCGCCCTCGTAACGGATATCGGTGTAGGCGTCGAAGAGAATCGCCTCCCCTTGCCAGGTTCCATCCTTTACGGTAGAGCTTCCGTAAACATTCAGGAACTCGCAGAACCATTTGTTGGTCACCTCATATTTTGCAATGCTGAACGGCGCCACCGTGGCCTGGGAAGGAGTAGGCGTGGAGTTCCTTCCTACGCTCTGGTTGATCTGGAAATCGCCGTCGTGGGCCTGGGAGTACTTGGCGGGCATGGAAGGCTGTTCGTAGTCGCCGAGCCATCCGATGAACACCGGATTCTGCGGCACCACCTTGACCATGCCTCCGTCGCAGTCGTAAGTGACAACGCGCAGACGCTTCACAGGGCCGTAGTTGGTCCCCGTTTCCGAAGTCTCCGCATATGCCCTCACGTAATACAGTTTGCCCGGAACGGCATCATCGAACGAAAGCGTAAAGTCGCTGCCAAGGGCCTTGAAGGAAGAATTCTTGACGGTAGGCATCTTGTTGGAAGAAGACCAGCAGAAGCCGAAGGACGTGATGCTGTTGCCTTGGTCATTGGTTATCGCGCTCTTTATGGAGAGCGATGAATAAGTATTTTCAAGCACCTGGATTTCAGCGAATTCCACAGGGTGGATATCGAGGGTGGAGAAAGTGATTTCGTCCGAATAACCGGCGCCGTTCTCGGTCATCGCATAGGCCTTCACACGGTAGGTGCCGCCTATGGCAAGTTCTCCGATTGTGGCGCTGAATCCGGTCTCGGAGGATGTTCCTAATACGGATTGCACTCCGGTCTCCCCTATTTCCAGCTTGGCTGAGGCATCGGAAGTATAAACGAATCCCTTCGTGGTCACAGGATAGTCGCCTTCCTCAACGACATGGCCATTGAGCGTCGCTTCCGTGGCATAAATGTCGCTGGGGGCGTCGGCCACTACCGTCGGCAGCTGGAAGTCCGTGGTGGAAAAGCTCATCTGCTCGCCGTAAACGATGGTTCCGTCCTTCATCACGGCGAAAGCCTTCATATAATACTCATGCATCGGAATCAGTTCGTAGGTCCTGACCGCAAACTCGCCCTCCCCGGCGTCGGTGGATACGCATGGGCTGTCGCTGAAGGAGAACACATCAGAGCTGGAGAAGCACACTCCGCGGCAAAGCATATTTGCCGTGCCCCCGCTGGTGGAGCCGCGCAGAACGGCCGTACTGCTGGTTGCAGTCTGCACCGGCAAGGTCACGACCGTAGGCAGTCCGGTATCCTCTTCCTCAGTGCAGGAAGAAAATACCGCGAGGGCCGCCGCCATCATATATAATAATCTGTATCTCATATCATCATCATTTTTGTCCGGTCAAAGCGAGTCCGAAATCTTCCCCGTTGACCGAGAAGTAGGCCTTTTCGCGGTCGCTGAAATCTATGCTGCTTCCGTAGGCCGCAGTCTGGTTGAAATGCCAGTAGGCTTCCTTGGTGTATTCAGGCTCGGTGTCGCTGAAAATCCATCTGTTATAATCCTGCTTCTTGGACAGGGTCCCCGCGATTCCGAGTTTGATCCCCTCCGGAGTCATCACATAGCAATCTATGCTGTCGCCCTCGGAATATACCTTGAGTGCCGGGGCGTGAACTTCCGCTTCTATGATGCTCCGGCGCAGGGCGGCGAATTTTTCATCCGTATCGATTCCCTTGTCCACACGCCACCACATGATCACGCCGCCGATCTCGTCCTGCGTGGGAGCCGTCGCCTTGAGCTCGGTCGTCAGCCTCAACGCAGTTCCGTACACATATCCGGAATTGGTGGAATCATAAGTCAGGATGGGGGTCTTGGCCTTTCCGTCCGTACCGAAAGTAAAGAGATAACGGACGGACACCACGATGTCCTCGATCCTTGAGAAGTAAGTCATGCCTCCGGCCGAATTGAGTGCCTTGGCGCTGCCGCTCATGGCAAACCAGTCCGGAATGCGTTCGTTTCCAACCCACATTTCATCCACATAGGTGCCGGGAACGATTATATGGGAACGGAGATTCGATGCTGCCGGCGGATTGTCCCGGCCGTTGCCAGCCTGGAATGCCACGAACTCGTTTTCGTGCTGCGAACGGCCGTAGGCATCGCGGAAGCATGTCCATACATGGGACCCGTAGGGAATCCTCCCGAAAGGATCGTTCCTGCCCTCCATATAATGGGCGAAATTTATGATGGAACGATGTGCATCCCCGGCCACTACCACGGAGAGGCTCTTTTCCGTGCCGTTTCCGCTGTAATGATGGCCGGCGCTGCTGATGGAGAATTTGCGGTCGATGTAATTCACCGCGTTCATGGACCAATACTCTTTGCCGTCGGCATAAGTATCCTTGTCCGGACCGAAGGTATAGGCCACCAGACGGGGATATGTGGCGTTGATGCGCCTGTCGGCTTCAGAGGGCTCCCAGGCGGCGAGCTGATTGTACCAGTACATACCGTAGCCGCTGATGAGGCCGCCTGCGAGCTGGTCGATCTTCCCTCCGCTGGAGCCGCGGTAGTAACAGCGGGACATAGCTCCGCTGGCGACCCTACCTGGAGTGAAATAGTTGGCAAAGATGCTGAGAGATATGTAATCCTTGCATTTCCGCGCAAGTTCCCGTGCCTCGGGATCCTTGGTGTATTTGGCGAGATATCCGATACATTCCGCCTGCACTCCGGTGTAGGTGGGAGAATTGTGCTCATGGATACCCCACTGCTGCAGGAATTCGAAGAAGTTGCGGAGCATGGCATAACCTTTTGCCGCAATCTGCGCCGGAGTGAGCTGATGAGAAACTCCCCAGGTCCTGTCCGTGCTCAGATTCTCTCCGAGTGCGACCATGTTCCAAGCCCTCATTATATAGATATTGGAATAGCTCACGGCCACGTTGTCATGGTTCCAGGATGCATAGATGGCTCGGTCCACGAAATCGTCGAAAAGCTGACGGATATCTTCCGGCCAGCCGGCATAGTACTCGATAAGCGCCGGTCCCGCGAGCTCGAGGGCGAATTCTACATTGTTTTCATCACCGAGGTCACCGCCTACAGTGCGCGGCACCTTGCCCAGATTCGGCAACTCTTTCTCCTGAAGGGCGTTGAAGCGCTGAAGCGCCACTTTCACGTACTTCATATCCATCCCCAGATGGCAGGCGGAAAGGATGAAATCGAAATAATTGGTAGTGTCGAAACCTTCGTCACTGGCATTCACGGCAGTCCAGAGCGCATCCACGCGGGGATCCTTCCCGAATCCAGGCTCCGCCTTATCGGCAGGAAGGACGCTAGCTTTGTCCTGGCATCCGATAAAGAGCAGGCAGGACAGAAGTATGGTTCTTATCATATATTTCATAAGCATTCAGTATTAATTGCCCCATCCTTCACTCTGCACGAGCGCGGGATTAACGTCTATTTCGGACTGAGGAATTGCATAGCGCCAGTTGCGCCTGGTAAAATTGCGCACCGAAACCTGCGTAAGTGCAAGAGGTACACCGTCATAGCCCAGGATGCTCTGGTTTGTGAGCGACTCATAGTCAAAGTCGTTGTCGCTGTGGGCGAACCAGCGCTGCCAGTCCGCGTAGAGATGACCCTCGCCTGCAAGCTCGTACACTCGCTCGTCACGGATGAGCTGGCGCACGGCGGCCTGGTCCCCCTGTCTCGAGACGACTGGCATCTTGGCGCGACGGCGCACTTTGTCCAGAGCGTCGAATACTTCGGCCGAAGGGCCGGAACTCTCGTTCACCGCCTCCGCATAAAGGAGCAGCACGTCCGCCCAACGGATAACCGGGATATCTATCCCCGAATGGCGGCGGATGGTGGTTTCGTTGCCCTGATTGCAGAACTTTCTCCAGCAGTAATTCGTATTGGAACTGTGATTGGAACGCAAACAGGCATACGGAGATGTCTTGCTGTCGTAGGGTGCGCGATACTCGTATGTCACATTGTCCTTGCCGACAAAAAGTCCGAAGGGGCGGATGATGCTCGCATCCAGGCGGGGGTCACGCCCGGCAAAGAAACGGTTCACGGCATCCCGGTTCGTCCAGTCCGGAGTGCTGCCGTCATACTTGGTTCCATCCGCATTCAGGTAAAAGTCCACCAGTTCCTTGGTAGGGATGGAAGTGTTCGTGCCGGCGCAGTTCGCGCTCCGGTTGGAGTAGAGAAGGTCCAGGCGGCTGCCGTTGCCGTATGTGTTCACGCAGTCGATGACGAACACGCTTTCATCGTTGTCCTCCCCTTTCTGGAGGAAGAGTTCCGCATAGTTCGAATACAGGGAATAGGGCTCGGCGGCACGGTCGTTCTCACTCACCACGCCGGAAAAGACTTCCGCCGCACGGGCGAAGTTCCCGGCATAGAGATATACCTTCCCCAGAAGCACGAGAGCGGCACATCTGTTGGCCCTTCCCTTTTCGTAAGAACGCCAGGGAAGCCGTTCCGCCGCCTCCTCGAGGTCTTCGATCATAACCCTGCGCACATCGGCCGGCGTGCTGCGGGGTCGGTATGCGTTGTCGTAGTCCGGCATCGCCGTATAAAGCGGCACACCCGGATCCTGCGTCTTGTGACCGCTGTAAAAAGTGAGAAGGTCGAAGTAATAGAGTGCTCGCAGGAAATGGACCTCGCCCAGATAATTGTTGTAAACCTCCTCTTTCAGGACATTTTGCATCCTCGGGAGATTGTCAAGGGCAAGATTGCAGTACTGCACTCCGGTATAGTCCGCCAGCCATTTGTTGGAGAAGACCCCGTAGCCTGTGGTCGCAGAATTGTTGCAGAAATATCGGCATCCGGTGTCGTCGAAGCCTGTTCCCCAGGCAAAAGCGTATTTGGTATATGTATCCGTCATGGCATTGCTCGAAATGCAGCCTGCCGGATTATAGGGATCCGAGCCTATCTGGAAACACTTGACCGGAGAATAGGCTCCGGCTACGCCAAGGTCGGCGTGCTCGGCTGTCGTCCACATCTCAAGCGAGCCTATCCCGTCTTCCGGGGTGGTATCGAGAAATCCCTTGCATGCCCCCAGGATTAGGATGGCCGCAGCGGGAAGGAAAAATCTGAATATCTTGTTTTTCATCTTTGTTCTCGTTTAAAAAGTGATGCTCACGCCGAAGATGTAGCGGGACATGTTCGGATAGTTGGAGGCGGATCCGTTCTCGGGGTCAAGCCCTTCGAAACGGGTGAAAGTGAGAAGGTTTTCCCCGGTAAAATAGATCCTTGCCCTCGAAATGAAAGGAGATGTCCATTTTTCCGGGAAGGTGTAACCCAGGGTGAGGTTGCGGAGCTTGACATAGGATGCGTCCTGCAACCAGAAATCATTGTTTGCCGTGTTGCGGCCGCCGTCATTGGTGGTTAGGGCAGGTATCTTGCTCCCCGGATTGTCCGGCGACCATGCCCCGAGGAATTTCTTGTTAATTACGGAGCCGTTTCTCACCACATTGGTGTACCAGGTACTGTTCAGATACTGCGAGATTCCCGCAACGCCGCTGAACATCATGGAGAAGTCTATACCCTTCCAGCCCGCGTTCAGGGTGAGGCCGAAGAAATGGCTGGGATAGGAATGCCCCTTGATGACGCGGTCTCCGTCATCTATAATCTTGTATCCCACTTCGCCCTCTTTCTGCTGGTCCTTGTAGATGAAATCTCCCGGCTGCGGCGTGGAAGGATAAAACACATAGCCGTCGGCGAGCATCCTGTCTATCTTTTCCTGCGTGGCGATGCAGTCCACTTCCCTCACGTAGTAGTCGTAGATTCCATATCCCTCCAGCAGGATGCGCTGGCCGCTGTAGCTCGCAACATCGCCCTGATATTTCAGGACCTTGTTCCTAACGAAAGAATAATTGGCTGAAACCCCGTAGCGGAAATCGTTCCAGACAGTTCCCTTCCAGGAGACTTCCGCCTCAAGTCCCCTGTTGCGGACCTTGCCGGCGTTGGTATAGGGAGCTTCGAGACGCCCGAAGACTCCGGGGATGGAGGCACGGATGAGTATATCGTCCGTCAGCTTGTCGAACACGTCGGCGGAGAGGTTCAGACGGCCCTTGAAGGCGCTCAGGTCAAGGCCGATGTTGGTCATCGTTGTGGATTCCCAGGTGAGGACGTCATTCACTATGGCACTGATTCCTGCACCGGGAACCGCATTGCCGTCGAAGACATAAGTGCGGCGCTCGTACATAAGCTGCGTCGCATAGTCTCCCACTGCATTGTTGCCGAGTTTACCCCACGAAGCCCGGAGTTTCAGATTGTCGAGCCTTGGCAACTTGAACCAGGGTTCTTCGGAGATGCGCCAGGCGGCCGAGAAAGAGGGGAAGAATCCCCATCTGTGCCCGGGAGCGAAACGCGACGAACCGTCCGCACGGAAGTTGGCCTCAAAAGATAACGTCCCTTCCAGTCGTAATTCACACGGCCGAAAACGGACTGTACCGCACTGTCGGTGCTGTTTCCCTTCATCGCCGAAGGCGTGGCCGCGGCATCCATGGTGGGAGTGGAGGCGCTCAGCACGTCCATGGCCTGCGCGTAAGTATAATGATAGTTGTTGTACTCCTGATTGTATCCGACAGTGAGGCTAAGGTTATGGTTCTCGACTTTGGGGAGCACGTCCCAATTGAGGAAAGAATCCAGAAACAGGGCGTAGGTGAAACCGTTCTGCTCCGTGAGCTGGTTGGAAGTCGTTCCCGTGGTCTTCAGAGGCGCGTCGTTCTTGAGGTCCCAGAGGATTATGTTCGGATAATTCATCTGCCTCAGGATATAGAAGTTGCCGTTTGCCGCCGCACTGTTATGCCAGACCAGATTGGGCAGTATGGTGATGTCCAGACCGAGTTTTCCGTTCATTTTGTAATTGGACTGGAGCTTGTCGTATGCAGAGTTTGCGGCGAAGATATTGCCGGCCTCCGCATTGCCGCCGGGAGCCCACTCTCCTCCGTAACGCCCGTCAGATGTCCTGGGAAGGGTGCCCGGAGAGGAATTGGCGATGCCCGTCATCGCCTGGGAGACTTCTATCGCATTTTTCCTGCCGTAGTAGCCGTTCACATTGGCGGTAAGATGCAGCCATCTGGTGACATCCGCACCGACGTTGGCCCGGACGGAATACCTCTTGTAGCCGGTTCCCTCCATCGTTCCCTCGTTGTGAAGATATCCGATGGAAACCAGATAGTTAGCCGTCTTGCTGCCGCCGGACGCCTGAAGATTGTGTTCGGTAAGGAAGGAAGGCCTGAAGACCTCGTTGAACCAATCCGTATTGCAGTAGATTTCGTTCTTTCCGCTGTTTTCCCTCCACTCGTTTATGATAGCTTCGCTGAACGGCTTCACAGAACCCGCATTGGCGGATGCCTTGTTGATGGTCTCCATATAAGTGACATAGTCGCTCACCACGTCGATGGGCATGGCAACCTTCTGCCACCCGGCCTTGCCGTTGTAAATAATCTTGGACTGCCCCTCCTTGCCGCTCTTGGTGGTTATGAGGATCACGCCGTTCGCAGCCCTGGAGCCGTAGATGGCAGACGACGCCGCATCTTTCAGCACGGACATCGACGCCACATCGTTCGGATTCACGTCGTTGATGGAACCGATCACCCCGTCTATCACGACCAACGGGGCGGAGTTGTTCAGGGTGCCGAGTCCGCGGATGGTAATGCTCGCCGCATCCTCGCCCGGTTCACCGGACGACTGCTGTGCAAGCAGGCCGGCGGCGACGCCCTGGAGGCCGGCCGAGAGATTGGTCAGGGCCCTGTTTTCTCCGGTATCTTCCAGATTCACAGCCGATACCGAGCCGGAAAGGTTCACTTTTTTCTGCACGCCGTAACCGATCACCACCGTTGCTTCGAGGAACTCCGAATCCGGTTCAAGCGCGACATCTACAGTCTTTCTGCCATCGACAGGCACCTCCTGGACCTTGTAGCTGATGAATGAGAACACCAGCACGTCGGCAGGCCCAGCCTCTATTTCATAATCGCCGTCGAGGCCTGTTATGACACCCTGTCCGCCCTTGCCTTTGATCTGTACCGCAGCGCTCATCAGGGGCTGGCCGTTCTCGTCCCGGACAATCCCCTTGATCATAGCCCTGTCGTGTACCTGATGGGTGGGAAGCGGATGTTCCTTCTTGATTACGGAGATGTTTTTCCCGCTGACAGTCACTTCCACATCCTGCCCGGCGAACACGTTTCCGATCACCGTCCTGATATCCTCATTCTCGGCATTGACGCTCACCTGCCGGGAAAGGTCCAGCCCGTCGGATTTCACGACAATCGAGTAGCCGGAAGCCTTCTGGATTTCGGTAATCGCCTTGCTGACAGGCACCGAACGCAGACTGAGGCTTATATTCTGCGCATTCAGCACGGCCGATGCAAGCAGCATGCATAAAGGAAGGAATATGCGTTTCAATATTTGCAAGCAGCTCATTTGCTTAAATATATTATGCTGTTTTTCTTATTTATCCTGAAATGTCCGCCCGTATTCAGGGCTGCCAGAATATCATCCAGACCTTCTCCATTTATGAAGGAGGCGAAATAGCGCTCGGAAGCCAGCGACTCGTCGGCCACCACCACGTTTACATTGAACTGTCTCGTGAGCGATGCGGCTATGTCCGCCAGTCTTTCGTTATTGAACTGCAGGCCGCCCGCCCTCAGCACGTCTTCATAATAATTGGTAGCGAAACTGCGGCGTTCGACCGTCCCTGACTGTTTGTCGTATTTCACCAGCTCTCCAGGGGAGAGGAAGACCGAACCACCGCGTCCTCGGAGCGACATCTCCACGGAACCTTCGAGCAAGGCGACTTCATCCTCCTCATTTCCGGGGAAGGAACTGACATTGAAGCGGGTGCCGTGCACGGTGATATCCATGTCGCCGGCGGATACCACGAATTTACGGTGCGCATCTTTCGCGACATCGAGGAACGCCTCGCCGGTAAGCAGGACCTTACGCGTGCGGCCGAAGAATTTTTCCGGATATATGATCTGGCTGCATGGTCTCAGCTGGACCTTCGTCCCGTCAGGGAGCGACAGTTCCCTCGTTTCGGAGAAGGTGGTGTTCACCTGGGCCCACGGCGTATTTGCATCGGAAGCTTTTCTCAGGCCCCATATTGAAATCGCCAGCAGGGGAAGAAACAGCGACGCCGCCACGGAAATCGCAGTCCTGCGGACCGCACGGAAAAAACTGCGCCTCTTGAGCCCTGTCCTGAGCGCGAACTCTTTGAAGCCTTCCTCCGCCAGCATGGCGTTTTCCGAGGGGACATCCTCCAATATTTTCTTAAGGATGATATCTGCCTCCGGATTGTTTTCGTTGTCAAGCAGATATTGCTGAAAATCTTTTTCGTTTCCCATTATGATCTTTCTAAGTCATAAGGGGAACACGAAAGAGGCATACAACCCCCAATCAGGAATCCAGATTTTTTCTCAAATCTGAAAGCGCAAGAGTGATATGCCGTTCGACGGTCTTCACGGAAAGCGACAATTCTTCTGCTATCTCCTTGTTGCTGAGTCCTTCTTTGCGGCTCATCAGGAAAACTTCCCTGCGTTTTGCCGGCAGTCTTTCCACTCCGTCCTCAATCCGGCGGATGGCATCCCTGGCGTCTATGGAATTGTCAGTACGGGATTCACTGTTCAGGAGTTCTTCGGTGAGAGACTCTGCAAACTTACGGTCACGGATGAAATTGAATGTCGCGCGCTTCACCAGCACGTAAAGATAATTGCCGATGGAAAGGGATTCGTCGAGCTTTTCCCGGTTGACCCAGACTTTCATGAAGGCTTCCTGTACAAGGTCTTTCGCCGCTTCCCTGTCGGAGATAAGGGTGGCTACGAAATTGACGAAGCGGGCGTAATGCATCTTGAAGAGAGTTTCGTAACTCGAATACTCTCCCCTCTTCAACCCCTGTATAAGTTCCGCTTCACTCATCGCTCACAAAAATAATAAAAATAAGGTGGAGCGCCACGGGTTCGGAGGAAAAACGGTAACTTTGCGGGGAAAGGAATTATGCTTTTATGACAGATTTCGCTGCGATAGACTTTGAGACGGCCAACGAGCAGCCATCCAGCGTGTGCAGCGTGGGAATAGTGGTGGTCCGAGGCGGGCAGATCGTCGATTCCTACTATAGCCTGATCCATCCGGAGCCGGACTACTACCAGTGGTTCTGCCGCCAGGTTCACGGACTCGGGCCGGAAGATACGGACGGAGCTCCGGTCTTCCCTTTCGTCTGGGAAGAAGTCGCAGCGCTCATCGACGGACTTCCCCTTGTGGCACACAACGCCCGTTTCGACGAAGGCTGCCTGAAAGCTGTCTTCCGTGTTTATAGGATGGATTACCCGGATTATGTCTTCCACGACACCCTGGCGGCATCCAGGAAGCGTTTCGGGCGTTCGCTTCCAAATCATCAACTCCAGACCGTAGCCGCCGCATGCGGATACGACCTCACCAGGCATCACCACGCGCTTGCCGACGCCGAAGCCTGCGCTCACATCGCTCTGAAGATTCTCTAACGCGTGGTTGCATGGGGGACTTCCGTGGATCTTGATAGTGTGACGGAGGGGATGATATATAGTGGAGGCTAAATAGCTAATTCACAGCTATTTAACAAAAGTCGATTCCGCACACATCAGGAATCGACAATCAGCAAGTCGCTCATATTCAGAGAGATAGGCTCCACCGCCATATTGAATGCCCGCGGGGCGAGGGCGTAGTGCCTGTTGCCCTCCAGGGGCCTTTGGCTCCCGAAAAGGGAGGGGACCCACGGAGTGGGGAGGCGCCCCTGGAGGGCAACAGGCACTGCAACCATGGGCAGAAGGCGGCCATAATTGGGGAGACCTGCCGTTGAATGGACCGTCTCCCCCAAAAACAGGCCAAAAATTAGGGAGACCTGCCAAAAAACAGCAGGTCTCCCCAATGGTATAGCGTTGCAACGCCCCGACAGGTAGGTGCGGCCGTCAGTGCGTCAGCGGGCGGTAACGACCTGGGAGGCAATGGTCCGGCAGGAGGCGGCCTGATCCGGATCCAGACCGAAGGAGCTTACATCGCCTTCGAAGGGCTGTCCGAAAATGAGAAGGTAGTTCACGCAGGACTTGAGGTAGGCGCCGAGCTGATTCTGATGGAAGGAATCCTTCCAGTACAGGGGAAGCTCAAGTTTACGCCCCTCGATGAAGGCGTTCCCGATGGGAGAAAGTTCAGCTTCCATGGCGGCGGCAAGCGCTGAAGAACCACTCTGCAGGGCCGCATCCATCGCCTCGGCGCTGCCATAGCCCTTCCAGTCCTGGTTTTTCGTGGGATAGGCCCAGGTACGCTCAAGAACCATCCTCACTCCCGGAGAACTCTTCCTCACCAGAGCGGCAATCTTGACGGCGTCTTCCTTAAGATAGGCATATTTCACGCTGTCGGAATCGTAGAAGGCTCCCGACATGCTCTGATTCTGCATCAGGGCCACATCGTATCCACCCTCAGAAATTACCATCCGGCTGCGATCGAGGTTCAGATGCTGTCCGAAATTCTGGCCGCCCTTGGTGTTGATGCCAAGCTGCAGGGAATGCCCCTGGCTGCGGGCGATCTCGGCGAGCGCAAAGAAAGAGCTGCCGAAATAGGTAAATGAATTGCCGATGCAGAGGACTTTCTTCCTGTCGTATTTCCCTGCAGGCCATGCGGCGAGATAGGTCCCGCACTGGGGAGAGGGCAGAAGGAATGCGGTGGCATCGGGATTATCGGCAGCCGAAGTCGGACGTACACGGACACAGAGGCTGTCCTTCACCGGTTTTTTGAGGACGAAACTCGTGAACCATTCGCTGTCGTCTCCCTTCTTGTACCAGTTCACAGTGAAAGAACCCGCCTTGACCCACTTCCTGCCGCTGCGATACTCCAGTACCCAGTCGGTTGGGCCACCCTGCCTGATTCCTATCGATATTCCGAAATCGACTTCCGTCCCGCCCGGCAGATCCGCCGCAGGCAGGGCGAAGCTGAAACCGTCCGCTGCCGGTTTTTCAAGCCTCGTTTTGTAAATCCATCTCTGGACCGCGACAGGTTCCAGCGCAAAAGCAGACAGCCCTGAAAGAATCAGGGCCGCTGCTGTCAAAAAAATTCTTAAAGCTCTCATTTTGCCTTGCCCTGATTGGCCACAGCGGCCTGTTTCGCTGCAAGTTCCTCAGGGTCGGCGAGATAATAATCCTTTACGAGATTAAGCTCGTCGTCGAATTCGAAGACATAGGGAGTGGCGGTGGGGATGTTGAGCTTCACGATATCGGAATCGGAAATGCCCTTGAGATGCTTCACCACGCCGCGGAGGCTGTTGCCGTGGGCGACCACGACGATGTTGTCGTACTTCTTGAGGGCGGGGAAAATCTCGCACTCCCAGAAAGGCATCACACGCTCGATGCACTGCTTGAGAGCCTCGGTGCGGGGGATGTACTGGTCCGGAACCGCCGCGTAGCGGGGATCCTTGGTTGCGGAATTGGGATCGCTCTCCGGCAGAGGGAGGGGTTCCACGTCGTAGCTGCGGCGCCAGATGAGCACCTGCTCGTCGCCGTACTTGGCAGCGGTCTCAGCCTTGTTCAGGCCCTGAAGCATTCCGTAATGCTTCTCGTTGAGACGCCAGCTCTTGGTGACCGGAATCCAGTCCAGGTCCATTGCATCCAGCACGTTGTTGAGGGTCTTGACAGCCCTCTTGAGGTATGAAGTGTAGGCCACATCGAACTTAAAGCCTGCTTCCTTCAGGGCTTTGCCCGCATCGAGGGCTTCCTGAAGACCTTTCTCACTCAAATCTACATTTGTCCAACCGGTAAAACGGTTTTCCTTGTTCCACTGGCTCTCGCCATGACGGATCAAAACGATGTGTTTCATAAACTTTTATTCGTTAGTTATTGTAAAAATGTACTTTCCTTTAAGAGGGGCGTTATCTGCGCTTCGGAGCGTTATCCTGCGGAGGCTCGAGCCCCAATCGTCGGCAATGCGCTTGTCGTCAAGTTCCTTGGTTTCCACGCTGCACTCGAGGTTTTTCGAATATGTAAGGATGATGCTCTTCTTTCCGTTCTGGATGCGCAGCACCCCTTTCCGAAGTTCGGTAACCGTACCGGGCGTGATGAAATGCTCCTCGTCGGCAGCTTTCCGTTCGGAGAGGGAGTACTCGTCGGTGATGGCGAGGGTGGCTCCCCTGGCATTGTTGCGATAGTTGAATGAACGACGCCAGCTGAGGCAGGATGCGTCCTCGGGGTATGCTCCGCTTATATCCATGGAAAGGGTTACAGCTGATTCGGAACCCGAGAAGGCAACCCCGGAAGCGGCGTACTGACGGCTGTTTTTCTGCATCACCCCGTTGATGGAAGGCA
Source organism: Bacteroidales bacterium UBA2861 (assembly GCA_002350615.1). GTDB lineage: Bacteria > Bacteroidota > Bacteroidia > Bacteroidales > UBA932 > Cryptobacteroides. Next base: position 27,730 of record DEFD01000014.1, on the reverse strand, counting down.
GATTATGCCACTGGGACTGCATGGGCCAGAGCGTATATCGCTCTTTCGAGAAGGTCTGCCTGGTATAGGTGGGCGCACCCGGGTCTATGATAAGGGGGCATGCGTCGCGGTACCAGAGGAACTGCCCAACATCGTTGTGGTTATGGGACTCCCCGTTATGTCCGCCTTTCGCGGCGAAGAAGGTTCCGTCCTTGCCGCGGCAAAGCAGCTGCTGGGTCTGTTCGTACCAGTACATGGGTTCCACGGAGGCTCGCAGATCCGCCTTCACGGTTTCGAAACCTTTCTGCCCGACAAGCATATTCAGGGAATCGACCTGGGCGGCGACTTCGCTGCTGTGGCGGATGAAATTCAGTATGCGGAAAAGGTCCCTGCCCCCGGCTATGGGTTCCTCGAACTGCTTCGTCCTGTAAAAGCCCATGAGATAGAGGGAAAAATCGACGGACTGCCTGCTGCCCACCGCATTCGCATAAGGCCAGGTGATGATGGGAGACACGCTCAGTCGCCCTACCGCATCGGCATAGTTCACGACGAACTTCTTTCCGTCGTACATGCCAATATAGCAGCGGGAAAGATAGTCCACGAGACGCCTTACAAGAGGGTCGGTCAATCCGTTGAATGCGCCCTCGGAGGCATCGTACATGATCTGCAGATAGTCGTAGAGCTTACATGGCCCGTGGGCGAAATAAAGGGCTCCCTCGTCGCAGGCTCCGTCCTGCAGGATGGAGTTCATGTAGTTGTCCACGATTACCAGCGACTTGTCCGCCGCCTTGCGGATAATCTCATCGTCCTCATGTACGAGCAGGAAGGCGAGGAGCACGTTGGAGGCGCACCATGGGCACCAGTTGTTGACCGTATTGCCGGATTTCCCCATCCACCAGTGATCCACTTCGAAGAAAGGCTTAAAAATCTTTTGCTCGAGCGAAATGCGCAGAGCCCGGCAGATGGAAGGGTCGATGGCGTCGAGCTCAGCCTTGAAAAAACGGTAGGCGAAGCTGAGGGTCATGCCCGCATCCGCGGAGAAAAGGTCTATCAGCCAGTATTCGGGATCCGCCAGCGCCCGCCGTGAAGGCTGTCTGTTGTTGTGCGCAGAAAACACCCATGAGATTTGGTTCGAATAAAGCCAGATGCAGTTGGCTATCTGGGGGATGAAGCGCCCCTTGCCCTCGGCAAGTTCCGCCACCACAAGGCTGTTCATCACGGACATGTTCTTGCGCAGCGGACGTTCGAACTCGGAACGGTTGCCGGAGCGCTCGAACTCCACGGCCTGCATGGCTGTAGGCCATTCAAACTTGTATTTGAGATACTTCTCGCCGGCTTTGACAAGTCCTTCTTTCTGAGCAGGAGAAAGCATGGCATCCCAGCCTGCCCGGTCGGAATAAGCCGGGAATGGCAGCCACTGCGCCCCGGACTTGAACGAAGACAGCGCTCCTGATTTCACGAAATCTTCGTGAAACCAATTCCGCTGCGCTTCGGCAGCAAAACAAACCAGGATTGCCGCCGCGATAGTAATAACTCTTTTCATATCTTTACTTTACGAGTCCCCTTGCCCGAAGGAACGCCTTGTTGTCCGGCTCACGCCCGGCGAATTCCTCGTAAAGCGTCATGGGTTCTTCGCTGCCGCCCCTTTCGAGGAAGGTCTGACGGAACTTGCGTGCGAGCTCGATGTTGAAGGGGCCGCCCTCGGACGCTTCGAAGATGCTGAAGGCATCCTTGTCCAGCACCTCGCTCCAGAGGTAGCCGTAATAGCCGGCGCTGTAGCCGCTGGAGAAGATGTGGTTGAAATAGGTTGTTCGGTAACGGAAACCTATCTGCGGGATAAGTCCTATTTCCTTCGCCACCTTCGCTTCAAACGCGTCGATGTCAAGATTTTCGAAATCTTCAAGCTCGTGCCATTTCATGTCGAGGATGGAAGCGGCGCAGAGTTCCGTGGTCATGAATCCCTGGTTGAACTTGAGGGAATTGTTGATTTTAGCCACCAGTTCGGCAGGAATCGTCTCATTCTTGTCGTTGTGCGCGTAGAGCGAAAGCAGTTCCGGCTGGAAGGCCCAGTTCTCATTGAACTGGCTGAACATCTCCACGAAGTCACGTTTCACGTTGGTGCCGCTCACGCCGGCATAATGGCATTTGGTGAGAAGCCCGTGAAGGGCATGGCCGAACTCGTGGAACACGGTCTGCACCTGGTCCACGTTCATATTTTCGGCAAGATTGCCTACATTCACGATGATGGGGCGCACGTCGTTGCCGGCCGCATCCACATACTGCTCGCGCACATTGTTCATCCATGCGCCTCCCCTCTTGCTATCGCGGGGGAGGTAGTCGGTGGTGAAGATGCCTATGAGGGAGCCGTCTGCATCGCTTATCTTCCATGCCTGCACGCAGTCCTTGTTGTACACGGGGACATCGGCCAGAGGCTCAGCCTTTATACCATATAGTATATTGGCGGCCGTGAAGATGCCCTTACGCACGGAATCCAGCTGGAAATAAGGCTTGACGGCCTCGTCGTCGAGGTCGAATTTAAGCTTGCGGACCTTTTCGGCATAGTACCACCAGTCCCAGGCCTCGATCTTGCTGCCTTTCGGCAGGATGCCCGCGGCGATGTCCTTGTCCATTTCCTTCTGCATGTCGGCGAGTTCTTCCTTCGCCTTGGCTACTGAAGCCTTGATTATGCCTGCGAGGAAACTGTCCACGGTCTGCGGGTTGCCGGCCATCTTGTCAGCAAGCTGATACTCGGCGAAATTGTTGTAGCCAAGGATGCGGGCCTTTTCAAAACGGAGCTTGAGCACCTCGACAAGGAGTTCGCGGTTGTCGTTTTCGTTACCGTTGTGACCGCGCATGGTGTAGGCCTCGAGGTACTGACGGCGGAGTCCGCGGTCGGCGGTGGAGGTCATCTTGTCCGGATAGGCGCTCACGCTGAAGCCGAATTTCTCCTTGAATGCATTGCTTTCCGCAAGGATATTGTTGCCTATCTTCTGGGTAAGGGAAGAAAGGGAGGCGTTGATCTCGCGGAGACGGTCCTGCTTGTCTTCAGGCAGGCCGATGCCTTCCCGCTCGAAAGCTTCGAAATGATCCTTGAGCACCATCTGCTGTTCGCGGCTGAGACCGCTCTGGTCCGCATGATACACTGCGGAAACCTTCTCGTAAAGTCCTTTGTTGAAGGACATGTCGGCCTCGTGGTCGCTGAGAAGCGGCAGGGCCTCTTCCACAATGGCGTCCAGCTCGTCGCTGCGGTCCGTTTCAACAACATTGAAGAGCACGCCGCTCACCTTGGAGAGAAGCTGGCCGGAAAGCTCCAGCGGAGCTATCACATTGTCGAAACTCGGGGCATCCTGATTGGAGACAATGGCCTCGATCTCTTTCTTCTGCTGCTCTATGCCGGCCTTGATGGCAGGCAGATAATGGGCAGGCTTTATCTTGTCGTATGGAGGGATGCCGTAGGGAGTGTCCCATTCGGCGAAAAACGGGTTCTGACTGCAGGATGTAATCATGGCGATGGCCGCAAAAAGCGACGGGAAAAATCTTTTCATCTAAATGGAATCGTATTAAATCTGTTTGTCAATGGGTTCGCCGGTGTCGTGATATTTCACGTCCTCGAGTTCGAGCAGGGTAAACTGCACGCTGCCCTGGTACATGGTGAGAATGCCGGTGACATCGATGGTGCGGCTGCCGTTGAGGATGTCCGCAGGAATCTGATAGTCGCCCCATTTGCCGTAGCCGCTGGAACGGATCTGCACCACACGGGTGCCCATCTTGAAATAGTGACTCACGGAAGCCGCCTGCTTCTCGATGCCGGGATAAGTGCCGTCTCCCTTCTTGTCACCCACGGTGCCGTAGTTGTAGTCGCCGGAATTGCCTATCTGGATGCTGTCCCACACCCCGGAGAGCAGGTACTCGGTCATCTTGCCCTTGCTCATGGCCCAGGTGGTGACTCCCCACTGCTTGTCGGCCACGAAGATACGGTTCTTGCTGTCCTTGTGGTTCTGGTTCATGTCCAGGTACAAGAGGGCGAACACCGCATTGTTGTACCTGAGTTCCTTGAGGGTGACCAGCGTGCCGATATAAGGGCAGGTGCTGATTGTGGCGCTCGTGCCGGGAAGCTGGGACGCGGTTATGGTGACGGGCTCCACCTTCGGGCCGAGAGGGCCTTTGAAGATGTGCTCGTTCACTATGGCCTCGAGATCCATGTAGGAAGTCTCGTACTCGCCGGTAGGGTCTTCCATGCCAAGCTGCACCATCCCGCTGCCGCCGTAGTTGCCTTCCTTGTAGCCGTACATTCCGAGGGTGAGTCCCTTGCACTTGACATAAACCGTCTGGCCTTCCTTGTAGTCGTTGTACATGCTGGTGCGGCCGGTCTTCACCTCTATTCCGCCGGTCTCGTCCTGGATGTAGAGGCTCTTGTAGATATTGCCGCTGCGGTCGGAGGAAATGACCCGTCCGGAGATTATGACATCGTCCTCGATATAGACGGGGCTGCCTCCGGGGGTGTAGCGGGACGCCAGAGTCTTGATATCGGTATTGGGAACGATGTCCAGCACAGGCGAGAATTCCTCGGGAGCATCGTACTTGAAAGTATAGACGGGCTCCCATTCTTCACAGGAAGAGAGGAAGCAGACTGCGGCAAAGGCAGCCGCTATGTATTTGATATACTTTCCCATGGCCTTAGAATCTGAAATAAATGTTCAACATGTAATTGAATCCGCTCATGTAGAAATACTTGGAGTCGAAGCGGTAGTAGCGCTCCTTGCCCACGGTATTGTCCACGAGACGGGTCTGCTCGTAACCGCCGGTGCGCACCTCGGTGTTGTTCAAGAGGTTCTTTGCGGAAAGCGAGAAGCCAAGCTGGTACTTGTAATGGATGTACCAGGACTTGCCCACGGAAGCGTTCAGAAGGAAGAATCCGGGGAATTTTTCCTGGGAAGCCATGTAATCCACCTCGAGAGGGCTTTCGTAGCCGTCGGGTCCGGTGGTTGCATACCTTGTGCGGTAGAGAGGGTTCATGTCCAGATAGGAATTGCCGAAGTACTCGACGTCGGCGTCCACGAACCAGTAGTTCTTGTTCCAGCTGAGTCCGAGACTTGTCGCAAGCTGGGGAGTTCCGGCCACGAAGTGCTTGACGGTCTTGCCGTCCACGTCGGTGTGGCTCTTCCAGTAGGTGACAGGCTCATCCTTGATGGTGACGGTTTCGCTGTTGTCCACTGTCTGGGTCATCCTCGGAGTGGAGGTGTAGATGTAGTTGCCGTAAGCGAAAACTCCCTGGAGAGCAAGGTTGGCGATGGGAAGAGGCACGCGGAAAGCGAGTTCCACGCCCATGTGCCTCTGGTCGATGCCGGTCATGCTGAAATTGGTGAAGGCGTTCTGCAGGTCGTCGTAGAAGCTCATCACCTTGCTGCCGTCCTTCATCGTGGAGAAGAAGCCGGTGAGTTTCACGTTGTAACCGTTGCTGAAGTACTGCCAGTTGAGATCGGTGGTGAGTGTCTTCACCGTCTTCAGGCCGTCCACCATGGTGTTGCGGGTACGGGGAGAAACGAAGCTCTGTGTGAAGGTCGGGGCGTCGGCGAACCATCCGAAGTTCGCGAACACGCGCATCTTGCCGCCGATGGAATAGCTGGCGTTCGCCTTCACTCCACCGGTGACGAAGCTGGCCTTGTCGGACTTGCCCTTGGAATTGTCAGGGAAGAGACCCTTCTTCCAGAGACCGTCACGCCAGGATGCCTGGGTGCCCAGGCGGGCGCCGATGTTGCCGCTGAGGTTGCCCCTGGTGAGCTCCGCATTGGCCCAGAGGCCTGCGTCGCGCACCTGCGCATAGTAGTCGTAGCCGTACTTGTCGCCCTTCTTCACCTTCTGTGCAGAACCGTGGGCATAGTAGTAGTCGAGGTCGTTCTGCAGGGCCTCCTGGTTCACTGCGAAATCGCGCTCGGCGAAGTTGTCGATGTTCACGAAATAGTCGCCGCCGAGCAGGTCGGCTATGGTCTTGTAGTACTCGGTGCGGTTGATCCTGGCATTCACGCCGCCGTTCACCTTCATCCAGGGAAGGGCGTTCCACTTCACGCGGGCCGCGAAGTTGAGGTCGTTCTGGTCGATGTGGCGCTCTTCCTGGACATACTTGGAGCGAAGGCGGCCGTTGCCGTCGTCGCTGAGCGAGTTCACGGTGTAGAGACGGTCCCAGTTCAGATGCGTGAGATCCCTGTAGGTCCCGGAATGTGTCCACACCTCACGGGCCCATGCGGCCTTCTGGGGATTCAGACGGTTGTAGTCCGGGTTCTCGTTGAAGAAGTAGCTGGGGAGGTTGCGGTAGTAGTCCGGACGGGGATCCGAAGCGTCGTACCAGTCGAGGGCTGTGTAACCGTTCTTGCCGGTGCGCCACAGGAGGGTGGCGTTGACTTCGAGATCGTCCGAAGGGACGAATTTCCATGTAAGGTAGGTGACAGGCTCGAAGGTCTTGCGCACTCGGGAGTTGCGGACCTTGCCGTTCTGGTAGCCCCAGTTGGAGTTGTACATATTGTCGCCCATCAGGTCATAGACCTCCTGGGTAGAACCGTTCTGGGCGCCACGCTGGCCGGGAGTGGCGAAGGTCACGAGCCCGAGGGTGTGCTTGTCGCCGAGTTTCTTCTCAACGGCTCCGAAGTATGCGAAGGAACGGTAGTAAACGCCGTCCACCCAGTCGTTGCCACCCATGCGGGCGCTCACGTTGAAGGCATAGCTCCAGCCATTGTCAAGCTGGCCGCTGCCGTAGCTTAGCATGAGGCGCAGACGATAGAGGGCGCTGTTGGTGAGCACGCTGGCGCGAAGTCCCTTGCGCACCGACGAGGCGTTGCCGAAGAACTGGGTCGCACCGTTGTAGCCGCCGAAGCCGTACTGGAAAATATCGCTGCCGGAAACTGATTCCTTGGCACGGAGGCCTTCATTGAGGCCGCTCCAGAGGGAGAACGGACCGTAGCCGGTGAGCGCGTCGTTCATCTTCACGCCCGCGAGATAGACTGTCTGGCTTTCGCTGGCGTAACCGCGCTGGCGGTAGCGCACCGACGAGAAATTGAAGCTCGTGAGACTTGCGAATATGTCGTTGCTGCCGAAGAGGACGGTAGGGCTGTCGTTGTAGCCGGAGTCGTCCATGTCGAACTCCTGAAGCGAAGCGTCGTCTGCGTTCTCGATTACCTGCGAAGGGGTGAGGCTGAGTTTAAACATGTTCTTCATGTAACCGTCGTTCACCGTCACGTTCACCTGGTTTGCATAGAACTCGGGAGCTTCGATGACAAGGCTGTACATGCCGTCAGGCACGCCCTGGAGGCTGAAGTTTCCTTCCGCATCCGTAACCACCGTGGCAAGTTCGGAGGCGCCGGAGTAGAGTTTTACCCTTGCTCCTTCCACCGCGGACTTGGCGGTACGGTTGACGATGACGCCCTTGACTCCGCCGGTGTATTCACCGAGCACCACACCCGAACCGGGAGCGGGTTCGTTGATTCCGGAGACTGCCGTTTCGGCGATGCCGGGAGCGGGCTCCCCTGCCGGCACTTCCTGAGGGATTTCAGGAGCCGCCTGCTCCGAAGCCTTTGCATCCTGTGCGGCCACCTCGGGGGTAAGAGCCTTCTTGCCAAGGGAGAAACTGTACTGCGCACCGACGCTGACTGCGGCGGTGGCGAAAATGCCCTGGTTCAGGATTCCGGTAATGTTCTGTCCTATGATGCTTCCGCGTGCATCGGCGAAGGCAGCCCAGTTGTCATTGAAAGAGTAGCTGGCCTGCAGACCTCCGCCCACACCAAAGGCATAGTAGCCGCTGGGAAGGCCCCAGGCGGGAACCGCCGACAGGTAAAGCGAGAAGTCGAAGGGAGTTTTCTTCAGAGATGGAATCAGAAGCGAAGGGATATTCACCATCAGGTCCACGGGTGCTGCCAGGAACTCATATCCGTCGGCGCCGTAGAATCCGGCCGCATGGAGCCCCTGGATGCCGAAACGGAGTCCGAACGCCGGGGTAATCCATTTTCCTGCATACAGATGCATGCCAGGAAGGCCGATGGAGAACTCGGGATTGTCGCCTTTGAGGCCGTCGGCGCCGATATTGGCGCCAAGGCCCGCCCCTGCGAACCAGCCTTGGGAGAAAGGCAGGGGATCCGCCGCACGGAGCTTGTCCGTACTGTCCTCGGCTGCGCTTGCGTACACGCACGCGCATGCGAAAAGGAGCAGCGAGCTTGTCAGTTTTTTAAGCATATACGAATTATTTAGAAACTACGATGTAGGTAGGATAGTGGTCGGAATAGCCTCCCACATAGGCTCCGCCGGAGAAGGTACGGAACGGAGTGCCCTTGTACTGGCCGCTCTGGTTGGTCATCCAGTCCTTCTTGAACACGCGGCCGTAATAACCCTTTTTGTTTATTTTCTTTATCTGGAGGCCCTCACCGTGGACAAGGGCGTGGTTGGTGAGGATGATGTCGTAGATATTGCCCTCCCCCCTGTAATAAAGCGAGCTGTAACCCGCCTTGAGCATGCTCAGGAAGGGAGAATAGAAGTCCGTGGGAGTGACGTCCTTTATGAATTCCCTGCCGTGCAGGTACTTGGTCATGGAGACGTCGCTGGGATTGTCGTTCATATCGCCCATTACCACTATCTTGATGCCCGGATACTGCTGCTGCACCTTCATGGCATGGTCGTAGATGATTTCAGCTCCGCGGGGACGCAGGTCCGCGCCCTTGCCGCCGAGCCGCGAAGGAAGGTGCGCCACGTAGAATGCGAACATCTCCCCGTCGATGGTTCCGCGCACGAAAAGGATGTCGCGCGTCTTAAAATGATCCATTTCCTCTTTGGTCCAGGCGCTGAAGTCTATGCTGGAAGGCAGGAAGGTAAAGGGAATGCTCTGGCTTTCAATAAGTTTAAACTGCTCGGGTTTGTAGAAAAGCGCCACATCCACGCCTCGGCGGTCCGGGCCGTCATAATGCACTATCTGGTAATTCGCATCGGCGATGGCCGGCTCGTTCACCAGGTCCTCCAGCACGTGGCGGTTCTCGATTTCGCTCACGCCCAGGATGGTATGGTAGCGGCCGTTGTCGTCACGCATGGCGCGGATCACGCGGGCCATGTTCTTCTGCTTCTGGGCATATTTGGCCTCGGTCCAGTTGTTCTGCCCGTCCGGGAGGTACTGGTAGTCGTTCTTGCCCTCGTCGTGATAGGTGTCGAAGAGGTTCTCGAGGTTATAGAAGCCTATGACATAGCTTCTTTTCTGCGCGCAGGCTCCTATGGTGAGCACCGCAAGCGCGATGAGGGTAATGAATCTTTTCATATCAAACTAATATTCAGGCCAACCCCTCCACCACCATTCCAGTTTGGAAGGATCCTGATTTTTGACCTTTTCCGCCTTGGTGACGCCGATTTTCATGCGCAGGTTGGGGAACAGTTCATATTGGAGTTTCTCTTCCAGTTCAGCCAGGGAAATGGCCATGTCCTTGCTTATCGGCTGCATGTAATAGTCGTAACTGCCGTACTGCTCATGGTCGAACCAGAAAGCAATGCCCGCAAAGCCGTCCGTTCCAACGGTTCCTGCCGAAGAATAGCGCAGCAGCGCCTTGAAATAGGCGGACGGAATGTTCACGCCGCCCGTCGTTTTAGTGCCGCGGACCGCCCCCGTAAGCACATAGAGCGTGTCCGATGCCGTGGCCCAGCCCCTGACATTCTGCTCGAGCACCTGCCAGATATTCTTGTTGAAACCGCTCTTTTGCGGCGTCATGTTCGTAGAATAGTAGGTGCTTGCGTTGATCTCGCTGTTTATGTTGCGGTCCGCGGAAGGGAGCTGATGCCCGCGGTCGTAACCTCCTCCGAAGCTGTAGGAGATATTGTACTGATACTGCGAGGGAACATCCGGGTCGTAGGCCCAGTCGTTTGTACGGCCTGTCTTCGCCCCTTTCAAACCCTTGTTCAGGGGATACGCCACCCAATAGCTTATCTTGTCCGAGTAGCTGTAGCAGCAGGACCAGTTCCGCACGAGTTTGCCGTTGAAAGTCATGAAATGCTTCACGAAGTGCAGGTCGTCCGAACTTTTGTCCTCGGGGAGTTCCATCCATCCGCAGGCTGCGGTGGTAGGACCTCCGGTATCCACAGGCCCTTTGTCCCCGGATTCTTTCTCGCAGGAAAGGACGAAAAGCGGCAGTGCCAGCAAAACTGACACTACCGCTTTATAAAAGAGTTTTTGCGAACAAATGCGCATATACTATTCAGTAAGCTTATACAAAGCTATAGGCTGCTGATTGGCATAAGAAGTTGTCTTATAATACCTGAATCTCATTTGATTCGATGCATTATTGAAACGCAGGTGCGACGAGGAGGACATGATATCGGCATTTCCGACAGTATCCACAGAAACCGTATTCAGATACTCTGTTGTAGCATGTGATTTCAAAGCATTGGCATCGGAAGTATTACCGATATACTTGCCAGCAGCTGTCTTGATAGAATAACCGCCTGAAACAGTCGCTATTGTAACAGTGTTTGCAAGAAGCTCCTCGTTAGATGTTATTGCACCATCTGCAATAGTTGCCTCCACATAATCATTGACAGCATCGACTTCGTCTAATGAAGCTTTAAATACAAGGCCAGCATCTTCTGATTCATAGACTATAAGATATGTTCCAGACCAATCCGCAGGAGCCTTCGTCACTTTTATGAACACAGGATCATCGCCGGTAGAAGCCGCGGCCTGGGTGACCTTCACGGTGTAGCTCTTGACAGTTACGTTGGCGGTGGTGCTGACGGTGATGTTGGCCACCCTTGCATCGGTGGTGCTGCTGTTCTCGCCGAATTCTACGGTGATCTGGGCTACGCCTTCGCCGCTGGCGGGAGTGACAACGAATGCAGTGTTGTCGCTGGTGGCCGTCCAGGCTACGTTTCCACGGACATTGATTGTGGCGCTGGTGGCTTTGGCGCCGACACTGATGCCTTTTTCAGCTTCGGTCACGTCGAAGTTGGGAGTGGAGCTCTGCCCTATTTCGGCAGGAAGAATATTGAAGTACGTCACTCCGGCCTTGCTTTTAGTGCAGCCACCGAAAAAGCCTTTGATTACAACCAGATCACCATCTTTGACACTGCTGGTGAGTTCGCTTGCAACAAGGCTGCCCTGTATCGCGGTGTTTTCAATCGTGAGATTTACATAATTACCGCTGACGACACACTTGCCTTCAAGCTGCACATATTCCGTCTTGTTGGAATCGTAGGCTTCGAGGAGCGCGGCGGTAAGAACCTTGGGGCTGCCAAGGGCGGGAGCGGATACGTCGGCGGTGCTGGCCTCGATCTTGTCCGGTTTGCTTATCTGGATGATTTCTGTTGTTCCGTAGGTGGTCACTCCGCCTTCCACATGAACCTTGTCGCCGACTTTCCAAGAATGGTTTGCACCGACATGGCAATAAAGGATGCCCGTCGCGTCACCAAGTACGAGAGTCTGCGTGCCGGCAGCGACTACCACTGCATCAACGGCGACATTGCCGCTGGGATTGGCATAGATATCGGAGATGGTCTTGGCACCATACTGGATTGCGAAACGCTCGCCTGTCCAGCTGCGGAAGCTGAGAGTGTCGGAGAACATGACCTGCATGGTACCGTTGTAGTAGCCTGCAATACCCTGGAGATAACCGGAACCCTGGGGTACCTTCTCGTCCTTGTAGGAAGCATACTGTGCAACGCGGGCCACGATGGTCTCGTTGTCTTCGGTCTGGAGGTTCGTGCCGTAAACAGAATTTACCTTACCCTGGGAATTCTTAGTTTCAACCCACCATGTTTTCTCCAAAGAAGACTCTTCCACCTGCACCTTTTTGTCGGTAATCTTCACATAGCTGCCTTCATATTTGTTGTCCATGAAGTCGGCCATGGTGACAGACTTGGGAGTAACCTCGTTGTCCTTGCTGAGGACCTTGATCTTGGCATTGTCAAAGCCGACGGTCTTGTTGCTGGCGTCAAGCCCGGAAACGAGTTCGAGAGCCTTTCCGTAAGGATAGAGAAGGGCACCGCTCACCTCGAGCTGAACTTCGTGGCCGAAGAGGAGGCTGTTGTCTTCATCCTTATAGTTATAGGCATTGGCGGCGCAGAACACCTGGATACCTGCCGTCTCGTCCATCACATAGACGATCTTGTTGCTGTTGAGCGACTGGATCCTGGGGTCGGAGACCACGATACCTTTGATGAAAACTTCGCCTTCGATCTTCTTTCCGGTGCTTGCGAGGGTATTGACGTCACCCGCCATGGCACGCAGATCGGCTATGCTGGTGTAAGTGATGGTCTTGCCGCCTGCCTGAGTCACGGAGATGGTCTTGGTGCCGGCCATGCTGGTGATCTTCACGCTGCCGCTGCGCTCGAAACCATCGTTGGCAGTAGCGGTGACGGTAATGCTCTGGTCCTTGCCGGAAGCAGAGCCGGAAATTTTGCTGAGCGTGATCCAGCTTTCGGTCTTGGAGGCCGTCCAGTCACGCGTGGATTTAAAGGTAATGGTCTTGCTCTCCCCTGCCGCTGCAAAGGAAAGGGCGTTGTCCGCAGGGCTCACGATATCGAGAGCCATGGGCTGATTGTCTTCTTTTTCCTCCTTGCCGTTACAGGCGCTGAGGGCCGCTCCGGCGAGAAGTGCTAAAAACAGATACTTGAGTTTCATAGTCTTAATTATTATATCTTAGTAGTTATTCGGGTGTCACTTCCGTGATTGGTTCCACCTTTGTAAGGTAGATGGTCAACTGCTTGGAACTTGACTTATACGCGGTGTAGTAGCCGGTCAGCTTGACCTCCTTGTTCAGATAATCATCAGTTAGGAGATTCATACCCTTGGGAGTAAACAGCGACGCCGTGTAATTTACAGCCTTCTTTTCGGCAAGATTCTTTGCAGCCGCATAGTTGCCGCTCTTGTATATGGTTCCCACAATTTCTACGAGCTCGCAGGGGAGCAAACTGCCGTTTGCGAGAGTTGTCTTCTCGACAAGTGCGACGGAGTCAATCTGGATCGGCGCATCTGCAGGCGTGGTCTTGGCCTTTCCGAGTTTGTCCTGGAAATATGGACTTCCCAACTGGAATCCATAGTTATAAGTCGAAGTCTGCGCTATCACTTTTACCGAATCTCCTGCCGCATAACTGGTTTTGGCGTAAACGAGCAGGTTCGCTGTACCGTCATTGATTATGTAGCCCGTGCTGGTGGATGCCATCATGACTCTACCATGTACGCGGACAGTCGATTTCAGGGGCAGAGCCCTCGCCTCGGCGATAGTGCTGAGATCAGGTTCATTGAATTTCTGGCTGATTTTGCACTCCAGGCTCTGAGTCTGTTCGCCAATCGTCACTGTGACTGTAATTTTACCTTCACGCGGTTTCGGATCGGGGTTGCCCTTGATATGCACCTTCACGAGATGGTCCGCATCGGGCTCCTCGCAGACAATCCAGTCGGCGCTGGGAGTGACGGTGTAGGGGCCGCGGGCCACGATATCGAGAACGAAGTCGCCGGTATCGATAGCAGCCTCGTAGCTTTCGGGGCTGATCTGGATATTCTGCTTCTCGGGATCATAGACATAAGCGCCGCCTACCTGGGGAGCACCCTTGTAGGAAGTGTGGTAACCGGCGAGGGAAACCTCATCTCCGATTCCAAGGCCGAGGGAAGCGAAGCTCTTGTCGTTGCTGGACTGCTTGGTGGCGGTAAGGCCGTAAACCAGGACGGTATCCTTGCCGTCGGTCATGTAGAAGTTGCCATAGGTCGCGAAGTTGTTGTATTCGCCGCAGATGGTGCCTGTAAGATGATAGAACTTGGAGGCATCGTCCTTGAGCTTCAAGAAGTCCTTGATGCTGATGGTCTCGTAGATGACCAGGGTCTTGCCCTTGTCACCCCTCTGGCGCACGCTGATTACGCAGGTGGCATTGGCTCCGCCGATTGTGATGACGCCGCTGCGGGGTGCGGCCTGGCTCTCGACTCCGAGGCTGTCTTTCTCGAAGTTTCTCAAAGGGGTTACGGTGATTTCCGCATTGCCGTTTCCGGAATAGGCGGAAAGCTTGATCCAGGAGGGAGCTCCGGCAACCCAGTCGCCGTCGGAAGTGACCTTGATGGTCTGGGCGCGTGAATCCTCCGCCTCGAAGGGCTGGAGTTCGGTAACATCGGCCTCGACGCTCTTGGCGAGAGGCTCACCTTCCTTGAGGCAGGAGCTCGCAAGTGCGGCTACTGCAAGGGAGGACATCAATATATTGAATATCTTTTTCATAATCTTGTTCTCCTTAACTTAGAATGTCACGCGAAGTCCGAGCTGGCAGCGCCAACGGGAATAGAAGTCGCTGATGTTGATGCTCTTGGGATTGAAGTGATAGGTAGGCACATATTTGCCGTCTGCAACCTTGTCAACGCTCTTGACCTCGAGGATCTGGAGGTTGTAGGCGCCGCTGTTGTAGAGGCCCCATTCGCGGTTGAAGAGGTTGCCGAGGTTGATGATGTCGAACATGAGTTCAACCTTGCGGCCGTGCTTCCTGTCATAGAAGAAGTTCTGAGAGATGTGCAGGTCGAAGTGGTTCTCCCATTCGGCGATGCCGGCATAGCGCTTGGACCATTCTCCGCGGTGGTTGTAGAGATATTTGTCGCTGCGGATGAAGCTCTCGAACTTGGCTGCATCGGAAGGATCGCTCCAGTTCATGCTTCCCACTTCCTCTGCGGTTGGGATGTAGAGAACGGAGTTGCCCTTCTGGCCGTCGCCGTTGAAATCGGCGGTCTCGTTCATGCTGTAGCTGTAGCGCTGTCCGCTTCCGCCTTCATAGGTGAGGCCGATGTTGGTGGACATGAACTTGGCATAGATGGGAGAGGTGTAGGAAACCATCGCCGAGATCTTGTGGGGCTTGTCGAAGAGCGAGTAGCTCATTTCGGGGCCGTTGGTGTTCTCGGAGTAGTTGTACTTCCAGTTGGAGTAGGCCACGGAGCTGGTGCCGTCGTTCACGGAGTAGGAGTGTCCGAAAGTGTAGGCGGCGCTCAGGTCAAGACCGAAGTCGAAGTGCTTCTGGAGCTGACCGCTGAGGGAGTAGGTGTAACCCTTGTTGGTATTCTCCAGTGCGACGATTGCGTAGTAGGTCTTGTCGATGGTGTAGTACTTGGTGGAAGGTCCCATGTTCTCGTTGACTGCATATACGCGGTCGTTGGAGGTGAGGGCGAGGTTGCGGAAAAACACGTTGTTGAGTGTCTTGGAGAAGATTCCGTCGAAGGTGAATTTCCATCCGTCGAGGAAGCTCTGCTCAAGTCCGAGGTTCACGCGGAACACCTGGGGATATTTGAAGTCCTTGCTCAGGGTGTTGATGGTCGCTGAACCGGTGCCTCCGGTAGCCGTGGCGATACCGGGTTTGACAAGGTCGGTATAAGGGTTGCTGGAAACCTTGTCCACCGTCCAGGTAGGATTGTTGATGGTCACGCTCTTGGCTTCCATACCGGTATTGTTGTAGGCATTGGAGAGCCATACGAAAGGTACGCGGCCGGTGAAGAGGCCGGCGCCGCCGCGGAGCAGGGTCTTGTGGCTGTCGTTCACGAACCAGCGGAATCCGAAGCGGGGCGAGAAGAGAGGGGTCGCAGCGGGAACGGTGCCCACCTTCTGGTCGTACTGCTTGGAAATTTCAGTCGCGTTGAAATCAGGATTCTCGGTAGGCTTGTTGAGGAGCATGGGCATATCCACGCGGAGACCTGCGGTGAGGGCGAGGTTGCGGTTGGGCTTCCACTCATCCTGGACATAGAGTCCGAACTGTGCGGCATAGGTCTCGGCCTTCCAGAGAGGGTCGTCGCTGCCGGTGACGGCAGGATCGGCGTAGCGGTACTGGAACTGATTGTACTTGTTTTCGAAGAAATCCTTGAGGCTGCTGAAGACATATTCGCCGTATGCCGCCTGCAGGAAGAGGTTGTTGAAACGGTAGATCTCGTTATGGGTACCGAAAGTGATTTCGTGGTTGCCGAGGAACCAGGAGAGGTTGTCGGTGATGGTATAGGTGTCGGAATCCAT
Source organism: Bacteroidales bacterium UBA2861 (assembly GCA_002350615.1). GTDB lineage: Bacteria > Bacteroidota > Bacteroidia > Bacteroidales > UBA932 > Cryptobacteroides. The sequence goes on along the minus strand of DEFD01000014.1, from coordinate 11,771 downwards.
GGAGTTGGCTCCGGAGCTGTACTCTGTACCGATATTCACCGTGATGTTGTCCTGGATGTACATGTTGGGGCCCTTGTAGGGAACCTCGCGATGGTCGCGCACCATGACCGCGGAGGCGCGGAACATGTTCTGGAGGGAAGGACTGATACGGGAGTTGAGCTCCGCCACCACAGTGTTGGTGAGATCGTACATCTCGTAGCTCGAGTTGTTGAAATAGTAGTTGGTGTAGCCCGAACCGTACTTGTCGGAAGTGGAGTTGGAGAGCTGGTAACGGACCATCAGCTTGTTGGCGTCGTTGATGTTCCAGTCGATGCGGGCGAGGGCGTTCAGGCTCTTGTCTTCCTTGAGATGCTCGTCGAAGCTTTCGCTGAAGCCTTTGACATCTTTGCCGTAATACTGTTTGTAATGGTTGATGACTGCCTGGGCCACTTCAGGAGTGAGGTAGTCGTAGGAAGTGCCATCCACGGTGACTGAGTTCTTAAACTTCTGGTTGTCGCGGGAAGTTCCCTTGCTCTGCTCGTAAGCTCCTGCGATGGGGTTGTAAACGCTGGGGTAGCTCTTGTTGAAGTATTCTCCGCTCACGAAGATGAAGAGCTTGTCCTTGATGATGGGGGCGCCTACGGTGAAACCGATGGTCTTGGAAGACTGGGTTTCATATTTCTCGCGCTTCTCCACATCGCCCGGAGTGGTTCCGATGAAGTCCTGGTTGTTGTAGTAGCCATAGACGCTACCCTTCACCTGGTTTGTACCGGACTTGGTGACCGCGTTGATTGCGCCTCCGGTGAATCCGCTCTGACGTACGTCGAAGGGGGCGATGACCACCTGGATCTCCTCGATGGCGTCAAGCGATACGGGGTTGGCGCCGGTCTGGCCGCCGTTGGTTCCGGAAGATGCGAGGCCGAAGGTATCGTTGCTCATGGCACCGTCTATCTGGAAGGAGTTGTAGCGGTTGTTGGCTCCCGCAAAGGAGATGCCGCCTTCCTTGTTGATATTCGCCTGAGGGGTGAACTTCACCACATCATAGACGCTGCGGTTGATCATAGGAGTGCTTTCCACGGTTCCGCGGCTGAAGCTGGAGCCTGCGCCGGTGACACTGGCATTGAAAGGCTTGTCGCCGATGATGGTGACAGCCTCGAGCTCGGTGTTGGATTTCATGGTAACATTGAGTTCGTAAGGCTCGCCAAGTTTCAGGACGATGTCTTCGTACTTCACGGTGTTCATGCCGAGGAAGCTGTATTCCACGGTGTAAGGGCCGCCGGAGCGCATACCGTTGATGGAATAGCGTCCTTCGGAGTTTGCGAGGGCGGCGTACTTTGTACCGGAGGGTACGTGTACTGCGAGCACCGCCGCGCCTGCGAGAGTCTCGCCGTTGTCCTCAACGACAACACCGGACATGCTTGATGTCGTCACCTGCGCGAAAGCGGAAACGACAAAAATTGCCGCTGAAAGGCTCAGCAACAGTTTCTGGAAAGATGTTTTCATACCTTTTTTATAATTTATAAAAAGTTTTTGCTTTTCGGTGGCACAAATATAATATTTAACTCTGTTTTTCCGAAAGAAAGTTATAAACTTTTTATCGATACCCGAATATTTAGTATCTTTGCAGACCGAAAACCTGCGGGGACAGATTTGACTGCTTGCAACCCCGCGACGCGCTGCCGTTTTGCAGCCAACTAAAAAAATGCTAAAATGAACTATCTCTTTACATCCGAATCCGTTTCGGAAGGGCACCCGGACAAGGTTGCCGACCAGATTTCAGACGCTATCCTCGATGAATTCCTCCGTCAGGACCCTCACAGCCACGTTGCATGCGAAACCTTCTGCACCAGCGGCCTGGTGGTCGTGGGCGGTGAGGTGAGCAGCGAGAACGCCTACGTGGATATCGACAAGACCGTGCGCGGAGTCATCGACCGCATAGGATACAACAAGGCCGAATATGGCTTCGACGCATCTTCCTGCGGGATCATCTCCACCATCCATGAACAGAGCGCGGACATCAACCGCGGCGTGGAGCGCGGGCCGGAGCAGGAGCAGGGTGCCGGCGACCAGGGCATCATGTTCGGCTATGCCTGCAAGGAGACGCCGAGCTATATGCCCCTGCCTCTTTACCTTTCGCATAAACTGCTTCAGCTGCTTGCCGATTACCGCAAGAGCGGCGACATCGCCTACCTGCGTCCGGACGCCAAAGCTCAGTTTACGATAGAGTTCGACAGCGCGACGCACAAGCCCGTCAGGGTTCACACCATAGTCCTCAGCACCCAGCACGACGAATTCGACAGCGACGAAAAGATGCATGCCGGCATCGAGCAGGATGTCCGCAGGATCATTCTGCCTCAGTTCATCAAGAGCCTCCCGGCGGATATTGCCAAGCTCTTCGACGGCAAGGCGGTGCTGCATGTGAATCCCACCGGAAAATTCGTGATCGGCGGGCCTGCGGGCGACACCGGACTCACCGGACGCAAGATCATCGTGGACACCTACGGCGGACGAGGAGCCCATGGCGGCGGCGCTTTTTCTGGCAAAGACCCCTCCAAGGTGGACCGCAGCGCGGCCTATGCGGCGAGATGGATCGCCAAGAACCTCGTGGCGGCCGGCATAGCCGACGAATGCCTCGTGCAGCTGGCCTATGCCATCGGTGTCGCGGAGCCCGTTTCCGTATTTGTAGATACCTACGGCACCGCCAGGCTCGGCAAAGCAGGCAGTGCGGACGCGGAGATCGCCGCGAAGATCCGCGAACTTTTCGACCTCCGCCCGGCGGCCATCATCAAACGCTTCGGCCTCACCAACCCAATCTACTCCCCCACCGCGGCTTACGGCCATTTCGGAAGGGAGCCATATACCCGCCAGATTACTTTCCCCGTCCGTGAAACCGACCCTGCCACCGGTGCCGTACGTGTGCGGGAAGTAAGCCGCGAGGTAGAGTTCTTCCCCTGGGAAAAGCTCGATGCGGTTGACGGACTCAAGGAAGCATTCCGCCTTTAAGCCAGGGAGCGGCATGGAAGATTCAAAGGAACTGTATTTCGCCGCAGGCTGCTTCTGGGGCGCGGAAAAGTTTTTCAAACTGATAAACGGAGTGCTCTTCACCGAAGTGGGCTTTGCGAACGGCAATACGCCCGATCCCACTTACAAAGAGGTCTATACCGACAGCACCGGATACGCCGAAACCGTGCATCTGCGTTACGATGCATCAAGAATCAGCGCCGCGGAACTCGCCCGTCTGTTTTTCCGGATAATAGATCCTCTGAGCCTCAACAAACAGGGAGGAGACGAAGGAACACGCTATCGCACAGGTATTTATTATACCGACGAGGAAGACCTGCCCGCCTTGCGGGAGGTTTTCTCCGAAGTCCGGGAACGTCTGGGCCGGGAGCCTGTTGTGGAGCTTCTGCCCCTGCGCAATTTCTACCGCGCCGAAGAGATGCACCAGGACTATCTCGACAAAAACCCCGGCGGCTACTGCCACCTATCGGAAGAGTTCTTCACCCTCGCCCGGAAATTCCGGAAGCTCTGAATCGGTGGAGCTTAAAGTGCTGCAAATCTGCAATTTACTGAAACACGATTCCCGGATTAGCAGGAATCGTGTTTCAGCAAGTGCGTGTATATCAATCATTTAAGCTCCACCTTCCATTATGGCTCCCCGAACATATCGTATTCGTCTTCTCTATTGAAGCCCTCCTGGGAAGTGCAAAGGACTGAGAGTATCCCGGTATCTGTAAGCTCACATTCCGGAGCCGTATATTCGTAATTCTTTGTCATTTTGTCAATCTTTTGTAATTAATCGTTCCGGCATGGGCCGGATGCCGTTCTTCTGCATCTGCATACGGTCATTCAGCTTCGTAAGTGATGAGGAAGTCGAAAACCCGCAACGCTTTGTTGGCAGACGCATTGCTGTACCAGAAGGTGTATGAAGTGTTTTCTATGCTTGAATCAAGGCATGTCTCCTGGCCATGGACATTAAAACTGGCGCTTTCAGTTATCCCTATAACATTGGATTTGCCGATATATCTGGCGGATCCTACATCTCTGCTGTCGTAAGCTGTGGAAGCTTCGACATTCGTGATGATGCTGTTGGTATTATCCGGGTTCTCGAGGTATGAGGCTATATCGGCTGTCCGGAAAACTTTGGTAAAGATCTGGTCGCATGACTGCGCACTGTCACTTTTGTAAAATGCGTAAAAAGATTTCAGCCTATAGTTACTTATGGCAGGACAGGTGAAATAGGCGTAACAATAATTATTATAGAGACCTGCATTTTTCTCCTCTGTAGTCAATCCATTTGTATTTGCATTATTGAAAGACAGGTCGTTATTGGTACTGCTGGCCGAATCCCTCCACAAGAAATGTTGTGCGCCGGCTGTAAATACCCTGTTCCCCATAGTAAAATCAACCGTCCTGTGATGTTTCGATGCATCATTCTCGCTCAGATGCGGGAAACTTACGGAGAACTTATAAGAGACCGAGCTATTATACTTTATATAACCATGGAATCCCATCCAGCGGCCGAGATGAACTTTGCCATAAACCTTTTCGCTTGCACCTTGAACCCAGACCCGGTATTCATAGAAATGATCCAGATCCCAAACTACAGGGGCATTCGCGGAAACGGATCCGTCTTCGATGCTTGCCTCCACGCTGTTCCAGCTTTCTTCACCCTCAATCCTCCATTCAAAACCGGCGGTATAGGCATAGCTGCCCGAGTATTCGAAGCTGCCTTTGAATGTAACGTTTATGTTCTTATAGCTGTCCGTGCCGGAAACATGGCTGTATGCCGGTTCACCTGTGCTTGCAGAATAAACGGTGCCGTCGGCTACGGAGGCATCTTCGTAGATTAGGACAAGTTCGTTCCACCCCGTCCATCCGGTCTGGGAATTTCTGTTTTTGGTAATGGCAAAACGGTATGGAGTGAAAGCGGCTGGATCGTTTATCGTCCAGGCATAGTATTTCCAGCGTCCATTGATTTCCTGCGGTCCTTCTACAGTCACGGAAGAGCCGTTGACAGTTCCGTCGCCTTTGTATGGGGCAGAATCTTCCGCGCTCAGGATATCCATGAATGATTCCGTCGTGCCTGCTCCTACCCGGACCTTTGTAAGTTTCTTCCCTTTGATTGCGGGGAACTCGAAGTAATCTCCTTTCCTATGGCCGAAACGGAATCCTTGCGTTGCGTGCGGAGACGCCCCGTCCGATCCCCAAAGGTAGAAGGTATATCCTTCATCCGTAGTAAGCGGAACTCGGGCCATATAGGTTTCTGCCTTGGGAGACGCAATTCCGGAACTGAACGAGTTTTTGCTGACGGTGAAAGGCCAGTGCAGAGCCTTCCCATTGTTCAGGTCGTATTCGGCGCGGTTGAGTTCCAATACGATTGCATCGTTCCATGTGAGGTTGGCGGAATTCAGCGTACCGAGAGAGCGGATTGCCGAGCGTTCGACCTTGAGTTCGGAATTCTTGCATACTTCAGTTATTTTGCCATCGCTTCTGGTAATGCGGAGACGAAGTCCATTTGGCAGTGTGCAAGCCGGGACGCAGATATAATAGGTACCGGGCGTGAAAGTTTCGCCGCTGGCCGGGGTGAGAAATATACGGCAGGCGGCATATTCGTTCAGGACGCCCGCTTTATTTGTCTCCGATCCCTTAAGTCCTGTCTGGGCGAAGGATGGCGTGCCATCGTCTGCTGCGCTTATACGGATCAGTCCTCCAATCTTCTCGTTCCCGTTATAGCCCATGAGGACGATCTTGCTGATATCAGAAGAAGCAATATTGATGGAGAGAAGGCCGCAAAGGTTCTTCATATAGAAATCCGTCCCATCCGCAGAGTGCCCTATAGTCACATTTGCAACAGGATCGAAAGTGCCGGGATATCCTTTTTGCTCGTGCTGGAACTGGAGCGTGATGACCGATCCGTTGATGGCGGGATAAAAGGTCTTGGCATCCATTGAGGTATTCGTGGAGGTTGTTGCATTATAAGGATAAAGCGCCCAGTAGCCATTGCCGCTTTGAGCCGCGTCTTCATCTTCAGAGCCTATGCTGCCTTCGAATTCCACCGAAGAGCCAGCCCCTGTGGCGGTAAACTGATAGTTGGTGCCGTTGGCAAAGACCGTAATTGCGTCGTCGGCCGCCCAGCTGACGCTGCTGCCGTCTTCCTGAAGAGCAGAACGCAACTGCGGGTCTCCGGAAACCCGGATGGTCTTTTTGATGAGATTCTGACTTCCTGACGGATTGACGGGAAGTTCTTCACTGCAGGAAGGTATTGCAAGTAAGGCAAATACCCACCACCAAACAGAAATTTTAAAACATTTCATGATTTGAGAACTACTAATTGCCATCGCTTTAAAATTATCGGGCGCGTGCCCGAAATGCAAATATAAGACTTTTTTAACAATTCCGATTCAGATATTGTCATCGGGACTGATGTCGCCGACCTGTTTTCACCTCGTGGTGGAGCATAAAGTACTGTATATCTGCATATTGCTAAAACACGATTCCCGGGTTAGCAGGAATCGTGTTTCAGCAAAGTACTGACTGCCAGAGGTTTAGCCTCCACCGACCGCGAAGCAAATCCGTGGAGCGAAACCTTGGGAGCGGGACCGCGAGGGAACCGTGGGCGGAGCGAAGCTGAGGGGCAGCTTATTTAATTCCGTATTTGGCGAGAATCTCCAGGATGGGGTCTTTCACGCTCTGGGCCCAGAGATAGTAGCCGAGGTCGCCGGGATGGGTGCCGTCGCAGGTGGTCTCATGGTCGTCGGTGGAAGCGTTGGACGGGATGAAATACACATCTTTATATTTCTTCACCGCCTTCGCCATCATCTTTTCGGCCATCTTCGCCTTTGCGGCTTCCTTCTCCTCTACTGCGTTGTTGAAGTTGCGGTTTTCCCTCCAGATGCTGCTCATAAAGATGAGGGGCACGCCGGGATGTCCTTTCTGGATGGTCTCGATGAAGGGAAACAGCCTCTCTTCGATCACTTCAGCCGAAGGATTGGAGAATGAATCGAAAACGAAAGCTTCGCACTCCGCATCCTTGAGGGCGTTTGCGAACTGGGGCTGCATGGTACAGTCGCCGGAAACACCGAGATTGCAGAACATCAGGCCGGTCATTCTGGAAAGGTAGCAGGGAACGCTTGCCGCAGCCCTCGTGGTGCTGATTCCATGCATGAAGCTCGAGCCGTGCAGGATAATCTTATGACGGAAAGGCTGTTCTCCCGCCTCGAGCTTACAACCCTCTTCCACGCCCACCTGGACGGAAGTCAGGAATCCCGTCGTAGGCAGATAGAGAAGGCATTCCTTGAGGTCCTCGTTCATATCCCTCACTATCACGGCTGTAAAATCGGGAGCTCCGCTGTTGGCGCTGCGGGCACCGGCCCAGAGCCATTTGCCGCCCTTCTTTATATAAAGGTCGAAACCGCGGTTCGCATAGCCGGATGTATTGGACCTGTTGGGTTTGTAGAAAGATGCCTTCACAGCTATCGAAGGGGAATCCGTCTTGAAAGAAACCATGATTCCGGTGGACTGCTTGAGAAGGTTGATGTCTTTATCAACCCAACCGCCCCAGCGGTCGAAGTCCATACGTTCGTAAGGAAGGGAGGATTCGAAAGCCTTGCCCGTAATTGTGAGTTCGGTGGCCTCTTTGTAGGAGTATTCCACCGCGAAAACCGCATAGCTGCAAAGCAGGGCTGCAATAAACAAGATCGATTTTTTCATATAGCGTTAATAATTATAATGAACTCAAAGCAAGAAGCACCACGCCGCACAGCATCAGGGCCAGCACGGCCGCCTTGGCACCGATGCGCCTTTCCCTGAAGATCAGGGCGCCCAGCACGAATGTCACGATGGTGGAGCTGCGGCGCAGAAGCGAAACCACGCTGAGCAGCGCACCTTCGTCCTTGAGGGCGAAGAAATACAGCATGTCGGCGGCGGTAATCAGGATGGCGATGGCCAGCAGCGTCCAGTCCCAGCGGAAAGCGGGGACGGCAGGGGCCTGAGCCCGGCGGCGGAGGAATGCGCGGACGGCGATTATCAGCACCAGCCAAAGGGCGATATAGACATTGGTCCAGCTCTGCACGAAAAGGGGTTCCATCCCGTAGCCTGCAAGGATCTGCTTGTCGAAAAGCGCGCTCGCAACGCCGGAGAGGATGGCTCCGAACATGGCCCAGACGCCTTTGTTCTTCACGAAATGGATTCCCTCCTTTGCGCCGGAAAGGCTGAGCAGGTAAAGCGATGTAAGTATCACCAGAACACCGGCCCATTGGAAAAGGGTCAGCCGCTCGCCGTAGAGAATCATAGAAAACAGCACCACGAACATCGGCCGGGAGGCCTTGAAACTGCTCACCATGGTGATGGGCAGGAGTTTCAGGGCTACCATGCCGCAAACCCAGGAGGTGCACACGAGGGCGGATTTGAAAATGAGGGCTGCATGGTCCTGCAGCGAACCGGCACTCAGGAAGGGACTCAGGAAAAGCGCGCTCAGCGCCGTGGCAACGAGCAGAATGTGATAGATGTCATTCTTCTCTATCGCCTTTTTCTTGGCCACATCATAAGCGCCGAGAAAAAGCGCCGACGCAAGTGTCATCCAAATCCACATATCTTCACAAAGGTAGTCAATATGCGGACAAAAACAAAAATCAGCCCAAAGGGCCCCTTCTGCTACTCTTGCGACATGCTGTAGACTCTGGCGCCCTCTTTTTTCCCACCCCAGAATACCAGATAAAGGGCATCGTCGCGCCAATCTATCCCTTCCGGTTCGAAACGCAGTTCGCGCAGGTCCTGGCATAGCAGTTGGCGTCCGGACTTCTCATCATAGACGTGCAGTTTACAATAATAGGGAGGATATCCTGCAGTGAGGTATATGCGACCGTCCTTCACGAACCCGCCCTGGCCGATGCCAACCTCATCGTAATACATTGTCCACAGCGCGTCCTCGGGTTTCAGATGAACCACGGGCACTCCGGCCCCGGGCAATGGGAAACGTTTCACCCACCTGTCTTTCCAACGGGAGCCTCCATAGGTATAGAGGAAGCCGTTTTCACGGTCCACCATCCAGTCGAAAGGCCCTGGGTAATCCCGCCCGTCAGTATCATAATAAATGCGTTGGACTATCCGCGAAGACTCCAGTCCTATGTCCGTTACCAGGCAGGCATGACCGCCTCCGTCTTCCGAGATGTATAAAAGCGGGAATACAGAACCGTGCTCAACGCCGAAAACCGCATTGTTGCAATGAGAATCGTTTCCTTCCAGTTTATAAAAGGAAATATCGTGGCCGGCCTTGAGGTCGTAAATCTCGCACCAGCCCTTGTCCCGGATTATTATGGCCGTATCACCATGAATGGCAAGCCCCTGACAAGAATAATCAGAAGACTCCCGCTGAGGGATTGTAGCTACGAGACGTGGTTTAAAAGGCTTCAGGACATTCTTGAACGGTTCCCCTTCAGGACCTTTCCCGGAAAATGAAGCCAGCCAGGCACCTTTCCTGCCTTCGCGGCCACTGTGTTTCACGATACTCGCATCCATTACACCCGAGAAACTATCCCATCCGGAAGCGTCAAAATGGCTGAGCTGCTCAAATGCATAATAGAAGCGGACATTGCGGTCGTGACGCATGGTTATACGCCCGTAAACCGGCTTTTTACTATATCCTTTTGGCAGTTTGGCCGCTTCCTGAAGCACCTTGACACCTCCGCATATCCTCCAGGCCACCATGTATTCACCGTCCTTGAAGCGCTCCCGGCCGAACAGAAAACGATTGTCGTCATCTTTGAACACCTGCCAGCCGTTCATGCGAAAGCGTCCTTTCGGGGCCGGGAGAACAGGGCCGCTGAGCACGACTCTCTCTCCCCTGTCAAGATTCACCCACATCGTGTCGGAAAGAGCGGAAAGCATTGTATCTTTCACCGACAGCCTTACCTTGGAGTTGGCCGAATCCGAGAAACCGGCAGTTTCCCCTCCGCGCTTCGGGCCCTTGAATATCTTCCAGTCCTTCGACCCCACAATGCTACCATCAGGGCAAATATAAGGATCGTCACCATAATTGCAGATGATTACGCTGCCGTCGCCGTAGGTGGTTTTGAAGACTCCGGGAGCCAGCTCGCAATGATCTTCCATGGTCTCGTACTGAAGGTATCCGTATTCCTTCATGTAGTCCCATCCCTTACGGATTGCCACAGCTGAATTGTGAATGTCGCGGCCGTCGGAGGCAAGCAGGTCGCATGTCGGGGTGCCTATCCAGTTCTTGTCGTCATCCCTGTGGGCTGAATAGAAGTAGAAAGTGGGATGGCCTCCGTATTCCTGCATCTTCATAGCCCACTCCGGCTCCTTTATGGTATAATTGACAGAGCGTGAGAACGGGCAGGAGTAGATGTACCCGTTATAGACTATCTGCCAGAGGGGCACCTGCGCGTCGCGAAGCTTTTCGAAACGGATGGTTCGGGGGCCGAGCATCGAAATATAAAGTGCAAAATCGAGGTCTCCGGAGAGATGATCGTACCCGCCTTCAGAAGCAACGCCTCCGAGCTTGTCTTTCATTACCCTGAGCGTCTTCCGAGCCCACTCTGCAGCCTGCGAAGGATTGTTGTAGTGATTGGGATCGGTGCAGGCATGGGGAGCCACTATGGAATAAACGTCGTTGTAGGCCACACCGCGGAAACCAAGTTTCGCGAGCGAATCGCAGTAGGGAACCGCATATTTCTTGTAGGCCTGCTCATAGCAAAGCTCGAACATCCGGCCTCCGCCGTAGCTGAACTGGGAATAGCGCTTGCCGTTCGGAAGCAACGCCACGTCGTTGATATCAAAATCTTCAGAAATCTCATAGCTGTCCCCGGTGCAGATATGGGGAACTATCTGGAAGCCTTTTTCCTGGGCATAGGCGATGAGGTGCTTAAGCCCCTCTTCCCCGCCAAGAGCCGGCTCCGGAGGGAATATGGTCGGAAAACGGCCGTCGTGTCCGCGGATATTCCATCCCACAAGCGTCAGCTGAGCGCCAGGGACGCCCTGCGCCTTGAGAGAATCTATTATCTCACAAACCTTGTCGAAAGTGACAGCAACCCTCATAGGCGGTTCGTTTTCCAAGGTCTGATGTTCGACCTGGCAGGGAACCGGTTTCCAGCCCTGACGAATGCGGATTTCGGGATAATCCACCGCATACCTCAGCAATGGACGGTTCTTCACCTTTTCCTTGAGCGGTTTGAGGCCGCCCTGGGAGAGTCTGATACTGCGATACAAACGCCCTATTCCGGCATAGGTAGCTTCCTTGCCTTCGAGGGGATAGAAACGCAGCACATAATCTCCGTCGTAGGCTTTGTGGTCGAAAGGAGTAAGCGCGAAAAGCTGCTTGTACTCACCGTCTTTGCAGATTATGCTTATATGGCTGTCGAAGCGGTAATTAGGGAAAAACTCCATCCATGCCCTGCCTCCTTTTACGCATCCCGCAATCGGCATAGGATGGCGATGCCTCAGGGAATATCTTCCCTCACGGCCTTCTAGCATCCGGGTGACGATGCCTTCCGAATTCACGTAATAGCCGTCCGTGCCGGCTGCCGCCTTCGTCATTTCGGGTATTATATACAGGGTATCCACTCCTTCTATCGAAGCTTTCGGAAAGACGAATTCAAGGCAGCCTTTGCGAAACGTGAAGTTTACGATTTTCTCCTGGACCGTGCCGTCTGTGCGAACGATGCGAAGCGATGCGGTTTCGCCCGACTGCCTTGCACAGCCCACAGCAGCGAGAAATGTTACGAGTGCTATTATGACGCGATTTTTGAACATATACAAATGTACATAAAATCTTG
>DEFD01000013.1:86949-97601 GCA_002350615.1 Bacteroidales bacterium UBA2861 | reverse complement strand
GACTGCGGATACGGACTCCTGCTGATCCTGGTCGGCTTCCTGCTGAAGAAGGTCAAGGGCTTCGCCGACATGGCCCCGCTCGTGGTCACCCTCGGCATCGGCACGACCGTCATCGGCTTCCTGTTCCATACCTTCTTCTCCATCGACCTGCTGGAGGTGAGCTGGATCCCGGACAGCCTGAAGAAGATCATGCTTCCGTCCAAGATCGCCGGATATGACGGCACCATGGTGCTGGCCCTGATCGTGGGTATTTTCCACCTGTGCCTGGCGATGGTCGTCAAGGCCATCAATACGACCAAGAACAACGGATTCGCCAATTCGCTCGGCACCTGGGGATGGACCCTGCTGATCGTCGGCGGCGTGATTGTCGGAGGCATCGCCCTCACCGGCGTGCTGGACAAGGCCGTCACGAAATGGATCATCATCGTACTGGGCGTCCTGTCCGGCGCGGGGATCTTCCTGCTCAACGACCTGCACCGCAATCCCCTGCTGAACATCGGCTCCGGCCTGTGGGAAACCTACAATACGGTAACCGGCCTGCTGGGCGACGTCCTGAGCTACCTGCGTCTTTACGCACTGGGCCTGGCCGGCGCCATGCTGGGATTTGCCTTCAACTCCATCGGCCTGATGGCCCGGGGCGACGGCTCCAGCATCCTCGGATGGGTCGGCTTCATCCTGATCGTCATCATCGGTCATACCCTCAACCTGGCGATGTGCGCTCTCGGCGCCTTCGTCCACCCGCTGCGACTCAACTTCCTGGAATTCTTCAAGAACTCCGGTTACGAGACCAGCCCGCGAAACTATACCCCTTTACAGAAAACAAACAATAATCAATAAACAATCCAATTATTATGCTTAGTACTTTACTTGGTTATCTCGGCCTGGGTCTGGTATTGATCCTGGGTGGTATCGGAAGCGCCATCGGCACGACTACGGTCGGCAATGCGGCGGAAGGCGCCTTGAAAATCAAACCGGAAGGCTCCGGTAACTACCTTGTCCTGTCCGCCCTTCCGGCTACGCAGGGTATCTATGGTTTCGTGGCCTTCTTCCTCATGCTCGGCAAGATGACCTCGGATCCGCAGGCCAACGGCTTCATCGTCTTTGCGATCGGCCTGTGCGTCGGTATCGTCTGTCTGATCTCCGCCATCCGCCAGGGCCAGGTCTGCGCCAACGGTGTCGTCGGCATCAGCCAGGGTCACAACGTGTTCACCAACACCCTGATCTACGCCGCCCTTCCTGAATTCTACGCAATTCTCGGACTTGTAGGAGCACTGATGCTCACTCTCGCCATATAATTTAGGTAAATACCATAACCAATAGATGAAAACGATGAAGAACAGACTTCTTTTTATTCTTACCGCAGCGGCCGCGCTAATGCTTGCAGCCGCTTCATGCGGGAAAGATGAAAAGACCGCGGCACCGGATATCCGTTTGAATGTCAGCGAACTTGCCTCCACAACGGCAGTCCTCGGCATCAGCAACGACGGAGGTCAGCCGGCACTATGCAAAGCCGTAAGCGCGATTGCGAAACGGACACTTCTTAAATCAGTTCCTGATCTCGGGGACGAGCAGAAGACTGCGGAGTTCGTAAGGAAAGAAGGCATAATCATCAATCCGCCCTACACTGCCTTTTTGAGGTATCTCGTGGCGGATGAAGATTATTGTTCCCTCGTCGTATGTTACGATTCCAAAGGCAAGGTGCTCAGCGTGGACAGCATCGACTTCCACACCCTCGAACCCGATAACAACATCGGGCAGGACGACCAGGCCGGAAGCCTTATCGACAAAGAACTCTAAAAAGGGGGAAACATGAGAAAGATACTTTACTTCAGCATATCGGCAGCCGCGGCACTTGTACTGGCCGGCTGCAGCGTGGAGGAAAGCCGTCCGGCAGGCAGGGACAATGCCTCCGGCAGGATTTCACTCAGGGGTTCCTTCTCCCCTTCCTCCCGCCTTTCGTACGGCGAAGCCCAGGAAGGCAAGAGGCCTCTCACATGGAGTGTCGAAGACGAAATCGGCATATTCAGCTACGACCGCAGCGAAACAGCTAACAACAATGTATGGTCCAGGCTTCTTTCATCTTCCGAAGGCAAGGCCCAGGGTATTTTCTACATAGTGGACAACGACCTGGCATATCCTGTCTTCAATGACGAAAAGTTCCTGGTCTATTTCCCTTACAAATCTTCCGTGACTCTCGACGCCGAAGGTATCCTTCACAGCGCCGTGCCGGCAGAACAGGTCCTTGGCAGCACCAACGACCATAAAATCGGCTGGAGCGGCATAGCCGTGGCCCTTGCCGACGTAAAGGCCGCCGATGCAGAAGAGGAGGAGATCATGATAGACTTCACCATGAAGCATCTGAGCTCCTACATCCGCTTCGTAGTCTCAAGCGAAGAGCTTGCGGGAAGACAGCTCAAGGGAGTGAAACTCATCGACCTCAACGGGAAATGCAACATTGCCGGCGACGTCGCAGTGGATATCGAGGATGAGACTGTCAGCATTGAAGCCAACGGCAGTTCGATAATCAGCGCCAGCCTCAGCGACAATGAGTTTTCAGGGAACGAACCGGTACAGGAACTCTGCATAGCGGCAGTCCCTGGCGACTACAGCGAAGGCGACTGGTGCGTCATGCTCAATTATCAGGGCGACGGTCAATCGGAGATCAACCTTCCCATGTCCCTCAGTGATTTCATCGAGGGAGACCTTATCCTCGAGCCAGGCACCATATATACGGTGAACATGGAAGGGATAAGCCTGGAAAACGGATCCCTGAAGTGGTACGCTCCCTCCGACTCGCGCGATCTTCTCGGCAAATGGGCCTATGGTCCGCAGAATACTTTCTATGTGGAAAGCAAGCAGGGTGAGAAGAACGCCTTCACCTTTGAGGTAAAAGGCCGCGGAGACATAACGAAACTCCACGAACCCAAGTACTACGGGCTCCTCGTACCGTCGGAATGCGCTTCCAGAGGTCTCCTCGAGATGCCCGACGGCGTGACCACGCATGAGACAAGACCTACCAGGGAGATCGGTCCCGACTACAGCATCACCGTGAATGTCCAGAGCGACACCGCGCGCGGAGCATGGGGAACCGTGGCCATCTACGACGAGGATTACAACATCCTGTGGTCCTTCATGATATGCAAGTATCATAGCGGAGATCCGGTAGGATATGTGCATTACGCAGGATTCGAGTACGATGTCATGGACCGTATCCTCGGACAGCCCTACAGCAATGCGAAGAGCGCCGAAATCGGAAAGATGAATCCCGAAGGCCGCTTCGACGGAGCCATCAAGGAGAGCTTCAGCTGGGCCTATTTCCAGTGGGGACGGAAAGACCCGTTCCCTTGGGACCAGCTGGCCGGATACAGCAAAACCACAGCCACGAATGAGGTTGACATAGCCTACAGCATTGCCCATCCTCAGACCTTCTTCGCAAAGAACAACAACGAGGCATGCAACACCAGGGGCAACTGGATGGTGGATCAGGACAACAGTCTGTGGGGAAACGAAAACAGGAACTACAGTTCCAATCTTCCTTCCAAACTCGTTGGACACAAGACCATCTACGATCCTTGTCCCGAAGGCTACAGGGTGGCGGATCCGGCTCTGATGCTTGCCCTTTACCTTGGCGGTGAAAGGTGGGAACTTGCAAACGCCCACCCGAACCAGGAATCAAGGTACATCGTAAAGGACAATCCGTTCTCCGACTGTTCCGTAATAGCATATCCCCTTCAGGGAGGCGGATATGACTACTGGCCGTACGCCGGCGGACAATGGTGCTCCAACGCCGCCTGGTCCAATAGGACATCCAGCCAGAACAAGCACGGTGCAAGATACAATTGCAACGCCAATGCGGGTATCAACGATCCTTCGGCCCCTACCAACAAGACCGGAGCCTACCTGCTTACATATTACAGCAAGAGTTTCAGCATCGGTGACGTCTCCTCTGAAAAGGCGACAAGTTCCACTTTGCGCTGCGTCAGGGATGAGGCGGTTCAGCTGTAAAGAGTCTTAGTCCAAATAGAATAAAGCGGCCCGCGGGCCGCTTTATTTTTATTTTGTGGGAATCTTGAGCTTCATTCCCGGCCGGATCTTGGATCCGCTTATATTGTTGTAATCTGCAATGTTCTGGGCGCTTATGCCGGGATAAGACTTGGCTATATTGTAGAGATTGTCCCCTTCCTTCACTATATAGATATTGCTGCTCCTTTGGGCAGTTGCATGGGAAGTCCTGACAGAGGGCCCGGATCCCTTCTTATAAATATAAAGGATCTGGTCAGTACGGAGTCTGTCGCTTCTGAGATGGTTCCATTTTTTAATCTGGGCAACAGTCACTCCATGTTTTGAAGCAATCTTTCCGAGATAATCACCGCTGCGTACACGGTAGGAAATGCGCACCTCATTCCCGCTGTCCTTGATGTTCTTGATCAGCTGGGCGTTAAGCAACTCCCCCGCCCTGTGGGAATAGAGGGAATCCGTATCGGCCGCAATGAAATTGGAAGAATACTGAACAGGGATATTCAGGACATAGGAACTGTCGCCTCCGGGAACGATGTCATGCAGGTACTGGGGATTGAGGGCCCTGAGCGGCTCCAGAGGGATGCCGGCATACTCGCTGAGCTGCTTGAAATGAAGATTCCTGGAAACATGGAAAGTATCCACAGCGACGGGAAGTTCCGTTTTCTCCGGAACGAGTCCATACTCCTTATAATAGGTCATCGCATACATGGCCCCAACGAAAGCGGGAACATATCCCCTGGTCTCCCTTGGAAGATATGGATAGATATCCCAGAAATCGTGGCTGCCGGCCCTTTGGATTGCCTTTCGGACATTACCCGGACCGCAGTTGTATGAACATATGGCCAGATTCCAGTCACCAAAAACCTCATAGGCATCACGCAGATATCTGGCGGCCGCATCCGCAGCCTTCACCACGTCCATTCGTTCATCCACGAAGGAATTGATTGCAAGTCCGTACCTGCGTGCGGTCTGATACATGAACTGCCATATTCCCTTGGCCCCGGCCTTTGATACCGCAACGGGATTCAGATTGGACTCTATGACGGCCATGTATTTAAGTTCCAGGGGCAGACCGTAACGGGCGAAGGCCTCCTCGAAGATGGGCATATAGTAGGAGCTGCAGCCGAGCACCTTGGACATGGTCACCGGAAGGACTTCGGAATACAGGATGATATAATTGCGGACCGTTTCATTGTAAGGCAGGTTGATGAACGAATTCATCTCCTGAAGCCTTTTGATTATAAGCTCCTCGGAAACCTGGGTCTTGAGCGCCGTACTGTCAAGTGCCTGTGCATAAGGGAGATAATCCTGAAAGCGCTTATCTTCGAACCATTCGCGCATGAGGCTGTCAGTCCGTTCCATGCTCTGTTCCTGGACGATCGGCCCGGATGTCGTGGCCACGGACAATGAATCTGCCGCAAGGTCGGTCGGGACTTCTCCCCTCAACTGCAGGCTGTCGATGACAAGCAGAAGGGAATCAACGAGGGAACGCAGCTGCATGTTCTGTTTCTGCAGCTCTTTTTTTCCCGGTCCGGAGCTGCCGAAGCCGGAGGTCGTGGCAAGCACCAGGGCGGCCAAAAGCAAAAGAAATCTTTTCATCACTAAAATCTGAATCCCACACTCAGACCGAACGCTGAAGGAGCCGGCGCCGCTGCGAAAGCATACTCCGTATCCGGAGATATCAGCGCGGGAGAAACCGACATGGCAATCTCGTCACTTATATTGAAATCGTGCATATAGGCAAATACATTCGCATCTATCACCTGAAGGAGATAGAAACCCGCGAATGCCAGCACGGAATAATCCCTGTAGCGCCTGTAAACATTCCTGTAATACAAGGCGGTGGATGCGGCTATCGGACCTTCATACGGGACGGTAGTCGAAGTCGCCTCCCTGTAGATGCGGCGGAAGCGCCTGTAATTCGTCCTGTTAAGGAAGAAGAAGTGGGCGGAGCCCATCAGGCCTGCCCAGTAAACAGGCACCTTCCATGTCTCGCCATTGTAAATCTGTCCGAGACCCGGAACGAGAAGGGCATACAGCGTAGCCTTGCCGGGATGGGGAAAATCATCCGGCTTATAGGAATACACCTCGTCCATCAGACTTGCCCAGTAAGTTACGCCTGCAGCTGCAAAACAGTACTTGGCCGCATCCTTGTGGCCGTTGTTCCTGCACCATATCCCGGCGCCGATACCTCCGGCAATGCCTCCGTACACTATAGGGAGTTTCCAGTAATCCCTGTTGTAAATCTGGCCCGTCCCGGGGAAAACCATGGAACCCGCGAACATGGTCCCGATCTTGATTTCATGCTTGTGCGAAATGCCGCCGAAGAAATCCTTGAACGAGAACATCGTATCGGTGCTGTCTTTCGTGGCGGTGGAAGGATCGTCGTCATTGTAGCTCTGCTGGAACGCCTCCTGCTTGAACTGCGCATGCGCGGGAAGGCACGCCAGGAACGCCCCTGCAAAAACTGCCGCTATGAAAGACCGGATCTTCATTATATCTTGGCATCGTCGAGAGCCTGGAGGAAACGCCGGACCTCATCGTCCGAGCCGAAGTGAATTGTCATGGTTCCTTTCCCTGATGCAGTCCTGCGAAGGGATATGTCATCGGAGAAGAACTTGCCTATATGGCTGAGCACACGGTAATACTCCTGCGGGAGCTCCTGCTGCGAGGCGGGTTTGGCTTCCTTTTTTGAAGGAGCCTTGACGGCTTCCTGCACAAGTTTTTCAAGCTCCCTCACGCTGAGGTCCTGCTTGATCACCAGGTCGCAGAGCTGCTCCTGGACGGAACTGTCATCAACTCCCAGAAGGACCTTGGCATGCCCCACGCTGAGAAGCCCCACCTTCAGGTCGTGCTGCACCTTGACAGGAAGCTTGAGAAGACGGAGCATGTTCGTGACGGAACTGCGCTTCTTTCCCACCCGGTCAGCCATCACTTCCTGGGTGAGTTTGCATTCGTCTATGAGTCTCTGATAGGAAAGAGCCGTTTCGATGGGATCGAGATTCTCCCTCTGGATATTCTCCACGAGGGCCATTTCCAGCATACCCTGGTCGTCCGCCTGACGCACATAGGCGGGGATTTCCGTCATTCCAACCATGCGGCAGGCCTTGAAACGGCGTTCTCCGCTGATTATCTGGAAACGACCGCCGTCCAGCTTACGTACGGTAATGGGCTGGATAAGACCGAGTGTGCGTATGGAAGCGGCAAGTTCTTCGAGGGCATCGCCGTCGAAAGACATTCGCGGCTGGAAAGGATTGGCTTCCACCATGTCGGCAGGAATCCTCAGCACGTCGGATGCGTCCTGCCTCGGACGCGCCCCGGCAATCTCCTTGTTCACGTATCCTACCGGTTTGCGGAAGCTGTCCACATCCGCGACCTCGCCCAGAAGGGCGCTAAGTCCTTTTCCCAATCCTCTTGGTTCTTTGCTCATTGTTTCTGTCCGTTATGTTCGAGCACCTCTTTGGCCAGGTTCAGATAATTGGTGGCTCCGGTGCTCATAATGTCGTAAAGAATGATAGGTATGCCGTGGCTCGGCGCTTCGCTCAGACGGATGTTCCTCTGGATTATGGTCTTGAAAACCAGATCCTTGAAATGTTCCCTGAGCTCGCCTACCACCTGCGCGTGAACTTTCGTCCTGCCGTCGAACATGGTGACCACGAATCCTTCTATGGTAAGATTCGGATTCACGCCCTTTTCCACGAGGCGGATGGTCTGCAGCAGTTTGCCGAGGCCCTCCAGGGCGAAGAACTCGGGCTGCACGGGCACTATCACGGAATCAGCCGCCGCAAGGCAGTTTACCGTAATAAGTCCGAGAGAAGGCGCGCAGTCCAGGATTATATAATCGTAATTGTCCCGTATCGGCGCTATCGCCTTCCTTATTATAAGTTCGCGCTGTTCGGCATCCAGAAGTTCGATTTCCGCCGCCACCAGGTTGATGTTGGACGGAATCATGTGCAGATTGGCAATCTCCGTCTGGATAAGGGCATCCTCGGCGGCAATCTTGCCTATCATCAGCTCATACAGGGTCCTTGCCTCCTTGCTGTCGGGAGAGAAATTGAGTCCGGAGGTGGTATTCGCCTGCGGATCGGCATCTATCACAAGAACCTTGTTCTCGAGAATCGCAAGTGAGGCGGCAAGGTTTATGGCAGTCGTGGTCTTGCCGACACCGCCCTTCTGGTTTGCTATAGCTATAATTTTACCCATTTACGCAAAGATAGTCATTTATCGCTTTTCCTGCAATGCCTGACAAGCAGTTCAGCGCATTTGCAGACGATCAAAGATGTCAGGAAACCCGCAATGATTCCCACTATGACATCTCCAAGGAAATGCTTTCCTACAAAAATCCTGCTAATCCCGACAAGCAGCACCCAGAAGGCGAGCAGCCATCCCAGCCATTTCCGCACGGAATCTCCACGCAAAGCCCTCATTATCACTACTGAAATACCGGTCAGCGTAGCCGCGTGAGCCGAATAGAAGCCGTAACGGCCGCCCTTGTTCTCAAGCACCCTCATCCCGTTTTCGAGCATATACGCATCCCTGCACGGGCGCAGCCGCTGTGCCCAGTTCTTCACCAGGTTGGCAAGCTGGTCGCAGGCAGCAAGGGCTATGACGGCGATGACGAGAGTCAGCAGAGCCTTTTTCCAACCGAGCCTGTAAACCAGAAGCGCCAGCAGGAGGACATACAGGGGTGCCCAGGTCAGACGCCCCGAAACCAGAGCCATGAAAGAATCCAGGGCCCCGCCTCCGAAAGCATTGATAGCGAGGCTGATGCCTTTGTCGGCAGCTTCCAGTTCCTGAAAGAAAGGACTCATTGATGCAAAGCCCTCCACAGCATGTCTATAAGATCCTTAAGGCCCTCCATGGAAGCGGAGGAGATGAAAATATGTTCCAGATCGGTAGGCAGTCCGGATTCGATTTCCTTCTCAAGCTGAGCGTCTATAAGGTCGCATTTGGTAACGGCAAGCAGGCGCTTTTTGACAAGCAGCTCCGGATTGTAAAGCCTGAGTTCGTTCAGGAGGGTTTCGTAAGTAGCCTTTATGTCATCCTCTTCGACCGACACCATGAAAAGAAGGACCGAGTTGCGCTCTATATGACGCAGGAACCTGTCCCCTATTCCGCGGCTTTCATGCGCGCCCTCGATGATTCCCGGGATATCCGCAACGACAAAGGACTGGTCGTCGTAATAGCGCACGATTCCAAGATTGGGTTCCAGGGTCGTGAAGGCATAGTTCGCGATTTTAGGCTTGGCCGATGTGATGACAGAAAGCAGCGTGGACTTGCCCGCATTGGGAAGGCCGACCAGACCCACGTCGGCAAGGAGCTTGAGTTCCAGGATGAACCAGCCTTCCTGCCCCTCCTCTCCCGGCTGGGCGAAACGGGGTGTCTGCATGGTCGCGGTCTTGAAATTGTCATTGCCGAGTCCTCCCCTGCCGCCACGGCAGAGAATCCTCTCTTCTCCGGCCTCGACCAGTTCGAAAACTATCTCGCCGGTATCGGCATCCCGCACCACGGTTCCCGGGGGGACATCCAGATAGATATCCTCTCCGTCCTTGCCGTGCCTGAGAGCGGCTCCGCCCTTTTCGCCGTCGTCCGCCTTGACATATTTGCGGTATTTAAGGTGTATCAGGGTCCAGAATTGGGGATTTGCCCTCAATATAATATGTCCTCCCCTTCCGCCGTCGCCTCCGTCAGGTCCGCCCTTCGGAACATACTTCGCCCTGAGCAGATGCGTACTTCCCGCCCCGCCATGTCCCGATTCGCAGTGGATCCGGACGTAGTCTATGAAATTACTCTCGGCCATAACCTTGCAAAGATAATGATTCTTTCGGACTTGTCGAAGCCATGCAAAGGAGCTTGTATCAAGTTCATAAATCCAACTGATACTGTATCTTGACTTCTTTTTGGATCAGAGGGGCGCTGAGACGGTCTGCCGACAGGAGCGAGCCACGGAGATGAAGGGAATGGCGGAGATGTTTCCTGCCGGCGGTATGCCGGAACCTTAAGGACCCGAGCAGGGAAAGCGCATAGCCGCGCCCATAATATGCCGGGGATGAAAACGCCCCGGGGATGTCCCGCTCGTAACAATAGATATTATCCTGCCAATTGTCTATGCAGAAGATTGTTGCCCGGAGCATAAGGGAAGGCGAAACAGTCTGCTCCCGTGAGGGGTCCCCTGCATTTTTGTAACCGGTTTCAAAGTATTGAAGCCAGGAAGTCTCCTTGCAGGCCACGGTATGGAAGCGGTATCCCGCATGAAGGCCTTGCCAGTGCATGGCAAGGTCCGAACGCAGTTCTTTCCGTCTTACACCATTACTTTCCTTGATTATGCAGCGAAGCGAAGGCGCCAGAGAAAGGGGGTTTTCCAAGTCCTTCCCAACCCTGAATTCAGGACAGAGATTCAGCAACAGTTTCGCCCTGGAACTTCTTTTCTGCGGATGCCGCGCATAGTCCGCCGTAGCCGATATCCATTTATAGCGTGCCCCGAAAGACAGGCCGTCTTCGTCCCGGACCTTTGAAGAGGAGCGCACCGCGCCTGCATACTGGCCGGCATAATCCTTCCCGTAATGCCTCAGAAGCAAGGAGAATCGAGTCTTGTAGGCTGGAGACCACATGACTCCGGCTAGGATCGCCCA
>DEFD01000013.1:45893-86930 GCA_002350615.1 Bacteroidales bacterium UBA2861 | reverse complement strand
GGGACCGTCCCCCGCTTTGACGCTGCCGGCCAGCTCGCCGAAAAAATTGAAGTATCCAGCGCCTATACGCCAGTCAATTGAAGCCGCGGAAGCCGGAAGCACTGCCGGATTCTCCGAAAAGAGGCTCCATGCCTGCACGCCGAGGGAATAGTTCCTTGACAGATACCCGACAGATGCGACGGGCAGGACGCAGCCTTCCGGGCCGTCCCTTGAAGCGGGAAGATCGACTGCGGCGCAAAAGGAATATCTTCCAGCCTGGAAATCAAGGCCCAATCCGCGGAGCGAAGGTGAAAAAGAACTTGTGGAGGAAAGCCCCGAGCCATTTTTACGGAAAGCGTCCGCCGAAGAGAATCCGCTCATGGAAAACCCGCTCCAAAAGGCAAGGCCCTGCCCGAATCGCGCGTTGAAATCTCCTGCAAGCAGGCGCCATCCGCTTTTCCCCGAAAATGCCGCGCTCAGGGTAGGCATTCCTGCATCGTCCGTGTAAGAGGACCTCCGGCTGAAATGGATATCCAGCCTGTCACCTGCCGAGAAAGAGTATTTGATACCGGAAGCGCCAGCTTGATCCGTGTTTTTCCGCCTCCCGGATGCCCTCAAAAGCAGGTTTTGCCGGATAGGTCGGGCCAAAGCCCTACCCTGTCCAGGGTTTTCAAGGCTCACGAAATATGAAAGCGCTTCCGCGTACTCCTCTCCGAAACCATCGACCGCGGAAAGTTCCGTGAAGGAAAGGATATCTCCGTAACGGGAGCGGTAGTCTTCGAGGCTGGCAATCTGGTAAGCGCTGAACAGCCCGCATGATATCAGCCGGCTGCGGCCGGCAGAATTAAGATGCAGCCGGTGTCGGGAAAGCTGTTCGAATCGCTCGATTTCAGTTTCGGACAAATCCTCAGGGGACGAAGCTCCGCTGAGAAAAAGCATTGCGGCAGTTATGTCTGCGAGTATCAGAAACATGGGCGCAAGATAGCCCCACGAAACGTAAATCAGCTTAAAATAAAATTAAGCATGCAGAGAAATTTATGTTTCTTTATGTGGAAAAGAATTAGTAATTTTACGAATTGAAAATTTTTCCTGTGCTTATGGATAAAGTTGTTTTATTCGACAAGACTTTCAAGCCTTTCATAGACAATAGCACTATAGAAAGCGCTATTGACCGGATTTCAGACACAATCAACGCCGATTTCGGCAAATCCACGGACGACATCCCCCTTGTTCTTTGTGTGCTTAACGGAGCCATAATGTTCACGGGGGAACTTCTTAAAAGGCTCAGCTTCCCCCTGGAAGTTTGCGCCATCAAACTTTCTTCCTATTCAGGCACGGGTTCAACCGGCAAGATCCTAGAAACGCTCGGTCTGACTTCCGACGTCAAGGGCCGCCGCGTACTGGTTTGCGAAGACATAGTGGATACCGGCAACACCATGGTGGCGCTCAAGAAGATGCTCCAGGACAAAGGCGCAGCGGATGTACGCATCTGTACCATGCTGCTCAAACCCGATGTATTCCAGGACAAGATGAAACTCGATTACGTCGGAATGGAAATCCCCCCGAAATTCATCGTCGGATTCGGTCTCGACTATGACGGGCTCGGAAGGAATCTCAAGGACATTTACGCATTATCAGAATAATGAAATACTTCATTCTCTTCGGCCCTCCGGGAGCCGGAAAAGGCACACATGCCGCCCCTCTTGCAAGCAAATACAATCTCAAGCATCTCTCGACAGGTGAACTCCTGCGCGCTGAAATAGCGGAAGGCAGTGAACTTGGCAAACAGGCAAAGGAACTTATCGATGCCGGAAACCTTGTCCCAGACGAGGTGGTGGAAGGAATGATTTCCCGCGCCTTCGGCAAATACAAGGAAGTTGACGGCTTCCTGCTGGACGGTTTCCCCCGCACCATCAGCCAGGCGCATGACCTCAAGGAAATGCTTGCCGCGAGGGATGAAGAAGTCACCGCCGTCATTTCCCTCATGATTCCGGACGAGGTGATCAAGGAACGCATTGCCGGACGCGCCAAAATAGAAGGACGTGCCGACGACGCCAAACCCGAAGTCATCGAGAACCGCATCCGTACCTACCACGCCAAGACGGAAGCCCTCATCGAGCTTTACAAGGACGAAGGTCTCTATCACGAGATCGACGGGCTTGGAACCATCGACGAGGTTCAGGAACGGGTATTCAAGACGGTTGACTCTATCCTGGGCCGCTAAAGGGAAGTTATCACCTTTTCCATGGTGGTTCCCCTGGAACCTTTGACAAGTATCGTACTTCCGTGGACTCTCTCCCGCTCAAGATAAGCGGCAAGGTCTTCGGAAGTATCGAAGCATTTGAAGCCGGCGCCGCATAGAGCGATGGCTTTCTTGAACTCATTGCCAACCAGGATGGCGTCCAGGCCAAGGCCAAGCAGCTTTTTCACTATGGTCTCATGTTCCCGGAGCGACTCTTCCCCAAGTTCACGCATCTCCCCCAGCAGGGCGAGCTTGCAATCCGCCTGCATTCCGGCAAGATTGTCAAGAGCTACGGACATCGACGAAGGATTCGCGTTGTATGCGTCGAGGATAAGGGTATTGCGTTCGGTTTTCTGCATCTGCGACCGCTGGTTCGAAGGCCGGTAGGATTCGATTGCAGCCTTTGCATCTTCAGCAGCCACTCCGAAATACTGTCCTACGGCAAGAGCGGCCAGCACATTGGTGGCATTGTATGAGCCTACAAGCTCGCTTCGTATGATTCCATACCCCGGAACATCGAGGGTGAGGAAAGGATTGTCGGGGCTGGACGGGAGAAGCTCTACTCCCTGATATGAAACGCCATAACCGAACTGGTGACAGCTTTGTTTCAGCGCCATTTCCTTGAGATCGGCGTCATCTTCATTAAGGAAAATCAGTCCGGCATGGGATCCGAGCCAGTTATACAGCTCTCCCTTGGCGGCTTTCACCCCTTCTATGGAACCGAAACCGAGAAGATGGGCCTTCCCGACATTGGTTATCAGGCCATGGGTCGGGCGGCTGACTTTAACGAGTTTCGCGATATCATCAGGATGGTTAGCCCCCATCTCGATGACGGCAATCCGTGTCTCCGGAGTCATGGAAAGCAGACTGAGGGGAACGCCGATGTCATTGTTCAGGTTTCCCCTGGTAGCGGTCACATTATATTTTCTTGACAGAACGGCTGCAATGAGTTCCTTGGTGGTGGTTTTTCCGTTGGTTCCGGTGAGTCCGACGACCGGAATGGCCAGCGTTTCACGATGATAGATTGCGAGAGCCTGCATGGTCTCGAAGGGGCTGTCCACTTCTATCAGCCTGTCGGAAGAAGGCAGGCCGGCATCCCTGTTCACCACGGCATAAGCAGCGCCGTCCTCCAAAGCCTTTAGGGCAAAGGCATTTCCGTCGAAATTATCTCCGCGCAGGGCAAAGAACAATTCCCCGCCCTTTATCGCCCGGCTGTCGGTGGTAACTTTGTACGAGCACTGAGCATACAAAGAGTAAAGATCCCTGATTTCCATACTATTTCCTTCCGGTGCTGCCAAACCTTCCTTCACCTCGCTGGGTGGCTCCCAGCTCCGTCGTTTCCTCCCATTCGATAGTCTCGTGCCTGGCAAGGACGATCTGCGCTATACGCTCTCCCGGCTCTATGGTAAAATCGCTGTCGGAAAGATTCACGAGCACGACGCAAAGTTCCCCGCGGTAATCCGCGTCGATGGTTCCGGGAGCATTGAGCACTGTGATCCCATGCTTTACGGCAAGGCCGCTGCGGGGACGCACCTGAACTTCGTAGCCAAGCGGAATCTCCATGAAAAGCCCTGTGGGCACGACTGCCCTGCCGAGAGGTTTCAATACCATGGCCTCTTCTATCGAGGCCCGTACGTCCATCCCTGCCGATGCGGGAGTGGCATATTCAGGAAGGGCGTTTCCTCCCTTGTTTATAACTTTGACCGTCATTTTATTTCTGCGCTTTTGTGTATAGCCATGCAGTGATTACAGCGAACAATATATTCGGCGTCCAGAGCGCCAGCGCCGGCGGCAGCGTCCCGGTGTAAACGAACATCTGGGAGAAACGCATGAAGAGGATGTAGGAGAAGGCCAGCGCGATTCCTATACCGATGTTCCAGCCTATCCCTCCCCTCGTCTTCCTGGAGGAAAGCGCCACGCCCATAATCGTCAGGATGATTGCGGAAAAAGGCAGGGAGGTTCGTGTATGCTTTTCGATCTGAGCGTACATGACATTTGCATCCCCACGCATTTTCTGCGTGGCAATCAATTCGTTGAGTTGCTTCTGGTTAAGCGTTTCCACCGTTTTCTCGTTGCGGTAGAAATCCGTTATTTTCAAGGCTATGACCGTGTCCAGCCTGGCTCCGGAACGGATGTGGTCCTCAAGCCCTCCTGAATAATCACGCATGAACCAGTTCCTCAGATGCCATCCGTCCATGGTGCTGTCCCATACTGCGGATTCCGCCGAAAGCTTGGTTTCCAACTTGTTGTCCTTGATGGTCTCAAGGGTGAATTTGTATGCGGTATTGTTCCAGGAGCTGAAAGATTCCACATAGACGAATTCCCCAGGCGCTATCTGGTAGTGGATATTGCGCCTTTTGAACTTGTTCCGGTGCTTGATATACTGCTCCTCGAAAGCGGCCCGCTTGACATTTGCCTTGGGAATGACATAAAGGTTCAGCCCGAGGGAGAAAAGTGCGATCAGTATGGCACAGCCGATATACGGCACCAGTATTCGCGAGTAGCTTATGCCGCCGGAAAGCATCGCTATTATCTCTGAATTCCCGGCAAGTCTCGAAGTAAAGAAAATTACCGTTATGAACACGAACAGAGGGCTGAACATGTTCATGAAATAGGGAATGAAGTTCAGATAATAATCCAGCACTATGGCCCTCAGGGGCGCTTCGTTCTTTACGAAATAATCTATCTTTTCGGAAATGTCGAAGATGATGACGATACCTATGATGAGGAGTATCGCCGCGCCGAAAGTAAGCAGGAACTTCTTGCTTATATACTTATCTATCTTCTTCATAACCTGGCACTTACTTTCTTTACTGCAGCTTCTTTCCAAGAAGCGAAATCGCCTGCTTCTATATGGGCCCGAGCCTGGCGGACGAGGTCCAGGTAGAAGGCCAGGTTATGCTCGCTCGCGATCATCCCGGCGAACATCTCCCCTGCTATGAAAAGATGGCGGAGATAGGCCTTTGTATAGGTCCTGTCCACGAAGGAGGTGCCTTCCGGATCAAGCGGCGAAAAATCGTCCTTCCACTTTTCGTTGCGCATGTTCAGAATGCCGTTCCATGTGAAGAGCATGCCGTTCCTGGCGTTGCGTGTGGGCATGACGCAGTCGAACATGTCCACGCCCCTGGCGATGCCTTCGAGAATATTCGCCGGCGTGCCTACTCCCATGAGATACCGGGGCCTGTCAGCGGGCAGAAGAGGGCAGACCAACTCGAGCATCTCGTACATCTTTTCGGTGGGCTCACCTACAGCAAGTCCGCCGATGGCATAGCCGTCGGCATCGAACTGCACTGCATGATCCACGGCTTCCTTACGCAGGTCGGGATAGACACACCCCTGCACTATCGGGAAATAGCACTGGTCGTAACCATAAAGGGGTTCAGTCTCTTTGAAGCGCTTCACATAGCGTTCAAGCCAGGATTTCGTAAGGTTCAGGGATTTCCTCGCATAGCTGTGGTCGGCATCCCCCGGGCAGCATTCGTCCAGGGCCATCATAATATCCGCGCCGATGATACGCTGGGTATCCACATTGTTTTCCGGGGTGAATATATGGCGGGAACCGTCGATGTGGCTGGAGAAGGTGCATCCTTCAGGCGTAATCTTGCGGATAGGTGTAAGGGAGAAAACCTGGAAACCGCCGCTATCGGTGAGGATGGGCCTGTCCCAGTTTTCGAATATGTGGAGGCCTCCCGCCTTGCGCAGGATGTCCAGACCGGGACGCAGATAGAGGTGATAGGTGTTTCCCAAGATGATTTCCGCATCGATGTCTTCCCGCAAATCCCTGTGGTACACACCTTTCACGGAACCGACGGTGCCGACGGGCATAAAAATGGGAGTTTCAATGCTCCCGTGAGCCGTGACTATCGTTCCCCTCCTCGCCCGCGAGCCTGGATCCGTGTGGTGCAATTCAAATTTCATCTTTCAAATATAGTCATTATTCGCGGAAAACTCCTAAATTTGTCCTCCACATTTTCAAAAACCAAAACCGCAGTTTCGATGAAAAACAAACAGCTAAGTTTCAGGCTGATCCTGATGAACTTCCTGCAGTACGCCGCATGGGGCGCCTACCTGACTTCCCTCGGCCGCTACCTCGGCAATGTGGGCCTTGGTCCTCAGATCAAATGGTTCTTTGCCATGCAGGGCATTGTTTCGATATTCATGCCTACCCTGATGGGAATCGTGGCCGACAAATACCTTCAGGCCCAGAAAACCCTCTCGCTGTGCCACGGCATCGCGGGTATTTTCATGATAGGCGCAGGTCTCTACTGCCTTTCGGCCGGAGACGCCATTTCATTCACCCCGCTCTTCGTGCTCTACAGCGTCAGCGTGGCCTTCTACATGCCGACCATCGCAATCTCCAATTCGGTTGCATACAACGCTCTCGGCAAAGCGGGGATGGATCCCGTAAAGGACTTCCCTCCTATCAGGGTGTTCGGCACCGTGGGCTTCATCTGCAGCATGCTGCTCACCAATTTCCTCAAGATCGGCGGAAGCGCCATGCAGGATTCCTACACACAGCTGTTCTCCTCCGGTATCATTTCCCTGATCCTGTGCGGCTATGCACTCACCATGCCGGCATGCGAGACCAACAAGGGCGAGGGACAGAGCCTTGCAGAAGCATTCGGGCTCAAGGCGTTCAGCCTGTTCAAGGACAGCCAGTTCGCGATATTCTTCATTTTCTCCATGCTCCTCGGGGCATCCCTGCAGATTACCAACGGATACGCCAACACCTTCCTCGGTTCCTTCGCGACTGATCCGGCACTTGCTGACAGCTTCGCGGTAAAGAACTCCAACGCCCTTATCGCAATCAGCCAGCTCTCCGAAACGCTATGCATCCTCCTCATTCCATTCTGCATGAAACGCTTCGGGATCAAGAACGTCATGCTCATAGCGATGTTCGCCTGGGTATTCCGCTTCGGATTCTTCGGACTCGGCAATCCCTCTATGCCCGGAGTGCTCCTGTTCGTGCTCAGCTGCATAGTTTACGGTGTGGCTTTCGACTTTTTCAACATCTCCGGATCTCTCTATGTGAATGAGAATACAGAACCTGACATCCGTTCCAGCGCCCAGGGCGTGTTCATGCTCATGACCAACGGCCTCGGAGCCACCATAGGCACCCTCGCAGCCGGCAAGGTTGTCGAAGCCTGCGATGTTTTCAACACTCCCGCCAACTGGGCTGATGCATGGTACATCTTCGCCGCTTACGCTTTCGTGGTCGGCATCCTCTTCATGATCCTGTTCAAGAATCCCGCGAAAAAAGAGCAGCAGGCTCAGTAATCCAGCCAGCCATAGCTGCCGTCGTCAAAGATGCAACTGTTTTCGAGCACCAGATATCCCCTGCCGTGATATCTGGTGTTTTTTGGATGCCGGCGTGCGTCCGCAGTCCCTATCGGGATTCCGGACACCTCGCTGAAAGACTTGGCCCCGTCTCCTGCCAGGGCATCAGGCGAAGCGCTTTCGATTGCAAGCTTCATCCACGGGCCCCTTTCATTAAGTTCGGTATCGTTGGCATAGCCATAGAACTGCCATGGTTTCGACCATCGCTTGTGTTCATATTCCATGAAATAGTCGCAGTAGAGCCCCAGGCCCGGACCTCCATTGGACGGCATAGCCTTCTGGCCGACAAAGACATAGGCCGCTCCTTCCGCCTCGTTGTACCAGTCGTAGCGATACTGATAGAAGATACGGTTGGGTCCTGTGTATTCGAATAATCCGTCGCTTTGGGACAGCAGTTCCACCGCCGGGTTCACAAGCCCGTCTTGATGGGTCGTATTTGCCGTCAGCAGGGGCGTCACCGTGAAGCAGATCGCATCGTAGCAGTAATTGCCGTTCCCGCCTGTGGACATCTCCCCCTGGAAGGTCCTGAAAGCGCCATAAGTGACATGAAGGAAATGCTCTTCAAGGAAGAGCGGAGTCTTGTAAGAATATCCGGAACGCCTGTTCAAGACCTCCGCATAGACTTCCGCAAGTCCGCAGGCATGGCTTAAATCCGTTGAAGATGAAAGGCTGAAATCCAAGGACATTTCCCAGAGATGGCTTCCCGCGGAGCCTCCGGAGTAATGATAGCTCACCGCTTCATTCCCGGCCAGGTTGTTGGACAGCATGCGCGAAGAGACGCTCACTTCAGCGGTCTCAGGCAGAGGGGCTTCCGTCGTTCCCTCGTACGGATGCCATACGAAAGACAGCGTCTGTCCGTTCCAATATCCGTCTTCATTGAGGCTGTTGGCCCCGGGTGAAGCCAGGGAATAGTCATGGATCACGAACTCCACTCTTCCCGAACTCTCGGTGCTCAGGGCATTGATTACCCTGGCTGCCACATCAAGCGACACTCCGGCGGAAAGGTTTTCCAAGTGAAGCAGCTTGCCGAATCTTTTCTCTTTTCCGAAATCCTCCGCCCAGTCCCGGGGATCGAAGACGAAGAGGCTGTCGCAGGCTCCATCAGCGCCCGCCTTCGCAATCCCGAACTTTTCTCGTGGTATATCTTTTCCAAAACTTGTCTCCGCATCATTCAGGCAGGAATACACTATTTCAGATGACATCATCCCGGGATTGTCGCAGACGGTCTCCGCTCCGGCATCGCTCAGATATTTCAGTTCCCCGCCTATTTCTATCCCCCTTTCGCATATACTTTCGGCATTTCCGAAAAGGCCAAGCTGAAGCTCTCCTGACACTCCCTGCCAGCCCGACACCTCAATGGGGATGCTTCCGAGCACCTGCCCGTCGCTCACGATCCGTAAGGACGTCACACCCTCGGAAAGCGCGGAAACCATCCATTTGCCAAGCCCGTCCGAGGTTAAAGCCGCCACCGAAGGATCCTCGGAGACAAGCCGCACGGCGCCGGAGAGAAAGCTGAAACTTCGCTGCTGCCCTACATAGAACCTGTCAGAAGGCCAGTTGTCCGAGTATCTCAGGTCTATCATGCTCCATGTCGATTTGCTTGCTTCCGCATCCCAGATGGATATGTTGAGCGTGTAACTCTTGTTCCGTTCGAGATTGTAGTCAGAGGTGGCGTCCGCACCAAGGTAAAAACGGTAGATTACCGCCCCGTCCGGGAAAAGCGCCTTCACAAGAACGTAGGTAGCGCCATTCCTTACATTTCCATCCGAGGGAATCTTATGCCATGGATCGCTGTTGCCCTCCTGGACACCCTGCATGTTTTCAAACACATACAGCGGTTCACTCCTAAGGGTATATCCTTTTTTCCCGGCCGGGCCGGAAATATAGCGTCCACATGTGGAAGGATCGAAACTGAAGCGGTCGCCGTCTGCCACCTCTCCCCCTCCCGCCCTGAAACCGGACAGAAACGGAGTGCAGATTACAGGGGCCTGGCAAAGCCTGACCTCCTCGAGTTGCGCATCTTCCGGAAGAGAGATGCTGCAGTTCACCCTTGCCACAAGCCTGTAAAGCAGGATTGAAACATTATTTCCCGCTGATAAATTAGCATGGCCTGCCATGGGAAGGGCCGGTGAGGCTGCCAGGCCTGCATCCAAAGACAGTTTTCTCATCGCGCTTTCCGAAACAGGAAGGTTCGGGAGCGCGGTCAGATCCCCCATATTGGCAATGACATAAACAGAATAAGAATATCCGCTCAGCAAACCGAACTCCGCACGGACTCCTTCGGGGCTGAGGTCATAGTCTCCTGGAGCATAATACCTGGCTCCGGCAAAGATTCCGTCCCGATAATATAAAATATTGAAATCGTTTACTTTGTATTCACATTCCGCGTCCCAGAGAGAAGATTTCCCCCGGCTTCCCGGCTGGTCTGCGGTCAGGGTGATGCTGCATTCCAGCAGCGGAGCCTCGGTCAAATCCCGTATTGTACAGCCATGGAGAGCCAGCAGGGCCGCATACACGCAATATCGTTTAATTCTTTTCATCGCCATCATAATTCTATCCCTGAAGCGCCTCCGTCGTCCCAGGTTTCCACATTGAACGTCATTTTGCCGGAAGAATAAAACCCGCTGATACTCAAATCTTCAAGATTCTCTTCCTCCCAGGAGAAGCCTGCTGCCGCAGCTTCTCCCGGCCCGAATTCATATTCCCCGCAAACCAGCCCTAAGGCATCGCAGAACAGGATTTTGAAACCCTCCTTCTGCCGCGGAATCCTGGCGCTGGAGGTCAGCAGGTTCCGCGTACATTCTATTTCCGGATTGAAGCGGCAGGGGCCTTCCAGAAGTTCACCGCTGCCTGCATCGATGCCGCAGAACGGCGCTTCGACAGTCAGAGAAAGGAATTCACCGTCCGTGCTGCATTCAAGGCTTATGAACAGGGTGACGAAATCCTTATGAAGGACAAGGCTGTCACGCAGAGACTCCCCGCTGCACATTACGGTTTTTCTCGCAGTGTATATAGAGTCGCAGCAATCCCCCTTCTCAATACGGTATTCTGGGTTACCGTCCCAGCCGCACCAGGCGAAAAGATCCACGCGTCCCCTCCTTATATCATATACCCTCGTCTGCCGGCCTCCCCTGTACACGAAGCCGTCCCTGACGCCGGTTCCCGCCGCAGCGAACGAATACCCGCTGCCTATGGTCTTGTCCGGACCGGAGAATTGCAGGCGGTACTCGGAGGGACAGCCGCTCCGGTCTTCCTTAATGCTGCAGGATACCGGCAGTGTCGCAAGAAGCGGCACCGCCAGTTCCAGCAGTATCGACAATTTCCCGTTCACAGCCTGTCCTATAATTCTACGGTACTTGCACCACCGTCATTCCAGTCAGAGACTCGGGCTGACACTTCGGCCATGCTATGGACAAGGGGCTGGGAAGGATCGCTCGTGCCGATATCGTTGAGTTCGATGTCCAGGACATAAGAATGGTTAGCCTTGATGCCGGCAGGGAAAACTTCTGACAGTTTCACCGGATAATATACCATTGTCCTGCTTGCATCAGCAAAATCGAACCCTGTCCCTATTCCTACGGCAACCACCAGCAGCGGTCCGGGCAGTGCGGATGACGCGCTCTGCCATAAGCAGTCATATTCAAATGGCTGCGGCATGTAATCTCCGCTCTGTATAGTCGCTGCGCCGCCAAGGCTCCTGTAACAATAGAGATTGAAAGGTCTGGAATATACCGCTCCTTTTTCAACCCGGCTCTGCAGTACCTGAGTGGCAATTTCAGAGAATGCCACCCTGAAATCGCAGTCGTCTTCGTTCCAATCACACTGCCCGATCACCCATTCTTCCATCATACCTGTTTCTCCATTCTCATTATATATGCGGCCGTTGGGATTTCCGATATAAAGCCACTTTTGGGCCGAAGCATAATCATAGTCCGAGAACAAAAGGTCGCGGCTGGTAAAATTGGCAAGATAGACAGCCTCAAGTTCCACATCGATACCAGAAGGCAGATTGTTGCGGATGCTGTTCACCCTTATTCTGGCCACCCTTCGTTTCAGTTCTATCGTACCTGTCGATGCGCTTGTCGCCTCGGTGCCGGAAGTCACAGTCACAGAGCCCGTACCTGTATGCACAAGGGTTCCGGCAGAAGTATATGCATCGTTTGCAATGGGCCAGAAAAATGATTCCGGACTCTTGAATTCATCATAAGCGGGCATATTGCCGCCGCCATTTTCATCGAGGACGGAAGGCTCGCTCAAGTCTGTATATGCATTGGCCGCGACATACACCTGATACTCTCCCACGGGCAGCCGGACTTCCGTGGAGGGTATCCTTCCGTCTGTAATTCCAGCGTTGTTGACGCTCACTTCTTTAACCACCCTGCCGTTTTTGCAGAAGGAGATGTGATACTTGTCGATCTTGAGATCCCGCGCCTCCATGGCGGTGTATGGTGCGGCCTTCCCTTCATTTGCAGGGAGGAAGTCGGCATGCGCCGTGATTTTCGCGATTCCGCTTTCGGATTCGGGACTGCTTATATCATTGACATATTCCTTTTCTTTAGTGCAGGATGCACACACAAGCGTGGCGGCGATCGCCGCTGCTATCATTGTTTTCTTTTTCATTGTGATTCCAAGTTTAATTCATATTTGCCGGCAAGCACGGATATCTCCGGATCGAGATTTCCCCTGTGTATGAATGCCGGATCCATTTTGCAGGCACTGATGTAATGACGGACGGCCTGCGCGTCTTCGCCTTTCCTTGAATAGATAAGGGCTTTCATGTACTCCGTCTTGGCAGTGGTATCCATCTGTTCGAGCACCGAGAGGGCCGAGGCATCATATTCCAGGGCACAATAGCATAGGGCCGTGTTTATATCCGAATAGGGCCTGAGTATTTCTATCGCTCTTTTGTAATCCCTGTCCTTGAGCAGCGCCACGCCACGCATATACAGGGTGTCCACTTCGGTAGTGTGAACGGTATCCTTTACCATTCCCCTGCGATGCATGTCGAATCTGAATTCTACGATACGCAGGTGCGGATACAGGTGCTCCCTCAGATAGCGGTAATATGGTTTCGCCGACATCGCCCGCTCCCTGCGGTCCAGGTCTTCCGTCGCTTTCAGTCCATGATAATCCTTCTTGTCCATATCTGTAAGCGTGGTGTCACCCTGAACCAACAGGTCGAGCATTTTCCAGTTCTCCGCCACTTCTCTCGGCAGGAATCCTTCACCGAACCAGGCGCAAACGGCCTTGCTGCGGGCGGAAGAGAGTCTCCGGTTATATCCGAACTCCCCTTCCGGTGAACATGAAGCCCTCACCACCACCGAGTCCAGTTCGAACTCGCTGTTGTCCCTGAGGTACTCCAGATTCTCCGCTATTCTCTTCATTTCCGACGAATTGTGCCCGAGGGCCGTGTCAAGGACAGCGCTGCCCGATGCGAATTCGATCCAGCAGACGGAATTTGCAGACACCCTCCGCTCTATAATGCGCTTGAGGTATTTGGGGCTTTCGTCCGCCAGCGAACTCAGGGAACTGATGTAGTAGGTGAGCCGGCCGCTTTCCGGAAGCAGGCAGACAGGGCCGTCAAAGGCATAGATACCGCCTTTCAGCCCTATCTCGGCCTTTTTCAGGCCCGGACGCGTCCGTATTGTCTGGACATAGCTGTAGCGTATGTCTCCGGAAGAGGCCACAATAACCGTATCCAGCCTCAACCCTTCGTATATGTACGGTGATTTCACCCAGCGGCGGAACATCAGGTCTTTGCGGGAGTCTTTGTATTCTGCCCGCTTCAGTCCCCACATCCTCGTATAATGTTCCACCGCTTCCGTCCTCGTAACGCCCATTTCAGAAGCCATATTGTCGCCGCCGCGGCTTCCGGCGTTCCTCTGCGTAAATACGGCGAGATCCCTTGCGTTCAGGTAGGACAGCGGATCCATGTCGATGCCGTCCAGATACCTTCCGTAGCGGGCATAACCCCTGTTTTGTGCCTGCCTGTAAGCCTCCCCGGTGATCATTACCGTCTCCAGTTCAAGGCTGTCCCGCATAATGTAGAGCTGCGGTTCTATCCTGACCTGCCAGCGGCTGTCGGTCATGGCGGCGGGCACGATTATTTCGAATCGCAGATCCACCTTTCCAAGCCTTTCCGCCACGTTTTTGAAAGATGCCACCACGAGGGATGCATCCAGTTCATCCCTGGCCACCATTTCACCGTTCTCGTCGCGCACGGCGCGCATTATGAAGACTTCCTTGCCCCTCTCATCGATAAAAGACAGCGTATCCCTTCTTGGGGAATCAAGTTTTATCTGTTCCGGACGGATATAGTCGGAAGCTTCTATCCTCGCGGACAAATCTCCCCTCCTGACCGCGCCGGCTTTCCTCTGCAGGGCGCACGAAGACAGCAGCAGACAGACAAGGATGCTCACAGGCAAGAGGCTTTTCATATTACGAGCAGGGAATCTGGAGTTCGTCTTCGTCGTCGATACGCACAAGTTTCAGAGCCTGGATCTCGGTATTGTAATGGTCCGCTCCGTCGGTTCCCGTGAACTTGCTGTATTTAACCCGTCCGACGACATAGAGTTTGTCGCCTTTGCCGATGCTGTCCACATCTTCTATCGTCTTTCCCTCCCAGGCATTGACCGAATGCCACTGGGTTTCGATTACAGGCGTTCCAGATTTGTCCTTGAAAGCCATGCTTGTCGCAAGATTGATTCTTCCGACCTTTTTGCCGGAGTAAGTCTGCACCTTGATGGATCCGACCGTTCCCCTGAGCTCGATTCTGTTCAACTGTTCCATTTTTTAACGTTTTTAGAGTTTGCGGGCATACGGGCCGCGCGGTCCCGTCCCGGCAGCAAAGGAAAACATATGAAACGTAAAAAATCGGCTTATACAGCCTCCAGAGCAAACTTTTTATGTTTTTTATCAAGTATAGAAAAATCTTTATACAGATAAGAAACAGAAAAATTTAGGCAAAAAACTTTAGTTTGCTTGGAACAGTCGGAAAGCTGTTCCATTTTTGCCGGCATGATGAAAATTGAAAGCGGAATTCCGGGTATGCATGGAAGGTGCATACGCTGCGGCGCGGAGATTTACGGCCGCACGGACAAGCAGTTCTGCAGTCTCAGCTGCAAAAACGCATACAATTATAATAAGGTAGAAAAATCAAGACGCATCCGCAACCGCGTCATTACCGCCCTGAACGTCAACTACCGGATGCTGGAATCCATGCTCGACGCAGGAACGCGCTCGGTGGATATTTCCACTCTCGAAGATTCAGGGTTCAAGCCTCTGTATATAACAGGATTTCGCCGCACCCGTGGCAGGTACGACGAATATTCCTGTTTCGATATCAGATACTGCAGGACGGAGAACAGGGTGTTCAACATCCGCAGGGAAGAATTCCTTTAGTTTTCGGCGGGAGCCGGTTTTGCCGGTTTCTTGTCCGAGCGGTTGAATTCAGGGATCTTGGTTGTCACCACGTCCTGAACGAACTTCTCGTAATCGGCTTCGGAAATCATATTGCAGGAACCGTTGATCTGGGCACCCATTTCAACCTGGAACTTGCGCACATGTATATTGCCGTTGATAGTTGCGGAGCCATTGAGGGAAAGGGTATCCTTCACATAGATATCACCTTCCATCTGTCCCCAGAAATCAAGGTTGGAGCAAAGCAGGGAACCGTTCACTCCGGCCTGGTCTCCCACGACTATTTTACCCTTCGAATAAACTTTACCCTCGACATGGCCGTCGATGCGGATGTCGGTAAGGGAAGAAATCTCACCCTTGATGATTGTCCCGGAAGAGATGTGGCTTACATCGTTCACATCCACTACAGGTTCTGCGATTTTAGGAGTTGTCATCATTTCAAACATATATTAAAAATTAAAGATTATACGAGTCCTTTTCCGTGGCAGTTCTTGTATTTCTTGCCACTTCCGCAAGGGCATGGATCGTTGCGTCCTATCCTCTTGTCAGCCTTGACCGGCGTATTCGCCTTCTGCTCTCCGTTGGTGCTGAGATCCTGACGGCCGGCCTGCATGCGGGACATGTCGGTACGGGGCTGGACGGCCCTGCGCGGCTGCTCGGAAGCGTCGCGGAGCGGAACGAAAGCCCGGAGGAGGAAGGAAAGCACATCCTGATTGAGGGATTCCAGCATGGAAGCGAAGAGGTTGTAGCTTTCGAGCTTGTAAACTACCACAGGGTCCTTCTGCTCGTAAGAAGCATTCTGAACGCTCTGCTTGAGGTCGTCCATCTCGCGAAGATGCTCTTTCCAGTGTTCGTCTATCTGATAGAGGATGATGTTCTTGCTGAGGGTCTTCCCTACTTCGCGGCTGCCTGTTTCATAGGCTTTCGCCAGATTTACGGATACGGTCATGGTGTGACGGCCGTCGGAAATGGGGATGGCGATGTTCTCATACATGCTTCCCTGTTTCTCATAGACGTCCTTGATGATGGGCTGAAGCTTCTCAACGAGAAGATCCATTCGGCGCTGGTAAACGGCCTGCATATTGGCGCAGACAGCATCCACCAGGGCATCGGTCTTGGCTTTCGAATAGAATTCGGCATCGAAACCGCAGTCTATCGAGAACCTCGCCATGAGGTTTTCCTGGAATGCGTCGAAATCCATTCCCTCGCACTGCTCCACGAGCAGGGCCGCGGAATCGTACATCATGTTGCGAAGGTCTATCTCCACTTTCTCGCCGCTGATTGCATTGCGCCTGCGGGAATAGATGGCTTCGCGCTGATAGTTCATGACATCGTCGTATTCGATGAGGCGC
The DNA here is from genome assembly GCA_002350615.1 of Bacteroidales bacterium UBA2861. Classification (GTDB taxonomy): domain Bacteria; phylum Bacteroidota; class Bacteroidia; order Bacteroidales; family UBA932; genus Cryptobacteroides. The sequence goes on along the minus strand of DEFD01000013.1, from coordinate 70,601 downwards.
TTGCGCACTCCGAAGTTATTCTCCTCGACTTTCTTCTGGGCCTTTTCGATGGCGGATGAAAGCATGGGGCTTTCAAGGGCTTCGTCATCCTTCATGCCGAGCCTGTCCACCAGGGATGCGATACGTTCGGAACCGAAAAGACGCATCAGCTTGTCCTCCAAGGAGATATAGAATATGGAGGAGCCCGGGTCTCCCTGACGTCCGGCACGTCCGCGGAGCTGCCTGTCCACCCGGCGGGAATCGTGGCGCTCGGTGCCGATAATGGCAAGACCTCCAGCGGCCTTGACCTCGGGTGAAAGCTTGATATCCGTTCCTCGGCCAGCCATATTGGTCGCGATGGTCACCGTACTGCTCTGACCTGCCTGGGCCACGATTTCGGCCTCACGGGCATGCTCCTTGGCATTCAGCACGTTATGACGGATACCTCTCATACGGAGCATCCTGCTCAGGAGTTCGGAGGTTTCAACGTCGGTAGTACCCACCAGAACCGGCCTGCCCGCCTTGGACAGATCCACGATGCGGTCGATCACTGCGGCGTACTTCGCCTTCTTTGTCTTGTAGATAAGGTCGTCCTGGTCGTCACGGATAACCGGCCTGTTGGTGGGGATCACCATCACGTCGAGCTTGTAGATGCTCCAGAACTCCCCTGCTTCCGTCTCGGCCGTACCGGTCATACCGGCAAGCTTGTGGTACATACGGAAGTAATTCTGCAGGGTGATAGTCGCGAAAGTCTGGGTGGCGGCTTCCACCTTCACGTTTTCCTTGGCTTCTACCGCCTGATGCAGACCGTCGCTCCAGCGGCGCCCTTCCATCACACGGCCGGTCTGCTCGTCAACGATCTTAACCTTGCCGTCCACGATGATGTAGTCCACATCCTTTTCGAACATCGCGTACGCCTTAAGCAGCTGATTCACCGTGTGGATACGCTCGCTCTTGAGGGAGAAGTCCTCCATGAGCGCATCCTTGCGGCGCTGCTTTTCCTCGAGACCGAGTTCCGCGTTGCCCTGAATGGCCGCGATTCCGCTGCCGACGTCTGGGATGACGAAGAAATCTTCGTTGCCCACCGCGTTTGCGAGGACCTCGTGTCCCTTGTCGGTCATGTCAACGGTATTGAGCTGCTCGTTTATCACGAAATAGAGCGGATCGGTGACGACCGGCATTTCGCGCTCGTTGTCCTGCATGTAGAAATTTTCGGCCTTCTGCAGCAGAACCTTCATTCCTGGTTCGCTGAGGAACTTGATAAGCGGAGAATATTTCGGAAGTCCCTTGTGGGCACGCAGAAGGAGTTTGCCGCCTTCTTTTTCATCGCCGGCGGCGATCGCCTTGCGGGCTTCGTTGAGAACCTGGTTCACAAGACTGCGCTGAGCCTGGTAAAGTTTCTCCACGAAAGGACGGAATTCCATGAACTGCCCGTCGTTCTCGGACTGGGACGTAGGTCCCGAAATGATGAGAGGGGTACGGGCGTCGTCGATGAGCACGGAGTCAACCTCGTCAACAATGGCGTAATGGTGTTTGCGCTGAACCAGGTCGCTCGCGTTAACCGCCATATTGTCACGAAGGTAGTCGAAACCGAATTCGTTGTTCGTACCGAAGGTGATATCGCAGTTGTAGGCGCGCTTGCGGGCGGCGCTGTTGGGCTCATGCTTGTCGATACAGTCCACGCTGAGGCCGTGGAACATGTAAAGCGGGCCCATCCACTCGGAGTCTCGCTTGGACAGGTAGTCGTTTACAGTAACCACGTGTACTCCCTTTCCCGCGAGGGCGTTGAGGAATACCGGAAGGGTTGCCACAAGCGTTTTTCCTTCTCCCGTGGCCATCTCGGCGATGCTGCCCCGCTGTTCCTTGTTCGTCTTCACGCTGCCGTTGAGCGCGATGCCGCCGATGATCTGCACGTCATAGTGCACCATGTCCCAGACGATCTCGTTGCCTCCAGCCACCCAGTGATTGTGGTAGATGGCCTTGTCGCCTTCTATGGTCACAAAATCGTGGTCCACCGCAAGGGCGCGGTCGAAATCATTCGCGCTCACCTCGACATCGCCCTCGACAAGACGGCGCGCCGTGGATTTCATGATCGCGAAAGCCTCGGGGAGGATTTCGGTAAGGGCTTCTTCTATAGCGTCGTCCTCGTCTTTTACGAGCTTGTCGGATTCGGTCGCGAGAGACTCCTTCTCTTCCAGAGGGATATCCTGTTCAAACTGGTCTTTTATCTGAAGTATCCTGTCCTCGAAAGGCTTCTCCACTTCAGCGAGCCTGGCGCGCAGAGCCGCCGAATGGGCACGCAATTCGTCATTTGACAGTTTGTCAATACTTTCGTATGTAGCCAGCACTTTGTCAAGCAAAGGCTTGACGGCCTTGAGGTCACGGTCGGCCTTGCTTCCGAAAACAGCTTTGATAAGGTTTGAGAGTCCCATATTTTAATATGTATAGCCTGCAAATTTAACAATTTATTGCCTATTACAAAAATTTTGCCTATGTTTGCAGTCCAATCCTGCAGGATTAGCACATCGGTAGTGCATTGGCTTCCCAAGCCAAGGAGGAGGGTTCGACTCCCTTATCCTGCTCATCAGCCGGCAAGCGCCGGCTTTTTTCATTCCCCAAGGCTGTATTCGCTCAGATTCTGCAGCCCGGTGATTCCGAAATATGCCTCCACAATGCTTCCTTTCAGGAATATTTTCTTCCCCAGGAGGTCCGGATTGTCCACGAGATTCACCGCGTCCCGGATATCGCCTTTCTGCAGCTGCACGGCGATACAGGCATCCTTGTCCTTGCAGGTGGATTTCGCCGCCAGGGCGATATTCGTCCTTGAAGTAAAGGGTTTCTGGAAAGAGCAGGAGGAAGAAGTCATGTCGCCGCCCACGACATAGCCGTACACCCAGAGCGATTTCTCGCCCACCCTGGCCTTTGCTTCTTCGATGCTCAGCGCGCTGGATATGTCCGAGCCTTCTGCGTCTCCGTAACGGTAGTCCTCAACCGTCCAGGTCCGGCAGGTGTCGAGCGCGAGCGATATCCCGGAAAAGGGTTCAGACGGGCCTCCGCTTGAAGAAAGGTTGATGGTAAGCATCTCCTGCGCCTCTATCCGCCTTGTAAAAAGCTGCACAGTGTTCCCTCCCCTTTCCATCTGCAGGGTAATGCTTCCCGGTTTGAAAAAGCCGTAACGGGCCTCCGTATAAGTGTACATGAGCCGGCCGCCGTTCGACGAGGCATAGAGCACTGCGTCGGGATAGCTCACACGGAAACTGTAATCCACGTTCAGGCGCAGCCCGGAGTTCATCTGCCTGCAGTTAAGCCTAAGGCTAAGCTGCTGATTCTCTTCAAGTTTCACCACCTGCTCATCTCCGAACTGCGGGCATTCGAACAGAGGCGAAGAGAATTCGCAGGAGACAGCCCTTACAGTATAACTGCCGGGCGAAGTGTCGAATTTTTCCGGAGCGGCACCAAAGGCGCCGTCATAGATCTTGACTCCCCTGGAATCGGTGACGGTGAGAATGAATTCATTCGTGTCGGGAAGAGCGGCGAGAGCGGCCGTTTTGAGGTTCTTGACGAAATGCACGGAAAAGGAAGTCGGCGTCCCGGAACGTCCGCCCTCCCCTTCGGCGGAAGGGTTTTTACCGTATCCGAGTTTGTCGCACGAGATGAAAGCTAAAGCTGCTGCGAGTGCCGCCAGGGCCGTTGAAATGATGGTTTTGTGTTTCATAAGGCTTTTTTCCGGCAAAACTATGATGTCCCGAATTCAAAAGCGTTATAAAAACAAAAAAATCTCGGCCCTTTTAATTTTTTATTTAAGGATTTCTGTTTTTAAAATTCACGGGGCCCCGCAATCCCTGCGAGCGCCCCGCTACTTAACCTAAACTTAAACTATGAAAAACTTCACTGCAAATATAATTTATTTTAATAAAGGAATCAATTTATTTGCAAAAAGTTGAATGAGTTTTTAAATTTGTGAGGTTAAAATTAGTGTATTATGAGAAAATTCATCAGAATCGTATTTCTGGCCGCCGCGGCGGCGCTGATGGCGCAGGGCTGCGGAAAATACGAAAAAGTGGCCGGAGACCCTCTCAAAGCGAAGATTTACACTCTCGACAACGGACTCAAGGTTTACATGACCGTAAACAAGGAGACTCCCCGTATCCAGACCTACATCGCAGTAAGGGTCGGAGGGAAGAACGACCCGTCGGAAACAACCGGCCTCGCCCACTACTTCGAACACCTGATGTTCAAGGGCTCCCACAGTTTCGGAACCCAGGACTATGAGGCTGAAAAACCTTACCTGGACCAGATAGAGGCCATGTACGAGGAGTATCGCGGCATCACCGACCCTGCCGCCCGCAAGGCGTTCTACCACAAGATAGACTCCGTCAGCTACCTTGCCTCCCAGATTGCCATTCCCAACGAGTATGACAAGATGATGAGCATGATAGGAGCCCGCGGAACCAACGCCTGGACTTCCTACGACGAGACCGTCTATACGGAAGACATCCCATCCAACCAGGTGGAGAACTGGGCCAAGATCCAGGCCGACAGGTTCAAGAACAATGTGATCCGCGGTTTCCACACGGAGCTTGAAGCCGTTTACGAAGAGTACAACCGCAGCCTAACCAGCGACAGCCGCAAGCTGTGGGAGACGATGTTCGCAAAGCTCTTCCCCCACCATCCCTACGGCACCCAGACCGTCCTTGGCACTCAGGAGCAACTGAAGAATCCCTCCATCGTCAACATCAAGAAGACTTTCGACACCTACTACCGTCCCAACAACGTAGCCATCTGCCTTTCAGGCGATTTCAATCCAAAGGAGATGGTGAAGATCATCGAGAAGTACTTCGGCGACTGGGAAGCGAACCCTGCGATTCCCGAATTCAAATATGAGCAGGAGAAGCCCATCACCGAGCCCATAAAGGCGGAAGTCAGCGGACTCGAAGCCGAGATGGTGGCTCTGGGATGGAGGCTTCCTGGTTCCAGGGACCTCAAGACCACGGCTGTGGCCGAAATCGCCGGCAGCATACTCAGCAACGGCCAGGCCGGTCTTATCGACCTTGACATAAACCAGCAGCAGAAAGCCATGTACATGGGTTCCGGCCTTGAAACCCTGGCAGACTACAGCATCTTCCTCGCCATGGGAATGCCCAAGCAGGGACAGAGCCTGGAGGAGGTCCGCGACCTTGCTCTCGCCGAAATGGCGAAACTGCGTGCCGGAGACTTCAACGAGGCCCTTATTCCAGCCACAATCAACAACATACGTCTGCAGAAGATGCAGGAGATGGAGAGCAACAGCGCCCGTGCACATGCTTTCGTGAACGCCTTCATCGCCGGTATCGACTGGAAAGACGCCGCCCTTGACCTCGAGCGCTACAAACAGGTGACGAAGGACGACATCATCGCTTTCGCGAATGAATATATAAAGGAAGACAACTACGCCGTCATCTACAAGAGGCAGGGCATCGACGACAGCCAGAAGAAGATCGAGGCTCCCGAGATCACCCCTATCGCCACCAACCGCGACAAGAAGAGCGCCTTCCTGCAGGAAATCGAACAGAGCGAGGTCAAGCCCATCGATCCGGTGTTCACCGACTTTTCCAAGGACATGTCCAAATCCGCCATCTGCGACGGAGTGGATCTCCTCTACAAACGCAACGAGCTTAACGGCATAGGCAAGATCGAATTCATTTTCAATCTCGGCAGCGAAGACGATCCGGCGATAAGCCCCGCCTTCAACTACATCAGCTATCTGGGAACGCCCGAAATGAGCGCGGAACAGATTGCGACCAAGCTCTACGACCTCGGTTGCAGCTTCAGTTTCAACACCTTCGCACACCAGACCAGCATCTCCGTCGAAGGTCTCGACGAGAACCTTTTCGAGGCCCTCGGCATAGTGGAAGGACTTGTGGCCGGAGCTACCGGCGACGAAGCCATCCTCGCGAATCTCAAATCCGACATCTTCAAGTCCCGCATCGACGCGAAGGCCAACCAGCAGAGCTGTTTCTCCGCCCTGCAGCGCTACCTCTTCTACGGGCCTGAATTCATCCGGAAGACTACCATGAGCGACGCGGGCATCAGTTCTCTCAGCTCCGAAGAACTGCTTGAAAAAGCCCGCACCCTCGTAGCCAAAGGTCACGACATCCTATACTACGGGCCTCAGGGAGAATCCCAGGTGAAAGCCGGGCTCAAGGCGGTCCACAAGATTTCCGAGAATCCGGAAAAGATCGCGGAGCGTTTCACAAAGAACGTCCTCACCGACAAGACGGAAGTACTGCTCGCCCCCTATGATTCAAAACAGTTCTACTATATCCAGTATTCCGACCGCGGAGAGAAATACGACCCTTCGCAGGAGGCGTCCATCGACCTCTACAACGAGTACTTCGGAGGAGGCATGAACAGCATAGTCTTCCAGGAGATGCGTGAAGCGAGAGGCCTCGCATACAGTGCCTACGCCCACCTCAGCATTCCTTCTTCCCTGGAGAACGATTACTCTTTCTATGCTTTCATCGGCTCCCAGAACGACAAGCTCCGCAAGGCCGTGGAAGGATTCGACGACATAATCAACAATATCCCCGAATCCGAATCCGCCTTCGAGATCGCAAAGAAAGGTTTGATTTCCAGGATGCGCACGGAACGTACGACCGGCATCAGGGTCCTTTACAAGTACCGCAGCTGCCGCAGGCTCGGACTTGACAAGCCCGTCGAAGAGGCGGAATTCGCCGCCCTTCAGGACATGACGCTTGCCGATGTGCTCGCCGCCCAGAAGAAATGGGTTGCAGACAGGCAGTACATCTATGCGATCCTTGGAGATGAAAAGGACCTTGACACGGATTTCCTCCGGAGTCTCGGTCCTGTCCGCAGGGTCAGCCTCGAAGAAATCTTCGGGTATTGATAATGGAAACCGGGTGCAGGATGGTCTGCATCCGGTTCTTTTTTCTTAAATTTGCCGCATGCTTTTAACGGTATTCAAGCTGCTCGGCTGCATAGCGCTCCTCATGTACGGTATGAAGGTGATGAGCGAAGCGCTGCAGAAAATGGCCGGTCCCGGGCTCCGGCATGTCCTAGGCGCAATGACAACCAACCGCTTTACCGGTGTGCTTACCGGTATGCTGGTTTGCGTTTCCGTCCAGTCCTCGGCGGCCACCACGGTCATGACCGTGTCGTTCGTCAACGCCGCCCTGCTGAGCCTGTCGCAGGCCATCTCGGTCATCATGGGAGCCAATATCGGCACCACGCTGTCCGCCTGGATAATGTCGGCCGGGTTCAGTTTCAACATCGCCAATCTGGTCTGGCCAATATTTTTCGTGGCAGTCATCCTGATCCAGTTCCGTAAGCGCCGTTACCTCGGAGATTTCCTTTTCGGACTGGCTTTCCTGCTCTTCGCCCTCGGAATGCTCAACACCACGGGACGTGAGATGGACCTCGCTAACAACGAAGCCGTAGTGAATTTCTTCGCTTCCTTCGATTCGGGCAGCTATCTTACTATCCTGCTGTTCCTTATCATAGGGGCGATACTCACCTGCATAGCCCAGTCCTCGGCAGCGCTGATGGCAATCACGATGGTGCTCTGCACCAGCGGAGTCCTCAGCATCTATCAGGGCATCGCCCTCGTAATGGGCGAAAATATCGGCACCACGCTCACCGCCAACATCGCGGCGCTTTCCGCCAATACCCAGGCACGCCGCGCCGCACTTGCGCACCTGGTTTTCAACGTATTCGGCGTCATCTGGGTCCTCTGCGTGTTCTACCCCTTCGTAAACGCGGCCTGTTCGGTGGTGGGAGTCGATCCCCACGCCGAGGTGCAGAATGCGGCAAGGCTCTCCTTCGTGCTGGCGACCTTCCACACCATGTTCAACGTGAGCAACACCTTCATACTCATCTGGTTCGTGCCGCAGTTGGAGAAACTCGTCTGCCTGCTCATCCCCCAGAAGGACAGCGATGAGGAATTCCACCTTCAGTATATCCAGAGCGGTATAATGAAGACTCCGGAAATATCCATTTTCCAGGCTCAGAAGGAAACCGAGCTATTCGCCTCCAAGATGTCCGACATGCTCGGCCTCGTGCGCGAACTATATAAGATTAAGGACAAAGAGGAGTTCTCCAAGCTTCAGGACCGCGTAAAGAAGGCTGAAGACATGAGCGACAGGATGGAGAGCGAAATAGGCACTTATCTCGCCCAGGTGGGCGACTCCCACCTGTCCGATGAAACCAAGCGCAAGATCCGCAGCATGCTCCGGGCCATAAGCGAGCTGGAAAGTATCGGCGACAGCCTTTACAACCTTTCCCGCATAATGGAACGCAAGCTTGATCAGAAGGCCGTTTTCAACAATACCCAGGAATTGGGTGTCAGCGAAATGTTCTCCCTGCTGTCCAAGGCTTTCGACAACATGGAGCTGGTCCTCAAGGGAGAAGGCGACGAAAAGGTATCTTCCTACCTTGAAGGCCGCATAGACGCCCTGCGCACGGAACTCCGCAACCGCAACAGCGAGGATGTGGACGAAGGCCGCTACTCCTTCGCGGTTGGTACGGTGTATTTCGACCTCATCCGCGAATGCGAGAAGTGCGGCGACTACGTTATCAACGTCGTGGAATCCAAACGAGGCAAAAGGGAGAACTTTCAGGCGGAAGCCGCATTGTAACGGCGCGACCGAATGTTGACAATATGAAAAAAGGAGGCTGTGGCCTCCTTTTTTCGTACCCCCGAGGCGAATCGAACGCCTATCGTCGGAACCGGAATCCGAAATTCTATCCATTAAACTACAGGGGCGAACCGTAGCGGGATGCAAAGTTACGGAAAAAATTGTAATTTTGTAATTCTGCCGCAACAAAGCGCAGGTAATGACTACGACACTATGAAAGCATACATCTTCCCCGGTCAGGGAGCCCAGTTCCCAGGAATGGGCAAAGACCTCTACGACAACGATCCCAAGGCAAGGGAACTCATGGAAAAGGCCAACGATATCCTCGGTTTCAGGATTACCGATATAATGTTCAACGGCAGCGACGAGGACCTGAGGGCCACCAAGGTAACCCAGCCGGCGATATTCATCCATTCTTGCGCCCTCGCGCTCCGTGAGGGGCTGCCCCATGACGCGGTCGTCACAGGCGGTCACTCCCTCGGAGAGTTCTCCGCCCTTGTGGCAAGCGGCGCCGTGAGTTTCGAAGACGGGCTGCGCCTTGTCGCCGTCCGCGCAAGCGAGATGCAGAAATGCTGCGAGAAGGTCCCCGGGACCATGGCGGCCATCATCGGTCTGCCCAATGAAAAAGTAGAGGAAATCTGCGCTTCTGTCAGCACGCCGGAAAAAGTGGTGATTCCCGCCAACTACAACTGCGACGGCCAGGTGGTCATCTCCGGAGAGAAGGAAGCCGTCCTCGCAGCATGCGAGAATTTCAAGGAAGCCGGTGCCCGCAGGGCCCTTCCTCTCGCGGTCAGCGGAGCCTTCCACTCCCCTCTTATGGAACCCGCCCGCGCAGAACTTGCCAAGGCCATCGAAGCCACCGAGATCAAGGCCCCGCTCTGCCCTATCTATCAGAATGTCAGCGCGAAACCGGAAATCGACCCCTCCACCATCAAGAAGAATCTCCTCGCCCAGCTCACCAGCCCGGTGAAATGGACGCAGAGCGTGAAGCAGATGCTCGCCGACGGAGCCACCGAATTCACAGAACTCGGCCCCGGCGCCGTTCTACAGGGTCTCGTCCGCCGCATCGCAGGATCCGCAGAAGGCATCGTTATCGAAGGCCGCAGCTAGGGGCTACGGAGCGACAGGCGGATTTCCAGCCGCTTCGCTCACCCCACCACCGGTACCCCGGCGGTCCCCCGCTTCCGGGCCGCGGGTGGCACGTCCGCTGAAAATCCGCCTGCCGCACCGTGCCCGAGCACGGAATTGAAAATTATCCATCGGAATTACTGCTTTTTCCGGTGGATTTTATTATATTTGTAGATTGGAATCAATTCCGACCGGAAACAACAAATAAATAACCGATATATCTATTATGGCTAAAGAAAAGAAATTCATCACTTGTGATGGCAACACCGCTGTCGCGAACATTGCGTATCTCTTCAGCGAGCATGCTGCCATCTACCCTATCACACCGTCCTCCCCCATGGCGGAGAATATCGACGAGTGGGCTGCACACGGGAAAAAGAACCTTTGGGGAGAAACCGTGAAAGTCACTGAACTCCAGAGCGAAGGCGGCGCCGCCGGAACCGTTCACGGTTCCCTTCAGGCCGGAGCCCTCACCACCACCTACACTGCATCCCAGGGACTTCTTCTGATGATACCCAACATGTACAAGATCGCAGGCGAAATGCTTCCTGCAGTTTTCCATGTTTCCGCACGCGCGCTCGCATCCCACGCTCTCTCCATCTTCGGAGATCATCAGGACGTCATGGCCTGCCGTCAGACAGGTTTTGCGATGCTCGCCTCCGGCTCCGTCCAGGAAGCCCAGGATCTCGCCGCGGTGGCACATCTTTCCGCCATCAAGAGCAGCATTCCTTTCCTGCACTTCTTCGACGGATTCCGCACCAGCCATGAAATCCAGAAAATAGAGCCTCTCGACGAGGCCGCGCTCAAAGGCATGGTAAGCGAGAAAGCCCTCCAGCAGTTCCGTGCAAGGGCACTCAATCCCGAAGCCCCCGTCACCCGTGGTACTGCACAGAACGGCGACGTTTACTTCCAGGCCGTCGAATCCCGCAACCAGGTTTACGAAGCCGTTCCCGACATCGTAGCCCGCTACATGGGAGAAATCGGAGAACTTACCGGCCGCGCCTACAGGCCCTTCACATACTACGGAAGCCCCAAGGCGGAGAACATCATCGTCGCTATGGGTTCCGTCACCGAAACCATTAAGGAAACCATCGACCACCTCAACGCACAGGGCCACGCCTATGGTCTCGTAAGCGTACACCTCTATCGTCCTTTCAGCGAGAAATACCTCTTCAAGGCTATCCCCAAGACTGTCAAGAAGATTGCAGTCCTCGACCGCACCAAGGAACCCGGAAGCCTCGGAGAACCGCTCTTCCTGGACATCAAGGCAGCGTATCAGGGCAAAGCCGACGCCCCGCTCATCATCGGCGGACGCTACGGTCTTTCCAGCAAGGACACCACCCCTGCACAGATCATCGCCGTTTACGAGAACCTCGAGCGCAAGGCACCCAAGGATGGATTCACGATCGGAATCGTGGACGACGTCACCTTCAAGAGCCTTCCCATCAAGGGTGAGGTCAGCATCGTAAAACCCGGCACCACCGAGTGCAAATTCTTCGGTCTCGGCTCCGACGGTACAGTAGGCGCCAACAAGAACACTATCAAGATCATAGGTTCCCACACCGACCTCTACTGCCAGGCATACTTCGACTATGACTCCAAGAAGTCCGGCGGCTACACCTGCAGCCACCTCCGCTTCGGCAAGCAGCCCATCCATGCTCCCTATCTGGTATCCACTCCCGATTTCGTAGCATGCCACGTGCCCAGCTATCTCGAGAAATACGATGTACTGAAGGGCATCAAGGAAGGCGGCAGCCTGCTCCTCAACTCCCTCTGGGACGAGAAAGAGACCCTCGAGCGCATCCCCGACAATGTCAAGAGCATCATCGGCAAGAAGCACATCAAGCTCTATATCATCAACGCCACCAAGATCGCCGCTGAAATCGGCCTCGGCGGACGCACCAACACCATCCTCCAGAGCGCATTCTTCAAGATTACCGGCATCATTCCCTACGAGGACGCCGTCAAATACATGAAGGACGCAGCCCTGAAGAGCTATGGCAAGAAGGGTGAGAACGTGGTCAACATGAACTATGCGGCCATCGACCGCGGCGGCGAATACATCGAGGTTCAGATCCCTGCCGACTGGGCAAAGATCAGCGCCAAGTTCGAAAATCCCGGCAAGGCACGCCTCGCCACCGAATTCGTGAAGAATATCGCCGACGTGGTGAACGCACAGGAAGGAGACACCCTGCCCGTAAGCGCATTCCTCCCCTATCAGGACGGCACCATGCCCGCAGGCACTTCCGCCTACGAGAAACGCGGCGTAGCGGTAACGGTTCCCGTGTGGAACGCCGACAGCTGCATCCAGTGCAACAACTGCGCATTTGTCTGCCCTCACGCCTGTATCCGTCCTTTCCTCCTCACGGAAGAAGAAGCCAAGGCCCTGCCCGCAGGCACCAAGGTCGCCGAAGGCAAAGCCAACCTCAAGGAATACAAGTTCATCATGGCGGTGTCCACCGCCGACTGTACCGGTTGCGGCAACTGCGTGGATGTATGTCCTACCAAGCCCGAAAAGAGCCTCAGCATGCAGCCCTACACCGAGCATACCGCAGAACAGGAAGTTTACGACCATCTGCATGCCAAGGTAGGCTACAAGACTCCTCTCGATCCTAAGAGCAACCTCAAGGCGGCTCAGTTCAGCCAGCCTCTCTTCGAGTTCTCCGGAGCCTGCGCCGGTTGCGGTGAAACACCTTATATTAAGAATATCACCCAGCTCTTCGGCGACCATATGATGATTGCCAACGCTACTGGATGTTCTTCCATCTACGGAGCTTCCTTCCCTGCATCTCCTTACTGCACCAACGACAAGGGCCGCGGTCCGGCATGGGCTAACTCCCTCTTCGAGGACTTCTGCGAATTCGGTCTCGGTATGCATCTGGGAAGCGAGCGCATCCGCGAAACTGTCGCCGAACTCATGAAGAAGATCCAGGATTGCGACAAGTGCTCCGATGAGATCAAGGCTCTCGCAGGACAGTGGCTCGAGAATCGCGGCAGCTACACCGTCACCCGCGAGGTTTCCGACAAGATCGTCCCGCTTCTGGAGAAGTGCGGATGCGAGTACAGCAAGGACCTGCTGGAACTCAAGAGCTACATTGCCGCACGCAGCCAGTGGATTATCGGCGGAGACGGCGCTTCCTACGACATCGGTTACGGCGGACTCGACCATGTGCTCGCCAGCGGTGAGAACGTCAACATTCTCGTGCTCGACACCGAGGTTTACTCCAACACGGGCGGACAGTCTTCCAAGGCTACCCCTGCAGGAGCAATCGCCAAGTTCGCAGCCAGCGGCAAGAAGATCCGCAAGAAGGATCTCGGCATGATGGCGATGAGCTACGGTTATGTCTATGTGGCACAGGTCGCAATGGGTGCAAGCCCCGTGCAGTACCTCAACGCCATCAAGGAAGCCGAAGCCTACGACGGACCTTCACTCATCATAGCCTACGCACCTTGTATCAACCATGGTCTTAAGGCCGGTATGGGTCTGAGCCAGAGGGAAGAGAAACTCGCCGTAGAATGCGGTTACTGGCATCTCTACCGTTACAACCCGATGCTCGAAGGCACCGACAAGAATCCGTTCAGCCTGGACAGCAAGGAACCCGACTGGAGCAAGTTCCAGGACTTCCTCAAGGGCGAGGTCCGCTTCGCATCCCTTTACAAACTCTTCCCCGACAGGGCACAGGAACTTCTGGAGAAGACCGAAGAGTTCGCAAAGCTGCGTCTGGAGAACTACAAGAAGCTCGCTGGAAAATAGCGGGACTCATTCCGAAGAAAAACGGCCGGGCACTGAGCTCGGCCGTTTTTGTCAATTCGCTGTCTTTCAGCGAGATACGAAAAGACGATGCTCCAAAATGGAGCATCGTCTTCGTGTAACTCGCTGCCGCTCAGGCAGTTGGCGAAAACGCTATTTCAAAAGCTCGATGTGGATGTCGCTGCCGGAAGCCCAGACCTGGACTTCGCGACCGTCCTCAAGGCGGAGAACCGCCGGTTTCACGGCTTCCCTGGCAAGATCGGCCGGATTGGGACGGAAAGCATCCTGAGCCACTTTGTACCAGTGAAGGATCTGCCTGGCATATCCGTAGAACTGGCGTCCCTTTTCGGTAAGGCTCACCTCGTTGCGGTTCCTCACCAGCAGCTGGGCCCCGAGATCCCGCTCGAGTTCCGCCACATTCTGGCTGACCGAAGGCTGAGTGATATGCAACAAACGAGCGGCTGCGGTGAAATTACCACATTCCACCGCAGTCACAAAAATTCTGAGTCTCTTGTCTTCCAGCAAATTATGCTTCAGGAGAAATAGCCCCCATCGGGCAGGCACCTGCGCAGGTACCGCAGTCGATGCAGACATCGGGATCTATGGAATAAACATCTCCTTCACGGATAGCACCGGTAGGGCATTCACCCTGGCAGGTACCACAAGCGACACATACGTCGGGATCAATTTTGTGAGCCATAATCTTTTGTTCTTTTTGTTGCAGCGCAAAGGTAAGGAATTTGTAGTAATTTTGCAACATGAAGATTTTATTATTGCTGCTCTCCGTACTCATTGGCGGACGTGCGGAGTTCGACAGGACGGTACACGATTTCGGCACCGTGAGTCAGAAGGACGGCGCCCTCAGCTGCGAGTTCTCCGTCACCAACAAAGGCGAGGAGCCTCTCACAATCCTCTTCGTCATTTCGTCATGCGGCTGCACGGACGTTAAATGGACCCGCGAAACCCTGCAGAGCGGACAGAGCGGCACGGTGCGCGCCACATACAAGAACGACGAAGGCCCCCATCCTTTCGACAAAACCCTCACCGTATATCTTTCAGATATCCGCAAGCCCGTAGTTTTGCACCTCCGCGGAGTGGTAAAAAAGTAGATTTTTGCTATATTTGTGGGATATGAGCACTCCGAGCAATTATACTGAAGACAACATACGCACTCTCGAAGGCGTAGAACATATAAGGAGAAGACCGGGAATGTACATCGGCCGCCTGGGGAACGGAAGCAACCCCGGCGACGGCATTTACGTGCTGCTTAAGGAAATCGTGGACAATTCTATCGACGAGTTCGCAATGGGATTCGGAAAGCAGGTGAACATCTCGCTCGAAGAAGGGACGGTGACGGTGCGCGACTTCGGACGCGGCATCCCCCTCGGAAGCGTGATCACCGCGGTGAAGGACCTCAACACCGGCGGCAAGTTCGACGACAAGGCATTCAAGAAGAGCGTAGGCCTCAATGGCGTGGGTACCAAGGCAGTGAACGCGCTCAGTGATTATTTCTACGTCTGTTCCCACCGCGAAGGCCAGTGCTCATGGGCGGAATTCGAACGCGGAGAGCTCAAGGACAGCGGCCAGGGACCTACCAAGGAAAAGAACGGCACCCTTGTCAGGTTCCACCCGGACCCGATGATGTTCGGAAAGTTCGAATACAACATGGACTACGTTCAGACCATGGTGAAGAACTATTCCTACCTCAAGAAAGGGCTCACCCTCAATCTCAACGGGACATCCTTCTTCAGCCAGAACGGTCTGCTGGACCTTGTCAACGAGAATCTCAGCGAAGCACCGCTCTATCCGCCCATACACCTGGAAGGTGAAGACATAGAAATCGTCCTCAGCCACGGCAACTCCTACGGCGAGAACATAGCCTCATTCGTAAACGGACAGAACACCCGCGACGGAGGCACCCATCTGGCTGCGTACAGGGAGGCTATAGCAAAGACTCTCCGCGAATTCTTCAAGAACACGAAATACACTCCCGAAGACTGCCGTCAGGGCATCGTGGGAGCCATCAGCATACAGATTCAGGAACCCACCTTCGAAGCCCAGACAAAGACCAAGCTCGGCTCCAACTACATGTGGGAGAAGCAGGAGCGGGACGAACACGGCGCCCTCAAGGTGGACGTCGGCCCCACCATACGCAGCTATGTCAACGACTTCGTATCCAAGAACCTGGACAATTATCTGCACATGCACAGGGACATCGTGCCCGTCATCGAGGAAAAGATAAAGTCCAGCATGCAGGAGCGGGAGGAGATTTCCGGAATCCAGAAAAAGACCAGGGAGCGCAACAAAAAGGCAAACGTTTACAACCGCAAACTGCGCGACTGCCGCTACCATTACAACGACAAGGTTACCGAGAAGAACCAGGAAAGCATCGAGCGCAGCAGCATCTTCATCACCGAGGGCGACTCCGCAAGCGGAACCATCACCAAGGCACGCAACTCCGATTATCAGGCCGTTTTCAGCCTCAGGGGCAAGCCCATCAATTCCTACAAGGAAAGCAGGAAGAAGGTTGCCGAGAACGAAGAGCTGAACCTCCTGATTTCCGCACTCGGCGTGGAAGACGACCTGGAGAACCTCCGCTACAACAACATAGTGGTGGCCACCGATGCCGATGACGACGGCATGCACATCCGCATGCTGGTGCTGACCTTCTTCATGAAGTATTACCCCGACCTTATCCGCCGCGGCCATGTCTATATCCTTCAGACTCCCCTGTTCCGCGTGCGCAACAAGCAGGAGAACCGCTACTGCTATTCCATCGAAGAGAAGGAGCAGGCGATAAAGGATCTCAAGACAAAAGTGGAAATCACCCGCTTCAAAGGCCTCGGAGAGATTAGTTCCAACGAATTCGCCGACTTTATCGGCGAGGGCATGAGGCTGGACGAAGTGAGCCTTGCGGAAGAGGAATCGAGTTCCGACATAATGGAGTTCTACATGGGAGACAACACCCTGGACAGGCAGTTGTTCATAATGAAGAACCTCAAGAGCGAAGTTGAACTGGAAGACGTGGATATCTGATGAAAGCTGCAAAGACACATTACGGGAAAAGATGGTCGCGCTTCTGCGCGTGGATGCTCAAAGCCATGGGATGGACAGCCGACGGAGGCCCCATGCCGGAGCCAAAGGCCATCGTCCTCGGGGTTCCCCACACAAGCATCTGGGATTTCATGGTATCCTATTTCTTTTACTCCGCCTTCGGAGAAGTAGCCCATGTCATGATAAAGAAGGAGTTCTTCTTCTGGCCCGTCGGGCCGATACTCCGCGCATGCGGATGCATCCCCGTGGACCGCAGCAGCGCCACCGGAATGGTCAAGAGCCTGATAGAAGAGATGGACAAGGTGGATTTCTTCAAACTTGCCATAGCCCCCGAAGGCACGCGGAAGCCGGTTGCAAAATGGAAGACCGGAGCCCTTTTCATCGCAAAGGAAACCGGCGTTCCCATATACCTGGGCTATTTCGACTGGAAAACCAGGCACATTGGCTGCGGCGAAAAATTCACCCCCACCGGAGACACCAAGGCAGACCTTGAAGCCATACAGGAATATTACAGCAAGATGGGGCTGGAGGGGAAAAACAGAAAAGGCTATATATACAGCCGGGAATAATAAAAGCTGACGAACTTAAACCTTAGACTTATGAGATTACACAGACACCCCTACCGGATCCGCAACGTGTTCCGCAGATGGAACCCGATGCGGATTCTCCCGAACCACCGGGACCATTACCCTCAGACACTCAGGGAACTTTTCGAGAATTCCACAGAGAGATATGCGAGAAGGAAGATGAGCCGTTTCGTGGACGGCGGACAGGCATACAGCTACGCCCGTTTCCGCCAGGTCTGTGACCTGCAGAGCCAGAGGCTTTCGCGCTTCGGCATCAGCGCTGGCGACAAAGTGGCCATCCTGTCCCAGAACATGCCCAACTGGACGGTAGCCTTCTTTACGGCCGCCGCCTTCGGACGCGTAGCCATCCCCATCCTGCCGGACAGCAGCGAAAACGAGATCACCAACATTCTCGAACATTCCGAGAGCAAGGTCATCTTCGTATCGAAGAGGCTGCTCCCCAAACTCAGCCAGGCATGCATCGACAAGCTCACGCTTGTAATCGACATAGAGACTTTCGAGCTCATCAAGAAAGACAAGGACGCCTTCCAGTGCGACGGCTGGGTCAAGGCCCCGACCGCCGATGAGCTTGCCGCAATCATCTATACATCAGGCACTACCGGCAAGGCAAAGGGAGTTATGCTGAGCCACCGCAACCTCTGCCAGAACGTCATGGCCTCCCACAAGGCCGAAAGGTGCTACCCAAAGGACAGGTTCCTGAGCATCCTGCCCATGGCACATACTTATGAAATGGCCATAGGATGCCTCTACCCCATCTACGTGGGCGCGTGCGTATATTATATACAGAAGCCGCCTACCCCTGCGGTACTGCTGCCGGCCATCAAAAAAATACGTCCTACTGTGATGTGCGTCGTACCGCTCATCATAGAAAAAATCTACAAGAAGAGCATACTTCCCACGGTGAACAACAGCCGCACCCTCACCTGGATGCGCAAGCACACGCCCTGGATATTCCACCGTCTGGTTGGGCACCGCCTTTACAAGACATTCGGCGGCAAACTGCACTTCTTCGGCATCGGCGGCAGCAAGCTGGACCCGGCAGTGGAGGATTTCATAAAGAAATGCCACTTCCCTTATGCCATAGGCTACGGGCTCACCGAATGCGCTCCCCTCGTGTGCAACGCCATGGTTGGACGCACCGCGGTTGGATCCATCGGAATCCCCGCATGCAAGGTGGACGTCAAGCTCGCCAACGTGGATCCCAACACCGGCGAAGGGGAAATAGTCTGCCGCGGAGACAATGTCATGCTGGGCTACTACAAAGATCCGGAGCGCACCGCGGAGGTCATCGACGACGACGGCTGGTTCCGCACCAACGACGTGGCCACCGTGGACAAATACGGCAACTTCTACATCAAGGGCCGCCTCAACAACACCATCCTCGGTCCTTCCGGAGAAAATATCTATCCAGAAGAAATCGAGCAGGTTATCAACGACGCTGAAGGCGTCAGCGAAAGCCTGGTCATGGAGCGCGAGGGCAAACTCGTGGCCCTGGTGAAATTCGAAGACAATGTACTGGACTGGGACCTCGCAGGCGAACAGAAGTTCTACGAGAACATCGAAGCCAGGAAGAAAGAGCTGATGGAGCGCATCAACAAGCTGGTGGGAAAGAATTCCCAGATAAGCGAAGTGAATGCGGTGAAGGAGCCCTTCGAAAAGACCGCGACCCAGAAAATCCGCCGTTTCATCTACAAGAATTTCAAAGGCGACGACGGAAAACAGGAAAAACCCAAACAATAGAGCCGCATGTTCAAGACCTTAGTGCTTATCCTCACCGTGGGCATTTATTCGCATCTCGGAGGCAACCATGTATATGAATATATGGAATCCCGATGGAACTGCCCCAAAGAGTCCGCTGTCGAAAATCTGCTGAGGGATATGAACGAGGACGGGTCCTGGAAGAGTATCGACTACGCAAACAACGCCCGCAGTGTCTGGAAACCCGGCAAGCACGCGGAGAATCTCCGTACGCTCGCAACATTCTACCACTATCATCCGGAAAGGGAGGATGTGCTGAAGGCGATCCGCTCTTCCCTGGCCTGGTGGTGCGCAAGATATCCCAAATGCCCCAACTGGTGGTGGAATGAAATTCACGGCCCCTTCCAGTTCGGCATTACCGGACTATGGATGAGGGATTACCTGGACAAAGAAGAGATGGACGGCATCCTCAAGGTAATGGACCAGCTCAAGCGGTGGCGCACCGGGCAGAACAAGGTATGGGCGGCCCGCAACTGGCTGCTGAAAGGTCTGCTGACCGATGACCTGCCCCTCGTTCAGCAATGCAGGGACAGTCTCATCTCGGAAATCGTCGTCACCACGGATGAAGGCATCCAGCCTGACTGGTCCTACCATCAGCATGGCCCTCAGCTTCAGTTCGGGAACTATGGTCTTTCCTACGCCGCAAATATGACCGAATGGATAAAGGTTTTCGAGGGCACCGGCTATGACATCCCCAAAGAAAAACAGGATATCATATATAATTACATAAAGGAAGGACTCCGCTGGGTTGTCTGGAACGGTTACTTCGATTTCTCCGCCTGCGGCAGGCAGATCGGCCCCGGGCAGCAGAAATCAAAAGCCCGCAGCGCACATTCTTCGATGGCCAAAATGGGCATAGAGGAAGCTCCTGCAGGGGCGAAATACTATCCGTATTCAGATTTCGGAATTTACCGCACGGATGAATGGTATGCTTCCATCCGTATGAACAGCAGCCGCACCACCGGATATGAAAACACCAACAGCGAGAATATGCGCGGGTATTTTACTGCCGACGGGGCCCTGCTTGTGCGCCGGAAAGGAGATGAGTACAACGACAACTGCGCAGCCTGGGACTGGCGACATATTCCGGGAACGACCACTTTCAATGACGGAAAGGAGATCTACGGGACTCCCGGCGAAAAACACCCCTACAACCATAGCGAGCTTGTCTTCGGCAAGGTTCAGGACGAAATCATGGTTGCCGCGATGGAATACGACCGAAAGGGACTGCACGCCCGGAAAGCATGGTTCTTCTTCCCCGAAGGCATTCTCTGCCTCGGCAGCGGAATAAGACTCGACGAAGGTCTGGACTGGGATATCCAGACAGCCGTGAACCAATGCAGGCTGCGCGGCGGGATTGAATCCGGGAAGAACTGGGTGAGCCACGACGGCATCAGCTATGTTTTTCTGGACAAGAACAAGTACAGGATTGCTCCTGCAGAGCATAGCGGCGACTGGTATGCCATCCACCCTTCCAAATCCAAGGAGAAAGTTACAATCGATCTGTTCGACCTGTACACGGACCACGGCAAGGCCCCCAAAAACGCATCCTACGCATATCTGGTATTCCCCGGGGGCAAGACAGGTCCTGAGGCGGCCAGCTATGCCAAAAAGTACGTCAAGGTCATTTCCAATTCAGAAACCTGCCAGAAAGCGGTGGCAGGAGGCAGGGAGATAGTGGTGGACTGGGAAAAAGGCGAGATCAGAATAGACTGACCGCTTGTTTTTTCCGATATTTTTTCCGATATTTGCAGCCCCTTGGGAAAGCCCTTGGGGCTGATTTATTTACAATTAATTAATTATCAAAATGTTAAAACAGTACGAAACCGTTTTCATTGCAACTCCCGTTTTGTCTGACGAACAGATGAAGGAAGCGGTTGCCAAGTACACCAAACTCATCACCGACAACGGCGGCGAGATCGTGTACGAAGAGGATTGGGGGCTTAAACAGCTCGCGTACCCTATCCAGCACAAGACCTCCGGGTTCTATTATCTCATTGAATTCAAGGCGGAGCCCGAATTCGTAAACACCCTGGAAATCCAGTTCAAGCGTGACGAACGCATCATCCGTTTCCTTACCGTGGCTCTCGACAAGGATGCAGTTGCATACGCAGAGCATCGCCGCGAGATGAAGGCTTCCGGCAAGAAGAACGAGGCTCCCGCCGCCCCCGCAAAGGACAGCGACGTGCAGCTTGACATTGAAGTTGACATCGAAGAAGCAAAGGAGGACTAAACCATGGCACAGACAGACGCAAACATCCGTTACCTGAACCCTCCTACCGTAGAGGTTCGCAAGAAGAAGTACTGCCGTTTCAAGAAGGCAGGCATCAAATACGTGGATTACAAAGATCCCGAATTCCTCAAGAAGTTCCTGAACGAGCAGGGTAAGATCCTTCCCCGCCGTATCACCGGCACTTCCCTCAAATTCCAGCGCAAGGTAGCCCAGGCCGTAAAGCGCGCCCGCTCCCTCGCCCTGCTTCCTTATGTAACTGACCTCCTTAAATAATTGAGAGTTATGAAAATCATCCTTAAGAAAGAAGTTGCCAATCTCGGCGAGGCCGGTGAAGTGGTGGAAGTTAAGAGTGGTTACGCCCTCAATTACCTGATTCCCCAGGGATTCGCAGTGATGGGAACCAAATCTGCCCTCAAGCAGCATGAGGAAACCCTCCGTCAGCGCGCCCACAAGGAAGCCAAGCTCGTTGCAGACGCAGAGGCGCTCGCCGCAAAGATCGCAGCGGTTCCCGTGAAGATCGTCGTGAAGGTTGCCGAGAGCGGCAAACTCTATGGCAGCGTCACCGCGGCACAGGTTGCAGACGTGCTTGCAGCAGCCGGATATGAAATCGAGAAGAGGCACATCAGCCTTCCCGAAATCAAGGAAACCGGAGAATTCGAAGGCAGCGTGAAGGTTTACAAGGCAGTTGCCGCCACCATCAAGGTGAAGGTAGAGGCCGAGAACGCTCCCGCAGCCGAAGAACCTGCAGCTGAATAATTTGCAGACAAGATATGAAGAAAGCGACCGCAAGGCCGCTTTTTTTGTATATTTGTAACACTATGACCAATCGCTTCTTTCTTATAACAGCGCTACTTTTGGCCGCAACGGCTTCCGCGCACGCAGAAAACCACATTCTGGACACCAGAAACACTTCTTTCGTAATAAACGCCGAGAAGGACAAGACTCCGCAGTTCGTTTATTTCGGAGCCCGCCTCGAAAAAGGCGATGTAGGGATCCTCGCCAAGAACCACAAAGCGATGTACGCTTATCCCGCCCGTTTCGGCAAGACCTCCGAGTCGGCATCCCTGAGCGTGGAAATGCCGGACGGCAATGTGAGCGTGGATCTTAGGGCCGAGAGCGTTTCCCAGGGAAGCTGGGAAGGCGGCAGCACCCTGGACATCCTCTGCAAGGATCCCCTTTACCCATTTTTCACAGTCACGCTTCACTGGCGCAGCTACGAACGTGAAGACATGATCGAGACCTGGACGGAGATATCCAATGCCGGCAAGAAGCCGATGGTGCTGCACCGTTTCGATTCCGGATTCCTTCCGGTCCAGGAGGGAGACGTGTGGCTCAGTTCCCTGCACGGAGCATGGGGCGCAGAGGCGAAGCTGGTCAGCGAGCCTCTCTCCCGTGGGACGCGGGAGATAAGCAACCACAACGGACTGCGAAACAACAGCATGGCTCACAGCGAAATCATGCTGTCCCTCGACGGGGAACCACGCGAGAACAGTGGACGCGTCATCGGCGCAGCTCTTTGCTACGGAGGGAATTTCCAGATCCGCCTGGTCACGCTGGACGACGGAATCCATCGCCTGCATGCAGGCATCAGTCCGGAAGATTCCTGGTACACTCTGGCAAAAGGAGAGACTTTCACTACGCCCAAGCTTGCCTACACATGGAGCAATGAGGGCCTGAGCGGAGCCAGCCGCAACTTCCACCGCTGGGGGCGCAAATACATGCTGGCCCACGGAGGACAGCCCAACGACATCCTGCTGAACAGCTGGGAAGGCGTGTATTTCAACATCGACGAACCTGCCATGCAGCAGATGGCGAAGGACATAGCCTCCATTGGAGGTGAACTTTTCGTAATCGACGACGGCTGGTTCGGGAGCGAGAAGTATCCCCGCGACAATGACAAGCAGGGCCTTGGCGACTGGGGGCTGCAAACGAAGAAACTGCCACACGGACTTCAGGGCATGGTGGAAACCTGCAAGGCCGAAGGCATTAAGTTCGGCATCTGGCTGGAGCCTGAAATGGTCAATATCAAGAGCGAACTTTACGAAAAGCATCCCGACTGGGTGCTGAATGCGGCCGGACGCGAGCCCGTCACCGGGCGGGGCGGCACCCAGATGGTGCTGGACCTGTGCAACCCTGCCGTACAGGATTTCGTTTTCGATGTGCTGGACAGGACCATGAAATCCGCTCCCGGGATCAGTTACGTGAAGTGGGACTGCAACAATTACATGCGTTCTCCCGGCTCTCCCTATCTTAAGAATCAGAATCACCTTTATATAGAATATATGCGCGGAATCAGCAAGGTGCTGGACCGCGTGCGGGCCGCATATCCCGAGCTCGTAATACAGCTTTGCGCCGGCGGCGGTTCCAGGGTCAGCTATGGCTTCCTGCCATGGTTCGACGAGTTCTGGACCTCGGACAATACCGATGCGCTGCAGCGTATCCGCATACAGTGGGGTACATCCTATTTCTTCCCTGCCGAAGCGATGGCCTGCCACGTAAGCGCTTCGCCCAACCATCAGACAGGAAGGGAGATTCCGCTGAAGTTCAGGATCGACGTTGCCATGAGCGGCCGCCTTGGCTTTGAGCTGCAGCCTTCCACCCTCTCGGACGAAGAGAAAGAGATATGCAGGAACGCGGTTGCCGACTACAAGAAAATAAGGGAGACCGTGCAGTGCGGCGACATCTACCGCCTGGTTTCGCCCTATGACGACAAAGGTTTTGCATCCCTGATGTACTGCAGCGAAGACAAGAGCAAGGCTGTTTTCTTCTGGTGGCGTACTGAGAGTTTCAGGGACAGCAGGCCTGCACGGGTTCCCCTTGCCGGACTCGACCCGGACAAGACCTACAAAATTACGGAACTCAACAAGGTCAAAGGCTATACCCGCGTCGCATTGGACGGCAAGACCGTGAGCGGGCGTTATCTGCGTGAAAACGGCTTCGACATCCAGGACAGGTGGAACCGCAACATAGGCAACAGTTCCGCCAGCCACGTCATCCTGCTGGAAGCGCAGTAGTCCGATCGCGAAACGGATTTGTTTCAGGATTGTTCGCAGTCTGTTGATAACTTTACAGGGGGAGGACTTGACAAAGTGCCTCCCCTTTTTCTAACTTTGCCTCTGCAAGAGCGCCTAAACCCATTAACGGCCCGGATACCACAGGCCGGGTTTTTTAGCCCCTGCAGCCAATGAAAGAAATTTAACTTATTGATATTATGGATGTTAGAAAAACCAATGGAAGCTTAGAAGAGTTCGATCTCGAAAAGCTGAAGAAGGGTATCCGCTGTACATACAGGTCCACGGGGCAGAAGTGTCCGGAGGAAGTCGTCGTGTCCATAACCGACAATCTCCACCTCTATGACGGGATGTCCAGCCAGGAAATCCGCCGTCAGGTAGTGGACGCCCTCATGTCTATCAACAAGAAGGCCGCCCTCGAATACATAAACAAATTCGACGAAGCCAAGGACTTCCGCAAGAAGCGCGACTTTATCCGCGACTATATCAAGGCGTCCAACGCCGCCACCGGAAGCAAATTCGACGCCAATGCCAACGTCACCCGCAAGAACATCGTGACGCTGGGCAACGAACT
>DEFD01000013.1:23108-45888 GCA_002350615.1 Bacteroidales bacterium UBA2861 | reverse complement strand
CAAGCAGAACCGCTACATCATGCAGGACAAGATCCGTGCCCTCTACGGGCGCGACCTTGCGGAGCAGTATGTCGCCGACCTGGAAAGCCATATACTCTACAAGCACGATGAGAGCGGCACTCCCGGTTACCCTTACTGCGTAGCCATCACCATGTATCCTTTCCTCGTGAGCGGTCTCAAGGAGCTCGGAGGCGTTTCCATCGCCCCGACCGACCTGAAGAGTTTCTGCGGGGAATTCATCAACCTGGTGTACTCCATCTCTTCCCAGTTCATGGGCGCGGTAGCCACTCCTGAATTCCTGATGTACCTGGACTACTTCATCCGCAAGGACTACGGCGACGATTACCTCACCAGGCTGGACGAAGTCGTGGAGAACAACCGCAAGCAGCGCACCCTCGTAAAGGTCATCGACAACTGCTTCCAGCAGGTGGTCCATTCCATGAACATGCCGGCCGGCAACCGAGGCTACCAGACGGTGTTCTGGAACATCGGATACTTCGACAAGCCCTATTTCGAAGGCGTATTCAGCGATTTCCGCTTCCCCGACGGAACCGCCCCGGTATGGGAAACCCTCTCCTGGTTGCAGAAGCATTTCATGCAGTGGTTCAACGAGGAACGCAACCACTACATCCTCACCTTCCCCGTCGAAACCATGGCCCTGCTCACCACCGAGGACCGCACCGACTTCGTGGACAAGGAATACGCTGACTTCACAGCCGAAATGTGGAGCAAGGGACACAGCTTCTTCTGCTATCTTTCCAACAGCCCGGACAGCCTCAGCAGCTGCTGCCGCCTGCGCAACTCCCTCAAGGATCTCGACGGCAGCGACGAGGACCACAACCACACCACACACCAGTATTCCATGGGTACGGCCTCCGTATCCACCGGAAGCAAGAGCGTGATGACCCTCAACCTCAACCGCCTCATCCAGGATGCCGCGCGCAAGTACTTTGCGGAAAAGGGCATCGAGATGAAGGCAGGAGTCGCCCTCGATCCCAAGGAGTATGACAAGGAAGAGCTCTATCAGGCCATCCGCGAGAGCGTTACCGCCGAGACGAACAAGATCCACAAGTACCAGACCGCCTTCAACGAGATCATCAAGGATTTCCTCAAGGCGGACATGCTCGACGTGTACCGCGCCGGCTTCATCGACATGAAAAGGCAGTACCTCACCGTAGGCGTGAACGGACTCACCGACGCCGCCGAGTTCCTCGGGCTGGAAATCGGCCCCAACGAGGCTTACAAGGAGTTCGTCAACACCCTGCTCGAGACCATCAACAAGTCCAACCGTGCGGACCGCACCAAGGAGTGCATGTTCAACACCGAGTTCGTTCCGGGCGAGAACCTTTCCGGCAAGAACTACAAATGGGACAAGAAGGACGGTTACTTCGTTTCCGAGAAGCACAATATGTATTCTTCCTACTTCTACAATCCGGAAGACGAGAGCCTGAGCATGATAGACAAGTTCAAGCTTCACGGCGAAGAGTATGTACAGTACCTGGACGGAGGCAGCGCCCTGCACATGAACATTGCCGAGCATCTTACCAAGGACCAGTACCGTCAGCTCCTCAACGTGGCTGCGCACTACGGCACCAACTACTTCACCTTCAACTGCCGTAACACGGTCTGCAACGACTGCGGTTACATCAGCAAGGACACTCTCGAAGTATGTCCCAAGTGCGGCAGCAAGAATCTGGATTACCTCACACGCGTCATCGGCTATCTCAAGAGGGTGTCTTCCTTCAGCGAAATGCGTCAGGAAGAGGCGGGTAAACGCTTCTACATCCACGAAGACAAGGACGTCAAGATGCAGGCATAGGAACTTACGCCCATGATAAAATACGTTCCGCGGATGACTTCGGTCGTCCTGGAGGAAATACCGGACAAACTTACCCTGGCAGTAGATATAAGCAACTGCCAGGGTACTTGTATCGGCTGCCACTCCCCTTTTCTGCGGGACAATGTGGGAGAGGAACTCACGCCCGGAATCATCGACTCCCTGCTTGCGGACAACTTCGGAGTAAACTGTTTCCTCTTCCTTGGCGAATGTAACGACCACGCTGCGCTGATGCGCCTGGCAAGGCATCTGCGCACGGCCCATCCCGAGCTTGAAATCGCCCTCTATTCCGGCAGGGAGACAGTGGAGGACGATATCTGGGAGATATTCGACTACGTGAAAGTCGGCCCTTACATCCCCAAATTCGGCCCTCTCAACCACCGTAGCACAAACCAACGGCTATACCGCCTGCTCCGGCCTGGCGAAGACGCCCCTGCCGTCCTGAAAAAAGAAGGCCGCCGCTTCGCCGACATCACATCCCGCTTCTGGCATAAGGGCATAGACCCGAATTATCGAAAGTAGATTATTATCCACTCAAGCTACTCAAAGTATTGCTTCCGACAGTATGTGATTCCGTGCCGACACTGCTTTTGTGCCCGGATACAGGGCATCGCAGGGAGACACTCGGCAGCCCGGCAGAAGGGTGCTTTTGTCAACCAATTGATAATCTGATGATTGCCAATAATCGATGCTCCATTTTGCCGCATCGATTTTCAACAACTTCCACACATTCAAGAACTTACATTTTACGCACCTATTCCATACTGAAATATGTCTTCTTCAATAATAAGGTTTACTGAACTATTCGATGGAGTACTTGAAAGAACGATTTCATGCGCTTCGTGCGATATTACGAACTTTCTGTCTCCTAATCATCTATTCATAAAAACTTATGAATTGAATAATTATAGCATCATCGGCGAGTATGAACTGTTTCAAAATAAAGCATTTTTCAGTCGCTTGGATATCATCAATGATTTATGGCGTATCATTCAAACGAATCACAATGTCTCATTCATAGATATTGAACTATACTATTGCGATATATCTTTTATTGCTTTTTCTATCAAGTGCCATCATTCAGACTCGTATATTGAGTTTCCGGATTTTCACTCTCAATACAAAAGTCCGCTGTGGCACGATAAAGGTTCTAAAAAATATGATTTGAATCGCTGCTTGCAACAGACTGTATCTGCGGCATATAAAAAATCAATGGATAGAGGACTTCCTGCTGACGTTCCACAACGCCGGCAGTTCGAAAGAAGGGTGTTTTTGTCAACCAATTGATAATCTGATGATTACTAAAAATCGATGCTCCGTTTTGCCGCATCGATTTTCAATAACTTCCACACATTCAACAACTTACGTATTACACTTCGAAGGCTTCGGAGGACACGAATACATTCCCTGGTTCGGCATATACTTTTCAACAACGTCTTGCGCAAAAAAGTTGTATCTTTAGCACTTTCAAGTTATTCAAAAACCCTATCTTCGAAGTATGAAAAAGAGTTTGGTATTGCTATTCCTGCTGTCAAGCGTCATGGCGGCGGCCCAGACGGTGTCGGTGAAAGACACGGTGATGAAAACCTACAACTTCTCCGACCCCGACCCTGTCGCACGCATTGACAAGGTCTATCCTTATACCAGATTCAACCGTTTCGATTTTCACGGAGTTGACCGCACTTGGAAGATGGTCGTTCTGGAAAACGACTATCTCAGGGTGAATATTTTTCCCGAGATAGGAGGAAAGATATGGTCCATATTCGACAAGAAGCAGGGCAAGGAGTTGTTCTATGACAACGACGTGGTGAAATTCAGGGAAATATCCCTGCGCGGTCCCTGGACCAGCGGCGGCATCGAATTCAACTTCGGCGTCATCGGCCATGCCCCTTCCTGCGCCCACCCCGTGGACTGGAAGACCGTCAACAACCCCGACGGCAGCGTAAGCTGCTACATCGGTGTCACGGAACTGCTTTCCGGCAGCCGCTGGGCCGTGGAGATAAACCTTCCGAAAGATGCGGTATGGGTGAGGACAAGGTCGTTCTGGCACAACTATTCCGGTGAGTATCAGCCCTATTACTCATGGGCCAATTCCGGAGTCACCGTCTCCGACGACATGCAGATCATCTTCCCGGCACAATACGTCATAGCTCACAACGGCAAGACCACGCCCTTCCCTTATGACGAAGGCCGTGACCTGAGTCTGTACAGCGAGCAGCGTTTCGGCAAGGACAAATCCTACCATCCCGGAGGCTCCCACAAAGGTTATTTCGGCGTCTACTGGCCGTCTGACAATTTCGGCATGCTCCATTATGCACTTCGCGACGAGAAGTTGGGTCGCAAGTATTACTCATGGGCCCAGTCCGAGCAGGGGAATATATGGATTGACCTCCTGACAGACGGGAGGCCGCAATATGTCGAGCTCCAGAGCGGCAGGCTTTTCAACCAGAACGTTCTTTCGAGCGTCGAAACCCCTTACAAGCAGTTTCTCTTCACTCCGTTCGGGACGGACGAGTGGAACGAATACTGGCTTCCTTTCGCCGGCATCGGCGGCGTAGCCGATATGACGCTGAGGGCTGTTGTCAATTTGACGGAAGCAGCCGGCAAGACATCCATAGCCATATATCCTCTCCAGAAGCTCTCCGGCCAGCTAGTCATCGAGGACGCTGCAGGTGAGGTACTTGTTTCCGAGGCCTGCACGCTGAATCCTTCCGAAACATTCACAAGGACATACAGCCTCGCTTCGGCCCCCGCGGTCATCAAGGTGGACGGCAAGAAGATTTATTCTTCCGACACCCAGTCCACCGACCGTCCCCACACCATCAATCCCGACTTCAGTCTTGAAAGCGCACACGGACAGGCTGCATGGGCATCTTATCTGTTCGGCATGAGGGAATATTCCCGTGCGGAAGAAAAGGCGGACAGAGCCCTGTCCATGGACCCTTCCCTTGTAGAAGCCCTGCTGATCAAGGGCATGCTGCTATCCCGCAGGCTGGATTACGACGGAGCATATGATTGCTACAACAAGATCCTCGCCATAGACGAGTACAATCCCGCGGCATATTACAACAGCGGCATCGTCGCCCTGCGCCTCGGGAAGATATATGACGCGCTGGACCGTTTCGAACTGGCAGCCCTGACCACGGAGCTTCGCAGCGCAGCTTACACCCGCCTTGCCGAGATATATTTCAAGGAAGGAGAGAAGGAGCTTGCAGGCGACTATGCACGCAAGAGTCTGGTAGGCAATGCCAACAACGTTTCCGCCCTGCAGATTCTCTACCAGATTGACCCGCAGACGAAGATTCTGGACAGGATTTCCGCCCTGGACCCTCTGTGCCATTTCCCCGATATTGAAAAGATGCTCTCCGGCAGGATCTCTTCCATGGAGCTCGACGCTTCGATTTCCGAGGAACTCAAGCTTCAGAATTATTACGAATATGCCGTATTCTACCATAAGCTCGGCCTGGACGAAAAGGCCCTCGAGGTGCTTGAGGCGGCTAAAGAAAGCGATATCCTGCTTGAGCTGTGGAAGGCATATTTCAAGGATGACACAACTCTGATCGGCTCTGCCGAAAACGCAAAACTGGACTACGTATTCCCGTCCCGCAAACTTTCCGCACAGGTCCTGTCATGGGCTGTCGACAATGGCGGCAGCTGGAAGAGCAAATATCTGCTGGCCATGCTGAAGGACGCGCTGGGAGACAAAGCCGGAGCAAAAGCCCTTATGGATGACGAAAACACGGGCTATGCCCAGTATTATGCCTACCGTGCCACTCTCAGTGGGAGCCGTGACGACCTCGAAAAGGCCCTTTCTCTCGACCAGAACCAGTGGAGATACCGCAACAACCTGGCAAAGAAGTATTACGATGAGGGAAACTACAAGAAAGCCGTAGAGTTGACTGAAAAGTTCTATAACAAAAACAAGGAGAACTTCAATGTGGGCTTCACATATGCAAAGAGCCTTATCGCTGCCGGTCAGTATGACAAGGCGGAAAAAGTACTCGACGGCATCCAGATCCTTCCTTTCGAGGGCCGGAGCAACAGCCATGTGCTGTATCGCAACGTAAAGCTGCACCAGGCAGCCGCGTTCGCGGACAAGGGCAAGATCAAAACCGCCCTCGAAAAGGTTGCCCAGGCAAGGTTATGGCCAAAATCCCTCGGTGTTGGCAAACCATATGACGAACTCGTGGACGAGAGGGCCGAGGACTGGCTGGACGCTGTCCTGTATGCCCGTCTTGGAAACGAGGCCAAGGCTTCCGAATATCTTGACAAACTCGCCGCCAAAGATCCATCCAACGACTGGAAAGGCTTGTATGACAAGGCTTTGACGAAGTCCGGCAAGCAGTATCATCCCTTGGTCCCACTTGTCAAGACCGGAGAGGTCCCCGTGGACAAGAAGTTGTTCTGAATCATTCTTACCCGTTCCTGAACAAATAGGCCCTATTGCGTTTTTCCGTGATAGTTGCTATATTTGTAGATTATGGAACAGGAGAAACGCAGCATCGCAGTAGCGGCAATGGAGGGCCTCATGTGGCTTCTTTCCAGACTGCCGCTGAAGTTTCATCTGTGGTGGGCCAGGGCTTTTACGTGGATACTACGCATCACCGCATACAGGCGGGATGTGGTGATGATAAACCTTGCGCGGAGTTTTCCCGAGAAGAAATACAAGGAACTCAGGAAAATAGCCAGGCAGTTCTACACCCATTTCGGCGAACTTGCCGCCGAGGCCATCTGGTTCGGAGGCCGGATCAATGCGAAGGGACGAATGGAACTGAACGAATCCAACATCGTGGATATCGTCAATCCTGAAGTCTTCAACGAAGTTTACGACAAAAGCACGAATGTAATGGTGCTGCAGTCCCATCACGGCAACTGGGAACTGCTCGGAGGCTGGTTCAGCTACAACCATAACCGCGAAGTGCAGCTTCACTCCGATTTTTCCGAGATCGGGGTGGTTTACAAGAAACTCAAAAGCCCATTCTGGGACCGAATCATGGCCGACAACCGCTGCAACTCCATAAAAGATACCGGATTCAACGGCTATCTTGAATCCCAGGAAGTGCTTCGCTTCGCAATTACGCACCGGAAGCAGAAATTCGTTTATATTTTCCCCACGGACCAATATCCCTACAAGATTGCAAGCAAACACCGCATAGGCAAGTTCCTGAACCAGGAAACCCTTGCGATGACAGGCGCCACCGCCCTCGCCTGCAAATTGGGAATGAGCGTCAACTATCTGCGGTGGAAGAAGCTCGCACCGGGAAAATACAGCGTTGAATTCGTGCCGATCTGCGACAATGCGAGCGGACACACGCCCGAAGAGCTCATGGAGCGCTACTATGCCCTCCTCGAAGAAGATATTAAAGAACAGCCTTGGATATACCTGTGGACTCACCGCAGGTGGAAATAATATTTAAACAAGATGAAACAGTTATTCATAGCCATACTGACGCTTTTCGCGTGCGCGCACGCGAGCGCACAAACAAGGATGGACTACTCCCTTCCCAAAAGCGTCATCGTATTTGAAGTCAAAGCCATCAGGACCGACTTTCAGGCCGGGCCTTACGCCAAATACGCTTCCAAATACCTCGGATTCGAAGCCGGAGAGAACGACAGCAGCAGCTATCGCATCGCATCCGTCAATTTGAAAAGCGTCGCCGAAGCGGACCAGGAAAGCCGTTACGGCATAAGCCTCAGCCAGGCAGAAAGGAGGGATTACCTCGCTCTCAGCACCCAGGGCCTGATTGCACGCGAAAATGCCGCCCAGCTTTCGGCCAGGGCCTGGCACTTCAATGCCGGAAGGAACGCTGATTGCACAGTGGAGATGCTGCCCTCCAATCTCACCGAAGAACAGGGAACGCTTTACGGCAGAGGCCGCGCAAGCGTAATCCAGAGCCAGATCGTTGAAAAAAGCGAGGAGCAGAAGGCGCGGGAAGTCGCCGAAAAGATATTCAGCATCCGGGAGCAGAAGTACAAGATCCTGGTGGGCGATACCGACGCCACCTACAGCGGCGAGGCCATGAAGGCAACCATTGACGAACTCAACAGGATGGAGGCAGAGTACCTCAAACTGTTCACGGGAGGAAGCGTCAGCAGCGAAACAGGTGCTGTCTTTGAAATAATTCCCCAAAAAGGCACCTCCCTTTACGTAGCATTCCGCATTTCCGACGAGGAAGGGCTCGTGCAGGCCGACAATGTCGCCGGAAGGCCTTACCTTCTGGAGCTCATCCCGGAAGAGATTTCGGAACCAAAACCCGTCGAGGACCAGAACGCCGCGGCAAAGAAAAAGGGAAAAGCCCAGTCCGAGCCCCGTGTCCTGCATTACAGGATCCCTGCAATCTGCACGGCCAGGCTCAGCGACGGGGAAAGCACCCTTCTGCAGACCAGGATCCCCGTTTACCAGTTCGGCAGGGACTGCAGTTTGGAACTTCACGAACAGACAACCAAAAAATAACACGATATGAGCACGATTCACGATTTGAAGCCGGAGATAGTATGGAAGAATTTCCATCTCCTCACCCAGCAGCCGCGTCCTTCCAAACATGAGGAGAAGGTACGCGCCTTCCTCCTTTCATGGGGAAAGGAACACGGGGTGGAAACTTTTGCAGATGAAACAGGCAATGTGATAATGCGGATCCCGGCCACACCGGGCTACGAAAACCGCAAGACCATCATCCTCCAGGGACACATGGACATGGTTCCCCAGAAGAACCCCGATGTGGAACACGATTTCGTCAAGGATCCGATTCAGACCTGGGTGGACGGCGAATGGCTCAAGGCCAAGGGAACCACTCTCGGCGCCGACGACGGGCTTGGAGTCGCAATGGCCATGGCGGTAGCTGAGAGCAAGGATCTCAAGCACGGCCCCGTAGAGGTGCTTGTAACCTACGATGAAGAAACCGGAATGACCGGTGCGAACAAACTCAAACCCGGCACCCTCAAAGGCGACATTCTGCTCAATCTGGATTCCGAGAGCGAAGGAGAACTCTACGTAGGATGCGCCGGAGGACTGGACACCGAGGCAAGCGGACGCTATGCTTCAAAGCCGCGCCCTGCCGGATACAAGGCGTTCGAAATCAGCGTCAAGGGCTGCCAGGGAGGACATTCCGGAATGGATATCATCCTTTGCAGGGCAAATGCCAACAAGGTTCTTGCAAGGATCCTTTACAATCTTTTCGAGAAAAGCGACGCCAAACTCGTCAGTTTTGCCGGCGGCAATATGCGCAACGCCATTCCGCGTGACGCCGAAGCCACCGTCTATGTCAAGGACAGCGCAAAGGCCAAGCGCATCGTGGTGAAGGCGGCAAAGGAAATCATGACCGAATTCGCACAGACCGATCCAGCAATGGAAGTCAGCTTCGAGCAGTGTGCATGCCGTAACAAATATGTCGAAGAGAGTACGGCCGTTGGTTATATCAAGGCCATCCTCGCCTGCCCCGACGGAGTGGAAAGGATGTCCCAGAGCATGCCAGGAACCGTGGAGACGTCCAACAATCTTGCAATAGTGAAGATCGCCGGAGGCAGGGTGAGTGTCATCACCCTCATGCGCAGCTTCGTGGACAGCGCCAAGATCGCCCTCAGCCAGAAGATCAGCAGCGCCCTCAGCCTTGCCGGGCTCAGCGTCCGATTCAAGGGCGGATACTCAGGTTGGGCACCCGACAATGACAGCGAGATCCGCAAGGTCATGGAAGACGAATACAAGAAGCTCTTCGGCAAGAAGCCGGCTGTAATGGCCATTCACGCCGGACTGGAATGCGGGATCATCGGAGGTATCTATCCCCATCTGGACATGATTTCCATGGGACCCACCCTGAAGAGCCCCCACTCCCCCGACGAAAGGGCCTACATCCCTTCCGTGCAGAAAGTATGGGACTACCTCAAAGCGATTCTCGAGGCCGCTCCGCTTAAGAAGTAAAATATTTAAAATCATACGATTATGTTCAAAGGACAGCCCAAGGGACTTTTCGCCCTGGCTCTTGCAAACACAGGTGAGCGATTCGGCTACTACACTATGCTCGCCATCTTCCTGCTCTTCCTGCAGGCAAAATTCGGCTTTTCAGCAGCTGCCGCCGGACAGTTCTACGCTATTTTCCTCGCAGCTGTTTATTTCATGCCCGTCATAGGTGGCTGGCTCGCAGACAAGATCGGCTTCGGCAAGTGCGTGATCACCGGAGTATGCATCATGTTCGCCGGATACCTCTGCCTCGCAATCCCTACAGACGCTTTTGCCGCCAGGGGATTCGCGCTTGCACTGATGATCGGAGCCCTTTTGCTCATCGCAGTGGGTACAGGTCTTTTCAAAGGTAATCTGCAGGTGCTCGTAGGCAATCTGTATGACGATCCGCAGTATTCCGCAAAACGCGACAGCGCCTTCAGCCTCTTCTACATGGCAATCAATATCGGCGCAATGTTCGCTCCCACCGCAGCTACAGCCCTCACCAACAGCCATCTCAAAGGGGCTGGCCTGATTTACAAGGCCGACATTCCCGCGCTCGCACACCAGTATCTGGGAGGCAGCCTTGCCGATACTTCCCTTCTGGAAAGCCTCAAGGCCGCGATGCCCGGGAGCAATATCGCATCCATGGACCTGGGCGCTTTCAGCGAATACTACATCAATCAGCTCTCTACGGCATACAATCTCGGATTCGCCGTCGCATGCGTGTCCCTGATTGTCTCCATCGCCATCTATCTTGGCTGCCGCAGCTGGTTCAAGCATGCC
Organism: Bacteroidales bacterium UBA2861; assembly: GCA_002350615.1. GTDB lineage: Bacteria > Bacteroidota > Bacteroidia > Bacteroidales > UBA932 > Cryptobacteroides. The sequence goes on along the minus strand of DEFD01000013.1, from coordinate 35,332 downwards.
GACGTGAATGCGAAACAGGCTTCCGGCAGCGAATCGGCCCCCGTCCAGGAGCTCACCCCCGAGCAGACCAGGAGCCGCATCACCGCCCTCATCTGGGTTTTCGCGGTGGTCATTTTCTTCTGGATGGCTTTCCACCAGAACGGCTCTTCCCTCACCTATTTCGCACGTGACTACACCCAGACCAGCGTTGAAGGCCCTCTCAAGATAGGGTTCAATATCTGGGCGCTCGCACTCATTGCCGTGTCCGTTTACACGCTCTTCGGTGCCTTCCAGGCAGAGAAGAACAGCGGCAAGGCGGCGAACTGCTTAGTCACCCTGGCTCTCTGGTGCGGGGCATACTTCCTCTACAGGGGGATGGATTCCAGCATCAGCATCCTGCCCCAGCAGTTCCAGCAGTTCAATCCATTCTTCGTAGTTGCCCTTACGCCTATCTCCATGGCCATTTTCGCAGCTCTCGCAGCCAAAGGCAAGGAGCCCTCGGCGCCCAAGAAGATAGGCCTTGGCATGTTTGTAGCGGCGCTCGGATACCTTATCATGCTCGCCGCCTCCAAGGGACAGCCCGCACCTTCCGAACTGGTCGCAGTGGGAGGCGTATCCCCGGATCCCGTGGTGCCTACTTACCTGATTTCCACTTATCTGGTCCTCACCTTCGCGGAGCTCCTGCTCTCGCCCATGGGCATTTCCTTCGTATCGAAGGTGGCCCCTCCGAAATACAAAGGCCTCATGATGGGACTCTGGTTCGCAGCCACTGCCGTAGGAAACTACCTGAGTTCCATTCCTTCAATGCTTTGGAACAATGTACCCCTCTGGGTCAACTGGAGCGTACTCATGGCGCTTTGCATCATTTCCGGACTTGTCATGTTCTCCATGCTTCGCAAGCTGGAGGCAGCAACAGCATAATTTATGGAACCTGCCATTGCCGAAAAACTCTGGAACTGGGCGGAGAGATACAACAATCCCCGCTATTTCGAGGAAGACCCCATAGTTTTTCCCCGCAGGTTCGCCGCGCAGCTTAACCCCGTCGAGCCCAAACTCGGCTTCGGCGGGGAGGCCGCAAGGGTGTCGCTGCAGGACGTAGAAATCGCAGCAGTCTTTTCCGCGCATCTCGCCTGGGGAAGGCGTTCGATGATAGTGCGCGACTGCGCCCGGCTTTTTGATGAAATGAGCTGGAGGCCATACGATTATGTGATGGCAGGCGACTGGCGCAGCGACAACTCTTCCCTTCACCGCACCATCAAATGGTCCGAGATTGCCGCCATCTGCGCAAGGCTGAAGGACTTCTACGGAAGTGCTGACAGCCTGGAGCAGCTGAGCGCGGAGCAAATCAGGGTGCAGATTTATGGGCAGAAGGAAGATCCAAAGGCTGCGAACAAGAAGATCTGGATGATGCGGCGATGGATGGTGCGTGACGACGGCCGTGTGGACCTGGGACTTTGGAAGCATAGCGACAAACGGGATCTCGTGATCCCTCTGGACGTGCATGTTTACCGTCAGGCCAGCGAGCTCGGGCTCACCGTGCGCCGCGCAAAGGACATCGTCACGGCGAGGGAAATCACGGACGCCTTCCGTGAACTTTTCCCCGACGACCCCGTAAAGGGAGATTTCGCGCTTTTCGGATACGGAGTCAACAATGCCTAAGCTGTATATACTTTCCGGATGCAACGGGAGCGGTAAAACCACCGCTTCCTATACCCTGCTGCCGGAAATGCTGGAATGCAGCCAGTTCGTGAATTCCGACGAATTCGCAAAGAGCCTGTCCCCATTCAACCCTTCCCAGGCGTCGGTGACCGCCAGCCGTTTCATGCTCATGAAAATCCGCTACCTGCTGGACAAGAGGATGGATTTCAGCATCGAAACCACTCTGGCGACAAGGTCCCTGGGCGGCATCATACAGGAGGCAAGGGAACTGAACTACACCGTCACCATCCTTTATTTCTGGCTCAATTCACCCGACCTTGCAGTCGCCAGGGTAAAGGACCGTGTGGCCGCCGGAGGGCACAATATACCGGAACCGGTGATCCGACGCCGTTATTATATGGGGCTGAGGTATCTTTTCGACACCTATATCCCCCTCTGCGACCGCTGGATCCTTGCCGACAATTCCATAATTCCTTTCACTGTGGTGGCGGAAGGCACAAAAGATGAAATATTCGTGAAGAACGAGGAAAAATACCGGCTTATCCGCTCTCTGGCGAAGCCGGCCGAGGAGAATGAAAATGAATAATGACGCTTCACATTTCGGAGTAGGCAAAGACCTGCTGGACAGTCTTGTAGCCACAGCCCTGTCAACTGGCGGCAACTGGTGCGACCTGTTCTTTGAAGATACGACTTATACCAGCCTGCTGCTGCGAGACGGCCAGGTCAGTTCCGGCGGTTCGCATATCGATTACGGCTGCGGAATACGGGTTTTGTGCGGGGAGAAGACCGGTTATGCATACGCGGAATCTACTGATCGGGATTCACTGTTCCGTGCCGCACGCGCCGCATCGGCGATAGCTGACGGTGTGGGGAATTGCTTTTCTTCCGTCGGTCGCTGCGCGACCCCTCCCTCAAGCGGGTCCCTCCCCCTACAGCCGGGGGCGGCCATGACTACGGAAACACACACCCCGCACCTTGCCGCAATTGACTGGCGCGAGACGTCCGCAGCAGGGTTCGTTCCCAAGTTGCAGCAGCTGGAGGCCCTGATCCGCAAAAAGGACAGCCGCGTGCACAAAGTGATTGCCTCCCTTGCATGGCAGGTGAGCGAAATCGCAATTTATAATTCCCTGGGGGAACTCGTGCAGGATACCCGCCCGCTGGGCAGCGTCAACGTGACGGTCATTTTCCTTCAGGGGGAGCAGACCGAAATGACAAGCGCTTCCCGCAGCTTTGCAATGGGCGCGGAGATGATCGGCGACTCCCTTCTGGAAGAACTCGCGGACCTGTCTGTCAAGGGAATCGACGAACGCTTCGCGGCCCGCAGGCCGAAAGGCGGAAAGATGCCTGTGGTGATGGGGGCCGGAGCTTCCGGAATATTGCTCCACGAAGCGATGGGCCACGCCTTCGAGGCGGATTTCAACCGCAAGGGACAAAGCATCTTCTCCGGCAAAATCGGCAAAAAGGTCGCCCGCAAGGGCATCAATATAATAGATGACGGGACAATAGAACACAACCGCGGTTTCTGCCGCTATGACGATGAAGGTGTCCCGGGACAAAAGACTTATATGGTTCAGGACGGCATCCTGACAAGCTATCTTCACGACCGCATCAGCGCGGGCTTCTTCGGAGTCGCCCCTACCGGGAACGGACGGCGGGAGTCTTTCAGGTACAATCCCATACCGAGGATGCGCTGCACTTATATGGAGAGCGGCAGCGACGGCAGTGTGCAGGACCTTATCAGCTCCGTGAGCAAGGGCATCTACGTGGACCAGTTCAGCAACGGACAGGTAAAAATCGGAGAAGGCGATTTCACCTTCTATGTAAAGAGCGGCTGGCTGATAGAAAAAGGCCGCCTCACGATGCCCGTCAAAGATATAAACATAGTAGGCAACGGCCCCCGGGCTCTGGCAGACATAGTCGCGGTGGCTGGGGACCTCAAGATAGATGACGGCACATGGACATGCGGGAAGGAACAGAGCGTTCCGGTTTCCTGCGGCATCCCGAGCGTGCTGGTCAAAGAACTTACAGTGGGAGGAGAATGATGATCAGCGCAGAGGAAAAATCACTTGCAAAGGCCTGTCTGGAGATAGCCGGGGCCGCGGGAGCCCAGAAAGCCCGCGTGTCCCTGAGCAAGAGTTCCATGAACCTTGTATCCACTCTCAACGCCGAGGTGGACAGGGTAACGTCCTGCCAGGACAGCAGCATCAGCATCGCCATTTTCGCCGATGGCAGATATGGCTCATATTCCACCAACAAGCTTGGGCTGGAAGATCTCAAGTCATTTATCATCAAGGCTGTAGAGATGACGAAACTCCTGGCTCCGGACGAATGCCGGAATCTGCCGGATCCTTCCCGTCTCGTAAAAGATGCGGTGGACGGCAATGAGCTGGGGCTGTACGACCCCGCTATCGTGGAGATAAGCCCGCAGCAGCGAATCGCCTTTGCACTGGACAATGCCGTTTACGGCCGCCAGGACGGCTGTCGCCTCATTTCGGAAGAAGGCGAATATTCCGATTCGGACTACCATAACTATGTGGTGGACAGCAACGGCCTCGAGGCCATACATCGCGAAACCTCCTTCGAATATGGTACGGAAGTGACCGTCGAGGACGACAAAGGCAACAAATTCAGCGGCGGATGGTGGGAAGCCTCCCCCCTGCTCAAGGATTTCAAGCCGGGGCTCGTGGGGCCCGCCGCCGTGAAGGAAGCCGTGGCTCAGATCGGTCCAAAACCATGCAGGAGCGGGAAATATACCATGGTGATAGACTCCGAAGTGAGCACCAAGGTGGTCAATCCGATCCTGGGAGCCCTCAGCGCCTATAATGTCCAGCAAAAAAACAGCTTCCTCTCCGAGGCCCTGGGAAAGACTGTCTTCCCCGAAGGGCTCACGATGATGGACCTGCCTCGCAGCGCCGGGGAAACGGGATCCAAGTATTTCGACAGTGAAGGTGTGGCCACTTCGGACCATTGCATCATAGAGAAAGGCAAGGTCCTGGAGTATTTCGTGAATACTTACATGTCCGCCAAGACAGGACTCTCCCCCACTTGCGAAGATGCCATCAGGCCGAAAATCCTGCCCTGGGCTCCGGACGGAGTCAAGCTCACCACCCGGGAGGAAATCATGGATTTCTGCGGAGACGGCATACTTGTAACGGATTTCGAAGGTGGCAACTGCAACACCGCTACCGGTGATTTTTCCTATGCGATACAGGGATATCGCTTCAAGAAAGGCAGAATAGTCTGCCCCGTCAGGGAAATGCTTGTCACCGGGAATATCATAAGTCTGTGGCAGGGCTTCATCGCCGCCGGAGACGACGCCCGCGTGTGCAGGGCGAAACTCATTCCCACCCTGGCTTTCAGGGGCGTGGATTTCAGTGGATAATTAATTACAAACAAGAATATTATGAAAATCGAACAGAACAAAGTAGTAGCAGTAGATTACGTACTTACAGTGGAAGGCAAGCAGATTGACGCATCCCGCGAAGGAGCACCGCTGGAGTATATTCACGGCACCCATATGATGATTTCCGGCTTCGAAAAGGGTCTCGAAGGCATGGAAGAGGGACAGAAAAAGGGCTTTGACGTGAGCCCTGAGGAGGGTTACGGCAGCTATAACCCCCAGCACCGTTTCGATATTCCGAAGAGTTCCTTCGAAGTGAACGGAGTGCTGCGGGAAGATCTTCTGGTTCCCGGCACCGTGGTGCCCATGCACAATTCTTCTGGCCATGTGATTCAGGGAACGGTGGCTGAAGTCGGCGAAAGCACCGTAACAATGGACTTCAACCATCCCCTTGCAGGCAAGACTCTGCATTTCGAGGTCATGGTGGTAAGCGTCCGTGACGCCAGCGAAAAAGAGCTTCTTGAGGGCCTCCACGGCGAATATCTTCCCATAGAGGAAGATGATGAATGCGGCTGCGGATGCGGTCATAATCACCATCACGATGACGGAGAATGCTGCCACGGCGGACACAAGCACGACAGCGAGTGCTGCCATCACGGCGAAGGCGGACACGACGGCGAATGCTGCCATAAAGACTGATGCGCACAGCGGTTGTCATACTTAACTGGAACACGGAGGATTACCTCAGGGCATTCCTGCCGGGGGTGATTGCGTCATGCAAGGGAATAGCGGATGTGGTGGTAGCGGACAATGCTTCCACAGACGCATCGCGGGACGTTCTGCGTGAGGAATTCCCTTCTGTGAAAACCATACTTCTTGACAGGAACTACGGCTTCACCGGGGGTTATAACAGAGCTCTGGGGCAGCTTGACAACTACGATTATTTCGTATTGCTCAATTCCGACATAGATGTGCCACAAGGCTGGCTGGAGCCGCTTGTAGATTGGATGGACAAGCACCCGGACTGCGGGATCTGCGGACCGAAGCTGCATGGATTGCTGCGAAGGGCGGACGGAGCCGGCGGAAACGGTGCTCCGGAAGGCTATATCCGCAGCGACAGCTTCGAATATGCCGGGGCGGCCGGGGGGAAACTGGACCGTTTCGGCTTCCCGTTCTGCCGTGGAAGGGTAATGGGACGGGTAGCAGAAGACCGCGGACAATATGACACCCCTGCCGAAGTGCTTTGGATAACAGGGGCCTGCCTGATGATCAGAAGCCTTGTCTGGAAAGAACTTGGCGGCCTCGACGACAGGTTTTTCGCTCACTGCGAAGAGATCGACCTCTGCTGGAGGGCCCAGCTGAGCGGTTGGAAGGTATGCGTAGTTCCGCAGAGCACGGTATGGCATCTTGGCGGAGGGACGCTTCCCCAGAATTCTCCCAGGAAGCTCTACCTCAATTACCGCAACAACCTGCTTATGCTTGACAACAATCTCCTGCACACATATATCGCTGAAGGTTATACTCTTGCGAAAGCAGCGAAAAAATCGGCCAGGATGCTGGGAATCAGGATGCTGATAGATAATCTTGCAAAGTTTGCATATATTTGCAGCGGACGCGCCGACTATGCCAAGGCAGTCAGCGAGGCCCACAGGGATTACAGGAAGCTTCGCACGGATGCCCCTCAGCGCAGCTACAAGGGCGCGGCAGAAATACGCGGTCTCAGTTCCTCAGCTATGATTATAAGCAGTTTCCTCCATGGGAAACGCGTATTGGACAAAGATTTATGAAAATTGTTATACAAGGCGCCGGTGCAGTTGGATCGCACCTCGCAAAGATGCTCCGGGCGGAAGGCAATTCCGTGACGGTAATCGACGATGACGAAAACAGGCTTTCCAATCTCGCCATGATGGCGGATGTGAGCGTGGTCAAGGGAAATCCTTCGTCCACCCGGGTCCTGAGGGATGCGGGAGTGGCAAAAGCGGACCTGTTCATAGCCGTATATCCTTCCGAAATGCAGGAGATGAATATAGTCGGCGCCCTGCTCGCGAAACAGCTTGGTGCCCGGAAGGTTATTGCGCGAATCAACGACGAGGACTATCTTTCCGCCGAGAATCGCAGGTATTTCCACGATATGGGCATAGAACTGATGCTCTACCCCGAAAAGATTGCTGCAGATGAAATAGTGAGCCAGCTGAAACGCAGCACTTCTTCGGAGACCATGGATTTTGCCAGCCGTTCCCTGCAGATTGCAGTTTTCAAGCTGGACGAGAACTCTCCCCTGCTGGACCTTAAACTGATAGAATTCGTAGGCCGTTTCACTCCCGAGCAGGCCGAAGGTTTCCGCATCATAGCCATATCCAGGGGCGGAGCCACCATTATCCCGAAAGTGGACACAGTCTTCCAGTATGGCGATCTTGTATTCGTTGTGGCAATGTCGGACGGATTCTCCCTTCTGGTGGACTATTTCGGCCAGAACAATCTCACCGTGGACAATGTCATGATCATAGGGGCCAATGCCATCGCGGAGATGGTGGCCCGCCGCCTTGCCAAGGAAGACATCGGAGTCAAGATAATAGAACTCAACCACGACCGTTGCATAGAGCTTGCGGAGAATCTGCCTGAAGATGTGCACATTGTGAACGGGGACGGACGCAATTCGGACCTCCTTTTCGAAGAGGGTGTGAAAGATTGCGACGCTTTCGTGGCACTCACGGGCAGCGACGAGACTAATGTCCTCGCATGCGTGGTGGCGAAACGTTTCGGCGTTCCCAGGACCGTAGCGGAAGTGGAAAACACGGAATATGTGCGCCTCGCCGAGGACATGGGAATAGACTGCGTGATAAACAAAAAGCTTATAACCGCAGGGCGTATCTACAAGTTCACCCTCGGCAGCAACGCAAGGTTCGTGAAATACATGCGTGGCACCGACGCGGAAGTGCTCGAGTACACCGCCGGGGAGAAGAGCAGCATCACCAAGGCCCCGCTGAAGGACATAAAATTCCCTGAGGGTGCAATAATCTGCGGGGTCACAAGGGCCGGCAAATCCATGATCGCCGTAGGAAATACGCAGATAGAAGCCGGAGACCAGGTGGCGATCTTCGCCCTACCACACACGGTAAAAGCGATAGACAAGCTGTTCAAATGAGCCGCTTTTGCGGCATGCGACCCAGCCTATAACGCCAGGCTTTTGATTTTGGTGTAATGATATTCGCTTTCGCCGCCAAGGAGCATTACAAGTTCTTTCGAAGTCAGCTTCTTGATTTTAAACTCAAGACCGCTCAGCACCTTTATAGCATTTTTCAAAGAGGGAGTCCCTGATTGTAATGACAATTTCAGCGTTTCTTCATAGGGTGTCAGGGAAAGGGTTTTGCCCTTTAATTTCCAGCTATATACATCCCGCCCCGACTTTAATATTGAGAAGTGTGTAAGGTGCCCCCGCGCCGGACTATTTGAGGAAAACGAAGAATACCGCCAGAACAAGGCAGAGAAAAGCTGCGAAGTGGTTCCACTGGAGGCTCTGTCCCTTGAAGACGAAGAGCACGATGATGCTGAATACCGTCAAGGAGATTACTTCTTGAATGACTTTCAGTTGCAAAAGGTTGAAGGGCCCGCCGTTGAGCGAATACCCGATACGGTTGGCCGGCACGGTGAGGCAATATTCGAAGAAAGCTATCCCCCAGGAAAACAGGATAACCAATATCAAAGGCCATCCTGTAGATATTTTCATTTCGCTGAGTTTAAGATGCCCGTACCAAGCGAAGGTCATGAAGACGTTCGACAGCACCAGCATCAATATCGTTACTATTCCTTTCACGGCGCAAAGATACTGCAAATATCGCTTTGTTATCTTTCAAAACCGGGGAATTGGATTATATTTGCAAGTAGTAGATTTACAATGATATGAAACGATTGACCAAACTTGTAGTCGATGTCGATTACAGCCCGAGCGATCCCGGCAACAGCCGCTGGTTCACCGAAAGGACGGAATTCGACAGGGACAGTCTTGAAGCCGGTCAGATGCTCAGGTATAAAGATCCCGGCGGTCTGTTCGCAGGCATCAAGTTTATCGGCTCCGACGACAAGGGCTTGAGCCTTGAGTATTCCGGCAGGACAATTACGCTGAACGAAGGGCATTCATACGAGAACGTCGCTGAAGGCGGAAGGGACTACACAAATTTTATGCTCTGCGTCTGGCTCCGTCAGCAACTGGTCATCAACGGGAGTACGGAGTTTCTGGGAACGTTCCATTCCAAGGACAGGATATCGAAGCTGAGCGATGAGGACTGGGCCCAGATTAAGGCTTCTCCCCTGCCGGTTGCCAAATACGCCCTCGGCCGCAGGCATTATCTGTTGGCTCCGGAGCACGCAAAGTCTTATGGCCTGGCAGAAGATTTGTTCCGCGAAGCTATGGAAGAGGGCGTTGCCGATGCATATTGCGCCCTGTCCATCATGGTTGCCAATGGAGACACGAGAGACAATTTCCCTGACCATGACGAGGCAGGGCGGCTCCTTGCCGAAGGACTTGCACGGGGCAGCGAACTGGCAAGGATGCAATGGGCGAGGTATCGCATTGCAGGGACTTTCGACTACCCTTGCGAGCCTGAGAAGGTGGTTCAGGAAGCAGAACGGGTGATAGAATCGGAGAAAGACTTCGACCCGGGCTGGTATTCCATACTTGGTTTTGCCCTCGAAAAAGCGGGCAGGCGCGGAGCGGAAAGGATATACAGGAAAGGCATCGAAGCAGGCAGCATTCGCTGCTACACGGATCTCGCCATACTGCTTTCGCAGGAGGGAAGGCAAGAAGAATATGAGAGATGTATGCAGGAAGGTATGGCCGCCGGATGCGGGTGGTGCCATTGCCTTGGCGCCGATCTCCCGCAGGAAGAATTCGAAAAGCTGGATCATCCAAGCCAGGTATCGTACCAGTCCAGGATAATTGAAAGGCTGGAAAAAGGCCTCGAGCTCGGAGAAGGGAGCTGCGGCTATTATCTCGGCAGCAGTTTCTATTATGGCAATTTCGGTCTCCAGCCGGACATAGACAAGGCCCTGGGATACCTTAACAGGGGTATGGAACTTGGCGACTGTTATTCCGCCAGCCTGCTGGCCGATGTGTATGAAGAGTGCTACGAAGGCGACGATATCGACAAACTTGTAGCCGAAGCCCGTCTGCTGGCACTACGTTACGGTTATGAGGAGAATAAGGACAAGGTTCTCGAGGCTTACGACAAAGGACTTCTCGACGACTATAGAAAAGAAATAGAATTGTTCTGGCTGCCGGAGCCGGAAACGGACGACAGCCGCTGGGATGCTTACGTATAGACTGACTGACGATGAAAAAGAATCAGGCACAGAAGATTATCGACAATGTCGAAAAGATGCGTGCCAACTCCAAGAATCAGCTGATGCACAGGAACATTCCCCTCGCAAAGGAATGTCTCGCCATGCTCGAAACGCTTGACGACCCGGAAGAGGGCCCCTTAGGAAAGGCCTATGCCTGCAATGCGATAATCGACCAGTTGCCGGAGTATGATGTTCCCCGCTTTGTGCTGGATATTCTGCGGCGCGAACTCGCCTGGCTGGAAGAGAGTGAGGAGAAGAGCGAATGGCTCACTGCCGGCAGCGTGCAGAAAGACATTGCCCGCCTGGAAGATTATATCTGTGAAGATGCAATGAGCATGAAGGAATTCTGCAGCAAATATGGCAGGCACCTGCTCTTCGATCCCGTCGAACGCAGCCCAAAATGGGAAGAGATTTATCCGGAAGTGGAGGCTGAATGCGAACGCCGCCTCAAAGGCGAACCCGGGTGTATGGGCTTCTGCTTCGCCTACTGGGCCGAAAAGAGGAACGTCCTCGCCGCCTACGGCATCGACTGGAAATCCCCCAGCGTTATGAATCCCCGGGTGATGTTTGACTAATTCCTAATCAGTCAGATATTTGTCCTTGTTCCTATTTGATAAATAGGAAATATTGCTTATTATTGCATAATACTGGTTAAAGTGCAATAATTATGACAATTACGCTCGAAACGCTGGCTGCAGTATACCGCATTGCCAAAGGATTGATCTTCGCCGATGGGGATATAACAGAGGATGAAACCCTCCCTCTCTCCACCTTTTTCAAGACCTTCCCGGACCTGGACTCAGATGCCCTTAATCTGCTGATGAAAGCGGGCGCCGAAATGTCTGAAGAGAAGGCCTGTTCCCTGATCAAGGAGTTGGATGACGATGGCAAACAGCAGATGGCGGATCTTTTCGCTAAAATCATCTGCGCGGACGGCGATGTGACCGAGGAGGAGAAAAACCTGTATTTCCATATTCAGGATATGTGCGAACTCCCTGCCCCTTCCTTCATCCAGGACGACGGCGATTCAGATGAAGAGAATTCGGAAGAGGAAATCATTCCCGCCTTCATCGTAGCCAACTATTACGGTGTGGCATCTTTGCACCAGAGCGAGCATGAAGACTGGGCAACGCTGGGAGATGAGCTCGCGGAGTGGATTGGCTGCGACCGGGTGGAAGTGGTACGCTTCACCCCTGCTCTGAACGCACTCAGTAAGGAATTGAGTCTGAACGAGCGCCATCTCGTGTTTATGGTGGCACGTAACGGCTACGGGGACAGGACTGTGGGCGACAATATGACGGCCACCCTCCTCTACGGTGGCGGCTACCCCATTTATGGCAACATAGTCTTCGCGCTGGAAACCGACCAGGGCTACGAAATAGAAGGAATCCGTACCAGGAGCCTGGTAAATGAAGTGTTTGATGCCGTGAACAATGCAGTTGACGGCCTTTTAAGGTGGGAATAGGATGAGTGAAGATGTCAAAGTTCGCGATCGCGAACGCGTGCGCGTGCAGGAAAAGGCGGCGATCCAGGTAAAAACTGCCGGCGAGGAGGGCATCCCGTTCGGGGTTTGCCCCCACTGCGGAGCGGCCACACACCCTGATTTTGAGATCTGCCCCGTCTGCGGCGGCAAGCTGGTGGATTACTGCACTTTCTGCGGTGCCCCTATGTCCCCGGACGATGTGGATTGCCCGGAGTGCGGCATGCCTGCGGAAGGCATTATCTGCCCGGATTGCAATATCAGAAATTACCGTCCGTTCTGCCGCCAGTGCGGCAAGCCACTTTCAAGGGCTGCCCGGCGTGCGGTAGATAAGGCGAAGCAGGACCCCAAGGTTCAGGAAGCCGCACGCATACTCAAGCATATTGCGGAACTGAAGGCCGAACTCGAGGATGAGGGATCCGAGAA
>DEFD01000013.1:0-23091 GCA_002350615.1 Bacteroidales bacterium UBA2861 | reverse complement strand
CGAGAAAGATGCAGAGCCCCAGGGGGCTACCGAAGGAGAACTCCGGCTGAAGGAGCTGATGGCAAAGGTGGGATTCACACCTGCCGAAACGCCCAAGGCGGTGGTCCATAAAGAAGGCCGCAGCCGCGCAGAGATTCTGGCGGAGTATCAGAAAGCGGTGGATGAGGCCAACAAACTTATGGAAGAGATGCTGCCCCCCGCCGGTTCAACACCTCAGGAACAGCGCAACTTCTACACTGCCCGCAAGGTTGCGGTAATGGAAATCGTGGAGGAAAAGTGGTTCGGAATCCCCATTGAGGAGACCATGGGATGGGAATGCAACAAATGCCATGTGCTGCATCGCAACCCATCCGAATGTGCGGTCAGGGAATTCGGTGGCAAGTGGATTACCTGCACGAACACCAAGGTGGTTCCGGAAGGCACCCCGGGGGCGCAGGAATACACCGAACGCATAGAAAAAGGTATAGTATATAAAAGACAATAGTTTATGGAGTCAGATCCGCAAAAAACTGCAGCGGCTCCCCAGCCGACGGCGGTCGCACCACAAAAAACAGCTTCAGCGCCGCAGAAGACGGCAACGGCACCCCAAACCACCGCTGCGGCCCCGCAAGGCCTTGCAACTCCGGGAGAGAACATCCCTTCAGGCAAATACTCCCCCGGCGACATCGTAAAGGCAGGAGGCAGGAGCTATACGGTGCAGAAGCTTATCGACTCCGGCGCGGAAGGCGACATTTATATCGTCTCGGACAAACGCAGGCAGTATGCCCTCAAACTCTGCCACCATGGCTACAAGACAAATATAAAGGTCCTGCCCGCCCTGGAGGGGCTCAAGGGCAAGGGCTACATCGCAGATGTCATCGACTATGATGAAAGCTTCGAGCTATCTGAATATATTCCCGAAGGGAATGCGGCCGCCGCAGGCATCAAGGGCAACGCCCAGGCTATCCTTGCAATAGCGGTCAAGACTGCAATGACACTGGATGCCCTGCACAAGGCAGGAGTGCTGCACAAGGATGTAAAACCTGCGAATATCCTCATAAAGGACCGCAACAGCTGGGACAGCGTCCTGTGCGACTTCGGCATTGCCGACCTTCTGGACAAGAACGGCAGCTGCGCCACAAGGCAGGTCCGCACCCCCATTTATGCCGCTCCGGAGGTCTATACCGACACTATCACCCTGCCCGAAGGCATCTTCATAGAGCTCACTCCTAAAGCTGATTTCTACTCCCTGGGAATGACCATCCTCTCCCTCTGGATGGGAGAGAGCGCTTTCCGCGCGATGGAACAGAATATGGCCATCGACAAGGTGAAAGGGCGCATCGCGGTCCCGCAGGACATTCCGGACCCGCTGGCGAAAATATGCCGCGGCCTGCTCATCAAGGATCCCGCCAAGCGCTGGGATATGGATGAGATAGAGCGCACCCTGAACGGAGAAGATGTCCTGGTAGATGAGGCCCTGAGAATCGAGGATCTGAACATCACCTACAATGCCTCGAAGCACCAGATTGCGAACACCCCGGAAGAGCTGGCCGAATATATGGCGGAGGATGAGGAACTGGCGACTAAATATCTTTATCGCGGTCAGATAGAGAAATGGCTCAAGCCATACCCGGAGATTGCCCTGGAGATTCAGGACATAGTGGAAAAGCGCTACCCCAAGAATCAGGAAATCGGCCTCTGGACTGCAATCTACAACCTCGATCCCGGCTATTCCATCCCTCTGGTTGGCGTATCCCGCGACAACGGCAAGGCCGTGAGCACGCGTGCAGTTACTCTCAAGGATGTGAGCAATTTCTTCTACATAGCCGTTCCCTCCGGACAGACGATGCTCTTTCTCAGCGGGGACCTATTCAAAGAGTGGGTGCGAGTGCGCAATAAAGCCATTGCCGAGAGTTTTGCTCCTTCCGGCGAAGCAGTAGATATTTTCAATCTCCGCGTACAGGCATTGGATCCCCTTTCCGATATGAATCTCATAAACGATCCATCCAACCCCGACTATGCCATGACGGGAGAAGGAATCGGAAAGCTGTTCAACAAGGTTTACCACATATTCTGGAATATCTGCAAGGGCGATGTCTCCAAGGTAGATGAAATCTGGGACCAGGATTGTTATGCACCTTTGAACAGACAGATTCCGGGTTCGACAGTGCTCGCTATAGCGGCCAATTTCCTCGCTCCGGAAGACTGCCATTTCGTTACGGATTCGTTCGACATCAAAGGCAGCCGCTTCTCAGAACAGCGCAGATGGTTCGTGCACTGCACGGACCGGAACAGCGATGACTACCGCGGTAAGGCCGGTCCGAAGGATGATACCTTCCGCGCCCAGGCAGCCTGGATGAAGGTAATAAAAGGCTTCGGAGCCACTCCGGAATACACTTTCCTGGATTCCGGGAAGACCTGCACCACGCTGGACGAAATTTTTGAAGAAGACCGGGATATTCTCAAGAGCGAATTCGAGGAGGGCGGACTGGCCGGCTTCCTCGCGGTGCATCACCAGGAAGATCCTGATGCCGACCTCAGCGCGCAGTTCGCCTACGAAAGCCTTCTGTACGATTATCTGGAAGACCTCCGCGAGATAGATAAAAATTTGGCCGCGGTGGAGCGTTTCGATGAAGCGCGGGAAGAAGCCGACCGCATCCTTTCGGATGGAAAAGCCCGCGTGAGGGGACTTAGCATAAGAAGCGCCTTGCAGAGGGCGGGCTCGATTCTTTTCGCATTCATTCCGATGCTCATCCTCTTCGTGATGCTAGTGTTCTCCATCATCGAGCATCCTGTAGTGGACACCTCGCAAGTGCATTTCGACAATTATGCCTGGCTGCTGGGACTTGTGTTCGCCGCAGTGGCCTGGATTTGGTGGGATATTGACGGGTGCCTTCTCCCCATCATTATTGGAGTTGCCTCTGCCGGACTGATGATGTTGCTGGTCAATCTTCTCGGTGCATATATCCTGATCATTTTCGCCCTGGTAGTGCTGGCATCTCTGGTTTTCCTTAGCCTGAAGACGGTGTTCGACACCAGTTCGTATGCGAAAATGGCCCGCAAGTTCACCAAGCCCGGCTTTGATGAACAGGTCCTGGAACCCCTCTACTACGCATTCAGCAACGAAACAAGCTTCGATTCATCCCTTAACGGAGCCTTCAACGACAATGAAATAAGCAACTGGCAGGATGACCTGCGGCGCAGGAAGATATTCATGTGGATATTCATCGGCACCGCCTGGCTGCTCATCCTGTTCAGCCTGTCCGTTCCCAAGAGTGCCCGTTTTGAAAAGATATCAACACCCATTACCGATAAGATAGAGTCTGTCTTCTCCGGGAAAAAGCCCAAACTCATCAAGGCGTACAGCCTGAAACAGGGCGACAGGGGTGATGATGTGTTCGCCTTGCAGAAGTTCCTGAAAGAGGCCGGATACACCAGGAATAATCCGGATGGTGATTTCGGTCCAGGCACATCGAAGGTGGTGGCGGAATTCCAGCTTAAAAACGGTCTGGACATTACAGGAGAGGCCGACCATAGTACGATTAAGGCCATTAACAAGACGGATATCGCCTGCAGCATTGCTGCCGGGACTCCCCTGCCCGAAAAGGCGGCGCCCGCAAAAGCGGCACCTGCAAAGGCAACGCCGGCAAAGGCTCCCGTCTCCCCTGCAAAGGCGGCAACCCAGCCAAAGCCGGCTCAACCTGCACCGGTGCAGCAATCGTCCGGAGGCATCTCACTGGAGCAACTCCAGCAAATCGCAAATCAACAGAAGAAAGATAAGAAATGAGCTGCAAGAATTGCGGAAAAGCAAACCGCCCCGAAGCAAAATACTGCCGTTTCTGCGGAGAAGCCCTTGAGATTGCTTCATCGCAGAAGGATCTTATCGGCAAACCGAACATAGTTCCGATCCTGGACGAACTGGACCGTAAGCTTCAGGTTGCAAAAATGATTGCCGGCAAGGGCGGAGCCCGCATCGAGTTGGACTGCCTGATTCTGGGCGATTCCGGTTCGGGCAAGCACTTCATCGCGAAGCTCATCGCCGACAAAATATTTGCTGCCGGACTGGTAAAGCAGCCACTTATAGAGGTGGATGCCGCCGACTGGGGCGATTTTGAAAACGATTTCGACAAGAAGATATCTGCCCTTAAGGATGGTATCCTGCTGATTACCAATGTACAGAAACTGCTTCCGACATCTAAGGCATCGAATCTGAACCAGCTGGATAAGCTGTTCGCCCGTATGCGCGATAATGAAGGGGCTCCGATAGTCCTTCTCAGCGGCTTGCACAACGACCTGTCCCAGTTCCTTGAAAACAACAGGGATATTCACAGGCTCTTTGGCTATAATCTCATCCTTCCTGCATTCAGCATTTCCGATCTTACCGAACTCTGCCTGTATCTTCTCAAGGAAAAATACCATGCAGAGGTGGCGAACGACCTCGAAGCGAAACTGGCATCCCATTTCAGCTGGTATATGCGCCAGGTCGAGCTTGGCCACACCAATGGGCATCTTGCAGATAAAGTTGCAGAGGACCTATATGTGAAAGCGAGATACCGCGGCAGCAAGACTGTTGAAGCGCAGGACATCAATGACTCGGAATGCTTTATCCCCAAGAACGAAGAAGACATACTCGCGGAACTTGACGAATACATTGGCCTGCAGAGCGTGAAGGATGAGATACGCGCCATCATAAAGAATGTGAAAACCCGCAAGGAACACGGCGTGAAGGGCAAGCTCCTCAAGGACCACTACCTTTTCACCGGCAATCCCGGCACGGGCAAGACCACCTTCGCCCGTAAGTTCGGTGAAGTGCTGAATGCCATTGGAGCCCTGCCTACCGGCAAGTTCATTGAGATTTCCGGCAAGGACCTCATAGGGCAGTTCGTAGGCGACAGCGAGGCAAATGTAAAGAACTATGTGAACAAGGCGATGGGAGGAGTGCTCTTCATAGATGAGGCCTACGCACTCAAAGGCAGCGGCGGCGATAGGGGCAGCTACGGTATGGATGCGGTCAACACCATCCTCAACCTCCTGGAGAACCGCAAGGGTGAGTTCGTGTGCATTATGGCCGGCTACACCAAGGAGATGGCAGAGCTCGTGCAGATGAATCCCGGTATCGCCTCCCGATGCAACGTTACCATAGAGTTCCCTGACTACAGTGCCCGCGAACTCGAGCAGATCTTCCGCATGTACCTGAGGAAGAACGACGAAGATATAGAGTTTACACTTGACCCCAAGGCGGAGGAGATGCTACCGCGCATTTTTGACCGAATGTACCTGCGGCGCGGCGAAAGCTTCGGCAACGCGCGCGAAGTGCGCAATCTTTTCGATAAGGCGATAAAGAACCATCGCCTTCGCGGAGCGGAAGATGATGTCCTCAGCTATGCCGACATCGCTGGAGAAGATGCAACGGAGGAGATTTCCGTTGAGGATATAATGAAGGAATTCGACCAGTTCGTGGGAATGGAATCAGTGAAGGAGGCCATTCGGCGCATAGTAAAGGAAGTCGCCGTACAGAAACAACTCATCGAAATGGGCGAAGCCGCAGAGGGGCTCACCAAATACAATTTCATCCTCACGGGTAATCCGGGAACCGGAAAGACCACTGTCGCCCGCACTTTCGGAAAAATCTTCAAGGCCCTTGGCATAACCTCCACCGACCGCGTCACAGAAAAGGTCCCGGACCAGATCATCAGCCAGTATGTGAATGAATCATCGAAGAAGATGAACGATGCCATCAACGAAGCCATGGGAGGCGTGCTGTTCCTGGACGAGGCCTACGGTCTGGAGCCAATGGACGAAGCCGGGCGCAGCACCAGTTCCGAGGGCAGGGATGCCGTGAAGCTCCTTATGACGAGGATGGAGAACGAGGCCGGCAAGTTCGTAGTCATCTGCGCCGGCTATCCCAAGGAGATGGATACCTTTATGAATTCCAATCCAGGGCTCAGGCGACGTTTCTCGCATACTATCCATATAGATGACTACAGCGCGGAAGAACTTCTGGAGATATACGAGCGTGCGGCAAAGGCCAAGAAGTACAACTTCAGCCTGGCGGATGACGCTGCGCGTTTAAAGGCCCTGAACATGTTCAGGACTATGGTGGCGATGAAGGATGACAAGTTCGGCAACGCGGGCGAGGCGATGAAGAAAGTGGCCGAGACCAAGACGAACATAAACAACCGTATCCAGAATATACCCTACGACCAGTGGACTCCAGAAGTGCTTGAGACAGCACGCTTAGCATACGCGGATGACATTCCTCACGAGGAACCGGAAAAGATTTCGGTAGATGAGTGCCTTGCGGAGCTGAACAAGCTGGTCGGCCTCAACGGTGTGAAGTCCACTCTTACCAAGCTCGCGCATACCATTAACAACGAGATTGAGGCTGCCAGGCTGGAGAACCGCCGGCCGGAAATCCCGCTCAGCCATTATCTTTTCCTCGGAAACCCCGGAACCGGAAAGACCACGGTGGCCCGGCTTATGGGAAAGATTCTCTATTCCATGGGAGCGCTTCCCTCTCCCAATGTAGTGGAGGTGGACAAGAGCAAGCTCGTAGGCCGCTATCTGGGCGATACCGAGGCCATTACCTCCCATGTGATCGACACGGCAATGGGCGGGATCCTGTTCATAGATGAGGCCTACCAGCTGGCCGATAATATAGGCTCCCACGGTGGCTACGGTACCGTAGCGCTCCAAACGCTTCTGAAGCGTCTGGAAGACGACCGCGGCAAGTTTGTCTGCATTGCGGCGGGATACACTTACGAGATGCAGGAGTTCTTAAATGGCAACAGCGGACTTGAGAGCCGCTTCCCTGAACGCAACCGCATCATTTTCGAGGACTACACCCCGGACGAGTTGTTCCAGATATTCATGATTCACGCGAACGAGGGCGGCTATACCCTGGACCAGATGGCGGAGAATGCGGTTCGCGGCAAGCTTACGATGATGTACAACAACCGCGGCCGCTCTTTCGGCAACGGACGAGATGCCCGCAACCTCTTCGGTGAGGTGAAGAGCAATCTGGCCGCCCGCCTGGCTGAAGAAGGCGGAGCTCATACGCTGGAAGAACGCAAAACGATAAAGATGGAGGATGTGTTATGATACAGTGCCCTGAATGCAGACAGATGATTCCCGATGACAGCGCATTCTGCGACCAGTGCGGGAAGGAGCTTAAATGGTGTCCGGAGTGCAAGCGGCCGAAGCGCGGCACCGAGTGCCCGGTCTGCGGCAGCGACCTGATTCCCGGCCGCAAGTGGCTCGCCGGCGATGCCACAGGACAAGCAGGCGCGGAGGGGGGTGCTGCCCCTGAAGCCGCTGCCACCCTCGGCACGCTAAGAGGGGGGACCGCGCCAGCGGTGGGGTCGAGCGGACGCGAGACGGCTGAAGGGGCAGTATCCCCCTCCGCGCCGCAGCCAACCGCGACATCGGCAGCGGGCCCAGCCGCTCTGGTTGGCAACGGCTGGCGGCTGAAACTGGGGAATGGAGCCTTCGGACGCAGCGGCGGCATCTGGCCGGAACTGGCAAGCTGCCAGTATGTATCCGGCTCCCACGGCATCATTTCCGGTTGCCCCGGTGCCTGGACCATTTCAGACCGCGGTTCCACCAACGGCACCTTCATCAACGGCCGAAAACTCGCCACCGGCGAAACCTGCCCTCTCAAGCCGGGCGACAAAGTAAGAATTGCAACCCTTGATTTTATAGTAGAATGAAACTGGCCATACAGGCAATCTGCCACAAAGGCCTCGTGCGCGACAATAACGAGGACGCGGTGTCGATAGGAGGAGTTTTCCTTCGTGACAGCGAACTCGATATTACCGTGAGCACTCCCTCGGACGGCTGGTTCCATCTTCTTGTCTCAGATGGAATGGGCGGGCATGAGAACGGCGAGGAAGCCAGCGAATTCTGCCTGGCGGAAATCAAGGAACAACTTGCCCTCCACCAGATTACGCCTGACAACTTCGAGGATGAAATCCGGGAAGCTGCCCATTATATTTCCTACAAACTGAACGGTCTTGCCGCAGAACGCGGACAGCTTCGCCCTATGGGATGCACGCTTACTGGCGTCATCTGGCATTATGGCCGCATTTGGCTTGTGAATGCAGGTGACAGCCGCACTTACCGCTTCCGGGGAGGCATGCTGCGCCAGCTCACCACGGACGAAACCGAACGCGGCATTACGGGCGATCCGAATGCGAGCAAGCTCCTGCTGAACTGTCTCGGAGGCGGCACTGATGGCCATCTTCACGTGGACAGCCTGGACGGGAAACTTCTGGAGGGAGATGTCCTCCTGATATGCTCGGACGGCCTCAACGATATGGTAAGCGATGATGAAATCGAGGCTGCACTCTCGGATGGCGCAACTGCCGCCGACCTTTACCGCATGGCATGCGAAGGCGGCGGCGTGGACAATACATCGGTAATAATTGCAAAAATCTTATAATCTCCTCACAAATGAAAAAAATCCGTATTATTATGCTGCTGGCTCTCGTGCTGCTCGTGGGATTCACATCCTGCAGTTCCGGGCGTAAGAAACGCGAGAGAATCACCGATCCGGTGCAGCAGGAAGCCCTCAGGACCAGGGACAAGGACATTCCTGTCGATTCCATTTTCACGGCCAAGACCGTGCGTATTATTGCTTCTCCATTCAAGAAGATCGCCATCGGCAAGTATTTCTCTGAACTGAGCGCAGGCTGGAAGGAATCAGCCGAAAAAGCCACCCGTGAAAAATATGCCGAAAAGCTGCAGAAAGAGGAGAAAATGAAGGAGGATGCAGCCAAAAAGGCGGCGGCGAAGGCCTCACCCGAGAAACTTGCCGACTCCAAAGCCACGTCTATGGAACGGCTGGAAGTCACTTTGCGGGATATCCCGGCGGATGGCTACAGTCCGACTCTCACCTTTTACTTCCTTGTTGTCCTGATTGCATTCGTGATAATCTTCACCATCAGGGTCATAAAGGCATTTTTCGTCGCACCTAAATAGCGTTCGGTATGGAAAACAAGTATTTAAGACACGAAGCGCTTCCCATCGACAATGCAGCGCGCGAACGGGTTAAAAGGCTGGTAAATGAATATGCCGCCAAATCCGAAGGCCATCCTTTCGGGCAGTACGGCGATGAAATCATCCTCCAGAAATATGAACTCTGCCCCATATATGAAATAAACCTTCATTCACAATACGACTACCGTCCCGTAAGCAACAAGCAGTATCCCTACAAGGGCGGCAGTTTCAACACGCGTAGATACTTCGCCCCATCGGATGTGAATGTCTGGGACTACAAGCTTCTCACGACCGACAGTTTCCTCGACAAGAAAGAATCCTTCGAGGTTCCCGGTTCCCACCACGTGGAAACCTGCGGCAGGTGCAGCGGTTCAGGAAAGGTGACATGCCCCAACTGCGGCGGCACCGGCGATGTCCGATGCAGCGGTTGCGGTGGCACCGGACAGATCCAAAAGACACGCTCTGAGTATCGGCATACTGCGGACAAGGTTTACTCGGACGGGCACAGGGAACCCGTTTACAGCTATGTGAACGTAACATATTATGAAACCTGCTCAAGGTGCGGCGGTTCCGGAAGGGTTACCTGCCAGCAGTGCTACGGAAGCGGAAAAGTGACCTGCAATGTCTGCGACGGATACGGCAAGAACGTGCACTGCTTTTCCATTGACCAGTCCCTTTACGCCCAGCTTTCCACGAACTGGCTTTTCGTGGACAAAGTAGCAGAGGTCAAGGAACTTTCCGACCAGAGGGGACATTACAGAGGCAACCGCCTGTTCCACGAAAGGGCAGCATCCATAAGCAAAGGCATCTTTACGGAGGAAAAGGAGATTGGCGCAACCCTGGATGGTTTCATCGGAGAGCATGCAGGCAAGGCCAAGAGCAACTGTCATATCCTCTTCCAGGATGCGGATGTCAGGCGGATTGAGGTCTGGTGGGTAGAATACACCTACAAGGGCAGAACCTACAACGGATGCATATCCGCCGGTCTGGGAGAAGAGCGTTTCTATGCAGGAGTATCCCCCATTACCGAGCTTGCCGACAAATGGCTGAGAGAAGCCAGGAAGAAGGTCGGCGGCACAGGCACGGTGAAAGCAAAGAAACTCCTGGAGAAGGTGGAAAAACTGAATGTCTATGGCAGGGATGCACAGCAGTCCGGCATACAGGCCAAGGTCGATACTCATCTGAACATAATGTACAATCTGGGTAATGACCTGATGTTCTGGCTGATAGCCCTGGTTGGTACGCCCTTCCTCTATAACTTCTACGATGTCCTGAACCCGGTCGCAAGATTCGCATTTGTGGTGAACGATGTCAACTGGCGTCCATACGGATGGATACCCTTCACGCAGTGCGTTCTTTTCCTCGGGCTTCTCTGGGTGGCGAAGTACTTCATAAACGAATCTGACCACAGCAAGTCCCGCCACGCAACGGTGTTCGGCTATGTCTTTACCGGCATGGGGCTATATCTGCTTATCGCGATAGTCCTGCTTGCAGTGCTGTTAGGCCTCAACTACCTCGGTCTTTCCGCCATTACTTCCGGTATATTCTGGCTCGCCTGGCGGGTGTTAAGAATCGTACTGATAATCCTGTTCTATGTCATTGTCCTGGCATTCTTCCTTCTGAAATGGATAGGAGGCCTGTTAGTCAAACTCTGGCACCTGTTGTTCTGAGATAGTTCCGTTTGCCATGAGCAGCACAGCCTGGAAAAGATACAACATCTTCCTGTCGTCCACCTTCAAGGATATGGACTTCGAGCGGGATGTGATTAAGTTCCGCGTCATACCGGCCCTCAACAGGCGTTTCCGTGACCGCCGCATCGAGCTTCAGGCAATAGACCTGAGGCTCGGTGTGAACACGGAAAAGATGAGCGAGGAGCAGAGCGAGCGCAAGGTGCTTTCCGTATGCACCTCCTGTATAGACAGCGCCAGGCCATTCTTTATCGGGCTCATCGGACAGCGCTACGGCTGGGTTCCTCCCGTAGAAAGATGGAAAGAGTTTATGGCGGGGCTCTCGGATGAAGAGCGTTCAATCCTGAAAGACACCGCCGGCTGTTCCGTTACGGAGATGGAAATCGTTTACGGAGCACTCTCACAGGGAAGTTTCGATTCTTCCCATGTGCTGTTCTACCTGCGGGACGAGTCTTCCTACGAGGCCATCCCGGAAGAGATGAAAAGTGTATTCTGTGATACGGATGCGGACAGCCGCAGGAAACTGGAGACCCTTAAGGCGAAGGTGCAGAAGCTCTTCGGAGAACGGGGAGGGCAGGATGACAGATGTACGCCCTATCATCTGGAGTGGGCGGACGGGCATTTCTCATCCGACAGTTTCGAACGCATCGTAACCGAACAGCTTGCACAGCAGATAGAGGCTGAAACGGCAAATGAAGAAAAGGCAGGGAGTGACAGCTGGTGGGCTCAGGAAAAGGAATTGGAGGAATCCACCCTGCTCCGCCTGATTCCGGGATCGATAGATCTTGACATATACAATCAGGAGGATGAGGAATCTGAAGAAGACGAGGAAGATGAGTCCTCCGACATCGCACTATGGTATGTGCAGGGATTCGGAGCCAGCACCTATATGGCCCGGGAGTATATCCAATGGGATGAGGATTCGGATGTGGTGCGGCTGCTGGGTGTTTTCGGCCTTTCCGAATTCAACACATCAATGCGCCCGGTACTGGTAAGATGGATTCATGAACTCGCCGCCTTCATCGGCCGCGAAGACCTTCCGGAGGATGGGCAGCTGCTTGGCAGAATGCCTGAGCCCGAGCTGAACGCACTTTTTGCGGAGCTCATTGACGCGGTTGCCGAGAACAATTACATCTACATCTATCTGGACGATGTGGAAGCGCTTGAGACCACTTCCGCCAAAGACCTCTATATGCCCTGGCTGGACCGGGTGAAGGACAAGGTAAACATCCTGGTCAACCTTCAGGACGAAAGCGAAGCCAGGGAGAAGTTCCTTTCGGCCCATCCATATCTTGCCCGGAAAATGGCACTCGGAGTGCAGGGAGATGCCGATGCCGCCGAAGCACTCATCGACAATTATGAGAAACTCTATTTCCTGGAGCTGCCCAAAGGGATGCGCCGGGAAATGATCAAAATAGCGGCAAAAGGCAATAAGACCGTGTCGCCGCTCAAGATCCACAGCATTTTCCGCATTTTCGAATCCCTCAACCAGGAGGACTTCGCACAGATACGGGGCAGTTCCGGCAGCCAGATAGATGCCATTAACGGCTATCTGGGAAACATCTGGAAGGAGATGCCGGAATCATCCTACGACATTATGACCTTTATGGTCAACCAGATAGTGGCGAATCTCTGTCTGGGAGAACAGATGCGGCAGGCAATCTGGACCATCGCCGCCGCCCCAGGAGGACTCCGCGAATGCGACATCGCCCATTTTGCGGGTGAAGACTGGGACAGCGTACAGTTCTACCGTGCGATGAACTTCCTGCACGATTTCTTCTATGAGGACCGTGGCAGGCATGTATGGCGCGCCAAATACATCACCCTGCCTGAAGACGGGCTTGCGCGCCGCCAGAAAGCCATATCCGAATATATCATCGGCCTGGACAAGGAGGATTCCTTGCGTGAAACAATGGGCCTGTACTATGCCCTCGGAGGATGTGAACATTCCCATTTCGCCCATTATATGGTTGATGGAGACTACCTGCACGGGCAGCAGATGGCTTGGCTCACAAAGACCTACGGCCCGCAGATGAGGCAGCTCGCACGCGAGGGCTTTTTCGAAAGCGAAGATTTCGGCATTTACAGCAAAGCGCTGGAGGTCCCGCAGCGCTTGCAGCTCTTTATGGATATCATGACGGCGCTTGCCAATCTTTATGAAGAGCGGATGAAGATAGCAAAGCGGCTCGCCGGTCTTCTGGACGATGTGGATGTGGATGCACTTTCGGCTCCGGATGCATTTGCATACGCCAGCACGGTTGTCTGTGACAACGAATCCGAAACAGCCCACCTGAAAGCGATGAAGGCTGCCCGCAGATGCAAGGCCCTCGGCTTCGAGACAGCGGGACAACTGGTTTCGATGGCAGGCACTCTGCTTTATACCGCGTATATGAAGAAAGGGGATACGGCCAAGGCCGATGAACTGAAGAAAGAATTGGATGCGGGAGATGCACGCAGCGCATCCGAGCGCTTCACCGCCCTCACTCCCCTGCTGGCCCAGGCTCACAAGGACCCTTCACTTGTGGACCGCTTCTTCCGCGAGTATTATGCAATCGTAGATTCCCTGGAGGTAAACGAGAGCAACTTCACTGCCAGATTCAAATCGGCCCGCCTTATGCTTTTCGCATACGACATCCTCCTTTCGAATAAGGAATACGGGAGGCTACTGGATGAGCTGATTCGATTCATCCCATCTATGCAATTGTTCTATCGTGCAGGAAATTTCTTCAGCTATCCGGAAGCATTGTCCTTACACATGCAATATCATATCGCATTCATATCTGCTACCCAAAGGCTGGAACAGTACAAACTGCTCTTCGATGTCGGCACACCCCTTTCGAAAATCGGCTGCCTTGCCTACCTCGCATGCACCGAAGCCGGCCTTCGCCTTAAGGAACTGGACCCGGACGGACAGCTGATGTCCCAGCTGCGCCAGGGATTCGCCGGCAATACACAGGAAGATGTGGACATGTTGCGCGAAAGCCTGGGCCTGCAGGGCGTGCCGTTGAAAGATATTGATGACTATATTAACGAACAATACAACGAATATCGTAATAGCTTATGATTCGAAGAATAATCGACCGCATACTCTCCGAAGGGCAGGGACGCCAGCTTGCCTGGCTCGCAGGAATTGCACTGGCCCTATTCCTGATTCTGGTGCTGGCAGGGAGTTTCTGGGCCCTGGGCTGGACTGAAATCCTGAATCTGTACCTGGACCCGGGCAGTTACCCGCTTGAGGCAAAAAGTGGCAGCCAGGGGACGCTGAACTTTTTCAGCCTCCTGATTGCGTTCGGAGGCATTCTGGTCCTCAATGCACTCACCGTATCGGCTTTTTCGAATGTCTTCGACAATATTTCCGAGAAGTACCGCAAAGGAGAAAGGCGCTACCGATTCAAAGGGCACGTTCTTATTCTCGGAGGCGGACGGAAACTTGAAGACATGCTTCGTGAACTGCAGAAAGGCGAAGCATTTGCAGGAAGGAATATAGTAGTGATGAGTTCATCCGACATTGAAACGCTTCGCGAAAATATGGAGGCCACTCTTGAAGACAGGCGATTCTGCCGAAGGATCAGCTGGTACAGGGGCGGAAGGGACAATCCGGAAGATCTGCAGAGCTGCCTCCCCGGAAATGCAGTTGCCATCTATATCATCGGTGAGGATGAAGAGTCCCGGCACGACAGCATCAGCATTCGCTCACTTGAACTTCTTTCTCAGCTCTGCAAAGGCCAGGGGCCTGCGATTCCCTGCTTCCTCACGCTGAAAGACCGCCTGTCATCAGATATTCTCAACTATATCCCCCGGCAGGAGGGCTCACGACTGCGGGCGGAACTCATTAACACCGATGATTACATCTGCGAGCAGCTCCTGGTGGATACGGATTTCATCCCGGTGCCCCGCGATGGCAACATCCTTCACATAGTAATTTCCGGCAGCGGCAGCATCGCCGAGGCATTCGCCCTGGTGGCCGCGCAGATCTGCCATTTCCCGGCTTTTGCCACAAGTGGTGTCCGTACGCGCATCAGTTTCATTAATGAAGGAATCCGCTCGCGTATGGACGAATTCATTGCCGCCCATCAGAATCTTTTCGACCTTTGCCACTACAGATATGTCGCAGATGGGCATAAGGAAAAATTCTCGCCATCGGATGGTCTTGGCGATTTTCTCGACATAG
Source organism: Bacteroidales bacterium UBA2861 (assembly GCA_002350615.1). GTDB lineage: Bacteria > Bacteroidota > Bacteroidia > Bacteroidales > UBA932 > Cryptobacteroides. The sequence goes on along the minus strand of DEFD01000013.1, from coordinate 8,256 downwards.
AGTGGGAATTCATCGACAACTCCATATATTCTCCTTTCACAAGGCAGATGCTGGAAGATTGGGCCGCTGATGCGGGGCAGGAAACGGTGGTTGCGATCTGCGGAGAGGAGCCGGAGGAGAACCTGGCTGCCGCCATCCGCCTTCCCAAATCCGTCCACAAGGCAGGAATCCCCATTGCAGTGTACATGAACGGCAATCCGGATCTTCTTTACAAAGCAGAAGAGAGCGGTATGTATGGCAATCTCAGATGTTTCGGCGAGGCGACTCCCGGAAACGATGCCCTGCTGCTGGAGCGCTCGCTGCACGGCAAGCGGGTGAACCGTGTGTACGACAAGGAATACGGCAATCCCCCCGCCGCCAATGCGGATGATGCCTGGGCATCCCTGTCATTTGCGCACAAGCTTTCAAGCATCGCCAGCGCCAATTCCATCCCTCTGAAAATCAGGACATTCCATTTGGACCAAGGCATCAGTGATGCCACTCTGGCAGCCCTTTCCGAAGTGGAACACCGCCGTTGGATGATTACGGCACTGCTTCTTGGCTACAGCGCCGCACCGACATCCGAAAGGTCCGACCGGAGCCGTTTCAAGGAGCTCAAGGAAAAGGAGTTCATCCATCTTGACATTGCCCCTTGGGAAGAGCTCGGCACCGAAGCGGACAAAGATACTCTGATTGTGAAGGACATACCTTATATTATTAACGGAGAGGAATGATAGGCATTAAGACTGCACCGACCGGCGAGGATCTGTTCGGCCGGAGCAAGTGGTGGGGTTTTCCGGATCTGCCGGAAGAGTTGGACTGGCCGTCCGTGCCGGTGAACGATGAGGGGGATGAGTATGATGATCCGCTCACTTTCATCTGCCAGATCAGATGTGAGGATCTTGCGCCTTTCGACCCCGAGGGGCTTCTTCCGCACGAAGGGATGCTATATTTCTTCGCCGCGCTGGACTACTTTCTCGGAAACCTGGACGCGGTAGCCGCCCCAGGGCTCGGCGAGTGGGAAGTTCCATATTTCAGAGTGCTTTACTCCCCTACCTGCGAGAGACTTCATACCCACAGCCTATTGTACGACGACGGCTCTCCCGCCTGTCTTCCCGCCGAGTCACTTTCCTTCTCGAGGCTCGCTGCTTCCAGCACCGAAGATGATGCAGCCAAAGATGACGCCGGCGAAGGGAGTGTGGTCCGGCGACGTTTTTTGCGAGAGCCCGTGCGTAGCGGTAGCGAGCCGTACCACACTCCCTTCGATGGCACCCGCCTCTTGGGACAACCGTTCTACGAAGAGGTCAGCAGCGAGCTGCCGGGAATGATATCCCTTCTGCAGATCGATGAAAACGACTCCTGGGACCTGCGCTTCTTCGACTGCGGAATGCTCAATTTCCTCATCACCCCCGAAGACCTGGCTGCACGAAGATGGAGCGTCGTGCGGGTTTGGTTGCATTCGGCTTAGATTTTGCAGGGCTCTCATCATTATATGAGAAAGATTTTTGCAGTGATTGGATGCATGACTGTCTTTTTGACGGCGGGCTTTGCGCAGGAGAGCGGCAATTCGCAGGTGCAGGTTCTGGACGGAGGATGGGATTTCCCTCAGGAAAAGGAGAAGTTTGAGCGAATCGGAAACGATGTGAGGGATCTTGAAGTGGAAGTGAGTGCCGGATATCTTTGCGGAAGCAGGATTTATGGCGGCGCCAGGCTGTCAGCCGAGCTGAGATATAATATCAAAAACACAGCCCTCGACCTCGGATTGCAGTATTCCAGCATGGGTGGCGACCTCAGGGATAAAAAGAATTCCACAGGAGACCGTCGCAGCTTCACCATTCAAGGAATGTACGGATTCTTTATCGACTACAACTGGAGGGTGTGGAACAACATCGCACCGTTCGCAGGCATCGGCGTCGGATATTTCAACGGATACCAGTTGAGCAGGATTTATTACGACGGGGCCTATAGCGGCATCACCGTCTCGTCTGACAACGCCTTTCTGGCCCCGCGCGCCGGTTGCGAGTTCTTCGACCATCTGCGTGTAGGAGTGGAGTACAGGCTCAATGCAGGGCGCTCCCCTTCTTTCTTTTCTATCACGCTGGGATGGGCGTTCAGCGGCGGGCACCGGAAATGATCTGTCTGACGCACGAATATACGAAAAAGATGATTAGCTTTGCAAAGCCAATCTATAACAGCCAAACAAAGATGGAAAAATACAGAATAGAGTCGGACCTTCTTGGCGAACTCAAGGTCCCTGCCGATGCCTACTACGGCGTTCAAACCCAAAGAGCCCTGAACAATTACAAGATTTCCTGCAACAAGATGAGCGACTATCCGGACTACGTGATAGCCATAGCTTATGTGAAGATGGCGGCGGCCGAGGCCAACGCCGAACTCGGTGTGCTGGACCGCAGAATTGCAGATGCGATAATAGCGGCCTGCCGGGAAATCGTGGACGGGAAACTTCACGAGAACTTCCCCGTGGATATGATGCAGGGCGGCGCCGGGACCTCCGTCAACATGAATGCGAACGAGGTCATCGCCAACAGGGCCCTGGAATTGATGGGCCATAAAAAGGGCGAATATCAGTACTGCTCCCCCAACGACCATGTAAACTGCGCCCAGTCCACCAACGACGCATATCCCACGGCCTTCAGATACACTTTCATCCGCATGAACAAGCATCTGGTGAAGAGCCTGATCGCCCTTGTGGAAGCGTTCCGCGCCAAGGGAGTGGAGTTCAAGGATATCATCAAGATGGGCCGCACCCAGTTGCAGGACGCAGTGCCTATGACATCCGGACAGGAGTTCATGGCATTTGCCGACAACCTCGAGGAAGAGGTGGCCAACCTGGACCGCAACGTGAAGCTTCTGCACGAAATCAACATGGGCGGCACCGCCATCGGCACCGGCCTGAACGCAGTTCCCGGATTCGCCGAACTCTGCGTGAAGAAGATGAGTGAATTCTGCGGCGACGAGATGATCCTCGCACCGGACCTCGTGGAGGCCACCCCTGATACGGGCGCATACGTAAGCTACTCGGCGGCGCTGAAACGCATTGCAGTGAAACTTTCCAAGATCTGCAACGACCTCAGGCTTCTGGCTTCCGGTCCCCGCTGCGGACTCGGTGAAATCAATCTTCCGCCTATGGCGCCCGGCTCGTCCATTATGCCCGGAAAGGTGAATCCCGTGATACCTGAAGTCACCAACCAGGTCTGCTTCAAGGTGATAGGAAACGACCTCACGGTGGCCCTTGCCGCAGAGGCCGGTCAACTGCAGCTGAATGTCATGGAACCGGTCATCGCGGAGTCCATCATCGAGAGCATCACCTGGCTCACCAATGCCATGGATACCCTGCGCAAGAACTGCATCGACGGCATCACCGTCAATAAGGAACGCTGCTACAACATGGTTATCAACAGCATCGGCATCGTGACCGCGCTCAACCCTTATATAGGTTATAAGAGCAGCACCAAGATTGCGAAAGAAGCCCTGGCCAGCGGCCGCAGTGTCTACGACATCGTGCTGGAACAGGGCCTTATGAGCAAGGAGAAACTGGACGAGGCTCTCAATCCAGCCGCCATGCTCGGCTCACACGAACTGCTTAAATAATATATGGAAAGAAGAGACTTTCTTAAAATATCGGCCACCGGCCTTGCCGGGCTGTGTCTAAGCGACGAGTTGAACCTGCTGGAAGCGGCGTCCAGAAACGCTCCCTATTCGGTAGTCCTCCTTGGCGACACCCACTACGACACCGAGCCGGCAAGCGTGTACCATTCCTTCTACAACGAACCTACCGAATGGCTCAACAAGGTGCAGCGGGCTGAATTCGCCCGCAACGGCGAGATGTGGAGGGAACGCTGCCCAAGGCTGATGAAGAGGGCTTCCGAGCTGATTACGCCCGATACGAAGATGGCTATTCAGCTGGGAGACCTGATTCAAGGAGACTGCGGAAATCCGGAAGTACACAAAAAAATGCTCACCGACGTGATGTACGATTTCAAAAAGCAGCTCGGAGGGCTTCCCTTCGTGACTGTCGTCGGCAATCACGACATCCGCGGAACCGGTGCGAAGCAGGCCTACCACGACATGATGCCGGCTTTGATGGGCAAAGAAATCGGGAAGGAAATCAGCAAGACCACTTTTGCATACAACATTGGCGATGACGCCTATATCGTCATAGATTTCAACGACCCCGACGACGCCGAGGTGGAGAAGCTCCTGGAAGAGTACAAAAAGTGCAGGCACACTTTCATAGTGGTGCACGGTCCCCTTCTGCCTATGGATACGGGAAACGCACGCTGGTTCTATCATGGCAAGAACACTCCTGAGCATACCGAAGCCCGTCTGCATTTCCGCAGGCTCTTCGCACAGCGCAAGGCCATCTGTCTCGCCGGTCATGTACACCGCACCGAGTTCGCCGACTGGCACGGAGACGGAGGAAGGATTACCCAGATGACCATTAACAGCGTTTGGAGCAAACCGGAACTTGGCCGTTACGAGCTTATCTCGGAGGGGCCCGATCAGTACGGCGAGTACCGGAAAGGCATCAAGACCCTGGCGAACGGCAAGAAGCCCAAGGATGAAACGGCACTTTTCGCCGAGTACAGGCCGGGGCTCAAGGCGTACAGCGTCTCCCCTGCCGCCGGCTCGTACAAGATGACCGTGGGCCGCAGGCATATATACGTGGATTTCTATGCCGGAGATTCCAGGGAGATAAGCAAGAGGTTTATCCTCAGATAGGCTCAATGATAAAATGAAGAAGAAAGTATATTTCGCCGGTTCCATCCGTGGGGGCCGACAGGATGCCGCCCTTTACCAACGCATCATCCAGTACATCCAGCGAGGCCACATAGTCCTCACAGAGCATGTGGGAGACCTGTCAAAAAGTAAGACTGAGGGGCTTCCGGACCAGGAGACGGCCATCTATGAGCAGGACAGCGCATGGCTCCGCGAGTCGGACGTGGTCATCGCCGAGTGTTCCACGCCATCCCTGGGAGTAGGCTATGAGCTGGCTTATGCCGAGGCCCATGGCATTCCTGTCCATATTTTCTACAATAGGCCCCGTACGAATCTTTCCGCGATGCTTAGCGGCGACAAATACTTCAACATCCATCCATACGAAGAAGAATCGGAAATCTACCCGGTCATTGACAGTATCCTGAAATAGGACCGGTGTATTTTAAAACTAGTTTTATGAGTAAAGAACGAGAGGTCTGGATCGACTGGCTTAGGATAATTGCCTGCCTGTTCGTCATGATGACCCACTGCTGCGAAGTGTTTTATTTCGGCGACGGCGGAGCCCTTATCATGACCAAGACAGATGCTTTCTGGGTGACGCTCCTGAATACCTTCACCCGGGCTTGCGTACCGCTTTTCGTGGTAGCGTCCAGCTATCTGCAATTCCCCATCCACTATAGCACCGGGGAATTCTTCCGCAGAAGGCTGGTGCGGGTCCTGATACCTTTCGTCATCTGGTCGCTGGTCTATGCCTTCGCCGTGGGGAATCCTGTACAGAATCTGAAGGACCTCTCACTCAACTTCAACTATTCGGCCGGGCACCTTTGGTTCGTATATATGCTGCTGGGCGTCTATCTGATCATGCCTCTCCTCTCTCCATGGGCCGAAAAGGCAGGGAAAAAAGAACTGCTGCTGTTCCTGGGCATCTGGATCTTCACGACCATCATACCATTCATCCGCCAGTGGGCAGGAGGACCCGCGGAAGTCATTTACGGACCTTCCGGCATCCCCAACCTTGCAAAATATCCACTTTGGGGCGAAGCCAGCTGGAACAGCTACGGCACATTCTACTATATCAGCGGTTTCGTAGGATATCTGCTCCTGGGGCTGTATTTCCGCAAATTCGTAAAGCCGCTTTCCTGGCCGAAGACCCTCGCCATAGCGCTTCCCCTCTTCGCCGCAGGATTCGCTATCGGCGCACATGGTTTCTACAGCCGCGTCCTCAAGGATGCCGCCGGCGTTTTCCCGGTATCCGGGCCGGTCGGCTATGCGGCAATCTGGGAGACCACCTGGTTCAACGACACCCTCGGCCTCGCGTTGATGACCATCGCTTGGATCCTGATAATCAGGAAAATAAGCTGCGCCGGTTCCTTCTATCGAAGGGTCGTACTTCCGGTATCCAAGGCCAGCTACGGTATGTATCTCTGCCACATGCTCATACTGAGCGGTGTCGCCGGCTGGATCTGCGGCCTGCTGAAACGCGGCTCAGACGGGATTCTCGGCTTCTGGACAACTCCGGTAGAAGTGCTTGGCATCGCCCTCATCACCTTCACCGTCTCGGCAGTTCTCTGCATCCTTATTCAAAGAATCCCCAAAATCGGGAAATTCATTGCAGGTTAGGATGATCGGCATTCCATCCCTTGCACTTAACTAATAGCGGATAGTCCCCCGACCTTTGAAATCTGCTTGAAATTTGGTCGCATGCATATAACCTTCCTCGGGAGTATTAGAGATAAATCTTTGTATCTCTTGTCCCGTAGTGGCATAGTCTTTCATTTTTAGAAGAAGACTGTCTATCTGGGTTCTGAACTTAAGATACTCTTCCTCGTTGTGAGTTGTAATGACCTTGTTAAAGAGCGCATGGGTCACCTCTTTGCCAAATTGCCTGCCATCGTTCAAGCAAGTCATATACTGAATCGAGGCTCCCCCATTGGCTGGCTTCTTTCGACCGGCATTAAGCATAGTTAAAAACTGGTCAAGATTTCCTCTGGTAATGCGAGTAGCCAACTCACATATATCCCATATTAATTGCGCATACTTCAACTCTGTGCTGTCCTTTACGATGAAGAAAGAGTTGCGCTTTTCCATAGCTGCACAGAAATAATACTTTTCCATCATCCCCTTCTTCCATCCTTGCTTTGATTTGGGCACATCAAGATCAGCCCAGAAGCCAGTTGCAATCTCATGATATATGTTTAGGTCTGTCAGCTTTTTTACATAGGCAGAATCCGGGGCAGCACCTTGAAACATATCAAATGTCAATTTGGCCCCAGGCTGCCAGAACACATGGGTATCTGTTTCGATTTGAGCAAAACTCTGAACCGAAACGATCAATGCTATGATGAAAAACAATTTCTTCATATCACAAAGATACTGTTTTTCAACTGTTATTTTACTATTCCTCCTCGTTAAACATATGGTGTAACTTCTGTAAGCTGATTACTATCAGCTAGTTACACTTGTGTTCAAAAACCCAGATAGTCACAGGGGAAGCCTGAGTCAGGCTTAATGCTCCCAATTGACACTAAAGGCATCGGATTGCTATCCCTGCAATAGTTTTCTTTCATCGGATTCATTAAGCACACGTAGTTGCTCTATGGCCATCTTGTTAAGGCGAATAGCACGTTCTGAACGAGAAAGGCCGAGTTTTATCAGTTCGGCATTCATGCTCTCCAGATTCACGAGCACAATAAGCTCCCTCAATGAAGCATCATCCCTAATATTCCCTTTAGCAAAAGGATTCTCATCACGCCACATTTTGGCAGTCTTCCCAAACAGCGCAACATTTAAGACATCAGCCTCGTTGGCATAGATAAAGGACTGAGCCCTTGTTGATATATCTTCTGGAACCAGGTGCTCTTTAATGGCATCTGTGTGGATTTTATAATTTATCTTGGTCAGCTCTCGATTCAAATTCCAACCTAAAGACAAACGGCTATTCTCCTCCGACTTTAAGCGCTGATAGTCTTTTACGATGTACAGTTTAAATTCTGGTGAAATCCAAGAAGCGAACTCAAAGGCTATGTCTTGGTGAGCAAAAGTCGCTGCATAGCGTCCCTGTTTGGTCACAATTCCCTTGGCTGCTGTTTGTTCTACCCATCTCTTAGGGGTCAGGACAAAACTATTAAGGCCCGCCTCTCTCTCAATTGCCTCGAATTCGATGTAATTGAAATCAGGATTATGGAAACGCTCCCAAAGCCCAAGGAAACGTACAGTATTGCGATTGCGCATCCAGTTCTGGATTACATAGCCGGGATTTTCAGCAGTGCGATACTTGGCGATATCAGTCAGAGAGATGAAATCTCCCTCAACACCACCATAACGCACTTCAACCTGGACTCCATCTGCACTGATACTAAAATTTCTCGCCATATTAATTCCTTTTTTCACAAATATAGCGAATCAACCCCAATCCGGCAAGTATAATTGACAACTATTTGTCTTGGAAACTACCCCATATTATCTTGGAATGGAAGAGTGTTTCCAGCAATTTCATACAAACTGAATAGTCTCCTTACAAATGTACATAAAATCTTG
>DEFD01000020.1:4487-7692 GCA_002350615.1 Bacteroidales bacterium UBA2861 | reverse complement strand
AATGTGCACTGTCATTCAAATTCGAATTTATCGGGCTGAATTCATGAGAAATCTAGTAGGATACATACTTGGCTTCTTGATGTTCGTTGCTGGAATACCGGCACTCATGTGGGTTACATCCGGAAGACCTTTCCCCTGGGCTCCCGCCCTACCGTGGACTGTAATGGGCTTGATCCTGATGATACCGGGGCTAGCACTGAGTATCTGGTCTATCGTGCACATGAAAAGAGTTGGAGAAGGGAATCCGTTCGACGCTTATGGACACGAACTTGCGCCCAGGACAAGACATCTCATGACGGATGGTCCCTATCGTTTCACCCGCAATCCGATGCTTGTCGGGATTTATATCTATGACCTTGGGGTGTTGCTCTGGCTACAGAGTTGGTGGCCCCTCGCCATATTTGCGGCGGAAGTAATCCTACTGACCCTTCAGGTCCGATCTGAAGAAAAACGGCTTGAGGCGGATTTCGGAGAAGAGTATCTTGATTACAAGATGTGTGTTCCCCGCTACCTGTTTAAGTGATTTCATCCGTTCTTCTTTCTGAACTCCCTGTACTCCCTATCCTTCCTTACGATATCCATGGCCAGGCCTATAAGGAAGCCTGCTTTGGAGCATTCCTCCTTGAAGATGCACCGCCAGTGGACATAGTCTGAGAACTCTTTATAGTCCTCCCCTGGAAAGTGGAGGTTGAAGTTTACGGCCGAACGGTCTTTGGGCGAGGCGTTGCGCTTCGCCTTTTTCCTTTCACCTTTGGGACACTTCTGAGAGAGAGGAGCCCCGTCCTCCCGGACAGGGTCCGGTTTCTCAAGAATGTTACCTGCCTCGTCGGTGTCATGCCACTGCCCGTCCGGGGTCTGGATCTGGTAAATGATTCCTCCTTTGCCGTCGGGAATCTTGAATACTTTTGGTGTCATAGCGTAATTACGTATTTGAATAAAAGAGTAATGGAGTCAGAGGCTCTTTTCCTTATAGATTCTTTTACGCAAAAGAGTCTTTACCTCCTTTACGTAAATGCAAAGATAGTATTAAAACAATCAAATAAAAATGTTTTGCGAAATAAAATAAATTGATTTACTTTGCGAAGAACTTTGGGCGGAACCTGGGCGGAAATTCCGACTAAAGGGAAAGTGCAAGGAGTGCAGTTGTATTACAAATCCAACTGCCTTTCCTCCCGGAAAGTCCTTGCACGCCGAGGGCGAAGAGAGGTTGCTGCCGCAGTTGCAACCTTGGTGTTCCGGACCGGAACTGGTGTGTTTTTTTAAGTAATAACAGTGCCTCAATGGCAAAAAAAGAGAACAGAAACTGCCTAGTGCAAGTGCGTCTCACGAGTGATGAAATGGCCCGTGTGAGGGTGCTCATGGAGAACGCCGGATACCCGACAGTTTCATGTTTCATGCGTGATCTGATCACCCGGAAACGGCTGCCCGAAAGGCGTCCCGGGGCGGTGATTGACGGGGAGGTGCTTCGCGAGAAAATGAACCGTCTGATCTATGAAGTGAACAAAATCGGTGTTAACTACAACCAGGTCGTAACGCTTTACCAGAAACAGTCAAAACAGATGCGTCCGGACGGAACCCCATATCTGAACACCCGCCTCCTGGACGAGAAGATGACATCCCTGATGCGTTCGACCGAAGGACTACGGGATGAGTTCGCCGTCATGCTTGATATCGTCAAACGATATATAAACACCTAATTATCAACTCTTAATCCAAACCATTATGCAACGTATCGAAATCATCGGCAACCTCGCGAAGGACGCTGTCCGCGTCGAGGGCCAGAACGGAGGCAATCCGTTCATGTCATTCACCGTCATCTGCAACGAGAAGAAGGGAGACGCAGAAATGAAGGTCTCCTATGAGGTCACAGGCGCACTCACAGGAGTGCTGGACTTCCTCAAGACCGGCAAGCAAGTCTTCGTCGCGGGCTACCCGTCCGCCCGTGCATACATGACAAAGGACGACCAGCCGGCCGCGCAGATGCGCATCAATGCCCACACAATCGAGCTCATCTGAGGGACAGGCATTGATTTCCATGTCCCGATCAGTATCGACAAGATATGATAGTGGAGATTGAGCAGGCACGCCCCTCTTGCAGGCCTTCCCTCGACTACAACGAGGGAAAGGTCCTGCGCGGGGTGGCCGAGCTCGTCGCCTACGCGAACATGGAAAGCACTGACAGCAAGTATATCTATGAACTGTTCGACCGGTACGAAAAGACCCGTTACTATGTCGCCGAAAAAAGCTTCCATGCTTCAGTGAACCCCTCGGAGACGGACACCTGCACGGAGGACCAGGTGCTTGAGTTCATCTCCGGCCTGATGGATCACCTCGGCTATGGGCGTCAGCCCTTTCTTGTGTACCGTCACTTCGACATTGACAGGGAACACTATCACATAGTGTCCGTACGAGCGGACAAGACCGGCCGAAAGATCAACAACTACTATGAAAAACGCCGCGCCACGGCGTATATGCGTGAGGTCGCGGCCCAGTACGGGTTTACACTGGCGCCGAAGGGAAGCCAGGTCCGTGTGAGCAAAGATATCTCCGGTGATCAAAGCAAGGCAGTTCGCTTCAACCCCAGGGGAAAGGCCCTTTCGCAGCTGACTGGCATCTATAAAGCCGCCCTTTCATATGACCACGAAGGTTTCTCACAATTGTCCTGTATCCTGGAGGGCCTTGGAGTCCGGGCGACACTTATCCAGACCGACGGTGGGCAGCGCATCACTCTCCAGGGGCTCGACCGAAAAGGCAACCCCGTAACTGAAATCTACAATGAGCAGGAGATTGGACAACCGCTCTATCAGATGGCGGCTACAAGCTGGGCAGGACACGGTGCACGCCGTGGCAGGAACGCCCGGCAGAAGGAGCGTGTCCGAAGCCTGGTGGGGTTCGCCTTCGGCATATCCAAATCTGAAGGACATTTCGTGAACATCCTCAAGAATAAGGGCATCGGAGTACATCTCTCCAAAACAGCTGACACCGGGGAGGTCTTCGGGATAACCTTCGTAGACCATTCCACGAGGACGGTATTCAAAGCATCGGATATCCGTGATGTCATATCCGTTGGCCTCATGAGGAATGCTGTTGCGACGGAAAAGTGGCGGGTAGAAGACCGGGGACGTGCTAGAAATGCCTACGTGAAGGAAGCGAGAGCAGGTGCTCGGGAAGATTCAGAGCGCATGCGGGACCTGCGTGCAGGCGT
>DEFD01000020.1:3992-4368 GCA_002350615.1 Bacteroidales bacterium UBA2861 | reverse complement strand
GCGGGCGAAGTTCGACGAGGAGCGTGCTGGTGCCATGGATGTCAACTTTGAAGACCGTCGCTACGAAGAGAAACTCAGGTAAGGGATGGCACAGAGGCACGAATACGAGAAGGTCTATGTCGCTGCGATTATCTTTGCCGCGATAATCCTTCTTGCGAACATCTATTACTACTGCCATCCGCTTCTGCGTCAGGTCCATCTTACTTGGCAGCCCCTTGATTATCTGATAAAGGGATTCCATAACGGGGGAATATTCTCGCATCCCCTGAAAACCAAAGGGGTGGCTATGCTGCTCCTTCTGCTCTGCTCGGTTATCCGCACTGGCAAGGGGCGCAAAGTGGATCCGGGACTTCTCGTCGCCGTCGGGCTCGTCAGC
>DEFD01000020.1:3288-3890 GCA_002350615.1 Bacteroidales bacterium UBA2861 | reverse complement strand
ATCTTCTCCGGCTTCCAGGAACACGGAAATGACCTGAAGGAGTCCTTCGAGCAGGAAAGTGAGCCCCATCCCGGAGAGTGGTCCGTGGTCCTGCCGACGCGTTACTACTGGAAGAAAGCCTATCATGACGGCTATATCACAGTGGAGAACCCCTTCAGGGGGACGCTCGTGGTCGGCTCTGCCGGCTCCGGCAAGTCCTTCTCGGTATTCAACCCGTTTATCGAGCAGATGATCGCCCACGGTTATACGATGATGCTCTATGACTTCAAGATCCCCGACCTGACGAAGATAGTCTACAATGCCCTGCTTCGTAACAAAGGGAGCTACTCGACGCTTCCGCAGTTTTACTGCATCAACTTCAAGGACCCCCTCAAGTCGAACCGTTGCAACCCCATCGCAGCTGAGTACCTGACCGACATCATCGACGCTTCGGAAACGGCGCGCGTGGTGATGGAGGCCCTGAACAAGGGCAATGAGAAGAAGGACTTTTTCTGGATGAGCGCCCAGCAGTACATAGGCATCTGCCTGTGGCTGCTTCGCATCTACACCCCTGAGGGCGGTAGACAGGGGGACTGGTGCGACTTCCCGCACCTCATCGAGCT
>DEFD01000020.1:0-3230 GCA_002350615.1 Bacteroidales bacterium UBA2861 | reverse complement strand
GCTCGGGTGTTTGTCGACGCCCTCGAGGCGAATGCGCAGGACCAGCTGCAGGGACAGATCGCATCCGCCCGAATACCCCTCAATGACATAGCGTCCCCCGCTCTCTACTGGGTGTTGTCGGGAAATGACTTCAACCTCGATATCAATGACCCGGATGACCCGAAGATACTCTGCATTGGCAACGACCCCGACCGTCAGCAGGTGTACGGAGCGGCCCTGTCGCTCTTCACCTTCAGGGTGATAAAGCGGGTGAACCGCAAGGGGAAGCTGCCCTGCGCGGTGATTATAGACGAGTTGCCCACCATCTCGGTACAGGGCCTTGACGGGCTTATGGCAACCGCACGTTCGAACAAGGTGGCGGTCGTGCTGGGAATACAGGACCTCACCCAGGTGAAGGCCGACTATGGGGACAAGGTCGCGGACAAGATCCTCGCGCTGCCGGCTAACGTGTTCGTGGGCGCATCGAGCGTATCTACCGCGGAGAAGTACTCCAAAGAGTTCGGAAAGGAGTTCCGACGCCAGGAGAGCCAGACGCGCTCGATAGATTCGGAGTCCGTGAACATCTCCTTCCACGAGGAGGAAGTGATGCCGATAAGAAAAATCACATCTCTGCCGCAGGGAACCTTCATAGGCAAGGTTGCAGTGGATAATCAGTCTCCCATCCGACAGCCGTTCTTCTGCGGGGCCATACAGATAGACATGGAGGAGTACCGACGAAAGGAAGCTGCAGCCGAGGAGATTCCAGACCTGTCGGACTTCGAGGTAGGGGACCTTTGGAAACAGGTGACCGTACCGGAGATCGGCAGGGTCTATATTCTGGACCACCTGAAAGAAACTGTACGCCGTGAATGGAAGCGGCAGAAGAAGAGCGGCTACGTAGAAGAGGATATCCAGGCCGAGGCGGACACCAGGCTGGCAGCACTCTCACATGCAGAATGCGAGGATCTCCTTCGAGGGATGATGCCGGAACTGGAGCGGAAGGAAATCGCACGTATCATCGAGGATAATTTCTATGCCATAAGGGGAGATATCCGGAAACTCATCGAGCAAGAATGCCCGGACCGCGAGGAAGAGGCCTACGTCGAAGAAACCATCAGCATGAAACCATCGAACACAACACAGCAGTGATATGAATCCCACACCCAAAGAAGTCGAACTCGCCGTACGGGTCTTCGCCCTGTCGGTGAAGATAGTCTACGACATGGCGGACAAGCCGTCGCCACATCCGCAAGAAGAATACCATGCGGCGGAATACCTCGATGAAATGGAAACCCTGCTTCTGTACCAGGTGCTGACCGCCTTCCCGGATGAGGAGGCGCGGAGAACCTTCCTGACGGAGACAGGGCTCGGTTACCTGACGGAGAAGATGATAGCGCTCAATGAGTGGCGCGACTGCTAGACAGCGAATCCAAATGCGCCTGCCAGCGGACATCGAAAGGGACTAAAGCGCCTAACGCATCGTCGTCTATATCATATTTGGTCAGCCTATCGTAAATCTCATCACTGATCATCCCGTACCCCTCATACTGATTGTTGAGCATGATGAGCTTATGCCGGCGGAGGTTGTTGGTGGCGTTGTCATAGACATCCTTGACGTTCCCTGAGAGTAGAAATGAAACCTTGTCACGGCTTTCCATCCAACGGCGCCAGGCATGGAACTCTTCCTCGAGGGCTGTTATCCGGGCTATCAACGGGAAATGGTCTTCAGGATCCTGATGAATGAATGTGCTCATGAATTGACGGCGCCCATAATCAACCATGCTTATCGGCACGTTCCTGTATTTGGCAGGAAAATATCCCAACTCCCCGTCAGCTGCAGTAAAGTAATAGTCCTCGAGGGATGTTGCCCTCGCCTGGGCATCATCCGCCATGATACCTGCGAAAGACATCGGTGCGGCAGAGCCGTCCATCCCGTCAGGACGGCACGTGATTTTCCTATAGGAAGAATCAAGAAGTGCGTGATATATCTCCCATTTCTGCTGTTCATCCCGCAGGGCGGCGGCAATTTCTGGGGCGGCGCTATCTGCCGCGGTGCGTGCTAGGACCCTCTCATAGAACTCGACGAGATCCGCTTCTATGCCGCATCTGAAGTTTAGATCCCACTGCGTCTGGGCGTCAAAGTCGCAGACGTTATCCATGATGCCCTTGAGAGCTGCGAACCTCTCCGCTTCGCTCTGATAAGCATGACTTCCGGTGCTGTATTGAGCGAGCCTCCACAGGGTGAGGTCATCATTGAGTTTTCGCGAGTCACTATGATACCAGAGCTCCACAAGGTCACTGAACGTCACGTACTGGTTAATGCTTTTGTACTCACCCTTCAGGTAGTGAAGATCTACCTGGTTCGATGGATTCCTCTCCTCGCAGAGCCCCTCCCATGAAGCTATGCTGTCCGTTGAAGGTGCGCCGAAAAGAAAGTCTCCATCCGAGAGTTCACGCCAATAATGCGAAACGGCAATCTGTCCGTCCTTATTGCTGGTGGTAATAGAAGTAATATTGGAATAATACTGTTTGCCGTAGTCCTTCGTGCCCTTGCGATGGCAACCAACAAAAACAACGCATGTGCAAACTAGTGTGGCACCGACAGATAATAAACTTTTCATGGAAGGCTTCGTTATAGGGTGGGAACAGTTCCGCCAGGGACAAATATACGACATTATCGAGCCGTTGTCAATGGTTCTTATCCCTGGTAAGAGAGTGCGAACATCTGCTTCGCCTAACGACGGTTGGCTCTTCCGTCATAAATGATTAACTTTGTGATGTATGAGATTCAAGCCTTTCCTCGTCCTGTTGCTCCTGACCGTTTCCTGCGGAACGGCCCACCAGATCCGTTCGGTAACTGACGCAGTTTGGGCATATGGCGAATCCCATCCGGAAGGCTTCACCCTTGATGTGCGCACGATGGATAATCCTAGGGAAGGGATAGCCGTTTCTTACCTTGACGGTAGCGAGAACCCCACGAAGAAAGAGGTCCGTGCAGTGGTTAAACATGCCCTCGAAAACGATGGCTACGTAGGAGGATGGGCAGACAGGCAGACAGGAACGTATGACTTCGACAGCGTGAAGCTATTCCCTGAAGACAGCCTCTCGACGGCGTTGTCATTCGCCGCCGCCAACCATCAGAAAGCGGTCTTCGTCCTTTCTTCGGGCAAGGAGATTCGTCTGCGTGACTCCGACGAAGAGTTCACACCGAACACCCTAATCATCATATGTGACGAGGCCACTGGGAAAGA
>DEFD01000039.1 GCA_002350615.1 Bacteroidales bacterium UBA2861 | reverse complement strand
TCAACCATTCTCAGGGAAGGTCACTCCTTTTGAATGTACAAATCGGATAATCCGACAAATCCACTTTTACAAAAGTCTTTTTTGTAAAAAATATCGCTTTTCCAAAAGTGTTTTATATATTTGTGCCGTAAAGCAAATATATTATGGAACTTTCGGACATTCGCCCTATCGTAGAGTTTTATCATAGCAAACTCTCCCAGGTGTCACTGGACTTTAAACGTTATCTCTGTTCCCGGATAAACTGGGACTCCAGCGTCATTGGCATCATGGGGGAACGCGGCGTTGGTAAAACCACGATATTGCTGCAGCGGATCAAGGAGAAGTATGCCAATCCGGATGATACTTTCTATATCTCCCTGGACCACTACTGGTTCGGTACGCACGAACTGCAGGACCTGATCAAATTCATGTACAAGCGTGGAATCACCGAATTTTATATCGACGAAGTCCATAAATATAAAGGATGGAGCACCATCCTTAAAAATCTTGTAGATGAACTCCAAGATCTCCGGATAGTTTACACCGGCTCGTCACTGCTGGAAATTGACAATGCCAAGGTGGATATGTCAAGAAGGCAGACGATCTACACTTTGAGGGGAATGTCTTTCCGGGAGTACCTGGAATATGAAGGGATTCTGAAAATTAATCCGCTTGCATTTGAAGAACTTCTGACCGACCATGTAGCCGTTTCCATGGAATTCGTCTCGAAGACGAAGATTCTTGTGGCGTTCGACAACTATCTGCATACTGGTGTCTATCCGTTTTACAAGGCCGCAGGCAAAGATTTCCTCGTACGCTTGAAAGAAGTGGTGGATACCGTAATGGAAAGTGACCTGCCGGCCGCAGAAAAGATAACCTACGATACTATAGAGAAGTGTAAGAAACTCCTGATGATAATTGCAGAGAATGTTCCTATGCAGCCCAACACCGATAAATTGGCTGCTTCTTTGGGCACCACCAGGGACACGCTCCTGAAACTGCTTTATAAGTTGGATAAAGCGGAAATCCTGGATCTCCTGACAGTGGAACTCAAGAGCTATAAAAAGCTGGTCAATCCCGGGAAGATATACCTTGGAAATACCAACCTGATGTATGCGCTGTCCCCCGGGATTGAACTCGGAACCTTGAGGGAAACATTCTTCATTGACCAGTGTGCATCAGTAGGAACCGTGCAAATGCCTTCCAAGGGAGATTTTATTGTCAATGAAAAGTATCTCTTCGAGGTCGGAGGCGAGGGCAAGACCTTTGATCAGATTGCCGGAATCCCTGACAGTTACCTTGCCATCGACGGCATTGAGACAGGCTACGGGGCAAGGATTCCATTATGGATGTTCGGACTCCTTTATTAAGCCATCAGTTTTTTGTAAATTTGCAGGCTATGTTTGTTAGAAAGATAATTCATATCGTCGGATTGATGGCGCTCTGCCTTCCGCTGATGTTTTCCTGTGCCAGGGAGGACCGGGCGCCGGAAAAGATAGTTCGGCCGGAGGGGGTGCAGCTGTATGGTTTCCGGGCCGTCCTGCCGGAGGACGCCACCGATCCCACCATGACCTGGAGCGGCCTCAGCGGCAACCCCGAAAACTTCGACCCTGAAGATTGGAATTGACATGATACAAGTTCTTGACAGAGCGGACAAAATCCTAGGCTACCTCTCGGACAACAGGTTCCGGGAGGTGCCCCTCACTGAAATTGCGGACAGTCTCGGCATCAACCGCGGCACCTGTGCCAATATCCTCAAGTCCCTGAGGGATCTGGGCCTGGTGGAACAGTCCGATTGGCGCAAGGGCTATGTCCTTGGAGGCCGCCTATATTCTCTCGCCGGCAAGAAGAACGATTCCTCGAATATGGTGAGGCTGCTTAAGCCTTACATCGATGCCCTCTGCAGGGAGATGAACGAGAACGTGATGCTCGCGGTGATCCGCAACGACAAGCGCATCCTTCTTTATGACGCCAAGTCTAGCGGCCATCAGATAGAAGCCAAACTCGTGAAGGACATGAAGGCTTGGCGGGCCACGACCGCCCGGGTTATCATCGCCCATTACGGGGAGGAAAAACTGCGGGGATTCCTGAAACTCGCAGGCCTTCCCGGTTCCGACTGGCCGGAGGCTGCCGACCGGGAGAAACTCATGGCCAAGCTTGAGGAATACCGCGGCCTGGACTGCGTTACAGTCCTTAACGAGCACTTCGCCTGCATTGCCGCGCCTGTCTTCAAGAACGGTGAGGCGGTGGCCTCCATCGGTTTTTATCTTCCCGACATGCGCCTCGGAAGCGGCCGGCAGGAGCTCCTGGAGAGCCGCATAGCGGAAACCGCCCGCATCGCAAGCGCCATCCTCGACGCTTCCTCCCATTGAGTCTCCGGGGCTGCGGCCCCGTTTTACATTATAAAACAGTAATTTATTTTTGCAAAACAAATATATTTTGCATACATTTGTCGTGCCGGTAATTGATGACATCGTCGGACTTTTAGCTGTTTCAAACGGACAGAATGAAAAGACTGATAGTAACATTATTCTTACTTTCGGCCGCACTCGGCGGCTTGATTCTTCATGCCCAGAAGCCCCTCAGGAATGAGGAAATACTGAATAAGATCGAAGCGTCGGGCAACTTCGCGCCGCTATTTCCCTTCCAGCCGACGCACTCCGCTCCGGACAATATCACAAACGTGCGCACGTGGACGGGCGTGGACGGGCGCGAGGCCGGTGCCGACGGATTCGTCTCCGCAAGAGGGGACCGCTTCGTGGACGGTGCGGGCAGGGAAATCCGTTTCATAGGCACCAATCTCGGCATGACCGGATGCTTCCCCAAACACGAGGATGCGGACAGGCTGGCGAAGGAACTCACGCGCTACGGAATCAACCTCGTGCGCATGCATTACGTGAGCCACCGAACCCCGGAGGGCGGCTATCCCGTGAAGGATTCCTTCATCGAACCGGTGCAGCTCGAGCGCTTCGACTATCTCTTCTCCAAACTCAAGGAAAACGGCATCTACATTTACTTCCAGCTGAACATCGCCCGCAAGGTGAGCCGCGCGAACGGGTTCGAGAACGCCCATCTGCTGCCTTACTACAAGAACGGCATCGACAATATCAATCCCAGGATGATCGAGCTCCAGAAACGTTTCCACAAGGAAATCCTGGAGCATGTCAATCCCTACACCGGCATTGCCTACAAGGACGATCCGGCCATCAGCATGATGGAACTCGCCAACGAGAACTCCATTGTTTATGCATGGTTTTCCGCAAAGCACAAGTTCCCCAACATAGTAGAGCCTTACAAGACCGAGGTCCGTGAGGAGTGGAACCGCTGGCTCTATGCCAAATACGGCAGCACCGAAGCCCTCAGGAAGGCCTGGCTCGAAGGAACTGAAGGCGACGGCTCCCAGCTTCTGCCGGAAGGGATAATGAACACCTTCGACCTGGCGCCATGGCAGATACAGGCAAATGCAAATGCCGTCGCGAACAAGGAATTCGTGAGGGCTAAAGGCAAGGACAAGCTGCAGGGGAGCTGGTACATGCATCTCACCGTCACGAAAACCACTCCCGACAAGTCCATGCCCAAACTCTACTGGGCGGGAATCCCCCTGAAAAAAGGCGCTCCCTACTGCCTTAAGATGAAGATGCGTTCCAGCGAACCCATGGCAGTCTCCGTCCGATTCGGCCAGGCCGGCGGAAGCTATAAGGCGGCAGGTCTTGCGGGAACGGCGCGCACCGGCGGCGAATGGAAGGAATTCACCTTCAATTTCACATCGATAATCGACGAGGAAAACGCCCGCTTCGCCCTGTCTTCCTTCGAACCCGGGACGGTGGATGTGGCTGACGTGCAGCTTATTTCTGGCCTCAGCTGCAAATGGCCCGAATCCCAGAGCCTCGAGAATTTAAGCGTTGAGTGGCCCTATGCCTGGAATTATTACGAGCTCTATCAAAGGGCTAAGGATTTCACCGAATTCCTTTACGACACCGAATATGCCTATTTCAAGGACCTGAGGGAAAATGTCAAGAATAATATAGGGGCACCGCAGCCTTTGACCAGTACCCAGCTTAATTACGGTTTCAACCAGCCTGCGGCCCTGATGGACTACTGCGACATGCACGGTTACTGGTGCCATCCCGCCTTCTACGGCAAATGGGACTGGTATCACTGGTATCTGCGCAACAGCCCGCTGGTAAGTCCACAGAACGCCTACACCTACAGCCATCCCGCCACGGTTCTCACCAATATGGCGCATTCGAGAATCCTCGGCAGGCCCTTCAC
Organism: Bacteroidales bacterium UBA2861; assembly: GCA_002350615.1. Taxonomy (GTDB): domain Bacteria; phylum Bacteroidota; class Bacteroidia; order Bacteroidales; family UBA932; genus Cryptobacteroides. The sequence continues at coordinate 66,554 of DEFD01000039.1, read as the reverse complement.
CGTGAGCGAGTACGACCACCCGAACCTCAATTTCTACAGTGCGGAAGGCAACATCCTGCTCTCCGCGATAGGGGCTTTCCAGAACTGGTCGGCCCTGATGCAGTTCGCCTGGATTCTCGACACCGATTACGACAGGGATTATGTCAATCCCATGTTCGACATGTGCTCGGCGCCTCAGAAACTCGTCCACTTCCCGGCCTGCTGGGCCATGTTCGTGAGAAAAGACGTGCACAAGGGCTCCGAGTCAATGGTCTTCGCTTCGCCTTCAAACCGCGAGGCGGACGCCGAAGCCGTGACCCTTGCCAAGGCTGCGACAGGGCATGAATTGCTGCCTTCCGAGCTGATGAAGGCGCTGCCGCTGGTCTATCTTTCCGGCCGCCAGGTCGAGGAAAGCCCCCAGCTCTTCCGCGAAAAGGGCAGGGCGCTGATTATCAGGGAAGAAAAAGACGTCCCCGCGTCCGTGAAGCAGGCCTTCGAGGATAAACGACTCAAGAGCGGCACCGGCGAACTGTCCTTCGACTGGACGGATCCCAGGGCGGGAGTGTTCATGGTGGACAGCCGGAATACCAAGGTTTTCACGGGCTTTGTCCGCGGGCGCAGCTTCGAATACAAGGGCCTCAGCCTGAAACCCGGCAAGACCCGTCTGGACTGGCTAACCCTCAGTCTCACCCTTGCACATCCGGCAGGAGAAGCAGCCTCGAGGGAAATGCTCCGGCCCGGACGGTATCTTCTCGCAGCCACCGGCCTCGTTCAGAATACCGGACAGAAAATAGTGCCTCTCGATATGCCTGAACGCATTTCCAGCAGTCAGGAAGACGGGGGCTCCTTCGGGAAAAGCCCGGTGCTGTGCGAAGGCATCCCTGCTACTCTGACGCTCAAGGGCCAGGCGGGAAAGGTCAAGTGTTTCGCCCTGGACCCGGACGGCGAGGTGACCATGAGCGTGCCGGTCAAGGATGCATCCTCAGGCGATGCGATACTTGAAATCGGGCCCCAATATTCTACGGTGTGGTATGAAATAGTAATTGAAGGATAAGATGAAGCGAATCGGTTTACTTGTTTCCCTTGTCTGCATTTTTGCCGGCCTTCCTCTGCATGGAGCGCAGAAGGATACCACGGGCATTCTCCAGGCCTCGGCGCTGAGCCCGGCGGAGTTAATCCGCGGCAGGCATGCAGGAGTGCGTGTCTCGGCGATCGACGGCAGCCCTCTCGGGGAGCTTAATGTGCACATACGTGGCATCAACACCATCAGAGGCGATTCCCAGCCGCTTTGGATAGTGGACGGGGCTGTGATATCGAATGCGGTGAACCACAACCTGAATCCCTTCTTTCCCACAGGAGGCAAAAACTCTGTCGGGAACGATCTGGCAGACTATTCCGGCCGCCTTCGCATAGCCCCTCTTGGCAATTTCAGCTGGCTGAGTCCCTATGAAATAGAGTCCATCGAGGTGATAAAGGATCTGTCCGCCGCTGCCATCTACGGCATGGCCGGAGCCAACGGCGTGATAATCATAAAAACGAACAGGCGGCAGTCCGGCGACCTCAATATCCGGGTGAACTCCAATGTCTCTGCGGACTTCGCGGACAGGCAAGGCGATGCTTTCGGGCATGGGATAAGTCACAATCACCGGATCAGCCTTGCCGGAATGAGCGGCAACAACTCCTCCTACAATGTCTCTGCCTTCTTCCGGAAGATGGACGACGGGGCCGTCGCCCTCACTTCATCGTCGCGGGGCGGGCTTGCCGTGAACTTTGCCACCGAGGCCAACAGGCTCTTCCATTTCGGTTTGAATTCTTTCCTGTCCTATGGCAGCGGACGTTCGGCTGCTGGAATCAATTATCCCGGACAGGCATCTACGATGATCCTCTCCCGTGCTCCCGAGGCTTTTTCCGAAACCCTTCAGGGCTGGCTGGACGACCAGGACGACATCTTCGTGGATTTCCGCACCGTGAACTCGGTGTGGATGCAGGTCAATATCCTGCGCGGCCTCTCCTTCAGGGTGGACGGGGGATTCGACTATCAGAATCTCACCAGATATCTGTGGTACGGTACCCAGACGACATTCGGTAAGGATTTCAACGGCGCGAACGCGATTCTCAACAATTCGGTGTTCAATTACAACATGAACGCCGTGCTCTCCTTCACGAAGGGATTCGGGAAGAAGCACAATTTCGGAGCTAAGGCGGGGTTGGATGTCAACGGCCTGCAGGAACGCACCAACGATATGTGCGGTTCCAACTTCGACATCAAGTCCCTGCGTTACCGTTCCATTAGCTCCTCTGGGAGCACCAACGAGATCCGCAAGTTCGACCGCGGCTATGGAGAACACGGACTTTACGCTTCCCTGGACTATAATTACGGAGGAATAGCGGGGCTTAACGCCCTGATACGGGCGGATCACAGTTGGCATCTGGCGGAATCCTACAATTTCTTCCCGGCTGCGAACGCCTGGTTCGATGTCGTCAGACTTTTCGGAGCCAAGGACGCTTTCGTCTCCAGCTTCAGGCTCGAAGGCGGATACGGCTCCGCCGGCAAGGAGGTCCTGCTTCCATACGAATACCTCTCTGATTACGCAGCGGCGGTCCCGGCTGTCGATAAGGGTACGGAATACTACCACGACGGGCTTTCGCGCCTTATAAGCAGCGAATACAACGCCGGACTGCGCCTCGGCTTTCTCAAGGACCGTTATAGATTGTCCGTCAAGTATTTCTCCAAGAATACATCGGATATTTTCCGGGTTTACCGCAAGGGAAAACTCGTCACCAACCAGTGGGTTGAACTTCCGGAACCGAGTATCTTGCAGAAACGCGAATCCAAAATAGAGAACAGCGGAATCGAGGCCGAACTGGACCTTGCCATTCTGAGGATGGGCAAATTATCCTGGAATCTGAACGCCGGCGCAGCCTATATGCTGAGCCGCGATGTCCGGCTTGCATCGCTCGACGCTCCGGCCGGAGGCCTTGTGCCTGTGGATTCGGACAGGACCATTCCCTCGCTCTACGGCGGTTTCGGCACGGATTTCCGCTGGGGACGCTTCTGCTTCGAGGCCTCTTTCAGCGGTGCTTCCGGATTCGAGATCCTCAATGCGGGCAAATATCTGGAGGAGGGGAGAACGGCTATTGAAGATTCCGACTTCGAAAAAGGCGACTACCTGCGCCTGGACCATGCCGGCATCCGTTACGATATCCCCTTGAATCTCAGGCGGGTGAAGTCTCTCGGACTGAGCCTGTCGGGACGCAATCTCTTCACTTTCAGCTCCTACGGCGGCTGGAACCCGGACGTGAACTGCTTCGGGGTTACGGCCTCCGACTATGGAGTGGACTATGGTGCCTTCCCGGTAATCCGGTCTGTTGTACTTGGACTTAATCTTAAATTTTAACTCGCGGCGGCCATGAAAAATGCAATGAAGATATTCGGGACAATGATGGCGGCCGTGCTGCTGTTCGTCACGGGGGTCATCGCGGCGGCGCAGGGTAAGTCCGCAACTGTATCCGGCAGGATAATCGATACGAAAGGAGAGGGGATAGCCGGCGCCGCCGTCATGGTGGAAGGCATGGCATCCATGGGCACTGTTTCGGACGTGGACGGATATTACAGCCTGACTTTCAAGATACCGGCTTCCGGCAAGGTGACGCTTGAATTCTCCGCCATCTCCTATCTTAGCAGCAAGGTGGAAGTCCAGGCTTCGAGGACGCTGGATGTGGAGCTCAAGGAAGATTACGAACTGCTGGACGAGGCTGTGGTGGTAGGATACGGCACCATGCGTAAGAGCGATATCACCGGATCCATCACCTCTGTAAAGGTTGAGGAAACCCAGGCTGCCCAGGCGACTTCCCTGGACCAGCTGCTGCAAGGCAATGCAGCCGGCGTGCAGGTGGTTTCCAACAGCGCCGCTCCCGATGCCGGAATCAATATAACGGTACGCGGAGCCAGCTCCTTCAATTCCAATTCCCAGCCGCTCTATGTGGTGGACGGTGTGATCATGAGCACTGAAGGTTCCATGAGCCTGGGCTCCCACGGAGGCAGTGACGCCGGCGTGGTCGAGGACAATAACGGCCTCATGGGCATCAGTCCCCAGGACATCGCCTCCATCGAAATCCTCAAGGATGCTTCAGCCACCGCCATCTACGGTTCGCAGGGCGCAAACGGTGTGGTGCTCATCACCACCAAATCCTCCAGTCAGGAGAAACCTGCGATCACCTTCTCCATGGGCGGCAGCATCAGCCATATCTACAAGAAATTCGACCTGATGGATGCCACCGACTATCCCAAATTCCTGGATCTGAAGGGGATAGAGCCTACGAATTCGCTCTACACCGCATTCACCAAGGATGTGGAGAACGGCATCTACAAGCCCGTGGACTGGCAGGATTATGCCACGAGGGTGAGCTTTACCCAGAGGTATTACCTCACCATCTCCGGCAAGCCCCGCAACACGAATTATCGTTTCTCGATGGGATACTACGACAACGAGGGCGTCATGAAGGGGACCGGTTTCGAAAACCTTACCCTCCGTCTGAATCTGGACAAGACGGTGGGAAAGCTCAATTTCGGCACAAAGACGGCCTTCTCCTATCTGCATTCGCGCATGACGCAGGGCGCAGGCGGCACCATCTCCCAGACTCCGGCGACCTCCATGGTCCTGAGCATGCTTCTCACCCGGCCGCTGATGCGCGTGAAAGCCTATGACGAGGACGGTTTCGAAATAGATGACGAGGGCTCTCCCAAGTCCGGCCCGGACCGCTGGCTCAGCGACTACCAGAGCGAGCGCACCGAGTTCCGCATTACTCCGAGCGTTTACGCGCAGTACAAGATACTCCCCTGGCTCAGCTTCCGCTCCACCCTGGGATCGGACTACCGCTCCAACGAGAGGCTGGTCTTCAAGACCACCAGGATCAACACGCAGGCCACCGGCTCCACCGGCACCGTGGCACACCAGGACCGCTTCAACTGGAACTGGAACAATGTCTTCATGGTGCAGAAAGATCTCGGGAACCATCATATTACCGGCAGTCTCGGAGAGAGCTCATCGCAGAACGTGGTTCGCACCGAGACCGTTGAGGGTACCAATGTGGGACAGTGGAAGGCAATGGCGGCTTCCCTCAATACGGCTCCCTATACCTGGCTCAGCTATGGCGAGGCCAAGAGCCGGCTGATGTCCTTCTTCGGCCGCGGAGTCTATAATTTCAAGCATCGCTACATTTTCACGGCCACCTACCGTTTCGACGGCTCCTCCAAATTCATGGGTGCGAACAAATGGGCGCAGTTCCCTTCCTTCGCCTTTGCATGGCGATTCTTCAAGGAACCCTGGTTCACGGTGCCCAATGTTTCCAACGCCAAGCTCCGTGTGGGCTGGGGACGCGTGGGCAACCAGGCGATACCTTCCTTCCAGACCCGCTACCGCTATTCGTCGTCCTACACCGCCACCCACGACAACGACTCGCACAAGCAGGTGACCATCGCCTCCTACAACATCCCTACGCCAAACCTGAAGTGGGAAACCACCACCCAGTATAACGCCGGCCTCGATCTCGGATTCTTCAAAGGCCGCTATACCCTCACCCTGGACGCTTACTACAAACTCACCGAAGACCTGCTCCAGACCCGCATCATGGCAGGTTCCACAGGCGTCACCAACCCTTATGTGAACATGGGTTCGATAGCCAACAAGGGCATCGAAATCACCTTCAACGCCACTCCCATTGCCAAGCGGAACCTGGAATGGAGCATCGGAGGCAACTTCACCCTGAACCGCAACAAGATACTGTCGATAGACCCCACAGGGGCTGGCAGGGCCAATATCTATGTTTACAAGGACAAGCCGATTCAGAGCGTGGTGTACTTCACGGGCCGCAACCTTGCGGGCGATGCCATCTGCAACGACTACATCAACGTCTTCATCGAAGGCTATCCAATGGGCCTCTTCTACGCCATGCCCACCGACGGACTGGTGCAGCAGGGGCAGATGGGCGTTCCCCTTTCCGACGGCAAGTTCCGCGGGGCCGGCGCCGTCAACTTCGTGGATACCAACAAGGACGGGGTCATCACTGCGGCGGACCGCGTGGTGGTGGGCAACCCCAACCCGGACTTTACCTACGGTTTCAACACTTCCCTTACCTGGAAGCGATGGACCCTCACCGCACAGTTTACGGGCTCCTACGGAAACGATATCTACAACCAGCAGAAAGGCGTGCTCACCGACGTCACCACCAACAGCGCCAACCGTCTGCGGGCTGCGGTGTTCGATTCCTGGACTCCGGAAAACAGGGATGCGAAGTATCCCGCCATCGGGGCCTACACCCTGAACGATGTCAACTGGTGTACCGACCGTTTCGTGGAGGACGGCTCCTATCTGCGCCTTTCCAACGCTTCCATCACCTACGCCATTCCCTTCTGGAAGTTCAAGAACGGGCGTTTCCCGGTGAAGCACATGTCCATCGGCATATCCGGAAAGAACCTGTATGTCTGGACGAAATACTCGGGATACGACCCGGATGTGAACGTGTATGGCAATGTGCTCAAGTATGGTGTGGACAACGGAGCGTATCCGGCGGCCCGCACCTGGATGTTCGACCTTAAACTGTCTTTTTAGGAGGATGAGATCATGAAAAAGATATTCAGAGTTTTCGTTTCCTTCCTTCTTTGCGCGGCGTCCTTCTCATGCTCCGGATTCCTCGCCGAACAGGATACCACGGACTACACCATGTCCAGGATGTCCGGATCGCGCTCTGCGCTTGAATCCAATATCCTGGGATGCCACCGCCAGTTCGCCGCCAGCGGCTTCAAGACCGGAGCATTCTGCGAGTGGCTCGCTCCCGCTTCCGGCCTCGCCATCTGGGGCGGCACCTCCAATCTCAGCAACCCCCAGGAGCGCTGGACCTGCTGCCATAAGTTCACCCGTTTCTCAAGGCATCCCCAGTCCTACGACTCCTTCTCCAGTTTCTACTCGGCCATCTACCGCTGCAATTCCCTCTTGGAATCCTTGGAAGACAGCTCGGTGGACAAGGCCTACAAGAGTGAAATCGCGGGTGAGGCCTATTTCTTGAGGGCTATGGCCTACTTCTATCTGGTGCGCCTTTACGGCGATGTCACCCTGACCCTCAAGGCCCCCAGGACCGTGGATGCGGCCTACGGCCCGAGGGAAAACTTCTGGGTGGTTTACTGCCAGATAATCAAAGACCTGAACCTGGCCGCCTCCCAGATGAGAAGCTTCGACAGGATGGTCGCGGTGGCCGGAGGAAACTCTTCCGGACGCGTCTGCAATTATTCCGCAATCGCCTGCAGGTCGCTGGTCTATCTCACCATCGGTTCCCTCCTTTCGCATCCGGAGGATAATTTCTGGCTGCCTTCGCAGCGTACGCCGGACTTTAGTGAAATAGGCATAAACACTCCGGAAGATGCTTTCCGCAAGGCACTTGCCGATGCTCAGGATGTGATAGAGCACGGCCCCTTCGAACTCTGTCCCGACTACCGTCAGCTTTTCCGCTGGACCGAGCCTGAGGACTGGCAGCTCAAGGAACGTATCTGGGCGTTGCCCCGTTCCCCGGAATCCGGCGATGCTGGCAGCGGTCTCACCCAGTGGGCACTGCCCTGCTACTACAACGGCACGGCCATGGTGGAGAACTTCGGACGCTGCCGTCCGGACCGCTGGTTCTTCCAGAAATGGTGCGCGGCCTACGGCGGGGTGCAGGGAAACACGGCCAATACCATCGGAATGTATGTGAACTGCGGCGATCCCCGCATGGACGTGAACCTCGTACACACTTCCTACAAAGGCAAGGAAGGAACTCCGTACAACTGCTATCCCACGGACAACCGTATCCATCCGCTTTCCACCAATCTGATGAAATACTACGGCATACCCTATTACAAGAAGTATTACGATCCCACTTTCAACAACAGCGTCGGGAACTCGGACTTCTATGTGATGCGCCTTGCCGAAGTTTATCTCATCGCAGCCGAGGCTTCCGCCTGGCTGAACGATCCGGATTCGGCCGTGGATTACGTCAACGTGATTCTCGCCCGAGCCCGCAACTCCGTTGACAACGGCCCCGCCGACGAACCCCATGACTGGTCGGCCGGTGATTTCGCCACCAAAGAGCAGCTGCTGAACGCGATTTTCTGGGAGCGCTGCTTCGAGATGCCCTTCGAGCATCACGAGTACTTCGACACGCATCGTTTCGGAGCCAAATGGATAGTGGAAAACATCGCCAAACCCAAGAACGAGTTCCTTTACCTGAGCCAGCAGGAGGACTTCGTCGATGGCGACGGGACCCTCTATGACGGTTACCGCACCGTGTATTACGGACGTGATTTCCACTACGACGAGGACTGGACGCTTGTACGCAAAGGTCTCATCAACGGTTATCCCAACGATGAGCTCATATACAATCCCTGCCTCGACATCAATAAGAACGACCCCAATTACGGTCAGAACCCGATAGAAGTTTTCTGGAGATGAAAAAAGCAATATTCTTCATAGTCATTGTCTTCGCCTTCCTTTCATGCGGCAGGCAGCAGGCGCCGTCGGAGAGAATCGAAGGACCTTTCCTCATCCTTTCCACTCCCTATTTCGCGGACGGCGCGGTGGATTATGCCAGCCTTGTGGAAGAAGCCCGTTTCGCCGCGTCCTGGGATACCCCCGGCATTATATGGCCTCAGTCCAACGACGCCGTGGACCTTCTCACCCGGGAAGAGAAATTCGCCGGCATGGCTGCCCTGGTAAAGGCCTGGGCAGAAAAACCCTGCGGAACGGTGCTGACGCTCGGGGTGAACGGCGACGACACGGCCGACATGATGGTCTATGCACGCGAAGCGGAAAGGCTTGCGGAAGAATCCGGAGTTGACATCGCGCTTTGCGCCCGTCCGCCTTATTACGGGATGGACGAGGCTGCCCAGCAGGAGTATTTCGACTCCCTCGCCAGCATCGCGAAGCATCCCGTAATCATCCAGACCTATGTCAACGAGGCTGCGCCGGTGATGTCGGTGGATTTCCTTGTCGCCCTGGCGAAGAAGTATCCGGACACCTACGGCTGGATCAAGGAAGAATCCAACCATCTGGAAGCCAATGCCCGGCAGCAGGGAGAGCTCGCGGCGAAGCCCTACATCAAGACGGTCTTTTCCGCCTGGGGAGGCTGGCAGTGGCTTTATCAGCGCAGGCAGATAGGGACAGCCGGGCTCATTTCGGAGAAAATCGCTTATGCGCCAATTACTTCCTGCGTATGGCAGGCGATGAAGGAAGACCGCGAAGACCTTACCGAGGCCTATGCCATGTACCGCCTCATGATAGACCAGCGCTTCCTCAAGACGGATGCGCTGCGCGGGTATGCCCTGCATTATCTGGTGCGGCTCGGCATATTTGAAAACATGGTTTCCAGGGTGCCTGCGGTACAGGCTGACGGCCCTTCGAAAACCTGGACTCCCGGCACCAAAAGCCTGTGGAAACTTCACGAAGTTGAACTTACACCTATGCAGACGGCCGAACTGGACCGCTGCTACGATGATATGATGGCATTTGTAAACAAACATTACAAGAGATGAAAGAGATTGAATTCAAAGGCAAACTTGCCGTGATTACCGGTGCCGCCAGCGGCATGGGACTCTATACTTCCAAGGAATTTGTGAAGCTTGGAGCTAAAGTGATTATGTGCGATGTCAACGAAGCGGCGCTTAAGGAAGCCGCCGCCGGGATAGGTCCCGACGCCATTCCCGTGGTCGGAGACGTGAGGAAGTTCTCTTACGCCGAAGAGGTTGCGGCGGAAGCGGCCAAGTATGGCGGAGCCGATATACTGATATCATTTGCAGGCGGTTACGAGGCAAGGGTCTGTGGCAGCAACGTCCCCTTCTACGAGCAGCCCATCGAGGTGATAGACTGGGGAATCGACGTAAATCTCAAGGGAGCGGTTTATTTCTCCCGTGCCCTGATGCCCCAGATGGTGGCCAAGAAGTCGGGCGTGATCATCCTGCTCGGATCTGTCACCGGTTTCGAAGGCGACGGCAACGGCGCCATGTACGGCACCGCCAAGTCCGGTCTCTTCAATTTCACCAAGGGTCTTGCCATGGCCGGAGCCCCTCACGGTGTGCGTGCGGTGTGCGTGACTCCGGGTCCTGTGCTCACCCGTCCCGGTATGGCCGGAATGCCCACGCTTCTCGGCCGGGCCGCCGAGCTCCCCGAGCTGGTTGACGTAATACTTTTCATGTGCAGCGACAACGCTTCCTTCATCACCGGAAGCAACCATGTGGTTGACGGCGGGCGCCTCTGCATGTATCAGAAAACTTACAACGGATAGTGAAAATGATTGCAAGCCTTATACTTACAGCGATGCTTGGCATGGGCGACGTCGTCATCGACGATAGCCCTACCCGCGTCGAGAACATTCTGGAAATAGATTTTGAGCCGGTAGGTACCCTGCGTCCCAAGGCGGTAGGCGAAATCTCGTCCACACGCTGGACCCTGGACTGCGGAGGGATGGACCGTGAGCATGCCGACTGGCGCGCCGTGCGGGGCTATGTCGCCCCGCTGGGCATAGCCCGCATCCGGCAGCAGGCCGGATGGGCGCGCTGCGAGAAGGACCCGGGCATGTACGACTTCGCCTGGCTCGACCAGTGTGTATTCGACGCCAAAAAGATGGGAGTTGACGTGTGGATGGAACTCAGCTACGGCAATCCCCGCTATGAAGGAGGCGGCGGCCGTCAGCTCAATGCCGGTTTCCCTTCTTCCGAAGAAGGCCTTGCGGCATGGGACCGCTGGGTGCGGGCCATGGCAGAGCACTATAAGGGCGTGGTGAAGGACTGGTGCATCTGGAACGAGCCCAACGGGCGCGGCACGGGCAACACCATTGAAACCGCCACGGACTTCGCGGTGCGTACGGCCGAAATCCTCAGGGAAATAATCCCCGATGCCAACATCGACGCCTTTGCCCTCACCTTTGCCGATCCCGCCTGGGTGGAGCCCTTCGTGAAGGAACTCAAGGCCCGCGGTAAAACCCATCTGTTCAATACTATAGCATATCATCATTATAAGCATAATCCAGACGACGGCTACGAGGATGTGGAAAAGTGCCGTGAGATTCTCGCCCAGTATGCCCCTTCGCTTAAACTCAAGGAAGGGGAGGGCGGAACCCAGAGTGAATGGTGCCTCAACGGGGCGCTCTCCAGAAAGCACTGGACTGAGCTCACCCAGGCCAAATATGACCTCCGCCGTTCCCTTGGGGATCTCAGCCACGGCGACGACACCGAGGTGTTCCATCTCTGTGACCTTGAATACCGGGCGGTAACGCGCCATTGGGGACTGCTTCGTTATGGTCTCCTTAAGACCTCCGGACAGGCGGACGGATTCCGCGTGCTCAAGGTGAAAAAGGCATACTACGCCATCCAGAATGCGGTTTCCGTTTTCAACGACGCCCTCGAATTGGAATCCGAAACCACATCGGCAATTGCGGTGGACGGTCCTGAGAGCATGGTGGTTTATGATTGGAAGGATGTCGAAAGTGACACTCCCGTGGTCCTCTTCTGGAATGCGAGCGAAACTCCTTCCAACGAAAACAACATGCTGAAGGCCAAGCTGACGGTGGAAAGCGCCGCCCTCAAGAATCCCGTCTGGGTGGATGTCCTTTCCGACAACGCATACGCCATCCCGGAGTCCTGCATCAAGGCATCCAAAGGCAAGACCGTGTATTCGGTGCCGGCATACGATTCACCTGTTTTTATCACTTCGGCGGACATCCTTACCCTTGATCAGAGCTGGTATGTGCGCGAAGGCAAGGATCTGAATAAAAAGTAGGGATATGCAGAAGAAATATCACGAAGGGAAAATGTACAAGTGGGAGATTCTTCTCCTGCTCTGGATGGCCTATCTCCTCAATCAGGGAGACAGGCAGGTATTCAACACGGTGCTTCCCGCAATCAGGGATTCACTCAATCTCACCGACACATCCATCGGCCTGATCGCTACGATTTTCAATCTCGCTTTCGCAGTTATGGTGCCGGTAGGCGGATGGATGGGCGACCGCTTCTCCCGCAAGTGGGTCGTCACCGTCAGCGTGCTGTTCTTCAGCGTCGCCACCATGTTCACAGGGCTTGCAGGCTCGTTTTTCTGGCTTCTCATGCTCCGTTCCGTCTGCACCGGCGGCGGAGAGGCCATGTTCGGACCGTCCAACTACTCCATCCTGGCGCAATATCATACCGATACCCGTGCAAGGGCAATGTCGATCCATCAGACCGCATACTATATAGGTGTGATCCTCGCAGGCTGGCTGGCAGGTCTCATCGCCGACCACTTCGGATGGAAGTATTCCTTCTTCATCTTCGGCGGAGCCGGTATCATCTGGGGTCTCCTCATCCTTTTCCGCATGGACGACCGTCCTATCGGTGATGCTCCCGGCAAACAGCCGGAAGATGCCGGAACCCACGCTGCCGAGCACCGCAAACCCGGCTTTTTCGACGGCTTCAAGGCGGTGTTCACCTGTCCTACGGCCCTCATGATGACCATCGGCTTCAGCGGACTCATCTTCGTGATCACCGGTTTCATGACCTGGGTTCCCGCCTATCTACAGGAGGAATTCGGCATGAGCCAGGCAGATTCCGGCTTCCACTCCATGTTCTGGACCTATGTGGCGGCCTTCGTGGGTGTGCTGCTTGCCGGTTCCCTTTCCGACAGGCTCGCCCTCAAGGACAACAAATACCGCATGTATCTCCAGGCCGCCGGTCTGGTGCTCGGATCCCTCTTCCTCTTCTTCATGGGAGGCAAGGGCTCTCTGCTCGTGATGTACATCTGCTTCGCCGGATGGGGTTTCTTCCGGGCGTTTTTCGATGCCAACACCTATTCGGTGCTCTATGACGTCACTCCCGAGCATCTGCACGCCTCCTGCGGAAGCGTGATGGGCATGACAGGTTTCGCCGTGGGCTCCCTCGCTCCCGTGATCCTCGGGGCCATGAAGCAGAGCCTGGGCTCCCTGTCCGCAGCTTTCCCGGTGCTTGGAATCATCTGGGTCGTATGCGGAGTACTTATGTTCATAGTCGCAAGGATATCATATAAAAAGGACCACGAAAAGGCCCGCATTTAATATTGCATGTCGCGAAACATTTACATATTGTCCCTGCTTTCTTCCGCGCTCTTCCTTTCCGCCTGCGGGCACGATGACCCGGCGCCGTTCCGGCTGTCGGATTCCCTGGTGCTGAAGCTGGAATCGGAAAGCTCCCTTGAAGGCGGGACTCTCACAGTTTTCGACCGGGATGCCACCCCCGTGAAATTTTCTCCCGTGGGCGGCCTGTCCTCCGGCGTATATTATTCGACGGAGTCCTGGACGGGGCAGGAGCCTCTGTGCGCATCTTCCCTGGACAATGCTTCCTGCACTGCCGAAGGGGCGCTCGCCTTGGACTTCCCCTCGCATCAGAGCGCGGACACTTCCATCGTCCTCGCGGCCGGGGGCATCACCCAGACTGCCGGGAATTATACATTGAAACTCAAGGATATATATGCTTCTGTCGCATCCAATGTGGAGAGCGACGGCATCGCCAGCATCGAAATCGAATCCGCGGAAGGGGAGACCCTTGCCGGAGATGTGCTCATAGACTGCCGGCGCCTTTCCGCCGATTCCCTCAGCTGGTGGAGCGAATCCGCCTCCGGGGTACAGTCTTCCAAGGTGGAACTGTCTGCTGCGGGCGGCTTTGCCCCCGGGCAGCATTTGGTCAGGGTCCTCCCCGGCACTCTTGCCCACGGAATAAGGATCGTTCAGAAAGATGCCTCCGGCAATGTCGTGAAAAGCAAGACTTCCGGTTCCGTAAATGGGCTATCCCTTCTGCGCGGACAGGTTTTCGACAGCGACGCCAAAGTCCTTCCGGATACGGTAAGGATAGATCTCAATTTCTGGAACGAGCAGAATGTCAATCCTTTGGGCTTCGGTACGCTTGCCCAGATAGGCGCGGAAAATGCCGAAACGGGAGAGGACTACACCTATACCTACGAATACGAGTACGACGGCGAGTTGCATCAGGAACCCTTCGTGTTCACGGTCTGCAAGGGAGTGGCCGCAGGGAGCTACCAGTACAATGCTCCTTCGTCCCCCGTATATGGGCCTAAAGGCCGCAAAGTCCTGATGCTCGGCGGCCAGGACGGAGCCTGGATCAAGCTCCCCGCCATCCCCGGCAGGGTTCTCAAGAGCGTCACGCTTTCTCATGGCAATACCAGTCCCAAGCAGATGCAGGTGCGTCCTTCCGTGAACGGCGCGGTTTACGGCTACACCTCCCGTGCAGCCAGTCAGGTTGCCAGTGCCACTTCGCTGAACACCCAGACCGTCAGTTTCCCCAACACCCAGTCCGGCGTTGAGCGCGTCACAACTCCCGGCACCTCCTACTACCTCTGCTTCACCTCAGGCAAATCCCTGCAGATCTTTGATATAGAAATAATATATACGCATAGCTTATGAAAACTTATTGTCCCCCGGCCACTGAGCAAGAGTTGCTTATGCCGGAAATACTGCTGCAAAGCAGTGCTCAGCAGGCGAACCTTGTCGCCGAAGACTTCGTGGAAAACGGAGATCAGATAGATTTTGATTATTAAAAATTCTGGGATTATGAAAAGAATCAGTTTTTTATTGCTTGCCGGCCTGGCGATTTGCACGGCTTGTTCGAAAGATAATGAAGCGGGTAAACCAGATCCGGTTGACCCTAATCCCTCAACGGTAGAGACCAAACTCTCCATAAATGTCGCTGCTGAGACCAAAACCATGGTCATGGGCGGCCTGACTCCGCTCTGGGTCAAGACTGATACCCTTGTGGTTTTCGACAATACTGGAAAAGCCGTAAAATTCACGACCGAAGCCAATCGTGAGGCGAGCGCCGTCTTTACCACCAGTTCATGGACCGAGGGAAATACTCCGGGTTATGCCTCCTGCTCGGCGGCTGTAAACGATGCTGCCGGCACCCAGGAAGGCGTACTCACAGTTAAACTTGCTGATGCCCAGCGTCTTGTAGAGCAGCAGTCCTATGGAAGAAATGCTTCGGCCCTTGTCGGTGTAGTGGAAGGTGAGGAAGGAAACTACACGATTTCCAGCATGAAAAATGTTTCCGGACTCCTTAAAATTGCAATCGACAGGACGGATATCGCTTCGATAACCATCGATGCCGTAGGCGGTGAACAGCTTGCAGGATATGCCGACGTAAACTATTCAAAGCTCGTTGCAGGCGATGCGGATTTCTGGACGGCTTCCGCAGGTAAGGAGACATCTTCTTCCGTCGTTCTCACCCCTGGTGGCACCGCTATCAACGAAGACGGTTGCTTTAAGGCGAACTATTACTACGTCTCACTCCTTCCCGGCACCTACTCCCAGGGCCTCCGTTTCACGCTCAGGGATACTCTTGACGCTGTTCTTGTGCAGCGCACCGCCGGTGCCGAATCCGGTATTACCATTGCCCGCAACGAGGTTAGGGAACTCTCCATGAAACTGGATGACCTTTTGCCGAAGACCATAACACTGGATTTGAATTTCTATAATGACGCCAATGTCAATCCCCTTGGATTTGGAGCCCTGACTTTGGATCAGGAAGACGGGACAAATGGAGAGACATACACTTATTCGTATGACTATACATTCCAGGGTGCTGCAAAGAACGTTGGTTTTGATTTTGTAATGTGCAAAGGTACGACTTCGGGTGCAAGGTATTATTATGCTGCCCCGTCATCTCTGGTTTACTCCTCAGGTACTGGAACTCATATCATGATAGTCGTTACGGCAGGCTCTTGGCTGAAGACACCGGCAATACCTAATCGGTACCTCCAATCCGTCACCTTCTCTCATGGGAATGGGGCTGCCAAGAGAATCCAGCTTAGAAAAGAAGTAAGCGGGACAGCATTCGCATTCACTTCCCAGGCTGCCGCTCATAAGGCCACTGCGACTGCTCTTGATACTCAGGTTCTTGAATTCTTCTCGAGTGGACATACTCTTGATGGAGCCACCCAGACAGGTGGTACTACCGCTGCAAATACTTCTTACTACATTTATTTCGACGGTACCAGTACCAGAGTTTACGATATTAAGCTTGTTTACACCAACAAACTCCCGGATCCGGAATAGACCCTTTCTCCAGGCAAGGAGGCTGTATTCCAAGACTTCTCAAGGGATCCAGCCTCCTTTGTGTTGTGCTTGGCCCTTCGGATTATAGCTGGGGTAAGCGCGAATCCGGCCGTTTTCGTGCTTGCCCCCTTCAGAAATCTGCCCGCTAAGTTCATTCGTTTCTCTCTGCCTCCATTTTTCCCTTCACCTTGCCTGGAGATTCCTCCAAGCAGGGGGAGACGTATTTTTTCCAAAATAATACTATATTTGCATCATCGTCAAAGGATTACCACTGACGGTATGACATATTAGAAAGCGTTTAGCTTATTCTTGTTTCAGAGAATCTGGACAATTCATCGGATAACAGGGAATTAGTTAGCGCTCTGATTGGCTGTATTGTAGGCTTTTGCCTCCAAAATTGCCGTGTGAGCCACTATTCTTATTCGTTATCCGGGCCCGTCCAGAGCCTTCTGAAAGAATAAGACTAAGTTGGCTCACACTTTCTTTATAGTAACCTATTACGGACGCGGGCCATCGTTCATTTTATTAGAGCCATGAGCGCAGAAGACCTTATTAAAGAAGGAGAACGCATTCTCTCCTTATCCTTCAAAAAGCAAAGCCTTAATTCGATTCCGTCAATGGGCATCATTACTTACGACGATGTATTGCCTGAAAAAGCGTATGATGATTTGAATAATTGGGCCATGAGTGTTATTGATTGGCAAATTTCTCTGAATAATGATACTCTGAATACGTACCTTTAACCTTTACTAGATAGAGGATTACAGAATGGTGAAGAAATTAGTATTCCCCGAACAAAGAAGATTATCGAACTGCTAAAATCGCAAAACTAACGATCTATTGTAATCATGAAGAAGAAACTGTTACTTTTACCCGTCATTGCGCTTGGCGTCTGCCTCGCGGCATGCAATGGTTATGACGACTCGAAACTGTGGGAGAAAGTCAATACTCTCGACAAAAAGGAAACGTCAGGAATCACGACAGGAGACTCTGGATCCCCATATTCCGTTCATGTAGATAACCCTGGCACCCTATTTACGTTATTAACGCCTGAACAAAAAAGAAGTATTAAAAGTCTAAAAATATCTGGAACCATCAATGAATCTGATATGAAATTCATTAATTGTATGTTGTCTCTTGAGAATCTTGATTTATCAGGTGCTGTCCACCCGAGTAAACTCAACCCAATGGGACCATATTATGAAAACTATAATCTCAGGAATGTAGTAATAGGTATTCTGGAAAGAGCGCACTCTTCTTATAATATTCCTTATTGTCCACCCATTAATATTGCTTATTGCCCAGCCATCGAGTCATTGACTTTTAGCTGCTATGAAGTAAATGAGAGGATTATTTCGGAACCGGTGTCTAGTTCCGGATTTCAATGTTTTTCACAAGTTATATTTTTAGATGGAGTCATTGAAATTCTACCTGTAACGCCACCTTCATATAAACCTACTGATCAACCACAAGACCCAATACAATCAGGTTTAAAAATTGATCAAATCATATTATCAAGGACAATAGAAAGGATTTGTATTGACTTGCTTTATCATGTGAACGATTCGGGTAGATTAATTAGTATGGCGAACATCCCCCCAGACTTATATGTCAGGAAATTAGTCAATTATTCATCAGTACAGGGCTCATTATCCCGCTGGGAAGCAAATAATGATTACCATCTGAACGAACCATTTTTATTTTCTTTATACGTACCCGCCTCAAGTGTAGAACAATACAAGCAACATCCCTTTTGGGGACAGATTGAGAGAATTCTGCCAGTAGAAGAATTGACAAAATGATAGACCCAAATGATATGGCAACATTTACCTTAACACCAACGGTGCTTTCAATCATCGAAATGCAAAAACAAACTTTGGAGAGATTGCTGGACGACTATCCAAGGCTTCTGGCCAAAGAAGTCGATGCGTTTAAGAAAGAATGTAGAGAGCAGGCGAGGCGAGACTCTGATGGAGACAGGGAGATTGAAGAGAGTTTGTTTAATAGTTCACTCGAGGCATTATCAGACACGGAAGATATGTGTGATTTCTTCTACCAGGCTATGTTCATAATATGCTTTTCGTACTACGAGAGCATTATTGACCTGATTGCAAGAGAGAAGAATCTGCCGGAAGACACAAAAATTTTCGAGTTGCTAAAGAAACTGGATATAGTTCTTGGCGATGATGCACAAAAAGATCTCAGTTATCTGAAAAACGTGGTTAGAATTCTTCGGAGGAATATTGCCCATCATAATGAGGGCGCAAAGAAAAGTGATATTCCCATCATAAAAGCCGAAGTCGAAGCATACCCTGAAGATCTTCGGTTTATAGATGGAAAAGTCATTGTCTTAAGAAAAGATTATATTTTGAATTTCTTGGAGAAAGAATATAGAATCCTCATAGAAATTGCAGACAAGGCCGGATTTAAAAAGAAGAGGGTTGTTAATGGTAAACCCGAATAAAAAGTTTTATCGGTATAGTTGCCAATTGCAGCTCTCTATAATACAATTCAAGACCACTTTCGAACGTTCCGTGTGAAAAAACGCCCGATTCTCACACCGAACAGCTGAAATACCGCATTCCGTGTGCAAAAACGCCTGTTTCTCACACGGAGTGTCGTATTTCCGGGACTTTGTGTGAGAAGTGGCCGAATTCTCACACGGGCGGAGGTTTTCGGAGGAGTTTGTGTGCAAAAAGGCCGTTTTTACACACGGGAGGCAGTTTCCAAGGGATACAGCCTCCTTTGTTTGTGCTTGGCCCTTCGGATTTTAGATGGGTAAGCGCGAATCGGGCCGTTTTCGTGCTTGCCCCCTTCAGAAATCTGCCCGCTAAACACACTCTTGTCCCGACCCTTCTGCCGGCTGGCATTCGCGAGTCCGGACAAAGTCCTGGAAAATGATTAAATTTGCTTGACCAAATACATTGAACCATGTCAAGAAAGAATTTCGGGGCCAAGCCCTATTGCTATCCGCAACCTGTTCTGATAATCGCCGCTTATGGAGATAACGACGTACCTTCCGCAATGAACGCGGCCTGGGGAGGTATCTCCGACTACAAGGAAATCACCATGGACCTGTCCAAAGGCCACAAGACCGTGAAAGATCTCCGCAAACGCGGCGCTTTCACCGTCAGCATGGGAACCGCACCTCAGCTTGTCGCCTGCGACTATGTGGGAGTGGTTTCCGGCAACAAGGAGCCGGACAAGGTGGCCAAGGCGGGTTGGCATGTGGAGAAATCCGCTTTCGTGGACGCCCCCATCATCGCGGAACTCCCCCTCGCACTCGAGTGCAAACTCATCTCCTACGATGAAGAGAGCGGTATCCTGAAAGGTGAAATAGTGAATGTCAGCGCAGATGAATCCATCCTGGACGCAGACGGAAACGTTGACGTCAAGAAACTTCAGCCAATCACCTTCGACCCCTTCAACAACAAGTATATCGCCCTTGGCGAGACTGTGGGCGACGCCTTCAAGGCCGGCCTTGCCTTGAAATAGGCGTGACTGAATTGGCCGGCCCCGGACTGGAATCCAGGCCGCGCACTGAAACAGCCGCCGTCATACAAAATGCGGATCCACCGGGACATCTCCCTGCGGACCCGCATTTTTGTAGGAATACGCCCTTTACAGCAGGGCCTTTATGGCTTCTTCGATGGCCTCCGGGGCCACTGTGGGCTCATATCTCGCCACCACCTGGCCGTCGCGTCCTACGAGGAACTTGGTGAAGTTCCATTTGATATCCGGATTCGCGGCGTATTCCGGGTCCTTGGATGAGAGCATCTTGTCCATGAATGCCGCGGTCTCTCCTTCGCCGAATCCTTCAAACGGTTTCTGGGAATATAGCCATTTGAAAATCGGGTTTGCGTCCGGGCCGTTTACATCGCTCTTTGCCATGAGAGGGAAGCTGACGCCGTGGTTGAGGCGGCAGAACTCCTCTATCTGGGCGTTGTCGCCCGGCTCCTGTTGACCGAACTGGTCGCAGGGGAATCCTATCACCACGAGCCCCTTGTCCTTGTACTTCTGCCAGAGTGCCTCGAGCCCGTCGTATTGGGGCGTGAATCCGCATTTGCTGGCCGTGTTGGCAATTAGCAGCACCTTGCCTTTGTAGTCGGCAAACTTCACTTCGGCGCCTTTGCCGGAAGTGGTGTTGAAATCATAAATGCTTGTCATGTTTAATCACTTTGCCGGGCCGATGAGCCGGGACGGCAGTTAATCCGCGCGACCTACTTGAACAGTTTGGACATGTCCATCAGCATAGAGCCGTTGCCGCCCTGCACCGTGGGGAGTTTGCCGTCCCACTTCTCTATAAAATCTTCCTTTACAATGAGATCGCTGAGTGAAGCGGAGATTGTCTTGTTGTAGTAGGCTTCCGCATCGGCCTTGATGCGCATCGCTTCCGCTTCACCCTTTGCCTTGGCTATCGCTATCTTGGCGTTGGCCTCGGCCTCAGCTACCTGGTTGGATGCCTTGAGCGCGTTCTGGATGGCCTGGTTTTTAGCTTCAATTGCAGCGGAGAGGGATGCCGGAGGCACAATCTGGGAGGTGAATTCCTCTACATTGAAACCTTCCTTGCCGAGATTGTTGCTGAGCATCTCGCGCACCTTGTCCTCGAACTCGCCGCGGTTGGCCATCAGCTCGTCCGAAGTGTAGGTGTTGGCCACGATTCTGTAGGCATCGTAGATGCAGGTGCGCATGTATCCGCCCTCTATCACATGCAGGGACTTCCTGTACTTGGCAAAGATGTCCACAGCCTTATCCCTTTGTATCTGGTATGCGAGAACCGGGTCCATGGAGAACACCGCGGCGTCCTTCGTAGTCACCGAAAATGCCGGATAATCTACTCGCTGCACGAACACGGGGTATGTGTAAACGCTAGTGGTGAAAGGATTGTAGAAGGTCCAGCCGGTCACGGGAACGGCCTTGAGCTGCCCCTGGTCGGTGAGTGAGAATTTCTTGAACTTAATGCCAACCTCACTGCTGTCCACGATGGAGCAGGAGACAAGTGAAAGCGCTGCAAGCGCCGCGATGAAGATTCTTTTCATAACGTTATGTCTGTTTTGTTGCAAAGATAACAATATAGCTTTTTCCACAAAGCCGCTTTTAGCAATAAATTGCTATCTTTGCGTCCGGAAAAATCTTACATATAAAAATACTATGCAGCAGCACATTGATTCTTACGATTTCCGTGGCAAAAAAGCCATAGTTCGTGTGGACTTCAACGTCCCTCTCAATGAAAACTTCGAAATTACCGACGACACCCGTATCCGCAGGGCTATGCCCACTCTCAAGAAAGTTCTCGCGGAAGGAGGGTCCCTCATCATCATGTCCCATCTCGGACGTCCCAAGAAGGTTGAGGATAAATTCTCCCTCAAGCACATCGTGGCCCATGTGAGCGAGTGCCTCGGAGTTCCCGTACAGTTCGCGGAAGATTGCCAGAAGGCAGATGCACAGGCCGCGGCCCTCAAACCTGGCGAAGCCCTTCTCCTTGAAAACCTCCGTTTCTACGCCGAGGAAGAAGGAAAACCCCGCGGACTTGCTGAAGATGCTACCGACGAAGAAAAAGCTGCAGCCAAGAAGGCCGTCAAGGAAAGCCAGAAGGCCTTTACCGCAAAACTCGCATCCTATGCGGACTGCTATATCAACGATGCATTCGGAACCGCACACCGTGCACATGCATCCACCGCTCTCATCGCTTCCTACTTCCCGAACGACAAGATGTTCGGCTACCTGATGGAAGGCGAAATCAACGCTATCGACAACGTTCTCAAGAACGCCAAGCGCCCCTTCACCGCAATCATCGGCGGAAGCAAGGTGAGCAGCAAACTCGCCGTGCTCGAGAATCTCGTAGGCAAGGTTGACAACCTCATCATCGGCGGCGGTATGGGATATACCTTCATCAAGGCCGAGGGCGGCAAGATAGGAAATTCCCTCCACGAAGATGAACTCATCCCCCAGGCACTGGAAATCAAGAAGAAGGCGGCCGAACTCGGCGTCAACCTTTCCCTTTCCGTGCAGACCCGCGTGGCCGATGCTTTCAGCAACGATGCCAACGTGCAGGTGGTCCCTTCGCATGAAATTCCCGACGGATGGGAAGGCATGGATGCCGGCGAAGAAAGCCTCAAACGCTGGAGGGAAATCATCCTCAACAGCAAGACCATCCTCTGGAACGGCCCTGTGGGCGTTTTCGAAATGCCCGCTTTCGCCAAGGGAACCCTTCAGATTGCCCAGGATCTGGCCGATGCCACCGCGGCAGGCGCATACACTCTCGTAGGCGGCGGCGATTCCGTTGCAGCGGTTACCCAGATGGGCTTCGCCGATAAGGTGAGCTATGTTTCCACCGGCGGCGGCGCCATGCTCGAGGCAATCGAGGGGAAGGAACTTCCTGGAGTAGCGGCTATTCGTGGCGAATAGCCGCTACTAACCGCGGCCTTGTCTCGGGGACACCCCGAACCCCGCGGGTTTCACCCATGGCGAATAGCCGCTACGAAGCGCGGCCTTGTCTCGGGGACACCCCGAACCCCGCGGGTTCCACCCGGGGCGAATAGCCGCGAAAGTCTTATTGGGGAGACCCTCCATCAATTGGAAGGTCTCCCTTAAAAATGGCCGGAAATTGGGGAGACGCTCCATAAAACGGCAGGTCTCCCCGACAGAAGCCGCCAGAATCAGCGGCGCGCCATAGTGCGGAATAGACAAAATGCGTGAGGTCTCCTCGAAAGGGGAGACCTCATACGTTAGAATATTTCAGCCTTGAATTACTCCGCTTTCTTTGCGGGAGCCTTCTTTGCTGCGGGCTTCTTCGCCGCAGGTTCCTTGGCTGCCTCTGCTTTCTTTGCAGGAGCCTTCTTCGCAGCGGGCTTCTTGGCGGGAGCCTCTTCTGCGGGAGCTTCTGCCTTGGGAGCTGCTTTCTTTGCGGGAGCCTTCTTTGCAGGAGCCTCTGCGGTCTTGCCTTTGGCTACAACCTCGCTGAGTTCGCTGTAGAGGGCGTCTGTCCTTTCGAGGACTTCCTTGCGGAGGGCGTTATAATAGGCTTTCTTGGACCCTTCAGCCTTTCCGTTCACTTTGTCGCGGAGCTCGTTGTAAAGGTCGATGGCCTTCTCCATGAGTTCGGAAATAGCCTCGTCGTTGTTCTTGGGATTCACTGCCACGCAGACTGTGCAGTCTTCGATGAAAGCACTGAGAACGTAGTCAATGTCTTTCTTGATGTCTCTGAGATTCATATCTTTTGCGAATTAATTCTGCGCAAAGATAAGCATTTAATTTGAATTCGCATCAAAAGCCAGTTTCTGTAAACAATTGTGCAATCATTCTGTACATTTTTTTGTGACCAAACTCCGAAAATATTGATATGTTTGCAAAAAATGCTTCGAAAATGAAAAGATTGATATCCTTGATCATCTGTGCCGCCGCCCTGGCGACAGTTTCCCATGCGTGCGACAAAGACAGGCGTGAAGCCGCCGGATATACGGAGATTCTTACCGTTACCGGCAATACTCCCGGCTCCAAGGGAGATGAGGGGCAAAATGACCAGGATGGAGAGGAACAGGAAAAATATGATATCTACCTTTTGATAGGCCAGTCGAACATGGCAGGGCGCGGTACGCTTCTGGCTTCCGACCTCAACGAGACCCCCGATGGAGTGTTCCTTCTCGATTCCGGCGACAAGCCTGTTCCTGCGACTCATCCGTTCAACCAGTATTCGACGATACGCAAGGACCTGTCGATGCAGCAGATGAATCCCGGTTATTCATTTTCTCTCAAAATACACCAGGCCCATCCCGACAGGCCCATACTCATAGTGTGCAATGCACGGGGCGGCACTTCGATTACCGAATGGGCACCCGGTACCACCTATTATGCGGAAGCTGTGCGCCGCACGAAGGCGGCAATGAAATATGGAACCCTCAAGGCCATTCTCTGGCACCAGGGCTGTGCCGACAGCGGTTCCCGCGTCGCGCAGTATATGGGTCTCCTGAAGACGCTGGTCGCTTCGCTGCGCAGCGACCTGTCGGCACCTGATGTGCCTTTCATCGCCGGAGAACTCGCCACGTGGCGTTCCACTTCGCCCCAGTTCAACAACATGATCCGCACCATTTCGGACAATATTCCCAACAGCTCCTGCATCTCTTCGGAGGGCTGCGGAATGCTCAAAGACGCCACCGATCCACACTTCAACAGGGACGGTCAGATACTCCTTGGACAGCGTTATGCCGAGAAAGTTCTGGAAATGGCAAATTTCCGGTAGTTGGACGAAAATACTCTATATTTGGACATATTGTTAGGTGAACATTGTTAATTGATGTTACTTTTGTTGTGCATAATTGTAACCAATTAACCAATGAATCACCATTTTGTCCACTGTTGTCTGGCCGTAGCCACGATGCTTTGCGCCTGCACGACCGAGGGCTTTTACAAAGAGGACGACCCGAGTCTCGCCGTCGGCAAGCGCTTTGTCAACACCGGCGCCGATCCCGTCACGGACACCATCCAGGTGACTTCGAACCGCAGCTGGTCCGTGGTACGTGACGGGAATGAAAGCTGGCTCTCTTTTGTAAAAGCGGAACACCTCAATCTTTCCGGTGCGGAGGAAACATCCGCCATTGTTATCAAGCTCGATGCCAACATGCTGCAGAAAGACAGGAGCGCAGGCTTCAAGGTGGTGTGCGAGAATGGATCCCGTTCGGTAGTAGTGACGCAAAGGGCCATTGTTTACCGCCTGTCGGTTGAAGGGCCCCGCAGTTTCGTAGATGTGCCTGACATCGGCGATACCCTGTCCGTGAAGATTCTCACCAATACCAGCTGGCATGCGGCGGTAGAGGCAGGATCCACGGCTGACATCATTCTTCCTGAAGAAGAAGGCGAAGGCGACTCCACCTTCCTGATCGTGGTCGGACCGCATACCGACAGGAGCGAAGGGAAAACCGCGACGGTTGTCATTTCGGCGGAAGGCTGCACTCCCGTCGAAATTTTCGTCGAACAGATGAAGGCGGTTCCTTTCGTGAAACATGAAGTGCCCGCCGTGTCCGAACGTTGGGTGGATCCCGCCGTGTTCAGCGCTGTTTACAGCGAACGCAGTTTCAACGTCATCTCCAATTGCAGGTGGACGGCGGCCATAGATGCAGAGCATACGACGGCAACAGGAGTTGAACTCCCCGTGAGCGAAGGCGAAGGCAACATGGAAAACTTCCGTGTAATTGTCCGCGGCACCAATTCGGATATGGAGAACGCCAAGACGGTGTCCATAGTCTTTACCCCTGAGGAAGGCAGTCCGTACAGGGTGAATATGAGCCAGTGTAAGGGTTCGGTGATTGCACTCGAATTCCGTAACCAGGATCTCACGGCCCCGCGCTGGATCTTTGACGAGGAACAGGCCGCCGGCAAGGTGGGGGCAGGAGTCCTGCATGTGGGTGGCTATACCTTCAATTATTATGCGAACGGCTATTGCCAGATCCACGAGGCATCCGGATGGCAGATAGGCAGCGGTGAAGTTACCTATATCGAGTTCCCTGCAATCGCAGGATGGAAACTCACGAGGGTGTCGTTCCGCGAGTACAATGCCAATACCTCGCCGGTCATTTCCGATGCCAACGGCAACGTCATTCCCGGCGGGGAAGCAATCACTTTCTCCAGGAATGTGTTCACATCCTTCTATTTGTCCGGTACGGCGGCAGGCACTTCATACCGCATCAGGCCTACCACGTCCAAGACATTCCGTTTTACATACATTGAACTTGAATACAAGCAATAGGAGGACCGGCCATGAAAAAGATAATTGCACTTGTATTGTCTTGCATTTCCCTGGCTCTCGGAGCCCAGGTGAAAGATTCTCTCGAACTTTCGATGCCGGGGACGGTGAGCCTTGAGTCGCTCATCGAAGGCAAGGTCGCCGGCCTCGACGTCAGTGCCGAGAGCGGCAGCAGGGTCGGAGCGCTTTCGCTTGCGCTGCGAGGTGTCAACTCGCTCAGTTCGTCATCACAGCCCATGTGGATTGTGGACGGCTCCATTCTCACACCCTCCGATGCGCAGACCGACGCTCCTTTCTGGCAGTACGGCAGCCTTATTTGGGCCGCCCCGCAAAGCAGCATGCTTGGTTTCAACGTGTATGACGTCGAGAGTATCGAAGTCATCAAGGACCTCAGTTCCGCCGCACTGTATGGAGCGAACGGCGCCAACGGGGTGATTGTTGTAAAAACCAAAAGCGGCAGCGGCAACGGCGTCAGGCTGTACGCCGACATCGACGCAGCGAGCCTGGCCCCTGTAATCAACATTTCTGCCGGAAACGAAAAAAACCGCAACCGTTATTATCTTTCCGGACATTTCCGCGGTCTGAATGGCGAAAGCAGTTATGGCAGGGAAGGCGGCTTCCGTTTCAACTTCGATACCCGCCGTGCCGGGGCCCTTTCGCTCGGGCTGAATGCATCGGCAAGCATCGCCTCCTTCGGGGATGATTCGCCAGCGGCTGAAAAGGGCGGCGATGTTGACGACGACAGCGACGAGCACCGCAGCACCGATTCCTTCTGGATGGAACTGGAACTCCCCTGGAATGTCCGCCTTCGTACCGACGTTGGAGTGGATTACAGGGCCAAGAAAAGATACATCTGGTACGGCGAAGGAACGGCTTTCGGCATCGCCAATAACGGAGCGGCGTCCTTGTCTTCGCTCGAGCAGCTCCGCGGAAACGCTTCGTTTGCATTTGACTGGTCCCGCTGGTTCGGGAAGGGCTTCCTGAGCCTGTCTGCCAGGGCGGATGCGATTTTCGACGAGGTGACTTCCAGCGTGATGACAGGATTTGATTTCTTCGACTACGGGCTCCGTGCCCGCGGCATCAATCTCGCGGGAAGTGCGGCGAAACTCCACCGCAGCGACTACAGCTATTCCAGAATGGGTGCGGCAGTCCGGGCAGAATTCAGTTATGACGGCATAGCCGGTGCCGACGCCTCATTCCGCATAGACGGCAACGACGGCTTCGGCGGCAGACTGCTTTATCCTTCCGCAAACGTCTTCCTGGACCTTCGCAAACTCATCGGTCATGGAATTGCGGCGGTATCTTCGGCAAAACTCACTGCTGGCTGGGGAAACGCCGGACTTGTAGGCTTTGTGCCCTATCTTCACTTCGGAAATTATTCGCAGATTTATCCGGTGCAAGCAGATTATGACCTGCAGGCCTTCTTCCGGGGCCGCTCTGTCCTCAAGAGCTCGGAATTCAATGCGGGGCTGGAACTCGGACTGTTTTCCGACAGACTCCGTTCAGCGGTAAAATATTACGACAAGGACAGTGAAGACAGTTTCTCGGTTTATTGCAACGGCCGCGAGTTCGGCTCCAACGGATACTGGAAGTATGATGCCGAGTTCAAGGACTTTGAACAGTGGGGGAGCGTACGCAACCGGGGTATAGAAGTTTCGCTCGACGCCGGCATACTGACCGGAGGGGAACTTTTCTGGAGCGCCGGGCTCACGGCGGCATTCAATGCCAACATCGTGAAGGGAGTACCCTACACATCGACGGCGACCGACGGCTTCCTTGCCCGCTGGGCCTACAGCGATGTCGCGGGATATGCTCCCGGAGTCATAGTGGGCTTTGACAGCGATAACGGCTCAATAAAGGACCATTCGGGAGACGGACGGATAAGCGATGCCGACCGCATAGTGCTGGGAAACACGCGTCCGTGCGTTGTGACAGGGCTTTCAACGACACTCGGCTGGAGGCGCTTTTCACTTGACGCACTGGTGACAGGCAGGTTTGGAGGCAAATACATCGACTTCGCTTCGCTCTTCGCCGCCGATTCCGCCGAGCCTGCCCTGATTACAGGCGAGTTCGTGAAATCCGCCGATATGATCCGCCTTGCGCACGTTACCTTCTCCTATGATGTTCCGCTCGGCAGGGCATCTTCTTTCATGGGGCTCAAGCTGCGTCTGACCGCAAGCGGCCCTTCAGCACCTTCCGGAGCCTTGCCTTTCAAGGAGACAGGCTCTTATGTTGCAGGTATTTGTCTGACATTGTAGAAGGAGGGCAAAAAGATGAAAAAATACATACTATATATAGGTATAATGCTCGCAGCCGCGGCCATCGCGATAAATGCCTCGGCGCAGGGCAAGTTTCAGATTTCGGGCACCGTCAGTGACGAGGGCGGAAATCCTGTTCCCGGAGCCGTGGTCATGCTTGAAGGAAGCCCCGACAATGCAGCCGTGACCGGTGCCGACGGAAAATACGCTCTCCGCATCCCCTCGCAGGCTGGAATCCTCAAGGTACAGTGCCTTGGCTATGCCGACCAGAGCAGGGAACTGGGCAGCGCCGGTGTATATGACTTTGTCTTGAACGACGACGCCCAGATGCTTGAATCCGTGGTGGTCGTGGGATACGGTACCATGCGTGAAAGCGACATTACAGGCTCGGTTACCCGTGTCAAGATGGAAGATGCGCTCGTGGACAACACTCCCTCCGTGGACAAGATGCTCAAGGGCCGTGCGGCCGGAGTGCACGTCGTGAGCAATTCAGCGGCACCCGGGGCCGGATTCAATATCAAAATCAGGGGCAACAGCTCGTTCAACGGCGGAGGTGAACCTCTCTATGTGGTGGACGGTGTAATCCTTACTTCTCCCACCGGCACTGAGGCCGACATGATGCAGAATGCGGCCGGCAACTATGAAGAGGAGACCAACGGACTTATGGGAATCGACCCGCAGGACATCGCCACGATGGAAATCCTCAAGGATGCCTCTGCAACGGCGATATATGGAGCCCTGGGTGCGAACGGCGTGGTGCTCATCACCACCAAGTCCGCTGAAAAGGACAAGCCTGTGATTCGTTTCTCAGCGGGGGTGGAAGTCTCCCGTGCAGTGCGTCTCATAGACATGCTGGACCTGGGTGGTTTCGCCGAATATATGAAAGCGTCCGGCACAGGGACCTATGATAAATACATCTATGCCGACGATACCAAGACGACCCTTTCGCCATACGGCATCAACTGGCAGAAGTATGTCACCCGGACTGCATTCAACAAAAGGACTTCGCTTTCGGTGGCCAACAGGGTGAAAGGCACGAATTATATGTTCTCCCTTGGCTACAATGATGTGCAGGGAGTGGTGAAGCAGTCCGGCATGGACCTGCTGAAGATGAGGCTCAACCTGGACCAGAAGATCACCGAGCATGTCACTGCCGGCTTTAAGGTGAACCTGTCACGTTCCCGTTCCGACATGCTTCAGGGGGCCAGTTCCGCAGGGCTTACCAGCAACACCTCGTTCATCCGTGCAACCATCAACGGACGTCCTTACAGGGTGCCCGGCGACGATTCCGACGAAGACGCCTCGGAATTCCGCGAAGACTACGGCGCCGGACCGGACCGCTGGCTGAACGACAACCGGGACAACCGCCGGGAACTCCGCATCATCCCTTCGGCCTATCTGGACGTCAAGATCCTTTCCTGGCTGAGTTTCAAGAGCTCGGCCGGTGCCGACTATCGCAGCCGCAAGGTCACCAAATGGAGGGGACCTTATGTGACCACGAATTCATATTGGGCGCTTTCCGCCGTGGGTACTACCCAGAGGCTGAACTACAATTTCGACAATATGCTTTCTTTCGACAAGGCCCTCGGCAAGCACAATATCTCGGGAGTCTTCGGAACCACCTACATTGAGTCGGATTACCTGCACGAGATTACTGACGGATGGAACATCGCCCAGTACATAGGGCAATACCACAACATCAACTCGGCCCCCAACGCTCGCTTCTCCTACGAAGAGTCGAAAGCGGCAACCTTCTCCATGCTTGCACGCGCAATCTACAGCTACAGTGGACGTTATGTGGTCACGGCGACCTTCCGGCGCGACGGTTCGAGCCGCTTCTCCAAGCAGAACCGCTACGCCAACTTCCCGTCTTTCGCCTTTGCATGGCGCGTCAACGAGGAACCCTGGTTCCGCTTCGACAAGATTTCCATGCTGAAACTCCGTGCGGGATGGGGCCGGGTGGGCAACCAGGCCATCGCCTCCTACCAGACTCTCTCCAACTACTCCAGCGTGTCGTATCCGGACCACACCCCAGGAAACACCAGCACCATCATCAAGGGCATCGTGCCGGCCAATCTCGCCAATCCGGACCTCAAGTGGGAGACCACGGAGCAGTATAATGCGGGCATCGACCTCAAATTCAACAAGAACCGCCTTTCGCTCACCCTGGATGTGTACGACAAAAACACCTACGACCTGCTCCAGACAGTGAGCGTCCCCGCCACCACCGGATTCTCCACGATGTGGATAAACCTCGGTACCATCAACAACAGGGGCGTCGAACTTTCTGCAGAATCGGTCCTGCTCAAAAAGAAGGACCTGCGCTGGTCCGTATTCGGCAACATCGCCCACAACCGGAACCGTATCGTCAAGATCGGTCTCCCTGCCAGCGAAGGCCTGTCCCCTTATTTCATGGGCAAGACCATAGGCAATGCCAACTACTGCAAGACGCCGATCAACATCTTCATGGAAGGGAAGCCCATGGGCGTCTTCTACGGACTCAAGACCGACGGCATAGTCAAGGAAGGCGAGACCGGTCCGGGCCTTACGGAAGGTACGGTCATGGCGCCGGGCGGAATCCGGTATATCGACAAGAACGGCAACGGATATGTGGATACCGGCATGGAAGACAAGCAGATAATAGGCGATCCCAACCCGGACTTCACCTATGGTTTCGGCACGAGTTTCAGTTGGAAAGGCTTCTCCCTCGACATTCAGTTCGACGGCGTGTATGGCAATGACATCGCCAATATCAACCTTATCCAGGAAACCGATCTCAGCCGCAGCCAGATGAACATCCGCCGCGAAGCTTTCCGCGACAGCTGGAGCGCTTCCAATCCGGACGGTAAATATCCCGCGATAGGGGTTTACAGCACGGCCGAAACAAAATTCTTCTCGGACCGCTTCGTGGAAGACGGCTCCTATCTCCGACTGTCCGACATAACTCTCAGTTACCGTATCCCTCTTCCCAAGAACAAGGTGGTGAAGAGCATGGACCTTTCCCTCTCGGCTTCCAACCTGCTGCTTATCACGAAATACAGCGGCTATGATCCTGAGGTCAACAGCTTCGGCAGCGACATGATGAAGATGGGGGTCGATTACGGTTCCTATCCTTCTGCAAGGACGTTCTCGGCCGGTATCAAAATGACTTTTTAAACAGTGTCTGCGATGAAAAAGATATTTACCATAATCCTGTTTTCAGCCTTTGCCCTCGTTTCCTGCAGTCTGGACGAGGATCCGAAGACGCAGCTCTCCGAAACCACCATTTTCTCCACGGAGGCCGGCCTTGAGGCTGCCGTGGTGGGCTGCTACAACTCTTTCAAGGCGGAAGACCTGTGGCAGGGGCGCCTTGCGGAATATCTGCAATGCGGCTCCATCGTCACCCACTGGAAGGGCAACCGCGTGCTGGAATCCTGGCTCCAGGGCCTGCATCTCACCATGTATTCCACGGACATGTACAACCAGAACGCCTTCGGATATGTGTATTCTGGAGTGAACATGATGAATTCTTTCCTTGACAAGCTGGGAGATTCCCCGGTGGACGGGGCCTATAAAAATGCTCTTGCGGCGGAGGTGCGTTTCCTGCGTGCGGTGATGTATTTTTATGCAGTCCGCATGTGGGGCGACATTCCCCTGGTCACAAGTTCGCCGAAGAGCCTGAAAGAAGCCAATCTGCCGCGCACTTCCTACTATAAAGTATATGAGCAGATTCTTGAAGATCTTGATTTCGCCGAAAAGAATATGCGCAGTCCCGAGCAGCAGACTGCCGTCAACGGCCTGTCCAACCGGGCGAATAAATGGGCGGCTACGGCCTATAAAGCGGTGGTTTACAATCATATAGGATGCATGCTTTCCTCTCCGGACGACCAGCCTTTCCGCGAAAAACCGGACTTTTCGGGCTGCGGAATCTTCAGCGAGGCCGATGCATGGACCGCCTGCCTGCAGGCTGCGGACAAGGTGATACTCGAAGGCCCCTACCGGCTTGCCGAGAAATTCGGGGACCTCTTCCGCTGGACCGATCCGGACGACTGGTTCAGCCCTGAACGCATTCTGGTGTGCACAAGCTGCGATCTCGGATATTCGAATCTGTGCAGCTGGACTCTTCCGGATTATCTTGAAGGCACGCAGCACGTGAGTGCCAGGGCCAGCAGTTTCGCCCGCATCCGCCCGGAACGCTGGGTGTTCCAGAAATGGTGCGCCACTTATGGCGGAACCCTTGCCACGGGACGCAGCGACGGTATGACCAATGTTTATGTAGATTGCCCCGATCCCCGTTTCGACTGCTCCTACATATATGGTTCGTATTTCAATCAGAATACCCAGCAGACGGTCAAGGTCTATCCTTCCGACGGGGTGGTGACGGGAATGACGAGTTCCGCATCCTCTTCCCGTAAGCAAGCTCCTTACTTTAAGAAATATCTCGATCCCACCTACAATGTGACAAACGGCAATGCCGACTGGTACATGCTCCGGCTGGCTGAAATCTATCTTGATGCAGCCGAGGCCTGCGCAGGGCTCAGTAGCAGCGTGGGTGACGAATGGTGGCAAAAGAGTTTCGGATATATAGAGGAACTGCACAAGAGGGCCAGGCATTCGGTAGCTTCCGGTCCGGATTCGGCCCAGCCAAAATGGGAAGAAGGGCGTTTCGCAAGCAAGGACGAACTCATCACCGCACTGTACTGGGAGCGTGTGTTTGAACTTCACGGTGAAGTTCACGACTGGTTCGACATGCGCCGCCGCGGTGCCGCGTGGACGGTGGAGAATCTCTGCAAGCCGATGAACCGCTTCCTGCAGGAGCCTGAGCAAGGGCCGGGGCTGGGAGTTCCCGACGACGGGGTTACAGGTTACTGGAACAACACCTATCTTCACACCCTGTATCCCGAAACCGTTGAGGAAGTGCTCAAAGGCCTGCTCTGTGCTTTCCCAGATTCGGAGATAAGAACCAATACCGCAATAGGTTACGAAGACCAGAATCCATATTTCATCAAATGACGAAGAAAAGCGCCATCTTCATTCTGCTGCTCCTGTCCTGCCTCCCGGTACGGGCAGGACAGGTGTCGTTCCGCCATCTTGGCACCGCCGAAGGGTTGTCGCACGGAACGGTGCTCTCCATTGTGCAGGATCATCAGGGCAAGATGTGGTTCGCCACACACGACGGGCTGAACTGTTACGACGGCTACAAGTTCAGCGTTTACCGTCATGTGCAGGAAGACAGCCGCAGTCTTGCCTACAATTACGTGCGCACCCTTCTGGTCGATTCCGAGTCCGTCCTTTGGATTTCCGACGGCAGCTGCGTGTCGCGCTACGACAGCGGCACCGACGGTTTCTTCAATTACGAAAGCCCGAGGTCGAGGAACGTGATGGCTCTGGATGAGTTCTCAGCTGACGCGCTTCTCGTGGCCTTTTCCAATTCGCTGTGGACTTTCGACAAGCACAGCGGAGAGTTCTCGGACACACGGATACCGGACGGAATAAAGAAGGTGCAGGCCAGGTCATTTGCAAAAGACGGACAGCTCCTGTATATCGGCACCGCGGCGGGCGATCTCTACAGCTGGGATCTTGCCGGCGGCGATATCCGCCGTTTCAGTTTGCAGGGCAACACCGCGATGGTGCGCTGCATCCTGCCGCATAACGGCCAGATATGGGTGGGGACGGACGGAAACGGACTCTTCAGGCTTGACCCCCTCACGGCAGAGGCCGTCCGTTACGGAGTGGAAGACGGACTTGTAAGCGTGCACATCCGCGCCCTGTGTCTGGATTCTGCACAAAAGATATGGATCGGCACATACGGCGGTCTGGATATCTACGACGGCAGTTCATTCACGCACTGCCTCTGGTCGGCTTCCGACGGGGTGTCGCTCTCCAACAACTCCATACGCAGCCTTGCCTGTGACAGCCAGGGGGGACTCTGGGTGGGCACATATTACGGTGCCATCAGTTATTCGCATCCTCTCCGTCCGGAGTTCACGCACACTGTTCCCGCGGTCCCCGGCCATGAATTCCCGGACAACCGGATCAGTTTCATCGCCCAGATTTCAGAGGATGAAGTGCTGCTCGCCAACGGCTATTCGGGAGCGATGCGCTATAATCTGCAGACCGGAAAGTCATCCTACATCAAGATTCCCGGAGGCGAGCAGGGAACGAATGACATCAAGGCGATATTCGCCGATACCGCACACTCGCGGATATGGTTTGGAGGCAATTTCGGAGGTCTCAGCGTCATGAATGCCGCATCGGGCGTCATGCGACATTACGACTCCCTCCCTTCCGGCGTGTACTGCATAACTCCCAAAGACGCCGGGACGTTGTATGTCTGCACATCCTCCGGCCTTTATACTGTCGACAGACGCAGCGGGGCGGCCAGGCCGGAAGGCAATTTCGACCCGAAACTCGAGGTAAGGGTGATTTCCAAGGATTCCAAAGGCCGGGTATGGGCCGGCGGAGCTTTCGGAATCCGGCTTTTTGCCGACGACACTTCCTACGAAGATATCACCACGCCGGAACTCGACGGCATCTCCAGGGTTTCCTGCCTGCTCGAAACATCCGCCGGTCAGCAGTTCATAGGCACCGATTACGGACTCTACAGCTTTTCGAAAGACGGCGTCCTGTCTTTTTTCTCCACTCACGACGGGCTTTCCAACAACGTGATCTGCTCCGTGAGCGAGGATGCCTTCGGCCTGGTGTGGATAAGCACCGACAACGGCATCTGCCGTTTCAATCCTTTCACCGGGGCGTTCCGTTCATACGGCCCGCGCGACGGGCTCCTTTTCCCCCGCTTCATCGCAAACTCAGCCTGCCTTCTTTCTGACGGAAGGCTCCTGCTGGGAAGTTCCGAAGGCCTTGTTTCCTTTGTTCCGGAAAGCATCAAGGACGATCCCTTCTCGCCGGAACCCGTTATCTGGAAAGTGAAGGCGGCGGGCAGCCTTCTGACTCCTTCCGAAAAAGGAGTGGAATTTCGCCGGGGCAACGACCCGCTGGTAATCACGTTCTCCACGATGAATTACCTGTCGGGAGGACGTGACAGGTTCAAATACCGCCTGCGCGGATATGAACGAAAATGGCACCACGTCATTGCAGAAAACGAAGCGGAATACCTTAACCTGCCTGCGGGAAGGTACGTGTTCGAACTGATGGCCGCCAACGACGAAGGGGTGTGGAACAACAGCATGGTGAAACTTCCCGTGTCGGTCAGAAGGGAATGGCTTCATTCTCCGGCCGCGCACATCATCCTCGTGCTGCTCGTCATGGCCATCTCCGTTTTTGTTACAGTTCTTCTTCTGCGCCGGCGCAGGGGGCCCGGACCGGAACCCGGGCCGGAAAAAGAACTCACCCCCGAAGAGGCATTCCTTCGCAAGGCGGAAGAAATAGTGGACGCGAACCTTGCGAACGACGACTTTTCGGTCACCGACATAGCCCGCGAACTGGGAATCAGCCGTTCAGGGCTTTATACCAGGATGAAACAGGTTTCAGGGGTGTCTGTACTGGAATTCATACGCCGCCGTCGCTTCGGGAAGGCGTGCGAACTGCTGGGAGAAGGCCGGCTTACCGTTGCCGAGGTGGGCTATGCGGTAGGATTCGGCTCGCCCACATACTTTTCGCGGGCTTTCAAGAAATACTATGGCTCGCTGCCGACTGAATATATCAACAAATCAAAGAATACAAAGAAATGAGAAGAATCGCATTTATGACACTGGCCGCGCTGGCTCTGCTATGTGCCTCACAACCGGCCATGGGATGGGGAAAGACCGGACATAAGGCCGTGGTGGCCCTTGCCGAGAGGCATCTTGGCGCCAAGGCTCAGGCCAACATCCAACATTATATGCCGGAAGGCTTCGTGAAGGATGCTTCCTGGGCCGATGTCCACCGCCATGACGACATCTACGCCTTCACGACCCATTATCACACCATGATGATGACCGACGATTACGTGTATGCTCCGGCATACCGCGAACCCACCGGCGGCGACTGCCTCACCGGCCTGAATGTGATAGACTATAACCTTACGCACCGCGAAGCCCTCAAGTTGAGCGATTCGGTCGTGGTGTTCAACATCCGCATGCTCATCCATATAGTTGGCGACATGCACTGCCCGGCCCACGCCTACCTGAAAGACGCGCCCAACAACAAATGGAAATGCACCTACCGCGGGGAGGAACTCAAGAACTACCACAGGCTCGTGGACCTTATGCCGGACTATATGTTCGAAGGCCAGAAGTCCCGTGAAATAGCGGGTAACCTGGACAAGTGGGACCAGGACAGGATTGCCGCCGTGCAGGGCGGAAGTTTTATCGACTGGGCGCAGGATTGCTGCACCCGGGACCGCATCCTTTACGAAATAAACCCGGTGGGCACCTATGAACTTTCTCCCGATACGCAGGAGAGGCTTGTTCCGGCCTGCCGCGAAGCCCTCACGGCGGCAGGATACCGTCTGGCCGCCCTGCTTAACAAATATTTTGATTATTAGAAGGATGCGTTTCAAAACTGCATTATTGCCGGTATTTCTGGCGCTGGCGTTCATCTCTTGCGGAAAAGACAATTCCGGGGCAGGGACCGGACGGCCGGCTTCCGTCGGACTGGACCGCAACGGGATAGTGTGCGCGCTTGCCTGGAGCCAGATGTCGGACCAGGCCAAAGCCCGCGTCAGCCTGCTGTATCCGGAGGGCCTGTCTTCCGTCGCAGCCACGCTGGAGGATTATCTTGCAATCGATAAATACAATGCCTACGTGCCCGGATTGCGGAAAATGAACATGAACGGCAGATATTTTTACGATCCCAATCCCACCCAGGCGCATGGCGGCGACTGCCTCCGCGGGCTTCGCTTCGCCCACTACTATCTGTCGCATCTGGACCGTTTCACACTTCCCGACGAGGAACTCTATTTCTATCACGCACTATTGGTCAACATGGTGCTGGATATCCACAACCTTTCGCTGCCCGCCCTTGCCCCTTCCGGAAGCAGATGGACCGATTCCGAAGGGAACGACCTTATGGACACCGTCTGCTCCGAAGCCTTCGGCAACTTTTCCCTCTCCGGAATACTCCTCAGCATAGGCAACCTGAGCGCGGATGAAGCGGCGGGCATCACTGCAAAGAGCTTTGAAGAATGGGCGCAGGAAAACTGCTCCGCCTCGGCCGGTCTCGCTTCCGCTCCGGAGCGGCAGGTGCGCACTGCGGTGCAGAAAGCAGGCTACCGCCTGGCGTACCTTTTCAATCTTTATTATGGAGGAACGCTATGAAAAGCTTAAGATACATAATACTGTGCGCAGCTGCGCTTGCTGCCTGCCAGAACCTTGGCGCCTGGGGATCCACCGGCCATAAGATTGTGGCCGAACTCGCGTTGAGGCAGCTCGGCACCGGTGCAAGCGCCCGCATCTCCGCCCTCTTTCCTGACGGTCTTGCAGAGGAAGCGTCCTGGGCCGACCAACACCGGCACGATGAGGAGTATGCCTTTACCGACTCTTATCACACCATGGCGATGAACCACGACTACGCCTACGATCCGGGATGGCGGATGTGGCGCGGGGGAGACTGTGTCACGGGACTTCACTTTGTGGACTACAACCTGCGTTACCGCTCCCGTCTGGACCTCACCGACTCGGTGCTCATCTTCAATATCCGTATGCTGGTGCATATCGTAGGGGACATGCATTGCCTGGCCCACGGCTATATAATGCCGGAGGAAAACCATTGGGACTGCACTTTCGAGTCCGAGACTACCACCTACCATACGGTGGTGGACAAGATCCCTTCCCGCATTTACAAGAAAGTGACTGCTGCCGACGCGGCCGCGTCGCTCGATACCTACACCGATTCGCAGAAGCAGGAATGCTGCTCCGGCAGTTTCGAGGACTGGGCGCAGGAATGCTGCCTCCGGGACAAAGTGATGTATGAGGTGAATCCGCTGTACACTGCGGAACTTGCTCCCGACACCATAGAAAGACTTACACCCGCCGCCCAGGAGGCCCTCCGGGTATCCGGGTACAGGCTGGGTTTTCTTCTGAATAAATATTTTAACAACTGAAAGATATGAAATTCAAGTATTGCCTTGCGGCAGTTGCTGCCGCCCTGCTGTTCTTTTCCTGCGACAAAGAAGGGAAAGAAAAGACCGTGGAACCCGTTCTCAGCCTGAGTACGGATTCTCTCAAACTCTCCTGCGAAGCCGCGCAGCCGGTTTTCACGGTAACGTCCAACCGCAGCTGGAAGATCGAAATGCCTGAATCCTGCGACTGGATTTCGGCGGACCCTCTTGCCGGAGGCGAAGAGGGGAAAAACGCAGTCGATGTGCAGGTTACCCTGACCATTGCGGCATATAATCTTATGGATGCCCGTGAATACACCCTCTATGTGGTTCCGGACGATCCCCAGGCCGACCTGGTGCCGCTGGTGATAGTGCAGAGCGGCGCTCCCGCAAGCATCTCCGTAAGCTCGCCGAACCCCGTGGACGACATAGCTAATTCCGGTGCGGATGTCGTGATCGAAGTCCTGTCTAACACTGCCTGGACGGCGGTCGTAAAGGATGGGGGAAGCGCCTCGGTGACACTTGACAAGACCGCCGGCAGCGGCAATGGAAGCATTACTGCGACAGTCGCCGAGAACAAGAGCCTCGAAGCCGTTTCCGCCACCGTGGTGATATCGGCCGCGGGATGTACCGACATCGAGGTCGTGCTGAACCAGAAGGCTGCCGATCTGGTGCCTGAACTGAAGGCTGAAATTCCCGAAGCCGGAGTATATGTGGATCCGTCCGTATTCAGTTCGCTTGGCGGAACCAGATGGTTCTCGGTGAAGTCCAACGTCCCCTGGACGGCTAAACTCGGCAGCGGAACCACGGCTTCCGGCGTAAGCCTCAAGACAAGTTCCGGAACCGGCGACCTGGACAAGTTCGAAGTGACGGCGGGCCCCAACAAGGAT
The DNA here is from genome assembly GCA_002350615.1 of Bacteroidales bacterium UBA2861. Lineage (GTDB taxonomy): Bacteria > Bacteroidota > Bacteroidia > Bacteroidales > UBA932 > Cryptobacteroides. Next base: position 27,578 of record DEFD01000039.1, on the reverse strand, counting down.
CTGGACAACCGCAAAGCCATAGAAATCGTATTCGAAGCCACGGGCATTGATCCGGTTACGGTGAGCCTGGCCCAGGAAAAGGGCTCGATCCTCGCTTTTGAATTCCGCGATCAGGCCAACACCGAGGCATCCTGGCCCTTTGACCAGACTCCTGCCACAGAGGCGGGTGACAGGGGCCCCGGACAGTTTACCGTTGCAGGCTATACCGTGGCCTACAATGCGATTACCGACTGCATGATAGAGTCCAAGTACGGCTGGCGCATAGGCAAGGGTGTCGGCGGATGGATACAGACCCCGGCCATCGAAGGCCGCAGGCTTGCCAAAGTGACTATAGCCGACTACAATGTTGGTTACGCTCCCACGATTACCACAGCCGACGATGCGATGACAGTCATAAAGAAGGGTGGCGCAGACGACCTTGACGGGCCGTTTACCCGGAATGTTCCCGCCACATGGACCCTGCCCGAGACAGAGGCCGGCACATCGTACAGGATTGTCTGCAATGCCGACAAGACAATGCGCGTAATGCATCTCGTGTTCGAGTATGCCGAGCCTTCGGTCCCTGATCCTACCCCCGATCCCGCAAGCACGGAAGTTAAGCTTGCGGACAAGGGCGCCAGCTGGTATGTGGAACCGGGAGTGCTGAGTTCTATTGGTTGCAACCCGGACAAGGCCAACGCCCTGCACGGCAGGCGCCCGGTCTATATCACGGCCAGCAAATCCTGGACTGCGAGGCTCGGAGAAGGCACCACTGCAAGCGGAGCCGCCCTGAGCCAGACATCGGGCGAAGCCGGCGAGTCGGTCATTTATGTATCTGTCGGTCAGAACACTTCTTTTGACACCGAAAAGAAAGTGGTGGTGGAAGTGCTCGTCGAGGGAGAGCAGACGGTAAGCGTGGAACTTACCCAGCAGCCGGCAAAGATCCTGGCTTTCGAGTTCCGCACTTTCGACCGTTCCGCGCTCTGCTGGCCGTTCGAAGAGGCTGCGTACACTGAAACCGGCCACAGCGGCTCCGGCACTTACAAGGCGGGGGCTTACACGGTGGGCTACAATGCAGCGGCCGACAATATGACCGAAGACGGCTATGGCTGGAGGATCGGAGCAGGAACCGCCTGCTATATCGAGACTCCTGCAATTGCAGGCCACAAGCTGGTCAAGGTCTCCATTGCCGACGGAAATGCAAATACCAATCCCAATATTGTGACGACTGCCGGCGAAGTGGTGAGCGGAGGAGCTTTCGCGGACCGTGCCGAAGGCAGCTACGTAAAGGGAGGCGCTCCCGGAGTGTGGACGCTTTCAGATACCGAGAACGGAACATCCTACCGCATTACGCCCACCGCGAACAAAACCATGCGGACACTGCACCTTGTGCTTGAATATGAATAGATTATCGGGGCCGTGTTGATGCACGGCCCTCTTTATTCCATTAAAAATACTTCGGACTGTCGATGATTGTGATGGCCTTGAAGCCGTCGCTGCCTTCGTCAAGATGGCCGAGTATCCTGCGTACGGCGAGGATGTTCCGGCCGTAATAATCGGGTTCCGAAGGCTTGAGGGAATTGATCCTCACCACCTGCGAAGAGTGGATTATGCGACCGTCGCCGATGTAGATTGCCACATGGGACACGCGGCTGTCGCCGAAGAAGACGAGGTCGCCGGGCCGCATGCGGTTCCTGGGTACCTCGACCCCGCACTTCACCTGCTGTGAAGCGTCGCGGGGGAGAAGGATTCCGTTCATGAAATAGCAGAAGCCCGTGAGACCGCTGCAGTCGAAATGTCCGACGCTCATCCCGCCCCACATATAAGGCATGCCGAGAAAGCGTTTCGCCAGGGAAATTATGCTGTCCGACATATCTTCTCCGCTGTTCAGCCTGTGCCAGCAGTAATCTTCCGCCCATTCACGGAAAGGCCGGACGTCCCGGCTTCTCACCCATCCATGCCTGCCGTCTGCAAGGGTGACCGGCAGCCACTCCGCTCCGGATTCTGACAAGTCCGCCCGGCTCTGCTTCCCGCCTGCAGAGGCATCGGAAGTTTCCGCCGCCTTTACGAGGTCGCTCATCAGGAAATCGCCCAGCCTTTCGGACTCTTCCGAAGGCTCGGAGAAAATATGGGAGTATTCAGCCGTGCAGATGTATTTATCCGCTTTCAGCCAGAGTTTCGCCTCTTTTTCTCCGAAAGGCTGGAGCTTGGGGCTGAATTCATGCATGGAGGCCTGTTGGGCCGCATCCAGGGCCTTGACAGGTGCCAGCGCAAGTTCGTTGATCCACCCTTCGTAGGGCTCCGGAGTGCGCACACGAACCCAGTATCCCTGCTGTTCAAGGACTTCTACGAGAGTGCCCATTCGGCTCTGGCTTACACATTCGCTGCCGTATCTTGCCTCTTCGCGGAGAAAAACATTGCTGGCGTTCACCAGCGCATAGCGTCCTTCCGCCCTGCACGCAGCAAAGCAGCTGAACAATAATATGACCAGGGGGATGCTCTTGAATCTCATTTACACAAATGTATGAATTTTTGTTAACTTTGCAAAATATGGCCGTTTGTAAAAAGATATACATTCCGCTGCTTCTGACGCTGCTTGCCGCCGCTCCTTCATGCACGATGCTGGGCAGGCTCAAACACGACGACAAGGTGGTTGCCAAGGCTGGCCGCCAGAGACTGTATCTCTCCGAACTCAACAAATACATCCCCGACGGGGTGTCGCAGGAAGATTCCATCAATCTGGCCTATCGCTACATAAACTCCTGGGCCACAGAAATCCTCTACACCAAAACCGCCGAGGAGCAGCTCTCGAAGAGCCAGAAAGACGTCACCAAGGAGCTTGAGGAGTACCGAAGGTCCCTGCTCAAATACCGTTTCGAGCAGCGGTATATAAATGAAAGGCTTGACACCCTCATCACTAAAGCCCAGATAGACAAGTACTTCGCCGACCATAAGGAAAGCTATACCCTGCAAAGGCCGATTCTCAAGGTCCGCTTCGTCCATCTGATGAAAGATTCTCCCAACAAAGGTGAGATCCTCAGCAGGCTGGGCTGCAAGGAAGGGGAGGACCTGGTGGCGCTGGACAGCCTCGCCTATCTGAGCGCCCTGCGATATTTCGACAAGTCTTCGGAATGGATGGACGCCGGAGTCCTCGCAAGGGAGTTCAACCTGGATTATGCCACGATGCTTTCGCAGATGCGTGCGGGCATGATAGAGCAGTCTTCCGACGACCGCGGGGACATAAAGGCGATGTATGTCTTCGAACTCCAGTCGGAAGGCGTCGCGCCCATTGAATACTGCATTCCCTCCATCAGGGAAAACATCCTCAGCGAGCGCAAACGCGACCTTCTTGAAAAATTGGAACAGGACTTGCTTACGAACGCACTGGACCATAAAGACTTTGTGATTTATTGATGAACAGAAGACTCTTCCTTGCCGCAGTCCTGCTGCTTGCCTGCATCGGCCTGCGCGCCCAGAAATACTCCGGAGGCGTAATCGACCGCAATGCCGCGGTGGTGGGCGGTGAGCTCATTACGGTTTCCGACATAGAATCCGAAGTGCGCATGATGCGCGCCCAGGGATACAGTTCCGCCTACAATATGCGCTGCGAGATACTCGAGAACATGATGCAGGCCAAGATTTTCCTCATGAAAGCGCGGGTGGACTCCCTCACTGTCAATCAGGACATGGTGGAATCCGAGCTTAACAACCGTCTCGCCCAGGTGCGCACCGCCCTCGGCGGAGACGACAAGGCGGAAGAATACTTCGGCAAATCCATGTACGAACTCCGCAAGGATTGGCGCAAGCAGCTCGAGGAAACCAGCCTCATCCAGCAGGAACAGCAGAAGGTGAGCGGGGACATCCCTCAGCTCACTCCCTACGACGTACGCCAGTATCTGGACACCGTGCACAAGGAAAACCTGCCGGTAATCCCCATCAAATACAAGATGAGCCAGATATGCGTGTACCCGGACCGTCAGGCTGCCGCCCTCGAGGTCAAGTCCCGTCTCCTGAACCTGCGTGAGAGGATACTCAACGGAGAAAAATTCTCCACTCTCGCGAGGCTTTATTCCGAAGACCCGGGCAGCGCGCGCAAGGGCGGCGAACTCGGCATGGCATCCAAGGACATCTTCTGGCCGGCATTCTCGGATGCGGCCATGTCCCTCAAGCCCGGCATCATCTCCCAGATAGTGGAGACTCCGGACGGATTCCATATCATAGAAGTCATCGAGAAGAAAGGGGACATGTTCAATGCCCGCCACATCCTCCTGCATCCCAAATACACTGCGGAAGACCAGGAAAAGGCCTTCAAGCGCCTGGACAGCCTCAAGACACTGGTGGACAGCAGCAAGATGAGCTTCGAACTGGCGGCCCGCTTCTTCTCCGAGGACCCTGCGTCCCGCACCAACGGCGGGCAGATGGCGGATCCCAACACGGGCAGCGCCTATTTCGAGATAGACCAGATAAAGCCTGAGGACTACGCCGCCGTCAAGGACCTCGAGCCCGGGCAGATTTCCGCTCCGATAGTTTCCAGGGACAACGAGGGCAGGGACGGCAACCTCGTTTACAAGATCGTCCGTCTGGACAAGATCCTGCCTTCGCACACCGCTTCTTTCGAAACTGACTACACGGTGCTACTGGACGAAGTGAGAAGACAGAAGCAGATAGAGGCCGTGGACAATTTCATCAATTCCGAGATAGAAAAGACTTATATAATCATCGATCCTCTTTTCAAGGATTGCGATTTCTCCCGTGAAGGATGGTCAAAGAAGGTAAGACAATAGTCGCCTCGCTGCTTTTTCTCATCCCCGCCCTGCTCTCCGCACAGACGGCAACGCAGGAGCGGAAAGATTCACTCGTGCGCCTCATCAAGGCCGAGTCCATCCAGCTCATAGAGAAGGGAGCAAGCCACTACCGCAAGGCCGTGGACGCCACCTTCCTTCATAACGGGACCTATCTTATATGCGATACGGCCCAGTGGTATGTCGAGGAACGCAAGATCATCGCCGAGGGCAACGTGCAGGTGATTCAGGATGAAACCATCCTCACCGGCGACAACCTGGAGTACCTCATCGACGAGTCCCTGGTGCAGTTCCGCGGGAGTGTGGTGCAGCTTGTGGACAAGGACCAGAATACCCTCCGCACCCGCTATCTGGACTACAATACCCGCGATTCGGTGGCCTACTTCCAGAATGGAGGATCCATGCGCGACAAGGACGGGCAGGTGATAGAGAGCATCGACGGCTCCTACGATTCGAAGGCCGGCCTTTTCAGCTTCAGCAACAAGGTGAACATGTTCACGGACTCCATCTTCGTAAAGACCGAAGCCCTGGATTATGGGACCGCCGAGTCCATGGCCGTCTTCAAGAAGCCGATAGATTTCTGGAAAGACGGAAATATGCTTTCCGCCAACGGAGGATGGTACAGGCGCCCGGTGCAGACCTTCTTCTTCACCGGCCATGTGCATGCCACTTCCAAAGACCAGGAGGCCTGGTGCGATTCCCTTTATTATTATAGGAATACGGACAATCTGCATCTGCTCGGCAATGCGCAGGTGCAGGATACCACCCGCAGCATCTTCGCCCTCGCCGGCAGCATCTTCTATGAGGACAGCCTCAAGCAGGTTACGCTTACGCGGGATGCGGCCGTGGCGATGGATACGGACCGCAATGTCCGGGAGCTCCGCAGCGTGCCCGACAGCACCGCGGAAGGCGGATTCCGCTATGATACCGTGCGCCGGACCGAAGTGGATACCATGTATTTCGGGGCGGACAAGATAGTGTACAGAAGCATACGCAAATGCGATATTTCCCCCTCGGAAATAAAGGAGGCCGAAGCGCGGCTCACCGAAATGCATGTTGATGCAGTGTCGGAATACCGCAAGAAAGCGGCAGAGGCAGCTGCCCAGGCAGAAGCCGAAAAGCGTGAGAAGTATGCCGGCCAGAATGAGGCGGAGGCGAGGAAGGCTGCCGCCGCCAAGGACTCCGAAGCGAAGCCTGCCGGCAAACTGCGCGGCAAGAAGGGCGGTGCAGCAGAGGCTGAAGAGGTGCCGGGAGAGGCTGTCAATTCCGACCCGGTGAGCGGCGGGGCCGCTCATCCCTCCCAATCCGGTGATTGGGCCCCTCCCACTCACGATGCCGTGGGCGGCACGCCTCTCGGAATTGACAGCCTCTCCCTGGCGCGCACAGACAGCACCGTCCTGGCGGCACCCCTCGACTCATCTTCCCTTGCTGCAACAGCCGACAGCAGCTTGGCGGCGGCATCTCTCGATACCGCATCCATGGCGGCCCCGGCGGACTCTGCGGCCATTGCCGACAGCCTGGCCAAAATAGCACCGCCCGACACGACGAAATTCGGTTTCCTCGATGCCGCGGGCGATGTTAAGATCTATCGCTACGACCTCCAGGTGCGCTGCGACTCGCTTCGCTACAACGACCTCGATTCCATCGCACGCTTCTACCTCGACCCCGTTGTCTGGAACGACGGCAACCGCCAGTACACCGCGGACAGCCTCTTCGTCCTGATAAAGGGACGCAGCGCGGAACGGGCGAGTCTCATGTCCAACGCCTTCATCGCGACGCAGGAAACCGAAACCCTCTTCGACCAGATACGCGCCACGGAGGTGATGGCGTATTTCGACAGCACCTCGGCGCTGAGCCGTTTCGACGCCCTCGGCGGGGCCAACGCCGTGTTCTTCCTCAAGGAGAACGACGAATTCGCTACTGCCAACAAAGTGGACACCAAGATGCTCTCCGCCACATTCGCGGACGGAGACCTGAAGCAGATATATTACTACGAAGCGCCCAAGAACGACGCCTGGCCGGTGCCTCAGATGGCCCAGTCCGACCGTTCGCTTAAAGGCTTCAAGTGGCGTCCCGACGAGCAGCCGCAAGGAAAAGAAGATATCACCCCGCTCAAGGTGCGTCCCTCCGAGCGTCTCGCTTTCGAATCCAGGCCCCGCGCCGAATTCAAGCAGACGGATATTTACTTCCCCGGATACATGAGGAAGATCTACAAGGAGATTTCCGATCGTAAAGACAGGAAGGCCGCGAGTGCGAAAACGCAGCAAAACGGCGCCCCCGCGGCTGCAGTCGATGCCCGTCCCGAAGAGGTCCGTAAGGATACCGTCTCCCATAAGATAGGCCCGGTGCCAGCAAGCCTGGACAGCAATGCAACCGCCCCTGTGGTTGTGCCTCTCGACACCCTCGCAGCCATGGCAGACAGCCTTTCAGCCCGGAATGACAGCCTTGCCGCCGCTCCTGCAAAGACGGCTGCGGAATTGAGGCGTGAGGCACGTGAAGCCCGCTGGGCGGAAATGGACATGCGGGATGCCGCCAAGGCCCAGGCCAAGCTGGACAAGAAAAAGGCCCGTCAGCAGGCCAGGGAGAAAAAGGCCAGGGAAAAGCAGCGCATCCAGAACGAAAAAGACCGCATCAAGTTGGAGAAGTATATAGAACGCTATCGCAGGCAGAAGGAGCGCCGGGAGGCGAGGGCCCAGAGGCACCTGACCTCCAGGGAGGTAAATCCCTCCCAGTCTGGCGACTGGGCCCCTCCCGCTCACGATGCCGCGGGCGGCACGCCTCCTGGAGGTCAGGTGCCTCTGGGCTCCACCCTTCCCAATAGCAATCAATCAGTTAACGATAATGGAAAAGATTCTGGACAGGTTTCTGAGGTACGTCAAAGTGGACACCCAGAGCAACGAGGAGAGCTCGACCCAACCCTCGACGGCAAAGCAACTCAATCTTCTGAGGCTCCTTTGCAAAGAGCTGAATGATCTCGGCGTCGATGCCTCGCTCGATGAATACGGCTATGTGATGGGAAAGATTCCTTCCAACTGCGGAAAGGAAATCCCTGCCATAGGATTCATCGCCCATGTGGATACGGCTCCGGACGCGTCGGGCGAGAACGTGAAACCCCAGATTATCGACAATTACGACGGTTCCGACATCGCCCTCAAAGGCGTTCCCGGCCTGGAACTGAAGCCTGCGGAATTTCCCGAACTGCTTGACCATAAAGGCGAAACCATCATCACCACCGACGGCACCACCCTTCTGGGCGCTGACGACAAGGCTGGCGTAGCCGAAATCATGGATGCGGTGCAGTACATCGTGAACCATCCGGAATTCAAGCACGGCCCCGTGTGCATCGGCTTCACCCCGGACGAAGAAATCGGCCGCGGTGTGGTGAAGTTCGACGTTGCCAGATTCGGCGCGGACTATGCCTACACCATGGACGGAGGGGAAGTCGGCGAACTTGAATTCGAGAATTTCAATGCCGCATCGGCAAAAATCCATATCGCAGGACGCAACGTACATCCCGGCACCGCAAAGGGTAAGATGCGCAACGCCATCCTCATAGCCTCCGAACTCAATGCCCTTCTTCCAGTGGAGCAGCGGCCGGAATACACCGAGGGCTACGAAGGCTTCTTCCATATCATCGCCTTCAACGGCAGCGTGGAGCAGGCGGACATAGCCTACATTATCCGCGACCACGACAGGCAGAAGTTCGAGGACAAGAAGGCCCTCATCTGCAAATGCGTCGATTTCATCAACGCCAAGTATGGTGAAGGCACGGCGACGGCCGTGGTGAAGGACCAGTACTACAACATGCGCGGGCAGGTGGAGCCCCATTACCATATTATAGAAAAGGCGGTGAAAGCCATGGAGGCGGCCGGCGTCAAACCCCGCATCCAGCCCATCAGGGGAGGCACCGACGGAGCCAATCTCAGCTTCAAGGGACTGCCCTGCCCGAACATCTTCGCCGGCGGTCTCAACTTCCACGGCAAGATGGAATGGGTGTCCCTGCAGAGCATGCAGAAGGCCTCCAGTATCATCCTGAATATTCTTCAAGAATTCGCTTCCTGAACTCTTGCGAAAAGATAATTTTTGATTTATATTTGCATCCCGGTTACATCTTAATCGGGATTTTTTCATGTCCTTCAAAGCACAAGATGCGAGACTCCAAAAAGTGGTCTCGCGGCAAGACACGAATATTTACGAACTTGGCTCCGGCAAGTTCCGCAACAAATTTTTCATTATCACGGGGCCCGGTTCAAGGAAACTTCTCTCCACTCCGGAACTCGTTGGTTTCCCTTGCTACACGGCTCTCCTTGACGAAACTGTCGCCGCCCTCAATTTCCTTGTTTCAGCTGGAAGAGGCGGCGATTTTGATATCCTGACCATCCTGCGCGGCGGGCTCAACTATCCGCTTGAGGAAGCCTGCTCCCGCTGCGGCATCAGGGTCAGGGACATGCACTTCGTCTCATGCGAGAGAATCATAGAGAACCATGAGATCAAAGGTCTGGAAATCAAGTACGAAAAACTCCGCCCTACCAGGGACAGGGTGGTGGCAATTGGCGACATCCTCGCTTCCGGCGCCACCTTCCGCATGTGCATGGATTATTTCGTAAAGGAATTCCATCTCCGCGGAGGCAGCATCCGCCGCATAGTCTTCTTCACGATAGGAGGCACCAAGGCCATCGATATACTGGAAGAACTGACGCCATGCCTGCAGAAGCTCTTCCCGGGATTCGAAGGTTTCGACTGCTTCTTCTACGAAGGCGCCTTCACGGTTTACGATGGCCCGGGAGCAAGCGGCATCAATGTCAAGGACATAGATTTCGGTTGGAACGGGGGAGTGGTAGCCCCTGAATTCAGGGAGCTGGTCATGGACAGGCCGGACGCCCTGCTTGAAAAATGCATCATTTACGACGGCGGCGCGCGCCGATACGAGATTCCCCTCCACATAGAGGAAGTCTGCGAATACTGGGAAGGGATACTTGAAAGGGCGGATATCATCGATCCCAAAGCCCTTGTGCAGGAGAAACTCGGATACGAAGGGCCCCTTGACTACGAAACCTGGATGCAGGTGACAAGGGTGCCCGAAGGACATAAAGAACTTTGGAAGAAAGAACAGGATTATCTTGCGGCGGCTCAGACACTGGACCTGGGTGCCATAGCGAGGAAGCGGCTGGACAGCATGCAATCTTTATCAAACCTTTACAAATAAAAATTTATGGCAAACAAAAACTTTGATGTGGATTACACTTCCACGCCGGTCGATGCAGCCGGTCGCAAATCGACTCTCAGCATGTTCATGGTCATGCTGGGATTCACCTTCTTCTCCGCCAGCATGTGGGTGGGCCAGCAGCTCGCCGCAGGCCTGGATTTCTCAGGTTTTCTCTGGGCTCTCCTTCTCGGAGGTCTTATCCTCGCCGCCTACACCGGTTCCCTCGGCTACATCGGGGCCAAGACCGGACTTTCGCTCGACATGCTCGCACAGCGCAGTTTCGGCACCAAGGGCAGTTATCTGCCCAGCGCAATGATCAGCTTCACGCAGATAGGCTGGTTCGGAGTGGGCCTTGCAATGTTTGCCATTCCCGTAGCCAAAGAACTCCTCGGCCTTGACGTCACCCCCGATCACATGCCCTGGCAGGGATATCTCCTTGTCGCGATAGCCGGCGTCCTCATGACCGCGAGCGCCTACTTCGGCATCAAGAGCCTTACCATAATCAGCTACATCGCAGTTCCTGCGGTGGCCATCCTCGGTACCGTGGCTATGATCCTGGCCATTAGGAAAGGTGATTTTGGTCTTATCGACCAGTTCGCAATCGGCACCAAGAACCTCGGTATCATCGCCGGAGCAGGCCTCGTGGTCGGAAGCTTCGTGTCCGGAGGAACCGCTACGCCCAACTTCACCCGCTTCGCGAAAAGCGGAAAGGCAGGCCTCATCACCACTGTGATAGCCTTCTTCCTGGGTAACAGCCTCATGTTCTTCTTCGGTGCGGTTTCCAGCATCTATGCGGGCGGTAACGACATCTTCGAGGTCATGCTCAATCTCAACCTCTTCTACATGGCTGTGTTCGTGCTCGGACTCAATATCTGGACCACCAACGACAACGCCCTCTACACCGGCGGCCTCGGTCTTTCCAATATCACCGGATACTCCAAGAAGACCATGGTGATCATCTCCGGAATCATCGGCACCGTGACGGCAGTGTGGCTCTACTGGAACTTCTGCGGCTGGCTGAACGTGCTCAACTGCACCCTTCCTCCCGTTGGTATCATCCTCATCATCAGCTACTTCGCCGACAAGGAAAACTTCCTTACCCAGCCTCTCCGTAAAGTGAACTGGTGGGCTGTCGCAGGAGTTGTCGCAGGAGCAGTGGTGGCCAACCTCGTGAAATGGGGCTTCCCCTCCATCAACGGCATGGCAGTGGCGGCACTCTTCTATCTCGCAGGTCGCAAATTCTGCAAAGCCTGACGCGGCTTAGCTTTCTGAAGGCTTCTTTCCGCCCATAGATGCCTTTACCATGAATATAATAAGGGCGACGAACGGAATAATAGCAATCGCTTCGGCTCCGGAACAGAGATGTCCCGGGGCCGTAGTGTTCCATGCCTCCAGCATCCAGTCCACCTTGGCGAACTTGAGGACTGCGCTCACGACTCCCATCAGCGCTCCGCCGGCGATGAAGCCGCTGGCGATCAGGGTGCCCTTGTCGGCGCGGGCCTTGTTCAGGGCCTCGTCCTTGCTGCGGGTGCTCACATACCAGCTGACGGCGCCGCCTACGAGAAGGGGCAGGTTGAGGTCGATGGGGATGAACATGCCGAGGCAGAAGGCCAGGGCGGGCACTTTGAATACGGTCAGCAGGATGGCGAGCACGGCGCCGATGCCGTAAAGCAGCCAGGGGGCGCTTCCTCCGTTCATCATGGGCTGGATAACGGCTGCCATGGCATTTGCCTGAGGGGCCACCAGGGCGCCCTCGCCCGTGAATCCGTAGGTCTTGTTGAGGATCAGCATCACGCCGCCAACGGTTGCCGCGGCCACCAGGGTGCCGAGGAATTTCCAAGTTTCCTGCTTTGCCGGGGTGCTGCCTGTCCAGTAACCGATTTTAAGGTCCGTGATGAAGCCTCCGGCCATCGAGAGGGCGGTGCAGACAACTCCGCCTATCACCATTGCGGCCACCATTCCGGCATTGCCCCGGAGCCCGCAGGCCACCAGGACGAGAGCGGTGATTATCAGGGTCATGATGGTCATTCCGCTCACCGGGTTGGTGCCCACGATGGCAATTGCGTTGGCCGCCACGGTGGTGAAGAGGAAGGATATCACGGTTACGATGAGCAGCCCCACGAGAGCCTGCCAGATATTGCTGACTACGCCGCCGAAGGCGAAAAATGCGAACACTGCGAGAAGCGCGATGACGATGCCGGTGACAACGGTTTTCATCGGCAGGTCCGTGTCCGTGCGCTCCGTAGCTACCGCAGGGCCGCCCTTCTTGCGGAATTCGCCCGCGGCAAGCCCGACTGCGCTCTTGATGACGCCGGCGCTCTTGATGATGCCTATCACACCTGCGGTGGCGATGCCTCCGATGCCGATATGGCGTGCGTAGGTGCGGAAGATTTCATCGGCGCTCATGCTCCCCACGGTCTGGCTGAGGCCCGTGCCCATGAGGTCCAGCACCTGCCCTCCGAAAAGAAGGTTGATACCTGGAATAATGACCAGCCATACCAGGAAGCTGCCGCAGCAGATGATGAAAGCGTATTTCAGGCCTACTATATATCCAAGGCCCAGGACGGCGGCGCCGGTATTGATCTTGAGCACCAGTTTGGCCTTGTCCGCAACCACCTGCCCAATATGCACGAAACTGGTGCTGATGGTCTCCGCCCAGGCGCCGAAACTGGCAATCACGAAGTCGTACAGACCGCCCACGAGTCCCGCTATCGCAAGGGTTCTCGCACTGCTGCCGCCGGCTTCCCCGCTCTGGAGCACCTGCGTGGTGGCGGTGGCTTCAGGGAAGGGATACTGCCCGTCCATCTCCTTTACGAAATAGCGGCGGAAAGGAATCAGGAACAAGATGCCGAGCACGCCTCCCAGAAGGCTGCTGAAAAACATCTGCCAGAAATTCACGTCCAGCCCGAGGATATAGATAGCGGGCAGGGTGAACACCGCTCCGGCCACTATTACGCCGCTGCAGGCGCCGATGCTCTGGATAATTACGTTCTGCCCCAGGGCCCCCTCTTTCTTGAGGGCTCCGCTGATGCCTACGGCCAGTATGGCGATGGGGATGGCGGCTTCGAAAACCTGTCCCACCTTGAGTCCGAGGTAGGCCGCGGCCGCGCTGAAGAGAACTGTCATTATCAGCCCGAGGCTGACGGAATAGGGAGTGACTTCCCTGTAATTCTGCTGATTGTTTTTCATAAAGCGAAGTTAGATAAAAAATACTATATTTGCACGCCACATTTAAAACTATGATTTACAACCACATTTCCAATGCTTGAGCGGGAGACATTCAACAAGTTCTGCACTGCCGGGTATCCGGGCCTACTTGCCTATGCGCAGCTGTGTCTCCGGAATGCCGACGAGGCATGGGCGGAGGATGTGGTGCAGGATGTTCTCTATTCGGTATGGAAACGCCGTCTGTTCATCAGCCTGGATTCCGAAGGCAGGGGAGAGAAAGTTTATGCATACTGCATCAGGAGCGTATTCAACCGTTGCATGGATTATCTGGGGCGCAGAAAGACCGTGAAGGTCTTCGAGGCGGAAGAAAAGGCGTTCATCGAAACCGCACAGAAATATTACGACCCGGACAGGAATCCGGTCATCCGCCATATTTTCGACCAGGATCTCAGGCAGGCTCTGGACAGCTCCATGGAAACGCTCCCCGACAGGAGCCGCGATGTTTTCCGTCTGAGCTATCTGGACGGCCTGACCCATGCGGAGATAGCCGCGAAACTCGGCATTTCGGAAAGGACCGTGGACTGGCATATCTACACCGCGCTGCAGTCGCTTCGCTCGTCTTTGAGCGGAATCTGAAATTTTTTTGTTTTTTCACCCGGTAGTTTTCCTTGCTTGTCCGTATTTAATATGTACGGATATGACGGAGAATAAATCTACAAATCAACAGCAGGAGCGTCTGGACGCTTACAGGAAAGCGTTGGACCAGGCTTTTCAGGCCGCTTCCGACCCTGATATGGACCGGAAGACAAACCGTATGCTGGACCGTCTGGACGCCCGGATAGAAGCCGACGCTGCCGGCAGGCGCAGCATCCTGAGGATTAGCAGGAATGTCCTCGTTGCAGCCTGTCTTCTTGCGGCAGTCGTTTTTGTCTGGAGAAAGCAGTCTTCTGCAGGCCTTGCCGGGGAAGGTCCTCAGGTACTGGCGTTCGAGAACATGGACGGCGATGTCAAAAGGGTGACGCTGCCGGACGGCACAAGCGTATGCCTTCGCAACGGGGCAAGCCTGAATTACTCCGAAAAGGATGGCATGCGCCAGGCAGAACTTCTCGGTGAAGCCTATTTCGACGTGGCCCGCGATACGGTCCATCCCTTCATCGTAAGGACCACCGCACTGGATGTGAGGGTGCTGGGCACTGCATTCAGCGTCTCCGCAACCCCCGGTTATTCCAAGACCGATGTCATCCTCGAGCGCGGATCTCTCCGTCTGCAGAGCAAGAGCGGAGCTCCGATACTCCGGCTCGCTTCCAATCAGAAGGCGGTCTATGATGCCGTAACAGGAGACGTGACGGTGGCCCAGGTTTCCGCGAAATCGGATATCAAGCAAATGTACGGCATGGCGAGCTTCGAGAATGCGTCCGTGGCAGAGATAGTGCGCGCCATCGAAAACCATTACGGCATCAAGGTAGATGCTTCCGGATTCGATCCGGCCAAACGATACAATGTGAGTTATTTCCGGAGCGACAGCCCGGGCGATGTCCTCGCCCTGCTGGAAGTGCTTACCGGTGGACATTTTTCAGCCAGTAGTTCCATATAGAATGATAAATAGCATACTGACAGTTATTCTCGCAAGCGTCCTTGCGCTTGCCGGTCCCCACAAAGTGGATATACAGCAGCAGAACGCTACTGTAAAATCCTTTGCGGACGAGTTTACCTCCCAGACCGGAATCCCGTTCTCCTACGAGAGTTCCCTTGCGTCCTTCCCGCTGGGCAGGGTTTCGCTCAAGGCGGAAGGCTCGCACGATGTCCTGCTTGGCCAGGTATTCCAGGGAAAAGGCATCGACTTCAAGGTGGTGGGCGACATGGTGGTGCTTGCAAAGTCGGCCCAGCCGGCCCAGTCGGACGCTTCCGGCCAGAATTCACCTCAGGAACGCATAACCGTGAGCGGTACTGTGGTGGATCAAAGCGGCCAGGGGGTGGTCGGAGCCATCGTGATGGAAAAAGGTAACGCCTCCAATGGCGTCGCGGTGGACATGGACGGCAATTATTCCATCGTGGTGCCTTCCAATGCCACTCTGGTGTACGAGTGCCTGAGTTACATCTCCGCCGAAGAGCCGGTGAATTCCAGAGGCAGTATCAATGTCGTCATGAGGGACGACAGCCAGCAGCTGGAAGAAGTCGTGATCGTGGGCTACGGCGTGCAGAAAAAGGTGAACCTCACCGGCGCGGTTTCCGCCATCGACATGGAAGAACTCACCGAGAGCCGCCCCATCACCAATGTTTCCCAGGCCCTTGCCGGACTCGCCGCCGGCGTGCAGGTGACATCCGCGAACAATGCTCCGGGCAACGACAACGCCACCATCCTGGTGCGCGGGCAGGGAACCCTGAATTCATCGGCGCCGCTTATCATCATCGACGGAGTGGAAGGCTCCTTCAACTCCGTGAATCCCCAGGATATCGAGAGCATCTCCATCCTCAAGGATGCGGCCTCCGCATCCATCTACGGATCCCGCGCGGCGGGAGGAGTCATCCTCATCACCACCAAGCAGGGCAAGGCCGGGACGATGAAAATCAACTATGACGGCTATGCCTCCGTGGCTTCCATCCGCAAGACCCTCACCCCGGTGTCGGACTATGCGGATTACATGCTTCTCATCAACGAAGGTCTGCTGAACAGCGGCAAGGCCACTGTGTTCCCGGATTCGGATATCCAGGCCTGGCGCGAGGACAACGGAAAGCACCCCATGCTCTATCCGAACAGGGACTGGATCGATGACACTTTCCGCACTGCCGTGGCCCAGAACCATGTGGTGACGGTGTCGGGAGGCAGCGATTTCCTGCATGCCTTCGCTTCGCTCGGATACAGCGACAACCCCGGCGTGATGGAGAACACCGGCTACAGCAAATATACCGCGAGGGTCAATCTGGGCATGGACGTAAAGCCCTGGCTGAGCCTCGGTTTCCAGTTCAGCGGCAACATCGCCGACATGGAGGCCGGTCATGACATGATTTCTACCGTGTTCACCTATGCCTCCGCCACCACGCCGTCCATGATCCTGCGTACCTCCGACGGCCGCTACGGTGCTCCGAACAACCCCAACGACGATATCCAGGCGGCATCCAACAACCCTCTCAAGAGGCTCAATTCTGTGCAGGGCGAGAACCGCTCACACGCCATGAAACCCCGTTTCACCGCGGAATTCAAGCCCTTCAAGGGAATGTCGGTGACGGCCTCATACACCTACGACTGGTACGACAACCAGTTTCACACAAAGCCGGTTTTCATCGATTCCTGGAACTTCCTCACAAATTCCGTGGTGGTCCAGGGCGAAGGCCGCACCAGCATCCGCTACCGTGACGCCCAGGGCCGGAGGGTATTCTCCGACGTGGTCGCGCGCTACGGCACTGACTTCTTCGAGAAACTGCGTTTCGACGCCATGGTGGGTGCCAGCCAGGAAAGCTATCGCTCCGAGAACTTCGAGGTTTCCCGCCAGGACCTCATGGACCTCAATATGGATGTGCTGAGTGCCGCTTATGGCGACGCCAGCACCGCCGGCACCCGCAGCGAATGGCGGATGCGTTCATACTTCGGCCGTCTCAATTTCAACTGGGCTGACCGCTATCTCGCTGAATTCAACCTGCGCGCGGACGGTTCTTCCCGTTTTGCCAGGGGGCACCGCTGGGGTTATTTCCCTTCCGCTTCCTTTGCCTGGAGGGCCGACAACGAAGCTTTCTTCAAGGGTATCAGGAAAGCCGCAGGCTTCGAACTCCTCAAATTCAGGGTTTCCTACGGCGCACTCGGAAACAACTCGGTGGGCAACTACGATTCCCAGGACCTCTACACATCCCATTCGGGAGATTATAACTATGTGCTCGGAGACGCCATGCAGGTGGGTCTCGCCCAGGCGGCGCTTTCCAACCCCGACCTTACCTGGGAAAGCACCTACGTCTTCGACGCCGGTCTGGACTTCGGACTCCTCAAAAACCGTCTCACCGGTACCATAGACTGGTTCCATAAAAAGACGGTGGACATCCTAATCAACCTGCCTGCGCCCGACGTTCACGGAACCACCTCCATCCCCAAGGTGAACAGCGCCACCGTGTCCAACCGGGGTATCGAAATCTCCCTTGGCTGGAAAGATACCATCGGTGATTTCAGCTACGGCATCAACGGCAACCTTTCCTGCATCCGCAACAAGGTGGAGAAATTCAAGGGTACGGACAAGGGCGGCATGTCCATCAGCGGAGCCAACCTCATCTGGGAAGGCCACAGCATCAACAGCCAGTACCTTCTCAAGGTGGACAGGATCCTGCAGACCGACGAGGATATGGCGCTGGTGCGCAAGATGTATGACGATGCGCCTATCGGCGAGGACGGCCTGCCCGTGAATCCTTTCGCGGCCTTCTACGGCGCCACGGGACCCCAGAAGGGCGACCTTCTCTACAAGGACCTGGACGGCAACGGCATCATCGACAACAACGACAAGACCATCGTCAGCGACGGTCCCAATCCCAAATATGTCTTCGGAATCAACATTTCCGCAGGATGGAAGGGCTTCGACTTTTCCGCCCTCCTGCAGGGCCAGGCCGGCATCAAGGTCTATTGGCTCCAGCAGGGCTACAACACTCCCACCGTCCGCTGGGGCTATCAGCTCAACCGCGAAGTCATGGTGGGACGTTGGTACGAAGGCCGTACGGACGCTACCTACCCCCGTCTGCTGGATGTCAGCGACTACCGCAACCAGCAGATGAGCGACTTCTATCTCCAGGACAAGAGTTTCCTGAAAATCCGCAACATCCAACTCGGCTACACTCTGCCGGAGAAAGTTGTGGAAAAAATCGGCGCGTCGCGCATCCGCTTCTATGGATCTCTGGAGAATTTCTTTACCTTTACCCGTTACAAGGGCTGGGATCCAGAAGTGTCCGGAATGGGCTATCCCACTATGCGACAGGCTGTTCTCGGAGTTAATATAGGTTTCTAAAGAAGGAGGAAAGAATATGAAAAAGACGATTTTGCTTTTGATTGCAGCCGTTCCGGCCTTTGTCCTGCCTTCTTGCCAGAGCCTGGACGTGTATCCTGCGGACCAGATGGCTTCCGCCGAGTTCTTCCGCAATGAAGCCCACGCGAAGGATGCCATGATGGGCGTTTACAGCATGATGCAGAACGACCATGTCTTCGGCCTGCAGTTCTCCATGGACGTGCTTGGCGGTATATGCATGGGTTATGACGCCCAGTCCTACCAGCCCATCGCCCGCGGTACCTACGACGTCACCAATACCTGGGTGGAAAACAAGTGGAAGAATATCTACGAAGGCGTCGCCAGGGCGAATGTGGTGCTCCAGAACCTGGACCGCTGCAACATGTCCGATTCCCTCAAGATCCAGTATCGGGGCGAAGCCCGATTTATGAGGGCTCTCTACTATTTCGCCCTCCTGGACTATTTCGGAGGGGTTCCCATTTATGACGAAACCACGGTGGTGCGTGACGAGTATGCGAAAATGCTCAAGCCCCGCAGCAGCGCAGAAGAAGTGCGCAGCTTCATCCTCCGGGACCTCAGCTATGCCGAGGCAAGCCTTCCGGAAGAATGGGACCAGAGCAATTACGGACGCGCTACCCGCTATGCCGCAACCGCCCTCAAGGGCAAGGTTTACCTCTTCGCGCATCGCTACGCGGAAGCCTCAGGATGCTTCTCGGAGATAATCTCCAGCGGCAGGTTCGAACTTTACAAGGATTACGCGGCCCTCTTCAAACCGGGCGGAGACTCCAGCTCCGAAATGATATTCGCCATCCAGAACATGGGCGGCGTGGGCACCGACCACGGCATGAAACTGGCCTTCTACCTCGGTACGCGCGAGACCTTCGGCAGCTGCTGGAACAATGTCATGGGCGCCGACGCCCTCGTCAACTCGTACGAGTATCTGGACGGCAGACCTTTCAGCTGGGAGGACTGGTTCCCCGGATTCAACACCAATACTTCCGTGAAGAATTCCACCTTCCTCGCCACGGTGCGCAACGGAAACACCCTGGTATCCTATCCTGCTTCCAGGCCCAAGCTCCTGCAGATGTACTCCGAGCGCGACCCCCGCATGACCCAGACCTTCATCATGCCATACACCAGCTACAAGGGCTGGAATTCCAATGCCGAGGAAGACTGCGAATACATCGTGGCCTCCGGTATCAGCAGCGGTTACAACATGATAAGGGTGAACAACAATTACATGGCCTATCTCTTCCGCAAGTTCGTGCCGGAAGGAAATATGGACGGAGCCATCAACAACAGGGCGCACACCCCCATCAATTTCCCTCTTATCCGCTACGCCGATGTCCTCCTCATGCAGGCCGAGTGCCTTAACGAGCTGGACGACCTTGACGGCGCCGCAGCCCTCGTGAACCAGGTCCGCGCCCGGTCGGGAATGCCCGGCATCAACAGCGGATCCGCCTATCTGCGCGCCACCACCAAGAGCGACATGTTCAACCGTATCCGCCACGAGCGCGCGGTGGAACTCGCCGGCGAAGGGCACAGCTTCGCGGATATGAAGCGCTGGGGCCTGCTGGAAACCCTTGACGGAGTGCGCGAGTGCCAGATTACAGGCACCTACATTTTTACACGTTCGGTGGACAGCCGGGACTACCTCTGGCCCATACCTGCCACTGAAATCGAAAAGACCCCGCTTCTTAAACAAAATCCTGACTGGTAATGAATATGAAAACTTTCAGAATATTGCTGACGGCCGTTTGCGGCATCATGGCCTTCTCCGCATGCGAAGAAGATCTCCCTCCGATTCCCGGTCTCGACAAAGAGGTCGTGGACGGAGACGACCTTGAAGACGCTATCGATTACGATAAACTCGAACTTGTCTGGAGCGACGAGTTCGACGGCAATTCCATCGACCTTACAAAATGGAGTTACAGGGGAGAGGGATCGGTGCGTGACTATGCCACCGTGGACCGCCGCGCCGTCGCCCTTGACGGGGAAGGACATCTCCTGCTCAAGGTGCTCAAGGACGAGGAGACAGGGACCTATTATATCGGTCACGTATCCACCGACAGGAAATTCTCTGCCACCTACGGCTATTTCGAATGCCGTGCGAGGGTCAACAGCAGCGTGGGTCCGCACATCGGATTCTGGCTCCAGTCTTCCGATATGACCGCAGGCACGGATCCCGCAGTTTACGGTGCCGAAATCGATATTTTCGAGTTCCACCGCCTTACTCCCAACGTGGTGCACCAGACCGTGCACTGGGGTGGATACGGCGCTACCCATCAGAAGGTTACGCATTCGTATAACAATAACGACATCGCCAACGGCCAGTATCATACCTTCGCCCTCAAATGGACGAAGAGCAAATATGTCTATTATGTGGACGGCGTGAAGACCTGGACTACGACCCAGGGCATCTCCCAGCATCCCGAATACATCATTCTCTCCACCGAGCTTACCGGCTGGGGAGGTGCGGACAAGAGCAAATGGAATTTCCCCGACGACGTGTCTTTCGACTACGTGCGGGCTTACAAGTTTAAACAATAAATATATAGTATGAAAACAATCAATTTCGAAGGGTTCGGATATGAACCCCCTGTCGCGGCCATAGTGATGGCGTCCGCGCAGCAAGTTGTATGCACTTCGACACCCACTGAGGCGTTCGGAGACGATGTTGAATATCTAATCGATGGGGAGGAATAAGCCATGAAGACGATTTTCAGAATTGCTTTTGCGGTCGCCCTTGCAATGGTTTCCGCTTCCTGCGCCAAGGAGGAGAAAGCTCCCGTGGCATCTGTCAAGTCCAATCTTGAGACTGTTACATACAATGTAAATCCCGAGGCTCTCAAATCCAGCCTCGACGGCAAGACCGTCAGTTGGACCGACGGCGACAAGGTGAACGTCTTCGACGACCTCGGCACCGCAGGACTCTACGGCACCATCACCGGCAACGTACTCACTGCGCAAGTGGGCAGCGGAGCCACCAAGATCTACGTTTCATACCCTTACAATGCCGACGCCAGCTTCGCCGGAGGCACCATCACCACCACTCTGCCTTCCGCCCAGAAGGCCGTGGCCGGCAGTTTCGACACCAACGCCAACCTCTGTGTTGCATGGGGAGGCAAGGATGACGAGACCCTTCAGTTCCTGAACGCCGGAACCATCGTAAGGATGAAGGTCAAAGATTCCGACATCAAGGAAGTAAAGGTGATCGGGGCCAACAACGAGGCCATTACCGGCGGAGCCGACATCGCACTTACCGGCGAGAGTTCCGCGACCGGCCAAATCGCAACAACCCCCAATTCCGAAGGCGTGGCCTACGCCGTTCTCAACGGCAGCTTTACGGCCGGCACCGAGTATGACCTCTGCGTACTTCCCCAGGCGCTGCCGAACGGTATCAACATCGTGCTCACGAACAGCGCTTCCAAGCTCGCCAACAAGGCTGTGTCCGACGCCCTGGAACTCAAGCGCAACACTCCCGTGAACTTCGGCAGCTTCGGCGGATACACTTTCAGCAATGATATGATGGCGCTCTACAATGCCGGCATGCCCATCGACGTGGCAGGCAGGATCTATCGCAAGAGTGTGGATGGGGCAGCCAAGGAGGGTCTCGCCGATGGGGCTGAAAAGGGTTATGAATTTTTCGTGACGCATAGAGATGCTCCGATAGTATTTTTGAATGCAATCAATGGTGGTACTTTTGTGAATAATAGCAATGATGGTAAATTTACTACAAGTGCCAGCGCAGGTAACAGAAATGATTTTGTGGTTGTAAGCCGCTATTCTGATGCCCCCGTCACTATAACCAGCAAGGCAAGTCAGTACGGTCAACTTATCTCGGGTTCACTTCGTTTCAAAAATATCATATTTGATTACTCATCTGCGACAGGCTCGTACGCTTACAATAATCAAGGTGCTACCGAGAATTATCGGGCTCTGCATTTTGACGGCTGTACATTTATCCTCGGCAGCAAACAGGGTATTTATTACCGAAATGTACCGGCGAAGTCGATAGAAAGCATAAAAATTACCGGATGCACATTCCTTTGTGACAAGATTGCCGAGAATAAGACACTGTTCAATATGGACCCCGCATCAGGGGCAGAATTCAAAGAAGTTATTTTCGATAACAATGTAGTGTGCTCCAGTAATTATAATCAGTATTTCCAGACCTTCTTTACATCATATAAGAACGGGGTGCCCCTTGATGGACGGACAGCCGTGTCGGTCCGGAACAATATTTTCTACAACACTTTCGGCGGAAATCAAATATTCAAAATAGGGGCTGTTGCAGCTCCAGTCGATATTGAAGGAAATATTTTCTATTATACAGGTGCTCCCTCTGCTGCAACGATTACTTTCTGTCAGTTCTTCCATGCGGGCCAGACTGCAGCGGATCTCACAGTAGGTAACAACTTGTATTACACTACTTCTACGGTACGCACGCCGAGGATGCTATATTCCAACGGCTCTACCATTGCCTATCCTGCCGAAAACAATTTGACCAAAAACGCTACATCTCCATTCACCTCTTTCGACGCCACAACGGGTGAGTATGTGCTCGCTCCCGGCTTCGAAATGTACGGACCCAAGGTTAAAGAATAACAGCAGATGAATCCAAAGAGGATATCGGCCGCATTTGCGGCACTTTCAATGCTCCTGCTTCCTTTCGCGTGCGAGGAGGAAGCGGGAGATGAAATGGGCCGTGCGCCCAAAATCGTCACGGACACCGTCAGCGTCAGCCTGGCCCTTTCCGTCTCGGACACTACCTTCGCCTTCGCGGACGGCGATTCCCTCAGCATCTTCGATTCCTTCGGGGATGCTTTCAGGGGCGATGTCGCCGACGGCAGGGTTTCGGGCAGTGCCGGGCAGGATGCGGACTGCATCTTCGCAGCCTATCCCTATAATGCCGCCAACAGCTTCTACGACGGCCTTGCCTCCGTGGAGCTGCCGGTGGTGCAGCAGGCGGTGGAAGGCGGCTATGACCGCAGCGCCTGGCTTGGCTTCGCATCGCTCCGGGGCAGTTCCGGCACCCTTGCCTTCAAGCCTGCAGGAGCGCGTGTGGCGTTCAGCATCCCTTCGGATGACATCAGCTTCGTACGCCTTTCCGGGGCATCCGGAGAGAAGCTTGCCGGCAGGATCCTGGCCGTCCTGGGCACTGCATCCCAGCCTTCCGACACCGTGATTCTCAGGTCCGACTCTGCCCTGGGCTCCTCCAGTGTAACGCTCGAAGGCAGCCTGCAGATGGGTAAGGAGTATTCCCTTATCGTCCTTCCGCAGACCCTTGCGAAGGGCTTCGACATCACCCTGGGCAAGACGGACGGCAGCACCGCATCTGTAAAGGGCAGCAAGGAAGTCGCGCTTTATGCCGGCAGGATTACACGCATCGGACTGGACGGCACTGTGCCGGATCCGGACGAGCCGGTGGTCCCTGACGTGCCTATCGATCCCGACGAGACGGACCTCTACGCCGCATATCAGGCCGGAAAGACCATCACCGTGTGCGGTGTCAAGTACAACAAAGCCGTTCACGGCAACGCAGCCCTGGTGAACGCCAGCAAAAACGAAAGCCTCGCCTGGTACTTTATGAACCGTACCCAGAAGGTCATCTTCTTCAGTGCGGACGAAGGTTGCTATTACTACAGCGGAGTGGTGAATGTCGAGGGCAAGAGCGGACTCTTCGGCGAGCATGTCGCCATAAGCCGCTACACCGACAAGCCAGTCACATGGAAGTTCAGCAATGCCGACGGCTCTGCGGCCGGGGACAGCCAGTTCCTTCGCGGCGGATCCTTCGCCTTCAAGAACATCATCTTCGACATTTCTCCCAAAACAAGCGGATATGCCTTCGGCGGCAACGGCGACATGGGCGACGTGGATGCATTCCACTTCGACGGCTGCACCTTCACCGGAATGGGAGTTTCGCTCTTCTATACCAGCGGAGGAAAGGCCCAGGCACTCAGGAGCATCCGCATGCAGAACTGCAAGTTCCTTTATACGGCTGCCACCACCAACCACATCGTGTTCAACATCTATCAGTCTTCGGTCCTGGACCGCTTCGAGGAGTTGATATTCGAGAACAATGTCGTCTGCTCGCCGGCGTACTGCAAAGGTTTCAATACTTTCGCCAGTTTCGCAGGCTCGGTTTCCGCCGGCACCGTCGGGGCTCTCCGCGTGAGCGTGAAGAACAATATCTTCTACAACGCCCCGGCTCCCAAGCAGCTTGTGAAGTGCGCGATGACGGTGTCTTCCGCAGCTCTGGACAAGAATATCTTCTGGAGTGCCACCGACCCGCACGCCGCGGATTCCGGAATCAACGGCATCTATATGTTCACGCTTTCGGATGCCTCCCAGACTGCAGGCGCACTTTCCATAGGCGACAACCTGCTCTATGCTCCCGCCGGCGTGCACTGGTATGCCGTCAACTCCAATCAGGGCGCCAGGCTGAATCCGGAAGGCAATGAACTCAGCCGTATGGCGGCCGATCCTTTCGAGTCGTTCGATGCCACTGCCGGAACCTACGTGCTGAAGGAAGACTACGGCGCTTACGGCCCGCAGTAACTCCTTGCCGCGTATTTTCTAAAATATTGATTTATAATACTTTGCTGAAAATCGATGCTCCAAAACGGAGCATCGATTTTTGGTAAATGTCTGCAGTGCAAACAATTAGCTAAAACGCCTGCTTCGTTCCGGGGATTAGTTTTCTCCAGAAATTATTTGTTTTTTCTGCGTTTTGCGGCTATATTTGCAAGACTGAAACTGACCAATTGATTTCGATAGAATGAAATTCAGATTTATATTTTCCGTCTTGGCCCTGGCAGCCATCGTATCCGCTTCCTGCGGGAAAGAAGATTCCTCCAAACCTGCCGAATTCAAGGGAGAGATCAGCAGCGCACGCGCTGTTGACATGGGCACCGGCGTTTCCTGGTCCGGAATCAATCTCGGTGCCGGTTCGCCCGAGCAGGCCGGCGGATATTATGCATGGGCCGAGCCTCTTAAGGACACCACGAGTTTCATCCTGGACACCTATGTGCATTACAGTACAATCCTCACCGTTTACCTTAAATATTATGCGGGCGACAAGGCGATGCAGGCTGAAGCCGCAGACGATCCCGCCACGCATTTCTGGGGACCTGAATACCGTATGCCTTCCCGTTCCGAGTTCCAGGACCTGATTGAAGCATGTGACTGGACCTTCGCAAGCTACAAGGGCAAGGCGGGCTGGGTGGCCACGTCCAAGACGACTGGCAACTCCATCTTCTTCCCCTTCGCAGGTTACCGTTCCGGCATGTCCATGAAGCGCCTCGGCTCGCGCGGAGTGTATTGGACAGGTGAACTAACCAGCGTTGTTGCCGAGGAATCCGGTACCAACAAGGCCAACCAGAATCTGTGCTGGACTTTCGGGATATCTTCTTCCGGTACAGATCTCGGTTATGCGGAGCGCTACATCGGCGCCAGCGTCCGTCCGGTAAGCAACCTCTGATTTTTCTTTAGCAACGCAAACCCCTCATTGATAGATATTTGATGAGAATCGACGCTGCATCTTGCGGCGTCGATTTTTGGTAAAGTCTTGCCCTTTAACAAAAAACTTCTCCGTGGCCCCGATTTGGCCGTTTGCTGAAATGATGCTATTATTGCAAAGAAACGTAAGATGCGGGTATTGTTGCAGATAATCTTCCTGATGCTGCCTCTGTGTTACGGGGCGGTGGCGACGGCTGCCGAGGCGGGACCCGGGATTTCGGCCGGCCCGTTGTCATCTGACGCCCAGGCTCCTGAAACTGGCAATCCGGTGCGGAAGGTACGGGAGGCTATCGATTCGTCAGAGACCATCTCGCGCCTGAGGCATGCCTGGAAAGTGGTGAACGGCTCAGGGGTCAAGGACCCGGAGTATCTGCGTTCCCCCGATTATACATGGAAGATTAAATCGACCTCCGGAATCGCCTACTCCGACCTCTTCGACCGCGGAGTATATGACGGCGGCCGTTTCCGCGCGGCTCTTTGGAGCGAGCCGCGCATCCGCCAGAGTTTCTCCCTCACCTGGAACTTCCTCTCGGTAAGCTGGGGCTTCAGCCCTTTCAAGCTGCGGGGAAAGGACAAAGATAACCAGTTGTCCTTCAGCTACTACTGCAACCGCTTCGGGCTTGAATTCGCCGCCCAGGAGGCCAAGACCTACCACGGGCGCGTGCTGATGAGCCCGGACACCGTGAAAGTGCCCGCAGGCAAGGTAAGCAGCCGCCTGATTAATCTGGACGGCTACTATGTACTCAATTTCAAGCGCTATTCCCTGCCTACGGCCCTCAGCCAGTCGTTTATCCAGAAAAAGAGCGCCGGAAGCCTTCTGTTCAGCATCTCGGGGCAGCTGGCGGATATCAACTGCGCGGCGATAGAAGATCTTGGAAACAGGCCTTTCAATATCAAATCGGCCGTTCTCGGCCTGGGACTGGGCTATGGCTACAACTGGGTGCCGGTCCCGCGGATAGTGGTGAGCGCGGCGGCCATCGGGAACGCCATGCTTTTCAGCCGTAATTATATTATTGTTGACGGCGAACGCAGCAGCCCCGGACGCCGCTTTCCGGATTACAGCCTTACCGGTTATTTTGCCCTGGCATATCAGAGCGGAGCCTGGCACTATGGCCTGAGGGGTACGGTGCATGACTGTTGTGTGGGCAACGGACGCAGCCATCTTTACGACAACGTGTCTCTCTATGGGGCGTTTTTTATAGGAATCAGAATCAAGTGAAACGATAAAATCAAAAAAAACGAAAAAAAATTTGCAGGAATAAAAAAAGTGCGTATCTTTGCAGCCCCTTTCGGAAAACGACGGGGAACAGATCTTTGAAAATATTGAAAGACACAAGAGGTAAAGAAAATTTTAGATTAGTCTATTATAATGATTGAGTTTTTTCGAGAGTTGTAATGGGACTGCAATTTCAAGAATAGGCAAAATTCACTTTAAGAAGAGAAAGAGAAGAAGAGCGAACGGAGGATGCCTAGGCTTCCGGAACCGAAGAAGGACGTGGTAAGCTGCGAAAAGCCCCGGGGATCTGCAAACAGGAATTGATCCGGGGATGTCCGAATGGGGGAACCCGTCTGGTTGAAGGCCAGTCGCCAGGAGCAATCCTGGAGGGTACGCAGGGAACTGAAACATCTTAGTACCTGCAGGAAAAGAAAGAAAGTTATCGATTCCCAAAGTAGTGGCGATCGAAATGGGAAGAGCCCAAACCGTGCACCTTACGGGGTGTGCGGGGTTGTAGGAGCGTCCAAAGGAAACATTAACCGAACCGGAACCGTTCTGGAAAGACGGACCGCAGAGGGTGAAAGTCCCGTACGGGTAAGGTTGATGTTCAGGGATGCCACCTGAGTAGGGCGGGACACGTGGAATCCTGTCTGAATCTGCGGCGACCACGCCGCAAGGCTAAATACACCCGGAAGACCGATAGTGGACCA
>DEFD01000029.1:11230-108042 GCA_002350615.1 Bacteroidales bacterium UBA2861 | reverse complement strand
CCACGGTGGCAGATATTCATGGCACAGCTGTATGTGTCTGCCAGAACGTCGGACTCGGACAGATGATCCATACTGCGATAGCCCAATTCAATGGGTACAATCTCACTGTAGGTTTTCCGGACTTCTGACAGATCATCAATTCTGTCGAGGATGGAACTTACATCGTAGAGCTGCTTCATGATCTCCATAAAGCACTCATCCCCATTCTTGTAGAAGGGTATACCGGTAGTGTGGGGAGCAAATGCGGTGAGTTTGTCGCCCAGCATATCTTTAAGGCTGGGACACTGGACTATTGCCGGAGCTCCCATCTGCTTAATAAGCGGGCTCTCAATAGGGAGCGGAACCACTTCACTGTAGTGGATATCCTCATAGAGTACATCCAGCAGGATCTTGTCAACTGGCCTGCCGGAAGGGTATGTAACAGCATAGCGGTACTCCGCGTGGGATTTATGGACACCTGTGCGGGAGTTACGCTCTATCTCTTTTGCTTCGGTGAAACCATACTCGCTTCCGTATTGTCCCAGGAACTCCCTGATATCCGTTCCCGGAGGACAAACAATGTCCACGTCTATAGAGAGTCGCCTGGAGGTATCCAGGTGCAGCATCAAGGCGGTTCCTCCTTTGAAAACGAAAGGGCAACCGGACAGTACAAGGGATTCCAGCAAAGAAAGGGCACGGATAGCTTTCTCTACAAGTGCGGTGTCTGCGATATTGGGAATTAGACCGCTGGCTTGTTCAATCCACTCCAGGCTTCGGCTCTGAGGGTCAATCATGGTTCTGAGGGTTTATACGGTTAAGGATATGCTGTATCTTTTCTTCGCAGTAGCGGCGACGGGCATAGCGTAGAAGCCGGCTGCGGGAAATGCTGAAATCGGAAAAAGCTTCCTGGTAGATGCGTGTAAGTTCGCTTCCCTGCAGGAACTCAAATTCGGGGTTAATTACAATATCGACCAGTAGTTTCTCTGCAGTGGGAACCGGAAACCCTTCAAACGTGTCGAGGGGGGCTTCCGTTGTGAGCGTATGAAGGATAATGGTGTCTTTGGTGCTCCCGAACTTGATGAATTCCTCCCGGGTGGGGTTCGGCAGCACGATCATATTCTGATACTTCTCTCGGATTGCATCCGGGAAAGATTGCTCCAGAAGGCGCTCCACATCAACTATAATCATTTTGATATTGGGTACATGGAGCATGAAAGGGATGACGCTGGCTGCATCCCAAATGCAGAAATCAGCCAAGGGATAGCGCTTCTTCAGATACTGGGCCATCTCCTTGGTTTCAGGCTTCAGGGTCAGTTGAAGGCGTGGTTTTGCATTTTCACTCAACTGATATTCTCCCCACCCGGATTTGACAAGCCGGCCGGATGAGACCAGGCGTTCCAGTCGCGTCTGAATCCCAGCACCAACCGGCGTGCCTATGCTTTCCAGCCACGCAACCAGGTCCTTCCTTCTGAAAGGCTCCCGCTGTTGCGCAGCATACTGGACAATATAATCTGTAGTCGTCATCATCCTCTAGTTTACGCCACAAAAGTAATACATTTTTGGCAAGAAACAAACTTTTCCTGCCAATTTTGTATAACTTTTATTGAGCAGGATTACTTCTCCATCTCCTGCTCGAAGAGCTTCATGGCCTGATAGTTGGAGTGGCCAGTCCACTTCATCACCACCTTTGTAGTAAGTCTTGGTGATGGGAGCATTGAAGCCAGCCAGTTCGCAGAGGTACTTGCTCGTCTGTCAGTTTGGCCTCCTCGCCCTTATGTTCTGCCTCTTTATCGGCGGCCTTTCACTTATCGTCGCTGCCGGGAACTGATTCTTTAAAAAGATCAGTTCTAACTGCTCCCAAGAATTACTATCTTTGCCAGATGTTTATAGTTGAGAGTTACGGCCTGGCGGTGGCGTTCTGCTGCGTGTCGATGCTTTGCTGGGGCTCCTGGGCGAATACCCAGAAGCTGGCGGCAAAGAGCTGGAGATACGAACTTTTTTACTGGGATTATGCAATAGGGACCTTCCTGCTTGCGCTGCTGGGCGCTTTTACGCTTGGAAGTTTCGGCACGGAAGGAAGATCTTTCCTGGAAGATGTGGCACAGGCGAACGGAAGCGGAATCCTGCTTCTGCTGCTCGCCGGGACCATTTTCAATATTTCGAACATAATGCTTGCTGCCTCCACTTCGATTGCCGGCATGGCCGTGGCGTTCCCGCTTGGCGTGGGAACGGCTCTGGTGGTGGGGGTAGTAGGCAATTACATAGTTGCGGCGTCCGAAGGTGCCAGGACAGGGAACATCCCACTTTTGGCAGCCGGAGTACTGCTGGTGGGAGCGGCCATAGTGCTGAACGGCCTGGCGGCTGGAAAGCGTGCGGCCCTTGGCAGCCAGGCAGAGGCGAAAGCCGGTGGGGATGAGGCCTCAGGACAGGCGGCAGGATCAGCTTTGGGCAAGGGCGTGCTGCTGGCCATCCTGTCCGGCATCATTATGTCGGTTCCCTCCATTTTCACGGTGAAGGCGATGGATACCAGCAATTTCGCTGCACCGGCACCGGGGCGTGTCACCCCTTACACCGCGGTGGTTTTCTATACCCTCGGCATAGTGCTCAGCAATCTGATTTTCAATACTTTGATGATGCGCCGGCCGATCAGCGGCGAGCCTGTCAGCTACCGGGATTATTTCAAAGACCGCCTTGGGACGCATCTGGTTGGAGTGCTGGGCGGCAGCATCTGGTGCCTGGCATCGCTGCTCAATTACATATCGGCCGAGAAGGCCGGCCCTGCCGTATCCTACGCCCTGGGGCAGGGGGCTCCCATAATCGCTGCCGTCTGGGGCGTTTTCATC
This sequence comes from Bacteroidales bacterium UBA2861, assembly GCA_002350615.1. Lineage (GTDB taxonomy): Bacteria > Bacteroidota > Bacteroidia > Bacteroidales > UBA932 > Cryptobacteroides. The sequence goes on along the minus strand of DEFD01000029.1, from coordinate 105,220 downwards.
TGGAAGGAGTTCAAAGGCGCAGGCAGGGGTGTCAGCAGGATGCTTGCCGCAATGTTCTGCTTCTTTATCGGAGGTCTGGCGCTCATCGTCGCCGCAGGTCGTTAAAGAATAATTTGGATAATTAAATCCTTATATGAAAAGACTCATCACCCTCCTTGCAGCCCTCAGCGCTGCCTTTTCACTTTCCGCGGAGCCCGTGGCCAACATGCCTGCGGCAAAGCCGCTCAGCTATGGCACGGACGCTGCCGTGAATCTTGGCGTCGGCCTCTGGGGCATCCCACTGCCTGTAGATCATGACGGTGACGGGGTGAACGACCTCTTCGTCTGTTGCCCGGATATGCCCTACAAGGGAATTTACTATTTCCATAATATCGGCAGCAACAAGAAACCATTCTTCGACAGGGCGGAAAAAGTGAGAGACAAGGCCCACAACAACATCCGCATCTCCTATTACGGCGGCAAGCCCCATATCCTTTCGAAAGAAGGGGAGTACGAGGATTTCTTCCATACTTTCCTGGAAAAACCGCGCCCGATAGCCTATGAGGGCGATGTGCTGGGCGAAGGATGGAAAAGGAGCCGTTCAAATATGTGGAATTATACCGACTGGGACGGTGACGGCGATGCGGACATCATAGTGGGAATCGACACCTGGGACGACTATGGCTGGGACCGCGCCTGGAACGAAAAGGGCGAGTGGACCAACGGTCCTCTGCGCGGCTGGCTTTACCTGCTGGAAAACGACGGCGGGAAGTATTTCAACCGCGGCAGGATGCAGGCTGGAGGCCGTGATATTGAGACTTATGGCGCTCCCTGTCCCTGCATAGCCGACTTCGACGGCGACGGGGACCTGGACATAATCTGCGGTGAATTCGTGGACGGCCTGACCTGGTTTGAAAACAAAGGGGGAGTTCTCCAGGCCGGAAAACAGCTGCGCAACTCCAAGGGAGAAATCCGGTTCCATATAGAAATGATAGTGCCGGTGCCTTTCGATTTCGACGCCGACGGACGTATGGACCTGCTTGTCAGCGATGAAGACGGTACGGTCAGTTTCCTTCGCAACAGCGGGAAAACCAAGGGCGGAATGCCCCAGTTCGAGAACCCTGTCTATTTCATGCAGAAGGCCGACCTGGTGAAGTTCGGGGCCCTTTCCACACCCTGGAGTTATGACTGGGATGCCGATGGGGAAGACGATATCATCGCCGGCAACTCGGCTGGAGAAATCTCTTTCATAAAAAACCTCGGCGGCGGCAAATCCTGGGATGTACCCAAACTCTTCACGGTGGGCGGCAAGCCTTTCCGTATCATGGCTGGTGCAAACGGCTCCATCCAGGGGCCCTGCGAGCGCAAATGGGGCTATACAGTGCTCTCTGTGGCCGACTGGGATGGCGATGGCAAAGCCGATATCATTGTCAATTCCATCTGGGGCAAAATCGAATGGCTACGTGGCCTTGGCGGGCTGAAACTCGCTGCTCCCCAGCCAATTAAAGTCGCCTGGGAAGGCGATGTACCAAAGCCCGAATGGAACTGGTGGAAGCCCGCCCCCGGCACCCTTGCCACCCAGTGGCGCACCACCCCGGTTGCAATCGACTGGAACAAGGACGGAAGGATGGACCTGATAGTCCTGGATTCGGAAGGATATCCTGCATATTTCGAACGCCTCGAAGACGGCCGCCTTGCCCCTGGGAAACGTATTTTCTATGGTACCAACTGCAGCCTTTACAACAACCGCAAGGGCGCTGAAATCAAGACTCCGGGCCTTCTGAGGCTCAATGCACTCGAGGCAGGGCAGTCCGGCCGCCGCAAGATATGCTTCACGGACTGGGACAAGGATGGATTCCTGGATCTAATCGTTGACGGACGCTACGGGGCGGTTTGGTTCCGCGGCGGAAAGGAAAAGAAGGGCCTTTATCCCCTTACGTACTCCGGCCATCTATCCTCCACCCGCCTGGAAGGACATACCACCAGCCCAACGGCCGTGGACTGGGACAAGGACGGAATCTCCGACATACTTGTGGGAGCGGAAGACGGACATTTCTATATTTTGAAAAATACCATGACAAATTATGACGAGCGCATATCCCTCTATCCGGAAGGAACTTACCCGGTAGAGGAAAGCGTTGATGCAAAGGGATATATATGGGGCAAGATCAAACCCGAACTCCTCGTTTACAAACCAAAGGAAGCAAACGGGACAGCGATGCTGATAGTGCCAGGCGGAGGATACGAGAAAAACTGCATCACCTTCGAAGGCTACAAGACTGCGGAACTCTTTGTCAAGAACGGCATCACTGCCTTCATCTTGAAATACCGCTTGCCGGAAGGACGTCCTGAAACCACCCTGGAGGACGGCGAGGCGGCGATCCGCCTTATCCGCAGCCGCGCGAAGGAATTCGGGATTGACCCGCACAGACTCGGCATAATCGGCTATTCTGCGGGAGGGCATTTCTGCTCCACGCTTCTCACCAAGTACACTTCGCCTGAATCAAGGCCGGATTTTGGTATTCTGGTTTATCCGGTCATTTCATACAAATACGGCAATGCCGGCACCCACGCGCGGCTGCTGGGGGAGAATCTGGAAAAGGACGGCGATGCCTGGACGGCGACGAACAACCTGCGGGACGATATGCCGCCTGTGATGCTGCTTGCCTGCGAGGATGACAAGGCTGTTCCCATCCGCCAGCTGAAGGATTTTTACGATGCTGCGGCGGCACGAAAACTGGATGTCCAGCTCCACCTGTATCCCAAGGGCGGCCACGGCTTCTGGATGCGGGACCGCTTCAAATACAAGAAAGAGTGCTATCCTCTGGTTGTAAACTGGATTAAAGAATTCTAAAGCCCCTTGGCCTTACCCTCGTCCCAGATGGCATCCATCTCGGCGAGGGACATTTTTTTGAGGTCAAGGCCTTTGGCGATTGTCTGCTCTTCGAGATAGGTGAAGCGGCGGCGGAATTTCTCGCAGGCTTCGTCGAGGGCTACTCCTGGATCGACTCCGTAGATGCGGGCGGCGTTCACAAGGGCGAAAAGCGCGTCCCCGAATTCTTCCCTGATATGTGCGGGATCGCCTTCTTCGAGGGCCTCGCGCACCTCGCCGATTTCTTCATCCACCTTGGGCCAGACATCTTCCGGATGCTCCCAGTCGAAGCCCACCGCGCGGGCCTTGTCCTGCATGGTATAGGCCTTCAGCACCGGGGGGAAACTCTTCGGAACCCCGCCCAGGATGGTGCGGTTGCCGCCTTTTTCCTTCGTTTTTATCTTTTCCCAGGCTTCCGCCACTTCTTCTTCGGTCATCCCTTCGCTTGCACCGTCCCCGAATACATGGGGGTGGCGGAAAATCATCTTCTCGCATAGCCTGTCAAGTATGTCCTTGATGTCGTAGCGCCCGAGTTCTTCGGATATCTTGGCATAGAAGATTATGTGGAGCAGCACGTCTCCCAATTCCTTTTCAAGGCCGCTCCAGTCCTGGCGCAGCACGTCGTCGCTGAGTTCGTACACCTCTTCCACCGTCATGGGCCGGAGGCTCTCCACCGTCTGGGCTGCGTTCCAGGGGCATTTCTCGCGCAAAGTGTCCATGATGTCGAGGGCACGGCTGAACGCCTGCAGCTTTTCTTCTTTCGTATGCATCAGATTTTTCCTATTTTTGTGCAAAATTAGTAAAAATGAAAGAAATCAAGTTCGTCAGCGCCGATGAGGCCGTCAGCCATATAAAATCCGGAAGCCACATTCACCTGAGCAGCGTTGCCAGCGTTCCCCACTGCCTGATAGCGGCCCTTTGCCGCAGGGCGGATGCCGGAGATGTGAAGGACCTTCATTTCCACCATTTTCACACCGAAGGTCCCGCGCCTTACAGCGAGGAGCGATATGCGGGCATTTTCTTCGAGCAGGGATTTTTCGTAGGCCCCAACGTGCGTGCGAACGTGAATGCGGGCTGGGCGGATTATCTCCCGGTACATCTCGGCGAGAGCCAGAAACTATATCGTGAAGGCCATATCAAACTTGGCGCCGCACTGGTGCAGGTGTCGGAACCCGATGAACAGGGGAGGGTGTCCCTCGGCACCTCGGTGGACTGTAGCGTGGCGGCTGTGGAGTCCGCGGAACTTGTCATTGGCGTGGTGAACCCCAATGTCCCGTTTGCCTATGGCGACCTACTGTCCCTGGACCGGTTCGATTATCTTGTCCATGACGATACTCCTTTGATTACTAAGGACTTTGCCGAACCTACGCCCACGGAAGTGCTGATAGGCAAGAACTGCGCTGCGCTTGTGGAGGACGGGGATTGCATACAGATGGGTATCGGCGCGCTGCCGAACGCCCTTGCAGCCCAGCTCACCGGGCACAAGAACCTCGGACTGCATACGGAAATGTTCGCCGACGGGCTTCTGCGGCTCATCAAGGCGGGAGTGATAAACGGCTCGAACAAGGCTATCGACAAGGGAAAGATAGTGGCGTCTTTCCTCTTGGGATCGAACGATGTCTATTCCTTTATCGACCATAATCCGGATGTGCTGATGCGGGATATCAAGTATGTGAACAATCCAATGGTTATCGCGCAGAACCCTCATATGAAGGCGATTAACTCAGCTACGGAAGTGGACCTTACCGGTCAGATAAGCGCCGACAGCATAGGCACGCGCATCTTCTCGGGCACCGGAGGCCAGCTGGAGTTCGTGCGCGGCGCCACGATGAGCGAGGGCGGAAAGAGCATCACGGCTTTCGCGTCCCGTACCCTCAAGGGCAAGAACAAGATCGTTCCCATACTGAATCCCGGCGCCGGAGTTGTCACGCCCCGTGCCGACGCGCATTGGATTGTCACCGAGTACGGCGCGGTGGACCTCTATGGCAAATCCCTTCAGGAAAGGGCTAAACTGCTCATCTCCATCGCCCATCCCGACGACCGTGAAAGCCTCGACCGTGCCGCTTTCGAACGTTTCGGCCCACACTGGCATAATTTATCGATATGAAAATACTTGTTGTCATAGACGCCCAGAACGACTTCATAGACGGAGCGCTGGGCAGCAGGGAGGCTCAGGAAGCGACTCCCAGGATTGCGGAGCGCATCGCCCGCAACGATTTCGACCTGCTGGTTTTTACGCAGGATACCCACAGTGAAAACTATATGAATACCAGGGAAGGGGCGAAACTCCCGGTCCCGCACTGCATCCGCGGTTCTGAAGGCTGGAAAATCAGTCCGATCCTTCTGGAGGCGGCGGCCGGTCTTCCCAAGGACAAGGTGAAATTCATCGTGAAGCCTACCTTCGGGTCCTTTGAACTGAAGAATCTCATCGAAGAGCATTGGGACGGCGGTAAAAGCGCTTCAGGCCCTCTCGAACTCGAATTCTGCGGCTTCTGCACCGATATCTGCGTGGTATCCAACGTGCTGATATGCAAGGCGGCCTTCTACGAGGACGCATCCGTGAAAGTGAACGCGGCCTGCTGCGCCGGCGTCACTCCCGGGAAGCATGAGGCAGCCCTTGAGACCATGTCTTCCTGCCAGATTGACATAATCTGATCCGGCATGGCAGATTCCAAAGTGCCTGCCTGGCAGGAAAGGAGCGCCCTCCTTTTCGGCGAAGATGGACTCGGGCGTCTCGGCTCGGCAACGGTACTGATAGTCGGTGTCGGCGGGGTTGGCGGTGCCGCCGCCGAGATGGTCGCCCGTGCGGGTGTGGGGCATATCGTGCTGGTGGATGCCGATACGGTGAGCGAAAGCAATATCAACCGTCAGCTCCCGGCGCTTCATTCCACTTTGGGCAGGACAAAATGCGAAGTGGTGGGGGAGAGGCTGCGTGACATCAATCCCTCCCTGAAGCTTGAAATCGTCCCGGAATTTATCTGCGAAGATAACATCGGGGCCCTCCTAGGCACGCTGAATCCCTCGTTTGTAATTGACGCCATCGACACACTGAGCCCCAAGATCGCCCTCATACAATTCTGCCTTTCCCATGGCTGGCCGCTTGTCAGTTCCATGGGCTCCGGCGCGAAGACCGACGCCACGAAGATCCGTCTTGCCGATATCTCCAAAACCCACGACTGTCCGCTTGCCCACCAACTTAGGAAGCGCCTGCACAGGCTTGGTATCCAGGAAGGTTTCCTTGCCGTATTCTCCGAGGAAAAACCCGACAGGACTGCCCTGGTGCTGGAAGAAGGCCGGAACAAGAAGAGCAATGTGGGGACGGTGAGCTATCTCCCTGCCGTCTTCGGATGTGTATGCGCGCAGGCGGCGATATGCGGAATTGTCAAATAGATTTCTTATCTTTGCAAACTTGTACTAAAACAACTGGCAGTATGATAAATTACAGGCTTATAGAAGTACGCGACGCGAAAGATATCCTTCGTTTCGTCCGTTTCCCGGATCTGCTTTACAAGGGATGCCCCCAGTATGTGCCGGCAATCCATAACTGGGAGGTCAAGAACCTTACCAGGGATGCCGCCCTTGAGTATTGCACGCACAAAATGTGGATGGTTACGGACGGCAAGAAGGTGGTCGGACGCATCTGCGCCATGATCAACCCGCGCTACAACGAGCGTTACGGCAAGAAATGCGTACGTTTCGGATGGTTCGACATCATCAACGACATCGACGTGGCGAAAATGCTTCTGGATGCTGCCGAAAGCTGGGCAAAGGAGCAGGGAATGGATACCATCCACGGCCCTCTGTACTATAATACGCTTGGGAAACAGGGTATGCTGGTGGAAGGCTACGAGAACGTGCCTCCTTTCAACTGCATCTATAATTATCCGTATTACAACGATATCCTGGAGCATCTCGGATTCGAAAAGGAATGCGACTGGCTCCAGTACAAGATGGTTGCCAACCACGGAGTTCCCGAGAAGGCCCGCCGCGTGGCAAAGATCGTGACGGAGCGCTACAACCTTCATTTCGGCAGCCTTGACAAGCTCAAGAAAGATCCCGAAATGGTGCGCAAGTTCTTCCGCCTCTACAGCGATTCCTTCTCCGAGACCGTTTATAACTTCATCCCCTTCACCGAAAAGGAGATCGAGCAGGAAGCCGCTTCCGTGATGCCCTACATAAATGACAAGGCGAGCGTGCTGCTTCTCGACGAGAACGAAGAAATAGTGGCTTTCGGCATTTCCTTCCCCTTCATGAGCTGGGCCCTGCAGAAGGCCAAGGGCAAGCTTTTCCCCTTCGGATGGTGGCATCTGCTGAAGGCGATGCGCAATTTCGAGACCACCGACCTCATGATAAACGGCGCGGTGCCCGAGTGGCAGAACAAGGGCGTGAGCGCGGTATATTATAAGGAGATGGGCGACAAGGCCATAAAGGTGGGCATGCGCTGGGCAATCTCCAATCCCCAGATAGAGAGCAACGGCGCGGTGAACATCTGGAACAGTTACGAGCATGAGCCTTACATGAGGCGCAGGTGCTATATCAAGAAGATAAAATAATGGCAGATACCAAGTTACTCGAGAAAGTCCTTTCCCTTCAGGACAAATTCGCATCGCTTCAGGAGCAGCTTTCCAGCCCTGACGTGATGTCGGACATGAAGAAGTATGTGCAGCTGAACAAGGATTACAAGGAACTGGAGCCTATCATCAAGGCGGGTCTCGGGTACAAGAAGGCCCTGGACGACATTGCTTCCGCGAAGGAAATACTCCAGACCGAAAAGGACGAGGACCTGAGGGATATGGCGAAGGAAGAGATTGCTTCACTTGAAGAGAAACTTCCTGATATGGAGCAGAATATAAAGCTCCTGCTGATTCCTGCCGATCCCGACGACGGCAAGAACGCCCTGGTGGAAATCCGAGGCGGCACCGGCGGCGATGAAGCTGCCATATTTGCCGGCGACCTCTTCCGCATGTATCAGCATTATGCCGAAGCCAAGGGCTGGAAACTCGAAGTGACCGACCAGGCTCCCGGAACCTCCGGCGGTTTCAAGCAGGTGGTTTTCAAGCTCAGCGGCCCGGACGGTGTTTACGGACTCATGAAATATGAATCCGGAGTGCACCGCGTCCAGCGCGTCCCCCAGACTGAAACCCAGGGACGTATCCAGACTTCAGCCGCTTCCGTGGCTGTTTTCCCCGAGGCAGGGGAGTTCGATATCGAACTTAATCCGGCGGATATCCGCAAAGATCTTTTCTGCGCGTCCGGCCCCGGCGGACAGGGTGTGAATACTACATATTCCGCCGTGCGTCTTACGCATATACCGTCGGGCATCGTGGTGCAGTGCCAGGAAGAGCGCTCTCAGATAAAGAACACGGAACGTGCCATGGAGGAACTCCGTACACGTCTCTACAATATGGAGCACCAGAAGTATCTGGACGGCATTGCAGCGAAGCGCAAGACCATGGTTTCGACGGGTGACCGTTCCGCCAAGATCCGCACCTACAACTATCCCCAGTCACGTGTGACGGACCACCGTATCAACTGGACGATGTACAACCTGCCCGCATTCATGGACGGTGATATCCAGGAATGCATCGAGCAGCTGCAGGTGGCCGAAAACGCGGAACGCCTGAAAGAAGCGGGAGAGGATTAATTGGTAAGCCTGTCCATTACTAATTTAACCAATCCCTGGACGCCGCCCTTGTAATCGGTGTTGGCGTCTTTGAGATAGCGGTGGGCTATGACGCAGCATACCGTGATGGCATCGTGCCCGAGCTGGGCTGCAATGCCGGCGAGGGCGGAACCTTCCATCTCGAAGTTGGTGATTTTCCAGCCTTTATACTCGAACTTCTCGAATTCTTCGAGCATGTTGGGCATTGCGAGACGCTGACGGACAACCCGTCCCTGAGGGCCGTAGAATCCGGAAGCTGAAATCGTCATACCCTTCACGGTGCAGTCCTGGAAAAGGTCGATCAGCTTCTGGGAGGCGCGCACGAAGTAGGGATCGGGCAGATGCCTGTCCCAGTGCACGGCCTTCTTGAAAGCTTCCTCGAAATCCGGGAGGGCGATTTTGTCCCTGTCGGCATACCAGTTCATGAGACCGTCGCATCCGACGGAAATCTGGCTCAGCACGAAGGAACCGAGCGGAATCTCAGGCTGTATCGCGCCGCAGGTGCCTATCCTGACCATTGTAAGGGTCTTGTGCTCGGGCTTTACCTCGCGGGTCTTGAAATCGATGTTCGCCAGGGCGTCCAACTCGGTGGCGACTATGTCTATGTTGTCGCAGCCGATGCCGTGGGAGAGGGCTGTGATTCGCTTTCCATGGTACCATCCAGTGCAGAAGGCGAATTCGCGGTTGCGCCCCTGCGCGTCGATCTTCTCGAAAAGAGGTTCGAACATCTTCACCCTGTCCGGGTCGCCGAACAACACCACGGTGTCGGCAAGTTCTTCGGGTTTGATATGGAGATGGAAAACGGATCCGTCACCGTTAATAATAAGTTCTGATTCAGGTATTTTCATGATATTTATCGATTATTTTTTCTTCTTGGAGGAACGGAGTCTGGATGCGCTGCGCACCAGCATCTCGTCGGCAAGTATGCCGCGTGCCGCGAGAAAATCGAGGATGGCTGCGATTGCCGGGAGCACCGTGACGATGCCGAAGGCGCTCTTGTCTTCGCTTGCGAAATAAACTATGCCCACCCAGGCCTGAAGCCCGATCAGGACAAGTGCCGCGAGGACGGCCGTGCGCATCTGGAACACCCTGAAACGGTAGGTGGTGAGGGCAAGCAGTTCAAGGACGCCGGCAATGCATGAAAGCACGACAAAGGCCGTCCGTCCGAATCCTAAAGCGCACCAGACCGTGCAGGCAAGCGCCAGGGCGAGGTATAAGGTCTGAATTCTCTGCCACATAATCTATCTGGAATTGAATCGCGATAAAACTGTCTGTTCGTAAGTCCTGGACACCGGGACGGCCTTGGCCTGTTCGATCCCGAGATCCATGACATATCCGTCTTTTTCCTTGCTGAGTATCTCGACTTTGGAGATATTCACTATATATTTGCGGTGACAGCGGACAAGGTCGCTGCCGGCAAAACTATCTTCTATGGTCTTCAGGCGGCAACGCAGCATATATTGCCTCATGGCTCCGTAACTGTCCGTGTACCAGACTTTTATGTAATTGTCGTCGGACTCGATGAAAAAGATGTTCTTGAGCCTGACGGAAAATTTCATCGTGCCGTCGTTGTCGAAGAGGTTTATTATCTGCTTGTCCTGGGGAGCCGGGACGCTGTCGCTCACGACTTCCGCCATGTCGGTGAGCCGCACCGTATTCCCTTTGTCCTTAAGCACATAGCGTATGGCGATGAGGACATAAACAGTACCTATCGTGAGAACGCCGTAAAGCAGGGCTTCAAGGAAGATCTGCCAGAAACCGCGGAAGTCTATCCGGATGATATCCAGGGTGACCAGGCTGGCCACGGCAAGCGGCATTATGACGAGGGTGGTGGCACCTGCATATATTGCGGTGCTTCCCGCCTGGTTGCGGTGGGCGTCCATGTCATGTTTCCCAGCGTTCTGTGTCATCCTTAGGATTCGTTGAAAGTATGCAAATATAACGAATTTTTATTACTATCTTTGCGAACTATATAGTTTGACTATGGACAAAAGGGTGGCAGTAACAGGGCTCGGAGTAGTTTCCTGTCTTGGAAACGACGTTGCATCATTCTGGGCCGGACTCAAAAACGGTACCTGCGGTATCGATTATATAACAGAATTTCCGACGGATGGATTCAAGGTGAAGATTGCGGGAAAAGTGCGCAATTTTCATCCTGAAGATTATGGCATGTCAACGCCTTTTATCCGCAAGCAGGCCATGTTTACCATTTATGGCATGGCTTCCGCCTGGCAGGCGATGCGGGATTCCGGTCTGGTATCCGGGGAGAACATCGCTCCGGAGGAGCTGGGGACGATAGTAGGCTCCGGCGTGGGAGGATTCGACATGATAATTCCGGAGGTGCTGAAATTCGGTGAGAATCCCACGGGGGAGTGGGTGTCGCCTCTTTTCATTCCCGGAATGATCGCGGATATGGCCTCCGGGCAGATAGCCATAAAATTCAACGCCCAGAACAGCTGCCTCAATATCCAGACGGCTTGTGCTACGTCCTCCCATTCCCTGGGAGAGGCTTATCGCAGCATCCGTCATGGCTACGCTACCGCAATGATCGCGGGAGGCACTGAATTCGGCGCTGTCCCCATGGGGCTTGCCGGCTTCGCCAACTGCCGCGCCCTCACCCTGGCACCGGACCCCAAGCATGCCTGCCTGCCCTTCAACAAGGACCGCGGCGGCTTCGTGATGGCGGACGGTTCCGCCGTGCTCATCCTGGAAGAGTGGGAGCATGCGGTGAAACGCGGCGCGCATATCTATGCGGAAATGGTCGGATATGGCAGTACCTGCGACGCATATCACGCTACGGCCCCGCGTCCGGACGGCAGCAGCCAGGCCAGATGCATAAAAATCGCCCTGGAACAGGCCGGCTTCAATCCGGAAGTTGACAATGTCTATATCAATGCGCACGGAACGGGTACATACTATAACGATATCGCCGAGACGAAGGCTATAAAGCTCGCGATGGGAGAAGATGCCGCCAGGAAGGCGCATATCTCGTCTACAAAGAGCATGCATGCCCATATGTTCGGCGGAACCGGCGCCGCGGAGGCGGTGGCGACCGTGCTTGCGCTGCAGGAGGGGATAGTGCCTCCGACAATCAATCTCGACAATCCCGACCCTGAGTGCGACCTGGATTATACCCCCAACGAGGCCGTGAAGGCGGATCTCAGTTTCGGGATCAGCAATTCCTTCGGGTTTGGGGGACACAATGCCTGTATAGCGTTCCGACGGGCGGAACGCTAGCGGGCCTTCGCCCGCGTCATTAGGGGCCAGCCCCTAATATACCCCGGGTCTGCAGAAGCAGCCCTGTCGCTTTGCTTCGAAAGAATCCCCGAACCCCGCGGGTTTTACCCGGCATACGGCGGGCCTTCGCCCGAGGGTGGAGCTAAAGATGCTGACTACCAATGATTTATGAAAAGTCGATTCCTGTGTTTGCGGGAATCGACTTTTTGGATTTTGCTAATAATCAGGGAGATATCCTCCACTGGCCGGGCGGGTGTCTTTAGCTGCGGATGTCTGAACGGAAGTAGAAGGCGCCGAGAAGGCGGTTTACCTCCTCTTCGCCGGGGAGATACTCCTGGGTCTGCGGGACCTTTACGCTGCCCATCATGGTGCCGGCCCCGGCTTCCCGAAGGATTTCCGAACATGCCGGGCCGCTAAGGCAGCAAAGCGCATGCAGGAGGTGCAGCGGACGGGCTTCCGGAGCATTGTCGGTCTGTGCGCTGGCTATTGCGAGATTGATGGCGGCATTGCCCTCGGTGTCGAGGCGTATGTCGTCCTCCATGCCGTAAGGGATGCCTTGTTTCTGGAATACCTTTGCCTCTATGGCCGATTTCATGCCGGCCGCCTCGATGCCCTTCTGCCTGAGAACATCGAGTACTTCGGCGCTGCCGAGACGCAGCAGACCAAGCATCAGATGGTCCGCTCCTATCTGCGTGCAGCCGGTGCGCATCGCTTCTTCCCGGGCATATGCCACGGCCCTGTCGAATTCTTCGGAAATCTTCATAAATATGCCGCAAATATAGAGGAAAAGTGGCAAAATAATCCAAATAATTTTGTTAAATTTGCGTGTTTATGTAAATACTTGATATGGATAAAGAAGAGCAAATGATTCTCGAAGAAACGAAAGGCTATATAGAGCCCGTGGAGATAGACCATGAGATGCGCAGCGCGTACATCGACTACTCGATGTCCGTGATTGTGTCCCGAGCCCTTCCCGATGTCAGGGACGGTCTCAAACCGGTGCAGCGCAGGGTGCTGTTCGGTATGGACGGACTGGGCCTGAGTTTTTCCGGACAGACAAAGAAATCGGCCCGTATAGTGGGTGAAGTGCTCGGTAAGTTCCATCCGCACGGGGACAGCAGCGTATATGATGCAATGGTACGTCTCGCACAGCCGTGGAACCAGCGCTACACGCTCGTGAAGGGACAGGGTAACTTCGGCAGCATGGACGGCGACTCTCCCGCTGCAATGCGTTATACGGAAGCCAAACTGGAGAAAATTTCGGAAGACGTGCTCGGGGATCTTGACAAGAATACGGTTGACATGGCGCTCAACTTCGACGATTCCCTCGAAGAGCCCACAGTACTTCCCACCAAGCTTCCCCTTCTGCTTCTCAACGGTTCGGCAGGTATCGCGGTTGGTATGGCCACGAACATGGCTCCCCATAACCTGGGCGAGTGCTGCGATGCGATCTGCGCATATATCGACAATCCGGATATCGACGTCGAAGGCTTGATGGAATACCTCAAGGGCCCCGATTTCCCCACTGGAGGCATCATCATGGGCAAGCAGGGGATAATCGACGCCTACACTACCGGACGCGGCCGTGTGATAATCAGGGCGAAGACCGACATAGAGGTGAACGACCGCGGCCAGGAAAGCATCGTGGTCACCGAGATCCCTTACATGGTGAACAAGAAGGAAATGCTCGAACGCATCGCCCAGATGGTCGAAGACAAGAAGATCGAGGGCATTTCCTATATGAACGACGAGACCTCGCGCGAGGGAGTGCGGGTGATTTTCCGGGTAAAGATGGGTGCCAATACCAACGTGGTGCTCAATACCCTGTTCAAATACACTCCGCTGCAGTCCAGCTTCGCCATCAACAACGTGGCGCTGGTGAAGGGCCGTCCCCGCACCCTTTCGCTCAAGGAAATCATAGCCAATTTCGTGGATTTCCGTCACGAAGTGGTGGTCCGCCGCACGAAATTCGAACTCGACAAGGCCCTGAAGCGCGCACATATCCTGGAAGGACTTCTCAAGGCTATCGACATCATAGACGAAATCATTGCACACATCCGTGCATCCAAGAACGTGGACGATGCCCGCGACGGACTTGTAAGCAAGTTCGGATTCACCGAGGTCCAGGCCCAGGCGATCGTCGAAATGCGGCTCCGTCAGCTCACCGGTCTGGAACGCGACAAGCTGCAGTCCGAGTACGACGAGCTTGAGAGATTCATCGCCCACTGCCAGGAGATACTCGGAAGCGAGGCCCTTCAGATGCAGATAATCAAGGACGAGTGCCAGGAAATGAAGGCCAAGTACGGCGATCCCCGCCGCAGCGAAATCACAATGAGCGCCGAGGACTTCAATCCTGAAGACTTCTATGCCGACGAGGATGTGGTGATAACGATTTCCCATCTCGGCTATATCAAGCGTACCCCGCTCACGGAATTCCGTACCCAGGCCAGAGGCGGAGTAGGCAAGAAGGGCGGCAGCACTCGCGATGAAGATTTCATCGAACACATCTACGTCGCCAATATGCATTCCACCATGCTCTTCTTCACTCAGAAGGGCATCTGCTACAGGCTCAAGGTCTATGAACTCCCCGAAGGCCAGCGTGCTTCCAAGGGACGTGCGGTGCAGAACATGCTGCCCATCGAGCCGGGCGATTCCATCAAGACATATCTGAATGCAGCCAAGATAGAGGACACCGAATATACCGACAGTCATTTTGTCACGCTTGTCACGAAGCAGGGTGTAATCAAGAAGACCACCCTTACCGAGTACGCCAACAAGCGCAGCCGTAACAGGGGCCTTATCGCCCTGTCCATCAGGGAGGGCGACGAACTCCTCGATGCAGTTCTGACAAACGGCAACGAGCAGATAATGATTGCCGCACGCGACGGCCGTTGCGTACGCTTCAAAGAAGATGAACTCAGGGCCATGGGACGCGGCGCATCCGGTGTGCGCGGCATCCGTCTCGCCGACGAGGACGAGGTGGTGGGAGTCATCACCTACGATCCCAATGCGGAAGATGCGTCGGAACATACCGTGCTGGTACTTTCCGAGAAAGGCCTCGGCAAACGCTCGGATCCCAATGAATACCGCCTCACCCACAGGGGAAGCGGCGGCGTGAAGACCCTGAATATCACCGATAAGACCGGCAATGTGGTGGCTATCAAGAATGTGACGGCAGCCAACGATCTTATGATCATCACCCAGTCCGGCCTCACCATCCGGCTCTCCGTGGAGAGCGTCAAGGAGAGCGGCCGTGTCACCCAGGGTGTCAAGCTCATCAATCTCCGTGAAGGCGACAGCATCGCCGCGGTAAGCGTCGTTTCCCGCAATGAAGACCCTGAAGAGGATGCCTCCGAGGCAACTGCGGAGCCTTCTGGCACGGAAACTGCAGAACAGGCAGAACAGGATTAACCAATAATTAAGACATAGTTATGAAAAAGATTCTTTTGGCATTAGCTCTTATGGCATCCTTTACGATCGCCAGGGCACAGCAGCAGGTGAAGACCGTGGCCGCCGCAAAGGCGGAGGCGGAAGCAGCCCAGACAGCCGCCGATGATCCCAAGAAAGCAGCCAAGGTCGCAACCTGGCTCAAACTCGGTCAGGCTTATATGAACGCATTCTATGCACCCCAGCGCAACGGCTGGATCGGCGCCAGCGAAACAGAACTCAATGTGGTGATGGCGAAAGAGAAGGTGCTCAAAACCTCGAAGGTGACCCTCCAGGGAACGGAGTACACCAAGAAGCAGTACAACACTGTCAATTACTACTTCACCCCCAGCGGTCAGCTCGAGATCATGGAAGTTACCAAGCCGATTTACCGCGATGTGCTGGACCGTGCCCTCAAGGCCTACTCCAAGGCTTATGAGCTCGATGTAAAGCACAGCAAGGACAAGCAGATCCGCGAGGCAGTGAAGACCATCTCCGAAAAGTATGTGGACGATGCCTTCAACGCCTATCGTTTCGACCGTTTCAAAGAAGCTTCAAATCTCTTCGAAGCGGCAGCGAACGCCTCTCTGGTGAAGCCTTTCGAACAGCTTGACACCAACTCCCTCTACAACGCAGGCCTTACGGCATACTTCGCCGCGGCTGCCGCAAAGGGTGATGAGCAGAAGGCCCTGCAGGACAGGTCCGAGCAGCTTTTCAAGAAAGCTCTTGAGTACAACTACTACAGCAAGGACGGGGAAGTATTCTCCAAACTCGCCGACCTTGCCGACAAGAAGGGCGACAATGAAGCCAAGGTGGCCTACCTGGAGAAGGGATTCAAGCTCTTCCCCCAGAGCCAGAGCATCCTCGTTTCCCTCATCAACTATTATGTCACCACCGGCAGCGATGTCAACAAGCTCTTCGAGCTGATAGATGCAGCCAAGAAGAACGAGCCCAACAATGCATCCCTCTATTATGTGGAAGGAGACGCCCGCATCAAGCTCGGACAGGTTGAGGAAGGACTTGCAGCCTACGCAAAGTGCGCTGAGATCAATCCTGAATATGAATTCGGTTACATCGGAATGGGTCTTTACTATTACAACCGTGCTGTTGAAATCCAGGACGAGGCCCAGAAAGTTGACCTTAAGGACTACAAGACCTACGACAGACTGAACGCAGAGTTCGAGGATGTTCTCAAGAAGTGCGTGGAGCCTTTCGAGAAAGCATTCGAAATCTCCAAGGACGAGGAAATCAAGAAAGGCATGGCAGAATATATCAAGAATGCCTGCTTCCGCTTCCGCAGCGACCCTGTATATAAGGAAAAGCTGGACAAGTACAACGACTTCCTTGGCAAGTAAATCTTGCTTTTGCAATTGCTAATACCGGCCCTTGTGCCGGCGACTGAACCGGTGGACACCATAAAGATGGTGTTCATCGGTGATGTTATGATGCATAAGCCCCAACTCTCCCACGACCATACCGTCTTCCTGTCCGACATAGCTCCGCTGCTTTCGGATGCGGACATTGCAGTAGCGAATGCGGAATTCACCCTTGCAGGCAGGCCCTACACAGGTTATCCGGCTTTTTCGGCCCCGGATTCCTATGTCGGGAGCATCCTCGCCGCAGGGGTCGATGTCCTCCTGACAGCCAACAATCATATCCTGGACAAGGGAGAGACGGGACTCAGCCGCACGCTTGAAGTTTATTCCCGCTATCCCTTCCTTCCAGTGGCAGGAAGCGGCCGGAACGAAGCCGAGTATCGGAGCAACAATCCTCTGATCCTCCTTTGCAAAGGAGCGAAGATAGCTCTCGTGAATGTGACCTACGGCACTAATCTTCCGTCTTCCGGCGGCTACCCGAAAGTTTCATATCTTCGTGAACGGGATGTTCGGGAACAATTCGGCCGGGCGCGCCGGGCCGGAGCGGATTTCATCATCGCCCTGCCTCACTGGGGGGAAGAATACAAGACGGTGCATAATGCATCGCAGCGCCGCTGGGCGGAGCTTTTCGTGGAACTTGGCGCCGGGGCCGTGGTGGGAGCGCATCCGCACGTAGTGCAGGATACATCCTTTATCGCAGGCGTGCCTGTCATCTATTCCATGGGAAATGCCGTGAGCAATATGAGCGCCAGGAATACGCGTCTGGAGCTTGCCGTGGAACTCAATCTCCTCCATCACCGCGTAAGCGGGGAAACCCGGCTGCTGCGTCCCGTCCTGCATTTCCTGTGGAGCACTCTTCCCGGAAAGCTGACGGACAGCTACATGACGGTCGAACTGGACCGCTATGAGGGGAAACGCTCTCTGTGGAAGGACAAGTCGGATTATGACAATATGATGCAGACCCTTGAACGGGTCAAAAAAGAAACCGGAATACAATGAAGAAAACCATTACGCTGGAATCAAATCCCGTGGAAATCCTCGGGGCTGGCAACAGGATACTGAACGAGTTTTGTACCTATTTCCCATCGCTCAAAGTCAGCGACAAGGGAAACGACATAGTCGTAGAAGGGGAGCAGGAGCAGGTGGAAGATTTCGTCGAGAAGTTTTCCCAGCTGGTACGCATCCGTCATACCAAGCTGAACCTCACGGTGTATGACGTGGAAGACCTTTTCAGCGGTAGGCAGAATTCGACGGCCCTGGCCGAACACGGGAATGCAGTGATCCTCCATACCACCGACGGCAAGCCGGTCCGGGCGCGGAATGCGAATCAGGAGAAGATGGTGAAGGCCTACTTCGACAGCGACCTCATCTTCGCCGTGGGTCCCGCCGGTACCGGGAAGACCTATATTGCCATCGCACTTGCGGTGAGGGCCCTTAAAAACCGGGAAATCAAGAGGATAATACTCACCCGTCCGGCCGTCGAGGCAGGGGAGAGGCTGGGCTTCCTGCCAGGCGACCTGAAAGACAAGCTGGACCCGTATCTGCAGCCACTCTACGATGCCCTCGGCGACATGATCCCGCCCAAGAAACTGCAGGATTTCATGGCCAACGGCACCATCCAGATAGCGCCTCTGGCGTATATGCGCGGGCGGACCCTCGACAAGGCCTGCGTTATCCTGGACGAAGCGCAGAATACCAACACCGGACAGCTGAAGATGTTCCTTACCCGAATGGGCATGAACGCCAAGTTCATCGTCACCGGAGACGCCACCCAGATCGATTTGCCGAGGCGTGAAGATTCCGGCCTGCTGCGCGGCATCGAACTTGTGAAAGACATAAAGGGAGTCGCCACCGTGATGTTTACGGATTCCGACATCGTAAGGCATCCGCTGGTGAGCAAAATTGTGAAGGCCTTCTCCAAAGAGAAGCCGGAATAATTAGTATATTTGCATATTATGTTCAAAAGAATTGCAACTCTCGCCGTTTTTGCAGCCATGCTCGCAGGACTCTGCGGCTGTGATTTCATGCGCAAGCTCGCCGGCAGGCCTACAAGTGCCGACATCGAGGCTAAAAGAGCGCTGATAGAGAGCGAGGAGGCAGGGCACAGGGCCCGGATGGATTCCCTGAGGACGATGGAAAAGGCCATGGCCGATTCCCTGAATCTCATAGATTCCATACTTGCACTTCGCAGCAACGTGATTCCCTCCGGCTCCCTGCAGGGGCTGCGCACGGCAGGCCTGGCGCATCGCTACTACATCGTAGTGGGAGCATTCTCAGTGGAAGGCAACACTGCGAAACTTATATCGAAAGCGGAAGCCGCCGGGTACAAATGCGTGAAAATCCCTTTCAGCAACGGTTTCACAGCAGTTGGAATCTGCGGTACGGACAATCTCCGGGAGGCTTTCGCGTCGCTCAGGAAGGTGCGTGTCGAAAAGTTCTGCCCGACGGATGCCTGGGTGCTGGTAAACGACTGATATGAAGAGAATAGCCGCCATAATTGCCGGACTTGCCACAGCCTTTTTCGCTGCGGCTCAGGATTATGGCGAACTGTTCGAAGCGGAAAGCACCTCAGCCCTGCGTTCCGCGGTTTCATTTTTTTGTTCCGATTCCCTCGGAGGCAGACAGGCCGGAAGCAAAGGCGAGGCGATGGCGGCGGATTATGTCGAGGCGTCATTCCTCGATGCCGGACTGGAGCTTCTGAATTCAGGAGACGACCGCAGTTTCGGAATCCGTCAGGAATCCGGCGATACGCTGCGCTCGCGCAATGTCGCCGCTGTCATTCCCGGCTACGACAGGAAGCTTAAAGACAGATATATAGTTCTGGGAGCCAGGCTCGAAGACGGCAACGCTTCCGGACTTGCGGTGCTTCTTTCCCTCGCACGCACGCTTTCCACTAACAGGGTGCTGCTGAAGCGTTCGGTGGTGCTGGCGGCGTTCGGATCAGCGTCCCTCACCAATGCGGGTTCCTGGTATTTCCTGAACCGTTCGTTCTCCGAAGCGGGGAATATAGATGCGATGATCAATCTCGACAGGCTTGGAGAGGGTGCCTCGGGCTTCTATGCCTATACCTCCTCCAATGCCGATCTCAACTCCGCCATCCGGGCCCTCGAGGCCACTCTGCAGCCGCTGCAGCCGGATATTCTCACCAAGGAACCCTTCCCCTCGGAGCACCGCAGTTTTTACTCCAAGCAGATTCCTTCAGTGCTCTTTACCAGTTCGAAAGGCCCTGATTATGATTTCCGCAAGGACGACCCTTCGTCGTTCCAGTACGACTACATGGCCCGAGAACAGGAGTATCTGTATAATTTTACCGTAAGTCTCGCCGGCGGTCCGGCCCCGGTGATGTATCCTGATAAAGAACAGGACAAGTCCCTAAATACCAAGACCGTAGCATATTACGACTGCGACAGGCGCCCCTCGTTCTTCGGCAGCGGCGATCCCGCTTCTTTCCTTCGCCGCTGGGTTTATGTTTATCTGAAATACCCCGATTATGCAAGGGAAAACGGTATCCAGGGCAGGGTGCTGGTGGATTTTACGATAGATGAAAACGGCCATGTGGGAGATGTCAGCGTGAGGCGCGGGGTGCATCCGTCACTGGATGCGGAGGCAGTGAGGGTGATATCGGCTTCGCCAGACTGGAAACCGGGCATCCTGAACGGAAGGAAAGTCAAGGCGTCCATGTCCCTGTATGTGGATTTCAGGCTTGAAAGAAAGAAAAGAAGATAATATATGGATTACGATTTCAAAAAGATTGAGAAGAAGTGGCAGGACCGCTGGGCGGAGGAAAAGACCTACAAGGTCAAGGAAGATTCGTCCAAACCCAAGTTTTATGTACTTGACATGTTCCCCTATCCTTCGGGAGCGGGGCTTCATGTAGGACATCCCCTCGGTTATATCGCCAGTGACATCTATGCGCGTTACAAGCGTCTCAAAGGCTACGAGGTGCTCCATCCCATGGGTTACGATGCCTTCGGCCTGCCTGCGGAGCAGTATGCCATACAGACCGGACAGCACCCCGAGAAGACGACCAGCGAGAATGTCGCAAGGTATCGCCGCCAGCTGGACCGCATAGGCTTCTCATACGACTGGGACAGGTCTTTCCGCACCTGCGATCCCGATTATTACAAGTGGACGCAGTGGGCTTTCATAAAGATGTTCAAGAGCTGGTACGATCCGCAGCTGGACAAAGCCAGGCCCATCACTGAACTCATAGAAAAGTTCGAAACCGTCGGCTATGACGACATCACGCCTGAGATATGGGCGGCGGCCGATGAAAAACAGCGCTCCGATATCCTGATGCGCTACCGCATCGCCTATCTGGGTGAAACCTCGGTGAACTGGTGCGAAGGGCTCGGTACCGTGCTGGCCAACGACGAAGTGAAAGACGGGCTGAGCGTCCGCGGCGGTTTCCCCGTGGAGCAGCGCAAGATGAAACAGTGGCAGCTCAGGGTGAGCGCCTATGCCGG
The DNA here is from genome assembly GCA_002350615.1 of Bacteroidales bacterium UBA2861. GTDB lineage: Bacteria > Bacteroidota > Bacteroidia > Bacteroidales > UBA932 > Cryptobacteroides. The sequence goes on along the minus strand of DEFD01000029.1, from coordinate 84,202 downwards.
ACGCCTGCTGGATTCACTCGACAAACTGGACTGGACCGACAGCCTTAAGGAAATGCAGCGCAACTGGATAGGCAAGAGCGAAGGCACCGAAATGGTATTCGACACCGTCTGCGGCGATACTCATAAGCCGATTACCATATTCACCACCCGCGCCGACACCGTTTTCGGAGTGACCTTCATGGTCCTCGCTCCCGAAAGCGATCTTGTAGATGAACTGACCACCCCCGAACAGAGGGAAGCGGTGCAAGAATATGTAAAGGAAAGCAAGAAAAAGACAGAACGTGAGCGCATTTCCGAGACCAAGACAGTCAGCGGCGTATTCACCGGATCTTATGGAATCAACCCCCTCACAGGAGAGAAAATCCCCATCTGGGTATCCCAGTATGTGCTCGCAGGCTATGGAACCGGTGCCATCATGGCGGTTCCTGCCCACGATTCCAGGGACTATGCGTTTGCGAAGAAATTCGGTCTTCCGATTATTCCCCTTATCGAAGGCGCCGATGTGAGCGAGCAGAGCTTCGATGCGAAGGAAGGCAGGATGATCAATTCCGGTTTCCTTAACGGAATGGAGGTTAAAGAAGCCATCGAGGCCGCCAAGGACTATGTCGAGGCTCACGGCCTGGGACATCGCAAGACCAATTATCGCCTGCGCGACGCAGTGTTCTCGCGTCAGCGCTACTGGGGCGAGCCTTTCCCCATCTACTACAAGGACGGAATCCCCGTTCCTCTTCCGGAAAGCGAACTGCCGCTGGAACTGCCGGCAATCAGTTCCTTCAAATCCGTTGCCGGCGAAGCTCCCCTGGAACGTGCGGAAAACTGGACATACAAGGGATATCCCCTGGAAACCAGCACTATGCCCGGATTCGCAGGGTCCAGCGCCTACTATCTGCGCTATATGGATCCGCACAACTCCGAAGAACTCGTCAGCGCCGATGCCAACCGTTACTGGAGAAACGTGGACCTCTATGTCGGAGGTACCGAGCATGCGACGGGGCACCTCATCTATTCCCGTTTCTGGAACAAGTTCCTCTTCGACATGGGCTATGTATGCGAAGACGAACCTTTCCGCAAGCTCGTGAACCAGGGTATGATACAGGGCCGGTCCAACTTCGTTTACCGTATCGTGGGGACCAACCGTTTCGTGTCTCTCGGACTCAAGGACAAGTACGAAACTACCGAAATCCATGTGGATGTGAACATCGTTCATAACGACAGGCTGGACCTGGATGCCTTCAGGGCATGGAGGCCGGAGTACAAAGATGCCGAGTTCGAACTGGAGGACGGAGAGTACATCTGCGGCTGGGCGATAGAAAAGATGAGCAAGAGCATGTACAACGTGGTGAATCCGGACGATATCTGCGACCGTTACGGCGCCGATACCCTGAGGCTCTACGAAATGTTCCTCGGTCCTGTGGAACAGAGCAAACCCTGGGATACCAAGGGAATAGACGGCGTGAACCGTTTCCTGAAGAAGTTCTGGAGGCTCTTCTATGACCGCGACCGCTGGCTCGTCACCGATGCCAAGGCAAGCCCGGCGGAACTCAAGAGCCTGCATAAACTGATAGGCAAGGAGCAGGAAGATATCGAGAACTTCTCTTACAATACTACCATCAGCGCATTCATGATAGCGGTAGGGGAACTCTCGGATCTCGGATGCAGCAGCCGCGAGGTGCTGGAACCCCTTGTGGTGCTGCTCTCTCCCTTCGCCCCGCATATGGCCGAAGAACTCTGGCACGCCCTGGGACATGAGGACAGCGTAGTCTATGCCTCCTTCCCTGAATATGTGGCTGCATATACGGTGGAAGACAGCGTCACCTATCCGGTTTCCTTCAACGGAAAGACACGTTTTACGGTTGACCTGCCCCGCAAGGCTACCCCGGCCGAGGTGGAGGCTGCCGTACGGGCCCTGCCTCAGACCGCGAAATATACCGAAGGACTCAATGTCGTAAAGGTGATAGTGGTGCCCGGTAGAATGGTAAACATGGTTGTGAAATGATCAATAAAGAAAAAGTATTCGGAGTCCTGAAGGACTACCTGGTAATGACCCTCGGGGCTTTGTTCGTGACTATAGCCTGGGAAGCTTTCATGATACCCAACGGCATGTCCGCCGGGGGCCTCATGGGACTCTGCGCGGTGATTGAGTTCGCAACCGGAGGAGCTTTCATCGCATCTTATTCCTATATCGCGATCAACGCACTGCTCATCATTCTTGCGGTGCTGGTGTTCGGCATAGGATTCGGTTTCCGGACACTGTACTGTATAGGCATACAGGCGCTCATGCTCAAGCTTTTCGCCGGTTTCGAATGGATCAGGGCCGTTCCGGGGAACTTCCTCTATATCCCGGAAAACATTATGATTCCGATAATTGCGGGTGTCCTGGAGGCTATAGGAGTGGGCCTTGCCATCCGTAAGGGAGGCAGTACCGGAGGCACTGACATAGTGGCGCTCATAGTAAACAAATACTGGCCGGTATCGCTCGGCACCATGTTCCTCATAACCGACTTCATAATCATAACCAGCATCCTCTTCCTCCCCGGAAGGGCCTTCGGAGACATGATGTACGGTTATATCATGATGGCGGCCTATGCCGCGGTGATCGACTTTGTGGTGGTCGGCGACAGGGGAGCGGTGCAGCTGCTGGTGTTCTCTTCCAGGCAGAAGGAGATTGCCGACTATATCTGCAACAAGATGGAGCGCGGAGTTACGGTGCTGAAAGCCATAGGCTGGTACACCAAACAGGAAAAGGACGTTCTCCTTCTTCTCATGAGGCGCAATGAAGTGCCGGAAGTCACCCGTATCATAAAGGATCTCGACGGAAAAGCCTTCATGACAGTGAATAAGGTAGGCGGGGTTTACGGAGAAGGTTTTGAGGAGATCAAAGCCGGTATTACAAGAAAAAAGAAAAATAATGGCGATTCTTAAAAAAACGGTCCTTACGCATATCAAAGAGTATGCGATAGTTACCTTCGGTATCCTGCTCTATGTGCTGGGATGGAGTATATTCCTGATTTCCAACAACCTGGTAGGCGGCGGCGTCACAGGTATATCCGCAATCATTCAGTATGCCACCCACGGAGTGATAAAGATAGGTTACTCCTACTTCGTCATCAATGCCGGACTCATCGTGGCGGCGCTTTTCGTTCTGGGATGGGGATTCGGCGGCAAGACCGTCTATGCCATTTTCCTCGCTTCCATAGGCCTGAACATATTCCAGACCATAATTCCAGCCGATTTCATCCAGGCGATAGCCTTGGACAACGGCAAACTGATGAGCACCATCATGGGCGGAATCATGGTGGGTATAGGAATAGGCCTTACCATGAGCGTGGGCGGAAGTACCGGAGGAACCGACATAATAGCCCTCATGGTGAACAAATACCGCAATGTCTCGCCTGGCCGCATGATACTGTGGATGGACGTGGTGGTTATCCTGTCTTCACTGCTCATCCCTTCCTACACCCCTTCGGGCGAACCGGTGCCGTTCGTGGACAAGATAACCACCGTGGTTTACGGTTTTATCCTCATAGTGGTGAACAGTACGGTGCTGGATCTCGTGGTGTCCGGTTCAAGACAAAGCGTGCAGCTTTTCATCCTTTCCAAAAAATATGATGAAATTGCAGATGCCATTACAACCGACCTGCACAGGGGAGTGACGGTGCTTAACGGCAAAGGCTGGTACACAAGGGAAGAAACCGGCGTGCTGATGGTGCTCACCAGGAAGAGCGACCTTAATATCATGTTGCGATATATCAAGGCGATAGACCCGCAGGCTTTCCTGTCGGTGTCTTCGGTGACGGGCGTTTATGGCAAGGGTTTCGAAACCATCAAGACGGCATCTCACAAAGAGATCAAAAACGCGGAGTAAAAATTCTTTCTTTTAAAAAAACAGAAAAATTTACTTTTTACCCGACTTTTGACAACAGGGAAAAACGGGGCTCTCTCTAACTTGCGGCAAAATCGACCGATAAGATGAGAAAGCCCTTTTCGTATTATTCCACTGCCCGACGTGCATCACTTGCCGCTTTTGCCGGAATCCTGGCAATCAACCTTCTCTCAGACATGGAATGGAACAGCATCTGGAATTGTCTCTGTTATTCGGAACTGTGCGCCATTTCCCTTCTTCTGATGCATCCCCTGAGTTATGAGGCTCCGCAGATTTCGCTCTATTTCGAAACGGGGACAATGCTGCTGGAGTTCTGTTGTTTCGCGTTGCTGCCGCATCTGGGAATCGATCCTTCGCTCTCCCTTCTGGCACTGCCGCTTTCGCTCATGGTCTATACCACGTTGCGGAACAGGAAGAAACTGGCCCATATCAGGCTCCTCTTCCGCCGGGATTCGGTATGGTGCAGCCTCGAGGACCAGGCACAGGCTTTTTACGGCAAATTGTTCCTCTGTTTCGACATGCTCGTAATATGCTCTTCTCTTCTCGGCTTCGGCCCCATGCCTTTCCTCGCCATGTCCATCGTCCTGGGAATGCTCTTCTGCATAATGTACAGGAGGGCTTACACCGGCCGCACCATGCTGATAAGCAGCCGGGATGAAGAACTGATACACTCGATAATCCGGAACAACCTCCGCTCGGACCTGCGTCCCGAAGAAAACGACGAATTCATGAAGAACCTTTACGAGAAGGCGGTGGATTATATGGAAAGCCATCTCCCATATCTGGACCCTGATTTTACGCAGGACGGGATGTCCAAGATACTCTATTCCAACAAGCTCTATCTTTCAAAGGCGATAAACGCCTTCTCCGGATTCAATTTCAGGCAGTTCGTGAATTACTACAGGATAAACTATTCGCTCGCCCTCAAAAAAGAGAACCCGGACATGTCTGTGTCGCAACTTGCAGTGCGTTCCGGATTCCATTCCGTCGTGACCTACAACATAGCCTTCAAGATGCACAAGCGCACCACGCCGGGGGAGTATTTCAGGGAAAGCTTCGGCTTATAGCTATTCCTGCGGCAGCAGGGACTGCCTGCTTGAAAGCCGGATTTCTTCGTGGCGTACGGGATGCTCGAAGCGGATTTCGTGGGAGTTGAGGCTGATGCCGCCGTCCGGGTTGGAACGCGGGGCTCCGTATTTGAGATCCCCTTTGATGGGGCACCCGAGGTGGGCAAGCTGACAGCGGATCTGGTGATGGCGCCCGGTGAGAAGCTCCACTTCTACCAGCCAGTAGCGTTTTGTGGCTTCAAGGAGGCGGTAACGCAGCCTGGCGAGTTTCGCCTGCGCTCCGGGCTTGCGGGTGATGAAACTCTTGTTGAGTTTTTCGTTACGCTCCATCCAGTCTTCCAGAAGACCTTCTTCCGGATCGGGTTTGGCACAGCAGAGGGCATGGTAGGTCTTGTGCACCGAGCCTTCGCGGAACATTGCGCCGAGACGCTCCAGGGCCTTTGAGGTTTTGGCGAAGACGGTGATTCCGCTTACCGGCCTGTCAAGACGGTGTGGTATGCCGAGAAAGACTTTCCCGGGCTTGCCGTCACGCTGTGCGATGAAAGCCTTGAGCGTCTCGCAGAGGGGCTCGTCGCCGCTTTTGTCACCCTGGACTATCTCTCCGGCCCTTTTGTCAAAAACGAGGATGTGATTGTCTTCATAGAGGATGCGGGAGGCTATGTCTCCCTGTTCCTGCGGGCTGAGCTGTCTGTATTCCATACCGCTGCAAAGATAGTCATTTGCCGGCGAATACGAACCGGCTTGTGACACTTTGTCAGTAAAAACGCCGCTGGCACATCTTTAGATAATAGGAGAATCGTCGCCGCAAGGCTGACAGAATAACAGATAACAATAAAAAGGACAAATATTATGGGAAAAATCATTGGAATCGACCTCGGAACTACCAACAGTTGCGTGGCAGTAATGGAAGGCAACCAGCCTACCGTTATTATCAATAATGAAGGTCAGCGTACCACTCCTTCAGTGGTGGCTTTCACCGAAGACGGTGAGCGCAAGGTGGGCAATCCCGCCAAGCGTCAGGCAATTACGAACCCCAAGAACACGGTGTTCAGCATCAAGCGTTTCATGGGCGAAACCTACGACCAGGTGGGCAAGGAAGTGTCCCGCGTGCCTTATCAGGTGGTAAAGGGTGAGAACAATACTCCCCGCGTTGACATCAACGGCCGTATGTATTCTCCTCAGGAGATATCCGCAATCATCCTCCAGAAGATGAAGAAGACCGCGGAAGATTATCTCCGCCAGCCTGTCACCGAGGCTGTCATCACCGTTCCGGCTTACTTCTCCGACAGTCAGAGGCAGGCTACCAAGGAAGCAGGCAAGATCGCAGGTCTTGAAGTGAAGCGTATCATCAACGAGCCTACTGCGGCAGCCCTGGCATACGGTCTCGACAAGAAGAACAAGAACATGAAGGTCGCGGTTTACGACCTTGGCGGCGGTACTTTCGATATCAGTATCCTGGAACTCGGAGACGGTGTCTTCGAAGTGAAGAGCACCAACGGCGACACCCATCTGGGCGGCGACGATTTCGACCAGGTGATCATCGACTGGCTTGCCCAGGAATTCGCCTCCGAAAACGGCGGACTCGACCTCAAGAAGGATCCTATGGCACTGCAGCGCCTGAAAGAGGCTGCCGAAAAGGCCAAGATCGAACTTTCCAACCAGAGCCAGGCCGAAATCAACCTTCCTTACATCACCGCAGTTGACGGCGTTCCCCGCCACCTCGTAAAGAGCCTGAGCCGCGCCAAGTTCGAAGCCCTCTGCGACAATCTCTTCCAGAAGAGCATCGAGCCTTGCCGCAAGGCCCTTGCAGATGCCCATCTGAGCGCTTCCGACATTGACGAAGTCCTCCTCGTCGGCGGCAGCACCCGTATCCCCAAGATCCAGGAACTCGTGAGGCAGTTCTTCGGCAAGGAGCCCAACAAGAGCGTCAATCCCGACGAGGTCGTGGCTATCGGCGCTTCCATCCAGGGTGGCGTGCTTGCAGGCGATGTAAAAGATGTGCTCCTTCTCGACGTGACTCCGCTTTCGCTCGGTATCGAAACCCTCGGCGGCGTGATGACCAAACTCATTGAGAGCAACACTACCATCCCCGCGCAGAAGAGCCAGGTGTTCAGCACCGCGGCCGACAACCAGCCCGGCGTTGAGATTCGAGTTCTCCAGGGTGAACGCCCGATGGCAAAGGACAACAAGCAGATAGGTATCTTCCATCTTGACGGAATCGCTCCCGCACCGCGTGGAATCCCTCAGATCGAGGTGACCTTCGACATCGATGCCAACGGTATCCTGAACGTGTCCGCAAAGGACAAGGCGACCGGCAAGGAACAGCACATCCGCATCGAGGCGAGCAGCGGTCTCAGCGACGATGAAATCCAGCGCATGCGTGACGAGGCCAAGGCCAACGAAGAGGCCGACAAGGCAGCCAAGGACCGTGCCGACAAGATCAACAACGCCGACGGTCTCGTATTCCAGGCCGAGAAGTTCCTCAGGGACAACGGCGACAAGGTGCCCGCGGACGTGAAGGCTGAAGTCGAGGCCAACCTCAATCCTCTCAAGGAGGCTGTCAAGAACCAGAACCTCGCCGACATCGACAAGTACACCGAGGCCCTGAACAAGAGTTTCGAGAAGATGTACCAGGCGAGCCAGGCTGCCGGACAGCAAGGTCCTCAGGCCGGTCCTCAGGGACCTCAGGGGCCTCAGGGCGGACAGACTGGTCCTCAGGGCCCGGGTCCGGACTACGGAAACAACGCTCCTGACGAGCAGTAAAAAGAACCCGAGCGGCAAATGCCGCCTGAATGAAAGTCCCGTGAAAGCGGGACTTTTTTATTTGTGTTTTTCTCTATATATTTGCAGTGATGACACTGAACGAACGCCAATTGGAGGAGCTGTACCTGCGTTATGCCCCTCGTCTGCGGAATTTCGCTGAACACTTCCTCGGGGACGAGTCCGCCTCCAGGGATGTGGTGCACGATTCGTTCTTGCGCTTTTGGGGAAAATACAGGGACAGGACCGTCCTTAAATCCTGGGCGCCGCTCCTCTATGCCATCGTCCGCAGTACATGTATCGACGCGCTTCGCCACAGGGCCGTGATGAACAGGGTGTCGTATTGCGATATTTCCAGGCTTGACGAAAGCGAACGCCTGTATTCCTCTCTCATGGATTGCGACTCCGGGGATCCGCTTGTGTATGAAGAACTTTGCAGGGAAGTGAATGAAGTCCTAGCCTCCCTTCCGGAAAGGTGCAGGGAAATATTCATACTCAGCCGATTCAACGGCAGGCGGAACAAAGAAATCGCCGACTCCCTCGGAATTTCGGAACAGGCCGTCAAGAACCAGATCTCGAAGGCCCTGGCTCTTTTCCGTAAATCGCTTCGCTCTCAGGATATCAGGACAGAGTCTTCTTTCAATCTGTTTCCAAAGGTAAAAATCCAATATTAGAGCTGTACTTTTTTACTGTTCATCCGTTATATATATAGATGGATAGTAATTTCAGACAATTGTGTATAGCTTTCCTTGAAGGGAAAAGCAGTCTGGTCGATGAGGCCAGGCTGGCTTCGATGCTGCAGGATACCGAAAAACTCAGGGAATTCAAGGAAATAGAATCAGTATGGGCGGAGTCTCATCGCCCCGATACTGCCGATTTCAAGGCAATCAAAAAGATCAAGAAAGGTATATCTTTCGGGACGAGGGGCCGTTCCGTATTTTATTGGGTTGCAGCGACTGCCGTCGTTGCGGCTGCGCTTTTCCTGCTTCTGGGCAAGGTCCGTGTGCAGGAAGATGCGGCTGCACCGGTTTATGCCGTGGTTTCTACCGAAAGCCGCGACCAGAAAACCGTCATTCTCCCGGACGGCAGCAAGGTGTTCCTCAATTCTTCCACCAGGATCACCTATCCCGAAGATTTTTCTGCCGGGAGGAAAGTGTCTCTGTCCGGAGAGGCCTTCTTCGAAGTGGTTTCGGATCCCCTGCATCCCTTTGTGGTCAATGTCCGTGGCAACGACATAAGCGTGCTCGGCACGAAATTCAATGTATGCGCTTACGAGAACGCTGCTTCCGTGACCACCGCCCTTGTCGAAGGCAAGGTGGTCTTTTCCAACAGCGAACTCAGTCTCGCCATGAAGCCGGGCGAAGTCATCAGCTATGAATGCGCCACCGGCTCTCTGACAAAGAAGAAAGCCGATGTCGGCGCTTATCTGAGCTGGATGGGCGGCAGGTTGGATTATGACAGCATCTCCCTGAGGGACCTGCTTTCCCGTCTGGCGGAAGTCTATTCGCTGGACATCCGTTATTCCCCGGCGAAATATGCGGATTCACGCTTCCGTATCAGCTTGAATATCAAAGAGCCTATAGACAATGTCCTGAATGCCGTGTCGGCGATTACGCCTATCGGCTGGACTGCTGAAGGGAATGTAATTTCTATAAAAGAACTATAGTTATAATAAGGTATGAGTTTAAGAATCTTGCGATTTATCGTCAGTCTCGCTTCTCTTTTGCCGGCTTTCCTGGCAGGAGGACAGAGTGTTACTGCGAGTTTTAAAGATGCTCCATTGTCGGATGTTATCGTGGAGATAAACCGTCAGACCGGTTATTCCGTGATAAGCAGCGACCGTACGGACTTCAGCTCCTACAGCGTCAGCGCGGAATTCTCCAATACTCCGGTGGGGGAGGTGTGGCCCAGGATCTTCAAGGCTCCGCTGAGCTACGAAATCTCGGGCAATGTCGTTGCCGTGTCCGTACAGCAGCCGAAACCCAAGTCGGATGCAGGCAAATTCAGGATCTATGGTGTGGTCAAGGACGAAACCGGGGAAGCCCTTCCCGGCGCTGGAGTAATGTCCGAGAACGGTTCCGCGGCCGTGGTCACCGATGCTGACGGAAGGTATGAGATTTTCCTTCCGGCGGGAACCAAGATCCTTAAATTCTCATATATAAATTATCAGACCAAGGAAGTCCTCATAGGTGACAGGACCAATGTATCCGTAAATCTTGAGCCTGACATCAACAACAGCCTGAATGAAGCCGTCGTGATAGGTTACGGCGTCACCCGCAAGCGCGACCTTACCGGTTCCGTCGCCACAGTGAAGATGGCGGACCTTGCCCAGGCACCCAACACTTCCATAGATCAGGCCCTTCAGGGCCGTCTTGCCGGCGTTGATGTCATGTCAACATCCGGAGAACCAGGGGCATCGACATCCATCCGCATCAGGGGAACCCGTTCCATCAACGCAAGCAACGAGCCTCTTATCATCGTTGACGGCGTGATAGATGCAATTCACGACATCAACGAGATAAACTCCGCGGACATCGAATCCATCTCCATAATGAAAGATGCCTCGTCCACGGCCATTTACGGAAGCCGAGGGGCGAACGGCGTCATTCTCATCACCACCAGGAAGGGTGTCACCTCCAAACCGAGTGTGATTGCGAAGGCGGAATTCGGAGCCTCCAAGATAGCCCGCTACCTGGATGTGATGAACAAGGATGAATTCGTACGCTATCTGAATGACTGGTATTATTTCCGCAGCAGCGGCAGGTCCGGCCAGCGTTTCGATCCGGACGACTACGAACACGACACCAACTGGCTCAAGGAAATTACCCGGATCGCCCCTTATCAGAATTATAATGTTTCCGCAAGCGGCAAGGTAGGGGAGAGCCTCAATTATTTCGGTTCACTCTCTTACAATGACACCGAAGGTATCATCAAGAACAGCGGCGTCACGAAAATCAACGGGCGTTTCAACCTGAATTACGATGTCGCGAAGTGGATGAGGGTATCGCTCCGAATGAGCTATTCCTTCCAGAAATTCAATCTCAACAAGGCGGATATCGGCGGAACAAATTACTGGAACGGAGCCGTTTACCTTTCTCCTATCATCGGCCCTTACGACAAGTACAACCCTTTGTATGAGAACGGAACGGCCATCAATACGCCTATCGCCAATATCAACCTGATGGAGAAGTTCAGGGAGAATCTTACCAAGAATGATGTCCTGGAGTTCGTATTCCGTCCGGTGAAGGGACTTACGCTGAAGAGCCAGAATTCGATCATGGTTTACCAGCGTCACGACTACCTGTTCTGGCCGAGTACCATGCCTCGCAAAGTGGAGGGGGAAGGAGCCGACGCCCAGCGCTATGAAGGCGATGCCCGCAAGCTGAACACCGAAAATACCGCCACTTATACCAGGAAATTGCGCGGAGGCCATTCTTTCGATGTGCTGGCCGGTTTCTCGGCGTCCAAGAACAATATGAATTATTTCCGCCTGACGGCAAACGGACTGCTTACCGACGACTTGAAATGGAACAATATGCAGGGTGTCGTGAGCAAAGAGAACCTCACTCCTTATACAACTTCGGAAGAGGTGGTCAAGGAATCCGTATTCGCCAGACTGAACTACAATTTCCGGCAGAAGTACTATCTCACCGTTACGGGACGATATGACGGATCCTCCAACTTCGCGCAGAACAACAAATGGGGGTTCTTCCCTTCCGCCGCCGTGAAGTGGGTGATCAGCAAGGAGCCCTTCATGCGTTCCCTCCGTTCGGTAGATGATCTCTCGCTCAGGGTGAGTGCAGGCCGTTCGGGCAACGACGCCATTTCTTACTACCGCAGCCTTGCCGCGTACGAAGTTCTGACCAATGCCTGGCTGGTGGACGGCAGGCTGGTGCCTTCCATGATCCCGCAGCGCGTCGCCAATCCGAACCTTACCTGGGAAAAGACGACCCTGCTGAACGCAGCCCTCGATCTCACCATGTTCAAGGGCAGGATTTCGGCAACCCTCGAAGCTTACACATCGCGGACTTACGACCTTCTGCTCAACCTCAAGACCATTCAGTCGACAGGTTACGACAGCCGCCTGACCAACCTTGGAAAGACCTCCAACAAGGGCATTGAGCTCACCCTTGAGACCCGTAACATAGAAAAGCGCAACTTCGGATGGACCTCTCAGTTCACCATCTCCCATAACAAGCAGGAAGTGATAGAGATTGGTCAGGAAGACTACGTCTCCGTGCTCAACAGCCCAGGAAATACCTCTTTCATGATGTACGGCTACAAGAAGGGATACCCGCTCAACTCCCTGTGGGGATTCCAGTATGCCGGAGTATGGCACAACGAAGAGGAGTTCGAACGCAACAGATTCACTCACAGCTATGTAACCAATACGACTACGAATTCCGCAAGCGCCATCCTCGGTTTTCCCAGGTATGTGGACCAGGATCACGACGGAATCCTTTCGGAGAAAGACCTTATCTACCTCGGCAACTCGGATCCTTTCCTCTACGGAGGACTGCAGAATACCTTCCGCTGGAAAAACTGGAGCCTCGGCATTTATTTCAACTATTCCATCGGAGGCAAGATCTACAATTACGCCGAGCTGTCCATGTCGGGTACATTCAGTGCTAACCAGTACCGTTATATGCTCGATGCCTGGCATCCTCTCCGCAACCCGGATTCGGACATCCCCCGTGCCGGTACTGACGACCGTATGCTGCCCAGCTCGTTCCAGGTGCACGATGCAAGCTACCTGAGGCTCAAAAATGTCAACCTGAGCTACACCTGGGACCTCAGCAAACATACCAAGCTGCTCCGCGACATCACCTTCGGGGTGTCCGGAACGAATCTCTGCCTCTTTACGAAGTATAACGGCTTCGATCCCGATGTGTCCACAAGCGGGGAGAGCACCCTGCGGCGAGTGGACATGGGAGCCTATCCCCAGTCCAAGATGCTGGTATTCAGTGTTCAGTTGAGGTATTAAAAAGGAAGGAATATGAAAAAGTACATCATATATATATCAGTGCTTTTCGCAGCAGCTGCCTGTTCCCTGGATGAAGTTCCGACTTCCTTCGTGAACAGGGACAGCTATTATGACACCGAGACGCAGTGCAAAACCTCCCTCTGGGGATGCTACCGACCTCTCGCTACCATTTACGGCCCTAATTTCATGCTTATGACCGAGGCCTGTACGGACATCTGGTATTCCGGATCATCCACCGTGGATGCCTGTCTGGACGTTACACCGGCAAAGCCTCAGTTCGGCGCCACGGTATGGCGTCAGGGTTATCTGGGCGTCATGCGCTGCAACGAGTGTATAGAATGCATCGCGAAAGCCCCGCTTGCGGATTCGCTGAAAATGCCCCTGGTGGCCGAGGCGAGGGTCCTGAGGGCCATGTATTATTATCTGCTGACCTGCGTATTCAATGGCGTGCCGTATTATAAACAGATGGTTGCCGACGATGCCGATCTTCTGGCAATCAGGCATTTGCCGCGTACCGACGCCAATGAAATCCGCACGGACCTGTATCAGGACCTGAGGGACAACGCCCTGCCGTGGTTCACGGACGGCAACGGCCTCAAGGTCAGGGCAAGCGAGGCGCCGGAGCACCGCGCCGGATATGCGCTTGCCCTCATGCTGATGGCAAAGATGGCAATGTGGAACGAAGAATGGGATCAGGCGCTGGTGCCTCTTGTTCAGCTCGAGGAGTTGTACGGCGATTTCAACGAGGAGCGTTATCCCCTTGAAGAGACCATGTGGCGCTACAAGAACACTCCTGAGAGCATATTCGAGATCCAGCACGACTGGAGCGTTACCGACGTCCATTTCGCGGGAAGCGTCGCCGCAATCATGACCCCGATACATTCCAGGGACGATGCGACCGGCAAGTTCCTTTACGACGGTGTCGAGATCCCTTATCTGGGCGATGAACAGACATCCTGGTCCGCCCTTACGTCAACGAATAATTTCGGCTGCTTCAGGCCGGCAAACGGTTCTGCGAAGCAGGAAAATACGAATTATCAGAACACCATATTCGATCCGCTGCCGCTTACCTACGACGATGAATACAATGTCACCGCCGGACGTTGGTACACGAAGATTGACACCGCCGCGATAAGGGCGGGGGAGATCCGCGGCAAGAAAATCGACAGGCGTGTCTATTATGTCCTCGGGCTCGGTGATTATGAGACTTCGGCCACTTTCAACACGACCAGGAACTATGGCGTGGGCTGGGCCGGTCCCAAATTCTGGTGCCCGGGAATGAATCTTTCCAATGATTCAAACAACTATAAGGTATTCCGTTACGCGGATGCGCTCCTGATGATGGCGGAATGCTACTGCAACTCTGGAAACGCCGATGGCGCGATGGAAGCTCTCAACAAGGTGCGGGAGCGTGCCGGAGTCGATCCGATAACCAACTTTACCGGTTATGAGTCCCTCACGGCTGTGTTGCGCTGCGAAAGGGCAAGGGAACTTGGCGGAGAATTCCAGCGCAAGTTCGACCTCGTACGCTGGGGCGTATGGTATGAGCAGACCCTTGCAAGTACGAACAACTCCAAACTGAGGGAACGCATCAAGCGCTGCCACCGTTTCTATCCTATTCCTGCCACCCAGTGCGCCCTTTCTTCGGGCGCCCTGTCCAACGACGAGTATGTGGCTGAAGGTATGTAAAATTGATGAGTATGAAAACTGTAAAAACGATACTTATTGCAGCTGCGGCTGTCCTGATCGGCTCTTGCTCGCAGCCTTATGAGGAAAACTGGGACCTTGCCGTGGATTACGAGACAATAAATGCCACCTACGACAAGGAGACTATTCCCGTTACGGTTTACTGCTCCGACAAATGGACGGCAGCCATAACGGAAGGCTCCGACTGGGCCGGACTTGACAAGACTTCCGGCAAGGGTGTCACCACCGTTCATGTATTGTGCGGAATCAACAGGGGCCTGTCGAGGCAGGCTACCCTGCAGTTCAAAAGCGGGAAGCTCAGCAAGGAGATACAGATAATCCAGGCGGCAGGCATAAAGGACGCCGCCATCGTGTTCGAGACGGAAAGTCTTGAGTACCCGTCAGTTTCCTGTGCAGGAGCCACAAAACTTCTGAGCAACCTTCCCGAAGATTATATCGCTTCCCTGGAACCGCAGATCAGATATGAAGGCAGTCAGGAAGGCTGGATTTCCGATGTGACAATCTCCAAGGAATCCTCGCTGCTGCCTGAAGAAGCCGGCGTTCCGGGCGGACGCAGCAGAGATTTCGGCTTCCATCTGGCATCCAACGGCAGCGGTGAAAGCAGACAGGCTTACATCGTGGTGAGCATTGCGGAAACCTTCAAGGACAGTATCCTGGTTGTGCAGTCCGGTGAAACCGCTTATCTACGTCTGCCCGAGCAGGACCTCGTGTCCAAAGATGGCGGCGAACGTAAGCTGGACATCGAAAGCAACCTTGGAACCGAGCTGTCAAAGATTTCGCTGACTGTCAGATACATAGCCGGAGAAGGCTTTATTTCCGGCGAGGCGATCTCTGCAGGAAAACTGGTTTATGCCGTGGCTCCGAACACTACGACGTTCCGCCGTCAGGCTGCTCTGGATCTGCTCTATACTGCCCTGGACGGCACTCAGCTTTCCGCGAGCGTCTCGGTGGAACAGAATGTGGAAGTTCAGCAGCGGGAGATTTCCTTCGAGGAGCTCCGCACCACTTATGCGGATGGCGGTACATATGCAAGCGACGAGGCGCACGAGGACTATCTCCTTGGTATTGTAATCGGCGAAGGCGGCAATCCCAACATGGACCAGAACATCAACTATGGCACCACTGTGGACGGCCTTGCTGCAAACCGCGACAAGAGCAACGCCAACAATATCTACACCACTGAGAACGACAGGACGAATTATGTGGAAAGCATCGACGGAAGCTTCGGATTCCGTATCAAATACGCCGAAGCGGAAGACAATGTCCTCAAGCGTGGCGACAAGGTGAAGATTTATCTCGGCGGCGTGCGCATCATCAAGGAAAGCAATCCGCTCCGTTATACGATTGCCAATCTCGACCGTGTCGTCGTGGAAGAGACGGGAGTGGCGCTGCCGGTGAAAAACAAGACGGTTTCCGGCCTGACCGATGCGGACATCTACACATGGTGCACCCTTCAGGATATGGAATTCCAGATCAAGAGGGGAGGATACACCAACGTGCGTGAGTACGATGCCATCATCAACCCCGTCAACGAGGAGCTTCCGGTCGCGACCAACCAGGCGAGAAGGGCAAAGGACGGAGCCGCGAACCTGCTCTACGACAAGGACAATTCCGGCATATACATGCTTGTGAATATGAACTGTCCTTGGCGCTGGGATTCCGCTTCCAAGAAGAAAAAGGCAGTGCCGCAGGGTAAAGGAAATCTTTCAGGTATCATCGTCCATCAGGAAATGGAACGCTGGGGAGGCAATGTCGGCCGTTACAGCATCCGTCCTTTCGATGAGGACGATATCGATATCGCCCAGGCGTCTGCTTCTTCTTGGACCAACCTCGTGGAATGGACCTTCACCAAGAAAACCTGGAGCGTGGGTTCCTACTCCTGGAACGGCAATACTGCCGCCACAGGCGGATATTATGCAACCAAGACTACAGATCACTATTACCAGGAGGTCCTGAACGCGACCGAAGCGGCGGGAATGACTAACAATACCGGCGATGTGGCCCGGCTCTATCTCGAGAACCTTGATTTCCCTCAGGGAAAGACTTCCGAGAGCTATCCGGTCCTCCCCGCATGGGGCTATCGCGGTCTTGATGTCTCCAATCCGACCATCAGTACCATTTCTAACAATGTCGATCAGCCATTCGGCATGTCCGCTGGATCCGTAATAGAATTCCTTTGCAACTATTCCGGCTTCTATGTCTGGGATGCCTCCGGCAACTGGACAGGGGAGACCAAGGGAATCGTTGCCGAGTTCAGCACCGCGGGTGTGAGCGGGAGCGAGGCCGCCCTCAGTTTCTCGATAGCCGGCGGCCAGCTCAACAGGGCCAATGCCAACAACATCTCCTGGACATTCAGTTCCTCTTTCCCTATAGACTGGGCAGTAGAGTATGCCGTGTCCGAAAACGGAACGGACTTCGGAAGCTGGCACAGGGTTGTCAACGCCGCTACGGGGAGGGAGAGCTTTGAACTGCGCAGCGTGCCTTTCTGCGTCTCGGAAACCAATGCGACCGTTCTGGATTCGTTCCATAGCGCTGCAATGGGCAAACCCTGCTATACCAACTGTGACTGGGGATTCGGCCTTGTGCCCTACCGCTTCGTGCTTCCCGCCGAAGTGCTTGGAAAGGCCAGGGTGAAGCTGCGTCTCGTCCCTGCGAGCACAAGGATGGCCGAATGGAATTACGGCGCTTCCGACTGGAACAAGGGACAGACGTTCCAGGGTCATAGAATTACTCAGACATTTGAATTTACAGGTACCCAGGGCGGCGCCCTGTGCCTTGAAGACATCCTCGTTCAATATAAATAACTGAAGGCTATGAAAAAGTATTTATTATTGATATTCTCGCTGGGGCTTGCGGCATGTTCCGCATTCGACGACGCCGAGTATGCCAAGCTTGTCGAACTGGCACCGGCATCCAAGGAATACTACGTGGACAAAGCAGGCGGTACGGCGAGCGTGAAGATTTATTCCAACGGAAAAGTGAAAGTCCGTGCGCTGAATGATTTTTCCGCCTACTGTACAATTGACAGGATGTCGTTCAAGGACGACGGAGACCTGCTCCTTGAATTCCAGCCCAACGAAGGCTTCCGCCGTATGGCCAAGCTCGAGGTATCCCTCGAAGGGGAATCGGCGAAAGATACGGTGTACGTCCGCCAGTACGGCGACGAACCTTATCTCGAGTGCGCCGCACCTTACAAAAATGTGAGCGGCAGCGGTACGGACGTGGCTGAATTCGAAATCGGCACCAACGTGCCTCTGGACAACCTCGATACTAAGGTGAGCTACCTGAGCGGCGGAAAAGACTGGATCCGTTCCATCTATTCCGAACTCGGAATGCTGGTGGCTGAAACGTCGGCAAGTTCCGTGGAGCATACCAGCAAGGCTCAGATATCCATTTCCTATGTGGACGGCTGGGATGTGAGGTTCAACGTGAATCTGTATGTCACAAGTTCCAATAAAGACGGGGAATTCGGTTCCAGGATAAGTTTCGCCCAGGCCCGCGAATATGCCGGAGCCGGGAAAATCGAGGATGACGTCTTTATCGAGGGCGTCGTGGTGAGTGATTTCCACAGTGCCAATATGGCTCTCAATCCGAGCGTCAATTATGACAAGGTGGACATAAGCCAGAACAAGCGGACGGCTTACATACAGTCTTCCGATGCTTCCATGGGCTTCCGCCTCCTGTTCACCGACGCCGATGACAACATTCTGGCGCGGGGAACCAAGCTGTCGCTTTCGCTGACCGGACTGAAGATTGTCAAGGAAGAGGATCCCGAGCGTTATACCATAGACGGAATCGGAGGAGAGAACATGGTGGGCAGCGAATCCGGAGATTTCATCGTGAGCAAGGAGAAAACGATTTCGGAACTGACCGACGACGACGTGTTCACTTTCGTCGCCCTGAAGAACACCGAGTTCGTTTACAAGACAGGTGCGTATGCCAATGTGTATGAGAACTATACGCTTGCTTCCGCCGTCAACTCAATGAACAGCGGCAACAACAACCGTCTCGACGGATGGGCCGCGCTGCTGATCGACGACAGCGGAAAAGGAATATACGCTCCGATCAATATGCTGTGCCTCTGGAGGCGTTCCGGAAACGGCGTACCCCAGGGCAAAGGCTTTACCGAAGGTATAATCGTATCCGAGCCGATGTCCCGCTACGGCGATGTTGGACCTTACCAGATCCGCGTGCTGGACGAAAGCGGCTTCCGTCAGGAGTGGAACGGAGCTTCGGCATACACCGAATTCGCAAAATACGACGGGGCCCCTTATCAGTACCGTTATGGCCAGTGGGCGAAGATCAATTCAAAGTATGCGGATCCGGGTTCGGTAGAGGCGCGCCTGACGAATACCATTATCCCTTCCGATGATCTTGCAGCGGGCCATACCGTGCCTAATGTGGAGATGTTCATAGAGAACCATTCGCCGGGAGACGGCAACTGGCCCATGAGCAGCGTTAATTCCTATTCGAACCTCACGGGAGAGGAAAAGGGAATCGTGCCCAGTTCCGTACCGGTTTCGGATTATCGCAAGGCCCTCAGCCTCGCAACCGAAATAAAGGGCTGGTACGATTGGGAGGATGGCCGTATAACAGGCTATAAAGGCATGCGCATGGAAATGTCCACTTCAGCACTCAGCGGCTCGATGATGTATGTCCACTATGCCTTCGACGTGGGAGCCATCAGCGCGGCTACTTCCCAGTTCTTCCCCGCCCACTGGTGTCTTGAATACTCTATTGACGGAGGAAACAGCTATACCCTCTGCAAGGACAATGTCACTGGGAAAGACTATGTGCACCTTCGCACCCTTCCCTGGTGGGACATCACGCTGGGAGGCATCAAGTACTTCACCAGTTCCTCCTGCGGCCTTGGAGCCACGCAGCATGTGGCGGTGCTTCCTGCCGAAGTGTTCGGGAAAGATAAATTGCTGATCCGCATACGCCCCTACGACAATGTCATGGCTGTATTCCCCATAGAGTGGGACGGTGACAGCGAGCACGGGACCGTGGAACACAATACTACCGTGAAAGCAACCAAGATCAATTTCGAATGCATAAATATAAGATACAAATAGCCCTCGTCCTCCTTGTGGGGCTCTGTGCCTGCAAGCCGGAGAAAACGGAAGGCGGAGATTCGCTGGACGGAGTGAAACTCGAACTCGAGTTCCCCCGCGGCGAAATCTTCGGCTGGAACACTCCTGTCAAAGCGCTTGTCAACGGGGTTGCCGCCGATGTCAAGGTCAAGGACGGTCAGCCGTACGTGATGGCGGAACCGGCAGAGGACGGCCACTACGAGTTGACTTTCCCTGCCGAGGCATATTCACGCGCACGCTCGTATTTCGTGTTGCCGCCGGCGCAGTTCCCGGACGGCAAGGCTGCAAGCGCACAGTTCCATCCGCATATCGGCTATGCGGAGATTTCGGGAGAATCCGGAAAAGTGCAGATGCAGGCTCTCTGTGCGCTGCTGAAAGTATCCGTCAAGGATTCCGCCCCGGTGGTATCAGTGTATGCCTCTTCGGAAGGAAGCGCTCTCAGCGGCAGCTTCAAACTCGGCCGCGGCGACAAGTCGCTTTCCGTCCTCGCTTCGGCACCGGCACTGGATTTTGCCGTTCTGAACACCGCAGGCAGCGGAGGGGGGCTTGACGCCTCCGATTTCTTCATCGCGGTTCCGGCAGGCAAGTACGATTCCGGCATTGAAGTACGCGTAACTGATTCCGCCCATCACGCATGTTCCGTCAATACCGGGACAGTGACCCTGAATGCAGGTGATGTCAAAGACTTGATTGCGGACTTCGGCACCGTCGGAGACATCCTTTTCGAGGAACATTTCGACAATTGCGTGTGGGGAGGGGATATCGTTGCAGGAACGGGAGGATACGGACCGTCAGCCGGGGAAGAGAACCCTTGCAGCGCCAGTGCGAAGGGCAGGGAAGTGGCCTATATCCCCAAATCCGCCGGTGCTCCCGGCACTCCGTTCTTCGAACTTGACGACTATAACAACCCGCCGGCAGCGAGCCAAAGCCTTAGGGTTTCAAGGGAGTTGCTTGCCAATATGGGGATACTGGACTGGAACAGGCTGTATTATCTTCGTGCCTACAGGGGATATATAGGTTGCGACGCCTCTCTCGGCTATGCCAACAGGCCGATCGCCTATCTTCCCACCATGCCTTTCCGCCCGGTGAAGGCGGAAGTATCCCTGAGGATATGCACCGAGCAAGGCTGCCAGAGCGACTTCGATATATTCGCCTATAACTGCCAGCTTCACGCGCTGTCTCTCGACGGCGTGGAAATCGACGTGTCGCCTGCCACTTCGACCGTCATATCCGGAGAGCCGAAATACCGCACCAAGGTGACTATTACGAAAGAGATGATAGGTGACGGCAAATGGCACAGTCTGGTTTATACCTACGGAGCCTTTGGCTCGAATGACAATATCAGGATAGTGCCGACTGTGATCAGGAATGCGAAAAACTGCTTCTATCTGGATGATGTCGTAGTGCGGAAGGCCCCTTCCGAGGGGAATTCCTATCTGGCTTCCAGCACACTGGTAAGGCCTACCACCGAAAAGGGCAAGCCCGGTGAAGATATCTCCAAACTCCGGCTGCAGCCTTCCTACTGCACGTCAATCGACAATGAGACCACTTACAAGATAGCTCCGTCCTGCCATATGGACTGGATGTGCGGCGGTATTGCAATGGACGAGAGCGACTGGGAAGCGCAGATTGCCCAGGCCCTTTCATATAGGGCGAAATACGGTGACGATGCAAAGATATGGTGTTCACACCTTCCTTACGGGCCCCGCGGTACGGAAAGGAACCGGGACCTGTGCGTGCCGGACGAGGATCTGCGCAGGCAGACGGTCGCCTTTTACAAAAGGGCGATAAGGGCTATTGCCCCGATGAAGCCGGCTAATGTGCTGGTTCACTGTAATCAGACACTGCTTTTCAATGACGGCAGTACCGTCGAAAGCATGGTGAAATCCCTTGCTGAAATAGCCCCTTCCGCCGATTCGATAGGAGCCCACCTGGTGGTGGAGAATATGAGTTACGGGGTGGGAGCCGATGTCGATGTGCTGAGCGACGCCATCGACCGCGCGAATGCGCTTGTCCATCTGGACCACGAAATCCGCATCTGCATGGATACCGGGCACGCAAACCTTTATCTCAATACGGTAGGGAACAGGGGAAATGTGGTAGATTGGCTCCGGGCTGCGGGAACACGCATCGGCCACCTGCATATCGACGGCAACAGGGGCCTCAAGAACGTGGTCAAGACAAATTCGATAAGAGCTTATGACGATCACCTGTTCCCCGGATACGAAGGCTTCATGCCCGACCGCTTCGACCAGATAGGGCGCAACGATCTGTGGGGAGAATTCTACAAAGTCCTTCTGGAGACATGCCTGTACCGCGGACCTTTCAACTATGAGCTTTCGAGCTACGATGAATTCGGCAAGGTGAACGGCGATCCCAGGTATGACCATACCTGCACCCCCTGGTCGGTCATCGACAACTATGACGATTATGTCTATACGGAATTCAGAAAGTATATAGGGAAATGAGAAGAATGACAATGGTCCTGATGCTCCTGGCAATGTTCCAGACCGCCTTCGCGGACGGCCTGGCAGGGCTTCGGGACATCTGCGCTCCCGGCGATACTGCGGTCTTGGGAGCGGTGAAAGTGTCTGGAATCGTGGTGAGCGACTGCGCAAGCCCCAATATGGAGCTGAATCCGAATGTCAAGTTCGATGTCGTGGATATCAGCCTAAATGACAGGACCGCGTATGTTCAGGAGGCTGACGGAAGCTGCGGCATCCGCATCGTCTTCAGCGAAGCGGAATCGAATAAGCTTAAACGTTACGACCATGTGGTACTGAACCTTGAAGGTGCAGTGCTTTGCAGGGAGAGCGATCCCGACAGGTTGACAGTCCGTGGGCTCGGCGCCTCGGCCGTGCAGGAGCGTAGTGCAGGAATGGCCTCCGATGTGGCTGCGAAACAGAAGTTCATAAGCGAACTTACTGATTCCGATATCTATACGCAAGTGGTCCTGAAAGACCTTGAAATGGTATTCAAGGACGGAACGTACGCGGATATCTATGAACCGTACGGACAATATTGCGAGGCATTGCACGAGGGCCTGTATGCCATAAACAAGCGCATGGACGGCTGGGCCTCGCTTCTCAGGGACAGCCAGGGATCGGCAATCTATCTGCTGGTAAACACCAAATGCCCCTGGAGAAGGACCGGCAGGCCGCTAGTGGCCGGCACAGGCCCCGTCACTGGTATAATTGTCCATACCCCCATGAGACGTTACGGTGGAGAGATGGGACGTTACAGCATCCGGCCTGTGGACGAGTCCGACCTTGGCTTTTCCCGCAAGAACAAGTCCTCCTGGAAACAGCTCAGCGGCTGGTGCCTTGACGGCACGAACGGACAGCAGCTGGAATTCGAGATGCTGGGCATCCAGGGCGGCGTCTGGAAAAACGGCCGTAAAGGGGACAAGCTGGTCTCGGACCGCGGCCGCGCCAGGGCTCTTTTCTGGACTGACAGCGATTCCTATATCCATATCGACAGCGACGTGAATGCCCTCGACCTCACGAGCAGGGGCTATACCAACAACGGGGCGGTTTTCTTCAAGGGTCCGTCCACCGGATGGTTCAGCTTCGATGCCGCAGGCAATCCTGCCGGCGTCAAATCTTTCTACCTGGATGTGGATGCCCGCAAGGTGACGGGGACTGAAATGGCTTTCAACTTTTCCTGGTATGCAGGCACGCAGGATGCAAACAAAGGCTGGGGATTCCCTGCCGAGTGGACTCTTGAGTACAGCATCGACGGCGGAGCCTGGAAAGCCCTTGCGGAAACGGCCACCGGAGCTTCGGTGATTTATCTGCGCGGCCTTCCCTGGTGGGACCTCCGCCTTGTGGCTCCCGGCATCAGCCGTGGCTGCAGGACCAGCTACGACTGCGGTCTCGGTGCCCAGCAGCGCAGCTTCCGCATCCCCGCGGATGCATTCGGCCACAAGTTTACAATCCGTATCCGTCCGGCTTCCTACAGACTCTTCATGCCGCCTCGGGACCCTTCCGCTTCCGCAGTGAACGATGAGGAAATCATCAGAGCGGATTTCAAGGACATTGCTTTTACCTGGATCCGTTTCGGAGATTTGACTATAGATTACAAGTGATATGAAGAAGATAATTATAACCATACTCTCACTGCTTCTGGCGCAGTGGCTGTCCGCTTTCGACTGGCAGCCCAAGCCCACGGCCGCCCTTTATCAGGACATGATGGCAAAGGCCCGGGAGTTCCGTTCATACGCGGAGGGAACTCCGGTCGGAGACCGCCTGACATCCTTCATCCGCGACATGGAATACATGGAATCCGAGAAGCCTTTCGCCTGGATTTCAGAAACTTATAAACTTGTGGCTGAACTCGAACAGATGTATCCTCCGCAGGTGGACAAGGGACCGGACGATTTTGGGACCATGGTGCGCCGATATACCATGTGGATGGTGGATTTTCCCGTCCATGTGAACGATCAGGGCGACATGACGCCCGAAGAGCGTCAGTCCTTCGATTCGGCCAAGCGCAAATACACTTCCGGAAGCTGCAAGGAGGCGATAAAGTGGCTGAAACAGCCAGCGCCGGAACCCGGAGTGCTTGCGGTGTACAAGGTGTATAACATGGGCTTTATTTTCCGGACCTCGGAACGAGCCATCGCATTCGACCTACGTTGGTGGGGAAGTATGGGTGAAGCGCGGCAGATAGCCAAACTCTTGGACGTGGTCTTCATCACCCACCCGCACGGAGACCACTATTCTCTCGATATCCTTAATGCCATGGTCGATGCCGGCAAACTCGTAGTCCTGTCCAAAGACCTTATACCCAAGTCCAAAAGCAGCGGTAAACTCATTGTCTGGGACGATATCGTGGACCCGATAGATGTGCGCGGCATCAAAATGCGTCTCTTCGCCGGAAATCAGGGGAAAGACATTCCCAACAATATCTACCATTTGGAATTCGACGGCTGGACCGTGATACATAACGGGGACAATTCGGACAAGCCCCGGGAGGGGAGATATGCAGAGCTGAGCGCTCCGGACATTGTCATAGGCGCGACATGGAACAAGTTCCAGATTATCCAGTCGGCTGCCAAGGAAGCTGCCGCAAAGGACGGAAAAGCGATGATTTTCCTGCCCGGCCACGAGAATGAATTCGGGCACAGGGTGCAGCAACGCGAATCCTATCGCGAAGCATACGATCGTGAAGACCGTTTCAACAACCCTGATTTTGACTATATCCCCTGGATGCTGCTGGACCTCGGGGAGGAGTTTATCTTCACTAAAGACTATTTAAAATCAATACAATAACACTATGAAGAAAAAAGTAAAAACTGAGTACATCCCTCCTTATTCGGCCTCAGCGGCCATCTGGGAGGAGAATCTTCTCTGCCTCAGCAACGAAGAAGCACAGGTGTCGAATGAAGAGATCGGTGAACTTCAAGATTTTAATTTATGGTAAAGCTCCAAAAACTGAAAACGATGAAAAAGTATTATGCGATTTTCGCCGCCGTTCTGTTTTTGGCGGCGCCCTCCTGCACCAAACAGGAAAAGTCTGTTGATACCCCCAATGGGGAAATCACCCTTGAAACCATTTCTTTGACTGCCGGAAAGGAAGCCCGGGACATCCCCGTCGCTCCCCAGTCGAAAGCTTTTATTGACGGTACGGCCGTCCTCTGGGAAAGTACGGACCAGGTGCGTATCTATGACAATGTCGCTCCTGCCACACCGCACGATTTTTCCGTGACTCCTTCCGATCCCGCCAGCAGCGCTGAACTCAGCGGACAGGTGGCCGAAGGATCTTCGCATTTCCATGCCGTATCTCCGGCTGCGGCCGGCGTAAGCATCTCAGGATCGGACATCACTCTCAGTCTTCCTGCCGCCCAGGTGATCCCTGAAGGGAAGAATATAAGCAGCGAGGCTCTGCTGAGCGTGGCTTCGGCCGACAGGGGAAATGCCCTTGAATTCAAGAATGTCTGCGGATTCCTCAAGGTGGAGGTGTCCTACAAGAACGTGAAGAGCATCACCGTTACAGGTGAGAAGATCGCCGGTACAGCCACAGTGGATGCTGCCACAGGTCAGATCAAGGACAATTCTTCCGCTACAGGCTCGGTTACCGTGACCTACGCTGAGGGTGAAGTATTCCCTACGGGCGTGTACTACATTGCGGTTCTGCCCGGGACCACTCCGGCAGGCGGTTTCACGGTGAGCCTCACCCAGGACATCGCCGGCTTCAGTGCCACGAAGACGGCTACACAGGCGGTTCCGATCGCCCGCAACGGCGGTTTCGACTTCGCCAAGCTCGACACCACGCTCGCCTGGGAATACCTCATTTCCAACGCCGACGAACTCGTCGCCTGGAATGCCCGCTATGCCGAATGGAAAGCCACGGATATCGTGAAACTCACTGCAAATATCGATATGTCCGGAAAGGAATGGACCCCCAGGAATTTCAGTGGAAGTTTTGACGGACAGAATCATTCCATATATAACCTGGTCGTTAATGCTTCGGAAGGAACTCCTGCTTCTCTTATTTGGCAACTTACCGGTAGCCTGAAGAATTTGGTGGTTGGCTCTCAAGACGGAGAATCCAAGGACGGTGTGAGCAAGTTCAGTCTTTCCATGGCAGATGCTGCAGAGTATCGTTTTGCTGCACTGGTTAATGCAACGTCAGGGGCTGCTTCAATTGAAAACGTAAAGAACTTTGCGGACGTTGAAATATCATCAGCGACCAGCGCTACTCGCATGTTCCGTGCAGGGGGCATTTGTGCGCAATGGTCCTCAACGGGGAATTGCACCTCTTGTATTAACTACGGAAATGTTACAATTGATTCAGAAGTAGAGCCCGCTGAAGTAAACGGCTCGATAGCAGGGATCTTATCCTTTGTAAATAAAGATATAGCAGTAAGTAACTGCAAAAATTATGGGAGTGTTGTTTGCAACAACTCTTATGTCGGATCTGCCGGAGGTATTGTCGGCAATGCCAACACGGGGTCTGCCATTCAGATATCGGGTTGTGAAAATTACGGAGAAGTGGTTTCAAATGCTGTGACAATTACAGGCAAGAATGCCATAAACATTGCGGGTATTGCCGCGCAGATCAATAAAGCCGGTGCAAGTATTTCCGACTCTGACAACCATGGCGCCATAACACATTCCATTTCCAGCCAGACTGCAAATTCGGATAATCTTGGAGGTATTGTGGGATATATGTCATTTGGCACAGTAGATAACTGTGATAACTATGCGCCTGTTACTTCAAAGGTCTCCGCATCATATTCTGGTAGTCAGCAGTTTAAGTTTAATGGCAATACAAATGTAGGAGGTATTGTCGGCTATGCAAATACCAATGCCTGCGTAATTAAGAATTGCGAGAATAAAAAAGGCACTTATGCCAATGGAGATCCCTACGAGGCAAAGGTATCAAACCTTGCCGGAAATGCACAGTGTATGCTTGGTGGTATAGTGGGAAAGATTAATACAGGGGCGACGAATGTAACTGATTGTAATAATTATGCGGAAGTGATCAATGTCGGAGATATAAAGTGGTGCTATTTTGGCGGTATTATTGGCCGTTACGATGGCCCTGGTAAGGTGTCCGGGTGTATTAATGAAGGGAATGTAAGCACTACCGGGGCAACGGCTACTGCTGGAGGACTGAGGCTGGGTGGAATAGTCGGAGCAAGCAATAAAGCAATCACTATCGATGCCTGCACGAATAAGGCGGATGTCTCCAATTCTACCGCAATATCTGTTGACCATGGAATCGGCGGATTGTTTGGGCATCCTTCAGGAGGAAGTCCAAAGATTCAGAACTGCAAATTCTATGGTAATGTGAGCGATATATCTACTTCCAATAAATACCTTGGGGCTTTGGTCGGATATCTCCCGCTGAATATCACCCTGGACAACAACGGAGTTGGCGGCAGCGTTGACGGAGTGACGCTTACGGCCGGGAATTGTGGAGACTATCTCTACAAGATGAGCGGTTCACCTACCGTTACCACCAATACTCCCAACTACTATTGGAACGGGGAGTAGCCGTTTGTTTTTGATGACAGACTGGAGGATGGCGGCTTCTGGCTTGCCATCCTCCTTGTTTTTCATCCCTGTTTTGCGGACTTGACCGGGCGAGGTCCGATTTTAGGTCGGGTACCTCGCCCACACAATCTGCCTTGTAGGGGTGTCTGTGGCCATTGGACTGGGCGAGGTGTTGCCATCATAATCGGACCTCGCCCAAAAATGCCTGTTTCGCCGGACCCCTCGTGAGGGAAACGGCTGATTTATGCCAGCAGGGCGGAGACGTCTTCGCCGGCGGCGAGGGCGCGGCGGATCTGTGTGGAGGAGACGTCCACCAGGGGAGCGTCTGCTATGCTGACATGGCAGCGGACGTGCTTTGAGCGGCACCAGACGCGAAGGGAAGAAAGACCGGCTGATTCAGGGCGTTTGCCGGCGTCGTGGGCCAGGGGATTGCCAGCAGCGTCGTCCCTGCGGGGAAACACTATGATATCGTACTCGCACAGCAGCCTTCTCGCACTTTTCCAGCGGGGGAGATCCGCGATATTGTCTTCTCCCATCACCAGGGTGAACTGATTCTGCGGCTCCCTGGCCCTTAGGGCATCCAGGGTGCGGATCGTATAGTGCGGCGCGGGCATTCCGAACTCTATGTCTTCCACTTTCACCCGCAGTCCGGGGTGCCTTTTTACCGCGGCTTTCGCCGCTTCGAGACGCTGCCTGGCGTTATCCGCCTTGGCGGCATCCTTGAAAGGATTCTGCGGCGATATCACCAGATACACGAGGTCGAACATCCCGGAGAGATGCCTCAGGATGGCAAGATGCCCTATGTGCAGGGGATCGAAAGACCCGGGATATACGGCAATCCTCATCTGGCAAGGAAATCGTCGACCACTTTCTCAGCCTCTGCGAGAGCCGTTGCAAGGTCGTCATTTACAAGGATATAGTCGAACTTGGGAGCGTAGGTCATCTCCTCGGCTGCCTTTGCCACGCGCTCTTCTATCGCCTCCGCGGAATCCGTCTTGCGGTCAATCAGCCTCTGCCTCAGAACCTCCACGCTGGGAGCCTGGATGAACACTGAAAGAGCCTTGTCGCCGAAGTATTTTTTCAGGTTCACGCCGCCTTTCACGTCCACGTCGAAAATGATCACATGTCCCTTCGCCCAGATACGTTCCACCTCGCTTTTCAGGGTCCCGTAATAGCGCCCTTCGTAAACCTGCTCATATTCCACGAATTCGTCCGCTTCTATGCGCCGGCGGAATTCCTCGGCGGACAGGTACCAATAGTCCACCCCGTCTTTCTCCTCCCCGCGCGGCGCCCGTGAAGTCGCTGATACACTGAATTCTATCTCGGGGTGAAGCCCGAGTATATGATGCACTATCGTGCTTTTGCCCGACCCTGAAGGGGCGGAGAATATGAGGACTTTGTTGGAGTTCATAAACGGCTTGTATTTGTTACAAATATAGCAAAGATTTAGTATCTTTGCAGACTGGAGACGCCAAATCTCCAATGCTGGTAATACATTTAATACTTTATCTATAAACTATGGTTTCTTACAAAGAACTTGGCCTTGTGAACACCCGTGAAATGTTCAAGAAGGCCGTAGCCGGCGGATATGCCATCCCCGCATTCAACTTCAACAATATGGAGCAGCTCCAGGCCATCATCCAGGCCGCTGCCGAAACGAAATCCCCCGTCATCCTCCAGGTGAGCAAGGGCGCCCGCAACTATGCGAACCAGACCCTTCTCCGCTACATGGCCCAGGGTGCAGTCGAATATGCAAAGGAACTTGGCTGGGAGAAGCCCCAGATCTGCCTGCATCTTGACCACGGCGACAGCTTCGAGCTTTGCAAGAGCTGCGTGGATTTCGGATTCTCTTCCGTCATGATCGATGCTTCCAGCCTTCCTTACGAGGAGAACATCGCTCTTACGAAGAAAGTTGTGGACTATGCACATCAGTACGATGTCACCGTTGAGGCCGAGCTTGGTGTTCTCGCTGGCGTCGAGGATGAGGTTTCCGCAGAGGAATCCCACTACACCCGTCCCGAAGAGGTTATCGACTTTGCCACCCGCACCGGTTGCGACAGCCTCGCCATCTCCATCGGCACCAGCCACGGAGCATACAAATTCAAACCCGAGCAGTGCACCCGCGACCCCAAGACCGGCCGTCTGGTTCCTCCTCCGCTTGCATTCAACGTGCTTCATGAAATCGAGAAGAAGCTCCCCGGATTCCCCATCGTACTCCACGGATCCAGCTCGGTTCCTCAGGAATATGTCGATATCATCAACACCCATGGCGGAAAACTCCCCGATGCGGTTGGTATCCCCGAAGAGCAGCTCCGCGAGGCAGCCAAGAGCGCGGTCTGCAAGATCAATATCGACTCCGACAGCCGTCTTGCAATGACCGCAGCCGTCCGCAAGGTCTTCGTCGAGAAACCCGGTGAGTTCGATCCCCGCAAGTATCTCGGCCCTGCCCGTGACGAGATGAAGAAACTCTACGAGCACAAGATCGTGGACGTTCTCGGCTCCAACGGAAAAGCTTAATCTTTTTTTCAGAACTAAATATCGCAGCAGTGGTAAGCCATTGTTGCGATATTTTTTCTATATTTGCGCGCTGACTTCTCCGTGACGTCAGCTAACCCGTAAGTATAACCCTTCCGACGCACTGTGCCGGGACAAAAACAGGAAGAGGAATGATCAGCATTTTCTACAGACAGGGAGCTGAAATCATTGTAAGCCAGCATGAAACGGAGTTTGCTTCAATCAGCAAAAATGACGTGCTCTGGATAGACCTTCTCTCGCCGACGGGAGATGAGAAACGGGCTACGGAAGCTTTCCTCGGAACAGAAATACAAAGCCGCGCCCAGGCGGAAGAGATTGAAAGTTCTTCGCGTTTTTCGGAGAGCGAGACGGCTATTTTCGCCAACACCAACTTCCTCTCTCCTGCGGGGGACGAGATGGCGGAGGATGCGGTGTCTTTCACGATCGTGGGAAATACCATAGCCACCCTGCGCGAAATCCCGCTGCGGTCTTTCACCAGCCTGCAGCGCCGCATCCAGGCCCGTCCGGCCCAGTACGAGGACGGGTGGACCATTTTCACCAGCATAATGGACCAGCGTATCGACCTTGACGCCGATATCATCGAGCTCCTTGACAAGGAGACTACGCAGTTCAGCAAGAGAATCAATCAGAAAGAAGATATAAACGAGGATTTCCTCCTGGACATCAACCAGTTGCAGGAAAATGCAATGATGGTTCGCGAGAACATCGTGGATAAGCAGAGGCTGATATCCGGCCTCATCAAGAGCGACCGTTATCCGGACCGGCTCGACGGCAAGTTCAGCGTGCTCCTCCAGGATATATCGTCCCTTATCAACCATACCAATTTCACCTTCGAAAGGCTTGAGTATCTGCAGGATACCGCTGTCGGTCTGATTAATCTGGACCAGAACCGCATCATGAAGATATTCACCGTGATAAGCGTGCTGCTCATGCCGGCTACATTCGTTGCGAGTTTCTATGGCATGAATGTAAAGCTGCCTCTCGACGGTTTCTCCTATGCATGGCTTATCCTGCTCGGAGTGATGACGCTGATCCTCCTGACGGCGCTGTGGATATTCCACAAGAAGCAAATGTTGTAAAATAATATGAGAAAGTTATTGATTTTGAGCGCAATGGCAGTAGCTGCTGCAGCTTGCTGCAAAAGCGGTATCAGTCTTGTCCCTGCGGAAAAGTTCCAGGCGGAGCAGGACGGTAAACAGATTTCCCTTTATACTCTCAAGGCCGGCGACATCACCATGCAGGTGACCAACTATGGCGGACGCGTCGTGTCCATCTGGGCGCCGGACAGGGAAGGCAGGTATGCCGATATTGAAACCGGCCTCGGAAGCATTCAGGAATATCAGGACAACGATGGCGAGCGCTTCCTCGGCGCCGCTGTGGGCCCGGTTGCAAACCGTATCGGCAAAGGCCATTTCGTGCTTGACGGACAGGAATACAATACGCCGCTGAACAACGACGGCAACACCCTTCACGGTGGTTTCACGGGAGTGGACCGCATGGTCTGGGACGTGCTGGAAGCAAGCAGGAAAAAACTTGTGCTCCATCTGGTGCATCCCGACGGCTTCGAGGGATTCCCCGGGAACCTTGACATCAAGATGACCTATTCGCTTAACAGGAACAACGAGTTCCGCGTGGATTACGAAGCCACTACCGACAAGCCCACGATAGTGAACCTTTCGCATCACTCTTTCTTCAACCTCAGCGGAGACAGCTCCAAGAGCATCCTGGACCACGAACTGCAGATCTTCGCGGACAGGACCACGCCCATCGACAACCTGCTGATTCCTCTCGGGCAGATAGCCAGCCTTGACGGATCCCCCCTGGATTTCCGTGAGCCTCACAAGATAGGGGAGCGGGTGAACGAGGATAACGAACAGTTAAAGAACGGCTACGGCTACGACCACAACTGGATTCTCGCCCGCAAGGGGGAAGGCGTCGAACTCGCCGCTAGTATCTACGATCCCGAATCCGGCCGCTGCATGGATGTACTCACCGACCAGCCCGCGCTACAGTTCTATTGCGGAAACTTCTTCAATGGCAAAGAGTTGGATAAATTCGGTACGCCCATCGGCTACCGCTGCTCCTTTGCTCTCGAGACGCAGAAATATCCGGATTCCATCAATCACGAAGGATTCAGCGACACCGTGCTGCGTCCGGGTGAAACATATACCCATACCTGCATCTACAGGTTCGGAATTCGCAAATGACGCCGGACAATTATCCCAGCAAAGTGCTCCGGGAAGCGGTGGAAGCAATTTCCTCGCTCCCCGGAGTGGGTTCACGCAGCGCCCTGCGGCTTGCCCTGCACCTGCTCCGGCAGCCTTCTGAAAACATACATCACTTCGCCGATTCGGTGGCGGCCCTCGCCGACGACGTGCATTATTGCAGCGAATGCAATATGATAGCGGACGGCGATCTCTGCGGAATCTGCGCGGACCGGAGCCGCGACCATAAGCAGATCTGCGTGGTGGAAAGCGTCCGCGATGTCATGAGCATCGAGGCCACAGGCCAGTACAGGGGCGTTTACCATGTGCTTGGCGGAATAATCTCTCCAATCGACGGGGTCGGCCCCTCCGACCTCAGCATCGGCAGCCTCGTGCAGCGGCTGAAAGATTCGCAGGAGCCCGTGGAGGTAATCCTCGCCCTCAGCGGCGATGTTGAAGGGGAGACCACCGCTTTTTACATTTACAGACAGATAGAAGGCCTTGCGGCGAAGGTGACGACCCTGGCGCGCGGCCTCGGTTTCGGTGACGATCTGGAATACGCCGACAGCCTTACCCTCGGCCGTTCTATTGTCAACCGCCAGCCGTTCAGTGTCTGAACGGCTGCTGGCAGGCCTTCGCCTGCGTCAACGGCTTGATATGCGTATCCGTTGGCAGGAGGCCGCTGACGAAGTTTTTTGAGCGGGCTCGTGCGTGGCGGTAGCGTATGTCAGCGGCCTTCTGCCAACGGTCCTAATTCATCTATCACAGAACGACATGCGACTTTGCTTTGGCAAGCCGCAATGGATTGTCACGTGATTCAGGAAAGTATGTCTGATGCAAAAATGTGTTCATAAAATAATTGAATTTGACCAAACATAGAAATATAAAGTATTCGTACTTGTATATTTGAATCAGTTAACCGCATAGAATAAACGCTAATCAATAACAAAATGAAAACTTTTTCAAGGTTATTTTGGTGGACCGGACTGGCTACATTGCTCATTTCCGGATGTACCGGTTCCACGGCCAACAACAAAAGTCTGGATTATGAGTCTCTTGACCTCGTATTCGAAGTGTCATTGCCGGAAACTACCGTTTTTGACACGGATGCCCTCATAGGAATAGCAGCCAACTGTTCCCGTGGGGGGAAAGAGAATGTTCCGATGAATTCGAAGGGAATAGCGGCATACAGGCCGAATAGTACGGGAAATTATCTTGTCAAGGCTACGGAAGAAGATGCTATAGTGGCATACAAATCGGATGTCAATTATCGTTTCTATGCTTATTATCCCTACAATTTATCCATTTCGGATCTGACAGCGATCGACGCCGGAATACCTTCTCTTGTGGATTCCGGTGCGGTGCCGGTTCCGCTGCATGTCGCTTCTACAGCGCGTTCGAGTGTCGTTGCTCCGGTGAAGCTCGAGTTCAAGCGGATGAGCTGTACGATTAATTTCAAGTTCGGTAATGATATCCTTCCGTCAGAGTCGGTGGCGCTTAAATCCTTGCTCATACGTCCGGCACAAAGTGAAAACTTCAGTGGATGCCTGGCATATGATGCAGTTTATAATTGTTACACGGATGAACTGAACATAGATCAGTCATCATTGAAAAGGGAATTACTTTTTGATTTCGGAGAATCGGGGATGACATTTGACGGTTACACGGAAGTAAGCTGCGAAGCGGCGCCGTTTACTGTGCCTGAAGGTGGATTCGAACTTGTTTTCACCGATGTGGAAGGGGATTCGAAGACTGTTACCATCATGGACGGTGAGGCCGGCAAGTCGTTTGTGGCGGGAAGCACCCTGGCAATGCTGGTGACAGCTTCAGGCGGTTCAGGAGGTGCCACCGGACATTCCGTCAGATGGCCTATAGGTTTCTACGATGGAGTGGGTGGAAGCAACCCGAGAAATCTGCGTGACTCTTTCAAGGATCTCTGGCAAAGAGGCTCCAAAATCGGAAATGGATCCCATATCTGGCCAAGTGCAGAGAACCCCGATGCCACGGCGGAGTTCGTCTTTTCTGACGAGCACAAAAAATATGACATCGACAAAGTCCTGTTCGAGTTCCAGCAGAATGCTACCTATAATTATGGATCACCTGTTGTAAAGTGTTTCTTTACGGATGATTACTTTGAATTCACAGCACCGGTTTCATATCTGAAGGCAGGGTCGGAAGTGACGATTCAAGCTCCTATATATAGCCGTGGTGCGCCGATATTCTGGAATATCGAATATTATGACGGCGGCGAGTGGAAGTGCAATAAATCCGAGCAGGAATCTCTGGATGTGATAAACGGAACCACTGAGAAGGCCAAGGTCAACTGTACATGGGTGCTTCCTCACGGAGCCCAGGTTGAGAATTTTGAAGGGGTGCTGATGTCTCATACGATGATATTCGAGAATGCCATCAAGAATGGCAATATCAAGATAAGGATGAGGGCCGTAGGTGATGAAAACGGAATATATATGACGCACCGGAGTTCTACATATTCAAATGTGGCAAATCTCGTAAAAACGCCTTTGGATGGTGATGGAAATGCCCTGGTGGCATTCTGCAACAAGTCAAACACATACGATGCAATAACAATAAAATGGGAATAACTATGAAAGTTAAAAGCAATTATCTGGCTCCGGAGCTGAATGCGCAGAATTTGATTCCGGAATCTCTGATCCTGACATCGGACACCGAGGTCCAAACCGGTTTTGCATCCGATTGGACAATCGGCGGAGAAGAAGAACTTGGACTTTAACCCACTAAAACATACTCGAAATGAAAAAGAGAATAAATATACTGCTGGCATCCGCCGTTCTGTTATCGGCCTGTGCCGAGGAAATCGGGATTCCCACGGCTGAAGGAGAGTACCAAACAGTGACGATTCAAGCCCAGATACCGAAGCTGAAGGCAGGTATTGACGATGAAGGCAAGTCTTCATGGCAGGCAGGCGACATAATCGGCATCCATACGAAAAACGGTGATATCGCCGAGCTGGCCTATCAGGACAATAATACTTTTGTAGGTCAAATCGAAACAGGAGACGAGTTGTCCGATATCGCAATATATCCGTTCAACATAGCCACCTCATATAACGAGGAAAAAGGTCTTTTCAATGTTGACATGCCCACGGAATATTCTTATGTCGAAGGCAATACCTTTGCTCCTCATCTCGGAACCAAAAACGATGAGGGCGTGTACATGTTCAAGCCGTATTCCGCGCTTTTCAAGTTTGTCGTCACCAATGTGCCTTCGGAGGCAAGAGGCTTCCGTTTCCTTTGTGGGGCCGGGAAAAAAATAGTCGGGGCGGGACTTGCCGTGCAGTACTATAACGGAAACAAATACATTGAGACGGTTACGACAAATGTGACACTTGCGGACAAGGTGATTGACATTCATTTCACCCCGGAGCAGATCCGCGAATCCATGACTTTCAGTATTCCGGTGCCGGTGTCCAGCGGCGGTTATTATTTCAACGTCGCCCTGTGTGATGCAAACGGAGATGTCATACCGAGCACGGCAAGAGTCGTGAATGCGGCCTCGGCCATAGTGTCCATGCCTTATGGCACGGTCAGGACCTATGACATCAATGCCATGCCCAAGACTTACACTTCCCCGGTCAAATGGAATATCGGGGCCGAAGGCGGGAAGGGCTCTACGAGCTGGCGTAACAACAGGGATTCATTTGTCGCCTTATGGCCTAGGACCGGAGCCAATCTGGGATCCAACAAATATACAAACAGGGATACGGACTTCCATATCTGGCCAATAGCGGCGGGAGAGTCGGCCAGGATGCAGTTCATTACTTCCCCAAAACATACTGCCATAACGAATGTTGCATATGAATTTCAGACAAACAGCACCTATAATTATAACGCTCCGGTCGTCAAGTCATTCTTTACCGATGACTATTTCGAGTTCTGTATCCCGGTGGAGAACTTTGCCGCAAACACGGATGTGACTTTTTCCGCTCCCATTTATAGCCGTGGCGCTCCGATATTCTGGAATATCGAATATTATGACGGAGGCGAGTGGAAATGCAATAAAAGTGAGCAGGAATCTTTGGATGTGATAGGCGGCTCTACAGAAAAGGCCACGGCAGTTTGTACCTGGGTGCTTCCGCACGGAGCCCAGACCGCGAATTTCGAAGGTGTCTTTATGACTCACACCATGACCTTTGCCAATGCAATTGAAAAAGGCCATCTCAGAATCAGGATGAAGGCAGTCGGGGATGAAAATGGAATCTACATTACCAATCAGAGTTCGACATATTCCAACAAGGCATATCTCAAAAGCGCTCCCGTGGACAGTAATGGCAACTCTCTGGTTACTTTCTGCAACCTTTCAGATACCTATAAGGCAGTTACTATCTCATGGTAAAAGAAAAATTAACTATTATGACAGAACTGAGAAAATATTTGACGGCAGTGGCCTTTTTCCTATGCTGCTATATCGCTCATGGACAGGGAGTGAGTGTCAGCGGCATTGTCACTGACGAGAACGGGAAACCCTTCCCAGGCGTTTCCGTCATCGTGGAGGGAACACTGAGGGGCGCCATGACCGGAGATACCGGTGCTTACGAGATAAGTGCACAAAAAGGCGCCGTGCTCTTGTTCGACTGTATGGGCTATAAGCAAGCGAAAGTTACAGTAGGGGAAAGTGCGGTATATGATGTGAGAATGGAACTGTCTTCCGAATTGCTTGAGGAACTTGTGGTGGTCGGCTATGGAGTGCAGAAAAAGGTGAATGTCACCGGTTCAGTTGCCACAGTCGATTATTCGGACCTGGCCCTTTCGCGGCCGGCTACCACCAGCGCGGGCCTCCTGCAGGGTGCCAGCGCGGGTTTGTATGTATATCAGAATTCCGGAAAACCGGGTTCGGAAGGTGTGACGATGAGAATCCGCGGAGTGGGGACGCTCTCTTCCGCCGGATCCGATCCTCTTGTCATCGTGGATGGTTTCGAAGGCTCCATCAACAGCGTGAACCCGTCGGACATCGAAACTATTTCTGTACTTAAGGATGCCGCTTCCTGCGCGATATACGGAAACAGGGGAGCCAATGGCGTCATTCTGATAACGACCAAGAAAGCGGCCGTTGACAAGTTCAGCGTGGAGTACAGCGGAATCTTTGCTCATCAGGAGCCCGAGAACCATATAGAAGTGATCTCGAACTATGCGGACTATATGTCTATCATGAACGAGTCCGCGGTGAATGTGAACAAGACCCCGCTATTCTCGCAGACGATGATAGACCTATGGCGTGAGAAGGAAAAGGATCCAAACGGTATTTCCGACACCGGCTACCCCAACTATGTGGCGTATCCGAATGTCGACTGGATGGATGCAATGTTCATAAATACGCTTTATCAGAAACACAGCCTTTCCGCTTCCGGGGCGTCACAAAAGATAAGATTCAACATGTCGGCTTCTTATCTTGACAATCCCGGCGTGATAGACAATTCCGGATTGAAAAGATTCATGTTGCGTTCCAATACAAGCGCGAACATTACGGACTGGCTTGAAGTCGGTGTCAGGGCCTATGGTTACAGGGAGAATACCAATGTCGGCGGTATGGACGATGCCTCTAGCTATATGTCGCGTGCCGTACCATGCATCTATCCCTATTATGACGGAAAATATGGCTGGATGGAAAATGCCGAGCAGAATTCGGCTTCCAGAAACAATCTGTATCATATCAACCGTATCCACAGGAATCTCACACGGAACTATATAAACGCAACGGCATATCTGAATCTGGACCTCCCCTTGGATATCAAGTACCATGCGTCCTTCAACTATATTCAGAATGAGTCGATTTCGAAGACTCACGACAGCCTGATGAACGCATATTCGTTCAGCCGTGACCAGTGGCCCAAAAAGTTTGAGAATCCTGCTGACTTGATGCTTACGTACGTGGAAGACCATAATACCCGCTGGACTTTCCAGACCAACCTCTCTTATGGCAAAACCATCGCGGCGAAACATGAAGTAGGAGCGATAATAGGGTTTGAAGCTTTCGAGAGCGTGACGGATCCTTTCGAGGCCAGGAAAAAAGGCTGGACGTCGATGCTTCTGGATCAGATGGACAATATTACAAACGTCGTTCACGTCAAGGGTGCCATGACGGATTTCGCCTCCGAATCGGTGTTCGCCAGGGTGACATACGCATATGATGGCAGATATATGGCCGAGGCAAACCTCAGGTACGATGGTTCTTCAAGATTCTCGAGGAAGTCGAGGTGGGGCTTCTTCCCCTCACTTTCTGCAGGTTGGAGGATTTCCAAGGAGTCTTTCATGGAGAACAGCGGGATAGACAATCTGAAACTTCGCGCTTCATGGGGACGTCTTGGAAACAATGCCATCGGAAATTATGAGTATATCTCGACATATGCCAGCGGTTACAACTACTCGTTCGGAAACAAACTCACCGAAGCCATGGTGGCGACAGTGACAAACGAAGCTCTGGAATGGGAGACCACGGAAACCATAGACGTCGGTCTGGATTTCGCGGTGTTCAAGAACAGGCTGACCCTGGAAACAGATTACTATAACAAACATACCTACGGCATTCTTTATGCCGCCCCCATATACGCCACGGTGGGAAACAAATCGGCGCCGCTTCAGAATCTTTGCGCAGTAACCAACAATGGTATCGAACTGACTCTGGGCTGGAAGGACAGCATCGGGGATTTCAGCTACGGAATCTCCGGGAATTTCACCAGGAACTGGAATCTGGTTTCGAAATACAATGGCGAGCTGGAGGCCGGATGGGTAACTGACGAAGAAGGGATAAGGACCTATCAGACAAATATAGGCGATGTCTCCACAAAAGTCGGGAACGTGCGCAGAACCATAGAAGGCAGGCGGATCAACGAGTTCTATCTTCTGAATGTGTATAAAGGTTCCGGCAAATACTTTAATGCGGACGGTTCGGTCAATCCTTCGGGAGGACCAAAGGACGGTATGATACGTACTGAGGAGGATATGGCCTGGCTCAGGGCCATGGTCGATGCCGGAAATGTTTTCCTTCCTAACAAGAAAGTGGCGAAAGAAGGGATTTGGTATGGCGATTATATCTACAAGGATATAAACGGAGACGGCATATATGGCGATCAGTATGACTATACTTTCCAGGGCATAAGCCAGACGCCGTCGATGTTCTTCGGCTTCAATCTGAACCTTTCCTGGAAAGGGATAGACTTCGCGGCCAGGTTCGCCGGTGCAGCCGGAGGTGCGGTGTATTGGAATTTCCCGGGATACAACTGCTATGCAATGGCGCCGGAAAGGACGATAGCTAAAGATATCGCTTATAACCACTATTTCTATGATCCGGAGAATCCCGACGACATCCGTACGAATATCAAGGCGAAGCATGGGCGTCTTACGCTGAATTATGGTGCAGACCAGAACGGCAGTTCGACATCCAGCAATCCATCGAACCTTTGGTTATATAAAACGGACTACCTGAAGCTTCAGAATCTGACTCTTGGATATACTTTCCCTCAGAAATGGGTAAACAAGATCGGGATGAAGCATGCAAGAGTGTTTATATCGGCTGACAATGTGTACACATTCACCGATTTTCCCGGAATGGATCCTGCATTCAGCAGCGTGGAAAACTATTATGCATCGC
Organism: Bacteroidales bacterium UBA2861; assembly: GCA_002350615.1. Taxonomy (GTDB): domain Bacteria; phylum Bacteroidota; class Bacteroidia; order Bacteroidales; family UBA932; genus Cryptobacteroides. The sequence goes on along the minus strand of DEFD01000029.1, from coordinate 44,340 downwards.
TGAGGCAGTATTCTGCAGGCATCAATATCAAATTCTAATCAGATATAAGATGAAAAGAAATATATCAGCCATAGCCCTTCTGCTGGCACTGACAGTATCTGTATCTTGCGGGGATTTCCTTGACAGGAGCCCGTATGACGAGGTGAATTCAAGCAATGTTTTCGAGGATGCCGCCCTTGCCGAAAGCGTAGTGGCAGGCGCGTACAGCAACATATTGGCCGATTATGTGTCAGAGGGCGGCGCGAGGATAAACTGGGATGCTTTTTCTTCAGTACTGGATCCCCAGACATCCAACGCTACGATCAACTATAACTATCTGATGGGCACGACTCAGTCCACCAACTCTATTTTCACGACTTACTGGAAGCGCTTCTATGAGGGTATCAACAGGGCCAACGATGTCATCAACAACATAAACAAGGTCCCCAACATGTCCGCTGAACGCAAACTTCAGCGTATCGCCGAATGTAAGTTTCTCAGGGCCTATCATTACTATCGGCTCAACTGCTTCTGGAGAGGCGTCCCCCTGTATCTGAAAAACCTTTCCGTCGAGCAGTACACCAAGCCCAGAAACACGGAAGAAGAGGTGTGGAGGCAGGTTATCCAGGATTGTACGGACTGTATCGACTGTGAACAGATTCAGGACAAGTATGCCGCAACCTCTGCGGATTACGGTCGTGTGACGAGAGGGGCCGCCTATACTTTGAGAGGAAAGGCATATCTATGGCTCAAGGATTATGAAAACGCCGAGAAGGACTTCCTCGCCGTGACCAAACTTGGATATGGCCTTCATGGCGACTATAGTACGTTGTTCAGCATTGAAAATGAGAAATGCAACGAAATGATCTTTTCCGCCCAGATGGAGGAAAAGGCAGGCAGCGGCAATTTCTTCAGCTTTATATACGGCAATTACACCACGGCCGGCTACGGCAACAGCGAACTGTTTGCAAATGTGAAATTCGTTGAAAGCTATGAGGAAAGGGACGGCAAGCCTTTCGACTGGGATAATTATATCCCGGGTTATAATGCAATGAGCCCCGGGGCGAGAAGCGTGTATTTCATGCGTGATGGCCTTTCTGATGCCGATAAGGCGATGATGGGCGCGAATTACGGCGCCGATATGAGCAAATACCTGGACAGCGGCAACGAGGCCAGGGTCAGGGCGGCATATCTGAACAGGGATCCGAGGCTGGAGGCAACCGTAATAACTCCGTATGCCAGCTACAAAGGCGGGGCAGCCGGTTCTGAAATAAACTATACTTTCCGTTTTCCTTTCGTTGAAATGGAATCGCCGACCTGTGATCTCAGAGGGACGCAGACCACCCAGATGCATTATTTCATAAGGAAATTCGTCGCCGAGGGTAAGAAGCATCCCAATATCAAATACAATCCCGTCGATGTTCCGATATTCAGGTATGCCGATGTCCTGCTTTGCCTTGCAGAAGCGATTAATGAGCAGGGACGCTATGGAGAAGCTGCAGGATATGTCAATCAGGTCAGACGGCGTGCGGGTGTGGCAGAGCTCAACAGCAACAATTACACCCGTGTCAACAATATGGACGAGATGAGAGAACGCATCATAAAAGAGAAGAGATGGGAACTTGCTGCCGAAGAGCAACTTTATTGTGAAGAATTGAGGTGGGGTGTCTGGAAAAAAGATAAATTTGCTGAAGGAAACGGACTTCAGCATGTCTGGGGCGCTCCTTTGTACACATATAGATGGGGAGGTGACGCTTTCTATAAATGGGCTATACCCCAAAGCGAAATAGAAAAGAATACGTCCCTTGTGCAGAATGAAGGATGGATGTAGCAAAATCTATGAATATGAGAACCGTCTCGATGGTATTGGCTTTAATACTTTCCGCATTCACACTTTTCAGCGGGGTTTCCTGCGAAAAGGGCCCGGACTCCGGGGGAAGTGGCGATCAGCATTCTTCCAAGGGGGAAAAACGTGAACTGACATTCACTCCGTTCATGGAACTGAATCAGTGTGATGTTACCGTAAACTCCCATGCGCAGGACTATTTGAGGTCATCGCTCAAATATATGAAAGAGAGTTTTGTGGAACTTGGTATTTCCAATTCCGTGCAATACCCCAAGTATGCCCGTGTGCGGAGGCTCAGCGACGGTTCTTATATGCTTATCTGGCATAATGCCGCCAATCACTGGGACAATAACGGAGCCACGGTGCATTACGCCTTGAGCCCCGACTTGAAGGATTGGACTTATATGGGGCCTTTATGGGAAGCCCACAATGACAAGTCCCTGAATGGCAGGACCTATAAGAAAAGGTACACCAACGGAAACGCCATTGTTCTCAAGAACGGAGATGTCATGGCCGTCGCTTTTTTCTGGATCAAGGAGACATATGAAAAGGCGACTAATCCCGATCCATATTCCACACGCCATGACCATGGGATCATTACCAAGATATCTTCCGACTACGGCAAGACATGGCATGACGAAAAGATCATTTCCCGAGGGACACACTGGGAACCCCATCTGATGTATAATGCCGACGGTGAACTGCACTGCTATTTCTCGGAGGGAAGGCCATGGATCAGCGGAAGCAATTCCGGCACCAGCATGGTACTTTCAAAAGACGGAGGAAAAACATGGGAACCCTCGCCGACCGCGGATCCATACAGGGTCATGAGGAAGAAGTGGCACAGCGACAAGGACAATGCCGACTTCTATACCTATCAGATGCCTGTCGGCGTGCTCTTGAACAATTCCTCGCAGATGGCGTTCGCCATGGAAACGGTTGATTCGCGGGACGTGAACAACAACCAGACCTACTCCCTGAGCGTGGTCTTTTCTCCTGAAGACGGCAAATGGAACAATCTGCAGGGGGATGAGGTTTCGACAACCAAGGCGATTGAAAAGATTGCATCTGGCGGAGGCCCTTATCTCGTTCAGTTCCCGTCCGGAGAAACGGTTGTTTCATATTCCAATACCAAGGATTATATGATGCATACCATGATAGGGAGTGCCAAGGCTGATGATTTCGGCTCCGACAGGGCCATGCTGCCATATAAGGGGAGCTGGGGAGGGATGGAGGTCGAGTCGCCCCGCTCTCTTCTCTGCGTGAGGACGAATACCGTCGCGGGTACGGAGAACTCCACCATAGTAATCGGAAGGTATATCCTGAACCACAATATAACTGCTGCGGAACGTACCGTGGTCATGGATGGGATGAATTCGGAGTGGAAGAACACTGACGAGGCCCTGTACCTCGGCGAGGCTTCTGATGTAAGTGCCACCATACGCTGCTCCCAGGATAAACAGAACATTTATTTCCTTATAGAAGTAAGGGATAAGGTCCTGAGTACCTCCGACAGTTTTTCGCTGCTTCTTTCACCGAAGCTTGAAGGGGACCGCCTCGGTTCCGCCGCCCGAAGGATCAGGATGAACATGAACGGATTGAAGAGTACGGACCGGTATTCTGGCGGATGGCATGATATGGCTTCCGATGTGGTAGTAAAGGCTTCGTATGACGGTGATATCGCAAATGTGAAGGATGATGATTACGGATACCTGCTTGAAGTGCAGGTTCCGCGCTCATTCGTCGATGTGTCTTCCGGAGAAATCCTGATGAATGCTTCCCTCTTTGATGCGCGTGCTTCACAGGAAGATGCCATTTGCAATACGGCCGACGTCAACACACGGCGCTGGATAGCCATTAAAGGCCTGTGATGGATTTATGAAAAAGTTCTGTCTTGTAATCGTTCTTGCAATCCTGTCTGTCCCTGTCTTCGCCAGGAAGACGCAGGACGGGTATCATTTCATCCATATCAACAGCTCCGACAGCGGACTTTCGTATGATGACTGCAGGGCGATATTACAAGATTCCCGAGGCTTCATGTGGTTTGGTACTTACATGGGGCTCAACAGGTACGACGGACATAGCTTCACGGTCTATGGCAGGGATGAACTCTGCGGGAAATCAGACTTCATACACGCCATGGCGGAAGACGACAACGGCAACCTGTGGATAGGCACTGACGACGGACTGCTCGAGTATGATTACGAACTTGACAGATTCAAATCCTTCGATAAGCTCAGTGATCTCGGGACCAGGGTGGTGAACAAGGTTAATTGTATCCGTAAAGACGCCTTCGGACAAATATGGTTTTCGGTAAACGGACAAGGCCTGTTCTCATACGATACAAAGTCGGGAAATCTCAGGAACTATTTCGTAGAAGACGGCAGACAATGCCTCCCTGCCAACATCAGGTGCTTTGAGCTCGATCACCATGGAGGAATGTGGGTTGCGCTGTATTATTCCGGGTTGTACCATTGCGATTCTTCCATGGAAGACCTTGCGCCTGTGCCGGACAGTGAAGGTATCACTTTGGCGTCCGACAATATAGAAGGGATCGTGGTGAGTCCGATAGAGAATGATGTGATATACATAGCATCCGTGAAAAACGGTCTTTGCCGGATTGATACGAAAAGCGGCAAGAAGCGCATACTCCAGGAGATACCTGCCGGCGCCCTTCCTTCCGGGCTTATCTCCTGGAAGGACAGGACTCTATGGATGCCGACAAACGCCGGGCTGTACAAGTATGATATAGTGGACGATACTCAGTTTGTCATCAATGCAAACAACAGCGATCCCTTTTCTATCTCGCATGACTATGTGTTTGCCGTGTATGTCGATACCGACGGCGGTTTATGGGTTGCTACCAAATACAACGGCATCAATTACAGCGGGAAGGCGCAGAGATATTTCCGCAAGTATTACTCGGTGGATGATAAACCGCTGGCGGATTATGTCGTAAGCGGTTTCGCCAATGATGGCAAAGGCACTGTCTGGATTACTACCGAGTGCGGAACGCTGCTCAAATATGATTGTTCGGAAGACTGTCTGAAAGATCCGGAGATATCGGTCCTGAAAGGCATAGACCTGATGTCGCCATGCATGGACGGCAAATACCTTTGGATCGGCAGCATGAAGGGTCTTTACCGTTATGACACTGGTTCGGGCGCCTTGAAACATTATCCTTCGCTCTCGCAGAGAGTGGCGCTGAAAGACAACAGGATAGGAACACTGTTCCTGACAGACCGGGGAGACCTTTATGTCGGTACAACGCTGGGATTGTCCAGATATGACAGGAAGAATGACCGCTTCGAATCCTTGGACGTGTTCAATGGTCTGAATGTCACCGACCTTGTTGAGGACGGTTCCGGAAAGATATGGGTAAGCACATATGCGAACGGAATATTCAGATACGACCCGTCAGATGAAAAGATAGAAGCCTCCTATTCTTCGGAGGCCTCCGGAAAGTATCGCCTGCCTACGGATAAAGTCTCATCTTTGCTTGTGGACAGCAAAGACCGGATCTGGGCGGTAGGCCTGACTTACGGATTTGCAATATATGACAGGTCGGAAGGGCGTTTCGTCCCTTATGAGAGCAGCGGGCGTCCGAACATGGATACGGACGTGTATTTCAATGCCCTGGAAGATAATGACGGACACGTCTGGCTCTCTTCGGACCGTGGCTTGCTCGAGGTGGATCCCGTGACGATGAACATGTCACATTACACGGTGAATGACGGACTGCTTGACAATGTCATGAAACGGGGAACGCTCAAGACTCTGGACGGGACGTTGTACTTCGCTTCCCGAAGGGGTTTTGTCCGCTTCAACCCCTCCGTGTTCGGGAAAGGCGAACGGAGTCCGGGCAAAGTATATCTGTCCGGCCTTACCATCGCCGGCAGGCCGGTAAAACCTTCCGATCCGGATTGCCGGCTTGATAAAAATATCGACCTTGCCGATAAGGTTACTTTCAAAGCGGGTCAGAACTCTTTCGGCTTTTCGCTCTCCATCCCCTCGTGGGGCGTGGCGAAAACTCATTTGCAATGCAGACTGGAAGGTTACGAGAAAGACTGGCGTAACATTTCAAAAGACAGGTCCGTTTACTATTACAACGTCCCTGCAGGAGAATACCGCTTCAAGGTGCGGGCCTCGATGGACGGAGTGAATTGGGATGTTTCCCACTCACCGCTTTCTGTTTATGTGGAAGAAAGATTCTGGCGTAGCCGGATGGCCATTGCCATCTATCTGCTTCTGGCGTCCGCTATAATCGCCATCATCGCCAGGGTTCTCCATCTCAGGTCAAAGAAGAAAATGCAGAGGAGAGAAGAAAAGGACAGGCTTGAGAGGGAAAAGACTCTTCTCAATGAAAAGATGTCTTTCTTCTCTGATGTAATCCATGAGATAAAGACGCCTTTGACTCTTATGCTGACGCCATTGCGGAGTATCTTGAACTCGGGAAAGATTTCTGACGAGAGCATAATGGGCAATTTAAGACTTATAAGCGACAGTGCGGATTATATTGGGTCGTTGGTTAAGGAACTCCTTGATTATGTGAGAGTTGAACAGCACGGATATGTCCTTGATGTCAGGAATGTAGATGTGGTGGGGCTGCTGAGAAAAGTTTGTTCCGATTTTTCCGGTCTGGCTGCCCAACGTAATTTGTCCCTTGAAATAGAGTCGTCGCCTGACAGCCTGGTCATGCTTGCGGATGCGAGTGCCATGACCAAGGTTTTCAACAATCTCGTTCACAATGCGGTAAAATATGCTCATTCCTTGATCAGGATAGCCGTATGGACAGACGAAGAGAAACTCGTGGTACGCTTCCGTAATGACGGACAACAGATTCCGGAAGAGCGGAGAGAAGATATCTTCAAGCCATTCGTCAAGTTCAATGCGGCGGGCCAATATGCCGCGCAAAGTTTTGGCATAGGTCTCCCGATGGCCCAAAAACTCGTGGAGCTGCATGAAGGCAGCCTGACTTTGTCAGACACTCGCGAGTCGGTCGAGTTCGTTCTCACAATGCCTTTGAGAATGAAGCAGGTGCTGTCTGATGAACCCGGTGACGGAAATGAGACGGACAATGCTTTGCCTTCCGTACTTTTGGTCGAAGACAGTTCGGACTTGTCGCAGTATCTGCGCAAGGAACTGCGCTCGGTATGTAATGTAATAACTGTCAGGTCGGCGGAACGCGGACTTGAAATCCTCCGAAGCAGGGCGGTGAATCTTATCATATCCGACATCAGTCTTCCCGGAATGTCCGGAGTGGATTTCTGCCGGGCTCTCAACGGGGACAAGGTCCTTGACAGAATACCAAGAATCATCCTGTCCGGAGTTTCATCAGTCGAGGTCAAGATAGCATGCCTGGAAGCAGGTGCTTTGATGTACATTGAAAAGCCCTTCGCCATGGATTATCTCAAAGCGTGCGTCAAACGGGTGCTGAAATCCGGGAAAGCCTCCGCCGACGATATATTCGACTCGGCCGCCGCTCTTCAGGCTTTGCGGCAAATGAATGTGACGGACAGAGACTCCGACTTTGAAAAGAGGCTTGAAGAGGTCATCCTGAAAAATATCAGCGACGATACTTTCGGAAGCAAGCAAATGGAAGAGGAACTTTACATGAGCCGAAGCACCCTGGCAAGGAAAATAAAGGAACTGTACGGTACGACACCGAACGAATACCTTAAGAACAAGAGGTTGGCGGTTGCTGCCAAAATGCTGAAGGAGAAGAATATCCGGATTAATGAGGTGGCGGCTGCCGTCGGCTTCCGCTCCCCGTCGTATTTCGCCAGGTGTTTCAAGAATGTTTACGGAAAACTGCCCGCCGAATACACGGCGGTAATCAACAAATGACAGAAGATGAGAGGAGTCAAGTTTATACTGCTGTTTTTCCTGCTGGCCACAACCCTGGCCCAGGCGGGCCCGAGAAAGGGGCGCTGGTCCGAAGAGAAGGCCAATGACTGGTATTATGCCCAGGATTGGGTTGTTGGCTGTGATTATATAAGTTCCAATGCCATCAACCAGATAGAGATGTGGCAGGAATCAAGTTTCAGTCCCGAACTGATAGACAGGGAACTGGCCCTTGCCGAAGACCTGGGTTTCAATACCATACGCCTGTTTCTGCATGACCTTGTGTATGAAGCTGATCCCAAGGCTTTCAAACTCCGTATATCGAAAGTCCTGGATATATGTGAGGCGCACGGAATAAAGGTGGTGATGACATTCTTTACGAACGGAGGGAAGTTTGACTCCGCCGCACTCGGCGTCCAGCCCGATCCGATTCCTGGAATCCATAATCCTGAATGGAGACAGTCTCCCGGCGCAGAGGCGGTCAACGATCCGGGACAGTGGCCGCGCCTTGAGAAATATGTAAAGGATATACTCAGGAGTTTCAGGAAAGACAAGAGAATTTACTGCTGGTGCTTGTATAACGAGCCTGAAAACGACAATAGGGGAGCAGACTCGCTGCCTCTTATGCGGGAGACATTCAAATGGGCATGGGAAGTCAACCCGGACCAGCCCCTGACCGCACCGTTTGCAAGCCTGATGGCTAATGATGACAGATCCAACCTTGCTGTATGGGGCTTCCTTGCCGAAAACTGCGACATCATGTCATTCCACTGCTATAATCCGGTAAACGTGTTGATTGATAAGTACATCAATCCTCTTAAAAAGATGAACCGGCCCATTATATGCACAGAATGCGTGGGGCGTCCTGCCAACACCCTGTTCGATATGTATTCCATCTGCAGGAAGGAGAATATCGGGGTGCTGAGTTTCGGGCTCGTCGAAGGCAGGATGCAATGCAAGTACCACTGGGACAGCAAGGAAGGGCAGGGAGAGCCGAAAGTGTGGTTCCATGACCTTTTCCGGGCGGACGGCACTCCTTATGATCAGGCGGAAATAGATTTCATAAAAGAGATCGCTTCGAACAAAAAGATGGAACGCGGGGTGGCTCCAAGGACAGTGAGGGTTGACATGCTCGACCGGAAAGGAAGAAGCCGCGTTGTTTGCCTCAAACCGATATCCGCTAAATCCGATACCCTGGTATTCAGGCTTGTGGCGGATGAATTGAAAAAACTTAAGAAACTTGTCCTGACTCCGGATTTTATCGTCGCCGACATCGGTTCGGATGGCTATTTCGTGATGCCGGACGGGCGGGAATGGGGATTCTCTTACCGGGATGCCAAACGTTGTGAGGCAGCCGCATCGGCCGGAAGCAGGATGAGAATGAAGACTGGCAACGATTCTTATGAATTCTTTATTGACGGATGTAAAGGAGCTGTCATCGCATCTGCCGTTCGACTCGCGAAAAAGTATTTTGCCAGATATACCGTCAATGTGGAAGAAGCTGCGAAAAAGGGAACATTGTCAGATTTGGAATTAATTTGTGTCGTATTGTAAAATGAGGTTGTTATTGCTTATCATCTCCCTGGTCTGTTCTTTGTGCGGCTCACTGCAACTTGCAGATGCAAAGAGTGTCGAGGTTCGTTTCTTTACGGGGAAAGCTTACGGGAGCGCGGCAGTGCCGGCGCCTGAAAAAATAAGCGTCAGGAAATACAGGCTGACGAAAACTTCAGACGGACTGCGTCTGACTGTCCCTAAGGAGGATATCCCCGACGATGTGTGGGCTGTCGAAGTGGTCCCGGATTTCATGAAGGCCGTGAAGGGGGAAGATGGATACTGGATGAACGGGCGAGGGGTCTATGGCTGTTATGACAAGGATGAAGGATCCTTTTATAAACAGCGCAGCGTCACTCCTGTTTATGCCATGAAAAAAGGAGATGTGCTGTGGTATGGCCATGTGAAAAAATGGCGTTTCGACTACAACTATATTGTCAGGGCGCATGGTGGCGAATATGAGTCTGTGCTGCGTTTCCGTGCGGACAGGGTGCGGGAGTTCTTTGATCTGTATGACGACATCGTCGTAGATTATGCCTGCCTGAAAGGCGCTGAGGCGGATTACAACGGCCTTGCCCGTGTTTACCGCGAATACCAGATGCGCTTTAACGGCTTGCGCACGGTGAAGGACAGGATTGAAGATTATCCCCAGCTGGAATACCTTTCCGAATCGTTCACGGTGCGGATACAGACCCATGCGGCAAAGCATATAGCAACGGAATTGCCCAAGGAAAAAGCGGATTTTACTCCTGAAACGGAGTATCCTCTGGAAGTTCATATGCCTTTTGGCGTGGCAGAAGAGTTTATGCAGGGGATAAAAGATGCCGGAGTGGATAAACTCACGCTGGTTTCGGCCGGATGGAATTACGGAGGATATGATGGCCGTACACCTCAGCATTTCCCAGTCGAGCCCTCTATCGGAGGAGAGGAAGGGCTCAAGAGGATGATAGGCAAAGCCAAGGATCTGGGCTACCAGATTACACTCCATGCAACCAATACGGACGGTTATACGGTGTCTCCGATGTGGAATCCTTCATGGGTTGGAAAAACCAGGAAAGGGAAATTCGACCGCGGCATGGTATGGGCCGGAGGATGGTGCGTCAATGTCTGTCAGCGAGCTTCCTGGGACGCTTGGGTACAGGATGAAATGAAGAGGATGGCCGGACTGGGTACTGTCGGACCGCACTATATCGATGTCTATTCTGCCACATACCCCAACAGATGCGCGGACAAGGCCCACCCGGCCACTCCGGAAGAGATGGCGGAGTATCAGAACAGAATCCTCTCTCTGGCAAAACAACTGATGGGAGGGGCTGCAAGCGAAGGTGCTTACGACCATGTGGCGGCGAACATTGATTACATCAATTATGTTGAACGGGACCTGAAAAACCTTTGGGAGGGGAAGACGCCACTTGTGACAGATGTCTTTCCGTTCTGGGAGTTGGTCTATCACGGGATAATCTTCTATAATTCGGACAGGGCTACCCAGAATCATACCCGAGGAAAGACTCTTTATAAGCTGGAAAAGAGTGGAGACCCGCGCTGGATGGAAGGTGACGGCATTGTGGATCCCAAGGTTTCACTGAAGATCGTAGAGTTCGGAGCGCGCCCGATTTTTTATACCTACAAGTTCGCCGACATACCGCGCATCAAGAGAGCGTGGGAAGAGTATCTGCCGGTACGGCATCTTCAGAAGGAACTGATGACCCGCCACGAGAAGCTGATGGACAAAGTCTATATGACAAGTTTCGAAGACGGCAGCCGCATTATCAGCAATTACAATGAAACTTCGGTGAATTATCGTGGCAATAAGGTGGCTTCTGTAAGCTATATACTCATCAATCCGGACGGATCTGTGTTCGTTCCAAAACCATTTTAAAATACCGACAAATGAAGAAAAGTCTCGCTTGGTTCCTGCTTGTACTCTTGTGCCGGCCTGTCGCCGCGGAGAATGATTGGGAAAACCCGGAGCTGTTCCAACTTGGCTCGGAACCGTCAAGGGCTACATATTGGCGCGGAGGCGGCATGGAAAACAAAGACTGGAACATTATGCTGAATGGGATATGGAAATTCAAGTATGTTCATGAAGCGGAGGACCGGCCATTGGATTTTTACAGGGAGGATTATGATGTATCGGCCTGGGATGATATCGCCGTCCCCGGCCCATGGGAGCTTCAGGGATTCGGGAAACCGATATACACCAATATCACCTATCCTTTCGTAAAGAATCCCCCCTTCATAAAAGGCTTGTACGACAATGGCACTCCGGTGGGCTCGTACGTGCGAAAAATCGATTTGCCGGCTTCCTGGATTCCTGACAGGATATTCATAAGACTTGGCGCCGTTTCCTCCGCATATTATCTATGGGTCAACGGCAGGAAAGTGGGATATGCCCAGGATTCTTATCTCCCGTCCGAATTCGACATAACGGACTATGTCAGGGCAGGGGAGAACACTGTGGCCCTGCAGGTCTTCAGGTGGAGCGACGGCTCCTATCTGGAGGATCAGGACGGATGGCGTTTCAGCGGCATCATGAGGGATGTGTATATCCATCATGCTCCTCAGACGCATATCAGGGATTTTTTCATTCATTCGGACCTTGATAAAGACTACGAAGATGCGGAACTGAAAGTCGATGTGGAGCTTTCCGGAAAGGTGCAGGGAATGTTTCTTGAGGTTTTGCTCCTTGACGGGAACAAGACTGTCACCAGCTTGGGATGTCCGGTTGACAGCGTCCGTTGCTCCCTTGCCGGGATTGTCAAATCTCCCAGGAAGTGGACTGCCGAAACTCCGGATCTTTACAAAACCGTCATTAGGCTTCGCGATTCCGGCGGGCATGTCGTCGATGAATTGTCATGCAATACCGGATTCCGGAAAATAGAGATTGACGGGCGGCGCTTCCTCCTGAACGGGCAGGCGGTCAAAATGAGAGGGGTGAACAGAGTGGAACATGATCCTTTTACGGGTAAATATGTCAGCAGGGAAAGGGTGCTTGAGGAGGTGTTGCTCATGAAACGCAACAATATTAACACTGTCCGTCTCGCACATATGCCTGCTGCGGAATATCTTTATGATTATTGTGACAGATACGGCATCATGATTATCGACGAGGCCGACGTGGAGTCCCACGGCATGGGGTACAATTCGCGGTCCATGTCACACGACCCCCGTTGGGGAGCGGCTCATTTGGCCAGGATTACGAGGCTGATCGCCAGGGACAAGAATCATCCTTGCGTGCTTCAGTGGTCGCTGGGAAATGAGACGGACAACGGTGTTAATATAGCTGCCATGTACCATGCGGCCAAGGAAATGGATCCGACACGCCCTGTGCATTACCATTTTGCGAACGAGCCAATCTGCTGTGACGTGCTCGGAGGCGGTTTGACCAAAAAGAACCAGTATGCACTGAGCGGGCGTTATGCGTCTGTCCCTGAACTGCAGGCCGTCCTTGAGTCGGACGATAGCAGACCATACCTTCTCAATGAATTTGCCCACGCCATGGGAAATGGCATGGGGAGCCTGAAAGACTACTTCGACGTATTCGAAAGCAGTGAGGTGTTCACGGGGGGACTCGTGTGGGATTGGGTGGACCAGGGGATAGCCCGCAGCGTTGACGATCCCAATAAATACGGAATGCTGATTCCCGAATCGGAGCGCCGCGCCGTGAATGAAAAATGTCTGAGGCCGGACGGAGGCTACTACTGGGCATATGGAGGGGATTTCGGCGACAGACCGAATGACAAGAATTTCTGTTGCAACGGCGTGGTTCAACCGGGACTTGAAATGAATTCCAAGTTGAATGAAATGCGTAAGGTGTTCCAGGAGATCGAGTTCCATATGTCTGACATCGAGTCCGGGAAGATAGAAGTATTCAACAAGTTTTATTTCAAGGACCTTTCTGATTATGAATTCAGGTGGCTCTTGATGCGGAATGGGGAAAAACAGAAGGACGGAGTTGTAAGAAAAATCAATCTGGGACCCCGTGAGCGCGGGATTATGCGCCTGCCCGTAAAAAAATGGAAGATGGATGATGCAGAGTGGACGCTCACGGTCAGCGCACATCTGAAATCGGCAACCGGCTGGTGTGATAAGGGTTACAGGATAGCATGGGAGCAATTTGTGCTGAAAGCATGGGATTTTGACTCCAAGGGGCTGGAATTCTCCGCCGCCGCTCCGGATTTGGAGGAGTCGGCCGAATCATATACCATAATATCCGGTGATAAACGCATCGTCTTCAGCAAGAAGACAGGAACCATAGCGAATATTGTCTGTGGCGGCAGGAAGATTATGGAGGAAGGCCCGAGACTTGACTTCTGGCGCGCTCCTGTCGATAATGACGGCACAGGACTCAAGGCGCGTTATGTGGACGGAAAAATGCAGGTGGACGGCCAGGGAGGACGCCTTACCAAATGGTGGGATCGGGCAGGCTATCCATACATGAAAAAAGCTGTAAAGGATATTGAATGCGGAACCGTTGACGGCAAGGTAGTCGTCACTGTCGTTTCCGACATGGCCGCCAGGACAAAAAGCTCCGGATTCAATGTGAAAGAAGTGTTTACATTCAATGATTGCGGAGGTTTCTCCCTTAACTGTGACATAGAGCCTTATGGAAAGTTGGTCGAGGTCGCACGCATTGGCTATGAAATGCGGATGCCAAGGTATCTGGACAGATTTGACTGGTACGGAAGGGGGCCTTTTGAAGCATATTCCGACAGGAAAGAAGGTGTCTCCCTGGGACTTTACGGCGGCTCCGTGGACGAGCAGTTTGTAAACTATATTTTCCCTCAGGAGAACGGGAACAAATATGATGTAAGATGGCTGTCCCTTACCGACGGGGCGGGGCATGGACTCACCATATCAGGAAAACAGGCGATGGAAGCGAATGTAAGGCATTTCACGACCATGGAACTGGCCGAGGCGCTTCATCCCTATGACCTCACACCCATTGACAACTCTGTGCTGCATGTCAATTACAAGATGGGACCTCTTGGAAACGAAAGCTGCGGTCCCCGGGCTTTGGAAAAATACGTCCTTTATCCCGAGCACTGGAATTTTACGCTTATCTTCGAAATCAGATAAGCAAAGCGCCCTTAACTGACATATTTCCCGTTGCGGTTCCAGTTCCAGAGACCTACGAAACTGGAAAGGATGCACATGGCGAACTGGAAGACGAACCAGCCGTTGCCGAGATTCACGTTCATCCATATAGCGAACACATCAGCCACAATCCAAATCCACCACTGCTGGATGTAGGATTTGGTGAGCCACCATGTGCCGATCACGCTGAGGGTGGTGGTGAAAGCGTCCAGGAAAGGATTGGGGTCGTCCAGGGCCCTGAGCAGGAAGAAAAGTGCGGGGATGCCTGCGGCCGCCATCGCAAGGGAGATGGCGAAAGTCTTGGCGTCCAGCCTGTTGAGGGGGATTGCGCCCTTCCCGCTCTCCTGCGAACCGTCCAGCTTCCCGCTGTCCCTGCGCCAGCTAACTATGCCCACCACGCCCATCACGACATAGTAGATGTTAAGGCTGGCGAAAGCCCAGGTGGCGCTGTCGAAGAAGTTGAGCGCCGCGGCTATGCAGCTCGGGATGTAAACGTACCACATGTAGCGGCTGTGCATGATCTGCAGGACCAGGTAGGCGATGAAGCTCCAGGTCGCAAATATCTCAAGACATCTCGCAATAGTATCCGTAAGGAATAAATGTTCCATTAATTCTGATATTTAAGGTCCGCAAATTTAGTCAAAACCCTCGGAATTATCAAAAACTTTGCTATATTTGCAGGCTTTTACGCGGGCGCGTCCCGCGAAAGCATGTAACATATTGTTTAACTACTAGTTTGTTTTATTTACCATTATGGCAGAAGAACTCAAAAAAAGCGCGCTGAACGCTTCCATCGCTCCCGAAGATTTCAACTGGGAAGAGTTTGAAGGTGGAGACGTTTACGGCGGCGAAGAAAAAGAACAAATCCGTGCCGCTTACGACAAGACCCTTTCCAAGGTCGTGGAAGGCGAAGTCGTCGAGGGCGAGGTTACGGCTATCAACAAGCGTGAAGTCGTAGTGACCATCGGCGGAAAGAGCGAAGGTGTTATCCCGGCTCCCGAATTCCGTTACAATCCCGACCTCAAAGTAGGCGACAAGGTAGAAGTATATGTAGAGTCTGCGGAAGATAAGAAAGGCCAGCTCGTCCTTTCCCACAAGAAAGCCCGCGCAACCAAGTCCTGGGACCGCGTGAACGAGGCTTACGAGAAAGGCGAGATCGTTAAGGGCTTCGTGAAGACCCGCACCAAGGGCGGTATGATCGTGGACGTGTTCGGTATCGAGGCATTCCTCCCCGGCAGCCAGATCGACATCAAGCCCATCCGTGACTACGACCAGTATGTCAACCAGACCATCGATTTCAAGATCGTTAAGATCAACCCCGATTTCCGCAACGTGGTGGTTTCCCACAAGGCTCTCCTCGAGGCCGAGCAGGAACTCAAGCGCAAGGAACTCATCAGCAAGCTCGAAAAGGGCCAGGTGCTGGAAGGCACAGTCAAGAACATCACCAACTACGGTGTGTTCGTGGACCTTGGCGGAGTGGACGGACTCATCCACATCACCGACCTCAGCTGGGGACGTATCAACCATCCCGAAGAGATTGTCAAACTCGACGAGAAGATCAAGGTCGTCGTTCTCGACTTCAACGAGGAGCAGAAGCGTATCGCTCTCGGTCTCAAGCAACTCAGCCCTCATCCTTGGGACAGCCTCGATCCCAACATCAAGGTTGGTGACAAGGTGAAAGGCAAAGTGGTTCTCATCGCAGACTACGGCGCATTCATCGAAATCATCCCCGGTGTCGAAGGTCTCGTACACGTTTCCGAGATGTCCTGGAGCCCTCGCCTGCACAGCGCCCAGGAATTCCTCAAAGTCGGCGACGAAGTTGAGGCTCAGGTGCTCAGCATCGACCGTGAGGCCCGCAAGATGAGCCTTGGTCTGAAGCAGCTCACCGTGAATCCTTGGGACGGCATCCGCGAGAAATATCCTATCGGAAGCCAGCATACCGCTACCGTGCGCAATGTCACCAACTTCGGTGTATTCGCAGAGCTTGAGGACGGCGTAGAAGGACTTGTCCACATCAGCGACCTCAGCTGGAACAAGATCAAGCATCCTTCAGAGGTTGTCGCTCCCGGCGATACCCTCGAGGTCCAGATCCTCGAATTCGACGAGGCCAACCACAAGCTCAGCCTTGGCCACAAGCAGCTCACTCCCAACCCTTGGGATGAGATCGAAGCCAAGTTCCCTGTGGGCAGCACAGTAGAAGGCACCATCGCTTCCACTACCGACAAGGGCGCCAACATCACCCTCGAAGGAGCTGAAGGATTCGCATTCAACCGCGAACTCATCAAGGAAGACGGAAAGGCCGCCATCGTTGGCGAAACCCTTCCTTTCAAGGTTGTCGAACTCCGCCGCAGCACCCACCGCATTCTCCTCAGCCACCTCCGCACATATCAGGAAGTGAAGGAGAAAGCCGCTGCAAGCGAGGCTGCAAACACCAAGAAGGCAGTCAAGAAGATCAACACCACCGTCGAGAAGACCACTCTCGGTGACATCGACGCTCTTGCCGCCCTTAAGGAAAAGCTCGAGAAAGGTGAGTAATTTCACCCTGACGATATTGGGCACGGCTTCGGCCCTGCCCTTTTCCGACAGAAATCCAAGCGCCCAGGCACTGTCCGTGCACGGGCGCTTGTTTCTGATAGACTGCGGTGAGGGAACGCAGCGGAGGATGCGCCAGGAGCATCTTAGTTTTGCGAAGATCCAGGCCATCTTCATATCCCACATTCACGGGGACCATGTTTTCGGGATATTCGGTCTCCTCAGCACCATGTCCCTCTATCACCGGACGGGGAAGCTTTGTATTTACGCCCCTCGCAATTTCGGCCCCGTACTCAAGTTCTTCATGAGCTGGTTCGGGCAGGAACTCGGGTACGAAGTGGAGCATGTGGTGTTGGAAGCGAAGTCGCCGGAGACGGTCTATGAAGACAAAGCTGTGAGAGTGAGCGCTTTCCCCTTGAATCATAAGATAGATTGCTACGGCTTCCGTTTCGATGAGGTCCTTCCGGAAAGAAAGCCCTCACCTCTGAGCGTAGCTGTACCCGGGCGCGAAAACCGGAAAGCGAGGAGCTATGCTTACTGCTCCGACACCGCTCCCTTCCCGCAGCTTGCGGACTGGGTCAAAGGAGTGGATGTCCTTTATCATGAGGCAACCTATCCGGCCGGCCTCCAGGACAAGGCCGTGCAGTATTTCCATTCTACCACGGAAGATGCGGCCCGCACCGCGCTGCAGGCCGGAGCCGGGAAATTGTTCCTGGGTCACTACAGCTCCCGTATCAGCGATTTCGACTCCTATCTTCTCGAAGCCCGCGGTATTTTTGAAGAAACTCTTGCGGTGAATGATGGAGATGTCTTCGAAATTAAGTAAATTCGCAGTCTATGAAAAAGATTCTCGCAATCCTTCTTGCAGCTGTCTGCCTGGCAGCTACGGCGGACAGCGCACAGGAAAAATATGTGCGCCGCTATTCTGAAATCGCAATCGCCGAGATGCAGCGGACCGGAGTGCCTGCAAGCATCACCCTGGCACAGGGACTCATCGAATCCGGAGCCGGCCTTTCTACGCTTGCCACCAAGGGCAACAACCATTTCGGCATAAAGTGCCATAACGACTGGACCGGCAAGAGGATGTATCACGACGACGATGCGAAAGGGGAGTGCTTCCGTGTGTACAGGAGCGCCGAGGATTCTTTCCGTGACCATTCGGATTTCCTCCGCTATTACGACCGCTACAAAGGCCTCTTCGAACTGGATCCAAAGGATTACCGCGCATGGGCGAAAGGCCTGAAGAAGGCAGGTTATGCTACGGATCCGAGCTATGCCTCCAAACTCATAAAGACAATCGAAGATTACCAGCTTTATCTCTACGACGACGGTGTCGTTATTTCCGAACTGCCCGAGTCTCCTCTAGAAGTGGAAAAGGCTTCAGAAGTGCGTAAGGTTAAGGCGGTGGAGGAGTACAGTTTCAGCACGGAACGGCTTGTCTATGAGAAGAACGGGGTGCAGTTCGTGTATGCGGAAGAAGGCGAGAGCTATTCCTCCCTTGCCGCGGAGTATCATCTTTTCCTTCGTGAAATACTATCCTTCAACGATCTGAAGTCGGAGGAAACCCTGGCGTCCGGCACCGTGGTTTATCTTAAAGCGAAGAAACGCCAGGCTGCCAAAGGTCTGGACAAATATATAGTAGGTGAGGAACCGCAGACGCTGAGGGACATCTGCCAGCGTTTTGCCGTGAAACTCTCCTCCGTAAAGAAGCTTAACGGTCTCAAAGACGACTACCAGCCTGCCGAGGGAGATACTATCCTTCTGCGTAAAGTGAAGAAGAGCAAATGAGCGGCAAAAAGAAGAATTCCAATCTGAAATGGCTGCTGTGCGTCGTTGCAATATGCGCGGCCCTGGTCTTGATATCCTGCTGGAAGTGGCTGCAGGATAATAAATTATCAAATTTTAAGGAGACGACGGAAATTTATGTCCGCCCTGGCATGACTTCCGCTGACGTGCTTGCCATGCTCGCCCCGAAGGCGAAAAACGCCGACGGTCTGGAGCGTTGCTTCCGCGAACATCAGGTTGACGAATACCTCAAGCCTGGGCATTATGTGATAGACCGTGGCAATACCAGCGTATATGTGGCCCGCATGCTCAACAATGGCTGGCAGACTCCTGTTAAGCTCACCATCTCCGGAGCGCTCAGGCGCAAGGGCGAAATCGCAGCCAGGATCGCAATGCAGATGATGGTGGATTCCGCCTCCGTGGCCGATGCGCTTAACGATGCGAAACTCCTTGAAAGCTATGGATTTACACCTCAGACGGTGTGGGCTATGATAATCCCCGATACATACCAGATGTATTGGGATGCCTCAGTGAAAGAGATCCTTGACAGGCAGAAGAAGGCTTATGACGCTTTCTGGACCAAAGAGAACAAGGCAAAGGCCAAGTCGCTCGGGCTGAGCCCCATGCAGGTATCCATCCTGGCATCTATAGTGAAAGGGGAGAGCAACTACAAGCCCGATTTCGCAAAACTGGCCGGCGTTTATGTCAACCGCCTGCGCAAGGGGATGAAACTTCAGAGCTGCCCTACGGTGGCATTCGTCTTCGACTACAGCAAAAACCGGATTCTGAATGCGGATCTCAAGGTGAAATCTCCGTACAACACCTATATTCATGAAGGACTGCCTCCCGGACCAATCTGCGTTCCGGACAAGTCCTATCTGGAAGCGGTGCTTGAGCCGGATACCAAGGATGGCTATCTCTTCTTTGCAGCATCTCCTTCCTTCGACGGGACGCATCGCTTTGCCAAGACCTTCAAGGAGCACTCACGCAATGGGCGCGAGTACCAGAGGGCTTTCGAACTGCGATACAAATAGGGGGCTCAAACCCTTTTCACCTTTATGATATGTCTGATTGCGGCAAGCTGGGAAATCACCTTGTCCAGCTCGGTGTTTGACGGCACCAGCAGACGGACGTTGATCTCGTAGGTGCCTGTCTTGCTGTTCTCGTTCACGTTGAATGAGCGCAGCGAGGTGCGGAATGCGTTTATAACGTCCATTACCTGCGGGATGATTGCCTGTTCGCGCTCCGCGCTTATGCTCAGCGTCACCTGGAAATCTCCGCTTGCGGCGCTGTCCTGCCACACCACTTTCTGGATGCGGTAGGGGTACTTCTCAAGCAGCTGCGCGGCATTTGGACAGCTTATCCTATGGATCTTGATACCGTCAGTGCGGGTTACGAAGCCGAAGACATCGTCCCCGAAGACAGGGTTGCAGCATTTCGCGAGCTTGTAGTCCAGCCCTTTGACATTTCGGGCGTTTATCACCAGGATTTCGTCGCTGCCGGCACTGTAGCTCAGGCTGTGGTCAACCGTGGGGGCATCTCCGGAATGCTCCCTGCTGGCCGCTTCCTCCATCTTCTGGAGGATGAATGCCTTTATTTCGTTTACATCCAGTTCTTCCTTGGCTATGGAAGCGTAGAGGCTCAGCACGCTGCTGGTCTTGTGCGCTTTCATGAACTCCATCTGGAGGGTGTCGTTCCACTCGAGTTTCCAGTTCTTGAGACGCCTGTCCAGGATTTCCCGTCCGTCTTTTGCAAGTTTCCGCTCCTCGGCGTCAAGCTCCTGCTTGATTTTCGTGCGGGCTTTGGAACTCACCACCCAGTCCAGCCAGGACCTGTTCGGGTGCTGGTTCTTGCCGGTGAGTATCTCTACCGTGTCTCCGGTTTTCAGCTTTTCCTTTATGGGGACAGCTTTCCCGTTGATCCGCCCTCCCGTGCAGTGTACGCCTACATTCGTGTGGATATTGAATGCAAAATCGAGCACTGAGGCGCCTGCATTGAGGATACGCAGTTCTCCGGTGGGGGTGAAGACGAAAATTTCCTGTTTGGGCGGCTCGGGCAAATCTTCCGGCTTGGTCTCCGAAGGATGCTCAAGGGCATAGCGGACGCTTTCCAGCCAGCGGTCCATGCTCTGCTCGTGGCGGATTCCCTTGTAGGCCCAGTGGGCTGCGGCGCCGTTTTCCGCCTCGTAGTCCATGCGTTTGGTGCGGATCTGCACTTCCACATAGGCTCCGCGCTTGTTTTTCACGGTGATGTGCAGACTCTCGTAACCGTTGGGGCGGGGAGTGCTGATCCAGTCCCTAAGGCGCTTCGTGTCCGGTTCGTACTCTTCCGTAACATAGCTGTAAACCTTCCAGCAGAGATCTTTTTCTTCCTTGGGGTCCTGCCCGCAGTCGATTATGAAGCGTATGGCGAACACGTCGAATACGCCCTCGAAGGGCACCTTCTGCACCTGCATCTTACGGTAGATGGAATAGGCCGTCTTGGTGCGTATCTTCAGTTTGTATTTGATCCCCTCGTCCGAAAGTTTCTGTTTCAGCGGCTCGATGAACTCCTTCATGAGCCTTTCCCGGTCCGGTTCGCTGGCTTTGAGCTTGTTGGTGATCGCCCTGTACTGCTCGGGATCGGCATAGCGGAAGTAAATGTCTTCCAGTTCCCTTTTAATATTATAGAGGCCGAGCTGATGCGCCAGCGGGATGTAGAGCATGAGGGTTTCCAGAATCTTCTGCTCGCGCGAAGATTTCGGGAAGATGGACAGAGAACGCATCACTTCCAGCCTGTCGGCGATCTTGATGACCGCCACCCGGGGGTCCGTGGAGTACTGGACGATGAGTTTCTTATAGTTCTCCGCTTCCAGGCGGGTGTCCTTGGGTTTGATGGAGGAAATCTTGTTCAGGCCGTCCACTATGGTGAGAACGTCCTTGGGGAATCCCTCCAGGGACAGTGTCGGGAGCGGAAGGCTGCTTGAGGGTTGCTGTGGCTTTTCGTTCTGAATCGCGGCTGCAGTCGACTGGGCGATGCTGGCTTCGTGCAGATATACGGCCGCCACGCATTCGTCGGGGAGTCCGAGTTCATCGTCCACTATGCGGGCGACTGCATCCGGATGCCCTATGAAAGGACTTCCGTCACTTCTTTGAAGGCCTTGCAGCACCTGCAGGGCGGTTTCACGCGCTTTAGTTACCAAATCTGCCATAGCAAAAGCAAATATAAGTCATTTTGCGGATTAAAATGATTATCTTTAGAGGCTAAAACGAAATACACTATTTATAAATATTGTTATGAAGAACTATTTTGATCTTTCCGGCCGTGTAGCAGTGGTTACCGGCGCATCCACAGGTCTCGGCCTTCAGATGGCAAAAGCCTTTGCAAATCAGGGGGCAAAGCTCGTTCTGCTTGCCCGCAGATTCAATCTTCTTGAGGAAAATGCAAAAGCCATTACCGAAGAATTCGGCGTGGAAGTACTTCCTTATGCATGTGACATTACCGACACTGAGAAGGTTAAGGCTGCCGTAGCGGCTACCATCGAAAAATTCGGCAGGGTCGATATCCTCGTGAACAATGCCGGCACCGGCGCCGTTGCTCCCGCAGAAGAAATTACCGACGATCAGTTCAAGCATGAGATGAACATTGACCTTTTCGGCACCTTCATCTGCGCCCGTGAATTCGGCAAGGAGATGATCAAGGCTGGTTATGGACGCATCATCAACATCGCGTCCATGTACGGACTCGTAGGAAATATGATCGTAGGCAGCTCCCCGTACCATGCAGCCAAGGGCGGTGTCGTGAACCTCACCAGGGCCCTTGCGGCGGAATGGGGCAAGTACGGCATTACCGTCAACAGCATCTGCCCCGGCTATTTCTACACCGACCTCACCACCGAAACCCTGGATTCCGATTATTTCCAGGCGATCGCCAAGGCCAACATCCCTCTTCAGCGTTATGGCAAGAGCGGAGAACTCGACAGCTGCGCCATCTTCCTGGCTTCCCCCGCCAGCACCTATGTCAATGGCCAGAACATCGCGGTTGACGGCGGTTACACCTGCGTGTAATCCCTTCTTCAGACATTTCTGATCGGCGGCCTCCTCTTCCAGGGGGCCGCTTTTGTTCCTGCCCCTGCCCGCCGTTCCCGCCTCTGCCCGCCCTTTCCCGTCCTTCCCGCCCCCCCTGTCCGTCCTTTCTTTGGCCCATTAGCGTTTCTCGGCAGTCTCGGTGGGCGAGGTCCGATTTTTTGCCTGACACCTCGCCCATTGAAATGCCCTCTCATGGCTGCCAGGGCTACATTGGGTGGGCGAGATCCCCGCTCTAAAAATGGACCTCGCCCACTCGCTAGGGCAGAAAGATTTTTTTTATCATTTAAAAAACAGAAATAATTTGAGAACTTTCTTTACATTCTTTGGAACCTCTGGCGAACCCGGATATCTTAGCCGAAAAAAAAGATCATGAAAAAGTTACTTGAAGTCCTCCAGTATGGAGAAACTGATATCAGATTCAGAACTGATATCGATGTGGAAAAGCATCCGGAACAACTAGAGAATTTGGCCCCTGCGGCGGCGTTTGCCATGATGACCTCATTGTTCGGAGGAAATGAACAATCAGTCCTGGCCGTTATCAGGGCCCTTTCGATTGCAGATCTGGCAGTATCGGTAAATCAAAGAGAAATGATCTCAGACTTCGACGAAATTTCAAAGAACCTGGCCCGTTGTCTGGAAGAGGCAAAGGCGGAAATGGTGAAAAGGGGAGTGAAAATACTTGAATTCGGGCCCGGTGTCGCTCCTTCAAAAACCAAGAGTTGATATGAAACGTGTGGTTGAAAGGACCCTGCCTAATGGGCGTCGCTGCTATGTCTATCCGTACCATGTATGTCTGGAAGGTCTTGAAACATTGGTGTTATGCCGGGAAGACGAGGATTATGATGCGGTTGTTAAATATATCTCTGTCTGCGCTCAGCGCAAAAATGTTATTGTAATCACCTATGCAGTAGTCTCAAATCATTGCCACTGTGCTATCCTTGCCAGAAATCAAGAAGAAGCCGATGCATACGCACAGGAATTGAAGAGAATGTGCGCAATGTGGTTCAGTAAAAAATACAACGAAAAATCTATTCTGAAGAAATGTGGTATTTCGGCGATACTGATTGACAACGACTGGTATTTGAGAAATGCACTTTCGTATATCCTTAGAAATGCCCTGGATAATGGCTGTGACATTCATAAATATCACTGGTGTGGATATTCTGCAGCCTTTGGCAGAAAGGATGATTCCGGAACCAGGATGGTAGCGGGACTCTCTAAAAGGGAAAGGCGTGCGATTATGCATACCGATGATGATTTGAGGCATGTCCTGTGGCGCCTCGATAAGGAGAACAGGCTCTTGCCGGCAAGTATTTGCGATACTGACTACATGGAGCAGGCTTTCGAACACGATCCCGCATTCTTCCTTAAATCGATTGGATCTTTGAATACGGAAGAGATGAGAAATCGGCTGGAGGTTTCTCCAAGGACGATGCAACCGGACACCGAATTCTATAAACGAGCAAATGACACGGCCAAAAGATGGTTCAGTGCGGAGATTGGCGAGCTGCCCGTCCCGAAGAAACTCAGGCTGGTTCCATATTTGTTCAGAACCGGAAAGACAACCGCCCGTCAAATGGGAAGAGCGCTTGGTTTAGAAAAGGAATTGATAGAGCGAGCTATCAATTTTCGGGGGAGCCAACCATATGATTAGCCGCGGAGTATCCTTTCCCTGGTGTTCTTGGTCACTCTGCCGGCCGAAGTGGGCGAGGTCCGATTTTTTGCCTGACACCTCGCCCATTGAAATGCCCTCTCATGGCTGCCAGGGCTACATTGGGTGGGCGAGATCCCCGCTCTAAAAATGGACCTCGCCCACTTTCTCGATACTGGAGTGGGAAGGGGTTGAGGATCGTAACGAAAATCTTCTCCAGGCCGCTAATCTTTCCAGACCTTGAGGTATTCCTGGAGGGCCCACATTTCGTCGCGGTAGCGGGCGGCCTGGGCGAATTCGAGATCAGTGGCGCTTTTCTGCATGCGCCTGCGGTCCTCTTCGATCATCTTTTCTATCTGTTCGCGGGACATGCTGCGGATGACGGGGTCCTGAAGCACGGCGGCAAGGTCGGCGCGGACGAAACCGCTTCTGCCATGTACGGCGTCGGCTGCGCCGAGTCCTGTGGCGGATTGTCTGCCGTATGAGGCTGGGGAGCCGCTTTGCGTGGATTGGGGACCGGTGAAAGCGGAACCGACTTCGCGTTTCGAATCATGACCGAAGCCCACTGAGACAACTCCCTTGCCAAGATCGGAAGGGTCGGGGATATATGTAGGATGGTCGTAGGAATTGGCCGCACTGACCCGTCCTGTGGTGCCGCCTGCGATCCTTGGGTTCGCGGGTCCTCCGGCGCTTACGAGTTCCGAAGCCAGGGCGTTGCTGTGGGTGCTTATCTGCTGGGGCGTAATGTGATGCAGCTTGTTGTATTCCATCTGCTTTGCGCGGCGGCGGTTGGTTTCGCGGATGGTTTCGTCCATGCTCTTTGTGATGGAATCGGCATACATTATCACAAGTCCGTTCACATTTCGCGCGGCACGACCTGCAGTCTGGGTGAGTGCCCTGGTCGTGCGGAGAAATCCTTCCTTGTCGGCATCCAGAATGGCTACGAGGGACACTGTAGGCAGGTCCAATCCTTCGCGCAGGAGGTTCACTCCCACAAGGACGTCGAACATCCCGTTCTTGAAATCTTCGATTATTTCCACGCGTTCGGCCGTGTCCACATCGGAATGGATATACCGCACCCGCACGCCTATCCGTCGCAGATACTCGTCGAGTTCCTCCGCCATGCGCTTTGTGAGAGTGGTCACCAGCACCCGTTCGTCCTGCTCGGAACGCTTCCTTATTTCTTCCACAAGGTCGTCCACCTGATTCTTTATCGGCCTCACTTCGATGGGCGGATCCAGAAGACCGGTGGGCCGGACCACCTGCTCGACTATCAGACCTTCGCTCTTCTCCAGTTCGTAATCTGCCGGAGTGGCGCTCACATAAACCTTTTGGCCGGTTATATGCTCAAATTCATCGAAGGTGAGCGGCCTGTTGTCGGCTGCTGCCGGAAGTCGGAATCCATATTCCACAAGCACGCTCTTGCGGGAATGGTCGCCTCCGAACATGGCATGGACCTGGGGGAGGGTGACATGGCTCTCGTCAATGAATGTGACGAAATCCTTAGGGAAATAGTCCAGGAGGCAGAAGGGCCGCTGCCCGGGTTCACGTCCGTCGAAATAGCGGGAATAATTCTCTATGCCGGGGCAGTAACCCATCTCCTTTATCATTTCCAGGTCGTTCTCTACCCTCTGCTGCAGCCTTTTCGCTTCAAGGGGTTTGCCGACTTCCTCGAAATATGCCATCTGCTTCACGAGGTCGTCCTGGATCTTGGAAACAGCCGCGATGCTCCTTTCCTTGGTGGTTACGAAGTTGTTGGCGGGGTAGATGTCCACGCTTTCCAGATTCTCGATCCTTGCACCCGTAACGGCGTCTATCAGGCTCAGTCCGTCGATTTCGTCGCCGAAAAACTCTATCCGCACCGCCTCGTCGGCACCGCCGAGGAAAACGTCAACCGTATCGCCGTGAACACGGAAGGTCCCGCGCTTGAAATCAGCTTCCGTGCGGGAATAAAGAGCCTCCACGAGCTGGTAGAGGAAGGCGGTGAGACTGCGGCGTTCCCCTTTCCGCACAGTAATGGTCTGCTCCCGCCAGTCGTCCGGGTTGCCGATGCCGTAGAGGCAGGACACGGAAGAGATGACGATGACGTCCCTGCGACCGCTCATCAGGGCTCCTGCAGCGCTCAGACGCAGTTTTTCTATCTGGTCGTTGATGCTCAGGTCCTTTTCTATATATGTGTCGGTGGTGGGGATGTAGGCCTCCGGCTGATAATAATCGTAGTAGGAAACGAAATATTCCACCGCGTTGTCCGGGAAGAACGCCTTGAATTCGCCGTAAAGCTGTGCCGCAAGCGTCTTGTTGTGGCTCAGGATGAGCGCGGGACGCTGCAGGTTCTGGATTACATTCGCCATCGTGAAGGTCTTTCCGGAACCGGTAACGCCCAGCAGCGTCACGTCGTGAACCCCGTCCTGCAGGGCTTCGGTGAGCTGGCGGATGGCCTCCGGCTGGTCTCCCGAAGGCTTGTATTGAGAATTGAGATGGAATTTCATTGCCGTGGCAAAGATAACAAATATTGCCGTTTGCAATTCTGACCGATAAGAATTATCTTTGAAAATATGAAGGCATTATACGTACTACTGGTCCCTGCTGTTCTGGCTGTTTCCATGCCGGCAGCAGTGGCGAAAAACAAGACCATCTACAAAAAAGGATGGATAGATTTCAATAAGAACGGAGTCAAGGATGTTTATGAAGATCCTTCCCGCAGCCTGGAAGACAGGGTGGAAGATCTTCTCGGGCAGATGACGGTTGAGGAAAAGACCTGCCAGCTGGCAACCCTTTACGGCTCGGGCAGGGTGCTGAAGGACATGCATCCGACTCCGGAGTGGAAAAATGAGATCTGGAAAGACGGCATCGCGAATATAGACGAGCAGCTGAACGGCGTCGGAAAGGCCTTCAAGAGCAATTATGACCTCATCTATCCCTTCAGCAACCATGTGAAGGCCCTTCATGAGGTCCAGCGCTGGTTTGTTGAGGAAACCAGGCTTGGAATACCCGTGGAATTCACCAACGAAGGCATCCACGGGCTCAATCATACAAAAGCCACCCCGCTTCCGGCCCCGATAGGAATCGGGAGCAGCTGGGACCGCGCCCTGGTGCACAGGGCGGGGGAGATTGCCGGCTATGAGGCCAAACTGCTTGGATATCACAGCGTTTATGCTCCAATCCTGGATGTGGCGAGAGACCAGCGCTGGGGCAGGGTGGTGGAGTGCTATGGAGAAGACCCTTATCTGATCGCCGAACTCGGAACCCAGATGGTGGACGGCATCCAGAGGCCCGGAGTGACATCGGGGCTGAAGCACTATGCGGCCTACAGCGTACCCCAGGGCGGACGTGACTGCCGCGCCAGGACGGATCCGCAGATCAACCCGAGGGACCTGCATCAGCTCTTCCTCTATCCTTTCGCCAAGGTGATCGGACGCACCCATCCCATGGAGGTCATGAGCAGCTATAACGATTGGAACGGGGAGCCCGTATCCGGCTCTCACTACTTCCTGACCGAGCTTCTGCGCGAAACTTACGGCTTCGACGGCTATGTGGTCAGCGACAGTGACGCCGTGGAATTTATGCACACCAAGCACGCCATTGCCGCGGATGCCTCCGAAGGGGCGGCGATAGTTGAAAAGGCGGGGCTCAATGTGCGGACAAATTTCAGCAAACCGGAAAACTTCATCCTGCCGCTTCGCAAGGCTATCGAGGACGGGCTTGTGAATATGGCAACCATCGACCAGCGAGTGCGCGAAGTCCTTGGCGTGAAGTTCCGCCTGGGACTGTTTGACAATCCCTATACCGGTGATGGCGCGGAGGCCGATGCCAAGGCCGGCGTGGAGTACAACAAGGATTTCGCGGTTGAGATATGCCGCAAGAGCCTTGTGCTTCTGAAGAATGAAAACGGGACCCTCCCGCTGGACAAATCCAAACTCGGAAAGATCCTGGTCACCGGCCCGCTTGCGGATGAAAGCAATTACATGACAAGTCGTTACGGCCCCAATGACATAGAGTGCACCACGGTTCTCAAGGGCATACGCGACTATCTTTCAGGCAGCGGAGTAGAGGTCCTTTATGAAAAGGGCTGCGACTGCACCGATGCCCGTTGGCCGGTGAGCGAGATTATCCCCCTGCCGATGGATGAAGGCGAACGCGCAGGCATAGACGCAGCCGTGAAAGCGGCGGAAGGATCGGACCTCATCATCGCCGTCATGGGCGAAGATGAAATGACCACCGGCGAGAGCAAGTCCCGCACCAGCCTCGAACTCCCGGGCCGTCAGAGGGAGCTTATATGGGCCCTGCATGCCACCGGCAAGCCGATAGTGCTCGTCCTCGTGAACGGACAGCCCCTTACCATAAACTGGGAGAATGCCTTCCTGCCTGCGATACTTGAAGCCTGGTGGCCCAACCATTTCGGCGGGATAGCGGTGGCTGAAGCCCTATTCGGAGACTATAACCCGGGCGGCCATCTTTCCATTACCTTCCCCAAGAGCATAGGCCAGATCCCTTATACCTTCCCCTTCAAGAAGGGCGCACGCGGACTGCAGAGGGCTGCCGGCCCCAATGGCGGCGGGAAAACCCGAGTCGTAGGAGACCTGTATCCCTTCGGTTACGGACTCAGCTACACCACTTTCGACTACTCGGCCATGAGCATCGCTAAGACGGGAGACTGCAGTTTCGATGTCTCCTGCACCGTAACGAACAGCGGCAGCCGCAAAGGCGACGAGGTGGTTCAGCTCTATATCAGGGACCTCATCAGCGAATATGTGGCCTACGATTCGGTGCTGCGTGGTTTCGAGCGCATCAGCCTCGAGCCGGGCGAGAGCAGGGAAGTGAAATTCAGCGTGGGCAGGGAAGAGCTCGAAATCATGGGACGAGACATGAAGTGGACCGTAGAACCGGGCGACTTCGAGGTGATGATAGGCTCGAGCAGCAAGGATATCCGTCTGAAGGATATTTTCACGGTGGAATAAAATTTTTCCGAAATAATTGTGTTTTGACGATATGTGTCAAAACCGGGGCCTACCTTTGTATCGTTGAACAGAAAGAACAACGATATGAATGCAAATGACCTCAAATTATTCTTCGAGAATTCTGAAGTGGCAGCCCTTATCGACGAACTCGGTCTGGAAGTGGTTTGCTGATCCAATAATTGCCGGGAGTCAGCCCAGGCATGATCCAAAAAATCTCCGCTGCTGTTTCCGGCAGCGGAGATCCCTTGAAAATATTGCAGAGTCCGTCTTTTAGATGAAGATGTACTTCGCTATGAACAATGCGGCAAGAACCCACATGGTAACTGAAATCTCCTTGAACTTGCCTGCGACAGCATGGCAGATCACATAGGAGATGACGCCGAGGAGAATACCGTCGGAGATGCTGTAGGCAAGGGGCATCATGATGATGGTAATGAATGCCGGGATAGCCTTGCAGTAATCTTCCCAGTGGATGGTCTTGATGGAAGGCATCATCATTACGCCGACGATGATGAGGGCGGGAGCTGTAGCTGCGCCCGGAATCGCCAGGAAGATGGGGCTCAGGAAGAGTGCCAGCGCGAAGAACATTGCGGTGGAGAAGGCTGTGAGGCCGGTGCGGCCGCCTTCACCTACGCCGGAAGCACTTTCCACATAGGTAGTGGTGGTGGAAGTTCCTAAGCAGGCTCCGCAGATTGTTGCGATACTGTCGGCAAGGAACATCTTCTCTACGCCGGGGATTTCTTCATTACCCTTGTTGATGAGGCCGGCACCCTGATGCACACCGATGATGGTGCCCATGGTGTCGAACATATCGATGAAGAGGAATGTGAAGACAACGGCGAGCATGTTCCAGCTGAGAATCTCCTTCCATTCAAACTGGCAGAAGATGGGAGCGATGCTGTCCGGCAGGGAGAATACCTTCGTGGGCAGGGTGGTAATGGCTGCTCCGGTGGCGGGATCCTTGATGAAAATGCCGATGACGGCGGTGAGAAGGATACCCCAGAGGATGCCTCCGCGAACCTTCGCCATCACAAGTCCAGCCGTGATGAAGAGGCCGATGACGCCGACGAGGGCCTTGCCTTCAGTGACGTGGCCGAGGCTTACAAGGGTGGCGTCGTTATTCACGATGATACCCGCGCTCTGAAGTCCGATGAAGGCGATGAAGAGGCCGATGCCTGCGCCGATCGCTTTCTTGAGTGTGCCGGGGATGGCGTTAATGAGCCAGGTACGCACCTTGGTGACGGTCAGCACGAGGAAGATGATACCCTCGATGAGAACTGCGGTGAGTGCGAACTGCCAGCTGTGACCCATTCCGAGGCAGACCGAGAATACGAAGAAGGCGTTCAGACCCATGCCAGGGGCAAGGGCGAAAGGCTTCTTGGCGTAGAGTGCCATGACGAGGGTACCCACGATTGCGGCGAGAGCCGTTGCAGTGAATACCGAACCGCCGGGCATGCCGGGAAGTGCGCTGAAGATACCAGGGTTGACGGCCAGGATATAGGCCATCGTGAGGAAGGTGGTAAGACCGGCGAGGATTTCCGTACGTACGGAATGCTTTGCGGAATCGAATCCGAAAGCCTTAGCAAGGAAATTTGCCATAATCTAAACCTCCAAAATTAGAACACCCACTTGAAGCCGGCGCAAGGACGTGCGTGGAAGCCTTTTCCGGAACCGAAGTCATAGGAAAGCTCAACTTCGCCGCCGACATTCAGGTTCTCGCAACCGAAGAACTGGCCGACATTGTACCATATCTGGGGTTCGGAAATGAATACGAAATCTACATATTTTCCTTCGGCCCAATCACGGTAGCTGGCTGCCTCATCGTCAGTTACGGGAGCGACAAGATGCCTTTCTCCCCAGAAATCGGCAAAACCGCTGAAGCGAAGTCCCTTTACACCAAAGAGGTCCTGCATTCCCCATACGAATGTGAACTGAAGGGGAAGTTTGCTCTTGAGTTTGTCTCCGTCAAAATCACGGGCTCCCGCATAATTGATATGCTTGTAGAGGAGTTTGAAATTGAACGTGTTGCTGAAGTCGCTGTTATGGAGGAAATAATCAACACCGACGAGGAACGCGTTGTTGATGGAGTAAGCGTTGTAAATACCGCCATTGTATTCGACTTGAAGGCTGAAAGCGCCGATCTTGCTCTCCTGCCAGAAGTTGAGGCAACGTGCAATTTCAAAATAAGTTCCGTTAGGTGAAACGACTTTGTCATCAACCTTGTTCTTGTAGTCATAGTCGATGAAGAAGAAAGTGTTACCCCACTTGTCTCCGTAAAAACCTTCGAGGGTTGTAGTGACATGTCCGCGGTCTCCTGCGAAATCGTAGAAGGTCTGGAAATTGGTCTGTGCCTTCACTCCTTGAGCGAGGGCGATCGTTGCAAACGCAACGGCGGCAAAATGTTTGAACTGCATAAAATGTAATTTATGAAAGTAATATATAAAGGTTGCTATTTTTCTCCCAGCCGGAGTATCGAACTCACCGGCACGTCCTCCGGGATGGGGGCCGTGCGCGGTATGTCGATAATATCTATGATAAAACTGGCATAGACTGCCTTGGGACCGAATTTCTTGACGAGCTTCACGGCTGCTGAAGCCGTGCCTCCCGTGGCGAGGATGTCGTCATGGACAAGCACTACGTCATCCGGGGAAATCGCGTCCGTATGCATTTCGATGGTGTCCCGTCCGTATTCCTTCTGATAGGATTCGGACACGACGTCGGCGGGAAGTTTGCCCGGCTTGCGCACGGGGACGAATCCCGCGCCGAGTTTCTGGGCGACTGCGGCACCCACGATGAAGCCTCTGGATTCGATTCCGGCGACCTTGGTGATGCCTTTGTCCTTATACTCGTCAACTATCGTGTCCACAATCTCCGCAAAGGCTGCGGGATCCTTGAACAGGGTGGTGACATCGAAAAACATGATGCCCTTCATGGGATAGTCGGGCACTATGCGCAGTTTTTTTACAAGAGTCTCTTTGCTCATTACTTGCGGAGTGAAGGGTTGACTTCGAAATCCACCGATTTGTCTCCCTGCTCGTTGGCACCGAACTCATAGTCCTTGCCGGGCAGCACCGCATTGAGGATGATACCCACGAGGGCACCTACTGCAAGTCCGGAGAGCTTGGTGAAGCCGAGGTCGAGGCTGCCGGCCTGGCTGTAGGATATACCGATGGAGAGAACGAGGATGAGAGCCATCACCAGCACGTTGCGGGAAGACTTGAAGTTTACCTGGTTCTCGACGACATTGCGGACGCCGACTGCAGAAATCATACCGTAGAGCACGAGGGAAACACCTCCGATGGTCGCTGCGGGCATTGCTCCGATGAGGGCGGAGAACTTGGGGCAGAAGGAAAGCAGGATTGCGAAGATTGCGGCGATGCGGATGACCCTGGGATCATAAACCTTGGTGAGGTTCAGAACGCCGGTATTTTCGCCGTAAGTGGTGTTCGCGGGAGCTCCGAAGAGGGAAGCGAGGGCGGTTGCGAGGCCGTCTCCTACGAGTGTGCGGTGCAGACCGGGATCCTCAAGATAGTTGATGCCGGTGGTGGAGGAAATCGCGCACATGTCGCCGATATGCTCCATCATGGTTGCCAGAGAGATGGGGATGATGGCGATGATGGCTGCCACTATGAGGCCCCAGTTGGGGTTGCTGAATACGTGGAACGCGGTATTCTCCCATTTGACGGGAAGTCCGATCCAGGCGGCTTCCTTAACGGAAGAGAAGTCGCAGAGGCCGAAGCAGGCTGCCACGATGTAGGAGCCAAGCACGCCGAGCAGGATGGGGATGATCTTGATCATGC
>DEFD01000029.1:0-11193 GCA_002350615.1 Bacteroidales bacterium UBA2861 | reverse complement strand
ATGCCCTTGCCCCAGATGTTGCAGACTATTATTATCGCGATGGCGAGGATTGCGATCCACCAGTTCTGGCCGCAGTTGTTGATGGCGGAACCGGAAAGGATGAGGCCGATGGCGATAATGATGGGTCCGGTGACGATGGGAGGGAAGAAACGCATCACCTTCTTGGCCCCGAAGATGGCGAAGAGCCCTGCGAGGATGAAGTAGATGAGGCCTGCGCAGAAAACGCCGATACATGCGTAGGGGAGTGCCTGTGCCTGGGTAAGCCCTCCGGCCATGCCCATCTGCACTACGGTTGCATAGCCCCCGAGGAATGCGAAGGAAGATCCCAGGAAGGCAGGCACTTTCAGTTTGGTGCAGAGATGGAAGATGAGAGTTCCGAGACCTGCGAAGAGCAGGGTTGCGGACATGGAGAGACCTGTGATTACAGGTACGAGGACGGTGGCTCCGAACATTGCGAACATGTGCTGGAGTCCCAGGGTGAGCATCTTCCCGCCACCGAGCTGGCGGGCATCATAGATTGCTTCGGTTTGCGTTTTTGCCATGATACTTATTGTTTTTGATGGTTTCTATTCCCATTCAATGGTTGCGGGCGGTTTGCTCGAGATGTCATAGACGACCCTGTTCACGCCTTTCACGCTACGGATTATTTCGTCCGATACACGGGCGAGGAAATCGTAGGGAATGCGCGCCCAGTCCGCCGTCATTCCATCCACGGAGGTGACAGCCCTCAACGCTATGCAGTTTTCGTAAGTCCTTCCGTCGCCCATCACACCTACGCTCTTCACCGGCAGCAGTATCGCACCTGCCTGCCAGATGCTGTCGTACAGACCTTCGCGTCTGAGCGCCGATGTAAACACATCGTCCGCTTCCTGAAGGATGGCTACCCTCTCCGCAGTGACTTCGCCCAGAAGCCTGATTGCCAGGCCGGGCCCAGGGAAAGGATGTCTGCCGAGAATGTAGTGGGGGATGCCGAGCGCCGCGCCGACTCTGCGGACTTCGTCCTTGAAAAGCTGGCGCAGGGGCTCCACCACCTTGAGTTTCATGTCTTTTGGCAGACCGCCTACATTGTGATGGCTTTTTATTGTGACAGAGGCGCCGGGAACGGCGGAAGACTCTATTACGTCAGGATATATGGTCCCCTGGGCAAGCCAGGAGACATTTTCTATCTGTGCCGCGGAATCGTTGAACACTTCCACGAAGTCGCGGCCGATGATTTTTCTCTTTTGTTCGGGGTCGGTCACGCCGGCAAGATCGCCGAGGAACCTCGGAGCAGCATTGACTCCGCGCACATTGAGCCCCATGCCCTTGTAGGATTCCAGCACCGATGCGAACTCGTTTTTGCGCAGCAGCCCGCTGTCCACGAAGATGCAGTGCAGCTGCGGACCTATGGCCTTGTGCAGCAGGACTGCGGCCACTGTGGAATCCACTCCTCCTGAGAGCCCGAGCACAACCTTGTCGTCTCCTATCCGGCTCCTGAGCTCCTCCACCGTCTGTTCGATGAAGTTGGCAGGGGTCCAGTCGGCGGAGCATCCGCAGATGCCGTGTACGAAATTGCCGAGCATGGCAGCGCCATATTCGCTGTGATGGACTTCGGCATGGAACTGTATGCCCCATATCTTTTTGCCTCTCACGTGGAACGCCGCATTTTCGACCGCCGTGGTGGATGCGATCGCCTCGAATTCGCCGGGAATGTCCGTGATGGTGTCGCCGTGGCTCATCCACACCTGGCTGCAGGCGGGAATTCCGGCGAGAAGAGAGTCGGAAGCAACCCTGACCCGGAGTTCGGCCCTGCCGTATTCACGCGTACCAGCCTGTCCCACCTTGCCGCCGGCGTTTTTGGCAAGCCACTGTGCTCCGTAGCAGATACCGAGAACCGGAACCGGACAGTCGAACGGGTTGAATGACGGCGTCGGAGCGCCTTCTTCGCCCACGCTGGCCGGACTTCCGGAGAGAATGATGCCGGAAACTCCGTCGAAAGAATCTATTGTCTTGTTATAGGGAAGAATCTCGCAGTAAACGTTGAGTTCACGTACCCTGCGGGCAATCAGCTGTGTGTACTGGGAACCGAAGTCGAATATGAGAATCTTCTCGCTCATTTGTTGTAGTTGGGTGCGGGTTTGGCGATTGTAAGGTCGTGAGGATGGTTTTCTATGACGCCGTTGGAGGTAATGCGTACGAACTTGGCCTTCTTGAGCGCGTTGAGGTCTTCCGCGCCGCAATAACCCATGCCGCTGCGGATTCCGCCTTCCAGCTGGTAGAGTATGTCGGCTACGCGGCCTTTGTAGGGAACGCGGCCTACGATGCCTTCGGGCACCAGTTTCTTGCTGCCTACCTGGAAGTAGCGGTCCTTGGAACCCGCTTCCATGGCATCGATGGAACCCATGCCCCTGTAAATCTTGAACTTTTTGCCGTTCTTGAAGTCTTCATAAACTTCACCCGGAGCTTCTTCCGCACCTGCGAACATCGAGCCGCACATTACGGTGGCGGCGCCGGCGGCAAGAGCCTTTACTATGTCTCCGCTGTAGCGGATGCCTCCGTCGGCGATTACGGGTACTCCCGTGCCGGCGGCAGCGTCTGCGCAGTCCATGATGGCTGTGAACTGGGGGACGCCCACGCCTGCCACCACGCGGGTGGTGCAGATGGAGCCGGGTCCTATACCCACCTTGACGGCATCGGCGCCTGCGTCTATCAGGCAGCGGGTCGCTTCAGCGGTGGCGACGTTCCCGACCACGACGTCTATTTCGGGGAAGGCTGCCTTGACGGCCTTGAGGGTCTTGACGACTCCCTTGCTGTGCCCGTGGGCGGAATCGAGGACTATCGCATTCACTCCGGCGTCAGCGAGAGCCTGCGCCCTCTGCATGGAGTCTCCGGTGATTCCGACACCTGCTGCGACGCGGTATCCTGCGCTGCGCACCTTCCTCACTTCGTCCGCCTGGGCGTCTATCGGCATGTTCTTATGAATAACCCCTATTCCACCGGCTTTTGCAAGCGCCATGGCCATAGGGGCTTCTGTTACAGTATCCATTGCAGCCGACACCAAGGGGAGGTCGAGAGGGATGTGTCTTGAAAATGAAGTTTTGAGGGAGACTTCCCTTGGGAGCACTTCAGACCAGGCCGGTACCAAGAGTACGTCGTCGAATGTAAGTGCTTCTTGAACGATTCTTTGCTGACTTACCAACATAATAGACCAACTTCTTGGGATACAAAAGTAGATAAAAAAACCGCGACTTCAAAGGAGGCCGCGGTAATTTTTGAGAAAAGTTATCAACAATTCTACTAACAGGAACAGACGCCTATTTCAGCAGTTCCTGGCTCCGTTCTATGAACTCGCTGAGGGCCTTTCCCTTGAGCATGCCGTTGGCAAGGAGGGCAAGGTCGACGACCTGATGCAGAAGCTCGCTGCCGGAGGCGAAATCTGCGGCCGAAGTGTCCGCAGCCTCTTTGTGGGCATCCCAGATCTTGTGTATCAGGGGGTTCTCCATGTTGACCTTTATATTATAGGAACGCGGCATCTGCCCGTAGAAGTTGAGTCCTCCGCCGAGAGCGCTCATGTCGCGGTAGCGGCGCATGAACTCGCTTTGGGTGATGAGCACCGGAGCTGCGGTTTCCCCGAGGTTCTCAGGCTCCACCGTATATTCTCCTTCCTTGGGAAGAACGGCCTTGAATATCTCTTCAAGGGCTTTCTTGTCCTCCTCCGCCATTTCAGGAGTAACTTTGTCCTGTTTCGCTATAAGGTTGTCCACGGCGTCGGAATCCACGCGTGCAAACCTGGTGTCCTTGAGCTTGCCTTCCAGCAGGTTTACGAAATGGGCGTCAAGTTCGCAGTCCATGAGCAGCACGTCGTAGCCTTTATTCTTTGCGGCCTCAATCTGGGCGTACTGGGACTCGGCATCGGTGGCGTAGAGATAAACCACATTCTTGTCCTTGTCGGTCTGGGCGGGTTCCACGGCCTTGCGGTAATCCTCGAAGCTGAAGTATTTGCCGTCGGTGTTCTTGAGCAGGGCGAAATTCATCGCGCGTTCGGCGAATTTCTCATCCGACAGCATTCCATATTCGATGAAAAGCTTTATGTTGTCCCACTTCTGCTCGAACTGTTCCCTCTGCTCCTTGAAAATCTCCTCCAGACGGTCTGCAACCTTTTTCGTGATGTAGGTGCTGATTTTCTTTACGTTGGCATCGCTCTGCAGATAGCTGCGGCTCACGTTCAGCGGGATATCGGGGGAGTCGATGACACCGTGAAGCAGGGTGAGGAAGTCCGGCACGATGTTGTCCACATGGTCCGTTACGAACATCTGGTTGCAGTAGAGCTGGATCTTGTTCTTGTCGATGGCCATCCGCTCCTTGATTTTGGGGAAGTAGAGCACACCGGTAAGGTTGAAAGGATAGTCCACATTGAGGTGAATCCAGAACATGGGCTCTTCTTCGAAGGGGTAGAGGGCCTTGTAGAAGTTCTTATAGTCCTCATCCTTAAGTTCCGAAGGAGCCTTTGTCCAGATGGGGTCGATGTTGTTGATGACATTGTCTTCATCTTTCTCGACTTCCTTGCCGTCCTTCCATTCGGTCTTTTTACCGAAAACCACGGGTACGGGCATGAACTTGCAATACTTCCCGAGAAGGGAGGCGACGCTACCCTTGGTCGCGTATTCTTCGCTTTCCTTGTCTATCCAGAGGGTTATCACGGTGCCCCGATCGGTCTTGGGGCAGTCTTCCATCTTGTATTCGGGGCTGCCGTCGCAGGTCCATTTCACCGCCTTTGCGCCTTCCTTCCATGAAAGGGTCTCGATGCTTACTTTCTTCGCAACCATGAATGCGGAATAGAAACCGAGGCCGAAGTGTCCTATGATGTTCTGGTCCTTATATTTTTCCAGGAATTCACCGGCTGAGGAAAATGCTATCTGGTTGATGTATTTGTCCACTTCCTCCTCGGTCATGCCGATTCCGTGGTCCGTCACCTTGAGGATTTTCTTGCTCTCGTCAAGGGAAATCTCCACTTTCAGCTCGCCGAGTTCGCCTTTGAACTCTCCGCTGCCTGCCAGTGCCTTGAGTTTCTGGCTGGCGTCCACCGCATTTGCCACCAGCTCGCGGAGGAAAATCTCTTTGTCGGAATAAAGGAACTGCTTGATTACAGGGAAGATATTTTCGGTCGTTACGCCTATCTTGCCCTTCAGGATGTCTGACTTTGCCATATTTCTGTATTTAATATAAACTTGTTTCCGGGAAGCAAGTTTATCAAAGAATATTCCAGTGACAAAATGTCAAAGTCGATATTCTCCGCTAATGCAGAATGGTGTGGGAAGATCCGTCCTTCCCCTTGAAAGTCAGCTGGATTTTGTCCAAAATCTCCGTGCCGGACATGGTCTCTACGGTGAAAACACCCGTTTTGGCGGCAACGAAAACCGAATCCACGGTGCCGTAATCGTGGATATAGTAGTATTTGGTCCAAAGGTAAGAGAGCCCTTCGCTTCCGGCATCGAAAGTGCAGCTCAGGTCGTTCTTTTCGCTGTAGCTGCCTCCGACTTTCCAGAGCCAGAGGGGTTGCCCGTCAGTGTCTCGGCCGTTGAGTTTCACGGTCCCGCTGAAAGTGATGCCTTTATCTCCCACGCTGCTCACATTAATGAGGCTGTCGGGGATGCTTAGCAAAGTGAGATGCAGCGAATCCTTGAAGGTGTTTGCTGCAACCGTGCTGTCGAATCCGTCCTTGAAGAGGGTCACTGAAGTGTCCCTGAGCAGGGAAGTGAGCGTGACTATCACGTCGTCCGAACTCACCGAGCAGAGGTTTGTGGCAAACTGGGCCAGGTTCTCGTCGCTGCGGTTGGATGTATTGTCCTTCTGCACCGTGCATGATATCATGGCGGCGATGCAGACTATGAATATGGAAAGATACTTTTTCATAGCATTCAGAATCTATATCCTACACCCATGAAGACACCCATGAAGAGTGTCCCGAAACCGGCTTCCGCATATGCGAAAAGCTTTTTCCCGTATTCTACGCCGGCAGGATTGAACTGGACGGCAAAGGCTCCGCTCTGGTCGGGAAAGCCCGAGTAAACGGTGTATCCGGCACCGAGGCAGCCGTATATCCGCCAAATATCAGTGCTGAGATAGGAAAAGCGCACGAACGGGACCAGGCTGATTGCGCTGCCCTTGAGCGTCCGTTCCTCTTTCTGGCTGATGCCGTCGTATTCCTTGGTGCTGAAAGCGGTCCAGGAGCCGTAGAGCGATGCCGTAAGCCATTCATTGAAGCGGAAATCCACGGCTCCGCCGAAACTTCCGGCGGATTTTATGTCCTTATGGTAGTCCTTGTACAGGTAATTCAGACCGTAACCGTAGTCCTGGCTTTTTCCTGAAAAATCGTTTGCTCCGGCTACCGGGACCATGCTCCACCCGGCCCGAAGGGCAACCTGTACCCCGTCCTGTGCGGAGACGGCGATGCAGAAGCAGGCTGCAGATAAAAACAGCAGGAATTTTTTCATGGCTAACTATATAAAAATCTCTTTATACTCATCTTAGGAGTCTTTTCAAAAGCTTCCTCGCGCAGTTCCACCTTGGATAGCTGGCTGTAGGCTGGGAGGGCCTTGTTCGCGCCGGAACGGATGAGTTCGGGCAGGGTCTCCGCGTCGAAGGCGTCCTTCTCGATGGCGGCAGCGTCCGGGAATACCAGTGCGACCAGCTTGCCTTCGCGGTCCACGACCACGCTTTCCAGGACATACGGCTGGTTGTTCACCACGGCTTCCACCTCTTCAGGGTAGATGTTTTGCCCCGAGGGGCCGAGTATCATGCTCTTGCTGCGTCCTTTCAGGAAGATGCTGCCGTCCGGCGCGATTATGCCGAGGTCTCCGGTCTTGAGATAGCCGTCCGCGGTGAATGCGGCGGCTGTGGCTTCTTCATTCTTGTAATAGCCTATGCAGATGTTGTCTCCCTTTGCCTGAATCTCTCCGACCACATGGGCAGGATCGGCGGAATCCACCCTCACCGTGGTGCAGTCCACGGCACGACCGCAGGAACCTTTTACATAAACGGTGTGATAGTCATAGGCGAGAAGGGGATTGGCCTCCGT
The DNA here is from genome assembly GCA_002350615.1 of Bacteroidales bacterium UBA2861. Lineage (GTDB taxonomy): Bacteria > Bacteroidota > Bacteroidia > Bacteroidales > UBA932 > Cryptobacteroides. The sequence goes on along the minus strand of DEFD01000029.1, from coordinate 4,136 downwards.
CATGCCGTAGCCGACCGAATAGGGGAATTTGATGGCGTGCAGCCAGTTCTCCACTTCCGGATTGATGGCGGCTCCGCCGAAAATGAATTCGAATACCTCTCCGCCGAAGGCTTCCAGCAGACCGTTGCGTATCTTTGAGAAGATAATCTGGCGTATTCCGGGAATCTTGCATAGGAACTTCACCAGTGGCTTTTCCACCGTGGGTTTTATCTTCGCCTTGAAAATCTTTTCGATGACAAGCGGCACCGTGATGAGAAGGTGAGGCTTCACTTCGGCGAAGGCTTTCATGAGGGCCGCCGGAGTAGGCGTCTTCCCGAGCCAGTAGATGGCGCTTCCGTTACATACAGGGTAGATGAATTCGATCACCAGGCCGTACATGTGCGCCATCGGGAGCATGGAAACCATGCTGTACTGCGGCCCTGCGGGCACTTTGTGCTGGCAATAGTCCACGGTTGCGCTGAAGTTGCGGTTGGTAAGCATCACCCCCTTGGGCGTTCCGGTGGAACCGGAGGTGTAGTTTATCATCGCCAGGCTGTCCATTTCGCCCTTCTTGTAAACGGCGTCCTGCGGGCCGAAGCCAGCCGGGAACTTGGCCTCGAAGGCGGCGTCTTTCTCTTCGTACGCCTTGGTTATGCTTTCATCGGCGCTGTAAAGCAGGGCCCAGTCATCTATGTCGATGACAAAACGCAGGGCAGGCACATGGGAAATGTCCATTTTTGCCCATTTGTCGGCCGTCGTGAAGAATCCTACCGCATCGGAATGCTGCACGAGATGCTCTATGGCATCCGGCAGAAAGTCGGCGAGAATCGGCACTACAACGGTGTCGTTGGTCACTACCGCCATGTAGGACATGCCCCAGCGTGCTCCGTTATGTGCGCAGAGAGCTACGTGGTCGCCGTGGCCCAGGCCTATCGCATCGAAGAAAATATGGAATTTTTCAATCCTGGCAGCCATCTGGCCGAAGGTGTAGGAACGGCCGCCTATATCGTTGAGGGCTTTTTTGTCCCAGTAGTCGCGGGTGGCATTTTCCAGCCGCTGGAGGTAGTGAGGATATTTTTCAGTCATTTCAGTTTGGTTTTCAGCACGCTAAGGTAGTCATTTTTTATCTTTTTCCGGCAAGTATGCGGAGGTCGTCATCTGCTTTTACCTTGGCTATTATCGCCTTGACTATGGAGAAGGTGCGTGAGTCTCCGGTGTAGGACGCCGGCGTTATGAAATTCACCCTGCCCTGTTTTTTAAGCTTTTCCGCGACCGCGCGTTTCTTTGCGCTGTCAGGATTGTAAACGGCGATTGGATTGCCTCCGAACATGCCTACGATCTTCATGCAGGGGATGTCGGTCTCCCCGTCGCCGAAATAAATCATATGCGAGAAGGGAATGCGCTTCTTGTCGTCAGCCATGCTGGAATTCACCATCTTGCTGTCATGCTGGCTGAATATACCCTTGCTGATCTTGAAAAGGAACTGGGTCTTTGCCGTATGGTCCACGGCGATACCCGGCCACTCCGCTTCGCCTTCCTCATTATATATAAAGGTGCCGGCATAGATATGCCTGAATTCTCCGGCGATAGGGGAGCCCTCTATTATTTCCTTCAGACCGGAAGAATTGATGTAATGCTCCACGCGTACGCCGTGCTGCCGGCCGTATTCGTTTACCATCCCGAACCATTCCTTCACGCCGGGGAAGAGCTCTATATGTTTGCCGAATCCCTTGAAAGAGCTCCTGCGGAGTTTGATGCCGGCTTTGCGGGCCTCGTCGAACATAAGTTTCATGTATGCCAGGACATTGCTGGCGTCCTGTCCCACGGCGATGCTGTCGCTCATGGTCCAGAATTCCTCCTTGGTCTTTCCTACGGCTTGTATGAAGCCGAATTCCTGCATGTTGCCCGGCGAAAGAGTGCCGTCGAAATCATAGATGAGAGCTACTATAGGTCTTTTCATTTTGCCCCTTTATTTAAAAATTCACCACAAATATCGTGATTTTTCGCCACATGTGTTTGCGCGGATTATACGCGCGGGATATTTTTGCCGCTGAAATTCAAATTTTTGAGAAATGAGCTTAAGAAAACCTGCTCCACGTGCGGAGCACTACCTCTCCAAACTGCAGAAAACGATGGCCACCTATTGGGACGGCCTCGCCCTCTGTGACTATCATGGAATCCAGTACACCTTCGGAGCGCTTGCGCGCAAAATCGAGCGTATCCATATCGCTCTTGAAGCCGCCGGCGTAAAGAAAGGTGACAAGATAACCCTTTGCGGCAAGAACTCGGCCAACTGGGCTGTTTCCTTCCTCTCAATCACGACATACGAGGCGGTCGTAGTTCCCCTTCTCTCGGACTTCCTTCCGGAGGCAGTGGAACGTCTTACCGACCACTCGGACAGCACCGTGCTGTTTACCGATGCCGAACTTTTCGAGAAACTCGACATGAGCAAGATGCCCCGGGTGCGCTATGTCGTGAACCTTGCCGATTTCATGCCTCTCTGGGGAGCGGACAGCAAACTTTGGGAAGTGTACGGAAAGATCGAGGACCGTTTCAACGAGCGTTTCCCCGACGGATTCAACGCTTCCAAGATCTCCTATCCTACCAACAACGATACGGAACTTGCCGTAATCAATTATACTTCCGGTTCGACCGGTAATCCCAAAGGCGTGATGCTCCGTTACGAGTGCTTCAGCGCCACCATCGATTTCGGCCAGAGGTACATCCCCTGCGACAACAACGACAATATCGTGTCGATGCTTCCCATGGGACACATCTACGGACTTACCTACGAATTCCTTTATCCTCTCATAAGCGGCGTGACTGTCTATTATCTTGGCAAGACCCCTTCACCGTCGCTGCTGCTGCAGGCTATGAAGGAAGTCCGACCCTATATCGTCATCACTGTTCCTCTCGTGCTGGAAAAGGTTTATAAATCTTCGATAGCACCGGTGCTGAAGAAGTGGTATATGAGGGTGCTGACCGCGATACCCGGAATCAATTCGGTGATATATAACAAGATTGGTGAAAAACTTCAGGCCGCTTTCGGCGGCAGGGTGCGCATGTATATAATGGGTGGCGCGCCCCTTAATCCGGAGGTGGAGAAAGTATTCCGCAAAATCCGCCTTCCTTACACAGTCGGCTACGGCATGACCGAAGCCGCCCCGCTACTTGCCTACGAAGACTTCAAACTTTATTCTCAGGGTTCCTGCGGAAAACCCGTTGACTGCGCCCTTGTACGTATCGATTCCGAAGATCCCGAGCATATCGCCGGTGAGATCCAGGCCAAGGGGACCAATATCTGCTCCGGCTATTACAAGTATCCGGAGGCCGATTCTTCCGTGTTCACGGCCGACGGCTGGCTGCATACCGGAGACCTTGGCACGATGGATGCCGACGGCAACGTGTACATCCGCGGACGCAGCAAGAGCATGATACTCAGTGCAAACGGACAGAACATCTATCCGGAGGAAGTGGAAGCCGTCGTGAATGCAAGGCCGTTCGTCGCCGAAAGCGTCGTAGTTGACCGCGCCACCAAGCTTGTGGCCCTGGTTTACCTCGATGCGGATGCCATCCGCAAAGCCGGACTTGACGAAGAGGCTGTTTCCGACATTCCTGAGCGTGTGCGCATAGAGTCCAACAGACATCTTCCTTCGTATAGCAAAATCACTAAGGTTGAGGTGGTTACGTCTCCTTTTGAGAAGACTCCCAAAATGAGTATCAAGAGATTCTTGTACAAATAAAAAAAATCTCTATATTTGCGCCAAAATTATACGACTATGTATTGGACACTCGAACTTGCCAGCAGCCTGGACGATGCTCCATGGCCCGCAACCAAAGACGAACTGATTGACTATGCCAATCGTTCCGGCGCACCTGAAGACGTTATAGAGAACCTCAAGGAACTTGAGGACGACGGCGAAATATACGAAACCATCGAAGACATCTGGCCGGATTACCCGACCAAAGAAGATTTCTTCTTTAACGAGGAAGAATATTGATTTGATAATATATTGAAAATCAATAGATTACAAAACTGCCAAGGTTGGTTCCTTGGCAGTTTTTGGTTTTAACCTACTTTGGGACTATCCCTGAAAGAGGAGGAATAGTAAAGAATGATGTTGTAGAAAACCGTTATCTTTCCTCTATAAATCAGG
>DEFD01000011.1:15875-16042 GCA_002350615.1 Bacteroidales bacterium UBA2861 | reverse complement strand
CCGGGAATTACGCTTAAGATTGTCAAGGCTCGGAAAAAAGTTGTAAATTTGGGGAAACTATAACCTTCCATGAAACGTTTTCTTTCCCTTCTTTCGCTGGTTCTGGCCCTAGGGACGGCCTACGCCCAGCAGCAGAGCCCCGAGATGGTTCAGTTCCTCAAGGAATT
>DEFD01000011.1:14613-15813 GCA_002350615.1 Bacteroidales bacterium UBA2861 | reverse complement strand
GACGCGCTGCTTTCAACACGCATTCCTACGAGTTCATCGATGTGGTGGATACGCCCGCGCCTAAGGGCTATGAACCGTTCTACATCAGTCACTACGGCCGTCATGGCTCGCGCAGTGACTGGGGCGGAGACGCAACCTACAAAGTGGTGCGTGACATCCTCGCCAAGGCCAAGGCCGATGGTGTGGCCCTCACCCCGGCGGGAGATTCGCTGCTGCGGGAATCGGCCATCATCTATGCCAAATACGACGGCATGGACGGCCGGCTCACGCCCCGCGGTGTCCGCGAGCACGCCCGGCTGGCCCAGCGCATGTACGACCGCTTCCCGCAGGTGTTCCAGAAGGACAGCGGGGAAATCCGCGCCGTTTCCAGCACCACGCCACGCGTGCTTATCAGCATGAACGGCTTTACCACGCGGCTCATGCAGCTGCAGCCCAGCCTTCATATAGACCTTGACAGCGGTGAAAAGTTCATGGCCTACATCGCAAGGGCGGAGAACGGGACCATCAGGGCCCGTACCCGCGAAGAACTGGCCAAGCGCCCGGCTTCGCAGGAAGACTACTTTACCCCGGTCCTGAAAACCCTGTTTGAAAACCCCGAAGAAGGCCGCAAGTACATCTCCAGCCCCGGCTCTTTCCTTTACGCCATCTATGCGGTGGCCAAGGTGGCAGAGGCCAATGACATTGACGACAACCTCTTCCGCTACCTGCCCTTTGGCGCCGTATACCGCTTCCACGAAGACAATTTCCTGAGCGCTTACCTCAACCAGTGCAACTCCGAGCTCAACGGAGACCTCCGTCTTCCGCAGGCCCAGGAGCTGGTGGACACCCTTCTTACCCAGGCAGAGCGCGTCATCAGCGGCAAGTCCAATCGCGCCGCAGACCTTTGCTTCGGTCACGACTGGCCCTATCTGGGACTATGCTCCTACTTTGGCCTCGAAGGCGTAGGAGACCGCCTCTCCACGGAGGATGCCGCCGCGCACTGGATGGCATCGTGGAACTGTCCCTTCGCAGCCAACCTGCAAATGATTTTCTACCGCAGCGGAGACGCGCCCGTCCTGGTAAAGTTCCTGGTGAACGAGCGCGAGACGGCTATTCCCGCCCTCACACCGGTGGAAGGCCCCTACTATAAGTGGGAAGACTTTAAAGCCTTCTGCGCGACACGTGTCCCCAAGACCCAAATCGTAGCACACCGCGGCTACT
>DEFD01000011.1:8583-14544 GCA_002350615.1 Bacteroidales bacterium UBA2861 | reverse complement strand
TTCGGTGCTTGGGGCAGCGAGTTTGACCTGCACCTCACCTCCGACAACGTGGTAGTGGTGAACCACGACCGCACCATCGGTAAAGTGAATATCCAGAAGAATCCGTTCTCGGCCCTCAAGGACGTTCCCACGCTGGATGAGTACCTGGCGCAGGGAGAGAAGAACAAGGACTGCGTACTGGTACTGGAACTGAAGCCCCACGAGAGTGCAGAACGCGAAGATGTGCTCGTGGAAGAATGCCTCAAGGCGCTCAAAGCCCATAAGCTCATGAACCCCGGCCGCATTGCCTTTATCTCTTTCAGCTACCATATCTGCCGGGAACTGGCCGCTCGCTGCCCCGGTTATACCGTGCAGTACCTGGAAGGAGACAAAACGCCCGCTGAGGTATTTGCGGACGGCATTAACGGAATCGACTACCACTACTCCTGCTTCCAGAAGCACCCCGAATGGGTGAAAGAGGCCCACGACCTGGGCATGAGCGTGAATGCCTGGACCGTGGACAACGAGAAAGACATCCGTCAGATGAAGGAACTGGGCGTAGATCAGATCACTACCAACAAGCCGGCCCTCACCCGCGAAATTCTTTTTGGACGCAAATAGCGCTAACTGAGCAGCTTGGCAATTGCTTTATCCGTGGCCTCCGGTGCGAGGCTGCGGATTTTTTCTGTGAGAAGGCGATAAGATTCTTCGGGGCTGTGGTCCACTTGGAGAGGATGGTCGTCACCGGTGTCAAAACCGGCGAAAAAGGGCACTGCAGGCTTGTCAAAAAGCGCCTCCGGGGTGCAGAAGGACGAGGTTTGCCAGCCGTTATAGGAAAGGTCCGGCCCGCGGTAAACGCGGATAATGTCTCCGGTTACCACGCGGCACTGCTGCATGAGCTTGCAAATGAGGGCATCGGCCTGCCCCTTCTTAATGCCAAGGAGCCTGCGCACCTCTTTTATGCCGATACTCCCGTTTTGTGCGAGATAGTCAAGTACTTGCTGCTGGGCGCTGTCTGGCTGATACTTGGCCTGCGCCTGCCGGTAGTTTCTGAGCTCTGCATACCACTCGATGGAGGCAAAGGCGGCTTTCCCGCCCAGCAGGAACTTGCCGTAAGCGACGTCTTCACTCTGGACGCAGGGAATTTTCCAGTCCCAGGGGGTGAAGGAAAGGTTTTCCTGCGTGTCAAACCAGTTCTGGGCCGGCGTCATTTCTTCGATGGAAAAACCGGGAATCACATTGGCAAAGAAGGGCACAATACCCAGTTCCAGAATGGTTTCCAGCATGGCCTCCGCACTGGTAACGCGCGGCGGCATGGCTCCTATGGCTTTTTTCTCGAAGGACATGGCTCGAAGTTACAAAGAAAAATACAATCTTAAGCGTAATTCCCGGCAAATCCTGCTTAAGATCGTCACCACTGACGAACAAAAGCGTAATAACGGCCAAATCACGCTTAAGATCGTCGCGAACGGCGTGCGAACAGAATGAAAGCGCGCGCAGGCGTTGCGATGGCAGAGGAAATTTGGTTTTTCGCAAAGCTCTTTGCGAAAAATAAATTTCTTCTGCCGTTGGCCCAATGGCATTAAAACAGAAGGACCGCTCCCGGAGGGGGGAACGGTCCTTCTAAGCGGTGTATGAGCCGGGCGGGTTAGACCGCCAGGGTGAGCATAAGGGCGCCCACGAGGCCCAGGATGGCGTAGAACTCCGGCAGAGCGGCGTAGATGAGGGTGTTGGTCTGGACGTCGTGGCCCTGGGAGATGCCCACGATACCGTTGGCGCAGACCTGGCCCTGACGGATGGCGGAGAGCATGCACACGAGACCCACGCCTACGCCCACGCCGAACAGCAGGGGACCGTTGGCAGCGAAGTCAAACTTGTACACGAGCAGCCACATGAAGAAACCTACGAAGCCGTAGATACCCTGCGTAGCCGGAAGGGCCGACAGGATGAGGTAGCTGCTGGATTTTTCGGGAGCCCGCTTGAGGGCGCCTTCCGCCGCGTTACCGGCGATGGTGGTGCCATAGGCACTGCCGATACCGGCCAGAGATAGCATGAGGCCGAGACCGAGATAACCGAGAATTTCGTTCATAATAGTGTATAATTTAAATATTTATTTCTTAATGGGGCGATAGGCGCGGCCCTTGCCGTCGTAGCCGGAGTTCTTGAAGAATTCCAGGAAGTTCAGACGCAGCGGGTGCACAAAGGCGCCCAGGCAGCACATGGCCAGGTTGAGGGCGTGCCCGATAATGAGGATGATGGCAAACGGAATGTATCCCAGGCCGCCGTCTCCGAGGGTCATGGTGGCAATGTCGTTGAAGGCTTTGCCCAGCATGCCGCCGGCGAGGCCCAGTGCATACAGGCGCAGGTAGCTGAGGACATCTCCGAGCAGACCGGTTACCGTGTTGTAGGTCTCCCAGAGGCCGGAGCCGATGTTCTTGAGCGGATTGCGGTGAATGTCGTTGAAAAGGAAGATGCCGAGGGCGGAGAGTACTCCCAGGACTATTACCGTCCATTTCAGGGCCGTCTCGCTGAGGAGGCTCGACATGGCAAGCACGCCGACCACGACGCCTCCGACTATCAGAAGCGTCCAACCCCAGATCCCCAGGGAGCCGAGGAAGCCTTTGTTCCTGGTGGCGTAAACGGTCTTGACCACCATGGCGAGGCACAGGTGGATGATACCTATCACCAAAGACAGCACCATCTGGGCCTCGAAGCCTCCGATAGTCCCCGTAATCATAAGTCCTTTCATCCAGGCAGGAACCCATTCAAGGGCCGAAATATCGACTCCGAAGAAAGTATGCATCACAATTCCGACCACGAAAGTTCCCACGCCCAGGATAGTGACAAGGGGAGACATGTCCGCAAGCCCCTTCACTTTTTTAAGGAGAATGCCGATGACGATCAGCAGAAGCCCGTATCCGGCATCGCCCATGCACATTGCGAAAAAGAGCAGGAAGAATACCGAAATGTAGGGGGTGGGATCGAATTCGTTGTAGTCCGGACGTCCGTACATGTCGGTGAGAACCTCGAACTGCCTTACGAACCAGTTGTTTTTCAACTTGATGGGAGGATTGTCTTCGACGGCTGCGCCGCAGTCCATCCATACGATGTCCATCTTGTCCAGCTCGGCCTTCAGTTTGGCGCCGTTCTCTTCAGGAGCGAAACCTTCGAAGATGCATAGACTGTCTTCGGCTGCGCTTTCCGCTCCCTGTGAGGCCAGGGCACGGGCAAATTCATCTTCCGTTACCGCAAGTTCACGCCTGAGCGCCGGCAGTTCGGCTCTGCGCGCTTTCAGTGCGGTTTCATAATCAGCGATTTCCGCCTCGATGCCTTTGATTTCGGCTTCAATCTCGGAAATGCTTCTGCCGGGGGCGGGGATTTCCTTAAGAGGGAAGGATTCGTTGTCTCCGGCGATGACGAACCAGCAGTTCTTGTCCTTTTCGACTATCTGGATGGCATATTCGTTTTCCCAGGCGCTGTCATATTTGGAGGCGGCCACGCAGTAGAAATGAAGCTTTATGCCGGTTTTTTCGATGGCATCCCGGTCCCATTCGCCCCAGACGCGCACGTCTTCCGCATCCTTGCGGAGCTCGGTAAGCTTCTCCTGCATGCGGGCGAGGGTCTGGTCCGTGCCGCTCTCTATTTCTCCGATCAGCTTTTTCTCCGAACTGATTTTTCCGAAAAGTTCGCTGCTGCGGGCGTCAAGCTGCTTTTCGCGGCGGGTTATATCGACCACTCCCAACTCCTGAAGATCCGAGAGAAAGGCTTCTTTTTCCCGGGCAAGCAGGATGAAGTTATATTTGGTCATTTTCTCTATCATACGTTGCCCTCCTCTTCTTCTTCGGCCGCATGCCTTGTCTTGACGATTTTGGAAGCGGCCTTGCTGAGGTTCTCCTCGTCTTCCATGTATCGTTTGATCTTCCTGATGGCCTCCTGGTATCCGGGAATCTGCACCTTTTCGTAGAGATTCACTTTCTGGGTGGTCTTCTTGCGCTGGAAATCGAGAATCCTGCGTTTTTGCTCGTAAACTTCACTTTCGAGTCCGAGGCGGGTGAGTTCTTTGAGAATCCTCACTCCGTCGGCATACCATGCCGGCTTGACGAACGCGTTGAAAGGCTGGAGGGAATAGCTGATTCCATCAATCTGCGGACACTTCACTCCGGCCACCTTGACGGTGCGCAGCTGCACGTCCTCGATGCGGATGAGTCCTGGCTCGAATTCGTTCCAGAGGGCGGCCAGATAGTCGTATCCCTGCATCGCCTTCTCCAGTTCATCGGCAAGCCTTTCGCTCTCGTGCTTCGCCTCGATGACGCTCACGCGCAGCGCCGACTCCTTGTTCTTAAGGGTAGGGAGGGCGTTCTGCCGCACCTTGAGCTGTTTGCCGAGGTTCGTCAGCGAAGTCTTGTTATATTGAAACTTTATTGCCATTTCCAGTATTTGTCGATGAGAGCCTGCTTGATGCCGGTTTCTTCAGGTTTGAAATACTTGCCGAAGAGTTCCCAGGCGGTATCGAGCATTTCCTCTATCTTTATGTTGACGTCGATGCTCAGCAGTCGTACGGCATATTCCTTGGCATAGTCCAGGCAGCGGAGATCGTAGTCCGACAGGTCGAAACCGTTCTCCAGCTTTGTCTTGGCGTTCTGGGCGTCCGCATAGAGACGCACACCGGCGTTCATGACCTGGCTGTGATCCTCGCGGGTCTTCTTGCCCTGCACGAGTTGTTTGAGTCGGGAAAGGCTGCGGAACGGGTCCACGATGACCTTTCCGGTATCGGAATCGGCGCGCAGGAAGAGCTGGCCTTCGGTTATGTAACCGGTGTTGTCCGGGATGGCGTGGGTGATGTCCCCGTCATTCAGCGTGGTAACCGCGATGATGGTGATGGAACCTCCGGTAGGGAGCTGAACTGCCTTTTCGTAGATCTTGGCAAGGTCGGAATACAGCGAGCCAGGCATGGAATCCTTGGAAGGTATCTGGTCCATTCGGTTGGATACGATGGAAAGGGCGTCGGCGTAAAGCGTCATGTCCGTGAGGAGCACGAGCACCTTCTCGTTCCTGTCCACCGCGAAGTATTCCGCCGCCGCAAGAGCCATGTCAGGAATCAGAAGACGCTCTACAGGGGGTTCCTCCGTGGTATTTACGAAGGAAACAATCTTTTCCAGCGCACCGGCGCTTTCGAAGGCGCCGCGGAAGAAGAGATAGTCGTCGTTGCTCAGTCCCATGCCTCCGAGGATGATCTTGTCCACATCGGCGCGGAGCGCCACGTCCGCCATAACCTGGTTGTAGGGCTGGTCCGGATCGGCGAAGAAAGGAATCTTCTGACCGGATACAAGGGTGTTGTTGAGGTCGATGCCGGCGATTCCGGTAGGAATCAGTTCCGAAGGCTGGCGGCGTTTGTAAGGGTTAACGGACGGTCCGCCGACTTCGCGCTCCTCGCCTTCAACCTCAGGACCTCCGTCGATGGGATGGCCGTAGGCGTTGAAGAAGCGTCCGGAAAGCTGGTCGCTTACCTTGAGGGTAGGGGGCTCGCCGTGAAAACTTACTTCCGCGTCGGTGGGGATGCCTTCCGTCCCTGCGAAAACCTGCAGCGTCACGAGGTCGCCCTTGGTCTTTACGACCTGGGCGAGACGTCCTTCAACCGTGGCGAGTTCGTCGTTCGAAACGCCGCTGGCGCGAAGCGATACCGTAGCCTTGGTGATGGCTTCGAGCCGCGTATATATCTTATGGAGTGCTTTATTTGCCATTTTTTTCGATCAATTTGGAAAGTTGTGCGCGGAATTTTTCAAAATCTTCACCGTGGAATTCGCTGTAGTTCATCTGGCGCAGAAGATTTATCATCTGCTTGAAATATGAACGGCACTGCTCGAAATCTTCGAACTCGAATTTGCTGTCGCATATCTCCAGAATGAGGTCCAGCATGTATTTCTGCCTTTCGATGGGGCAGAGGCTGTCCACAGGGTCGAAGCCGTCCTGCTGCAGGAAGGC
>DEFD01000011.1:0-8550 GCA_002350615.1 Bacteroidales bacterium UBA2861 | reverse complement strand
AAGGTCTCGTGATAGCTCATGGGAACGCCGTCGTCGCCGAGAATGTTGATCTGGTCGGCCGTTTCCTTGCCGCGGCGCACCAGGGTTTTGGCCCTGAGAACTTTCTCCACCCATCCTTGCTCAACGGTATTGTTGAGGTATTCCACGATTTCCGGATATTCCAGATACTTGGAGTAGGAGTCGATGGGGTTGACGGCAGGGTAGCGTTTCTGGTCCGCGCGGTTCTGCTCTAGCGCATAGAAACAGCGGGCCGCCTTCTTGGTGGATTCGGTGACGGGCTCCTTGAGGTTGCCGCCTGCTGGGGATACGGTGCCGATGAAGGTCACCGCTCCGGTCATACCGTTGTTGAGGACCACCATGCCGGCGCGTGAATAGAAGTTGGAAATGATTGCCGAGAGGTCCACGGGGAAGGCGTCTGCGCCGGGAAGCTCTTCCATTCGGTTGGACATCTCCCTTAGGGCCTGCGCCCAGCGGGAAGTGGAGTCTGCGAGGAGCAGGCACCTCAGACCCATGGCGCGGTAGTATTCACAGATCGTCATGGCCGTGTAGACGGAAGCTTCGCGCGCCGCAACGGGCATGTTGGACGTGTTGCAGATTATGGTGGTGCGTTCCATGAGCTTGCGCCCGGTGTGAGGGTCGACGAGCTCGGGGAATTCGGTGAAGATTTCCACCACCTCGTTGGCACGCTCTCCGCAGGCCGCCATGATTATGACGTCGGCTTCGCCCTGCTTCGCGATAGCATGCTGAAGAACGGTCTTTCCGCATCCGAAAGGTCCGGGAATGAAGCCGGTGCCGCCTTCAGCGATGGGGTTGAAGCTGTCTATCACGCGGACGCCGGTCTCCATTATCTTGCGGGGACGCGGTTTTTCGCGGTAAGCCTTGACAGCCAGTTTGACAGGCCATTTCTGGGTCATGTTCACGGGGATGTCCTCTCCGTCAGCGTTCGTCAGCACCGCGATGGTATGGTCGATATTGTAACTGCCGGCAGGAGCGATCTCCTTCAGGGTATATTCTCCCTTGAAGCTGAACGGCACCATGATTTTGTGGGGGAGCCATCCTTCCTTCACCTCTCCGAGCCAGTCCGCCGCAACAAGTTTGTCGCCGGGAGCCGCGATGGGAGTGAAGTCCCAGAGTTTTTCGTGGTCGAGCGGGTCGGTATATTCGCCGCGTTTTAGGAAAACGTCGGACATGGTGGTGAGGTCGTTCTGCAGACCGTCGTAAACGCTTGAAAGCAGGCCCGGGCCGAGCGTGGTTTCAAGCATCCTTCCGAGGAATGTCACTTTGTCGCCGCCACGCAGTCCGCGGGTGCTTTCAAATACCTGCACTGAGGCCTTGTCCCCGTTGACCTTGATGACCTCCGCGAGCAGGGGAGTGCCTCCGAGGTCTATGTGGCAGAGTTCGTTCTCCGCCACCGGACCGTCGACCTGCACGGTCACAAGGTTGGAAACAATACCGGTTACCTTTCCTGTTGTACTCATAAATTATTGTATTTCTTTGTTTTCAAATTTGTGATTCTCCTTGATCTCGGCCACCAGGGAGCGGAACATCCTGCGTCCGGACTCTTCGTCCAGCTTCAGCCAGCGGTCCACTATGGAGAGTTTGGCGATGAAGGCCAGGACGGCGTCGGCGGAGAAAGTCTCCATGACGGTGATATCCTCAATCTTGTTCCACAGAAGATTGTCCAGGCCGCGTTCCCTTGCGAGAATGTCGCTGCCGGAAAGAACTGCTTCCACTTCCGCTTTTTCGGGGAAATCTTCGTCCTGCACGTCTTCTCCGAGAGATACTATATCCAGTCCTTCCTCCCTGCCGAGGGTCCTGTTCAGGAACTCCACCTTCGTGTTCCGGAGTTTCCTTTCGAAATCCAGATACTTCCGTATGAAGCCGCTGCGGCTGGAGGCCGCTTCCAGGTAATAGGCAGCATCGGGCTCACGGCCATTGGACTGAGCCAGGAGAAAATCGACTAGAGCGTTGTCCTTCTCGCTGAGCTGGGCGCGGATTTCCCCGATGAGCGCAGCGGCGTCGGTTCTTTCATCCGCATTGCGCACGAGGACCGGCAGCCCGGCAATGATATACTCGTAATTATTCACCGAAAAGCAGTTTACGGGTTACAGGACGGAGATATTCAGCGATGAGTTCCTTGAATGTCCCGTCGCTTAAACTGACGAACCAGCCGCCTTCCGCCGGGGCGATAGTGAATCCGCCGGCAATCTTCTTGCTGAATTCAGCCTTGATTCCGCGGCCTATCTCTTTGCTCAGTTCCCCTGCCACCCAAGGTTCCAGGCTGGAACGGAGGGATTCAGGAAGGACTAGGGAGATGTCGTTTGACTGCGAACTGCTGAAATTGGCGGCCACCGAGCGGATGATTTCCTTGAGGAAGTCCGCATCTTTCAGTGCTGCATCCACCGAAGGGGCTGAAATCTTGCCGAGCAAAAGGTTTTCGATGTCTTTGCGCGTGGCCTGGAGGGCCTGCGCCGATGCCATCTTGATGTCAGATTCCGCCTTGGCTTTGACCGCTTCCGCCTCCTTTTTGGCGGCTGCGATGATCTCTTCTGCTTCGGCCTTGGCTGCGGCTTTGGTCGCTGCGGCTTCTTCTTTTGCCTGAGCTATAAGCCTTTCGCCTTCTTCCTTGCCTTTGGAGAGACCCTCGTTGTAGAGTTTCTCCGTTAGTTCCTGCAATTTGTTCTGCATATGCTTTTGATATAGATTTTTCTAATGGAGTACAAATTTAATAAATTAATTGCATGAAACCCGGATAATTGATAACTTTAGCAAGTTTTTTTATAGATAAAAGTAAGAATTACGACATGGAAACCCTATCCATAGCAAAGCAGTTCGCCCTTGCCGCCAGGCCTGTGGCTGTAAAGCCCCTCGGGGAAGGTTTTATCAATGATACCTTTGTGGTGGAGAGCGACGGCGGCCCGCGCTATCTCCTGCAGAGAAAGAACCATAATGTCTTTCCCGACGTGCCAGCGATGATGGACAACATCGTGGCGGTCACGGAACATATCAAAGCCAAGGTGACCGACCCCATGAGAGAAACGCTCAGTGTTGTCCCCGCCAAGGACGGCAAACCCTATTACAGGGATCCGGACGGCAATTATTGGGCGGTATGCCTGTTCATAGAAGGGACCAGGACTTTCGACAAGGCTGATTCCGCGGAACTTGCCCGCCAGGGCGGCATAGGCATAGGCCGGTTCCAGGCCCTTCTTTCGGATTTCGACAGGCCCCTTGCGGAAGTGATAAAGGGCTTCCACGACATCCGCTGGCGCTTCGTCCAGTGGGATGCGTCCCTGGCCGCGGACAAAGCCGGCCGCGTGAAGGATCTGAAGGAGGAAATCTCCTGGATAGAAAGCCGCAGGGACAGGATGCTCGGGTTCTGGAAGATGGTGGAAGACGGCGAACTTCCCCGTTCCGTCACCCATAACGACACCAAACTCAGCAACATACTTTTCGATGCGAAGAGCGGCAAGGTCCTTTGTGCCATCGACCTGGATACCGTGATGAGCAGCACCGCCCTCAATGACGTCGGGGACGCCATCCGCTCCTACGCCAACAAAACCTTCGAGGACGATCCGGATTACTCCGCCGTGGGAATCGACCTTGAAATCTACGCTGCCTGGATGGCTGGATATCTGTCCGAAAGGAAGGACAGTCTCTCGGAAAAGGAGAAGGAGTGGCTGGCGTTCGCTCCGCTTTATATCACCTACGAGCAGGTGCTCCGCTTCCTGATGGACTATATCGACGGGGATACATATTATAAGATAAAGTATCCTGAACACAACCTGGTCCGCACCCGCTCGCAGTATGCCCTGCTTCAGAGCATGGAGGCGGAATATCCCGAAATGCAGAGGATAGTAAAGGATCTGCTCGGATGAAAAAGAAAGTCCTTATAATCCTTGCAAGCCTGCTTGGTTTCCTGCTCCTTGCCTTTGTGCTGGTAGGGATATACATGGTGGATTATTCCCTGACTCCGTCGGATCACCTGAAAGGATATGATGGCTCCAGGGAAAAAGTCCTGCGCCGGAATCCGGAAATCGTGGCCTGGCAGGATTCGCTCCGCGCGGCTGGTGTGCTCCGGGATACCTGCATCGCCGGCGATGGGGGATATATTCTGCATGCGGTTTACTGCCCGGCGGGGAATCCCGCTAATGCCGGAGGTACGGCGCTGCTTATCCATGGTTATACGGACAGCTATTTCGGAATGCTGGAAATCGCCCGCATGTACAGGGACAGCCTGAATTTCAATTTCCTGGCTCCCGACCTGCATTTCCATGGGATGTCCGAAGGGCGTGCCGTCCGGATGGGATGGCTGGACCGCCTGGATGCAAGGAGATGGGGAGAGCTGGCGCACGATATCTGGAAAGATGATTTCCTTGTCGTCCACGGAGTGTCCATGGGGGCGGCCACGACCATGATGCTAAGCGGAGAGACCCTTCCGTCTTATTTCTCGGCATTCGTCGAGGACTGCGGCTACAGCGACGTCTGGCATCAGTTCGCCCATAATCTCAAGGATATTTTCGGACTTCCTCCGTTCCCGGTGCTGCATTCGGCGGACATTATATGCCGTCTGCGCTACGGCTGGGGCTTCAGGCAGGCTTCTTCGGTGAAACAGCTCGCCAAATCGACAAAGCCGATGCTTTTCATCCACGGAGGCGATGACGATTTCGTGCCGACTGACGACGTATATGTCAATTATGCCGCTAAAACGCATGGTCTCAAGAGGATATGGATCGCACCGGGATCCGGGCACGCCACATCCTACAGGGATTATCCGGCGCAGTACACCGCGCAGGTACGTTCCTTTTTGGATGAGGTGAAAGGCCAGTAGGGCCTATCCGAGAAATCCGAGGAGAAGACCGGCCGCTACGGCGGAACCTATCACACCGGCCACGTTCGGCGCCATGGCATGCATGAGCAGATGGTTGCCCGGGTCGAATTCAAGTCCTACCGATTCGCTTACGCGCGCGCTGTCAGGCACGGCGGAAACTCCGGCGTTGCCTATGAGCGGGTTGATCTTGTGACCTTCCTTGCAGAAGAGGTTCATGAATTTCACGAAAAGGACTCCGCAGAAGGTGGCGATGACGAACGACAGCAGTCCGAGACCGAAAATCTTGACGCTCCTCGCATTGAGAAATACGTCGGCCTGGGTGGATGCTCCCACAGTGAGACCGATCAGGGTGGTGACGACATCGATCAGTGGTCCGCGAGCGGTTTCGGCAAGACGGCGTGTAACTCCGCTTTCTTTCAGGAGGTTACCGAAGAACAGCATTCCGAGCAGCGGAAGGCCGGACGGAACGATGAAAGCCGTGCAGATGAATCCCACGATAGGGAAGATTATCTTTTCCTTCTGGCTCACGGTACGGGGCCTGGCCATACGGATGAGGCGCTCCTTCTTGCTTGTAAGCAGCAGCATGATAGGCTTTTGGATTACCGGGACCAAGGCCATGTAGGAATATGCCGACACCGCGATGGCGCCCATGAGTTCGGGGGCGAGCTTTCCGCTCAGGAATATGGCGGTGGGACCGTCCGCTCCGCCGATAATGCCGATCGCTCCGGCTTCATTGGGAGTAAAGCCGAGAAGCAGTGCCAGCAGGAACGCTCCGAATATGCCAACCTGGGCGGCGGCGCCTATCAGGACCAGCCGTGGCTGCGATATCAGTGCGCTGAAGTCGGTCATCGCACCGATCCCGAGGAAAATAAGCGGGGGATACCAGCCCTGGCGCACGCCATGATAGAGGATGTTCAGGACGGAATTCTCTTCGTAAATGCTGACCTGAAGACCTGCGAGGACAGGGATGTTGCCTATCACGATACCGAATCCGATAGGCACCAGCAGCAGCGGTTCCCAATGCTTTTTAATTCCAAGGTATATGAAGCCGATTCCGATGAGGATCATCGCCAGGTGCTGCCAGGTGGCGTTCGCAAACCCGGTGAAAGACCAGAATTGGCTGAGGCTTTCTATGATTGTATCCATCCGAAGGCTTTTATGCTATGCTGGCTATGTCCGCACCTTCAAGTACGGAATCTCCCTTTTTGACATATATTGCGCTGACGCTTCCGTCGCACTCGGCGAGAATGTCGTTCTCCATCTTCATGGCTTCGATGACCGCAATCTTCTGACCTTTCTTGACCGCGGCGCCTTCGCTTACGCATACATCTATTATTACGCCTGGAAGGGGAGAAGTCACCTTGACTCCGGCTCCCGAGGGTTTCGTAGAGGAGGCTTTAGCGGCGGAAGCGGAGGCTGCGCCCGCCGCTGAAGACGTCTCGCTTTGCTCGACCCCACCGTTCGCTTTGCTCACGGTTCCCCCTGACGTGCCGAGGCTGGCAGTGCCTTCAGCGGCGGGCCTGCCTCCGCTTCCCTGCGTTAACCCGGCCTCAATCTCAACATTGTATGCAGTGCCGTTCACGGTGACATCAGCGATGCCGTTCTCTATGGAATTGACGGAAACTTCGTATTCTTTGCCGTTGATTTTAAATTTATACTGGCTCATAAGATTGTTATTTACGAGGTAATTTTCTGAATGTGAGGGTTTTGTCTGACCAGGGCGAATACTGGCGCGATATGCTCACCACGCCGGATTCTTCGTCATGCACGCTTTGTCCGAGATAAAGTGCGAGGGCGGTGGCTATGGCGATGTCCGTATCGTTTCCGAGTTCGGCCCGGAGCGCCATGGATATAGCCGCTGCGGTTTCGGCATCCGGCAGTTTGCCGGCGTTCTTTTTCCTCAGCCTCCGGGGTATCCATTCACCGGCGGCCTTCAACTCCGCTTTCTGCACCATCTTGCCGATGAGGGTATAGACTCCGTACAGGATGAGGAGGGCGAAAAATACTACGAATACCGACACTAAGCTGACGACGAACCCGTGAGGGTCGGTCTGAGCGACCCTTTCGGCCCCGGCGGTCATGTGAGATGCCTGCAGTAATGTAAATGACAGGATCATAGCGGCAGATTGTCATGTTTCTTGGCGGGGAGTTCCTGCCGCTTGTTCTGGAGGCTTTCAAGGGCGCGAATGATGCGGAACCTCGTGTTCCTCGGCTCTATGACATCTTCTATGTAGCCTTTCTGCGCAGCCTGGTAGGGGTTGTTGAAGAGTTCCTCGTACTCGGCTTTCTTTTCTGCGCGGACCTCGGCCTGCCTTGCCGGATCTTCCTCCGCCTTGATCTCCTTGCCGTAAAGGACGTTGACGGCGCCGTCGGCTCCCATCACGGCGATCTGGGCGGTGGGCCATGCATAGTTGAGGTCGCCCCTGAGCTGTTTGCAGCTCATCACGATATGGGCCCCGCCGTATGCTTTACGCAGGGTTACGGTTACCTTCGGTACGGTCGCTTCGCCATAGGCATAGAGAAGTTTGGCTCCGTTTGCGATGACGGCACCGTATTCCTGCTGTGTGCCGGGAAGGAAGCCCGGGACATCCACCAGGGTTACGAGAGGGATGTTGAAGGCGTCGCAGAAACGCACGAACCTCGCTGCCTTGCGGCTGGCGTTGATGTCCAGGACGCCGGCAAGATGTTTGGGCTGGTTGGCTACGATGCCGACGCTGCGTTCGGCAAAATGGGCGAATCCCACTATTATATTCTTTGCGAATTCCTTGTGAACCTCGAAGAAATCGCCGTCATCCACCAGGGTGGCGATGACATCGTACATGTCGTAAGCCTTGTTGGGATTGTCCGGTATGATTTCGTTGAGCAGGTCTGACATCCTTGCTGCAGGGTCCGCCGTGGGACGCTCCGGAGCCGTTTCCATGTTGTTCTGGGGAATGAAACTCAGCAGACGCTTTATGGTTTCGATCCCTTCCTGCTCGTTCTCGGCCGCAAAATCCGCCACGCCGCTCTTGGAAGCGTGTACGCTTGCTCCGCCCAGGCTTTCCTGGTCCACGTCTTCACCTGTAACGCTCTTGACTACGGCCGGACCGGTGAGGAACATGTAGGAAGTGTTCTTCACCATGAGGGTGAAGTCGGTGAGGGCGGGGGAGTAAACCGCGCCGCCGGCGCAAGGTCCGAAAATCCCGGAAATCTGGGGCACCACGCCGCTGGCGAGGATATTGCGTTCGAAAATCTCCCCGTATCCCGCGAGTGCGTCGATTCCTTCCTGGATGCGCGCTCCGCCGGAGTCGTTGAGCCCGATCACGGGAGCGCCGGCCCTCATGGCCATGTCCATCACCTTGCATATCTTTTCGCTCATCGTCTTGCTGAGAGAACCTCCGCTGACGGTGAAATCCTGGGCGTAAACATAGACATGCCTGCCGTTTATCGTACCCTGTCCGCTTACGACACCGTCGCCGTCGGGATGGCTTGCTTCCATGCCGAAATTGGTGCAGCGGTGCTGTACGAACATGTCGAATTCTTCAAAACTGCCCTCGTCGAGAAGCAGGGCGAGGCGCTCGCGTGCGGTCAGCTTTCCTTTGGCGTGCTGCGCATCAATCCTCTTCTGCCCTCCGCCCATCCTGGCGGAACTCCTGCGTTCCACGAGGGATTTGATTTTATCTTGCTGAATGCTCATATCGAATCCGTAATGAATAAGTCCACAAATGTACATAAAATCTTGC
>DEFD01000018.1:65530-237131 GCA_002350615.1 Bacteroidales bacterium UBA2861 | reverse complement strand
CAGTTTTGGGTGGCAGTGGACAATTATCACCTATTGTTAAGATTCTTTTTATAAATGATATAATCTCCATTCTTTGGGAGAGGGGGCAATTTAAGTAAAGAAGCAATGAGGCAGTGCCTATTTTCAGGCCTTTTGGCCCATAAATAGTGATAACGTGCAGACAGCCCACTTTGTTCATCTGGAATGGGCATTACCTCAACTCTATTCTCAAATTTTTGAATAAACTCATTCAATAATCCGAAAAAAGGACAATCGAGAAACTCTTTTATGTATTCAAATCTGCGGATGAAGCATCCGAATACATACCTGTTGAGTTCAGCCCTATCAATCCAATCGCGTCCAGCTTCAATCAGAAGAATGGTATCACCATCTTCATCAACCAGTTTCTTAGAAATAGCCAAATCAGTATTTTCATCAATTATCTCTTGCTCATTTAGTAGAATTGGTTCTTGGTTAATCCTATTAATATCCAGTCCCTTATTGTAATCTAATTCGTTTTCTATTGTCATTGTTAAACAGTTTTTATAATAGTCAAAGAAGGCGCGATTCTTTTTAATGCGTCATCTGCATATTTCATAAGTTCTTCTTCGTCACATGTGCTAAGAGAAGATGCTTTTTTGATAAACGCTTCTAAACTGCACACATCATACGTTGCCCCATCGAGCATGGCATAATGCTTAGCAGTAAGATAATCAATGGCTTTCTTTATCATATCATTATTATCCTCCCTGCTCTGGTCAGGAGAAATAATATGGTTAATCGTGCTACATGTTGTCTGGCACAAAATAATGGGAGTAGCTTTCTCGCTCATAACTAATCACTTTAATCATTTAACAAAATCTTCTTTCCTTGTGCTCCCTGTTCTGGTTGTTTTTTAGGGAGAATGTCCCCGTTTCCACGGTTTTCTTTTTCAGGAGGAATAATTTCTCCGTCATCGGGCGTTTCCCGGAGGAACGGTTGTTCATTTATAATCTTTTTCATAATGCAAATAATTAAGAAGTTGATAATGAATGATTTATATAAATATTTAGCCTGGTTTTCTGTTATAAAACCCTGACTGCACGAACATTTAATGTGCTTTTTTTATTATTGTTTTTATTTTCACCATTACTCAGTTTTAGTGTACGAGCCGTAGTTGCGTCATAGGTGGTAGATGTCCAGTAAGGATTGTTCTCAGTTCCAAGTAATTGTACCCCAAGGGCAGAGAAGGTCTCATTAATATAATTGTTATTACGTAATACTTCTTTCATTTCATCGAGTGCTGGCAAATACCACTTTTCTCCTTTATCACGACACCATTGTGCTGCGGGAGAAATAGATAGAATAACGTTGGTGTTTGTCATTCCATCTGTAAGACTAGTCGCACTTGTCGTTTGTGATACATCAGAACTCCATATTTTCCCTGTAAGTGCTGTTGATATGACTTTCACTGTGTCTCCTGAGGAATAAAAAACGACACCTGGGTGGTTGGCGATATTAACATAAGATCCTACTTTTAATCCTGTAGCATTTATTGAGCAACCATTATATTCCAAATGGGAAAGGTTGGTATTGCTTGATACATCGAGAACGGAGAGAGAAGTGGCAGATACGTTCAAATATTCCAGGGCAGTATTGAAAGTAAGATCAATATCAGTTATGCCAGTATTGGCTGCATTCAATGTGTCCAGGGCCGTATTAAGCTCTAAAGAAAGTGAAGAAATGTCGGCATTGCCTGAGACATTGAGGTGTTTAAGGCCAGTATTATGGCTGACGCTGATAGCATTTAGGCCATTGTTTGAACAATCCAATTTTTCCAGAGATAAATTACTGTCTACATTGAGAGCTGTAATAGCGTTCCCGGAACAATCAAGATATGTTAGATTGGGGCTGTACTCGAGCCCGCTCAAATCAGCAATAGAAAGATTCTGACACTCGATACGAGTTATGGAAAAAGCTTCTTTCTCACTAATTCCGCCGTCGCCATCCGTGTCAAAATGGGATACGCAGTAACTGCTGAAATTCGGATCAGCGTAAGTTACAAGATCCGGCTTGGGGAAGATGGGCGTGTACGCACTTTGGATATTACTGTTACCATCAGTTATGGTCAACGATGTGCTTGCGGAGCAAAGACCGCTAAAAAAGTCTTGTTTCAGGCCATCTGCCTTGACGGTGATGGTTAAAAAGCCTCTTTCCGCGACAACATTAGTTATTTCAAGTTGCGCTACCTCAGGTGCTGATCTGGTTATGGTATAAACGGCGTTTATGCTCAAGACAGACTGCCAGATCTGGGCCAGTTCGGCTGCGGCGGAAGCTGGCCTTATTTCGTAGTCAAAACTCGCTGTTCTGGGGATATAAGCCCCATCATACCCGTAACTGACAGCAACCTTACCGTCGGAATATGCCGGAACGAAAGTTACTGACTGTATCCTGGCAATAAGATCTGAAACTTTATCCTTTAGTTCATCGATATCTTGCTGCATCGTCTGTATGATGCCCCTTATGTCATTGATATCATTTTCACAAGTGGATACTCTTGCGGTAAGAGCCGTAATTGTGGAGTTAATAGAAGATACTTTATCATCTATTCTGGCGTTTATGGTCGCAACCTCTGTTGCTAGCTGACCGCGTAGTTGACCGTCAAGCGTGCTGATGGCAGTGCTTATGGCCTGCTGATACGCGGTTGTAATCTCGGTGCGGGCCGTGCCAAGATCGCTACGGAGTTGAGCGATGGCCGCAGCGTTGTCGCTAATCGCCTGGGCATTATTGCTAATTGCAGTTGCATTTGAAGCTATCAACTCGGCATTAGCGGCAATATCTTCAGCATTCCCTGCTATTCTTGATGCATTGGATGCAATATCAGATTCACTAGTTGTAATCCTAGTATCCAAAGAACTGATGACGGAGTTGTTGGACGAAATTGCGGATGCGTTTTCGTTGATGAGGCGCTTGTTGTCGGCAATGAGCTCTTCACAAGTCTGGATGTCGCTGGCATTGCTTGCGATGCTTCTTGCGTTTGATGCGATGCTTTCTGCGTTGGTAGAGATTCTGTTTGAATTGGCAACAACAGTTCCGGCTAGTTCTGAGATGTTACTCGATAGAGAGTCTGCCTTTGCTTGAAGTGCGTTTATCAGGGTTTTGTTAGCATCTATCTTGTTTGTGAGGTTCGTTTCAAGATTGGTAATAAGCCCAAGAAGATAAGCTTTCTGACTGTTGAGCTGGCCTTCCAGGTCCGCTTTCAAGGTCGCGATCAAGGCATCTGTTTGAGCAATAGTATAATACCCGGAAAGTTGATCCGAAACCCAACTCTGAATGCCAGATTCACACGCTGCAATGGCATCTTGTATCGCGGATGTGTAAGCCGTGGCGATCTCTTCTTTTGCGGTTGCGATGGCACTATTGCATTGATTAACCGCTTGACTGATTCTAGCCTGATGATCGGCGTCAAGAGCCGCAATTGCTTCATTGATTTCTTGTTTTGCTGATTCAAGAGCGTCGAGTCTCGTATTAATTGTCGCAATATCACCCTGAATCGCTGCTACTATGTCAGCAGTTGCATTGTATTGCTCCAGTGTCGCAAATGTGGTGGATGCCCAGTCCCTGGTGCTACTAATCTCGTTATCCACATATAGTTTCAGTTCATCTATCCTTTGTTTTAATTCCAAATCGTTATTCTTCAAAGAATCAATGACGCCAGATATTCCTATTATCTGCGATTGGATACTAGTCTTATATTCTTCCAAGCGAGCAAGTATGTCTGCTTTAGCCTCTGACATGTCCGCTCCAATCTCGTTGCGCAAATCAGTGATGCTATTGCTGAGGTTATTCTGGGCTTGCTCCAATGCATTTTGCTGTTGTTGAAGAACGGTTATGTAACCTTGAATCACAGCGTCTGCTGTTCGTAGGGAATCTAAAGTGCCATAAATGCTTGCAATCTGCTGTTGAGCGCTGGAAATCTGTCCTTGCATTTCATTGATATCCTGCTTGACGCCAGAAAGTTCATTTTTAATGCTGTTGATTTCATTCTCGCAGGTTGAGACTCTTGCTGTAAGCGCATTTATTGCAGCTTCAACGGTAAGAATCTGTGCATCGATTCTATTGTTGATATTATCTACCTCAGTTGCAATGTCTCCGGTAATTTTCCCGTCCAGTGTCGTAATTGCGGTGTTGATTGCTTGCTGGTAGGCGGCGGTAATTTCAGCGCGAGCGGTCCCAAGGTCCGTGCGCAGCTGGGAGATCGCCGCAGCATTGTCGCTGATGGCCTGGGCGTTGTTGCTGATTGCGGTAGCATTGGCTGCAATGAGTTCAGCGTTTTCGGCGATATCCTCCGCGTTCTTAGCAATGTCCGTTGCGTTCTTCGAGATGGAAGACTCGTTGGTCGTGGCTCTTGTCTGGAGGGCGGTGATGGCGGAAGCGTTGGAGGAAATTGCGGCGGCATTATCATTGATGAGGCGTTTGTTCTCTGCGATGAGACCCTCGCAGGCGTCAATGTCGCCGGCGTTTGCAGCGATGCTTCTTGCGTTGGCCGCGATATTATACGCATTAGTTGAGATGCTCCTGGAGTTGGTGGCCACTGTGCCAGCGAGCTCGGAGAAGTCGCTTGATAAAGTGTTTACCTGGCTCTGTAAGCCATCAATAAGGGTTTTATTCCCGTTTATTTTAGTGGTAAGGCTGGTCTCCAGGCTGGAGATGAGTCCCTGAAGGTAAGTCTTCTGGGTGTTGAGCTGACCTTCGAGGTTGGTCTTGAGGGCAGCAATCTTAGCATCGGTCTGGGCTATGGTGTAATAGCCGGAGAGTTGGTTGTTCACCCAGGTCCTCATACTGCGCTCACTGCTGGATATTGCGTTGGCAATAGCCGTGGTGTAAGCGGCGGTTATCTCATTTTTTGCTGTTTCTATCGCGCTGTTGCAGTCGCTCACCGCTTTGTTGAGTTTTGTCTGATGGTCGGAGTCTAGGGCGTTCAGAGCCTGCTGGAGTTCAGCGCTGCTGACGCCGGCACTGATCTGGTCCAGACGTGAGTTGATGGAAGTGATATCTCCCTGAATACCAGCCACTATGTTTGCTGTCGCGTTATACTGAGTGAGCGTGGCAAAAGTTGCCGAAGCCCAGGTCTTTACGCTGTTGTCGCCGTTGTCGATGTATGTCTTAAGGTCGCCGTCGATATAACTGCGAAGGGCTGTTATCTGTGACTGTAGCTCAGTATCCTTTGTCTTGAGCGAATCTATGCTGGCACTAAGGGCGGCAAGCTGGGTGCTCACGGTTGCCTTATAAGCGTCAAGCTGGGCAAGAGCGTTCGCCTTGGCGGTATTAATCTCACCGGAGAGTTCCGTCCTCAGGCTTGAGATGCTGCCTTCCAGGTCCTGGTCGGCCTGCGCAAGGGCGCTCTCCTGCTGCTGGAGGGTGCTGATGTAGCCACGGAGTTCGCTGTCAGTCGTCTGCAGCGTTGCCAATGTGCCGTTGATTGCGGTCAGCTGCTGCTGCACCGTTGCGATTTCGTTGGATTTCAACTCATCAATCTGTTGCTGGAGATTGTCAATGTCTTCCTGCTTGACACACGAAAACATGGCAAGCGAAAGCGCTGCCAGACAGAGGAAAAAGATCTTTTTCATTTTTGAATCAGTTATACAGTCAATAATTACGCAAAATTACGTAAGTAATTCTGTATCAGCTGATTCAAAACGAGTTCAA
Organism: Bacteroidales bacterium UBA2861; assembly: GCA_002350615.1. Classification (GTDB taxonomy): domain Bacteria; phylum Bacteroidota; class Bacteroidia; order Bacteroidales; family UBA932; genus Cryptobacteroides. The sequence goes on along the minus strand of DEFD01000018.1, from coordinate 231,464 downwards.
ATTGAGTTCAATACTGGTTCAATTGTACTTCATTCCATAACCGGACGGATGGAGAGGCCGCGTCTGCGGAGTTCTAACGCGAGGAATCCTACCGCTCGATGCGCTATGTCGCGCCCTAAACAATAACTAACACCATCATATATGCTATGGCTGAGGTGATCCACTCCAGAAGTCCAGTAAAACCCCATATCTTCGTGGGTATTGCGGAAATGATTGTCCACTATCTTTTCAGCTGCCGGTAAAAAGATGGATTCCCCATTGAGAATACTGGTAAATAACACTCCTTTTTGATTTTCTATCGTGGTATATTCCAAATCACACCAGCCGAAAAGTTCCTCGAACTCTTTATGGGTAGGCATACGCCAATTCCCACCCAGGATCATGTGAGCCGCATCATCTTCCGGTTTTAATATACGCAAAGAATCAGTACCATTGTATTTTTCCGGAGGCCATCCGAAAACATAAGTATCTGATTTATAATCGTATTTCGGAGACGTCTCACCCCAGGCGAAGCAGTCTCCAAGTCCTGTGGGGCTATCCAATCCACTGGCTGTAAGGTTCCCGGACGCCCATTTCACACTCAGTCCCAGATCCACGGCACCAACACTGTCCAGTTGGGGGGATAGAGTGGTAAAGGTAAGCGTTTCACCTTCGAAAAGCAGGCCGTCCACCTGTGCAATGGACTTGAAGGCATATTCCGTCCCTGCTTCAAGATTGGAAATATCCAATTTATACCAGCCCCAGTCATCCTTGGTCTGCGCCCACCTGGTCATCCAGTTATCCGTCCTCCCCGCCAAACCGTATGAGAAACCGAATTGAATCGAAGAATAACTGCTTTCATCGACATTCAATACAGCATTTAGGCAGGCGGAAGAATAGCGAAGGGCAGTAGCCTGACGGGTGAGGGCTGCTCCGGCGGCAGGGAGACTGCTGAAACTCTCGATAAAAGTGTCCGAATCCCAAATGGCAGCTGCAGCAAGTTCGCGGGCAGTTACTATCCTTTGCAGCAGTTCTTCGGTGAGCACACCCCTTTCCGAATCTATGGCATCGGAGACAATGGCGGCATAATTTCCTGAGACTGTGGTAATTGCATCGTTCAACCCGGCGCGTACGACAGCCTTTTTAGCAAGGACTGCGGGATATGAGGAAGGAATTTCCATCTTATCCAGGCGCCCGCGGGCGGCGAGCAATTGGGAGACGGCGGAAAAGCGGTAGTTAACCCAGGCATCTGCATTCTCCTGAAAAGTCTCCAGAAGGTATTCCGACGCCGGTGAAAGATTCAGCGCATAAAGCGCGGATAGCGTGCTGTCGTGTGCTTCAAGAGTAGCAAGGGTCGCATCCTTCCAATCGGCACCCTTGACAAAGATATAGGCCAGAAAATCAGACAATTTCCCTGCGGCATCGGCATCAATCTTTGAAAGGATTTCCATGCCTTCGGCGATACTCTGCTTCTGCATCAGCAGCGTGGCGATGCGATCCTCGCGCAGCGCCTCCACATCCTTACTGATACGCTCCTTGTCAGCGCTTTTCGCGCAGGAGCACAGTGCTATGACCGCAAGCAGTATGAAGCAATTTTTCATAAACCTAAGGATAATTATTCACCTTATCTAGAATTCAAAATCCAGTCCGATCCTGGCGCCTAAAGTCTCGAATTTAATGCTGCTGGCAACGCAATTAAGGCTCAGCCGGGAGGTCAGCCGCAGCATTAGGCCAGCGTCGAGCACAAGGCCTTCGGACGACAGGTCACCCACCTTGTAACAGTGGCCGTCCGCCCCCTCCCAGAGGATGCGTCTGCGGCCGTATCCGGCGCCGGCAAAGACGCTCAGGCGCCCGAGCCACCCGGGCCTTCCGCCTCCTAAATTGTAGAGCACTCCTGCGGATACCTGAAAATATGATTGTCTCTCCTCTTCTATCGGCCATATATAATATAGGTTACGCGCATCAGACTCGTTGCAGACAGCATCGAAGGACGCGCTCTTCCAATTGCCGAATACGCTAAGATAGGCTCCGAGAGCTGAATACTGCGCAAAGAACTCCGCACCATATACAAATTCCGGCATAAGCCCCAGAACCGGGCCTGCGGAGAAAGAGACAGCCCGGGACGCACGTACTTGACTGCCGTTTTCCGAATCTCTCAAAAGGTTTATAGGCGCAGGCATTCCGTCTGCCGTCTGAATACATACCAAGCTTCCCTGAAGAGGGTACTGCGGCCGCTCTGTCTTAAGTGAGCTGTCCCTCAAGGCCTTCTGCGCCGGGCTCAGGGAGTCCGCCTTTGCAACTTGGTCATCTTCCGAGTCCGATTCTACTTCTTTAATGGCTGCCACCGCCCTCTTTGTCGCGGACTTTTTGCGCACCGGTTCCGCTTCCATCGGCTCCTGGGCGGGGCCATACATCGCCATCAGTTCCGCCAGTCTCGCCTTTTGTGCCTCGCTCACGTCCGGTGGCATCTGCCTGAGAGCCTCCTTGAGCTCTATGCTCTTCGCGCGCAGGCGGGCCGCTTCTTTGCGGCTCAGTGTCTTTCCGCGCGCGGCGATACATTCTTTGCCGAAGGCCTCGTAATCGTCCAGAAACTTGTCCCAGCGGCGGTTGCCGTCGGGCTGCAGGAAGATCATGGAAAACGTGAGGACCAGTCCAAGCAGGATTCGCATAGCAACAAATTTAGCAATTATTTAGTACTTTTGGGGTATGGAAACGGAACAATCGGGCTTTTTCGACGGCGCCCCCGTAGAATTGCCATCGCAGACATCCTCGCTGGAGCCTCTCACCGCGGACGGTTCCGGCGTTACCTGCCTTTGGCTGAGCCGAAAAGGCGGCCGCAGCCGCGTTTACAAGGCGCTTCGCGAGGACTACCGCGGCGACCCGCTCTATGAGCAGCTGCTCCGCAAGGATTTCGAAATCGGCTTCAAACTGATGCACCCGCACATCTGCGAGTATTATTCTTTCCGACAGATTCCCTCCCTCGGCAATGCTATCGAGATGGAATACATCGAGGGCCGCACCCTGGCAAGCATCCTGAAAGAAGGGCGCCCCGGAACGGCTTTCTGCCTGAAAGTGCTCTCCGAAACCTGCGAAGCCCTGGATTATATGCACGGCAAGCAGATTTATCACCGCGACCTCAAGCCTGAAAACATCCTCATAACGGACCGGGGACATAACGTGAAACTGATAGATTTCGGATGCTCCGATTCCGACAGCCATTATTCCATGAAGGGCCCCGCCGGCACCCGCGAATACGCATCTCCCGAACTGATTTCCGGCGGAGAGGTGGATGCCCGCAGCGACATCTGGTCCCTCGGCATCCTGCTGTCAAAATTATTCCCGGGCTACAGGCGGATAGCAAGGAAATGCACCCGGCCCAAACAGGAAGAGCGGTATTCCAGTGCAAGCGAAGTGTTCACGGCGGTCAGCCGACGCAGACGCTTTGGCAGATGGGCAGGGTCTGCAGCGGCGGCAGTCATAGCCGCAGGCATCGGTCTTGGCATTTTTATGCTGAATCAAAAAAGCGCCGGAGAGATTGATCCCGACGCCCTGTTTCTATCTACCGGTCAGCAGATTGAGGAATATATGCAGAACCTATAGCTGGGTTACTTCAGATATACCCAGATTGGATGCCGCCACGTAGGACGGCTGATGCTTCCCGCCCCTGAAAAATGCCGTCAGAAATACCGGGTAGCCCTTTGCGATGACGGTGATTGCGAATTTATCCCCCTTCATCAACTTTGAATTCTCGGACGATTCCACCTCGAAGATCCTGTCCCCCAGGCAGCTGATTACCACGGTGCGGTTGGGCGCCCATTTGAGTTGGAGGCGGTCCCCTTCTTTAAGCATGTCCGCATAGATGACGCCGTCGCCGATGAATCCGGAGCCCTGCGCCTCCGAGCGGAAAGCTTTGCAGAACTGACGGAAATCCTTGTATCCGATATACTTGGAGAGTACGTCAAGCGTGGAGCGGCGGGTATTGCCGTCGTAACTGTCATAGCCCCAGATGCGCCTTAAGGTGGAAGAAGAACAGACCGCGCCTGCAAAATCGCGGATGGCTTCGGAAAGCTGGACGAAATCCCTGGGAGTCTCCGGCATTCCGCCGAACTTGACTTCCACCTTACTTATAAGCAGATGTAACTCGGGACTTCGAAGAACCATCGGTTGCATTTTTTGCAAAGATAGGCCAATATTTTTGCAAACGGAGCTCAATGGAAGTTCAAATGGAGTTCAAATAGAATTCAAGGCAAGTTCACCGGAGTGTTCCTGGCCGCGCTGAGCGTTTGGGCCTGCGTTTTTAGCCATTCTGCGCGAAATCAGATTTTTCCCCTCATAAAGTGTAGGATAAGAAAAAATTGCTATCTTTGCAGTCCTTTCGGAAACGGAAGGCCGCGGAGCACCTGAACCGCGGAAAGCAGGCGGGAGTGGCGAAATGGTAGACGCGCTAGTTTCAGGAGCTAGTGTCCGGTGAGGACGTGTCAGTTCGACTCTGATCTCCCGCACGAAAGGATGACTCGAAAAAGTCATCCTTTTTTCGTATATTAGCACATTGTTAAAGATTCTGACACCATGACCATCCTTTTGACCATCCTTGCAATCCTGACAGCCCCGGCCGATTTCGCAAAGTCCTATGCCGAAGACCCGACCGTAGCCCTTGGTAACCATCAGCCGTATATATATGTAAAACAGAAGGATAGCCATGCCCCATGGGGATACAGGCCTTTCTATGTCAGTCATTACGGAAGGCATGGCTCCCGCTCCGGCTTCAACAGTGGGTATGACGAGAAGTCGCTTTTCCCCCTTCGCAAAGCCGCTTCGCTCGGGCTGCTCACGCCGGACGGCGAGAAAATGCTGGCCTGCGCTTCCGCCTCTTCGGCCGCTTACGACCAGATGGCCGGACGGCTTACCGAAAGGGGAGCGCGTGAGCATCGCGAGATTGCCGGGAGGATGTATAAACGCTTCAGCCGCGTGTTCAAGCGCGGGCGGGTGCGGGCCATTTCCAGCGAGGTCCCGCGTTGCATACTTAGCATGGACAACGCCTTGCAGCTGCTCCACCGTGAATCTCCGCGTCTGATAATCAGCAGCGATGCGGGAGAAAGGATACAGCGTTATGCCAGTACTTCAGGATCGCCCGAGGTGCGCGCCAGAGTGACTTATCTGCGGGACTCCGTCAGAAATGCGGACTGCCCGCCCTGCGACGCCTTCATGGGAAAGATTTTCAAGGATCCTGCCGCCGCGAAGGATATCGTGGCCGATCCCTCCACTTTCAGGTTGGCCCTGTGGGAAATAGTGGGCGGCGCTCCTGCATTCGACATTCCTTACAAGGAAGCCCTTTCTGTCTTTTCTGCCGACGAGGCCTGGTATTTCAAGCAAAGCTCCGACATATTCATTTATCTTACCCAATGCAATTCCCTGCCCTTCGGAGAGTCCCGGATGGTCCGTACCGCCCTGCTTGCAAACGACATTGTTGACAAGGCCGACGAGGCGATCAGCCTTTCGTCCGCATCCCGGGATGAAAGGATTGCCGCCGACCTGCGTTTCGGGCACGATTATACCCTGCTGGCCATTATGAGCTACCTTGGCCTTGAAGGAGTGGGGAAGCGCTACGACCTCGAAGGCATGCGCAATGTATGGCACTGCACCGACTATGCCCCGTTCGCCGGCAACCTGCAGATGGTTTTCTACAAGTCCCGCTGCTCCAGGAAGCCGGTTCTCGTAAAATTCCTGATGAACGAAAGGGAAACTTCCGTGCCCGCCCTAAAGGCCTTCAAAGGCAAGTATTACAAGTGGGATGATGTCAAGAGCTATATTGCAGGACGCCTGAAGGTGCGGCTCCTGGGTCAGCTCAGCGGCGACGGAATGAAAAAGAACAGGGAAGGAAAATGGGTTTACGAGGCCTATCAGGGCATGGACATATGGGGAGATTACATGCTCAGTTGCCAGAACGCCGGCACTGCTGCGGTTTACAGGCTCGATGAGGATGCATCCGGCAATGCCCGTGAGGACGCCTTCCATAAGGTCGGAGAGTTCAAGCTTGCGAGCGCCGGAAAACTGAATCACTGCAATGTGGCAAGTTTCCTGCCCGTATTCTACGACGAGTCGGACCCGCTTCCTCTCGTGGGTATAAGCCGCTGCCATAAAGAGCTTTACAATGGCCTTAAAGACGAACTCTACATTGAACGCATAGCTGCGGACTTCCAGTCCTCGAGCCCTGTGGCAGTGATAAATTATCAGGACCGCAACAAAGACTTCGGCTATGCCCTCCAGTGGGTGGTGGACAGGGAGAACCGCATTCTTTACGGTTATGGCAATACGGTGAGCAACAAAGGCGAAGGCAACAACCATCGCATCATCGCCTTCCCTCTTCCTGACGTTAAGGCCCATGAGGGTGGAATCATCAATCTCAGCGCCGCGGATGCCATCGAGAATTATCTTATCGAGGATACTTATCCCGAAATGCCGGACCATATAGGGCAGGGCCTTTTCGTGCACGACGGACGGCTCTTTATTCCGGTGGGAGTCGGCAGGGAGAAGGATCCCTCCTACTTAAATGTATGGAATCTTGCCGGACGCCGCATGGAAAAAGTGGTGGATCTGAGGCAATCGACCGCCGGAGAATTCGAAGACGTTTCGGTGCGGAACGGGTCGGTTTACATCCAGTCCAACAATGACGGCGCAGGACTGCTCTGGAAGGCACCTCTTGCCATCTGTATGTAAAAAATCCTTTTAATCCTTTGATAACCTGATTATTGTTTGTAAATTTAGAGCATCATTTGAACACTGAAACTATTAAACAATATGCGTAAACACTATTATTCGCCCGATTGCGACGAGATTCTGCTTCGCACGAACCAGGTTTTGTGCGACAGCGACGGAGAAGACAGCACGGATACCCAGGTCTATGTCTATGACCCGAATGATCCGGATTATGTTTACACTTGGTAAGGAGGACAGCAGTATGAAAAGAATTGCATTATTCATGACAGCGCTGCCTCTTTTCCTGGCAGCATGTTCGCAGGAACTCACTCCTGTTAAGGCTCCCGGAAAGCGTGGAGCGAAAATCAGCGTAAGCACCCAGAATGCGAAGGCCACACTTGGATCCGACTTCAGCGTAAGCTGGAACGCCGGCGACGGACTGGCCCTTTTCGCCTCTGACACCACTTATGTTTTCACAGCCGATGCTGACGGCTCTTCCTCTACCTTCACCACTGTGGCTGAAGAGATTCGGACTGCAAGCGAGTATTTCGCCGTCTATCCCAACAAGAACGGAGTCTTTAAACCTTCCGTTTCCGGGAATGTGATCACCACCGAACTCCCCAACTACCAGATTGGCGTGAAGGACGGTTTCGATCCAAAGGCGGCAATCATGGTAGGCAGGTCGGAAGGTACCAACTTCCATATGAAAAACGTTCCCGCCCTGCTTAAACTTACCATCCCTCAGGGCGTGGCGAGCGTTATCATAGGCAGTAACGACAATGTAAAACTCGCAGGAGAACTGGAGATTACCCTCGGACCGGACGGCACGCCCACTGCAGTGAGCGCAAGCAGCTCCACGGTGCTTCTCGCTCCTTCCGACGGGGAGACCTTCGAGGCAGGCGTCTATTACGTGGCAGTCGCCCCTTGCACCAGCAATCAGGGACTTTATGCCATATTCGCCACATCCGACGGCTACAGCTTCAGCGTAAAAACCGGCACTTCCGCCTGCACGCTGAGCTCCTCAAAGGTCAAGGACCTTAGCGACGTCACCGCCTCTGCTACAGAGCATGAGGTTACGTATCCTATAGATATGACTTTCTCCGACGGAACTACTTTCAGCAATCAGTTTACCATTTCGCCAGATTTCGCAAGCAAAGAGGCAGATGCCAATTATGGTGGATACCGTCTTGTGCTTTACTCCAAGGAAGACTACGGTTCCCTGCAGTTTGAAGCATTCGGCGAAAGGGGCTTCACGAGGAACGGTGCCGGAGGCTGGAGGGTGAGCAGGACTCCTGGCGATTATGTCCAGTTCCCGAGCATCAACGGCTGCAGCCTGAAACTTGTCCGGGCTGTTATGGGAGCCTATTCCGACAGGGATTGCATCGAGGCACTTACCGATACTGAAGGCAATATCGTAGCCGGCGGTGAAGCATACCTTGGAACCTGGGTTGCCGGGAACAGCATCTGGTTCAGTAATCTTTCCGCAGAACCGGGCAAATCATACCGTTTTACCTGCTAGGAAGGAAATCTCCTTACCCGCTGGTTCCCTGTCCGCAGGCTGGTTCTTTATTATACCGGAGAGCTTCTGAGCACCATTGCAAATGTGGTTACCGACCCTGTGCAGTCAAGCGGAGCCAATATTACAATGAACGGCTCCCTGACCATGCTGGAAGGCGATGCGAGCGAAACCACCTGCGGCTTCGAGTACAGGAAATCCGGAACGACGGAATGGACCAGCGTCAATGCTGATACTCCGGGTGAAAGCTTCTCCAAGCAGATAACGGTGAGCGAAGAAGGAGATTACGAATTCCGTGCATGGGCATCCATCGGCGAGCAGAAACTCTATGGCCCGGAGAAGGCCTTCTTCTATTACAAGGGTCTTGAAATCAACCTGCATCTTGGTTCAGAAGCTGCAGCTGGACAACCTGGTTCTGTTCCTGCAACCGTAGGGCAGATATGCTACAGGGATGCTTATATGTTCCCTTCCAACGGGCAGGCAAGCGGACTTGACAGCAGTACTGGCAACTTTGACGGTGCTTATGCGAACTATAGCAGAATCATAGAGTACGACTTCTTGACGGGAAAAAACATGGGACAGTCTTATATGTTCCGTCTCTGGGCCACCTACGGCATATCCAGGGCTACGGGCGGAGGCCTTATTTATGGGTTGAGGTATAATCCTCAGGGGACCACTACTATTAAATCTACAGGCAAAAAAGTGTCTTATGGCGGCAAGGACGGACTTGGTTGGATGCAGCTGCCTGCCATTGAAGGTTATGCCCTGAAATCAGTTTCATGGCATGTCCGGGTGGCCAACGCGTACTATAAATGGGCCCTGGTATCCGATATCGCCCCGAATGATGCGGAGAAGCCCACCTCGTATTCGATAGCAGACGGCGCGAAGACATTCGGAACCATGGACTTCACATCTACTCAGGATCAGACCATAACTCTTGAAGGAGCGCAGCCTGGAGTAGGTTATTATATGATAACTACATTAAGGACCTGGAATGTCGATCTTCAGGACATGGTCCTCTTCTATCAGGAAGCGGAATAGCCAGGTTTTGATACTTACGAAAAGGCCCGGGGCATCTGCTCCGGGCCTTTGTTATTCAGAAGAAATCAGAGAGGAATCTTGTCGATGCGTCTCTGGTGCCGTCCGCCCGCAAATGGCGTGTTCAGCCAGGTGCGGATGATACTCTGGGCCATGCGCCAACTTATGAAACGGGCCGGCATCACCAGCACATTCGCATTATTGTGTTCCTTTACAAGACGTCCGATCTCGCTGTTCCAGGCAAGCCCGGCCCGAATTCCGCGGTGGTGGTTGAGGGTAATTGCCATGCCGTTTCCCGTGCCGCAGTAGGCGATGCCGAGATCGACCTCCCCTTTTTCCACTGCCGTGGCAAGGGCGTGGGCGTAGTCCGGGTAGTCGCAGCTTTCGGGAGAATCCGTCCCGTAGTTGACAATCTCATATCCTTTTCCCAGCAGATAGCTTATTGTCCTGCTTTTGTATTCCAGCCCCGCATGGTCGGAGCAAACACCGATTTTCATTTTTCAATCATTTTATTCTATTAAACAATAGATTGTTTTGCTGCGGCCATGCGGCGGCAGAATTCATCCTTGCCGATAAGAACCGTGATGTCCGCTATGCCAAGTCCGCTGCCGCTGCCGGTAAGGGCCAGGCGAATGCAGTTCATCACCTTCCCCATCGGCCACTCGTTGCCGCGGATAAACTCTTCCAGGGCGTGCTCGAGAGCTTCTTTTTCCCAGGGACCGTCAAAGCCCTGTACGAAATCCGCCACCTTGAATGCCAGGCTGTAGTTCTCTTCCTTCCAGAATTTGGCGGTATCCTTCGGCTCGTAGCTTGAAGGTGCCTTGAACAGGTACCAGGCGATGTCCCAGAAATCGGCGACGAAGGTCGCGCGCTCCTTTATGAGGGAAACGACGGCCTTTACGTAGTTCTTTGAAACGCTGGCGGCATCGAAATCATGGCTTACAGGGCACTTGAAGCAGCCTGTTACCTCTATGCCGTGCTCCTGAAGCACGGGAACGAAGAGTTCGGTGAGCTCCTCGTCGCCTTTCATGCGAAGGTACTCCTTGTTGAACCATTTCGCCTTTTCGGGGTTGAACTTGGCTCCTGCCTTCTGCACTTTGTCCATGCTGAAAGCCTGCACAAGTTCAGGGAGGGAGAACAGCTCCTGTTCGGTGCCGGGATTCCATCCGAGCATCGCGAGCATATTCACGAAAGCCTCGGGGAAATAACCGTCTTCGCGATAACCGCGGGAGGTCTCGCCCGTTTCGGGATTCGTCCATTTGAGAGGGAATACCGGGAAACCGAGTTTGTCGCCGTCGCGCTTGCTCAACTTGCCGTTTCCGACAGGTTTGAGAAGCAGTGAGAGATGCGCGAAACGCGGCCTTTCCCATCCGAAAGCTTCATAAAGCAGGTAATGCAGGGGGAGGGAAGGAAGCCATTCTTCTCCGCGGATCACCTCGGTAATCTCCATAAGGTGGTCGTCCACTATGTTCGCGAGGTGGTAGGTCGGCAACTCGTCGGCGCGTTTCCAGAGCACCTTGTCGTCCAGGGTGTCAGTGTTCACCTCGATATGGCCGCGAATGATGTCATCCATCTCCACGATGCGTCCTTCCGGCATCTTGAAACGTACCGTCCAGTCGGTGGTGCTTTCCAGAAGCCTTGCAGTCTCTTCTCCGGACAGGGTGAGCGAGTTGCGGAGGCTGCCGCGCGACTGCTGCCCGTATATGAAGGTCTGGCCTGCCGCCTCGGCCTCTGCGCGCTTTGCCGCAAGCTCCTCCGCACTGTCGAAGGCATAATAGGCGAAGCCGGATTCCACCAGCTGCTCTGCGTATTTGCGGTAGATGCCGCGCCTCTGACTCTGGCGGTAGGGGGCGTGAGGATGCCTCTCGGAAGGGGTCTCTACCACTTTGCCTTCTGCATCGACGCCCTCGTCGGGCACTATTCCGCACCAGCGCAGGGAGTCTATTATGTACTGTTCCGCGCCGGGGACGAAACGGTGGGAGTCCGTGTCCTCTATCCTAAGTATGAAATCTCCTCCGTGCTGTTTGGCATAGAGGTAATTGTAAAGTGCCGTACGGACTCCTCCCATGTGGAGGGGGCCGGTGGGTGACGGCGCAAATCTTACTCTTGTCTTTTTCATTTATTCGCTTACTATACCCCTGCGTATCGCCGGAGTGTTTACCAAATTGCTGCTGTCGATATCGGGACGCAGGAGCACCGGCAGATTGTCCGCGTCATAGTGGAAAATGCGGGTGTTGCTCTTGCTGTTATATCCTATATGGGTGACCGCGCCTGCCGGGAGCGAAATGCCGTCTCCCTTGGAAAGCTCGCCCTTGTCATAGACATAGTCGCGGTCGATCATGATGTAATTGTCCGCGCTGCGAAGGCTCTCGGACACCACGTCGTCGTATCTGAGCCCTGCTACGATGGATGTGATGCGCACCCTGTCTCCCACTTCTGGGGAGTCGTCGTAGATGAGGCCGCGCTTGAAGTTGTTGCCTCCGCCGGTGCGCTCGTCTATCATGTCGTTGAGTTCTTTCATCTGGTCCATGGTGAGGCCCTGTTCGTTGCGGGGAACCGTAATGTTCACCAGGACGTATTTTGCGCTCTTGAGGTCGAAGTCGTTGAGAAGAGGGGATTCGAAAGCGCCCTTGACGGCCTCCTCGATGCGGTTGGGACCGGTGCCGGTGCCGCTTCCCATGAGGGCCATGCCGCTGTCCTTGAGCATGGTCTTAACGTCCTCGAAGTCCACGTTGATGTATCCCTTCTTCTTGATTATCTCCACAATGCCCTTCACAGCCGTGGCAAGCACCTCGTCGGCCTTTGGATAGGCATCCTGGATGAGCTTGGAACCGAAGAACTCGTAGAGTTTCTCGTTGTTTATTATTATCAGGCTGTCCACGTTCTTTTCCAGTTCGTGGATGCCGTCGAGAGCGCGGGTAAGCGCTTTGTCGCCTTCGTTCTGGAAGGGGATGGTGACCACGGCCACGGTGAGAAGCCCCTTGTCCTTTGCCATCTTAGCAATTACGGGAGTGGCTCCTGTGCCGGTGCCGCCGCCCATTCCTGCCGTGAGAAATACCATCTGGGTGCGTCCGTCCAGGATATATTCGGATATGATGTCCTGGCTCTCGATTGCGGCGTTGCGGCCCTTGGTGGGGTTCGTGCCGGCTCCGAGCCCGGTGCCGAGCTGGATCTTGACAGGTACGGAGCATCCGTTGAGGTGATCGGAATCCGTGTTGCAAACGATGAAACTGCAACCTTCGATACCCTGCTCATACATGTAGTTCACGGCATTGCAGCCACCTCCGCCTATGCCTATTACCTTTATGGTGCTGTCGCTGGGAATCCAGTCGACCGGTGCTATTAAATTGTTATCCATAAGCTTCTCTTACATCATGTTGTCGAAATTGTCTCCGATTCCTATCTTTTCGGCCATGCCGGTGAATTTCTTGAACCATCTCAGGGCGAGTCCGCTGTTCCTGTTGCCGTTGTCGACATTCGTTCCCTTGGGGTGTTTGTTTCCTCCCTTGGGCGCCTTATCCGCTTCGGGAAGGCCCTCATCGGCAAACAGGCGTTCCTGGATAATCTCCGTATTGGACTCTTCAGTATGTTTCCGCTTCCCGGAATCCGCCGTTTCACGGCTGTCGCCGCTCATGGTATGAAGTTCGTCTTCTATCTTGGTGACAGGGGACGGCTTCCTGGGGGCCCTGTATTCGCCGGTGCAGTTGAGATGTACGTCTTTCCCGGCCTTTAGGAGCATGCCTACGGTTGCAGCGGCACCGGCTTCACCTATGCCTGGGCAGTCGCTTGCGATCATGCTGCGAAGTTTGGGGAAACCTGCCCGCACATTGTAACCGGACATTTCCTTGATAAGATTTGCGCAGTTCACCAGATTGGCGCATCCGCCGGTGAGAACGACGCCGCCGCGGAGCCTGTCCGCATAGCCGCTGTCCTGAATCTGGAATAGCAGGGCTTCCACTATCTCCCGTACCCTGCAGGTGATGACCTCCGAAAGATATTTTACCGGGAGGTCCTGGTAGTTGCCGTTCTCCGCATCGTTGATTCTCAGGATCTTGTCGGACATGTTGAGGAGTTTGTCCGGCATGCATGCGCCGAATCCCAGCTTGATGTTCTCCGCCAGGGTGTCGGTGAATCCGCATTCGTATTTTATATCTTCGGTGATATTGCAGCCGCCGAAGGGGATGGAACCGTAGTAACGGAGGATTCCGCCCTGGTAGATGGTGACCGAGCTCACGCCGCCGCCCATTTCAATGAGGGCGGTGCCGTTTTCCTTCTCCTCTGAAGAAAGCACCGCTTCGGCCGTGGATTCCGGGAGGAAGTAGAGCCTGGCACGAGCCACGCCGAGTTCGTTGAGCATATGGTCGATGTTCTTCACGGCGATCTCGCGGCCTATGAACACCTTGAAATTGCCCTCGATCTTCGAACTGGGCATGCCGACCACGTCATCTTCGGAACAGTTGATCATGTCGTCGGTGGAGAAGGACTGGGCGGAAGCTCCGTAGATGGTGAACTTCTCTTTGTCCTTCACGGGATAGCTGTCGAGCGCGAAATTTTTCACCGCATCCACTTCTTCCTGAGTGATGCATGTCCCCGGGGTGCTTCTGCCGATTTCTCCGGTGGCCACTTCCTGACGCACTCCGGAGCGGGGGAGTCCCACCACCAGCTGGGTGATCTTGATGTTGAGTTCCTGCTGCGCGTCTTCTATTGCGGATTTAAGCGCTCCCGCCGCCTTGCGCGGGTTGAAGATGGCACCGTAACGGATTCCGGCCGAAGGCCTTTCCTTGTAATAAAGCACTTCAGTGTCCTGGCCGCTGATGCGGGCGACACATACGGCTATCTTGCTGGTGCCTAAATCTACGGTTACAATATATCTTTCGTCCATAAACCTGAATTATTTTCTGCAAATTACCTGTCCGTCATATTTGACGTTTACGCTTCTGTAGTAGCCTTCGCCCTTTTCCGGGAGGATGTAGCGGTAGTAGTCCGACATCCGGGCGAACTTCCCGGCCGGGTCGTCCGGCTTCCCGAAAAAGAACCTCTCCCTGCCGGAGCGGGGGATCATTGTCAGATTCCCTTCCCCGTCCACAGTTATCTGGGCGATGTTTTCCTCCCAGATGCCGGAGCGCTTCATGAATGCCGCAAGCTCGAGCATCTCCGTCAGCCACGCGGCCGACTTGGCATCGGGCGCAGGACCCTTGTAGCCGGCAGGCACGTTCACCGGGATATCCCCGTCCACCACCGGCACAAGCGCGGAGTGACCCTTCTGCAAAGGGAAGATGCATGCGCGGTCGTCGATGTAGAAACTGCCGCCCGGCCTCTGGAAACGCATCACCGGCTTGCGTTGGCTCACGGACACATGCACTATGCCGTCGGCGGTGCTCCATACCTGGCTTTTCAGCACTGCGCTCTGCCGGTCCAGCATGCGCTCCATCCCGGCGAGGTTCAGACTGTCGGTCCGGTAGCCGTAAACGCTTCCGTAATACTTGTTTATATATCCTTTTATATCGTCGGAACTCACGAAACGATAGTCGTCCCTGAAACTTACTTCAATGCCATTGTCCGGCACATCCACGAGGTAACGGCTCTTGCTCGCGCTGCCGTAGGCAAGTGCGAGCAGCGTAATAAGGACAAGCGTGATGGCTGTGCAGACAAGGTATTTCAGGTACTTTTTCATCGTTTTCCGAGCATCTCCGCAATGGGTTCAACGAATCTGTCTATGTTTCCGGCCCCGAAGGTTACGAGGACGTCAACGGGCTCTTTTTCAAGATATTGCATCAGTTCTTCTTTTTTCAGGAGAACTTTTTCGGGCGCGGTCACATCCTTGAAGATGATTCCGGAATCCACCCCCGGAATAGGCTCTTCCCTTGCCGGGTAGATGTCCAGGAGGATGAGCTTGTCCACGGCGCTGAGGGCCTTGGCGAACTCTGCGGCGAAGTCCCTCGTGCGGGTGTAGAGATGCGGCTGGAACACCGCGGTGACCTTCCTTCCCGGGAAAATGTCACGGATGGAAGATATTGCTGTGGCGAGTTCCGCCGGATGGTGTGCGTAGTCGTCGATATAGGTGAGTCCGGGACGGTTCACATGCTCGTCGAGCCTGCGCCTGGCTCCGCTGAAACTGCCTATGGCGCTGCGTATCGCCTCCGCTTTCGTGCCATGAAGAAGGCAGATCGCCGCTGCCGCCACGCTGTTTTCCACGTTCACCCAGCCGAGCGTGCCCACGCGAATGTCCCTGATGACTCCACCGGGGTGATGCAGGTCGTAGCTGTAGTGCCCGAGATTGTCGCAGCGCAGGTTTTCGGCATGGAAATCGGCGGCTTTACAGTCGAAACTGTAGGTGTGGATCCTGGCGGGAGTGTCGTCCTTGCCTATCGGAAGTCCGTATTTGATGATCAGATGCCCGCTTACCTGGGAGGCGAACTGGCGGAAAGCTTCCTGCACATGGGCCAGGTCCCCGTATATGTCCAGATGATCCGCATCCATCGCGGTTATCACTGCCGTTTCAGGATGGAGCTGGAGGAAGGAACGGTCGAATTCGTCCGCTTCGGCGACAACTACGGGATTGTGGCTCATGAGGAGGTTGGTCCCGTAATTTTTCGATATGCCGCCAAGGAAAGCGGTGCAGCCTTCACCGGATTCATGAAGGATGTGGGCAGTGAGGGTGGAAGTCGTGGTCTTGCCGTGTGTGCCGGCAACTGCGAGGCATTTCTGCCCTTCGCTTATCTCCCCGAGCATGCGGCTGCGCTTGATGACCCTGTAGCCGTGGCTCTGAACATATTTCAGCTCTTCCAGTTCCGCCGGGACCGCCGGGGTATAGACCACCAGGGTGTCCGAAGGCCCTTGCGGAATCAGGTCGGGACGGTCCTCGTAGTGGACCGCGATACCTTCCGCCTCAAGTTCCGCGGTAAGTTCCGAAGGAGTGCGGTCGTAGCCGCTCACATTCAGCCCCTTGAACTTGTAGTAGCGGGCGATGGCGCTCATTCCTATTCCGCCTATTCCTATAAAATATATATTTGACCAGCTCATACCAGTTTGTATATTTCATCGACAATTGTCTGCGCGGCGTCCGGCCTTGCGAGCACGGCCACGTTCTTTTCCATGGTGCTGCGTCTGGCGTCGTCCCTGACAAGTTCCAGGGCGGTCTGCATCAGCTTCTGCGATGCTTCGGCGTCCCGCACCATAAGGGCGGCGTCCTTGCTGACAAGGGCCATGGCGTTGTGCGTCTGATGGTCCTCCGCCACATTGGGGGAGGGAACGAAGACCGCTGCCTTGCCGGTGGCGCATATTTCCGAAATGGAGGAAGCTCCGCTCCGCGAGATGATGACGTCAGCCGCGGCATAGGCAAGGTCCATCCTCGCTATGAAGTCGGAGTATTGGATGTCCGGGAGTTCGCGTCCCTTCATGAAGGCATCAACCCCCGCCTTGTAGTATTTTCCGCACTGCCACAGGAGCTGCACTCCTTCGCCCCCGGGGCAAGAGTTTGAAATCCAGTTCTTTACCGCCGTGTTGAGGGTGCCGCTGCCGAGGCTTCCTCCAACTATGAGGATGTGCTTCTTATCCGGATCGAGCCCGTAGAAACGGATTGCCTCCTGCCTTTCCTCTTCCGAGTAAGGATGCATTTCGCTGCGTATGGGATTGCCGCTGAATACTATCTTGTCGGCAGGGAAGAATTTCTCCATGCCGTCGTATGCAACGCATATGCAGTCCACCTTGGAGGAGAGCATCCTGTTGGTGAGTCCGGCGAATCCATTCTGCTCCTGGATGAGGCTTGGGATGCCTTTCGCTGTCGCCTTGCGGAGCAGAGGCGCGCTGGCATAGCCTCCAACACCTATCGCCACGTCTGGTTTGAATTCGTCCAGGATGCGGCCGGCTTTCCTAAGGCTGGCAAGCCAGCGGAAGGGCACCTGGATATCGTTCTTTATGTTTTTCCAGTTCAGCTGACGCTGCAGTCCGAGGATGGGCAGACCTACGATCTCGAATCCTGCCGCAGGCACCTTTTCCATCTCCATCTTGCCTTCGGCTCCAACGAAAAGAATTTCGTTCTCCGGGTTGAGCTCGCGCAGTTTGGACGCTATCGATATGGCGGGGAAGATGTGCCCTCCCGTGCCGCCGCCGCTGATGACAGCCCTTATTTTCTTATACTTCCTGGTCATATATCTTTTCACTTTCAAAATCTTCGAGGTCCTCGAGACCACTTTGCTGCTCCTGCTGCACCTGCTCCAGCTCCACCAGGGGCTGGGCTTCACGCTGCATCTTCTTCATCTCCTTGGCGGATATGCGGCTGAGGCTCAGGATGACGCCGAAGGCTATTATGAAGCAGATGAATGCCGATGCCCCGTGGCTGATTATGGGCAGGGTCTGGCCCGTCATGGGGCCGAAGTCCACATTTACGAATATGTGCAGGAAAGCCTGTCCCACTATCAGGAGCGAAAGTCCCGCCACGCAGAGCTTCGCGAAGAGGTCGTTGCAGCCCCGCACTATGATGGAGCTCCTTGCCAGCAGGCTCAGGTAGAGAATCAGCACGAACATCCCTCCGAGCAGCCCGTATTCTTCGATTATGAAGCTGTACATATAGTCTTCCGACATGTCGGGGACCACGTAACGCTGCTCGCTCCGTCCCGGTCCTTTGCCCCAGAGACCACCCTGGTGCACGGCTATCTTGGCGCTGTAAGGCTGCCGTATCTTGTCGAGGGCTTCTTGATATTCGAGGCTTCCCTTGCGTGCATGCAGGACCGTCTGCTCGTAATCTTCGTGGTGGCCGTTGAAAATACGGTTCTCTATGGTGGCCCATCTCTGGAATATCCTTCCGCGGGGGTTCTCTTCGCTGCGGGAAACATGGTTGAGTCCTGCGACCACGCCTATGAGCACGGCTCCGGTGGCAAGTATCATCAGGAATTCACGGATACTTCCTCCCCCGAGCATGATTACCAGGAACATGATCCCTCCCATGAAGATGGCCGCGGAACCGCTTCCTGTGATGAGGAGAAGCACCGTAATGGCGAAAGGTCCGTAGATGAAGGCCCATTTCCGCGCGTTTTCACTTGGGAGATATTTGTCAAGCTCGCCCTTCTTCAAGGCGTCCATGGCCCAGGCGAGGTACATGACCATCGCGACTTTGACTATCTCGAACACGTGCAGCTGTATGCCGTGTCCGCCGATGCTGACCTGGATTATACGCCTCGCGCCGTTGATGGTGACCGGCCTGAGGATTCCGAGGTCCAGACCGCTGACAAGAAGCAGGAGCAGGGCGAGGGAGCCTATGAAGCCTATTTTGGCAAGACCCCTCCAGAATTCGACTTTCTTGATATTGTAGGCGGCAATCAGGATACCTATGCCGACGAAGGAAAGCACTATCTGCTCGCGCACGATGTCCAGCCTAGTCTGCCCTTTGGTAAGGAGATGGGAAGTGGAAGAGAAAAGGCATAGCACCGAGCACAGTATGAGGAGGATGACGATGATCCATACGACCTTGTCGCCTTCCATATCTTCCAGGTATGTCCAGAATTTCTTGCCCTTTGCCATTTCTTTCCAGCTTTTACAGATTCCTTACCGCCGCCTTGAACTGCTCGCCACGGTCTTCGTAGCACTTGAAAAGGTCGAAACTGGCGCAGCAGGGGCTGAGCAGTACGACATCTCCCGCAGATGCGAAGGATGCGGCCGCCTTCACTGCCTGCCCGGCTCCGGCGGTGTCGCAGATCTTGTCGCTTCCCACTATTTCTTCGAAAGCCGCATGTATCTTGGCGTTATCCACGCCCAGGCATACTATAGCCTTCACTTTTTCCTTTACAAGGGGTTTGAGTACGCTGTAGTCGTTGCCCTTGTCGGTGCCTCCGACTATCCATACCACCGGCCTTGTCTGGCATTCCAGGGCATACCATGCCGCATCCACGTTGGTAGCCTTGGAGTCGTTGACGTAGAGCACGTCTCCCACGCTGAGCACCGGCTCGAGCCTGTGTTCGATGGGCTGGAAACTCTTCAGGGAATTGCGTATTATGTCGTTGTTTATGCCGGCCGCCTTTGCAGCGAGAGCCGCCGCCATGGAGTTGTACACGTTGTGCCGTCCGCCGAGGGCGAGTTCCTTGAGATATATCTCGCTTTCGCTCTGTTTGTAGCGGAGCACGATCCTGTCTTTTTTCAGGAACGCGCCCTGCTGCACTTCCTTCTCCTGGGAGAAGGGGAGCTGCTGGGCATGGACCACTATCTTGCTCAGGTGTCCGACCGTGATTTCGTCGTCGGAGTCGAAGATGAAGCAGTCCTCCGGGCGAAGGTTGCGGGTTATGCGGAACTTGCTGCGGATGTAGTTCTCGAAGTTATGGTCGTAGCGGTCCAGATGGTCCGGGGTGATATTGGTGATGATGGCGATGTCGGGGTGGAAATCGTAGCATCCGTCAAGCTGGAAACTGCTGATTTCCAGCACGTAATAATCGTGTTCCTCGGTTGCCACCTGCATGGCGTAGCTCTGGCCGATATTGCCTCCCAGCCCTACGTTGAGGCCTGCGTTCTTGAGCAGGTAATAGATGAGGGAAGTTGTAGTGGTCTTGCCGTTGGATCCGGTGATGCAGATCTTTTTCGCCTTGTCGTAGCGGCCGGCGAATTCTATCTCGGAGATGACATGCGTTCCCTGGGCGACAAGCTTGCGCACGATGGGGACGCTCTCCGGAATTCCGGGGCTCTTCACCACCTCGTCGGCATTCAGCACCAGATCCTCGGTATGTCCGCCCTGCTCGAAGGGGATATCCCATTTGCGCAGGGTCTGCACATACTCTTCCTTTATGCTTCCGTTGTCGGAAAGGAAAACGTCGAATCCTTTAACCTTTGCGAGCACTGCGGCTCCCACGCCGCTTTCGGCTCCGCCCAATACTACGAGTCTTGCCATAACTATCTTATCTTAAGCAGCGCCAGCGTGGCCACTGCCAGTATTATACCAATTATCCAGAAACGGCTTACGATGCGTGGTTCCGGCATGCCCTTTTTCTGGAAGTGATGATGCAGGGGGGCCATCAGGAATATCCTCCTGCCTTCGCCGTAACGGTGCCTGGTGTATTTGAACCAGTATTTCTGCATGAGGACGCTGAGGCTTTCCACCAGGAAAATCCCGCAGAGAAGGGGAAGTAGCAGCTCCTTGCGTATGAGGATGGCGCTCACGCCTATGATGCCGCCGATCGCAAGGCTGCCCGTGTCGCCCATGAATACCTGCGCCGGGAAGGTGTTGTACCATAGGAAGCCTATGAGCGCACCCACGAAGGCAGCCAGGAAGACAGCTATCTCGCCAGTGCCAGGCAGATACATTATATTCAGGTAATCCGAATTCAGAAGGTTGCCGCTGAGGTAGGCGAGTATGCCGAGCGCTACGCCCACGATGGCGGAGGTGCCGGATGCAAGGCCGTCGAGGCCGTCGGTGAGGTTGGTTCCGTTGGAGCAGGCCAGGATGACGAGGATTATCATCACCACGTATATTCCCCAGGAGAAGTACATTCCAAGCTGCCCTTTGAAGGGGGAGAGCCAGGAATAGTCGAATTCATTGGACTTTACGAAAGGAATCGTGGTAACGAGTTCCTTGGGGGCGTCGCCCCAGATCTTGGAAGAGAAGCAGAAGATGAGCGCAATGCCGAGGGCGAGGATGAACTGCAGGATGAGCTTCATCTTCTCGCTCATGCCTTCCTTGTTGTGCTTGAACACCTTGATGTAGTCGTCGCAGAAGCCGATGCCGCCGCACCAGAGGGCGGTGATCAGAAGGAGCTGCACGTAGATGTTGGTGAGGTCGCAGAACAGCAGCACCGTGACCAGGAGCGAGAGCAGGATGATTATTCCTCCCATGGTAGGAGTGCCTTTCTTCTGCATCTGCCCTTCGAGGCCAAGGTTCCTTATGGTTTCCCCGATCTGCTTGCGCTGCAGCCAGGCGATGATTTTGCCCCCGGCGAAGAAGGACAGGAGCATGCTGAAGGTGACAGCCGCCAGGGCCCTGAATGACAGGTAGTGCATCAGGCCCTTTCCGGGGATGTCGAAATCTTTAAGAAATTCAAAGAGATGGTATATCATAGCTGGCTGAAAATTTCGTTGACTATTTCCCTTTCGTCAAAATGGTATTTGGTGTTTCCTATAATCTGATAGGTCTCGTGCCCCTTGCCCGCGATGAGGATGGTGGAGGACTCGGGGGCGGTGAGGATGGCTGCGCGGATGGCTTCCTTGCGGTCGCTGATGCATATCGCTTTCGCCGCTCCGGCCTTGCTGAGACCGGTTTTGATTTCGGCGATAATGTCTTCCGTGTTTTCGCTGCGGCTGTTGTCCGAGGTGATGAAGATGCGGTCCGAAAGCTTCTCGGCGATTGCAGCCATTTCGGGCCTTTTGCTGCGGTCCCTGTCGCCGCCGCATCCGAAGAGGCAGATGAGCTGTCTTTTCGGGGCGATGTCCCGGAGCGTCTTCAGCACGTTCTGAAGGGCGTCGGGAGTGTGAGCGTAGTCTATGACAACGGCGAGGTCTTTTGGTCCGCGCAGGGTTTCAAGCCTTCCGGGAGCGCTTTCCAGCTTGCTGACGGCGAGGAGGGTTTCCTCTTTCGTGCTTCCGAGGGCTAGCGCCGTGCAGTAGATCGCCAGGATGTTGTATGCGTTGTGAGCCCCTGTGAGCCTTGTCCAGGCCTCGGTGCCGTCTATCCTCAGGAGCATCCCTTCGAAACTCTCTTCGAGTATGCTGCAGCTGTGGTCCGCGGCCTTGCGGCAGGAGTATGTGACGATTTTCGCCTTGGTGTTCTGGACCATTACCATGCCGTTGCGGTCATCTACATTCACTATGGCCGTGGCATCCTTGGGCAGATTGTCGAAGAAAAGTTTCTTGCAGCGCAGGTACTCCGCGAAGGTCTTGTGGTAGTCCAGATGGTCGTGGGTGAGATTGGAGAAAATGCCCACTTTGAATTCAAGTCCGGCGGTGCGCTCCTGCTCGATGCCTATGGAACTCACTTCCATGAAGCAGTACTGGCATCCGGCCTCCACCATTTCCGCAAGCAGGGAGTTGATGGTGATGGGGTCGGCGGTGGTGTTGGCCGTCTCGCTGCGTCTGGTGCCTACGAAATTGGCAATCGTGGAGAGCAGTCCGCATTCGTATCCGAGCGAACGGAAAAGATTGTACAGCAGCGTAACCGTTGTTGTCTTGCCGTTCGTCCCGGTTATTCCCACAAGCTGGAGTTTCCCGGAAGGATGGGAATAGAAACGGTCCGCACACAGGGCGAGTGCCCTGCGATCCGCGTCGACCACGGCGGCGGCACCCTTTTCAAGTGCGGATTCTATATAGGCGTGTCCGTCGGCGCTGCAGCCTTTCACCGCGATGAAAAGCCATCCTTCCTGCACTTTGCGCGAGTCGGAAGCGATTCCCCGGATCTCCGTGTCCGGAGTTCCGTGCAGAATGCTTGCGCCGGTGCCTTTTATTATATCTTCAAGTCTCATTTCATTATTACTTTTACGGTACTTCCCGCCTTTATTTTCGTGCCCGCCGCGGGGGATTGGCTCCTGACATGTCCGCTTCCGCTGTATTCGCAGTGAAGTCCCGAGTTTTCAGCCACGTACAGAAGGTCCTTGAGGCCCATTCCGCGTAGATCAGGCACTGTCGTGAGGAGATTGTCCCCATCTACCTCCGAGATCTCGTGCTCCGTTTTCATGAGCGGCACCTGGGATGTCTTTTCGAGCCCTTGCCTCCAGCCGGGGTCCGTGTCGGCCACGTAGTTCACCACCGTCTTCACAGCCCTGGCGGGTATTCCTCCTCCCTGGTACTGATGCTTCGTCGGTTTGGAAACAACCTGGCAGACTATGCTGTATTTGGGGCTTTCCGCAGGGAAATATCCTACGAAAGTACCCTGGTAGATTTTCCGCCCTTCCGCATTCGAATAGCTTCCGTCCACGGCGGCGAAGGATGTTCCGGTCTTTCCGGCCACCTTGCATTTCGCGTTTTTCAGCACTTTCGCGGTTCCTTCTTCCGTCACTGCCATGAGCGCTCTGTTCACGGTGTCGGCCGAAGACCTCTTGCACATGGAAGAATTCAGGACGCTGCGCCCGTAGCGTATCTCGACATCGCCGCGGTACTCTATGTCTTCCACCAGATAGGGCTTCATGAGACGGCCCTTGTTGGCTATGCCGTTGTAGAAGGTGAGGATCTGCAGAGGGGTCTCCATGGTGGAGTATCCGAAGCCTATGGCGCCCAGGGTGGTGTTGCTCCAGTGTCCGGGCTCGTTGCGGTTGCGTTTGTTGGGATCCGGGATGAAAGGCGGAGCCATACCGTCCAGGTCGAAGTTGAAGCTGTCGCCGAGGCCGAAGGAGTAGAGCTTGGACACAAACTGTTGGGGCTTGTCGGCGTAATTCTGGACGGCGATTGTCGAGAGGACGTAGTTGGAAGATATCTTGAAACCGTCCAGATAGCTGATTTCCTTGGTCTTGTACTCCCTTTCCCAGTCCAGGATGTGTACGTCCTGGCGCATCTTGGCGTTCTTCACCACTCCATGGTTGGTGGGGATGGTTTCGTCCAGGCACTTGATGTAGCCGTCGTCCACCGCGGCGAGCAGGGTAGCGGTCTTGAATACTGAACCGGGCTCACAGCGCCGCTGGATGGCGGTGTTGTAGATTTCCGCGAAGTGCGCGGGATTGTTTTGGTCGCGCTTGAGGTTGACCATCGCGCGGATGGCGCCGCTCTTGACGTCCATCAGCACCAGGCAGGCCTCGTCGAGGTCTTCTTCATCCTGGATCTGCTCCCGCAGGGCCTTGTCGGCGATGTCCTGGAGGTCGATGTCTATCGTTATCCGCAGGTCCTTGCCGTCCTGGGGCTTGGTGTAGGTACTGTCGTAATCCCGGATGCGTCCGCCGTCGCTCACCCTGCGCACTTCCTTGCCGTCGATGCCGTGCAGCACCGAGTCGAAGCGCCGCTCGAGACCCTTGTTGCTGTCTTCGCTGCCGAGGTCGCCGCTGTTGTCACGCACGAAACCGAGGGTTCGTCTGGCGAGGCTGCCGTAGGGATATTTGCGGATGTTCCTCTGCTCGATTATGATGCCTCCTCTGTTGGGACCTTCCCAGAACAGGGGCATCTGCTTGATTTTCTGCATGGTGCCGAGGTCCACCTGCTTGGTTATCAGAAGGTACTTGTTGCCGTTGGCCCTCGCATTGCGGATGGATGTGTAGTATTCGTCGCCGCTCTTCTCTCCAAGTTCGCCTGCAAGCGCGTCGGCCAGGCTGCGCGCCTTTGCCAGCCAGCGGTTCTCGGCTGCCGCTGCGCTGTCCTTTTCCGCCATCCTGGCGAATTCGGCCTTGCGGACGGTGCAGTCCATGCGGATGTCATATACGGGGAATGACATTGCGAGCAGCCTTCCCTTGCAGTCCAGTATGTTCCCGCGGACGGGCTCCAGTTTCTGGATATCCTTCTTTGGAGTGAGCGGCTGCGCGATTTTCTGCTCAGGCTCCCAGAAAACCTGGTAATAGACAATCTTCGTAAAGACAATTCCCACCGTGGCCGCGAGCAGTATGAGATAGAAGATGTACAGGGCGAATCCTATTCCGTCCCGTTTCTTTCTCTTCCCGCCGTCAGGCGTGGTCTGCTGAGGAAGTCTTCTTTCTTCTGCCATGTCTTATTTCTCCAATACCGTTGCCGGGCTGGAAGGCTCCTGCACTTCCGATCCCATATCCGCAAGCCGTTTAGCTATGGATGAACGCCTGCTCATGGACGCCACCTGGAAGGTCTTGTCCGAATACAGGATTTCAAGTTCCTTGAGCGCCAGTTTGTTCCGTTCCACCTTGCTGAGAGTGTCCTCTACCGCAAGGTTGAAAAGAATCAGCAAGGCCAGCAGAAGGAATGTGAACAGATACTTCGCGAAGTTCTTGCCCACGTTCATCCGCAGGAGCAGCTCGCCGCGCATGATTGCGGTGATGCTGTTCTTGATCAGCGTGCCGAGGTCGGCAATCTTCCATTTAGTCCTTACCGGTTCCATTTCTCAGTTAATTCTCTCTGCTATGCGCAGTTTGGCGCTTCTGGCGCGTGTGTTGCCCGCTATCTCCTCTTCGGAAGGCAGTATAGGCTTCCCGCCAAGCGGCTTGAAAGGGGCCAGCTTCCTTCCGTAGATGTCCTTGTGCTCTTCTCCTTCGACGTTGCCCGTGCGCATGAAATTCTTCACCATCCTGTCTTCCAGGGAGTGATAGGTGATTATCACGAGGCGGCCTCCGGTCTTTAGCGACGCAGCCGATCCTTCCAGGAATTTCTCGAGCGAGCGCATCTCGGCGTTGACCTCGATACGCAGGGCCTGATATACCTTGGCGAGGAACTTGTGCTCTGCGAAAGACGGCAGGGCGGCTGCAATGGCATTGTCGAGGTCTTCTGTGGTGAGGATGGGGGAGAGTTCCCTCGCGGTGACGATGAGTGACGCTACCCTCCGGGGATTCTCCACCTCTCCATAGAGTCTTAGGATTCTTTCCAACTCGTCTTGCGTGTACGAATTGACAATGTCCGCTGCAGTCCTTTCGCCCTGCACGTTCATCCGCATGTCAAGCGCTGCATTATAGCGGAAAGAAAAGCCTCTTTCCGCGGTGTCGAACTGATGGGAGGATACTCCCAAGTCCGCAAGTATTCCGTCCAGTCCTTCCGGAGCATGCAGAAGGACGTAATTGTGTATAAATCTGAAATTGTTGTGTATCAGCGTGAAACGCTTGTCTTTCAGGGCGTTGCGCGCGGCGTCGGCATCCCTGTCGAAAGCCAGGAGCCGGCCTTCCGGGCCGAGGCTTGCAAGGATTGCAGCACTGTGGCCGCCTCCGCCGAAAGTGGCGTCGGCGTAGCTGCCCGAAGGGTTGTTTACCAGTGCTGAAATGCTCTCGTGGAGCAATACGGGATTGTGATACACTTTTGCGGGTCTCCTATCTATCTTTCAGACAGGGTCTCCGCCAGGGCAATGTACTCTTCTTCCGAAATGCGGCTCTGCTCAAATTTTTCCTTCGCCCAGATTTCGATTTTGAAGTCATTGCCGGAGAAAACCACATCCTTGGTTACACCTATGGCTTCAAGGAGTCTGCGCGATACGCTGATGCGTCCGAGTTTGCTGTCGGGTTCCACGATGTCGCGGTCGCGCATATATTCTCTCCAGAACCTTGCGTCCTTCTCGTTGAAGAAATTGAGTTTGCCCCTCACTTCGGCACTCTGTCTTTCCCACTCTTCGTAAGAGTACATGTCCAGACAGGGCGAGAAAAGGGATTTTTTGATCACGAATCTCATATCCCCACCGGGCGGCAAAACGCCCTTGAGCGGCGCAGGGAAAACCATTCTCCCTTTGTCGTCGATCTTCGAGCCGTATTCGCCGATGAATGTGACCATAATTCGTAAACGCAAGTTGCACAAAGGTAAGAATTATTTTCCATTTTATTCCACTGTTTTCCAAATTTTTCCACAAACTTGTCAACAATGCCTGTGGAAACAGAAAAAGACTTAAGAAAAAATTAAAAGCCCCGGGATTTTTTTGTTTTTATAACGGATCTTAGGTAAAAGCTTGCAAACTTGCGGACATGAAAATCATGGAAATCTGCGAGTCCGAGAGACCTCGGGAAAAGATGCTGTCGATGGGGCCGGAAGCTTTGGGGAACGCCGAGCTGCTGGCCATCCTTCTGCGTACCGGAACCAGGGAAGAAAGTGCCCTTGACCTGGCCCAGCGCCTGCTTAAAATGACGGAAGGAAGCCTGGTGCGGCTTTACGAACTCGGGGCCACGAGGCTCTGCGCGGTGTCCGGGATAGGAAGTTACAAAGCATGCGGTGTTCTCGCCGCCTTCGAACTCGGCAGGCGTTTCCTTCAGGAAGGGGCGCCGGTGAGCAAACGCCCCCTGCTAACGCCCAGGATGATTTACGACCTCATGCTTCCTGTCCTGAAGGGTCTTCGTCGGGAGGAGTTCTGGCTCATCAGCCTGAATGCTTCGAGCTATCTCGCCGGCAGAGACCGGCTTACCGTGGGGGGCTCCACATCAACCGTTATCGATGCGAAGCAGGTGATTTCCCTTGCCCTGGAACGAGGCGCGGAGTCCCTGGTGCTGGTGCACAACCATCCTTCCGGAAATCCGCGTCCGAGCCAGGCGGACATAGATCAGACCAGGCGCATAAAGCAGGCCTGCGGAACCCTCGGCATCCGCCTCTCGGACCACCTTGTCTTCTGCGACGACGCCTTTTTCAGTTTCGCCGATGATAGACTGTACATGGTAGGACAATAGTTAATTGTAAAATTACTACTGATATTGTTGTTGTTTAATAGAATATTTTCTATCTTTGCGATGAAGTACGACGAATTCCACAAACTGGTTCGAGCTAATGGATGGGTTGTACTCAGACAAATGGGAACCAGTCATATCATCTATATCAAGGGTAACAGGACTTATCCTGTTCCTTATCACAGAGGAAGGGAGTTGGGAAAAGGCCTTGAGCGGAAAATGAAGAAGGATATGAAAATAATAAGAATAAAATGATAAAGTTAGAAGCTATTATTGAAAGGGCTGCGGACGGCACCTTCGATGTTTATTGCAAGGATGAGATATTCTCCGGCACTGGAAACAGCATTCCTGAGGCCAAAGCGGATATGACAGCCCAGATGGCTTTTTATAAAAATACCGCCATCTCGGAAGGGTTCAAGTATCCCGCATTCCTTGACGACGAATACGAAATCGTGTATAGTCTGGACGCTAAAAGCTTGTTGAAATACTATGTCGATTCGGGATTCTTCTCTCTGGCCGGTCTGGAAAAAATGACCGGCATCAGCCAGAAGCAATTATGGACATATCTGCACGGCACTAAACCCAGAAAAATACAGGCGAATAGAATAGTCTCTGGATTCAGGGCATTGAATAATGACCTCAGCGCACTATTTGTGTAAAACTGTTTTCAGCCGTGGTAACGGATGAGTTCCTCGATGGGGGAGGGAATGAAGGCGCGCACCCTTATGCCGCTGCGTTCGAGAAGAGGTGTGAGGATGTTTTTAATCGCAGTCGCGAAGCCTCCCACAATGCCGACGGGATACTTTTCGATGTCGTACTGGAGAAGGCTCCGGTCTATGAAAGCCTGCAGGCTCCCTTCGACGAGCCGCTTGACATAGGGATGTCCGTAATGTGAAAGGATGAAAGGACAGAAGGATCCCAGCCAGCCGGAAGGTGAGCCCTTGGAATGGTAGACTTCATCCACTACGGCGGCATAGTCCAACCCGGGATACCGCTCCTTGAAGGGGCCCGCAATTACCTGTGGGACAAGTCCTTTTATGTAGTCTGATATGAAGAGTTTGCCTATGTTGGACGCACTCCCTTCATCGCCGAGTATGAATCCTCCGGATTTTACCTTCCGGGTGATTTCGCTCCCGTCGAAGAAGCAAGAGTTGGAGCCTGTCCCAAGTATCGCGGCTATGCCGGGGGCATGCCCGCAAGCGGCCCTGGCTGCAGCCATCATATCGTCCTGAATTTCAATCTCTTTGCATTTCAGAGACCGTTCCAGCGCGGGAATCAGCCAATTCTGTATTTCCGGGGTGGCGATTCCGGCCACATAAAAATGTACTGACTCCACCTTCTCCGCCGGAATCCGGCTCCCGGCTTCTGCAATCGTCTGTTCTATGGTTTGACGGGGCATGGTGGAAACATTCATGCCTCCTGTAAGTATCCGTCCCGTCTGTTTTCCGGCATCTGTCAGACGCCAGTCCGCCTTGGTCGCACCGCTTTCACAGATAATTTTCATCATTCCCTTGTCCGTTTACAGCACCCAAACCTTGTTCGTATAGCTGACGTAGCCGGATTCCCATTTGCCCTTAAGAATATCATAGGTCTCCGGGGCCATCCCGGAATAATCCTGGGGTGGGAACCCAGCGTATTGGCACTGCAATATAGGAAAAGATTCCGATATGTAGCTTCCGGATTGTCACTAAGGTACAGAATTATGTTGCGTGAAAAACGGTCGCACGTCCAGAAATTGTAATCATAGTCCCGGCAGTCCGCCCATGACTGTTCGTCTGCCGAAGCTCCGGAAATGCCGAGAATGCTTGTCCGTTTGTTCCCATATATGATTATATTTGCGGATATGAAAAAGCTTTTCTCCATTTTTGTCGCGGCCATAGTGATGGCGACGACCTTCTCCTGCAAAAAAGATGATTCCGCTTCCAAAGTTGTGACCCCCGTGCCTGATGCGGTTGATTTGGGTATAATGGTGGACGGAGCCAAACTGAAATGGGCCTCATTCAATCTGGGAGCATCCGAGTGTTGGCAGTATGGTGATTACTATGCCTGGGGTGCGACGGACACTTATTACACCCAAGTGGATCCCTTCGTGTGGAAACCCGGCAAGGAATCAGGATTTGACTGGCCCAGCTATCCTTTCTACCTTAGCGGAGAGGACGGGAACATCGTGTTTTCCAACTACACCGGCAGTGACGGGGATATTCTTGCCGCAAGCCACGATGTCGCGACGGTGAAACTTGGCGGCAAGTGGCGTATCCCTACACGCGAAGAGTGGGAATTGCTGTTCTCATCTTGCGAGCTCGAATGGACGAAGGTCAATGACCAGGCCGGCCTGAAGGTCTCCGGCAATGGCAACAGCATATTTCTCCCTGCTGCAGCACGTGGATTTTTTACGGAATTCAATTCAGGTAGTGAGACAGGACGCGTCGGCCTATACGGTTATTATTGGAGTTCCGAACTCTATGATGACGATGTGGAAAACGCCTGGGCCGCACTGGTTTACGAGAAAAACGAAAATGCACAAATGGACTATTTCCTTCGTGAATTCGGGCTGTCCGTCCGGCCGGTGTATGAGGAGTGAAACTCCGCCGGTGCGCTTGACCAATTAATTCAGAGCATGGCTTCGCATCCTTCGAGCAGGTCCTGGAAAGTCTGTTCGAAATCTCCTGTGTACCATGGGTCGGCGACATCGCGCCCTGTCCCGGTATAAGACATCAGCAGATGGATTTTGCCCTGAGGGTCGCCAGGGATGATCCGTCTAATAAGCCTGAGGTTCGAAGAATCCATGCAGATGATGCGGTCGAAGCGTCCGTAATCCTCAGGGCGGACCTGCCTGGCGCGTTTCTCCTCGTCGAAAGGCACGCCGTGCTGGCGGAGGCAGCGTTTTGCAGGCGGGTAGATTGGATTCCCGATTTCTTCGGTTGACACCGCCGCAGATTCGATATGATACCGGTCATCCAGGCCTCTTGCCCGTACAAGTGCTTTCAGGATGAACTCGGCCATCGGGCTGCGGCATATATTTCCGTGGCAGACGAAAAGAATCTTCATGATACTGATGTAAAACTGTTTCGGGGACGATTGATGCGACGTCCGTGCAAAAGTAAACACTATCCGCGGGTATTCCAAACTTTTCGCCGGGGAGGCTGCCGAAGGGTGGTGCGGGTGGGGGTGGTTTCTGGATAGGAGGGAAGGGTTGAGGGGAGATGTGTTGGGGAGACCTGCGGTTTTTTGGACCGTCTCCCTGAAAAACGGGCCAAAATAGGGGAGACCTGCAGATTTTTGGAGGGGCTCCCCAATGGAGTTACAATGAATCGAGTAATTTGGCCGCTGCCGAGTAGGAAATTCCGCATACACGAGCTATCTGATGAGCCTCGGCGCTGAAGCGGAAACGAATCTGCCGGGTGAGTTCTTTCTGTTGATCTTCATTGAGTTGCGCGAATGATTCCTTTTGGAAAAGACTCCTGCATAGGTCTGGCAGGCTGGCGGCGACAGTCTGGTCTCGGAAAGCTGGAAGATTGTCTTCCGACAGCCCCATCTTTCTCTGTGCTTTTGAAGAGTTGTTGAGGAAATAATTCATTCTGCCAGGCGTTCGGAATAATTTTTCGACTGCAGTGACATCAACATATTCCGATGGCGGAACGAAGCCTTGCCGGTTTACGATCCAGTCAGGAGGAAGATCCACCTGCTCGCTGTGCATCAGTCTCTCAAGTGCCAAAATGGACATGCTGTCCAATTTGAGACCATCTCTGGGATTCTCGGAGAAAAAAGTATTTCCAGTACCCCATGGATACTGACTTGGATGCGCGCATATATTAGCAGCCACACAATTCATCTGGACATATGCAATAGCCCTTTCCGGTGCTTCAGAGTCGAGAGGTATATGTCTGACGTCCAGCTTGTTCCGGCGCAGCAATCCCCTTACACCATACTTTAAATAGTAATATAGCGAGTAACGGTGTTTGAATCCATTCACAAATGCAATCACATCTTTTTCGCTCCCTTTGAGAATGAAATGAACGTGGTTTGACATGAGTATGAATGTCAGTACCACGACATTGGGACAATAGAAGGCCTGAATGGCCACATAGTTCATCGCCACCCTGAAGTCTTCGTCATCCATAAACCAAAGGCAGTCTTCGAGGTGGTTAGTCGAAATTAAGTACATTTTTCTCATAGTATTATCCTGTGCAATCCTATTTGGCAGGAATGACGGAGGCGAATATATGAGTATGAAACGTAAAAAAACAGTTGTCTAATAAAAGTATTTCTGTTTTTTAACTTCCGAAGTGCGGTATTTTGATGTGGCGAGTTGGGGAGACCTGCGGTTTTTTGGACCGTCTCCCCGAAAAACGGGCCAAAATAGGGGAGACCTGCAGATTTTTGGAGGGTCTCCCTAATGGTTGAATGTAATTGCGAACGGGGAAGCTGAAGCACCAGTTAGAAATTGTCGTATAGCCCAGTATTCTTGGTGCTTAATGCTTCAAGAATTCTTTTGTGGCCATAGGCTACTGCGAAACTGAAGTGAGAACTATTGAAAAAACCGGTATCCCGGTCACTATATTCAAGTTCTTGCTCGATTCTTATTTTCATGACGGGTGATTCTTCGATTTTTTGCAGTTGTTCTTTTGATACGGAATAGATAATACTGCCAGTATTTTTCAATGTCTCAATACTCAGCCCAAAGAAATTGTTTGAAACATATGTCTTCTCAAGGGTAACGCCTCCAAATACACAGGTTAGTTCTGTTATTGATTCATCCTTATGCTTCAACAGTAGTTTATAACCGGCATGAACGGATAGCTTTTCCTCGGAAGAAATCGAGATAAAATACTGTGTTGAATTGTTGGTAGTTAAAGACAATAAACCCAGCCTTCCTTCCTGACGATCATATTCATAGACCTCCTCGGTATCTGTGATGATAAGTCTGCCATTATTGCTGGTCTTGTCGTAAAGGATTCTCTGAGCAAATGCAGAGGTGGACATAATGAATGATAAAACGATGAGGAAGAAATGTTTAAATGCCATAAAGCTAATTGTTATGATTTGTGTTAAAAAGTGTCTTCTTTGCGATATTCCGTGGCCAGGGGATTAGCCCTGCTGGGGCTGGGGATTTGCGCAGTCGCGATGCTCCTTTGCACATCCCCAGATCTCCGCCAGCAATCATAATGCAAGTGCAACTGTGTTGCTAATTGATAATAGGCAGGCCCTTACAAACGCAAGCGTTTGACGGTCTGCCTATTAACAATTACGCCGCACATCTGTGCGGCGCTTGCATTATGATTGCATCGGGCGGAGAGATGGGGAATTTCTTTAGGAGTTTTTCCGCGTCTAACTTACTCATAATCAATGTGTTGATTTTCTAAAAAGAGCCGTCTTTGGCATTATTTGTCCCAGAACTGTCTCGGTGCAGGGGAGAGAAAAAATCTTTCCGCCAATAGTTTGCGTGCTCCGCCGCAGAAAATTGTCCCGTTTTTGTCCCGATGGAGTGTCTTGTCGATACATGGAAAACAAAAACGACCGTTGACTTTGATGCACAAATAAACGGTCGTTTAACGGTGCAAAGTTAGAAAACTTTTCTAACAATACAAAAGTTTATCTAAAAATTTTGACGTATGACCATTTTGAAACAATTTATGAAAGAGAACCACCTGAGGCAGGTTGATTTGGCCAGATTTCTCGGAATTACGGAATCTTCTGTATCCAGCGCAGCCAATGGACGCAACAATCTTTCTGAGGAAAACTTGTCCAAGATTCTCAACAATAAGGAAGGGTGGGACACTTCCGCTCTCCGTGCCGGTACTGCATTTATCAGGACAGGGGATTTGTCTTCAAGTGTTATTGTACAAGGAAACAATAGGAATTCTCCCATTGACAACAGACATTACTATTCGGATAGTCCGGATGTCCTTCGTGCTCAAGTAGCGATTCTTGATGAGAGGATAAAGGAGAAAGATGCCCAGATAAAGGAGAAAGATGCCCAGATAAAGGAGAAAGATGCCCAGATAAAGGAGAAAGATGCCCAGATAAGATCTTTGCTTGATATTTTGCAGAAGAAATGAGTTGCTGTTGTTTAGAACATTTGGATGCACAAATAAACGACCGTTTTTAAGTGCATAAATAAACATTAAACAATCATTAAATAACAAACATAAGCAAAAACAATGAGCAAAGCAACAACATTCACACAGATTTGGGATGAATCTGCAGCATCCGTTAAAGCGGAAATCAAAGCAATGCTGATGTACCGCCTGCGAATTACTGATGCCACATTCTGGCGCTGGACCAGAGGTCACTATCCGGCAGGCTATGCTGCCCAGGTCGCAGTTGCTACAGCCATATCAGAAGTCCTTGGCACCCCATGCAAAGCAGAAGACCTTTTCCCCATGAAATAATAAAACACCAATAATCATGTTCGACAATGGAAAGCAGAATCAACAATTTGCAGGTAGGTCTGTGGATCGGGCTCACCTGTGTGCTGGCGGTGGCGCTGGCAGTAAACGCCACAATGGCGTTGTTCGGCTACGCCGAATTTGCAATCTGGCACTGGCCTACATTGGCTATCAGTGCATATGTGACTTGGGAATCGCTGACAGCGAGACAAATATCCCGGTTAAAAGCGATATTCAGACTAGCAAGAATAAAGGCCGTAAAAGCGATCTGCTTTCCATTGTCGGACATTACAAGGGCGGCTCGCGGCCTTGCCGCCCTTTTTTCAACATCGGGTAACCGTCCACAAACCGAACCGTAATATGGCAAAGAAAGTCAATACTGAAGCCGTGGTGTCAGCCATGATCCGGCAAAGCACCCTCTACTGCGACGCAACATCCAAACAGTATAAATCCATTATCTACATCAACCCGAAAACATACCAGTTCGATGTCAAGGCTTTGGTTGGAATCAGCCTTCGATTGACCGGCCGGTGGGATGATGTGAGTGTAACGGGGCCGGAATGCGATGACAGATACCAGCATCTGCGTCTGATTGTGGCCGTGGATGATCTTCTTCCTGAATTTATCGTAGAAGGCGAAGAAATCCCGGAAGATGAAGACTAAATCTACCCCCCCCCAGGTGCATTTCGGGCAACGGAATCAGTGCCTTGACTGCAAACTGTACATCCAGCACAAATGCCGGTGGATTCCGGGGGAATACTGCCGGATAACGAAATCAAGATAATCAGCGGACCTTGTATTTCATAAATGGTAAGGATTAAGGTTGTTCTTAAGGGGTTTACCGCTTGACCCCTTTCAAAAAATAACATAATATGCTTTTGACTGAAACAATTATATCAATCTTCACGGGCGATTATATCGTGGAAGCGTATATCACACTTCCTGGAGACAACCGCCCCGATTGGCACAAGGTCTTGAATTTCGGAACCAGGCAGGGTGACGCAATCGACACACGGAATCACGACATCCCGACGATGCCGCTTGAATGCCTGTACGGATTGATCCGCAAGTATGACGGCAAGAGGATGAAGCGGGTCCAGCCTGGAACCTATATGCCAAACAATGACTGATATGACAAAAGAAGGGGAAAAGATTCACGCTTATTGGTACGCTATGGTAGCCCTTTTTGTGGTCCTCGGAAAGATGACCCGGAATCGCGCCATGAAAGAAGCATACAAACTGATTGCAGAAGAATTCGGCGAAGACACTTTGATGAAGGAATTTGGACTTGATATCAATGGAAATCCTGCTGAATAGCATTCATTGCATGGACTGCCTAGAGGGGTTGGCCAAGATCCCTGCGGACAGCGTGGACTGCGTGATCACATCACCGCCATACTTCAATTTGCGGGACTACCACGTGGACGGACAGATCGGACTGGAAGAAACCCCGGAAGAATACATCGCCCGCCTTGCAGGTGTGTTCGACGAAGTGCGCCGGGTCCTGAAGGATTCCGGGACGCTCTGGATCATCATCGGGGATTCCTATGTCGGCAGCTGCAAGGGCGGCGCACGGTACTACCAGAAAACGAAGAGATACAAGCAGAACACGAATACCGGTGCCTTGGAATGCACGGCCATTTTCAAGGCATCCGGCAAGTACAAGCGGAAGGACCTGATCGGCATCCCGTGGATGCTTGCCTTTGAACTTCGCAGCCGTGGATGGTATTTGCGGCAGGACATCATCTGGCAGAAGCCGAATCCGATGCCAGAATCCATGACGGACAGGTGTACCAGGTCGCACGAATACATCTTCCTGCTATCAAAGAAACGGCACTACTACTTCAGCCAGATGTTGGAACCGGCGAAGTACGACGGCCGTCGGGACACCAGAATCAAAGGAAGCCACAAGTATTCCCAGGGAGTGACCGGCCTGAATCCCCAGACTTTTGCAGCACGCGGAATGGACCGCTGGCCGCGCTCCGAGGATGGACGGTACCTTCGCAATGTGCGCGATGTCTGGAACATCCCGATTCGTCACATCTCGCTGAATCATTTCGCCACTTTCCCTGAAGACCTGGCAACACGCATCCTGCTTGCCGCATGCCCCGAACGCGGGACGGTCCTTGACCCTTTCATGGGTTCCGGAACCGTGGCCATTGCAGCGGTGCGCAATCACCGTCAGTTCATTGGATTCGACATATCACGCGATTATGTCGAGATTGCAAACGAAAGAGTTGAAAAAGAGTATGAAGAAATTGCTATACATTGACCTGTTTTGCGGGGCCGGTGGAACCAGTACCGGGGTTGAACGGGCGTTCCTGGACGGGGAGAAATGCGCGACCGTGATCGCCTGCGTGAATCACGATGCGCACGCCATCGCATCCCACGCAGCGAACCATCCGCACGCCGTACACTATACCGAGGACATCCGCACGCTGGATCTGACCGACCTTGTGGCCCACGCCCGCGAAGAAAGGCGGCGCAACCCCGGTGCGCTGCTGGTCCTGTGGGCTTCGCTGGAATGCACGAACTTCAGCAAAGCCAAAGGCGGACAACCCCGCGATGCAGACAGCCGCACCCTGGCGGAACACCTATTCCGCTACATCGATGCCTTGGAACCGGATTACATCCAGATCGAGAATGTCCGGGAATTCATGATGTGGGGAGATCTGGACGAAAACGGCCGCCCTGTCAGCCGCGATGCGGGCCGTCTCTATCTGAAGTGGGTGCATAATGTCTGCAAGTACGGATATGACTTTTCACACCGGATCCTGAATGCCGCCGATTTCGGGGCATATACCAGTCGGGAACGGTTCTTCGGCATTTTTGCCAAACACGGATTCCCGATTGTATTCCCGGAGCCGACGCACAGCAAGACCGGTTCAGACGGAATATTCGGCCCCCTGAAGAAATGGAAGGCCGTCGGCGATGTGTTGGACCTTGATGATGAAGGCCGGTCCATCTTTGACACGGAGCGCAAGCCCCTTGCGGAAAACACGCTGAAGCGCATTTATGCCGGTCTGATCAAGTTTGTGGCCGGGGGGAAAGATGCATTCCTGATCAAGTGGAATTCGATGTCCAGAACGGGCAAATATATCCCGCCGTCCATCGATGACCCTTGCCCCACGGTTGCCGCGCAGCAGCGGCTTGGACTGGCCCGCGTCTCTTTCCTTTCCAAGCAATTCAGCGGGGACCCAGACGGAAAGAACATCGGGCTGGACGGCCCGGCCGGGGCCGTAACATGCCGCGACCACCACGCATTCATCACGGCTTACATGGGAAAGAACCAGGTAGGGGCACTGGATGCCCCTTGTCCGACCCTTCCAACACACGACAGGATTGCCGTCCACGCGCTGCGCTTCATCGACAACCAGTATGGCCACGGCAGGCCGTCTTCCATTGACGAGCCGTCCCATACTGTGACTACAAATCCGAAATTGAACATCGTGACGGTGAAAAGCCATTCGCCGGCGAAAGTCCAATATCTATTGAACCCGCAATTTGCGTCGGCCGGATCCGCCATCGACAAACCCTGCTTCACCCTAATCGCACGGATGGACAAACGTCCACCGTACATCGTAACGGCCGAGACCGGCGGCGTTATCGTGGTCTATCCTTCAGACAGCCCGATGACCGTCAAGATCAAGGAATTCATGTCAATGTATGGCATTTCCGACATCTTCATTCGAATGCTGAAGATCATCGAATTGAAAAGAATCATGGGATTCGGCGATGAATATGTTCTTGTTGGGACTACCACCGAACAGAAGAAATACATCGGAAACGCCGTTGAAACGCATGTGGCCTGCGCCCTCTGTGTCAGCCTTTCCTACGAAATCAATCACACCAATCTTCCGAAAAGTGAAACCACTCCAGAACGGCACCATCATCTACATGGATGCTCTGCATAGGCTATCAAGAGTAAAGACTTATGATAATTAACGTTGAACTACGAGAGAGGGATCTGCCGCTCATCCTGGCAGCATTGCGGACGCAACTGCGCCTTCTTGGCTCTTATATAAACAAAAGCCAATATGACCAGGAGCGAATTGCTCGTTTCGGAGAGCTGCTTTCCCGTTTAGAGAGAATAGAACTAGAGCAATGAATATGATTCCCAACGAAGTCATTGAACAAATCCGGGATTATGACATAGTGTCCATCCTGGAAGGTGAAGGCCTTGAACTCAAACGCGACGGTTCTGGTTACAAGTGCTGCTGCCCTTTCCATGGGGAGAAGACCCCGTCTTTCGTGGTGTCTCCCTCCAGAAACACGGCGCACTGCTTCGGATCCTGCGCCAAGAGCTGGGACGCCATCGCCTTTGTACAGGACAAGAACGGGCTGACCTTCATGGAAGCAGTCGAGTACCTTGCAGCTAAGCTTCACATACAGTATGAAAAGAAAGAGCCTACTCCAGCGGAGCGCGAAGAGCAGTTCCGCCGGGAGAAGCTGATGAATGTGAACCGGGCTGCTCATGAGTGGTTCCAGGAGCGCTTCGCCGCTTCTCCGGCGGCGAAGCAGTATTGCCGGGATCGCGGCTGGAGCGATGATACCATTGCCCTGTTCGGCGTGGGTTACGCCCCTGAGGGCGGTGGTCTCCTGAAGGCACTTACAGATAAAGGTTGGGGCAAGGATGTACTTATAGAGGCAGGCCTTGCCAGCGTAGGTGACAATGGCTCCTATGATGCATTCCGGCAGCGCATCGTCTTCCCTATCTGGTCCAGAAGCGGGTATATTGCCGGCTTTACAGGACGCTATATAGGAGAGAATGAAGACACCGCGAAGCGCATGAAGTATTTGAACACAAAGGATACTCCGCTTTTTCATAAAGGAGAGATGCTGTTTGGCTGGTACCAAGCCTCCAGGCAGGTGTCTGCTACCGGCACTGTGGTTCTCTGCGAAGGGAATCCGGATGTGATGCGCCTGCATCAGATAGGTGTAAGTACCGCTGCCGCCCCCTGTGGAACGGCTCTTACGAAAGAGCAGATTGATACCATACGCCGAAAAGCGAAGAATGTCATCCTTGCAGGCGATATGGACGAAGCGGGTCGCAAGGCGGTACGCAAGCACGGCATCGAGCTGCTCTCTGCTGGCCTGGCCGTACGGGTGATGGAATGGGAGAAGGATCTTGGCAAGGATCCGGATGAATACTTCAAGAAAAATCCCAAAGGCTGGGATGAGGCTCTTTCCAGGGATACGTCGGATTTTATTCCTTGGTACTGTTCAGGTGAGATGAAGGATAAATCGTCCCAAACCGAGATCGCGAAGGTGATTTCCGATGTCTCCAGGCTGCTTGCCTGGTGCGACGAAACGGCTGCGGAGATGTACCTGGAGTCTTTCACGAAGCAGTACAAGAACGGCAAGGTATGGCGCCAGGAATATTACAAGGCAAAGAATGCCTTGGACCGTGAAGCCCTGGAAAAGGATCGCAAGTCGCAGGACATGCTGCGCAGTTATGGCTTCTACATCAAGAATCGCTGCTACTATGGCGCCGGGTCCTCCTCCAATGATCGTCCCTGGAGCAATTTCATTATGGAACCAGTTCTGCATATCAGGGACGAGAGCAATGCTCGAAGGATTTTCCGTGTCCTGAACGAAAGTGGCCAGGAGCAGACGGTGAAATTCAAACAGAGCGAAATGGTTTCCTTCGCAGATTTCAAGAGGGTGCTGGAGAGTGCCGGCAACTATGTATGGAAGGTTTCAGCTGCCGAGCTTACTCAGCTAAAGACCTACCTGTATGATGACACTCCCTCTGCAGATGAAATCAGACAGCTGGGATGGCAGAAGCGCTGGGGTTTTTACGCCTGGGGCAATGGTGGCATGGACGGCGACCGATTTGAAAAGGCAGACAAATACGGAGTCTTCATGATGAAAGACCGCCGTTTCTACCTTCCTGGATGTGCCGCGGACACTGAGAGTAACACGCAGGGCTATCAGATGGAGAGAAAGTTCACCTTCCAGCGCACGAGCGACATCACCCTGCGGGAGCACGTCGATCTGATGGTCAAGGTGCACGGGGAGAATGCCAAGGTCGCAGTGTGTTTCCTGGTGGCCACGTTGTTCAAGGACATCGTCACGAGCGTTACGCAGCGTTTTCCAATACTTAACCTGTTCGGACCTAAGGGAACTGGAAAGACCCAGCTGGGTGCTTCGCTCACGTCCTTCTTTTTTACCGACTATTCAGCTCCGAACCTTTCTGCTTCCACAAAGGCGGCTCTTGCGGAAGCAATCGCAGAGGTGTCAAACGCTGTCGTCCACTTGGACGAATACAAGAAAGATCTCCCACCAGACAAGCAGGAGATATTGAAGGGCCTTTGGGACGGTACAGGTCGCACCAGGGTGAATATCGACAACGACAAGCGCAGGGAAACCACTTCCGTGGACTGCGGTGTCGTCCTTTCCGGACAGGAGATGCCGACTGCGGATATTGCTCTGTTCTCCAGAATGATCTTCCTCTCGTTCAGTAAAACCACCTTCAGCGACGAGGAGAAGCGCAATTTCGAAAACCTCCGGAGGATAGAGAACAGGGGAATAACGCACCTGACCGCTCAGATGCTTGCAATGCGCAGCATCTTTGCTGCTGGGTTCCGCTCCGCCTGGGACGATACCGTAACCGACCTTTCGGATAAGGCCCGCTCATCCGCGGTCGAAGATCGAACCCTCAAAAACTGGGCTACGGTGCTTGCGGCCTTCCGCACCCTTGACGGCCAGTTGGGACTATCGTTCCACTACCCGGAACTCTTGGATCTCTGCACTCGTCTATGTATCAACCAAAATGCAAAGACACGGCAAAGTAACGAACTCGCAGGCTTTTGGGAAACCGTGGAGAACTTGGTGGGGTCCTCTCGGGCATGGATCGATGTGGATTACAGGATAACTCGAGGTGGCCGAAGCATCACTACCAGGGAGTCCAAGCGGGCAAACCAGGAAGTGGAACTCAATCCGGAGAAACGGTATCTTTTCGTCAACTTCAACAGGCTTTCCTCGCAGTACCTCAAGGAAGCGCGGGACGGTCAGAAGGCCCTTCCGAAAGATTCTTTGAAGTATTACCTGGAAAACTCTCCAGAGTACATGGGGACAGTTCTGTCAATGAAGTTCAAACTCATCGACAATGCCCTTGGCTACACGCCATCTGATGATGCAGCAGTGAAGACTCGCACCACGACAGCCATGGTGTTCGATTACGATGCGATAACCGAGAATTATGGAATATCGCTCGATGTCGTCGTGGGAGGATTTCAGAAAGAGGAAGCCGCGACCCTTATGAAAGAAGCATCAGATCAGGATGAAGATGATATGCCGGCCATAATATACGGAATCGAGAAGTGAGTCAGAGGGAGAAATATCTGCTGCGTACTGCCGGCCAGGAGCAGGAGTTCAGGGAAAAGTTTACTGCGGTTATCGAAACCCGGGCGGCTGCTATCGAAGCCTGGTTCAACG
Organism: Bacteroidales bacterium UBA2861; assembly: GCA_002350615.1. Lineage (GTDB taxonomy): Bacteria > Bacteroidota > Bacteroidia > Bacteroidales > UBA932 > Cryptobacteroides. The sequence continues at coordinate 190,203 of DEFD01000018.1, read as the reverse complement.
CACTTCCTCTGTTCATATGGGTGCCTCTCAGGATCCGTCCGTTGGAGGAAGCCGTTGCCGTAGGCCTGCTTTGCTTGCTGCACATCGATGGGCGGATATGCCTGACATTTAGCAGCGACCTTAGCCATGTCCGGCGGGGCACCCACTCGATGGAGGAATACCGGGCTTGGATCGACACTCACTGCTACCGGCCGAGAAAACAATAAACATATGATGTGGTTTTTTAACAAATAATTTGGTAAATAATAGGAAAATTCCTATTTTTGTAGTGCGATAACAAAGCAACAAGTTCTATGAAGTACACTGAATTAGAAAAGAGACTGAAGAAAGCCGGGTGTTACAAGACACCGACAGAACGCAACGGGCATCCTCTCTGGCATAGTCCGATAACGGACAAAGACTTTCAGATGAGTCATCACCACAACGAAGAGGTTGCGACCGGAACACTAAACAAAATTTTGAAGGATGCGGGGCTCAAATGAGCCCCCACATCAACAAGCATAAAAGGGGCAAATGTTATGAAAAAGGTAAAAGTATTTATTGAAAAGTCTTCCTTTGGCTATTCTGCCTATATGGATGACACGCCACTCAGCTACAGCTGCATAGGCGAGGGAAAGACGGTCGAAGAAACGATTGAAGACTTCCAAAAAGCCTATCAGGAAATGCGAGAGTACTATCACAAAGCCGGCAAGCAATTCGAAGAGATAGAGTACGAGTTTTTCTACGATACAGCGAGTTTCCTGCAGGAGTATTGCAAGGCATTCAGTCTCGCCGGGCTGGAGAGGATTACAGGGGTGAGCCAGACACAACTCGGTCATTATCTGCACGGGCGCAGTAAGCCTACTCGCAAAACCATCGAAAAGATCGAACGGGGGGTTAGGAGTTTTGCAAACAATCTGACGGCCGTCCGCTTTGCTTAGTTATCGCAGACTTCGAGAACTGCGACGGCCACGGCCTCCGGAGAGATCCGGGGGCCTTTTTTATTGGTCCGACGGGGAGGGCCCCGTCGGACACCATATATATATTTATATAAAAATATATCCATATGGACATATGGACGTGGAATGAAATCCCCCGGACCCCCTAATCAAAAGGAAAATCTGGGGGATTTTCCCCACTTATAACGATAAGGAAGGCTTATGCAATCGCGCCACGGGAACCGATTCTCCCAACTACTTCAACTACCTTCGCTACCACACTGATTATAAGCGAAATAAGTGGTAGTTTTCGACCTTGAAAAAACTACCAAAAACTACCGGAAAACTACCGAAAGGGCTAAAAACTACTCCAAAAACTACCCGGTAGCTGTGTGTAGTTTTCTAAAGTACTGATTATCAGCATAGTAGTTTGGTAGTTTTGGTAGTTGCCAAAAACTGCTACCCTTTTTGGGAGCCGAGGACAATGCCGATTTTGCCATGTTGATGAAAATGTTCCATAAAAATTCTTGATAATATGCGTAAGATTTTGTAACTTTATAGATTATGCCCAAAGATGAGTTGAACCGCATAAGTGCCGACTGCCCCATCGATTGCGGCTTGGCACTCGACTTCCTCCAGTTCCTGTTTCCCAGGGACCGTGCCACCGGGCATTACCAGGTGTCAAGCACGAATATAGTCGGCGAAGCCCTGACCTATCTCGCGTATCCGGTACTGATGCCTGCGGAAGTCGTTCCCGCTGAAGGTCAGACAATCTGCTCCTTTGACCTGCCGCTGGTCCGGGCCCTCGATGGCTGCAGGAACAAATGGATGCAGTATCCGGCAACGGCGGTACCACGGATCAATCATCTGCTGCAAGGCTGCTTCGAGCTGGATTTCTATCGCTACTATCTCAAGGGACTGCAGTACGGGTACGAGAAGCAGGAGATAGTGGAGAGCTATGTCCTCAGCCGCAATCTCACCACCGGCGAACCCTTCGACACCCTGCATAAGAGAGTGTACCGTCAGGAACTGGCTCTCATGAAAAAGAAATCCGCCCTGCTGTTGCGTAAAGCGAAGTATTTCTTCGACGAGCAGGACTCAACCCTCCTGGATCCAAGAAAACAATGAAACACATCATCACTTCCATCGTCCTGCTGGACCTCAATGCGCAGGAACCTGCACCTTTTGCCCTCGACATCATTCCCGGTGCCGGGACTCTCACCATCGACACATCTGAAGACGGGCAGACCAGGGAAATCAATCTTTCCCAGAAGATTCGCCGGTCGCCGATTTTCCCTGAGATTGTAACAGCCGATTTGCAGATCACGGTCACCTGGACCGACGAAGAAAACAGCGCCTTCGGTATCATGACTTTCGGGAGCGTCGAATTGCCCGCACGAATGCAGCTTGGGGACGACCGGGTGCAGACAGTCACCTGCCGTTACACGGAACTCATTTAGGGCTGTCCTTTACAAAGAAGAAGAGCTTTATACCTTTGCGTGAACTGTTAACGCAAAGTGTATATGCCGAAATACAAAAACAACAGGGCACTTGTCATGGATATTCTCCGGGGCAGGTGGCTTATTTCAGCGCCTGAGGCGAGACGTCTCTATCAGGTGGCTAACGATTTCCTGGAAAGAAAGCCGGTTTCAGCGGAGGTGGAGGATATCCGCCCCTTGTTGATGGACCTGGACGGAGCGACACAGGTCGGAGATTCTCCTTCGACCAGTGACCGGATGGTCCTGGTTGTGCCTGTGACTGGGACCCTTACCAAATATGACAACTGTTATGGTACCTCTACACTCGAAGTGGCGGCCATCCTTGATGAATATCGCGTCCGCGAGAATATCGTCGGTTTCGTGCTCGACTTCGATTCTCCTGGAGGCACGACAGATTCGGTGATGCCCTTGGTGGCTGCCATTCGGCGGATCCAGGCGGACGGCAAGCCGATCATCGCTCATTGTGACTATGCTGCCAGCGCCGCTTACTGGGTTGCCAGTCAGTGCGATGCGCTTTTCATGGACAATCTTCTTTCAGAAGTGGGCTCCATTGGCGTCTATGCCCAGATCGTGGATGACCGGGAAAACAAGCAGACCGGCAGGAGGACCCTCGAAATATACGCACCTGAGTCCTCGGACAAGAACAGGGCCTACCGTGATGCCCTTGACGGCAAGCCGGAGGCCATGAAGGCGGAGCTGTCAGAGATAGCCCGCGTGTTCCAGGAAGCCGTGAAAGAAGGCCGGAAAAATCTTAAGGCCGATGCCCCCGGAGTGCTCTCAGGCGCTACGTTCAGCACGGCGAAAGCCATAGACAACGGTATGGCAGACGGCATGGCCGAACTGGAAGACTGTGTGCAGAATGTCTTTCTCCGTTCCCACGAATTCTAACTGACGAGCCAGAATAACAACTATAAACTTTTTCATTTCTATGGGTAAAATTTCCAACAAAAAGATTGTCGGTATCGTCGCCAAGTTCCTTGGCAAGAGCGAGCTTGTCAAAAAGGACGGCAAGTACGAACTCACCGACGACGAGCGACAGAGGATCAGTGCCACCTATGGCAAGGATTTTCTCGAAGCTTTCGAGGCGTCTGCTGACGATGAGGATGCCGTCTCCATCTTCAATGCAATGCTGAAGAGCTCGCAGCAGCAGGATCAGACCATTGCCGGTCTGCAGTCCGACAAGCAGCAGCTTCAGCAGACGGTGGCCACTCTCAGCGAAGAGGCCGAGCCGAAGCCGGCTCCCAAGGCAGCCACTCCCGCAGCCGGGGCAGCTGCCCGGTACTCCGTCAACGCCGCTGCATTCCACAACAAGCTGGCAGCCCAGGCGCTCGCCTCTTCCCAGGGATTCGCGAATGCTCTCGTGGCAGCGTCCAACGTGACCATCTCCGCATCCGACTTGTCGGAGCTGAACGCGGAATTCGGTACCAGCATGCCGGCCAACACCCGCATCGAGGTTCTGAACAAGCGTATATACAACGCCTTCAACGATGCCAAGTTCCTCACGAAGGTTCAGAGCATCACCGACTACAAGGCTGCTGCAGCCATCATCACTGAAGTCTCCCAGCAGTTTACGGCGAAGTGGACGCCTAAGGGCAATGCCAAGTTCACCCCTGTGACCATCCCTTACCGCCGCCACAAGATCAATGTCCCCATCATCCCTGCGGAGGTTCTCTCCAGCTGGCTGGTGTACCTGTACGAACAGGGCAAGACTCAGGCGGACATGCCCTTCACCAAGTACCTCATCGAGGAGCATATCCTCCCCAAGGTGCCGGAAGACATCACCTTCGCCATGCTTGGCAAGGGCAAGTTCGTGGATCATACGAGTGAAGCCACCGACGGCGGAGCAGGCTTTGCTGCGAAAGACTCCATGGACGGCTATGAGACCATCCTCGTAGAAGGCCTCACCGACGCAGACTGCAAGTTCAACTACTTCAAGGGAGCGAAAGACTTCCGCACTCTCGACGATGCTGCTCTCATCAAGTATGTGGAGGACTTCGTCGATGCCATCAGCCCGTTCTTCGCAAAGAACATGGAGCTGCACTGCAGCCCCGAGTTCCTTACCAGGTACAAGAGGGCCGAGTATGCGGTGTATGGCAACAAGACCAACACCGAGAGCGACGGCAGCATCCGCTTCACCAAGTTCACCCTCATCCCTCTGGAGTCCATGTACAGTTCCCCCATCCTCTTCGCCACACCTCGTGCGAACTTCGTCATGCTGGTTGACCTGCAGAAGGCGGAGAACTGCATCTCCGAAATCCAGAAGGTCGGCTACGAAGTGCGCGTGATGGGAGAATACTCCCTGTCCGTGGGCTTCCGTATCCAGGAGGCCGTTTACGCGGCGGTCCCTGCCGACTATGATCCGTCCGGCAGCATCGCCACCGATCCCGCTTCTTACAGTGACAACTGGGCGAACGGAGGGGACCAGTCCCTTGTGTCCTCCGGAGCTTCGGCAGGAACCGATGAAGGAGCTTCGGCAGGAACCGATGAAGGAGAGTAGTTTAACCTTGGAGCTCCGGGCAGCCGGGGCTCCATAATACAAACAAGACTATGTACACAAAAACATCCATCCCCAAGACCGGGGCACTTGCCGCTCCAGTAATCAAGAGCGACGAAATCATAATCGTGGATGCCAATGATGTGGCGTCCGAACCCACCAGGGCCTTCGGCAATACCGTGGCTACCGGTGATCTCACACTGGCCGAGAGCGCCAAGGGTGTGCGCATCCAGGTGTCCTCGCATACCATCGACTGCGGATACGACCAGGATGGCGAAGTAGATGCAAAAGGCTTCAAGCAGCGCGTCGCCTTCGACTATCCCGGCAACACTCCTGAGCTGGACAACTTCATCGAGTATTACGCCAACCGCGGCGTTCTGATCCTGGTGAAGAGTTGCGAGACCGGCAAGACCAAGCTCTACGGACAGAAGTGCAATCCTCTGCGCCTGACCGCCGAGCCCACCGAGAACAACGAAGCGAGCAAGACGCACCTTGCTTTTGCGCAGGAGGTGGCTGGAGCCCTGCTTCCCAGCGTGTACTCCGGTGCTGTTCCTGCGGTGGCTGCGGATCCCGCGGATGCATCCGATAACGAGAGCGCATAGCCTATGGCCGGCAAAACAACGAAAACCGCCCTCATCAAGCTTGTAATCCTTGCCTTCGCCGGGTCGGAGGCAAGGATGAAGGCTTTGTGGGCGAGACGGGTCAAGGAGCCCTTTACCATCATCACGGTGGAAGAAGGTTACAGCCTGCTGCCTGTGCTCGGTGCCATCATAGCTGATAGCAGCATAGACAAAAACTTCGTGCTGGTGCAGGCCAACTGCTTTCCGGTGAAGGATATGTCCGCCGCACAGCTTCGCCTTCCTGTTCTCTATCACAGGGCAGACGGACAGCCTGTTTATAACAGCCGGGTTCCTGTGTGCCTGAATAAAGCCGTAATCAGCGATTTGCTCTCCAGGTTGGAAAAGCCGGAGGACTTCGATGCAGAAGCCTTCCTGAAGGCCGCGACAGCAGGCAACCAGTATCCTCTGGCGGTCGGGCACAGCTTCGGCAACTATGTCACCCAGGTGATCAAGCCGGCTCCCTGTATCCATAGGGTGCTGGAAGCCGTGATCACCAAACACTTCATCGCCACGAGCGCCGTGGGCTGGGACGCCATCACGGGTATCGTGGACAACCTGCTGGCAGAATGAACGATGTCGCAAAATGGTTGACTGAAGGAGCCGGGGTCCGCGAAGGTCTCCGGCTCCTTGCCGTTTACGAGCCCAATCCATACCTGGCGTGCATGGTGGAGGCTAATCCGCAGATGTTCGGCTATCTGCTGGAAGGAGTCCTGCACAAGTATGCTGAAGGGCTGCCCGTTTCCACGCCGCCGGTCCGAAGGAGGCAGGAGGGATCGTTCAGGGAAGAATGGCCGTTTCTCTCCAGGGCGGACTGTCCCCAGGAACTGAAAGTGTTGGCCGCCGATAAAATCACGGCTTATCACAACACGCTGGACTTGCACGAAAAGTTATTTTACTGCGACAGTCCGGAAGATTGTTATGAAACCGCAAAAAATCTTTTGGAAAATTTCACGCAAAACCGGCTGATTACCGCCGAATTTGCGTACTACAAAGAACACGGCACCGTTCTCGGCAAGCATCCTGTTTTCTCTGAAGCGCGCAAGTTCGCCGCCATCCGCCGGATGTCGATAGTCGGACTCATAGCCGAAGCGCGCCGCCTGGAAGGAGCGATATGGCGCATAGGATCCGAACTTGCCAAAAAAGATAAGCCGCACCTGGATGAGCAGCGCCGGGACAGGCTGGCTCGTAAACAACGTGAGCTTGATGTTGTAAGGGAGATGATTGCAGAATACGAAAAGAATAAAAAATAAGATGGGCTTGTTCGACCTTTCCACGCCTGGTACCAATCATACTAACGCTATGATCGGAAAGACGGATACGCGGCTTCTGCATTTTCAAGGTCTCGAAGTTGCGAACGTGGCCAATATACATGAGCACATTCCGGTGCCGCCTGGCCCTGGAGAGGCAGTTTTTATCTGGACTATAAAACAGTTCACCACGATGTCATTCATTGCCTGGATGATTGAGACCATGGGGACGATTGATGAACTTACCATCAGTACATACAGTATAGGCACTACAACGATAAACACCTTAATGAGGTATTACGACAATGGTGACATCCTGGAAGGCCATATATATCTGGCCGCCTATGCAAAGAGAATAGCGCCAAAGAAAGTGGACCTGCTGAGGTCCCAGATCGGCGTTCGGGATAGATTTTCATTGTCTTTCGGATTTAACCACAGCAAAGTCGTTACCGCGAAAATTGGTAGCGCCGGATACTTCACTGTCTGCGGCAGCGGCAACTTCAGTGAGAATGCGAACAATGAACAGTTTGTTCTGGTTAATAGCAAACAGGTATATGATTTTTACAAAAACATAATTAGGAATGATCCAACTGACCGATACCGACAGGGCTGACCTGGAGAAACTTGCCGGTCTCCGGTGGCCAGCTGAAAAAATTGCCGCTTTTTTCGGCTGGAATGCAGCCGAACTTGCGGCGGAGCTTTCAAATCCAGAAAGTGAAATCCGGCAGATTGCGTTGCGTGGGGAAATGAAGGCGCAGTTTGAATTGGAATCCCGTCTCCAAAGCGATGCAATAGGCGGCAATCTCTCTGCCGCAAAACAGTACAGCGACCTTCTCAAAGAGCGCAGCTTCCGACTTACCAAACTCGATATCTTCGGAGCTGCAGACAATCCGGACCTGTATTCGGAAATACAGAAGTACATAGAGTCCGGTTGCCCTGGTACGCTCTCGGACAATGACCAGCTGCGTCTCAACCTGCTGCAGTTGATATATGCCTTCGATATCAGGCACGGCGACCGCAAGACCGTGCGTTTTCTTACCCGTCCGCCCTATAATCTGAGCTATGACACAGCGAGGGATATGCTGTCCCAGGCGCTGGAGCTGTTCAGCCCCGGAAAGAACGTATCGAAGGCAGCAATGCGCCATCATACGGCAGAAGCCTATGATACCATCTACCACTCCATCCTGGAGACGGCGAAGACTCCCCAGGATTTTGCGCTGGCGGCCGGTATCCTGGATAAGAGAGCCAAGCTGCTGCAGCTGGATCAGCCGGATCCGCAAGTCCAGGATCCTCTTGTGTACCGGCGATTCTGGCGCGTCAACTCCCTGGATCCCGGCATCCTCGGCCTGCCTCCCGCAAACAGGGACGTGCTCGGTGACCAGATCGACCGTATGGATGCGCCTTCCATGGAGAAGCGCAGGATTCGTATGGAAGCTGGGATAGAAGATGTCGATATTGTAAAAATGCTTGAAGATGTCGTCGAGAAAGAAAATTGATGAAGCAGGGACCAAGGCTGCAGATGTCGGATTCCAGAATCTGTTTGTCCAGCTGGTGTCCTTGGTCGGGGCCCGAAAGACATTCCTGGAATATGGACGAGGTTCGTCGAAGACCACCGAGATCCTCTGCGAGAGGATAATCGACCTGGTGTATGAACTCCCGGGTGCTCCCATTGTGTGGGTCGCGGACACCTTCACCAACCTCACGGCAAACATCCTCCCGTCCGCTCTGGAAGGCCTTGAGCGCAAAGGCTTCCGGGAGGGTGTGCACTATGTCATAGAGCAGGCACCGCCAGAGTTCACTCCACTGGAGAAGGAGTCCCTTCCGGAATGGCTCAAACCCCACTTCTGGAATCCCGTGAACCGGCTGGTGTCATACAAGCGTACCATTGTTTTCTTCACAGGCCTGAACATTACCTTCGGATCCCTTGACCGGCCTTCGACGCTTGCCGGCCGCTCATACGTGTTCCTTATCGGCGACGAAGCCAAATACTTCAAGCCCGAGCAGCTGGCCAACCTGATGAAAGCGGTGAGGGGCTATCCGCAGTACAAGAACAGCCCTTGGTATCGGGGGCAGCTGTTTACTTCCGATGTCGCCGACCCGTCACATATAGGTGAATATGCCTGGATGGGTGAGCAGTCCAGGAACATGGACATCGAAGCGATACTTCTGGTGATACGTGCCGGACTCGTTTACAACGAAGCCATGCGGGAGGCGGTGGCAGCCAAGGACGAGTGGATGCGAAGCAAAACGGCCGAAGATGCAAGGAGGTATCGTGCAAAGCTTCGCATAGCTTCCAGATGGAGGGAACGGTGGATCATGACCCGTATGCGCAAAGAAGCAGACACCTTCTATTTCCGGGCATCCAGTTATGTCAACGCCGATATCCTCGGTGAAGACTGGTTTGCGGATGCCATTGCCTCCGGCCTTCCTGATGTCAACACGGCCATCCTTTCCATGAAGACCGGGCTGAAAGGAGGAAACCGCTTTTATGCCAATCTGGACGAACGCCACTTCTACTTTGACGGCATAGATGAGAAGGAATACGACAAAGTCGCCCTGATGGAGGGGGAGACGTGCAGAGTGTTGAAATATCTCAATCCTGCCGAGCCGCTGAGACTGGGAGTGGACTTCGGCAATATGTGCTCTATGGTATGCGCCCAGACGGTACGGCATGGCGGCAGGGAGACGCTCCGTGTTCTCAAGTTCATCTACACTCTCGCACCGGAATATATCCAGGAACTGGGTGAAAAGTTCCGGACGTATTTTGCCCCTATGCAAAACAAAGTCCTGTACTGTTACTACGACCGTGCCGGCAACGCCTATGAGAAGGTGGGGAAGTCGCAGATCTCCCAGCTCAAGAACGCCATCGAGCGAGATGCCTCGGGACGTCCCACTGGGTGGGTGGTGCATCTGATGAGCCGCGGACAGGGAACCATACGGCAGAGTGAGGAATACAATTTCATGCAGGTTCTGTTGAGTGAAAGCAATCCTCTGCTGCCGCTGCTGCGAATCGACGCATATGCGGCGAAGCCGCTTAAACTTTCTCTTGAAGGAGCCCGTACTAAGGTCAAGAATGGAATCGTGTACAAGGACAAATCGTCCGAAAAACTGGAGATATCGAAGCTTCCTACACAGAGTACGAACCCCTCCGATGCACTGAAGTACCTGCTTATGATTCCTGAGTGGAGAAAAGTCGTTGCAGGGGTGCGTGGTGCCGTTCCCGGCAATCTGGATATAGTGACAGCCAAGCCATAAATCACCTTTTTGAATACTTGCAATTGCAAGTGAAGAAGAGGGCGGGCCGGCCTTTTTTGTCACCGATTATTTGCCTTTCCGGCGGCTCCGTGGCTTAAGTTTCATAGAATCAGCGATTTGCTGAAAAACCTTATCCAAAAACCTCAAAATATCGCCCGAAATGCCACCCGATATCGCCCGAAAGGCAGAAAATCATCTCCCTCTGGCTGGACCCGTTGCTTCCGTCCTTTCCTGGGCGCCGGCAGAGGGTAAATTTGCCATCGTGATAATATGGGATGCAATAGCGCAGATGCGGGAACGCTCCGGGCGGGGGGAGTCCTTCTCCTTCGCCTTCATGTCCTGTAACCGTACAGAGGGGAGCAGCGAGGGCATTGTGGAAGTGCGTCACGGTCGCCTTCTTTCCCGTGAAGATACCAGACATCACAAAGATGCCGATATCGTAGAGCGCTACATCAACCTGGACACCATGCAAGTACGGCATTTTTATCAGCCGCTGCTGATGATCTACAATGGAGAAAAGATACAGATGATATGAGCAAAACCGTAAGAATATCTGACCATTCCTTTGCCGCACATCTCGACGACGGCAGGGTATATATACTTTCCAATGCCATTGACGGTTCCCTGTCCGGCAGTTTCGGCTCCCTGGTGCTGCGAAACGATTACAAGAACTGGGAGGTTATGCCGCAGAGCATCGGAGGCTACAAAATTGTCCCATATGGGTGGGATAACAATATCCCAGTATTCATACGCAATACAATCGGCGAAAACAACCTCGCTCCAGGAATAATCGAGAGGCAGCGTGGACTTCTTTGGGGCCAGGGCCCCCAGCTTTACAGACTTGAGATCGTTGATGGGACTATCATACAATCCTGGGTGCGTGATGCGGAAGTGGAACGCTGGCTGTCCGGCTGGGACTACAAGTCTTATCTGCTGGGAGTGATGGGCGATTATCTCAGTACCGGCGGTTACTTCGATGCCAAACATCTTGCGAGAGGAGCGAGGGTGGGTGCAAGCCGGTTCATTGCAAAACTTGAGCACCTGCCGGTTAAGAATGCCAGGCTTGAGTGGCCGGATAACGACGAACTTGATATCTCCTGTTGCAGACATATTCTTACAGGGGACTTCGAGCATGCATGCAGCCGCAGCGGCATACGCGAATATCCGGTTTTCCTGGATGCTGACCCGGGGCGTTTCCCTGTGGCTGCATCTTATGTGAGGTTGCCTTCATTCGGTCATGATTTCTATGCGCTGCCGCAGTTCTGGGGTGCAATGCGTTGGATAGTCCGGGGGAGCGAGATCCCGAGCATATTCAAGTATGTGACGGATAACGGCATCAACTTGGCCTACCATGTACACAGTTCGCAGGCCTACTGGGACTACCGGCGGGAGGTTCTCCAGAAATCGCATCCCGACTGGGATGACACAAAGATTGAAGAAGAGATAATGAACATCACCAAGCAGTTGCTCGACTCCATGGTGTCTGTTCTCACGGGAAAGGAGAATGCCGGGAAAATGTTCCATTCCATAGACTGCATCGACGACCAGGGCAATGCGCATGCTTGGAAGATTGAGGCCGTGGACCAGAAGATCAAGGATTTTGTGGAATCCCAGCTGAAGATTGCCGAAGCTTCGGTATCCGCCATCACTTCCGGTATGGGCCTCCACCCATCACTGTCGAACATAATGGTGAACGGGAAGCTGGCTTCCGGGTCCGAGATGCTGTATGCCTTCAAACTTTATCTGGCATCGGATACTGCCATTCCTTCGAATGTAATCCTTTCCGGCATCAACAAAGCCATACGATTCAATTTCCCGGGGAAAGACGTTCAGATGGGGTTCTATCACCAGAGCGTGAAGACTGAAGAATCCCTTTCCGCTTCATCCCGTATTAAAAACCAGTAGATATGCTATTCAACAAAGACAATAAAGGCTCCATGGAGCTCTATGGACTGTCCGGCACCTTCCAGGCGTCCGCCGATTATAAGGCGGTGGAGAGTGAAGTGCTGTCAGCCACCAGGGAGGTGGCCATGCTGGTGGGCTCTGCAGTGATTGCTCGTGCAGAACAGCTCTACTCGCAGGACAGTCTGAGTGATGCCGATCAGGAATGGTTGGATATGGTGCGCCGCCCCATCGCTTTTCTCGCCATCAGCAATTATGCGCGTCTGACAGGTCTCTCTCATGGAGAAACAGGACGGAAAATCAAAGTGGACGACAATGAAAAGGTGGCCTTTGAATGGCAGATTGACCGCGACGACAGGGAGATGCGTGAGCGCTATTTCCGAAGTCTTGACTCGCTATTCAACTACCTTGGTGACACTGATGACTATTCCTGGAAAGAGTCTGATCTATACAAGGCCCAGTCTGCAACACTTATCCGTTCTCTTGCCATCCTTGAGAAGGTCTATCCGGTGGATCGCAGCCAGTATACATATTTCATGCTTATCCCTCTTTTCTTGGAAGCGCAGGAAACCTTGTCCGGCATTATTGGCGAGGAACGGCTTGCCTCCCTGTTGAATGGGGCGGACGAAGAAGGGATCCTTGATGCTTGCCGACGGTGGTGCGTGCTGAAGGCCCTTATCCTTGCTCTTAGCCGCTGGAGCATAGCCGCCTTTCCTCAAGAAGTGGCAAGGCAGTTTGCCCCTAGTTACCAGGGAAACAAGGAAAGACGTGCTGCGACGACAGATGAGATTGACTGGACTCTCGGAAAACTCCGGCAGCAGCTTTCCGATACCGAGGCGCAGATCCGCAATGCAATAGGAGATGCCCCCTATGCATCCGCCAAATTGATTCCGGACAACGACCCCAAGAAAAAATACTTTACCGTATGACTCAGATTGAATTCTTTGACGGAAGCCAACGCAAGCACAACATAATGCTCCCGTCCAGCTGGGATGAGATGACAGCAGACCAGGTACGATTCGTTTTCAGGAAGTATGACAAGGTGGTATCCGGGGAACTCTCACCCCTCCAGCTGCAGGTTCTCCTCGTCTTCCGTCTCCTTGGTTTTAGGCGCATATCGACCAAGAGTGCGTTTAACGAAGCGGTAGCCTCCAACATCGCTCAGATCTGCAAGACGATTGACTACATATTCCTTTCTTCCGAAAACGGGGCCATGCCCCAACTGTCGTTCTGTTCCGTGCAGAACCCGTTGCCGGCCGTCAGGACAAAGGCTCGTGTCCTGACTGGCCCGGCAACTCTATGCCAGGACCTCACGTTCGGTGAATATCGGCAGGCGAGTGTTGCCTTGAATGCTTTTTTCGAGAGTTCAGATGTCCGCGATCTTGATGAATGTATTGCTCATCTATACCGGCCTCGTGCCGCAGTGGCCAACAAAGCGGGGCGCAAGGTCCGGCCAGTTCTGCCCGAAACCTTCGAAGATGAGGTGAATGCGGTATCCGGCATCCCCGGGTGGCAAAAGAATATCATAATGATGTGGTTCGCTTCATGTATCAATTACTTGCAGACAGGAACACTGACCCTCGGAGGCGAAGATGTGGATATGTTACGGCTCTTCTCTTCTTCGGATGGTTCCGGACAACCTTCAACCTGGAATGATCTGCTGATACAGCTTGCGAGGGAAGGAACTATCGGCAATATAGAAGCGGTGGACGAAGCCCCTCTGATGGTGGTTCTGCTGCATATGTGGTCCAACTATAAAGAGAACAAACGCCATGAAAAAGCTGCAAAAGCTCGCAAAACTCGGAAGGCTTGAGGCCTACCTGCGTCATATCTCGCTTCCGACAGCCAGCGTGACGGTGAGTTATGTCACCGCCCAGGACGATGCCACCTCTCTGCTGAATGCTGCTGCGGGTCTGCAGGTCCTGATAGCCCGTCCTGAATGCCGTCAAAATTTCGGCCCGGATGCCAATGCTCGTTCTACCGATATGGAGACGGTCGTTTTCGCCCTGGAAAAGTCCCTGGGAGCCGGCAATACCCCGGAAAGGGAGCTGGAACAGTTTGACCGATGCCTGGAGGTGTGCGATGAAATCCTTGACAAACTGTTTGCGGACGCTGACAGCTGCTCTCTCGGTTTGGAGTTGACGGCTCTTGATCTTCGTCCGGAGGTTTCGGTGTTCGGTGGCTGGAACGGATACAGCATGTCCATCTCTTTCAGTTAGGCTATGGCAGACCTTGTCAGAGACCGTTTCATTCGGAAAATCCTTGAAGAGGAAGGAAGCAGAATGCTTTCCAGGCAGACTGCCAGGATTCAATCCTCCCTTGGCTCCAGATCGGGGACTCTTCTTAACTCCAGAAATGTGTCAGTCTCCGGAGGGTCCGGCTCTTTCGACGGCCAGCTCACCCTGACGCACCCCGTTTACGAACGGTTCCTGGACATGCGCCGGTATTCCAACGGCGCCAGGCACAAGCGCCGTCCCATCCACAACAAAGTGGTGATGTCCGCCTTCAACCGTATAGCCTGGCGCCTCATGTACGAGTTCACCGATGCCACCAGGGAATCCATAAGGCGCGAGGTCTCTGAGCAATAAGCCTTTCACGATTGTTTGATAGTTGTTTATTCGTGAAATGTTATTATATTTGCGGCGGAGGAGCGATTACATGTCTAAGAATCTGGTTGATAATTTCAGATATTTCACAGAGCATCACGACGAATTATTTGAGCAATATCCCAATAAGTTCGTCTTGATAAAGGATAAAAGTGTTATCCTTTCAGGAGATACTTTTGAGGAGGTTTACACAAAGGCAGTTGACCGAGGATTAAAGATAGGTACATTCATAATTCAAGAATGCACTTCTGGTGACGCGGCCTTTACCCAGTTCTTCTCCAACCAGATTGTTTTTGCATAAATATGGTCAATGTTCTCACTCACAGGGGCGCAAAAATCGAGCGTTCGATAAAAACGCCTGTAAAAGTGACGGATATTGTGTCCCAAAGTGTTCTGGCTACCAATGGAATCTGGGACACAGGAGCAACAGGCTCTGCAATTACTAAAACTGCAGCAAGGAAATTGGGGCTCGTACCAGTCGCATTTACACGGGTTGCCGGAGTGCATGGCGCTGAAATCGTACCTGTCTATAACGTGCTACTCACCTTAAATAATGAGAATATATCTATACCTGTTCGCGTTACAGAGGGGAAGGCATCTTCTTTTTCCATAGAGGGAGACGCGGATGTCTTGATTGGAATGGATGTGATAACGAGAGGTGATTTCTGCATTTCCAATTACGCAGGAAAGACGGTAATGACATTTCGCTTCCCTTCTCTTGAAACAATAGACTATTGCAAAGAAGTCGAGCTACACAATCGCTGTCTTAAGATACATGAGGTAAATATCAGAAAGCGTTTGCCCGATAAGTGTGCTTGTGGAAGTGGCAAAGAATACAAGAACTGTCACGGGAAAAGCATCTATCATAAGTAAAGAACTATTTGTTCCCCTTTTCAGCCGCCTGATTGGCGGCTATTTTGTTTCAGAGGGTGTGCGCTTTTTCTTGAACCAGTCTATGGCATCGTATATAAAGCAAAGGACGATCATAATTCCACAGTATGCCAGGAAGAGGATCTTCGGCTCAATATGATAATCAACGGCGATGAAGGCCGTGCGAAAATCCAGTCTGTTAAAGGGGAGGTTCTGAAGCTACAGAAGGAACTGCGGCGTGTATGATTTGGCTCGATATTTGCTCCTTAAACAGGCAATGAGACGCTTTCTTATAATACTGGTATTGGAGTTGACCTCCATATTCTCGTTTGCTCAAGTTGATGACATGTTCAGAATTGAGCGAACCTACGAGGTTGCAGATGCTGATCAATATGAATTGGACTCCAGAGCAAAAAGCTGGACTGAATTCGCTCAAAAATATTACAGAACCATATACGATTATAGATTTAAGAAACCTTCCAGGGCTCTTGACTTCTATTACGTTTACCGATATATCAATATCAATGGGGTGGACATTCGCACGAATTACAATTTCAGCATAGCTATTTATTCTAATCCAGGCGCATATACGGTGGCTCTTGAACATCTGCATGTTTCTGCATACAAAGGTAGGTGGAACATCATGTGTGCTCAAGAATTGCCAATGGATGAAGAGTCTTTTACCAAAGGAGATTTTTCCATAAATAGGAATCTACAGTTGAGAAGGGCAATTAGTAAAGAGATGAAACAGATTGTTTCTGCAGATTTTGAATACATCTTGCCATCGATTGAAGCTTATATGTCGAATCGATAACAACGTCATTCCTTGTCCTTTCCAGCCGCCGAATAGCGGCTATTTTTGTGCCATAAAATGAATAAGATATGGCACTGAAGGAAGAAGACCTTCGTCTGAATATAATTGTAAATGGCGATACCGCCAGAAAGAAGTTATCTGAACTCTCTGCAGAAGTCAAGAAGCAGGAGAAGGCGATGAAGGAACTTGAAAAGCAGCAGAAACAAGCCGTAAGTACTTACGGGCAAGAATCTGCCGAGGTCCAACGGCTTTCTGGTGCCATACAAACGCAGAAGCAGACATTGGACGCAAGCCGTCAGGCTTATAGCAGTTTCAAGCGCCAGATTGATTTGAACAATATGACGCTGAAAGAGCTTCAGGCGCACCTCCGTCAGACCAAGGCAGCTCTGGCAAATGCTACTCCGGAGACGGAGCAATGGAATCATCTCAATCGTGAAATCCGGGAAACGTCAAATAGACTTGCCGAATTGAAAGGCTCATCAGGAAAAACAGGTAGCGCGATGCTCGGTATTGCAGGTAAGGCTTTGCCTTGGATTGCTGCAATTAAGGGTATTGTCAATGTTTTGTCAGGTGCTATCAATAAAATAGCGGACTTCGAACAGGCCAATGTTAACCTATCAACAGTCCTGGGTTCGAGCGTTTCCCGCATAAAGGATCTTACCGATGATGCTCAGAGGCTTGGCAGAACTACGGAATACACGGCATCCCAGGTAACGAGCCTACAGACGGAGTTTGCGAAGCTGGGCTTCAGTAAGAGTCAAATCCTTGCTATGACTGAACCGACGCTGCAATTCGCTACTGCGGTGGGAACTGATCTCCCGTCTGCGGCCAAACTTGCCGGTGCAACTCTTCGGATGTTCGGTCTCCAGGCTTCCGACACAAAGGATGTCTTGTCCGTGTTGGCTGTTGCTACGAATAAGAGTGCCTTGGACTTTTCCTATTTGGAAACAGCTATGTCTATTGTTGGCCCGGTGGCCAAGACATTCGGTTTTTCTGTCAGAGATACAACAGCCTTACTGGGAACCCTGGCGAATGCTGGGTTTGATGCTTCTTCTGCTGCTACTGCAACGAGAAATATCTTGCTGAAACTTGCCGATGGCTCCGGAGATCTTGCCAAAGCTTTGGGCGGTCCAGTTAAGACATTCCCGGAATTGCTGTCAGGTCTGAAGAAACTGAAGGAACAAGGCGTAGATTTGAATACGACCTTGGAATTGACTGACAAACGCTCAGTCGCTGCCTTTAATTCGTTCCTGCAGGGAGCTGACAATGCGTTGGAACTTCGTGATTCTTTGGAAGATGTGAACGGAGAGTTGGACCGAATTGCTGAAGAGCGTATGAATACCATCCAGGGCTCCGTGAATAAACTTAAGTCAGCTTGGGAAGGCTTTATTTTGGCATTTTCCAACTCCAAAGGCCCCATTAAGGATGTCCTGGACATAATGGCCGATGGCATTAATGATGTCACAGATGCTATCACTAAGGAGCAGGAAGCGCTTAACAAGCGGGGCTCACGGTACACGAACTCCTTGATAAACATGTATGGTTTTGAAGAAGCCAAGTCTGTCCTGGATTCTGATGTTAAAACTGCCGAGGCATCTGTAAAGTCCATGCGTGATGCCTTGAAGGAAGGAGCTTTTGCAAGTGACAAGGCAAGAAAAGCTACAAAGAAACGTCTAAAAGAACAACAGGACTTGCTAAATGTTCTTTATGCGGCTCAGGAAGACTATCAGGCGCGAGTTGATTGGAATAATCAACATTCGTCCAGCCCCGTAGTGCCTGATGCTGGCTCCGGGGCGAATAACTCCAAAGACGCTCCCGTGGGCGGTTCAAATGATAAGAATAACAAGGGGAAGAAAGCGTGGTCGCTACAGGAGGATGAGGCCTATCTTCTGGCAAAGGCAGCAATAACGAAGAAGTATAATGAAGGGGAGATAAAAACTCAGGAAGAACTTGAAAAACAAATATACGATGCGGAGGTGGCGGCTTTGACAGCCCGTATTGCCCTTAATAAAGAAAAAGGAGCAGATTTAGCCAAATTGACGGCCGAGCTGCAGACGAAAATAGCAGCCCGCAAGCAATCTGACGCGAAAAAGGAAGCCGAAAGAGAAAAGAAGCGCAATGAAGAACTGAAAAAACTGGAGGCGGATGGCCAGAAAGTTATCGCTGCTTCGTATTCAGATCGAAAGCAAAAGGAAGAAGCTCTCATTAAGGCCGAGGATGATCGCTACAAAAAGGAACTCGACAAATACAAGAAACAAAAGGACTCGCTGAAAAATTATCAGCAGATTGTCGAGGCTCTGGAACGGCAGCATCAGATGAACTTACATAAAATTAAGCAGGATGCTTTTGATGATGAGTTGAAGGACATAGAACTTCAACATAAAATAAAAATTGCAGAGATTAAGCAGGCCCATGCATATGAGCTAGCATCAGATAAAGTATCAGTAAAGGATAAGCAATCATTTAAGAGAGAGGACGCTATCGCGATAGCAGATGAAAACCTTAATTACTTGAAACAGCTGCAAGATAGATTGTCGAAGATTGTTTCTGATGGAAAGATTGGTGATGTGGTGTTGTCTGATGAACAACTAAGCGCATTAAAACTGCGTCTTAATGAGGTTCAAAAACAACTGGGCGAAGCCAAAGCCGAGGCCGAAAATTTGGGCAAAACGACATTTGGCGATTGGTTCAAGGGTACCGGCGGCTCGTTGTTTGGCGTCTCTCAGGAAGCATGGAATACTTTTTTTGCCAACCTGGAAGCAGGGAAACTCAAGGCCTCGGATATGGCAGCGGCGCTGAATGCGATAGGCGGTATGGCGGACGAAGGCTTCAAACTTGCGCAGACGGCTCTGAACATGACCGCTGCGAAGGAGAAGGAGGAATACAATTCCTGGAAGGCTAAGAACGACAAGAAGCAGGTCGAACTGCAGAAGAGTTACGAGAACAACCATCTGACCGAAGAACAGTACAATGCGTCCAAAGAGCAAATGGAGGCCGATGCTGACGCCAAGCAGTCAGAAATGGAACTCAAACAGGCCAGAAGGCAGAAGTCCCTTTCAATAGCACAGTCCATTATTCAGACAAGCCTAAGCGTGATGAAGACATTCACGGAATGGGGCGGATGGCCCTGGGGTGTTGCCCCGGCAGCTATCATGGCAGCCATAGGAGCTGCCCAGACGGCAATGATCGCAGCTACTCCTGTTACGGCTGGCGCAGCGGAAGGCGGCCCGGTTCTGGTGCGAAGGAGCCAAGATGGAAAAGAATTCGAGGCTGTTTCGGAGCCTGACAGGCGGGGATATGTCAATCGACCGACAGTTTTGGTCGGAGAAGAGGGAAGTGAATACGTCATCCCCCACGATGGAGTGGCCAATCCTTCACTCGCACCGGTTCTTCGGACAATCGAGGCGGCGCGGCAACGTGGTATGCTGCGCAACATCAACTTCGATGCCGTATATCCTTCCCGCGGATATGCTTCCGGCGGTCCCATCGGTACGGATACGAGTTTACGGACGCAGGATTCATCGAATGCAGAGCTGCTTGCCATGCTCAAGAAGTTGTCGGTGCGTCTCGATACGCCTATCCAGGCCGACGTTGTTATGACCGGCCGCCACGGACTTGTAGAAAACTTAGACCGCTACAATCGCAACAAAGCGATGAACGGAAAACTCGGTTGATGGCTTAGTTTTTGCAATTGGATAGGGAAATTGCATTCGACCATGTGGACTTTTCTAATAGCGTTGCTTATCTCTCTGCCGCAGCATTATGTGATAGAGAAGGATGAGGACATGTTTACAATCGAGCGCAACTATTACTTGGCGTCAACACCTAAAGATGTGGTTGCTGAAAGAGCTAAGAAATGGCAGCGTGAAACTTCAAAGGATTTTTCGAATAGTCATGAATGGTTCCTGTATGATAATTATGAGGCAAGACCTTGTATGTTTTATTTTACCTCTGTGCCATTGATGGCAAATGGAAAGTATTACAGTGTTGATTATAATTTTCTGATTGTGGTTTATCCTCAAGATAATATGTACACAGTTAAACTTCAACGGTTGGAAGTTTCAGCATATAAGGGCCGTAGGTGTGTGTTAAGTGTGCAGCACATTCCGATTATTGAAGAAGAATACAATAAGGGTGATTATGCTTTCAAACGCCATCATAAAGAAAAGGTTGCTGTCAGCCAGGAAATGAAGAAGATTGCCGCTGCCGACTTCGAGTCTCTTCTTCCCTCCATCCGGGAGTATATGTCCGGAAAGCGCTGAGGCCTTTCGTATCATTGTCCTTTTAAGCCGCCGGATGGCGGCTATTTTTGTGCCATAAACAATTGCTTATGGTACTTAAGTTCATGGTTACTGACGCCTCTGGGGTAGAAGTGTCGGCGGACATAGATAAGGATGCGAGTTTTGAACTTGAGATGGAGCAACCGTTGCTCACCACGGACCGAGTTCCGGTGCCGTATTCCACATCGATAAGTTTCCCCGCGAGCGATACGAACAAACGCCTTTTTGGGTGGCTGCCGACAATGATGCTGGAGCCGTCCAGAAGGAAGATCCCTTGCCGGATAGTGCTGGGAGACTACGAATTAGCCTCCGGCGTATTGGTCTATTCCGGTGTCAATGATGGTAAGTTACAATATTCCTTTTCCGGTAAGGGCCTTGACGAGATATGGGACCGGAAGATATGGAATATCACTGATAAGCTCAATGATGAGATAGATGAAGAGACTGGAGGACTTGGTATTGCCGGTTACTCTTTCGGCTATCGATGGATGTGTTTTCCTATCTTGGTGAGTGCTTCCGCCACAACTGAGGTTTATGTGGGCTTGAATGGGGGCACTATACAGGATCCTGGAATAAAATATCGGAACTACCGCGGCTCAGGTGATGTGGCAACTCATTCTTCCCCTGCGGTTTATGCTTCCGTAATTATCGGACAGGCTGCCGATAATGTGTCCATGGGTGAAGACTTCGAGCGTCTTTTAAATGCCATAGCAGTTCTCGGAATATATAAGAATACTGAAACGTGGGGTGGCTCTGGCGACTCATCTGATTATGCTACTGGCCGGGAGTGGTTCCGGATGCTGCCGGATGTCACAATACTGAACCTGACAAGAGAGATAATGAAGCTGTGTGGCGCCGTCATGTTCCGAGATACGATGGGGTATAGGATTCTGTCATTCCGTGAAGTGTATAGCGAAGAGAATGTATTGGACTGGAGCGACAAGGTGTCTTCCATATATGACAGTGAAGTCCAACAAGGACAAAAATATCGCCTGAAATACAATAATACGGAGGGTTCTGCGGAAAAGACTGTTGGCACCTTTGGGTTTTCAGGCATAATAGATGCCTTCCTTGATTATACGCCACCACCTGTTTGGGATCCGATGAACGGTTATTCGAACCAGGCGCATTGTGTTACCGGAGACAATTATTCTGGAAAGAAATATGCGGGAATGACCGGCATGATAGAATGTGATTGCACATCCCATTATATTGGCAGTGTTGGATGTAACGAAGATGAAGATGACGACCGGGAGGCGTTTGATCAGAGTGTCGGACTTGAACTCGTAAAGTGCATCCCGGAGACCGTTTACAACTATCTTGGTGTGGGTGGGATAGAGCGTATGGTTAGCCCGGTAATAACTTTCGCGGATCCAAAATCAGAGAGGGGGACCTCAGTCAAGATCGGGCTTGCGATTCCTTCTCTCAAGCAAATGTGCGACAAAGGTATCGTAATCGACGGTAGTCGGGATTACAATTCCGGCATAAATTTGTCGATAGACTCGCTGTATGACAGATATCACCAGGAATTCGCGACATGGGTCGGCAAGGACCGGCAGGTGGTGTCCGCTGAGCTTGATATAAGCATTGCGGAACTCTCGTCGTTCCGTCTATGGCAGAAAGTACGCTTTTCCAATCGTAACTGGATTGTAAAAAAGCTTACCATTGACTTCCATGCATCGGGAAGAATGGTGGTCCGTGGATGTTTCATATCTATGTAGTCTGTCCTTTCCACAGGAGGGATGCAGAATAACTTTGCAATAGAAATGGCACAAATAACTGACAATAATCCACGTTTTCTTTTCAGCGCCAATGCTGATAAGGTTACCATATCCGCTTTTAACCCGTTAAGTCATAGTTTGTTCATAAGACTTTATCGGGATGATGGATATGAGGATATCCAGATTCCGGTATCAACAGCTAATCCTCAGCTGGACCTGAGAAGCATCATAGAGGAATCGACAGTGCAGATCCCATCAATCTCTCCGGAAGCGCTTGTGCCGTATCTGCCGCTGAGACCCAACCCAAACTTTGCATTGTGCCTGATGTCGGGAGGGGTGGAACCTGAATCCGTAGAACATACTGTGATCATTGGCGGCATTTCGGAAAAAACTGCATTGGAGGCTTTGAACCTTATCTCTGGTCGGTATTGGCTGACCCAAAGGCCCCAAATCAATCATGTCTGCAAATGGGGAAGGGAGCAAATATTGGTATGGCTGATTCCGGATAGCCGTATAGTAGATGAAGCGGTTGATGTTACAGTCTATGCAAAAGTATATACACCGGCGGGTGTGTCGACTGTTTCGTTATATACCGATTCAAATGCACATTATGGAGATATAATAGCAATACCGGTATCTTTCGCTGCAATCAACACCCCGACAGCTGTTGCCTGGGATATCACAGTGGAAACAAGTTCCCAAAGTGAGGGCACACAGGAAAACCGGCCGATCCGTTTTATTCTCGATCAGAGCAAAGCCAATTACCGCGGTTTCATCTACCGCAACGCTCTGGGCGGGTTCGACTCTGTCTATTCCCGGGGTGAATTCCGGTATGTGCCGCAGTATGAACCGGCCGCTTTCCGGAACGAGCACATGGAGAAGAATCTGGATCCGACCGCGGTGGAGTACATGGAGGTGGATACCGGTGTGTTCGGCACTGCCGCTGAGCGTATGATGTGGCTGGATTTCCTTCGCACCAGGGAGAAGTACCTGGTGGAGCAGGACGGGAAGGTATCGCCCATAATCCTGGATGAATCCTCTCCGGAACTCATTCTCAAAGAACTCGGCCACTTCACTTTCCGCTTCCACAAGGCAGAGGATCCGGTGGGCAACGGCATGCCAATGCCCGATTATCAGGAAGAGCTTCCCGTTCCGGACGGCGACTGGTCCCGGGGCCTGTGGCTGGACGGTAACATCTGGGATCCGGACCGCGTATGGAATGACCTGCCCGAACTCACCCCGGATGAGATCCAGGATATTCAGGAATCCTGGGACGGCCACCGCTATTCCGAGGTGGAGCGTGTGATTAAAGAAGAGTTCGCGGCAAAGTATAGCAAACCAGCAGGCGGTATTCCCGCGAGCGACCTCCAGCCGCAGTCCTACATCGTGACATTCAGCATGTCGCCTACTGCCGACCAGGCCCGAGAAGCCTTTGAGGCGTGCGAACGGCTTTACAGTCCCAACAATGCGGAAAGGAGTATGCATGTCGGACTGTTCGTCCATGACACGGGTACGAATAACGTGGAGCCCGCATATATCCTGCACTCTAATGAAGACTCCTTCCAACTGATCAGCCTGCGCGGCTCATCCTCAGCAAGCCAGCTTCATTCGTTCAAGACGTGGCGGATAACCAGGACAGGCAGCACCTACACGGCGACAAGAAATACGAAGACGATAATGCTTGACACCACTGCCGACCTCTCTGACTCTAACACCAGTATCCCGACATCACCGGCTGTGAAGGCTTACGTTGATAGGGAAACGGCAGCATTGGAGGGGCGAGTCGCTGCCATAGGGGGAATGATCCCCGCGCAGGCGTCGGCGCAAAACCCTCTTGCGGACAAGGCGTTCGTGAACTCCTCTGTGCAGACCGCCACGGCGAACTTCCGCGGGAACTATGACTGCCTGGATGCCATTCCGGTCGCTGAGAATGCCTATCTGGCCGACTATGCCGGAGGCAAGAGGCCTTCTGTCAACGATTACCTGGTGGTGCGTGATATGGAGATGCTTCCGGATGAATGGGCTGAAGGCGAGGCCTATGGAGTCGGCGACATCGTAAATATGCCTATCTACGACTCCATCTACTATTGTATAGCACCGGTATCAAACAGCATAGACCCGTCAGAAGACCCCGCTCACTGGAAATGCTGGCTCAACTATTTCGACCAAGATGGTTACCAGATGTCCGGTACATGGCGCTTCAAGTACACCGGCAACTGGGATACTAACGGTGTCACCGGATGGCAGCCGGAGTACCAGGTAAACGAAAGCCCGATGACGGCAGCGCAGCTGGCGGCCATCAATTCCAATATCACCGCCAAGAAGGTGGCCAAGCTTGATGCTCTTCCCGATAGCATGGACCGCAGCCTGCCGTTTGCGAACCCCGTCGGCCCGTGGTGCCCGGACCCCTGCTTCTGGAAGGGCGATGACGGATACTATTATGTGAAAGGGACGGGACGGCTGGTTACGGTGAAGCGCACGCGGGATTTCACCTCCTTCCAGGATACTGGCCGCACCTTCATCAGCGAGAGCGCAATGCAGTGGCTGGCCGACACTTACGGGCATACCAGCACGGATTCTTCCCACACGCTCCTGCATCCCCACCAGTGGGCACCGTTTGTCATAAAGATAGGGCAGCGCTGGGTCATGTACCTTGCCGTGGTGGAGCGCTCCGGACATAAGGACAATCCGGAGAACGGCGCCGCGCACATAGTGGCTCTGACTTGCCGCACTCCCTACGGGGATTTCTCCAATCCTGTGACGATAGTAAGCGACGGCGACCTGCACGCCCCGGGAAGCCCGTCCACGCTCTGGAACAACGTGATAGACCCCTTCGTCTATTGCGATCCGGAGGACGGGAAGCTATACCTGCTCGCAGGCTCGTCCTATGCCATCAGGCGTTGCCAGTTGTCGGATGACGGCCTCTCTGTGGCGGAAGGCGCCACGGCGCAGCATGTCGCAGGTCAGTCCATCAACACCAATCCGTCGAGAACGACGGTCTTCGAGGGTGCGTATCTGTATTCCAGGGTACATGACGGTACCACATACTGGTACCTTTTCGTAAGCTCCGGAGACTATGCAAACAGGAACTATTGCGTAAAGGTAGGCCGTTCGATAAAGGCGAGCGGCATCGCTTCAGGCACGGCAGTCAACTTCCAAAGCAAGGACGGAAGATCGATGCGCAACGGCGCCGCAGAGACACTCCTTACCACAGAATCTGACAACAGCCAGTTCTGGGGCCCCGGCCACATAGGCGGCATCCTGGAAGGCAGCGACGGGCGCACCTTCATGCTCTACCACTGCCACGATGGCAACGGTAACGCCGACCGTAAGATCTTCATCCAGGAAATCTTCTGGAACGAATACGGCTGGCCATACTTCGGAAACGACGGGCATCCGGTCTCCGGAGGCACCATCTCAGAACGGCTCATCACAGGCACCACGGAGATAACGGTGCCGGAGGTTACGATTGACGAAATAATCCAAATCTTCTCACAGCAATGACAAAGGAACAGATAGTAAAATTGAAAGAGTTGGTCTTCGCCAAGACCGACTGGGAACACACCCTGTCCCTGCTCGGGCAGGAGCCGTCTTTTAGATACAGCGTGAGGTCTGATGTGGAAACAACTCCAATTCTAATCCATATTGACCACCCATTGATGGACTATCCCGGAGCGGAAGTGGTGCTGCTTAAGTACAGGCGCAAGAACAGAAAGAAGATAATTGACCGGGATGGAAAGGTGCTACGTCATATCAAAAGAGGCTGGTCTGTGTACAGTGGCCCTTTTGAATCTGGTATTTCACCCTTCATTTTCTCAAAATGTGAAAGCTGGGCTGATGTTCGCGGTTTTGTTGATCGCGTGAAAGCGGCCACGATAGCAAGGGGTGGTAGCGAGTCAAACTTTAATAGGCATTTCGGCGTAGCTTTGCGGATACCCAATCCTGATTGGCCGTTAGGTGAGACATCTCATAGAAATGGAATATATAAAGGAATCCCTGAAAGCTTGTGGGGGCCGGTTCTGCGACTTGACCTTGCGAGCGAGGGGATAGGCATCAAATAGACTCCAGTCGCCCGTCGCCGGGGTGTCATCTAATAGAGTGACGGGTAGCGGGTGTATCGTATAGACAGCAGCGCAACCAATACAAATATAGAAAAAAATGACATCAATTCACAAAATAGAGCGAAAATGTACTGCCTGCAAGTGGGTGTTCGGCATCTGCCTGGCGGTGTCGGTGGGGCTGATTGTCGGAGGGTTCCTGGTTCCCCCGATGGGTGTCATCGACGGCTCGGTGCTGAAGGCGGTGGGAGAGCTCTTCGCCTTCGCGGCGCTCGGTGTCGGCGCCCATGCACTGAGGCTCGGATATGATCTCAAGGTGGTACGCGGGGATATGGAGATATCCGTGAGCGACGGTCAGGATAAGAAAGACAATAATATACAATAAAATAGGTATGGCAAAATACTTCAAAGAAGCGGAATTCCGCAAATGTGTCCCTGCGTGCCGAATGGCAGATATGCGTCCGAGATTTCTTGACAAACTGGATGAGATTCGTGAAAGGGCCGGGATCCCTCTCGTTCTCAATTCGGCTTTCAGGTCGGTTTCTTACGAAAAGAGCAAGGGCCGCAGCGGAACCAGCGCCCACTGTCTGGGCTGTGCGGCAGATATTCGGTGCAATACCTCAGCAAACAGGTTCAGGATTGTCAAGGCTGCAATAGCGGCGGGAATATCAAGGATAGGGATAGGCAAGACCTATATACATCTGGACAATTCGGTCTCTCATCCGCAACAGGTTATATGGGATTACTATGAATAGGCATTCTGTAATAGCGGCCATGATTCTGGCCCTTGCGGCAGGGGCGGTCATTTCGTGCTCACCCAAAGTTCTCACACAGGTTCGCACGGAATATCAAGCAGTCCATGATATCCAGCATGACACGTTGTGGCGCGACCGCCTGCAGCTGGTGACGGTGAAAGGAGATACGGTGACCATCATCAAGAAGGAATATATCTACAAGACACTTTGGAAATCAAGGACAGACACCTGTTATGTGCATGATACCACTTCTGTAGAGAGGATAAAGGAAGTGAAAGTTGAAAAGGACCTTAGCCTGGTTCAAAAACTCAAACTTTCATCTTTCTGGCTCCTCATGGCATTGGTGGCCTTTGCTTACAGGAAGCAGCTGCTGCGACTAATCCTGAGATTGTTCGCCGGGTAGAATCCGTACTTTCTTCAATGCTGCATTGGCGGCCGGAGATTTGCCAACATATATTGCCGTCATGGCGACACTGCTATGATCTGCCTGCTGCTGGACGAATGATATGGGAACTGAAGCACCAAGCATATTTGTTATTCCGGTATCCTTGAGACTGTAGA
Organism: Bacteroidales bacterium UBA2861; assembly: GCA_002350615.1. Lineage (GTDB taxonomy): Bacteria > Bacteroidota > Bacteroidia > Bacteroidales > UBA932 > Cryptobacteroides. The sequence goes on along the minus strand of DEFD01000018.1, from coordinate 162,604 downwards.
ATTGGATATCCATCCCGAAGCCGCAGGCCGGTCGCACAATGTCGCTCCAGTATTTTGCAATCTTGCGGCTGCACACCTGTGTTTTAGATGGGGAAAAGTCATAGCCGTCATGCTGCCCGAAGAGATAAAGCTTCTGATTGGAGAGATCTAGCCCGCCCAGAATCGGCAGCATGTCATCCGGGATTGTCCTGTATGAATCCCTGTCGTTTTTGGCAATATCTTCCCGAATATGAATTGTCTGGTGTTCCAAGTCCACATCTTCGCATTTCAGCAGTGCAATTTCCTTCGGACGGATGAAGCAACAATAGCAAACCATGCATATAGCGAGGTAAGCGCTATTTTCTTTTGCCAGGAAAGCGAACAGCCGAGATAGTTCCTCATTGGATAGAATCCTTCTTTTCTTGTGCATCAACCGTTTTGGCTTTAGTGGAATTCCCTCGAACGGGCTGAATTCGCAGTAGCCCTTTTCCTGCATCCAGTTGAAAAGGGCCTGGCAGAACCGGAGATGGTTGTTGTATGTCCTGGCAGAGATTCTGGGGGACATTTCAATTTCTTCCATAAAATCGGTGGCCACCTCCCTTGTGAATTCATTGCAGCCGCTCTCCATGGTAAAGCCCCCTTTTGTGCGCATCCATTCTTTCAGGCGCTTGGTAAAAGACCTGTAAACTCTCAACGAGTTCTCTTCCATCTCCTTGTTCTTCACATTCATGAACCCATCTATGACATCAAATATCCTTTCAAAAACCTTTGGAGCAGCTGCTTCAAGCAGAGGATTCCATCCAAGAGCAAGACGTTCGTCTATGGCGGCCATCATATCCCTGGCCACGCAACGCCTTTTCCTTATTGGATTGATGCTGTTGATTTTGATGCGGATACGCTTGAGTTTTTTGGTTCTTGGATCCTGGACGTAGTAAGCCACATACCAGATTTTGCCCGTGTACAGTTTGCACCCGCGGTAGTGGACGTTTGGAATTGGTGAGAAAAAACGCATTTTTTTTCTTTCCGACAGCTCTTGTACAAGTTCATACAAGGAAGTGCCGGCAAGAAAAGTTTGTGAATTATTTTGCTGTCCCGAAGCTGTCCCGCCTTGAGACGAGAAAGACTCTAAATTGCTATAATTCAGAGTCTTAGAGCAATTTGGCGGAGAGATGGGGATTCGAACCCCAGAATCCCCGATGGGGGATTAACGGTTTTCGAGACCGCCGCTTTCGACCACTCAGCCATCTCTCCCGGTTTTTGCTGTGCAAAGGTAATAAACTTTATTTGAAAAACGCTATCTCACGGAGAGATAATATGAAAGCATCGGGCTGGTTATTGTGCCACGAAACTGTAAATGATGTATCCGCTCTGGCGGGCGGGAGCGGTGGCGCTGGCGGAGAACTTGCTGAGGCGAGCGGCACGGGTGGCGAAGGAGCGCAGGCAGCCGTCGGAGGAAGAAACTGAATCGTCAATTTTTACGGTCTGGACATTTCCCTGCGGGTCCACGCCGATTAGGACTTTCACCTCTCCCGCCCCCATGCAGCGATAGGCGGGGATCGGAAGATGGCTCGCTTTACGGCCCTCGAGTGAGTAGCTCAGGACGGAAGGACCGGAGTAGGCCGGAGCGGTGGATGGCTTTTCCTTGACGGGGACGGGTTCCGGAGCTGCCACGATTTCATTTCCCTGCGGAGATACGCCTTTCTGAAGCTCTTCCTGAAGCCTCTGCGCATCTTCGTACAATTTACGGGCATCTTCTTCGGAGGTCCTGTCGTCCTTGAGTGCAGAACGGTCCACGGGCACATTCGCAACATATCCTCCGCCGGAGGAGAGAAGCTCGTTGAGCCTGTCGTTGACGGCCTGCTTGAATTCCAGCTCGCGCTGCATACGTTCAATCTGCTCGGCTTTAGTGAAGTCGAGCACGAAACTCTGTTCTTTTTTCATGAAGGCCCCCAGTTTGGCCGCCATCAGCACAATCAGCACCACCAGATGTACGATAATGGTGATGTATATGCCCGCGCGGTCTTCTGAAGGGAGGCGTCTCACTTTGTCTGCCCGGCTTTCTGGTCTTCCCGCAGGGCTTTCTCGATAGTAGCGATTATAACGTTGATGGCCACTTTGTTATGGCCGCCCTGAGGCACTATTACATCGGCGTAGCGCTTGCTGGGCTCGATGAACTGAAGGTACATGGGCTTTACGGTGCGGCTGTAACGCTCGATGACCCACTCCACATTCTTTCCGCGTTCGCGGATGTCCCTGGCCATTACGCGCATGAGGCGGTCGTCATCGTCGGCATCCACGAAGATCTTGATGTCGCACTGCTCGCGCAGCTTCTTGCAGGTGAATATCAGGATACCCTCGATGATGATTACGTCCGCGGGCTCCACCAGCGTTGTCTCCGTCTTGGAGCGGGAGCAGCTGATGTAGGAATAAACCGGCTGATGTACGCTTTTCCCCTGTTTGAGTTCTCCCAGCTGCTTGCACAGGAGATCCCAGTCTATCGCGTCCGGATGATCGAAATTCTGATTGCGTTTTTCTTCGTCGGTAAGGTCGCTGGAATCTTTGTAGTAAGCATCCTGGGGGATGACTACAACTCTTTTCTTGAGATGCTCTGCGATTGATTTTACAACCGTTGTCTTTCCGGAGCCTGATCCTCCGGCTATACCGATAACTAACATAATATCAGAATTCTGCGTTTTTAGGTGTCCTGGGGAAGGGGATGACGTCGCGGATATTGCTCATACCCGTTATGAATAGAAGCAGACGTTCGAAACCGAGTCCGAATCCGCTGTGAGGGCAGCTGCCGAAGCGGCGTGTGTCAAGATACCATTCTAGGGTGCGGCGGCTCATGCCGAGTTCGTCGATGCGGGCCTCGATCTTTTCAAGGGAGGCTTCACGCTCGCTTCCGCCGATGATTTCGCCGATTTTCGGGAAAAGGACATCCATTCCGCGAACGGTCCTGCCGTCCTCGTTCTGCTTCATGTAGAAGGCCTTGATGTCCTTAGGATAGTCCGTCATTATGACCGGCTTGCCGAAATGCTGTTCTACGAGGAAACGCTCGTGCTCGCTCTGAAGGTCGGTCCCCCAGCTCACGGGGTACTCGAACTTGTGGCCGTCGGCAACAGCCTTTTCCAGAATCTCGATGCCCTCGGTGTAGGTCAGGACCTGGAAGTCGGTGGCAATTACGCTGCGAAGCCTTTCGATGAGCTCCTCGTCATAACGGTCGTTGAGGAATTTGATGTCGTCGTAGCAGTTGTCAAGCGCGTATTTCACCAGATGCTTGATGAAATCTTCGGCGAGCCGCATGTTGTCGTGGATGTCGTAGAAGGCCATTTCCGGCTCGATCATCCAGAATTCGGCAAGATGCCTGGGCGTGTTCGAATTCTCCGCCCTGAAAGTGGGTCCGAAAGTGTAGATTTCTCCCACGGCGGTGGCTCCGAGCTCTCCTTCGAGCTGTCCGCTCACCGTAAGGGAAGTCTGGCGTCCGAAAAAGTCCTTGGAGTAATCCGGTTCGCCTTTCTTGTTCCTGGGAATATTGTTGAGGTCCAGCGTCGTCACCTGGAACATTTCTCCGGCGCCCTCGGCATCGGCCGCGGTGATGAGGGGAGTGTTCAGGTACACGAAACCTCTGGAATGGAAATACTCGTGGATGGCAAAGGCCATCTGGCTGCGGAGCCTGTAGATGGCGCCGAAGGTGTTGGTACGGGGACGCAGGTGCGCCACGGTACGCAGGAATTCGAAGGAAGTGTCCTTCTTCTGCAGGGGATAGCGTACCGGATCGCATTCGCCGTAAAGCTCCAGATCCGTCGCCTGGATCTCCACCGCCTGTCCGCTGCCTATCGACTCGACAAGCTTTCCGCGGGCGGCAATGCAAGCGCCGGTGGTTATCTTGGCAAGAAGGGCGGCGTCAGTATTGTTCTTGTCCACGACTATCTGTATGTTATTTATCGTGGATCCGTCGTTGAGTGCGATGAACGCTATATCCTTGTTTCCTCTCTTTGTACGCACCCATCCCTTTGCGAGAACATCTCCGCCGGGTGCCATCTTCAGAAGGTCCTTGACCTTCGTTCTGAGTATTTCTTCCATTTATTTATTTTCTTTTTTAAAACCGGCGGTCAAAAATCGAGTTTTGGCCGCCGGTTCATAATACTGTCGTACCCTATTCCGCTTTGGAAGCCGAGTACATTATTTTCAGTGCGGAGCATCGTCTGAGCTCCTGCTTCACGTCGGTTATGATACCCATACGCACGTCACGGTCGGCCTTGATGCAAACGGTCATGAAGGCACGGTCCTGCTCGCTCTTGGATTCACGTTCCGCGGCGATGAAGTCGCGGATGTCGTCAACCGTTTTGAAAGAGTCGTTGAGCTGGATACGGGGTTCGGTTCCGTACTGGGCCTGGAGGTTGCGGGTAGGCGTACCTATATTGATATAGGACGACAGGTCTTTGCGCTCCAGCTTCACGGATTCGGAAGCCGAAGGGACGCGGACCACAACCTTCTGCTCATTGTCACGCATCTGTGTGGTAACCATGAAGAAGAAGAGGAGCATGAAAACGATATCCGAAAGAGAACCCGAAGTGATGCCGGGCATGCTCTTCTTTCCGTCTTTTCTGAACATTGACATAGTTTTATCCTCCTATCTTCTGCGTTTACCGACATCCTTGGGCTCGGCCTCGGAAATGAGCTGCGGCACGAGTTCCTTGATGATTCCCTGCCTGTCCTCGTCGAGTGCGGCGAATTTCCTGCCGAACTCACGCATGGCGGCTTCGTCGCGCAGTTCGTTCACGGCCTTCACCAGCTCGTTCTGAACGGCGATATATGCCTGATAGCTGGTGCCGCGGTCGTTCTGCAGCGAGATAACTCCCTTGGAAACAGGGCGGTTGCCCAGACCTTCGATATTCTTGATTTCCTTGTCGGGCAGATTGGGATCGTCCGTGGGATTGGTAAGGAATATCTTGGTCCTTTCCTTGAGCTGGGAAACGTCAATCGCTTCCGTGCCGGCCATGAGCCTATCCTGCGAATTTATCTTGACGATAATGATGTTGCGCCTGTTTACCTTCTGGTCCTGTGCCTTCTGATTGGGGTCCGGCATGGGAGGAAGACGACGGCTGAGTCCCGTATGAGACCCCATAGTGGTCGTCATAAGGAAGTAGCACAACAGCAGGAATGCTATGTCGGCGGTTGAACTTGAATTTATTTCAGGTGTTTTCTTTGCCATAACTTAGGCTTTTCTGTTGCTTATAGCGAGACGGATTTCTCCGGCCACGATGGAAAGGATCGCGACGATGCCGGCGAAATAGGTCAGATAAAGAATCGTGTCTGTAAGCTTGAGGGTACTTGCATCGGACTCGATGTCGGTGCCGATTGCAGGAGTGCCGGGAGCGACGAGGTAGGCCAGAAGCGCAATCAGGGCCACGCCGACCAGCACGATACCGGTCTTGATGAGGCTCTTGGGATTATTTATTGCACCTACTATGAGTCCTACAACGATCACGGCCGCAAGTGCGATGCCTATCATGATGTATCCCCAGGCAAGCAGCACGTCAACAGGGAGGTTGTCCTTGTATTCGAAGCCTACTGAGAAGCCCCATACAAGAATCGCTACGCTGATGACGATAAAAGCTACCATCGACCAGGTGAAAATCTTATTGAGTGTGCTTTTCATAATAATGGTGAAGGGGGATTACTTCTTTGCTTCGTATTTGCTGAGGACGTCGATGAGGGAGATGGAGCTGTCTTCCATATCGATGGTGATGGACTCGATCTTTGCAAGGATGTAGTTGTAGAACACCTGCAGGATCATAGCTACGATAAGACCACCTACGGTAGTGATAAGAGCAACCTTCATACCTCCTGCAACGACGTTAGGGGAGATGTCGCCTGCGCGCTGGATAGCGTCGAATGCTTCGATCATACCGATAACGGTTCCAAGGAATCCGAGCGACGGGGCGATGGCGATGAAGAGGGAGATCCAGCTGAGACCGTTCTCCATTTCGCTCATCTGGACGGAGCCGTAGGAGACGATGGTCTTCTCGACCACGTCGATGCCCTGGTCATAGCGGAGCAGACCCTGATAGTAGATGCTTGCGACGGGTCCGCGGGTATCACGGCAGACATTCTTTGCGGCCTCGATGCCTCCATCTGCAAGAGCCTTCTCAACCTTTGCGAGGAGAGCCTTGGTGTTGGTCTTCGAGAATGTCAGATAAAGAATCCTTTCGATTGCCAGTGCAAGACCGATGATGAGGCAGATGATGATGAGGGACATGAAGCCTGCACCACCCTCGATGAACTTGGTCTTGAGAGCCTGGGTAAGAGGAACCTCGGGAGCAGCTGCGGTAAGGTCTGCAAGAGACTGAGGAGCAGCAACTTCTGTTGCAGTCTGCTCAGGTGCTGCAGCTTCCTGCGCGGAAGCGGTGTTTGCAGTGATGGCCATTACGGCTGCGGCTGCGAGAAACATAAAAAACTTTTTCATAACTGTTTTTTTGTGTTTAGTGAATTTATCGTTGTTTTAATCAAAAATTCAAAATCAACGCAATTTAGCAAAAAAAATTCATCCGACAATAATAATTCAAGACATTTCTCCACGGACGGAGGTTTGCAGCAGTCGCTTCACCACTTCGTTGTCGGAGTATTTGCCCATGAGGGAGAAGAGTTTCCCGAGGGCTCCTTCGGTGGTCATGTCCCCACCGGAAATGACGCCGGCTTTCTTGAGGGATTTGCCGGTAGCGTAAAGGTCCATGTTCACCTCTCCTGCTGGGCATTGGGTGACGTTCAGCAGGATGCGTCCCTGACTGGAAGCTTCTTCCACTATCTGGGTGAACCAGGGCTTGGAGATAGCGTTCCCGGAACCGTAGGTCTCCAGTATTATCGCCCGTATATCTTTGCCCAGCAATACGTTGCGCGCCACTTGCGGAGTTATGCCCGGATGTATTTTCAGGATGGCCACACGGGTGTCCAGGCTTGTGTTTATGTCGAAAGGCTCGTCCGGCCCCGGAAGCGAAAGGATGGCCTTGGTATTGTAGCGGATGCTGATTCCCGCCTGGGCGAGCACGGGGTAGTTGGGGCTGCGGAAAGCGTCGAATGAGACTGCGTCCATCTTGGTGGCGCGGTTCCCTCTCAGCAGCTGGGAATTGAAGTAGATACACACTTCCGGTACCGCCGGCAGGCCTTCGGGCGTCTTTGCCGAAGCTATCTCCACGGCGGAAACAAGGTTTTCCCTGCCGTCGGTGCGGAGGCTGCCGATGGGAAGCTGGCTTCCGGTGAAGATGACGGGTTTCCCCAGGTTCTTCAGCATGAAACTCAGCGCGGAAGCCGAATAGGCCATGGTATCAGTACCGTGAAGCACCACGAACCCGTCGTAGGCATCATAATTCTCCTTTATTATCTCCGCGAGGGAGCACCATATTTCCGGCACTATGTCGGAAGAGTCGATTAGGGGGTCGAAGGTATATGATTCTATCCTGAGTTGGAATCGCCGGAGTTCCGGAACTTCCGAGAGTATGCCGCTGAAATCGAAGGGAGACAGCCCCTCTCCTTCTGCGGATTCCTTCATTCCGATGGTGCCGCCGGTGTATATCAGCAGGACGGCGGATTTTTTTCTTCCCTGTTTCATATAGCGAAAAGCCTTTGTGCGTTGGCGGTGGTGATTTCGGCCACTTTTTCGATGTCAACTCCCTTGATTTCAGCGACCTTGGCCGCGATGAGCGGGATGTTGGCGCTCTCGTTGCGGGTGCCTCTGAGCGGTGTCGGGGTCAGGTACGGGGCGTCGGTTTCCAGAAGGATGCACTCGAGAGGAATCTCCTTCAGCGTTTCCGGAAGCCTGGAATTCTTGAAAGTCACGACTCCTCCTATCCCTACCGACCACTCTCCCCATTTCTGAAGCGCCCTGAATGTTTCGATGCTTGCGCTGAAGGCGTGAAGGTTCCCTCTCAGATGCAGATGGGCGCAGTCCCGTACGATGTTGAGGAAATCTTCCGTCGCATCCCGCAGGTGGATGTTCACGGGAAGGTCCCTTGCGGCTGCAAGTTCGAGCTGCAGGCGGAACGCTTCCTTCTGCTGCTCCTTCCATTCTCCTCCGTAATGATAGTCGAGACCGATTTCCCCGATTGCCACCGGATTCTGCGCGAACCATGGTTCGAGGGCGTCCAGCTCCCGGCGCCAGTTTTCATCGACAGAGCCCGGGTAAAGCCCGAGCATCGGGAAAAGCACTCCCGGATGGGCCTTGCAAAGGGCGAAATGGGCCTCCCTTTCGGAAGAGTCGATATCCGCCTGGATCATCTTCGCAACCCCCGCTTCCAGGGCCCGTCCGATCACCTGCTCTTCTTCGCCCCTGAAAGCTTCGTCGGCGCAATGGGTATGCGTGTCGATAAAAACCATAGGACGCAAATTTAATCTTTTTCCCGGCAAATGCGCTAACTGCGGGACTCAAAGTTTGCCACGCTGCACCGCTGGAGCAGATCTATCAGGATAAATCCGTCGGATTCAAGGGTATAGCAAAGCCGGCCGGTTTCATTATATGGGTATCCGGTGACCCTGCAGAGTTCATCCAGGGTGATGCCCCGCTTGTTCTCCACTTCCGCTGCGAGCCTGCAAATGGACCGCCGTTCCACTTCCGGCAGGCGGGAATAGAATGTTTCCACCCTTTCGGCAAGGCCGGGTTGGGCTTTTATCGCAGGGCGTCCCAGCCCAAGTGAGAGGCATAGCGCCTGCGGAGAGAAAACGGCATCGGCTTCCTTCCTGGAAATCAAAAGGTTGCATCCTGCCGATCGAAAATCGTCCAGCCTGCCGGGGACGGCATAGACTTCCCGCCCGTACTCCGCGGCCAGCCTGCAGGTGATGAGCCCGCCGCCCTTGACCTTGGACTCGGTTATTACGACAGCCTGGCTGAGGCCCGCTATAATCCTGTTCCGTCTCACGAAGGTATAAGCCGTCGGGGCCGTTCCCGGAGGGTAGTCGGTGACTATCGCACAGCCTTCGCTGTCCGCGATGCGGGCGGCTGCGAGTCTGTGCTGATGCGGATAAATGGAGTCTATCCCGCAGGGCAGCACCGCTATCGTCGAAAGCCCTGCGTTGAGGGCGGCGATATGTGCGGTTATGTCCACCCCGAAAGCGAGTCCGCTGACTATCGCCGGCTTCGCCCCCGTGCCGGCCATGGCGTTGGTAATCCTCACCGTAAAATCCCTGCCATAGGGCGATATGTCCCTGGTGCCGACGATACCTACCGTGGCGGCCCCGCGTCCTCCGCCGGCGGATGAGAAGATGTCTTCCGGCTCCGATACACTTTTATAATATAGTCCGGCAGGCGGATCCGGACAGTCTCTCAGGAGCTCGGGAAAACGCGGGTCGGAGAGCGGCAGGAAACGGCAGCCGATCCCTGCGAGCCTCGTGAGTTCCTCTTCAGCCCGGTCGAGGGCCTCCCTTCGGATGGTCCCGGCATATTTGGAATGGGCCCCGAGGATGGCATCGGCATCTTTGGGGCTGAGCCCGAATACTGCGGAGGCGCTGCCAAGTTCCTGTACCAGGCGGAGCGCGTAGCGGGGTTCGTAGCCGAAGATGTGGCCAAGCGCGCATGCGCAGATGCTTTCTTTAGTTATTTCCGTATTCATGGGCGCAAAGCTATGCCCATAAAACGTAAATCCGCGCCTTGTCTATAAAACAGGCGCGGATTTTTATGTTTTTTTAGTACTGTAAAAAAATCTTTTGTACTAAAGAAAAATCAGATGATGAGCAGTGCGTCGCCGTAAGGGCCGAAACGGTAATCCTGTTCAAGCGCCGTCTGGTAGGCGTTCATCACGTTGTCAAAGCCTCCGAAGGCAGCTTCTGCCATAAGCATCGTCGAGCAGGGCTCGTGGAAATTGGAGACGAACGCGTCGGCGACGGAGAAATCGTAGGGAGGAAACAGGAATTTGTTGGTCCAGATATCGTTCTCCTTGATTTCATGCTGCGTAGTGACATAGGTTTCCAGTGCGCGGATGACAGTGACGCCGACCGCGAGAACCTTGTGTCCGCTGCGCTTTGCGAGGTTTACCCTTGCCGCCGCTTCGGGAGAGATAATCATCCTTTCACCATCCATTCTGTGCTTGGAAAGGTCTTCCACGTCCACCGGGTTGAAATGCCCGCGGCCCATATGCACGGTAATGAAAGTCTTGTCGATGTCGGCGAGGATCATGCGGTTGAAGAGCTCGCGGCTGAAATGCAGTCCGGCTGCAGGGGCCGAAACGGCACCTTCCTTGTCGGCGAATATGGTCTGGAAATCCTCCACGTCCTGATCGTCGGGCTCGCGGTCGATGCATTCGGGGAGGGGAGTCTTGCCGAGGGCGAAGAGGCTCTGCTTGAATTCGTCATAGCTGCCGTCGTAGAGGAAGCGGAGGGTCCTGCCCCTCGAAGTGGTGTTGTCGATGACCTCGGCCACCATGCTCTCGTCTTCGCCGAAGTAAAGTTTGTTGCCTATGCGGATCTTGCGCGCCGGCTCCACGATCACATCCCAGAGTTTCTGCTCCTTGTTGAGCTCGCGGAGCAGGAAGACGGTGATTTCGGCGCCGGTCTTTTCCTTCTTTCCGGAAAGACGCGCGGGGAAAACCTTCGTGTCGTTGAGCACGAACAGGTCGCCTTTGCCGAAATAATCTATAATGTCCTTGAAAAGCCTGTGTTCGATTTCGCCGCTCTTGCGGTGCAGTACCATAAGTTTGCACTCATCCCTCCACCTGGTGGGCCTGAGGGCGATTTTTTCCTTCGGAAGATCGAAGTTGAATTGTGAAAGTTTCATGTTTCCGTATAAGATAATACTTTATATATACGGAAGAAAGAGCGGAAAAGTTTCACACTTTCGCTTCACGGAAAACTTCCTGGATGGAAGGGAAGGTGTTGGTAAGGAACTGGGGCAGGGAAGATTTCGCCACCCAGGCCGCTTTTGCGATGTCTTCTTCCCTCTGCGGAGTGAGGTCCACCGGGTCCGTGTAGAGCATGTCGTACCACCAGGTGTGCTTGAGGTGCCATATCCCGTCCCGCAGGTAGCAGTGGTCGGTGATGCAGATGAGATCCCGGAGTTCGAGTTTGTCCACGCCCGTCTCCTCCTGCACCTCCCGCATGGCGGTGATCTTTATGTCCTCGCCCTTCTCCTGATGCCCTTTGGGCAGGTCCCAGAGACCGTTCCTGTTTATGAGCAGGAAATCCCCGCGCCGGTTGCTGACGAGCCCGCCTGCCGCATTCACTTCCTTGAATTCGGCGCAGAGACGGCGGTAAACCTTGTCGGTATTGTGCACGGGAATATAGATCCTGGAGAGCTCCCTCGATGCTTCGAACATGAGCACCAGTGTGTGGATGTCGATTTTTTCGCCCAGATGGAACTCCACGGCGTTGGGATCCGCAAGTGCCTGGTCTTCAGGCTCGCAGATGATGATGCATCGTTTCTCGAAATATATCCTGTGCATGTTAAAAAATGCTATCTTTGCATAAGACAGAGTGCAAAGTTAAGAAAATATAGTTATGGGTGCACAATTCAAGAGCAAACACGGGATAGTGTCCACGCAGCCGGCGGCGCTTTTCATGTCTTTCACGGACATGCGGAACTTCGTCAATATGCTGCCGGAAGATAAGAAAAAGGATGTCAGTGCCGATTTCGACAGCCTTCATGCGAAAGTTCAGGGCTTCGACATCGGCGTGAAGGTCACTCGCCGCGAGGCATATTCCCTTATAGAGATACAGGACGACGGCGCCCCTTTCCATTTTGTCCTCACCCTTCACTTCGACCCTGCACAGGACGGCGCCAAGACTGATTTCTACATCGTGGCCGATGCGGATTTGAACCTGATGATGAAGATGATGCTGGGCGGCAAGATAACCGAGGCCCTGGACAAGATAGTGGATTCCCTGGTCGCCCTGAGCGAAGGTCGGCGCCCGGAAGGCATGCCGGAAGATTTTCATTTCTGATGCCTCCGATCCCCGTTTCCATAAGACTTAATCCTTTCAAGGGCTGCGACGGGCCCGAGGGCTCGCCGGTGCCCTGGTCGCCTTATGGCAGGATACTGCCGGAGCGGCCCAATTTTACGCTGGATCCGCTCTTCCATGCCGGCTGCTACTATGTGCAGGACAGCTCTGCGATGTATGTGGGCCATATCTTCCGAAAATTGCTGTCGGGGCCGGGCCTCCTCTCCGGGAGGAGTGCCACCATTCCCCTGCAGCCTCTCCGGGTGCTGGATCTCTGTGCGGCGCCGGGAGGAAAGACGACGGACCTGGCGGCCAGCCTGCGGGAAATGTGCGGCGACGCTTTCGAGCTGGTTTCCAACGAGGTGATGGCCAAGCGCGTCCGCATCCTCGCGGACAATGTGGCTGCCTGGGGCGATGAAAATGTGAAAGTCGTCAGCGCTGACCCTTCGGTCATAGGCAGGGAACTTCCAGATTATTTCGACGTGATAGTGGCCGACGTCCCCTGCAGCGGCGAGGGCATGTTCCGCAAGGACCCGAGGGCCGAAAAAGAATGGAGTCCCGAGCTGGTGCAACTTTGTGCGGCGCGGCAGAAGCGGATTCTGGCAGATGTCTGGCCCGCGCTCAAAGCAGGAGGGCTCCTCGTATATTCTACCTGTACTTATGAAGATGCCGAAAATGACGCCAATCTTGAATGGGCGGCATCGGAACTCGGCGGGGAGATAATCCCCCCGGAGAATGAATTTGAAAGTTATGGCGTGCAGCTGACCCGGCATGGCAATCTGCTCAGGGCGGGGGAGAGCCTGGGCGAAGGCCAGTGGGTCGGGGCGATGCGTAAAACGGAGACTCCAGCGGCTACTGCTCCGGCGGAGGAAGGCCTGGACATCCGCTACCGCCACGCGCGGCCCCGCGCAATAAAACTGCGTCCAGGCCTTCCCCCGTCCGGAGCCGGTCATTCTCCAAAATCAGGACTTTCCGTTTTGCGCCCGACAGAGTTAAGCATTCAGAGCTTCGACACCTCCACTCCCCGTGTCGAACTGGACTTGCAGCAAGCCCTGCGCTATCTGCATCGCGACAGCTTCCCCCTGTCACAGGCCCCTCTCGGGCAGATTCTCGTCTGCTACAGGGGACATCCCCTCGGCTACATGAAAAACATCGGCAGCCGCTGCAACAATCTCTTTCCTAAAAACCGCCGAATCCTCATGGACGTGTAAATTATTATTATTTTTGCGATATGAAAAAATTAGCATTGACAATGATTCCAATTCTCATGTTGGCATCCTGCGGGCCCAAGACAGAAAAAGTGCCCGCCATCGACCTGTCCAACCTCGACACCGAGGTGTCTCCGGGACAGGATTTTTACAAGTATGCAACCGCCGGCTGGCAGAAGGCACATCCCCTCGGCGCGGAATTCGCCCGCTTCGGCACCTTCGACCAGCTTCGCGAAAACAATATCGAGCGTCTTAACGACCTCTTCGCATCCATGGCCAGCCTGAAAACGAAGAAAGGCAGCGTGGACCAGAAGATAGTGGACCTCTACAAGCAGGGCCTCGACTCTGTGCGCCTGAATGCTGAAGGCGCCGCCCCGCTCCAGAAATATATCGCTGAAGTACAGGCGATTGCGGATAAAAAGGCATTTGCCTGCCATCTTGCAAAAATGCATCTGGAAGGCGAAGGAAGCCTCTTCGGAATCTATGTCGAGGCAGACCTTATGGACAGCGACAGCCAGGTTCTTTACATGGGCCAGGGCGGCCTGGGAATAGGCGACCGCGACTACTACGTGAAGCCCGAAAACGCGGCTCTGAAAGAAGGCTACCGCAATTTCCTTTGCAAGGTCCTCACCCTCGCCGGCATCGAAAATGCTCAGCAGGTGGCGGACAACACCCTTGCAGTCGAGGACTATCTTGCAGTGAATTCCTGGACCAGGGAGCAGGAGCGCGACTATACCAAGCTCTATAACCCTATGAGCAGCAAGCAGATAATCGAGGCTTACCCAGGATTTGACTTTGCCGCCTTCATGCAGGAGGCAGGCCTTCCGGAACAGGAGAAGATCATCGTGGGCGAACAGTCCTTCTTCAGCGCCCTCAGCGAATATGTGGAAAAAACCGACCTGCAGATCCTCAAGGATTACATGCTTGCGCATCTGGTGAGCGGTGGCTGCGGCGCTCTCAGCGACGATTTCTATGCCGCTCAGTTCGAGTTCTATTCCCGTCAGCTTTCCGGTATCCAGGAGCCCAAGCCCCGTTGGAAGAGGGCCATGGCGGTTCCCAACGGAGTGCTCGGCGAAGCGGTGGGACAGATGTATGTCAAGAAATATTTCCCCGAAAAATCCAAGAAGCAGATGCTTACCCTCGTGAAGAACCTCCAGCAGGCCCTGGGCGAGCATATCGACGCTCTCGACTGGATGGGAGACAGCACCAAGGTGCGTGCCCACGAGAAACTCGCCAACTTCACCGTCAAGATCGGTTATCCTGACAAGTGGAAGGACTACAGCACCCTCGAGGTGGATCCTGAGAAGAGTTATTACGAGAACCTCCGCGCCGCCAGCCGCTGGTATGTTGCGGACAACCTTTCCAAACTCGGAAAGCCCACTGACAAGACGGAATGGGGCATGACTCCTCAGACCGTGAACGCTTACTACAATCCCACCACCAACGAAATCTGCTTCCCCGCAGCCATCCTGCAGCCTCCTTTCTTCAATCCCGATGCCGACGATGCCGTGAACTACGGTGCAATCGGAGTTGTGATCGGACATGAAATGAGCCATGGTTTCGACGATCAGGGACGTCTCTTCGACAAGGACGGCAACATGACGAACTGGTGGACCGACGAGGATGACGCCAAGTTCCGCGAGAAAGCAGAAGTGCTTGCCGCACAGTTCGATGCGGTTGAAATCCTTCCCGGCGTCCATGCCAACGGCCACTTTACCATGGGTGAGAACATCGGCGACCACGGCGGGCTCAGCATCGCCTACACCGCCATGGAGAACGCCCTTGCGGCCTCGGGAGATCCCGGCCTCATCGACGGCTTCACCCCGGCACAGCGCTTCTATATCGGCTATGCCACCGTGTGGGCCCAGAACATCACCGACGAAGAGAAGGCCCGCCTAACCAACATCGACCCCCACTCCCTTGCCGAGAACAGGGTGAATGTGTCGCTGCGCAATTTCGCGAGCTTCTTCGAAGCGTTCGGCATCAAGGAGGGCGATCCCATGTGGAGGCCCGAATCCGAGCGCGTGCATATCTGGTAAATGTCTTCCGGAAAACTCATAGCTTCCGGACTTAAGTTCAAAGGGAAGATGGCTGTCGTCGCGACAGCCGTCTCCTTCTTTGTCATAATCCTGTCCCTTTCCATATCGGGCGGTTTCCGCTACAAGATAAAGGAAGGGCTTTCCGATCTTTCGGGAGATGTCGCCATCAGCGGCACCCGCATCAATTATTTTAGCCCGGAAGACCCCATCACCTCCGATGCTTCATGGCTTCCCGGAGTCCGGAAGGTCAGGGGAGTGCAGGACGTGGTGCCTGTGGTTTACAGGGCCGGCATAGTGAAGCATGGCGATGCGATTCAGGGAGTGCTGATAAAGGCCAAACCCTGCAGCGATACAATTCCCCTTGCCGTTTCCATACCCCGCAGGCTTTCCTCCCGCCTCGGCCTCAAGGCCGGGGACGATATGCTCACCTATTTCGTAGGCGAGCGGCTCAAAGTGCGCAAATTCAAGGTGCGCGAGGTGTTTGACGCTCCCGTGGAGGCCGATGAAAATCTTGTCGTCTATGCTTCTCTCGCCGATATCCAGCGTGTCAACGGATGGAAGGACAATGAAGTCAGCGCCATGGAGGTCCTTCTTGAACCACGCTACCGGAGCAGGGAAATGGAGAAGCGGAAGGCAGGCGAGATAGGAATCATCGCATCCATGACCCGGAGCGAGAACGAACCGGCGGTGCTTGCCAAGGCGGCGTCCGACACTTATTCGGCGCTGTTCGACTGGATGGACCTGATAGATTTCAATGTCTTTGCAATCCTCCTGCTGATGATAATGGTTGCCGGCTTCAACATGATATCCGGCTTGCTGATAATGCTTTTCCGCAACATCTCTACCATCGGAATCCTGAAAACCATGGGCATGACGGACCGCGGTATTTCCGGAGTATTCCTTCGGGTGGCTTCGCTCACGGTTCTCAAGGGTATGCTCTGGGGCAATGCTTTCGCGCTGCTTTTCTGCCTCGTCCAGGGTACAAGCCATGTCATCAGCCTGAATCCGGCCAACTACTTCGTATCCTTCGTCCCCGTGCATGTCTCACCGCTACAGATCCTTGCGGTGGACGCCATAGCCTATGCGGCGATCATGCTGCTTCTTCTGATCCCCACCCTTTTCATCTCCCGTGTGGACCCCGCCGACACGGTCAGGGTGCGCTGATCAGCCTTTGGCCTTTTCCGCCGGCAGTATCTTTATGAAGGTGATTCCATCTTTCGCTCCCGCGACATAGGGCGGCGTGGTTTTGCCGTCCCGGTAGATGCGTGAAAGGAACATGGGGCAGCCGACAATCAGGTCCGACAGTTCGAAGCAGTCGCCGGCAAGAAGTTTTGAATTGTAGGATTCCTCCACTCGGAAGCGGAAGTTGCCAAGGTATTCCAACGTAAGCAGGCGATTCGGGTCCCAGCCCAGCTGTATGCGGTTTCCGGGCGTGAGTGAGGCCACACTGAGGCTCTCCGCCCCGAAGAAAACAGAGGTTCCGTCCTCGCTTCTCAAAATCTTGCAGAAGCTGTTGAAATCCTTCTGCCCTATGTACTTGGCAAGTATGTCCAGCGATGCCACACGTGGGGCCGTATCCGAGTTTACATATCCCCAGAAACGTTTCAGGCTGCTGCTTGATATGCGTTCGCCCGTATGTCTTTCTATGTCGATGCTCAGCGCTTCAAATGCACTTGTCGTGTCGATAGCCCTGCCATACTTGTTCTCCACCCTCTGCAACAGGGCCTGCAGTTCCGGAATAGCTTTCATATAGGCAAATATAGCTAAAAATGTCCTTCGAATTCCAGCCGAATCGCTCCCTCCCTCAAATGGACCAAATTGAACCTGATTTGGATGGGATAAGTGGTTTTTTACCGCATAAACATTGGCGACTGCCGCGCTCAGGGGCACAGTCACGCTTGCGACGAGACAAATAGACTGGCTGACCAGCGAAGGCTTCTTGAAACCCACATATTGGGGAGACCTGTTATATTCCGACAGGTCTCCTTGATTTTTGGCCGTATATTGAGGAGACCTGCAAAATAATGGCAGGTCTCCCCAATCAAAAGGCAATTTCAGAATCAAATAAGTCCCGGGGTTGGCTTGCGGGGACAGGTTTAGTTCACCGCTCTGCGGAGGCCGGGGTTGGTGGCACCGCCGCCACGGCCGGAGGAGGCACCGCCGCTACGGCCGGAGGAGGAACCGCCGGAGAGGTCGCCTCCAGACATCGATGAGGAGTTCCCGCCGCCCTGCTTGGCCTGCATGTAGAAGGGCCAGAGGATGCCGAGCTTGACGCTACGCTGAGTGCTGATGTAGCGGTGTGCGCTGAAGTAATCAGCCCTTTCCTGTGGCCATCCAAGGCCGACATTTTCGAACTTGGCGAATATGCATGCGCGCTTCCACTGGATGTTCACGAAGGCGTCGATGACCGGACCGTTTTCGTACTTGTACTCGGTCTGGTTGTGGAAAACGCCGATCGCGGGATTCCAGGCAGGGGAGTACCAGGAAGAGTTGTAGAAGACATTTGCACCTATCTGCATCCGCATGACATCGTTCACCTTGGCCTCATCCCTCTGCACCACGAATTCCAGATACCAGCGAAGGTTGAGCGCGAGTTTGGGCAGCGGAAGGACATCCTCGTTCGAAGAGAGCTGGAAGAGCGCCCTGTTGTCCAGGTGGATGAGGTTCCAGAGGCTGAAATCCTTGCGCAGCGATGCCGTGAGTATGCTCACCGGCGATTCGCTCTGGCGGATCTGCGAGGAGGTGTCGTAGTAGATGCCGTTCTTCAAAAGCGCATAGCCGACATCCGCGGACAGTTTCCAGTAGGGGATGTGGACGAATCCGAGGAGGCGGTTGTCCGATATCTTTCCGAAATCGTTGTTCCAGCTGTAGTGGTTGGTGCGCAGTGCCTGCTGGTATCTTGTAGGCTCCGTAAGATTGGCTTCCACATGGGCTCCGACCGTCACCGGACTTGTCCTGGCCTTGCGGAAAGGATAGATGCTTACCCCGAAGTTGCCCTCGAGGTTGAAATCTCCCGCGTTGTAGCCTTCCAGATAGTACCTGGCCTTGGCGTTCCAGTTTACATATTTCTTTATCTTGCCTTCCGCCCCGGCATAGGTGTAGAAGGAATTCTGCTTGAATTTTCCGCTGGTGGCGGTGCAGTCCGCATAAGCCTTGACCACATCTCCCAGACCGACGTCGAGCTTGCTCACCACGCCTTCGCTGGACCAGGGCTGGAGCCTTATGAACACCTTGTTGTCAAGCTGTCTGGAGCGCAGTTTATCCTTGCTGGCCGAAGGGTCGATGAAGAAATTGCCCCCGAAGAACTCGGACGCGTCGCTGTCGGAAGTGCCTATCTCGTCCACATAGCTGCGCTGATATACCGAGTATTCGGTGCTGTGTCCGATGAAAGCGCTGGTTATGTCTTTCTGCAGGAGCGAATCCACTTCGAAGGTGCTGTCCCTGCGTGCCCTCCAGTTGTTGATGAAGGTGAAGGGAATCCTGTACTGCTGGTTGAGGAAATATGTGTTGCGCTTAATCCGTGACTTTGCCTTCGCGGAACCAAGCACCACGGGGAACTCCCTGGCGTCCAGGGTTGTATCCCTCACCCACATATTGTCCTTGAGACCTCCGTTTTCCTCCCTGATGACCTTGTTGTGGATGTATCCGGCATGCATCAGGTAGCGTTTGCCGAGGTAGTTGGTGGTAGCGGCGAAATTCTTGTTGCGGGTGTCTTCCCTTGCCATCATGCCGCCGCCTCCCCAGCGCTCGTAAAGCAGGGCGAAGTTGAGTTCGGGGGTGATGTTCTGGGTGGTGAATATGTGGAGGTTGTCGGATTCCTTTTCGTCGCTGGCGAGGATGGTGCCCCAGTAGGCCAGTTCCGTGTAGGGAACCTTGGTGTTGTACATGGGTACGCTGGATGCTGAATAGCTCCAGGGCTCGTTGGGGGCGTAGAAATCCTCTCCGCTCCAGCTCTTGCGCAGATTGTAGTTGTAAAACTGCATGGGGGAGCCGGGGACGCCCAGCCAGCTGGCGTTGACGTCCTTGTGGCGCCAGGCGAAATCGTAGTACCAGCGGTTGAAGGATGTGTCGGGCACCGCGAGATTCTCGATGCGGTGGAAATCCCTGTCCACCGTCCAGGAGATGATGCGCTTGTAGTGCATGTCTTCCGGAATGGCGAAGGTGCTGAGCACCCTTGGCGTATTCTCCCTGACGCTGTCGCGGTAGGCCAGCTTTTCGTCCTTCACTTTCTGCAGGGAGTCCATCTCGTGGAGTTTGCGGTTGAGCTTCTGCTCGAAATCGTATTTCTTGCGCTCCGACTTGCTCAGGGAGTTGTACCAGGCGATGAAGGCGGCCTTTGCGGCGGCCACGGAGTCCGCGGTCCAGATGGAATCCAGCTTATGGCGGTCCGCCGAGTCTATCCTTGCCCTCAGGGTGTCGCCGTCTTTGCGGAACTGTATTTCTTCCGCCCGCAGGGAATCGCTCACCCAGCGGTGGATAAGCGAATCTATCAGCGCTACATAATATTTGTATCGGAAAGGATCCGTTTCGCGGAGAGAATCCGGAGGGAAGATGGTGTCCCTTGCAGTAATCGTGGGAAGGGTGTCGCTGCCGCCGAAGTGGACTTCGATGCCAAGGGCCTTCAGGACGCTGTCCGGGATGCTCTCCTGGGCGAAATCTCCTTTGCGGCGGAGCTTGTAACCGTCTTTGGGATAGAGGACAGTGTCCGGAGCGGCTGCCTGCAGGTAGAGCGTGCTGTTGTACTCCCGGGGAGAGGGAGTGCTTACGCCAAGGCTGGCGGCCACCGCCAGTGCAGTGACCGTCGCAGGAAGCCCTATTCCGGAAAAGAATCTCATCGGCAGCCTTCTATTCGTCCCAGTCGTCGGTGCGGAAAGGTCCTACCGGCAGGCACATGCTGTTGTATATGCTGGCGGAGGAAAGGTTGCGGAAGGCGTACCTCACTGCCACCGGCTCGGGAACCGCATCGCAAGTAATCTCCACGCTCTTGCGGTCTTTGCCGAGTTTGGCGGAAGTGGCCTTGTGGAAGGTTTTGTCCGCGCCGGCGACCTCGAACCCTTCGAGTTCCTTGCTGATGGGGGCCAGGGAATCGCCGAAGACGTCGAATGAAAGTATGATTTTGCCGTCCTTGACTGTCATTTCCTTGAATTCAGGGGCCCTGGAGTGGATACCCTTGAAACCATAATCGTTTTCGAGGGCGAGGGCAGCAAGGCGCTGTCCGACCTCCTTTTTCTTGGCAGGATGGATGGTGTAGGGGTCGCCGATGTCCAGAGTGGTCGCGATTCCTGCATGGGGAATCTGCTGGGCGGCCTTCATCTGCGCTTCCTCCAGGAAGCCGCTCTTGAAGTCTTCCGGATCGTTATAGCGGTAAGGGGCTATCTGGACGGCATAGAAAGGCATTTCGGGATTTTCCCAGACGGCCCTCATCATCTCCACGTAGGTCTTGCTGAGCCTCAGATATTGCTCCGCACGGCCCCTGTTGGTCTCGCCCTGATACCAGATGATGCCCTTGAAAGTGAAGGGAACGATGGGCTTGACCATGCCGTTGAAAAGAAGGGTTGGCTTTTGATGGGGACGGTTCTTGGGAGTGATTCCCTGCTCGAGGTAGGAAAGGTCGAATTCTCCCTTGAAATCCCTGTCGATATAATCCTTGCTGATCCAAGCTTCGATGGCGCTGCCGCCCCAGTTGCAGGAAATGACGCCCACCGGCACTCCGAGGGTCCTGCAGAGCTGCCTGGCGAAGAAATACGCCACGGAACTCGTGTTCGCCACGGCTTCGGGGGTGTTCTCCTGCCATTTCAGCTGGTTCTCCTCAGCCGGAGTGCAGCTCGCATTGCGTTTGCTGGTGCACATACGGATGGGGGTGGCGGGACTGGCGTCCATGATGACATCAAGCGCTCCTTCCACGGGCTGGCCGCTGAAACCCTTTACGGGCATCTCCATGTTGGACTGCCCTCCGCAGAACCAGACCTCGCCGATGAGGATGTTCTTGAGCGTAGTCTTCTCGCCGTCGCTGAAACTGATCTCGTACGGGCCTCCAGCTTCGGGAGTCTGTATGCGGGCGCTCCATTTGCCGTCGCCGTCGGCCGTGACGCTGGTCTTCGCCTTGGTCCATGAAGGAGCGATGACCACCTTCGCGTTGGCTTTGGCGCTTCCCCACAGTGCCACCTTGCTTTCACGTTGCAGAACCATGTTGTCCCCGATAATGTTGGGGAGCTGAACTCTCGCGGCGGCGGCCAGGGAAACGAGGGCCGCGGCGATGGACAGGAAAAACTTTCTTGACATAAAATTTAATTTTATTCCGGCTCCAAATTTACCAACTTTTGGACATTATCGCAAAAGAAATTATATTCGCAGTGTGAAATGGTATAAGAATCTTTGGAAGAAGGAAAAGGACGGGTCCAATGCGGAACTCCGTTCTTTCGTCCGCTATGCCATCATCCTCTCGGCGATCTTCCTTTTCTTCATTTTCGTGAAGAAGGACAGCGTGGTGCGATGGATCCAGGCCGGCTTTACAATCCGCCGCCAGGAGCGCCAGATGCAGTATTACCGCCGGGAAATCAATGAACTGGACAAGCAGATAGCAATCCTCTCCAACGACCGTGACACTCTTGAAACCCTTGCCCGCGAACGCTATCATTTCGCGGAGCCCGGAGACGACGTTTATTTAACAAAATAAGATATGAAACCTACATTACTTGTACTTGCAGCAGGAATGGGCAGCCGTTACGGCGGCCTGAAGCAGATGGACGGACTCGGCCCGTCAGGAGAAACCATCATAGATTATTCCATCTACGATGCGGTGAAGGCCGGATTCGGCAAGGTGGTTTATATTGTGCGTGAGTATTTTCTCGAAGATATGAAACAGCTCGTCGCCAAGAAATACGCCCATGTGAAATGTATTGACGGCACCCCTCTCGAATTCGTCTTCGTGACCCAGGAACTTGACAAGATTCCGGCCGGCTTCGTCCTGAATCCCGCCCGTGAGAAACCTTGGGGCACCGCCCACGCGGTCCTCATGGCGAAGGACGTCATCCACGAACCTTTCGCGGTGATCAACGGCGACGACTACTACGGCAAGGAATCCTTCCGTATCCTCGGCGACTGGCTCCGTGCACACGAAAACACCCAGGGCGTCTATTCCGTGGTCGGTTTCGAGCTTGACCATACCCTTTCCGATTCCGGAAGCGTTTCCCGCGGAATCTGCTACTACGATGAGAATCACCATCTTACAGGCGTCGCCGAGCATCTCAACATTGCCAAGGAGGCCGACGGCGCCGTGTACGGGGACAACTCCGTGAACGGTGAAAAGCACATCACCCTCGACGGACAGGCTCTCTGCTCGATGAACATGTGGGGCTTCACCCCCGACTATTTCGAAAAGAGCGCACGCATTTTCGAGGACTTCCTGAAACTCAATATCAACGAGCCCAAGAAGGAATTCTACATTCCTTTCGCCATCGACTGCATGATCAAGGACGGCAGCGCATCCACCGAGGTGCTCTCGACTCCTTCCCACTGGTTCGGCGTAACCTACAAGGAGGACCGTCCGGGTGTCGTGGAGAAATTCGCGAAGCTCGTGGAGGAAGGCGTATATCCCAGCCCCCTTTATTGATATGGCAAGGACAAAACGCGGCAATTACAATGTGTTCGGCCACTACACCTGGTGCATTCCGGGAGTGGCCGACATATTTATACTTCTGGGGATGCTCCTGCTCGGAGCGCTTGCGGGCAATCTTGTCAACATACCTTTCGTCGCCATTCTCGGTGCTGAAAAAGGCGGAGAATATGGGATGCTTGTGTCCTATCCGCTGATGTTCATCTTCCCCATGCTCTGGGCTTCCGGCCGCAGCCGCCGTGCCTCCATGACGGAGAAGGGACTTCTGCTGGACAATTCCTTCTTCGCCCCGCTCGGCGGAGCCCTTTCCGCCCTTTTGGTGGTGCTTGCGACCCTCGCCGCCGCGCTTTGCTGCGATGCGGTGAATTCGCTGATGCCGCCCATGCCGGAATGGCTTGAGAGTGCTTTGAAAAGCATGACTACCGGCAGCTTCTGGGTCAACTTCCTCTGCGTAAGCATTTTCGCTCCGTTCTTCGAGGAATGGCTGTGCAGGGGAATGGTGCTGCGCGGGCTCCTTGCCCGCGGAACGCGCCCCTGGATAGCGATTGCCGTGTCCGCGTTATTCTTCGCCGTCATCCACATGAATCCCTGGCAGGCCATCCCCGCTTTCGCGTTGGGTATCCTCTTTGGATGGGTCTATTACAAGACCGGTTCGCTCAGGCTTACCATGCTGATGCACTTCACCAACAATACCATGGCCCTGATAATCGGGCACATAGAGTCTCTGAAGGACTGCGAGACCTGGCTCGATGTGCTTGGCAGCGGCTATTGGCTTGTGTTCTGCGCCTGCATCCTTCTGCTTGCGCTGGTGATTCTTGCTTTCCGCCGCATCGAAACCCCTGCCTCCGGCAATTTCGAGGTGGTCAAGCCGCTTTTTGAGGACTGATGTCCGGCAGCGGAAATATCAAGGTGATGGGAATCGTGAATCTTTCTCACGATTCCTTTTTTGCTGGCAGCATAGCTTCAGGGACTGAAGATGCCCTCCGCAGGATCCGGGAATGGTTCGATGCCGGGGCATGGATGGTTGACATAGGGCCCGTTTCCACCCGCCCCGGTGCGGCCGACGTGGATGTCGAACTGCAGTGGAAGCTGCTGGAACCGGTATTGAAGCGTCTTCCCGAAGGGCGATATTCCCTTGACATCACTTCCGCCGAGCTGGCGCGCAGGGCCTACGGGCTCATCGGCCATTTCACTGTGAACGATATTTCTGCGGGGGAGGACGATGCGGAGATGCTGCCCCTGGTTGGGGAGTTGGGGCTCGGCTATGTGGCCATGCATAAAAGGGGTAATCCCCGAAGCATGGATTCGCTCTGTGACTATCCCCAGGGGGTTGTGAAGGCGGTGGACGACTATTTCCGGGACTTTTCCGCAAAGGCCGAAGCCTTCGGAATCCGGGACTGGATATTGGATCCTGGCTTCGGTTTCGCGAAGACCGTGGATCAGAACTGGGAGCTTCTGCGGGGGCTCGGGGCATTCAGGCATTTCGGCAGGCCCATCCTTGCAGGAGTGGCCGACAAGCGCTTCACTAAAGGCGATACCCCCGCCGCCGAGGCCCTTGCCGTCGCCAACGGCGCCGACATCCTCCGCTGCCACGCTTTTCCCCAATTACTATAGCATATCTTTAAATGCCGCATCCGGCTGGCAAGCGGTCTGACGCAGTTTTATTGCGCTGGCCTGTGCGTGGCGGTAGCGGATGTCAGACCGCTTGCCAGCCGGATGCACTTATGCGAAAATTATATATCTTTGCAAAGATATGCTGATAGTATTGGAAGGCCTTGATGGCGCAGGAAAATCGACCCAGGTCAAAAAACTTAAAAAATACCTTTCCGGCAAATGCTCCGGATTCGATTATGTGCATTTTCCGCGCTACGACGCCCCTGTGTACGGAGATCTCATCTCCCGTTTCCTGCGGGGTGAATTCGGGAACAACGACGCCGTACACCCCCAGCTGGTTGCCCTTCTCTTCGCGGAAGACCGTCATGGCGCCGCCGAAGGCATCAGGCAGACGCTTGAAAATGGCGGAACCGTGCTCCTGGACCGCTATGTCTATTCCAATATAGCTTATCAGTGCGCAAAACTTGCGGATCCTGCCAAGGCCGAAGAACTGCGGAAATGGATTCTCGATACCGAATTCGGACAGTTCGGCGAACCCCGCCCGGACATAAATATCTTCCTGGACGTCCCCATAGGATTCGTGAAGAAGAGCCTGGAAAAAGAGCGCAAAGGCGCCGACAGGGCATATCTGCAGCATGATAAGGACATCCATGAAGCGGATATAGAATTCCAGAAAAAAGTGCGGAAAATGTACCTTACCCAGGCGGCGGAAGACCCTTCCCTCCTTGTGGTGGACTGCTCCGACGAATTCGGGGAAATGCTTCCTCCGGACGATATATTTGCAAAAGTGAAGGCCCTGATAGATGAACGGATTCAATAGGATATGCGCCTGCATCGTGGGCCTGGTGCTGTTTGTGGCCGGGCTCCTCAAGCTGATGGACCCGCTGGGTGCGTCCCTGGTGCTGCAGGACTATCTTTCCTTCTTCCATCTTTCCTTCCTGCGCTTCGCCTCCGGCTTTCTCGGGCTGACTTTCGCCCTTGCCGAAGCCCTGACAGGTGCGGCGCTGATTGCAGGCGTATGGCGCCGAGTCACCGCCATGGTGTCCGGGATCCTGCTCGCTTTATTTACGATTCTCACCTTCATCATCCTAATAGCGAACCCGGCCATGGACTGCGGCTGTTTCGGCCAGGCCATCAAGCTGTCCCACGGCGGCACTTTCGTTAAGAATCTGCTGCTCTGCGCCCTCTGGTCGCTTGCCTTCCTGCCCTTGAGGGATTATGGTAAGGCGCAGAGAATGAAGTATGTAAGTTTCGCGCTCGCAGCAGTATCCCTGCTGCTCTTCACCCTGTATTCCTGCCTCTCGATCCCTCTCATGGATTTCACTTCGCTCAAGACGGGCACGGAACTGGGAGCGGATGCGTCGGCTGAATTCTATTTCTACGATGCCGCGGGTGAATATGTTGAGGCGGAAGCCCTCGAAGGGAAGACTGTTCTGATTTCCGTTTATAAGCCCGAAGGCATATCCGCAAGGCAGGCTGACCGCTTGTCGGCATTTGCAAGGAAGGCTTCCGCGGCTGGATTCAGACCCTTCGTGCTGGTGGCTTCGGCTCCCGGCGAAATCGAGGGTGGGCTGGCTTCTCCGGCGCTTCTCGGCATCAGCTATTTCGCGGACAAACGCATGCTCATGAGTCTCAACCGCTCCAACGGAGGAGTAACTTACCTGTCCGACGGGCAGGTGATACGCAAGTGGTCGGGCTCCGCACTACCGGATCAGGCCGCTTTGCGGCAGATGCAGAATTCAGACCCTCTGGAGATGATGGTCCGTGCCAAAAACAAAGGCAATCTGCAGTTCCAGGCCTTCCTTCTGTATGTGGCGGCGGTCCTTCTGCTGCTGTAGAGGCTGTCAGTCGAATTTGACCCGGCAGACGGACAGGAAGTAGTTGCTCTTCTGCTTTGCCTTGCCCTGGAAGAACAGATAAACTTGTCCGTCCCTGTCCCGGAAAACTCCCGGATGACCGCTTTCCCAGGCATTCCAGCTGTCCTTTTCTCCTGAACGGAAGAACGGCTCTCCCGGATTGATGCGGTCGAAATGTATTCCGTCGGAAGAGACGGCGAGGCCGATCTGCTGCTTTTCATGGTTGTAGGCTCCGGCATAGAAAAGATACCAGAACTTGCCTTCCTTTATCACCGTAGGGGCCTCGATGCAATGGCCTTCCCAATCGTAGTCGGGCTTCAGGAAAGGGCCGTCCTTGCTTACAAGTGTCCATTTTCCCGGGCCGTAATCGCTTTTGTAGGGGGCTTCGGCCATGCCGAGCATCTGGATTTTTCCCTTAGGGTCGCGTGTTGCGAACATGAGGATCATTTTCTTTCCCACCTTGTAAACTTCAGCGTCTATGCTGCGGGTGCCGCACCATTCCGCTTCCGGAATGAATATCGGCTCGTCATAGGAGTTGGTGAATGTGAGC
The DNA here is from genome assembly GCA_002350615.1 of Bacteroidales bacterium UBA2861. Lineage (GTDB taxonomy): Bacteria > Bacteroidota > Bacteroidia > Bacteroidales > UBA932 > Cryptobacteroides. The sequence goes on along the minus strand of DEFD01000018.1, from coordinate 135,821 downwards.
CCGTCCTTGCTGGTGGCATGCCAGATATTGTTCTTATGTCCTGCCGGTTCCCACATCTTCTGATAGAACATGTGGATTTTGCCGTCGAAAACCTTCACGCAGGGGGCTACGGCGCCGTAGATGCGCTTGCCTTTGCTGTCCCTGAGATCCAACGCTCCCACGCGTGTCCAGTTCACAAGATCCTTGCTGCGGGCAATCGCCGTGTTCCATCCGAGTTCTTCTTTGGCTGCATCTTTCGGAATGAGTTTCTTCGCGTAGGCGGGAACCGAATAGTACATATAATACTCCTTACCGATCCTGATTACCGTAGGGTCTTTGGAATAGGGGATTCCGGTGCGGGTGCTGTCCCCGTAAACCATCGGCATGGGCTCCAGCACGGGAATCTGAGGTTTCGCGTTCTTCTTTGCTGCGGCCTGCGGTCCTGCCAGGACCAGGATGGCCGCAAAAACGGCAATGATCTTTTTCATACGCTTACAAATATAACAAAAACAACTTCGCCTGTCAATGCCGCCATTTCAGGCTTCACCATTTTTTGACCGGATTTTACCATGATTTTGTGGGGTGGGCAACTATTTTTGCAAAAACTGATAACCGATTATGTCAAAACGCAGCAAAAACATTGATGTCCTGCGGCATTATGCCAGTCCGGACTGCGGCGTCTTCCTTACGGGGCGGGGAGAGCCTATCTGTCAAAGCCCCATGTCCGGTGATCCGGGACGGTTTTACGAAGATGAATGGGAACAAGAGGAGGAATAGCCATGAGAAACTATCTGATAGCCATTATGTCGATATGCCTTCTTTCTATGGCGGCATGCACCAAATCCGAAATTTCCCAGGGAAATGAGACGGAAAAAACAGGGGAGACAAGTCTGGTATTTGTCGGCGGAGCCCCTTCAACACGAGTAAGTTTGGGAGAAAAGGCTTCGGACGCTAACGGAGCGTATTATCCCGGAAAGTGGGAAAACGGGGACGCCATTGACATTCTCGATGCAGGAAGCGGCACCAGTCTCGGCACCGCCGCCTTCAGCGGCCTGGACGATTCCGGCAAGGGCCTTTTCAATTACAGCGGCGACTCTTTTGCGGCAGGAACCACCCTGCGGGTCATTTATCCTTCCGGTGCCTCGCTTGAAATACCCTCCGACCAGACTCAGGCTGCCGCCGGAGCAAGCAGCATCGGAAAATATTCCTATGCCTGGAGCAAAGGAGATATCGAATATGAGAATACCGGCGACCCTGTTCCATTCAGCCTTTCCTACGCAAACGCCATTGTGAAAGTCAGCCTTAAAGTATCCGAAAGCGATGCTGACGGTCTTTCATCCCTTCCGCTCAAAAGCGTTATGCTGTATTCCAAGGGAGCCAAGTTGTCGGGATCCTTCTCGCTTGATTACGCTACGGGTGCGGTGACTCCGGACGCCACTCAGGACTACGTTAAAGTTGCTTTGGATGCCCCAGCTGCCCTTTCGGGCACACAGGAAGTCTGGATGACCGCGCTGCCGGTTTCTTCCGCAACGGATTTCTATGTGGTCATAGAACTCGGGAACGATGCGAAGACGGTGACTATTCCAGTTCTCTTCAAGGGCAAGACCCTTGCGGCAGGCAGGGTGGCTGCCATAAAGATAGAGAACCTTTCCATGGCTTCCAATGCCTGCAAATGGTATGAACCTGTGGAAACGAGGCTTCTCGCAGGAGGATATGCATATGGCGAAGCCAATACCTATGTCGTCAAGGAAACCGTAGTGTCAGGTGCCCTGGACGTTAAGGCGCGCGGCGATTTCCGCAAGGTTTCCGAGCCGAAGTACCTGGCCCTCTGGTTCACCCATTTCAATGACCCGGTGGCAAAGGTTAACCAGGCGGCGATAAACGGCACCACCGCGACAGCGACAGCCGATCATTATAATGCCGCCAACAGCTGGGCCGGCTATAAGACCTGGACGGTTTCGGAAGACTATAGCTTTACAGCCAAAATTAACGCCCCGGGATGGTTCAGCCCCATGTTCAGCAACTTCGTAGTCGTAGTGCTGAAAGATGCCGACATGAATGATCTCTGGGCATTCAATATCTGGGGAGTGTATGCAAACCATTATCCTGTCGCAGATATCCCGGTTACGGTAGGCTCGGATACTTACTACATACAGGATCGGAATCTTCTCAGCCCCGCTTATGCCGAATTTAACGGGAACGCCTCCCGGGCTACGATGCTTTTCCAGTGGGGAAGGCCGTTCGTCCACCTGTGGAACAGCAATTATGCACTCCCGATTACATCGGAGTGCGAGAGCCTGGAGTATTCCGCCGCCAATTGGATGCATATCCTCGCCTATGGCAGCGCTACCAACCATATGGACTGGTATCTGCCCGAAAGGCATGACGACTTCTGGGGCAATGCCAACGAGGGAAGCCATCCCAATTCTTCCGACGGAGCAAAAAGCATTTTCGATCCTTGCCCTAAAGGATACAGGGTGATAAGCCCGAAAGTTGCCGAAGCGATTGCTTCCGTAATCGAATTCTCCACCACTACTGCAGGCAACAACACCCACCGATGGGCAAAGTACTGCTACGACGGTACGAACTATACTTACTTCCCCTATAGTGGTCTCAAATGGGCTAACAGCGGAGGTAATCCCACCAACAACTATAATACGTACGGAGGTTTCTGGACCAACTCAAGCTATGAAAGCGGAAATGTGAGGGCGGCGAGCTGCTTCTGGAATGCTGACGGAACGAGGCAGAATGCCGGGCAGTCGCGCGCACTCAGCCTCCCGGTGCGCTGTATGAAGGATACGGAAAATCGCTAAGCCTAAATCTGGACAAGGTGGAGCCGGCCCTACAAAGCCGGCTCTTCTTGTTGTGAGCGGGAGCGCTGCCAGTCTTTCGGCAGCACGCCGAACTGGCCGACGAAACATTTGGTGAAGTAGGACGGGTCGTTGAAACCGACCATCCAGGCCACCTCGCCCACTCGGTAGTTTTCGGTGCTGATGATGCGTGCTGCGGTGCGCAGGCGGTATATCTTTATGTAATCGTTCGGGGTAACCCCAACGAGCCCTTTGAGTTTCCTCTGGAGGCTGCTGCGGCTCATGGCGAGCTCCTCGGCCAATTTGTCCGTGCCGAAGGAACTGTCCGAAAGATGATCCTTGATTATTCCGTCAACCTTGTTGAGCCAGACGCGGTCCTGGGATACGATGTTGCCGGTGTCGAGCTTCTGCTCCGGATTGGCGGAGAATTCGTCCATCAGGCGCTTGCGGGTGGAGACGATATTGCCGATGGTGGCCTTAAGCTCGCTTATCGAGAAGGGTTTCTCGATATAGGCGTCGGCCCCTTTCTCCAGACCGGCTATCTTGGCGTCGAGGGTATCTTTCGCGGACAGGATTATGAAAGGGATGTTCCGCAGCACTTCGTCCTTGCGCAGGGACTGCAGCAGCTCGAACCCGTCCATCATTGGCATCATGAGGTCGCTTATGATGATGCTGACCTGTTCTGAGGAAAGGATGTCAAGGGCCTCTATGCCGTTGGCGGCGGTGAGGGTGCGGTACTCTTCCGAGAAGATGTCCTTTATCAGACGCCGCATGTCGGCGTTGTCGTCCACTATGAGAAGGGTGTCGGTGAAATCCTTTTCATCCTCCTCGCGCTTTTGCAGGACCGTACCCTCTGGCGTTTTATATTGCAGGGGAAGGCTTACCACCACCTCGCAGCCGGAGGGCTTGATATTTTTCATGCTCACGCTTCCCTGCATCTTTTCCACAAGCAGGCGCACCAGGCTGAGCCCTATTCCGAATCCGTCGTCACTTCCCGGAGACACCTGGTAGAAAGGCTTGAACACCGATTCGAGCAGATTCTCGGGGACTCCCGGTCCGTTGTCCGATACTTTGAGCTTTATCTGCCGATCTTCGCATTCCAGGCTCACCCGGATAGCCGGGCCGCCGTGCTTGAGTGCATTCATGAGCAGATTGCTGAGTATCTTCACTATTGCTTCCCGGTCGCAGAGGCATTCCACGGGATAATCCGGGATGCTGGCCTGGATGCTCGCGCTGCCGTCCACCGGGGTGAAGCGGTTCACCATCTCCTTGACAAGGCTGCTGAGGTCCACCTGACGGCATTTCAGGGTGTATCCTTCGGCGTCTATCTTCCGGAAATCCAGAAGCTGTTTCACGAGTTCTTCCAGCCTGTTTGTATTGCTGTGGATTATGGAAAGCTTGGATTCCACGTCCTTGCTCCATTCTCCGGCGGTTATCACCTGCTCCAGGGGCGCCTTGATCAGGGTGACGGGCGTTTTTATCTCGTGGGCGATGTTGGAGAAGAACTCAAGTTTGCTGCGGTACTCGGCGATTTCCTTTTCCTCCTCGCGGCGCCTGCGTACCGAACGGATGATGGCGATGAGGATGCTGCCGGCAATAAGGGCGTAGAGCAGGAAGGCGGGGAAGGAAAGGAAGGGATTCCTGCTGACACGCAGCGACAGGATATCATTTTCGGGCCCCCAAAGACCGTCGTTGTTGCAGGCCTTCACGGCGAGATGATAGTCTCCGGACGGGATCTTCACTATGCTGATGTGCCTGTCTTCCGTCTCTATCCAGGCTTTGTGGTAGCCGGACAGCCGCCAGGCGTAGCTGATGTTCTTTGGCGCGACATAGCTGGGCGCCACATAGCTGATGTCGAGGTTCAGGGCATTGTGCGGAATCCGGATCGTCCCCTGAGGGTAGGCGATGGAGACATGCTCCTTGCCGGAATCGTAGCTTACCGATGAAATCTGAACCTTCGCCGCGACGATGTTCTTGTGAAGTTTGTCGGGCGAAAAAACGCTGAAACCCTTCGAGCCGCCGAACCACATTTTACCGTCGGCGGAACGGTAAGCCCCGGTATTCAGCATGTCGCTCTGGAGGCCTTCCGCCTGCGTGAAATGGAGGAAATTGCGACTTTGCGGATTGAATCGCACTATGCCCGAGTTGGAAGAAATCCAAAGATTCCCCGCACCGTCTTCGAGAATGCCGAAATAGCGGTAGGGAGGGAGTCCTTCTGAAACCCCGAAACTCTCGGACCAATTGCCGGAAGGGCTGAAATGGCAGATGCCGCCATCGTCGTTGCTGCACCATATCTGTCCGTCGGAACTGCAGAGCAGGCTGTTGAAACGGTCGGTGCTGAGATGAAGGTCTCCGGCGGCACCGCTGCACCAGTGGGTCCACTTGCCGTCAGCGCTTTTGCGATAGATTCCTGCATCTTTGGTTGCAAACCAGATGCCTCCTTCGCCGTCCTCCGCTATGCTGCTTACAAACCAGCGGCGGATGGGATCGAGGCGCTCTATCGTGCCGCTGCCGGCCTGCATCACGCATGCTCCGTGGAGGGTTCCGATATAAAGATCGCCCCGGCTCGTTTTGCAGAGGCAGAAAACATGGTCGTCCGGCAGGGATGCCTCGTTTCCGGCTTCCGCCCTCCAGTGCCGGACTTTTCCGCTGGCGGTGTCCAGGCAGTCGAGTCCGCGGGAGAAAGTGCCTATCCAAAGCAGCGCGCCGTCCTGTTCAACCGCATGGATATTGTTGTGCGTGAAGCGTGTCCAGTCCTCGAAACGGCGGCTGCGCAGGTCCATCCGGTTAAGCCCTCCGTTTTCGGTGGCAATCCAGATGCCGCCCCTGCCGTCTTCGCAGAAATCACGGACCGCATTGCCCTTTAACGACCCCCCCGGGTGCCCTGAATAGCGCTCTATGTATTTCTGAAGGGGAGAAATATATGCTACGCCGTCGAAGTACGAACTTATCCAGAGCCCTCCTTCGCTGTCCTTTATAATCTTGTAGTAACTGTCGGATGCGGTGCCCTCGTTGAAGAGGACTGTCCTCCCGTTGGATTTGTCACAGAGGAAAAGTCCCGAGTCAGATGCCAGCAGCAGATCGCTTTCGGAATAATCGTATATGCAGTGGACACGGCTGACAGCGGGTTTGCAGCGGCTGCCGAAGAGGAGCGGCTTCATGCTTCCGTCGGACTTGTCGAACCAGATGACTTCTCCGTTCCAGGTGGAGAACCAGAGGCGCCCGTCGGAACTCTGGGCGATTGCCGTGATGGAATTCGCGGCAAAACGGGTGTCGAGCCTGCTGATATCGGCAACGCTTACAAAAGTGGAACTCCGCCTGTCGAAGCATTTCAGGAGCGGCCCGGTCCCTATCCAGATATTGCCGGAATAATCGACATAGGCTACTCTCGCGAGATTCTCCTGAAAACGTGTAAGTTCGTTTTTGGCTTCGTCGTATCGGAAAACTCCGTTGACGGCGGCTATCCACAGGTTTCCGTCCCTGTCGTAGGCGAAACTGTGGGCGAAGAATACTTCCGTGCCGTCGGCAGTCTTTGCCTGAAGCGTGCTGAATTCTCCTGTTTCGGAGTCGAACAGCATAGGCTTGTTGATGCTTCCCACCCAGATGTGACGTCCGTCACTATGGGGCGTCATGCTGTTGAAGAAGCACAGGGGACCGGCAGGAGAATAACGCCTGAAGCCGTTTCCGTCGAAACGCTCCAGGCTGTTGTTCTCAAGCATCCATATATATCCGCGGGAATCCTGGAAGAGATCGAGCACGCAATTGTCCGACAGCCCGTCGTTTTCGTTATACCTTCGGGTAACGTCGATTCCGCGGGCGGGTACGAAGACAAGCAGGCATAGGAGGATCGTGCAGAGTTTTCTCATATCCCGCGAATATAGTTAAAATCGTCTTAAAGTGTAGGCGAAAGGGTGGTGGTAAACGTGATTGTCTTGCCGGTGGTCACGGTGCCGTTGAATCCCACGATGGTGACTCCCGGATTCGCGGCGTCGTATTCTGCAAGCGGGGAAGTGGGCCAGGAAGCAGCCCAGGTGTTGTACTCGACCGAAGGTCCCGTGCTCGTCGCTTTCAAATACATGGTCTTTCCGTTCATCTGGAGCTTGATATGGTCCTTCTCCACCGTTACATCGGCCTTGGTGACCATCCTCCAGCTCACTTTCGCCTGGGAGGTCTTGGGCGCCTGGATTTCGTCGGTGATGGTCAGGACATCGCCTTTGAGGGAGAAATACCTCTTGGCGCTGCGGGTGGCTTCACCGAAAACAGGGGTGAGGTCCACGGTGCATCCGAGTTCGTTCTTGGTGTCCACCACGCCGGAAATGCTTGCGTATCCCTTTACCAGGTGGTCCTCGTCATTGATTGTAAGCGTGCTGTGGAAACGGTTGTTCAGGCGCAGCACCTTCCAGCGGAGGGATTCCTGATTCATGTCGAAGAGGGCTCCTCCCTTTTGTTTTATGGCATTCTCCAGGGTGGTATAGCTCTGAAGCCCGAGGTCGTAGGACCAGCGCACGCCCTGTGCGTCGTACACGAAGCTGCCGGCATCCATGTGGCCATGGGCGCTCGATGCCATTCCGCCCTTGATTCCGAGGTATTTGTCCTGCGCGCTCTTGTCCCAGAGCGTGCGGATGATGCAGAGGTCGGTCTGCCCGCTGCCGCTGAAGATGCGCTGCGACGGAGCCTGCACCTCTCCGAGATTGAGGGAGCTCATTTTCCCTGCCCAGCAGAGTACGAGGGGAAGTTCCTGCCCGGTGTAAGCACCGCTTTTGGCAAGGGGAATCTCCTGGTACAAAGCCGACGGGTTGTCGAAATCCCATGCGAAATACCACTGCCCGGGGGCCGTAGCCGCGGCGGTGCCGCAGTCGGCGTAATTGAAGATGCCGTCGATGCCCGTGAGGAAGATGCGGCAGATGCTGGCCTTGTCCCATCCGTCTATCGCCGAAAGACCGAAATCCGTGCCCAGGCACTCCTTGAGGACGGTATTTATGATAGCCTGCTTGCCGGCGGAACTGCTCCAGTAGCTGTAGCCCTCATGATAGGCGCCGCTGGGCGAGAACATTGCCTTTATGGCGATGGGGCAGGATGCCACGGAGGCGTCTATGATTTCGCGGCTGACCTTGGGGGCCTTCTCGTAGATTGCCATGGCGCCAAGGACAAGTCCGCAGTTGCACCAGCTGTTCCAGTTGTTTTCAGCTTCGTAAAAGTTCAGGTTCCATTGTTTATGCTGGGCGGGGTAGAAGAGGAAATCCTGGATGGCCTTCTCCACCAATGCCTTGGTGGCATCCGACAGGCCCTTGTACAGCCAGTCGTACGCCAGGGCCACGCCTATTGTCATCTGGCTGGGGTCCAGGAAATGCTTCCGTGCGTTCCAGTCCGGGAATTTGCATACCCAGTTGAGTATCTGGTCGGCCGCGTCAAGATATTTGTCATCCCCGGTCATGCGCCAGGCGTATGCGAGGTGCAGCAGCCTGTTGGTGGCGTCGTTGGACTGGTTTAGGATGCGTTTGCCGCTGACGTCCAGCTGGTAAACTATCTCGCTGCCGTTGAGAACGGCATTGGAATTGGCCGTGGATATGGCTGAATTGTGGAGCTTGACAAGCAGTTCGTCGCTGCCTGCGGCGATTCTGCTTTTAAGACTCTGACATTCCTCATCCGTGAGCATAAGCCTCGGATGGTTGCTTGTGGTGAGTTTGCTCCAGTCTGCTTCCTTGGGTTCCTCCGTCTGCGGCTTTTCTCCGCCTTCACCGGGTTTTGCGGATCCCGGTTTATAAACATCTTCTTTTCCCGAGCATGAGAAAAAGAGGAGGGCCGCCGCAAGTGCTGCGGCGGCTCCGGTCATCTTTTTGAATACCATCATAAAGAGGGTGAAAGGGTAGTTGTAAATGTAACTGTCTTGCCTGTCGTAACGGTGCCGTTGAATCCCACGATGGTGACTCCGGGATTCGCTGCGTCATATTCGGCAAGCGGGGAAGTGGGCCATGATGCCGGCCAGGTGGCGTACTCGACCGACGGACCGTTGCTCGTGGCTTTCAGGTACATGGTCTTTCCGTTCATCTGGAGCTTGATGTAGTTCTGCTCCACGGTTACCGTGGCCTTGGTGACCATCCTCCAGCTTATTTTCGCCTGTGCGGTTTTGGGCGCCTGGATTTCATCGGTGATGGTAAGGACATCCCCCTTGAGGGAGAAGGTCCTGTGGGCGCTCCGCGTCGCATCTCCGAATACCGGGGTCATGTCCACCGTACATCCGAGCTCGTTCTTGGTGTCCACTATGCCTGAAATGCTGGCATATCCGTCCACGCGGTGATCCTCGTCGTTCACGGTAAGCGTGCTGTGGAAGCGGTTGTTGAGGCGCAGCACCTTCCAACGGAGGGAATTCTGCGTCATGTCCCAAAGGCTTCCGCCCTTCTGCTTGATTGCATTTTCAAGGCTTGTGTAGGGCTGAAGGCCGAGATCGTGGGCCCAGCGGACGTTGAAGGCGTCGTAAACGAAGCTTCCCGCGTCCATGTGGTTGTGAGCGGCATTGGCCTTTCCACCCTTGACTCCGAGGTATTTGTCAGCGTCTGACTTGTCCCAGTGGGTGCGGATCATGCAGAGGTCCACCAGTCCGCTTCCGTAGAAAAGGCGTTTGTTCGGAGGTGCCACCTTGCTCAGGTCCATATCCGGCATCTTGGAACACCACGCCAGTGCGACGGGGTAGAACCGGCCTTCCTGTCCGGAAGTGTATGTCCCTTTCTGGATGAAAGGCAGTTCGGCGAACACTGCTGAAGGATTGTCGTATGCCCATGCGAAATACCACTGGCCCGGGGCGGGTTTGAGGTAGGGGTCGCAGTCGGAAAAGTCGAAGCAGGTGTTCGGAATGCCTTCCATGAATATCCTGCATTCGCTGGTTCCCTGCCATCCCTTGCTCTGCTTCATCCCGAAGGTGGTTCCGAGGCATTCTTCAAAAACCGTCAGCGTCATTCCCTGGAAAATGGCGACATTGCTCCAGTAACTGTAGCCTTCGTGGAAGGCGGCGTCAGGAAATACGGCGGCCACGGCCGCGGGTATGGAGGCGATGGAGGCCTCCAGGATTTCCTTGGACACCTTGGGTGCCTTTTCGTAAATGGCGAGGGCCCCGAGGCAGAGTCCGCTGTTGCATACCATGTTCCAGTTGTCAACGGCCTTGTAGAAGTTCAGGTTCCAGATTTTATGCTGCGCCGGGTAAAAGGCGAAGTCCTGGATGCTCCTTTCAATCTTGGCTTTCGTGCTGTCGGCGAGCCCCTTGTAGAGCCAGTCGTAACCCAGGGCGCAGGCCGTGGCAAGTTCGCAGGGATCCAGGAAATGCCTGGCTGCGTTCCAGTCCGGGAAATCGCATACCGTATTCAGGACCTTGTCGGCCGCATCCAGATATTTCTTTTCTCCCGTCATGCGCCATGCATAAGCCAAGTGAAGGATGCGTTCGTCGGCATCTTTCGCCTGGTTCAGGATGCGCCTTCCGCTGACATCCAGCTGATAAACGATGGTTGCTCCGTTCAGGATTCCGTTGCTGGCTGCCTTCGTCATGATCTGGTTGTGCATTTTCACCAGTGTGGCGTCGGTGCCGGCCTGGATGCGGGCCTTGAGGGAAGCGCATTCGGCGTCGTTCATCAGAAGCCTCGGATGGTTCGCGGCGGTAAGCTTGCTGTAATCGGCCTCGGCAGGCTCTTCTTCTGGCTTCTGGGGTGTGCCTCCGCCTCCCTGTCCCTGGGACGATCCGGGAACGTAGACAGGATCCTCCTTGCCCTGGCACGAGCAAAGTGCAAGTGCCAGGAGCAAGGCGGAAACCTTGAATAAAGTGTGATGAAGTTTCATTCTGATACTAATATACATAACCAGGCGTCGGCTTGATATTGGGGTTCATTATGGTGACGGCGTAGGGAGCGGCCCAAGGCCACATGCAGTCGTCGTAGTACCATGAATACTCCACAGTATCGTCGCCCCACCAGGACTGTCCGCCGTGGATGTCCTTGCCCTGGAACTTCATTTCCTTCCAGGTGCCCCAGCGGACTTCGTCGAAGTAGTTGATGCCTTCCACAGGGAATTCCACCCTGCGTTCATAGCGCACGGCCTCGCGCATCTCATCCTGGCTTCCGACCTGGACGGGAGGCATTCCGGCGCGGGAACGGACCTGGTTGATCAGGCCGGCCGCAGTCGAGAGCCCGTCTCCTCCCTTCTCCACGAGCGCCTCGGCCTGCAGCAGCAGGACATCGGTGAAGCGGATGAGAGGGAAGTCGATGTAGCTGTGGTTGCTGTCCAGCAGATTGTCGTCCTTGAGGAAGCATACGAACTTGCGGTAGGCGTAGTAGGCGGAAGTACGTTTGTCCAGCCAGAAATCACCGCCGCTGACGCCCTGTTCATAGAGGGGCCAGCGCAGCTGTTTCCCGATCATGTCTTCGCCGTTGTTCAGGTCCGAACGATAGCAGTCCACGGGCTCGTAGGGAGTCACCACGGTCTGCTTCAGACGAGGGTCGCGGTTGTCGTACGCAGCCTTGATCCTGGCTTCGTTGCCGTTGTCGAGATAGTAGCGGTCGAAGGCTGCCTGTCCGCAGATTCCGATGGCCGTGGCCTTCTGTGCGGAATAACGGGGATTGCTCTTGAGTCCGTCCCTGCAGAAGAACACCGCCCTCTGCTTGGGGGTGAGGCTGTTCCAGTCGGGGAAGATGTCGCTCCAGTTGAACTTGCTTCCGTCGGCGTTCTGGTAGTAGTCCACGAAGTCGGCGGCGGGCTTGATTTCGGTCCAGCCGTTGTAGGTGTCACGTGCACCGACAGCCTGCTGGATGTTGTCGCCGTAACCGTCGGCGGCATCGTACTGGATGCTGAAAATCATCTCCGGACTGTGCTCGTTCTCTTCAGTGAACAGAGCCGCATAGCTGCCGGGATTGTAGAGGCTGTAACCGCATTCCGCAACTTTCTCGAAATCGGCGATAGCCTTGTCCCAGTCCTTGAGCCACATGTAGGCCATGCCTCGAAGGGCGTAGGCCGCTCCCTTGGACGGAGCTCCGCCTTCGGAAATCTTGTTGTTGGCAAAGAACTGGTTCTCAATGCAATAGCTGCAGTCGGCGATGACGAAATTCCACACATCCTCGGCACTTGACTGCCCCTTGGTGCATTCTTCCACCGATATGGGTTTGTCGTAGATGGGAACGCCCCAGAAACGCTTGTTCAGATGCGAGTAGGCGTATGCCCTGAGGAAATGCGCCTGACACTGGTAGTCGTTGAAAGTGGCCTCGTCGAGCCCCGCCTTGTGCAGGTTCGCGATTGCGTCGTTGCAGGAATGCACAAGCTGGAAGCCGAATTTCCACTCATAATTGAAGAAGAACCAGCTGGCCTGCTTGGCCTGGAAGGAGAGATACTGCACCGGGTAGTTGTTGGAATAGTAGTCCGTGCAGAACTCGAGCGCAGCGTTCAGGTATTTCGCGTATCCGCCGAAACCTCCGTTCCTGGCGTAGTTCTCCCAACGGAGCTGGCTGCCGGTGGCTACCTTGGAAGCGTCCCGGTAGAAGGGCTTGTAAAGCCCGACGATGCCGGAACGCGCAAGGTTCGGGTTGGTCCACATATTCGCGCTCGCAATCTCCGCGGTAGGGGAGAGCTCAAGCTTGTCGGAGCAGGATGACGCAGCAAAAAGTCCTGCTGCCGCCGATATCAATATAAATATCTTTTTCATCGTCTCACTCATTTAAAATGTTACCTGTGCTCCGAAAGTCACCTGACGCATAAGCGGATAGCCGATGGATGTGCCCTTTTCCGGATCGAGTCCGGGATAGGATGTCAGGGTGAGAAGGTTCTCTCCGGATACGAACACGCGAAGCTGCTTCATAGCCGCCTTGGCGGTCCATTTCGCAGGGAGGGTGTATCCAAGCTGGACTGTCTTGAGCTTCAGGTAGTCGCCCTTGTACTCATAGAAGTCGCTGGTCTCGCGGTTGGAAAGTGAAGTACCTTCCGTGAGACGGGGATACTTGCCCTTGACGTTCGTACGGGGATCGTCCGGATTATTGGGATCGAAGAAGTAGTGGTCGTAAGCCACGGTGTCCAGAAGGCCGTATCCGTGCGTCATCTGCGAAGCGTTGTAGTAGATGGTTGACCAGTTGAGCCAGAATCCGAAGGCTCCGGACCATACCATGCTGAAGTCGATTCCCTTCCAGCTGCATCCAAGATTGATGCCGAGCAGGGTGGTGGGAACGCTGGTGTGGCCGTTGAAGTCCATATCGTCGGCGTCGCCGTAGTTGCCGTCGCCGTCACGGTCTTCATAGATGAGGTCTCCGTACCAGAACTGGTTCTTGCGGGTGTTGGCGTTGCCGCAGAAGGTATAGCCGGACTGGAGCATGGCCTGCACCCAGCGCATGTCTTCCTCGGTACGGATCATACCGTCCTTAGGGCCTGCGCCCAGGTCCACTGCGCCTCCGGTATAGCCCTTGCCGTTGCCGTGATAGACCCTGCGCATGTAGTGTTCCTGCATGGGGTGTCCTTCGCAGATGTAGCCTGCTCCGGAAGATTCGGCCACGTCGGCGAAATTGCTGTGGTATTCCCCGTTGGTCCAGCCCTTCTTGAGCTTGCCCTTGAACTTGGTGACCATGTTCTTGTTATAGGAGAAGTTTACTCCGGCATAGTATGCGAAGCTCTTTCCTATGTTGTCCCTCCAGTTGAGGGCGATTTCAATACCCCTGTTGTACAGCACGCCGAGGTTGGCGGGAACCGAGCCCATGAATCCCATGGTGTCGTCCACTTTCGGGCTGTAGAGGATATTGGTGGTCCTGCGGTTGTAGAGGTCGATTTCGGCGGTGAGCCTGTTTTTCAGGAAGCCGGAATCTATACCGATGTTGGCTACCGCGGTAGGCTCCCATGCGAGGTTGGGATTGCTCATGGTGTAGGTGTAGAATCCCTTGGTGGGCATTCCGTTATACACCACGTTGCCCGTCTCGTAAGTGGCCTGCCATGCGTATTCGCCTATGCCGCTGTTGTTTCCGAGAACACCGTAGGAAAGGCGGAGCTTCAGGTTGTCGAGCCAGCTGCGGGTGGACTGCATGAAGGATTCTTCATGGATCTTCCATCCGATGGAACCCGAAGGGAAGAAACCGTAGCGCTTGTTGGGACCGAATTTGGAAGAACCGTCAACGCGGAAGTCGAATTCCGCGAGGTACTTGTTCATCCAGGCCCAGTTGAGCCTTCCGAATACGGATTGCTGTGCCCATCCGTGCTTCGCCGTGGAAGAAATGCTCTTCATTTCGGCAAAGGTGGACAGGTCGTTGAGGCTCCACTCCGTGGCTCCTTCCTTGCTGGCACCCCATCCCCATGCGAAGTATTCCTGGTTGGAATAACCCACGAGGGCTTCGAGTTCGTGCTGCCCGAGGGTGATGCCGTAACGGGCGAGAAGTTCCGCGGTGGTGCGGTAGTTGCGCGAGGTGTTGTTGCTCACAGAAGCCTTCTCCAGGTTGGGAGAGGTCTTGCGCACGTCGTGCACATAGTCCCAGAATCCGGTCTTGCCGGTGCTGTAGGTATGCTTTTCGGTGAATACCGGCGCATAGTTGAAGGTTCCTTCGATGCTCAGGCCTTTCACCGGACGCAGTTTCGCGTAGGCGGTCGCGTTCACGCGGGTGGTGACATTGTAACCGTACGAGCCATACATCTGGTGGAAGATATTGTTGGCATTGGAGGATTCTTCATCGGCGAGAGCCGGGCTGCCCCATGCATTGGGAGATCCGGGATAAACGCCCGGAGTCGTCTGATAGAGGTAGTTGAAGGCGTTGGAAATGTTGGCGAGACCGTATTCCTGGCGCTGTCCGAACACGCGGGTTCCGAAAGTGATCCAGTCGTTTACGTCCGCTTCCATGTTCGCGCGGAAATTGAACTTCTTGGTGGAAGAATCAATGTCGAAGCGGTTCATTACGCCCTTGTTGTCGAGGTATCCGAGTGAAGTGAGGTATTTCATCCTCTTGGAACCTCCGGAGACGCTCAGGTTGTGCTCCTGGGAGTAGCCGGTGTTGAAAATCTCCTTGAACCAGTCCGTGTTCGGGTAAGCCACGTAATTGGGCACTCCGAACTCGTTGAGTCCGTTGGGATTGGCCTTTGCCGCCCTCCAGGCGTCGATGTTGCCCTGGGTGAAGTGCTTGCTGGTGCCCATGTTCTCGGAAGCCTCGTTCATGAGTTCCATGTAGTCCGCGTAATCGGACACGAAGTGCAGGTCGCTGTAGGGACGCTGGATGATTTCCTTGAACGAATAAGTCACCTGGGGGTTCTTCTCGCTTCCGGTCTTGGTGGTGATGAGGATGACACCGTTGGATCCCCTTGTACCGTAGATGGCGGTGGTGGCCGCATCTTTCAGCACGGAGATGTTCTCGATGTCGTTGGGGTTCACGTTGTCAAGGCTCCATTCCACACCGTCCACCAGCACGAGGGGGCTGAAGGAAGAAGTGGAGAAAGAACCGAGTCCGCGGATGCGGATGGTGGCGCCGTCGGAGCCCGGCTGGCCGGATCCCTGCATGACGCTCATACCTGGAGCCAGACCTGCGAGGGATGCCGAGGGGCTGACGATGGACCTGCCTTCCGACAGTGTGCCGTAGTTGATGGAAGATACGGAACCTATCACATTTACTTTTTTCTGGGTGCCGTATCCCACAACCACCACCTCGTCCAGCAGCTGCTGGTCTTCTTCGAGGGTGATGTCAATCTGCGTGCGGCCGGCCACGGCCTCTTCGATGGTGGCGTAGCCTATGCAGCTGAACTCCAGCACTGCATCCTGCGTCCCGGAAGGTATCCTTATGCTGTAGGCTCCGTTGCCGTCCGTCTGTGCGGCCGTGCCACGCGAGCCCTTCAGCAGAACCACGACTCCGGCAAGCGGCTGGCTGCCGGAATCGCTGACGGTTCCCTGAACGGTAATGGCGCCCTGCGCCGCCGCTCCGAAAAGAGCGACGGTCAGCAGGACGATAATCGATGCAATTCTTTTCATAAAAAAGAAATTATCTGTTTTCGGTATCCTTCATGCAACGGATGGACTGTCCGCCCGAACGTCCGTTGGAGTTGCTCTGCAGTGCGATGTCTGCGAATACTCCCTTGCAGCGGTAGAACATCAGGTATGCTCCGTCAGCGCTGTTGGAATAGCTTGTGGTGGGAGAATTGCCCCATACTGCACATACGTCGTTTTTGTTGTTGTTCGGGTTGCCGGCGGTCTCACCCCACTTCAGGCCTGCGAAGGGGAAATAAACGTAGTCGGTGGTGTTGTATTTGTACTTGAGCCAGAAACCGTCGTTTCCGCAGTCTTCAAATTCGGCTCCGGCCACGATTTCTTCAAGAATCTTGGGGCTGCAGACCATCCAGCCTTTCGGGCAGGGGTCGAAAATGGTCTTGTGGCCGTTCTCAGGATTCACGGCGTCGCTGCTGGTGTTGGGATTGCCCCAGAGGTCGTCGCGGCGGTCGGCGCGGTTGCGGACGGTACCCTGACCCATATACCAGTCGGTAAGGGAATAAGCGGCGCCCTGATACTTCAGGAACCTGTGTGCATACCTCGCGGAATAAGCGAGATCAGTGGCCTGAGTGGTCATATTGGCCACGAGACTTGATCCCCAGGCGAATCCGAAGGGACGGCCCCACTGCCAGTAGGCGGATCCTCTTCCTGCGTTCTTTGTTTCCTCATAAGAGCAGGCGCAGAGGTTTTTGTCCATGATGATGCCGTTCTTCAGAGGGATTTCCTTGATTTCGTTCTTGCTGTTCCAGACGTTGAAAGCCCAGATTATATTGTCGTTCTCATCCATGAGAAGGAGCTTGCCCATTGAACCGGGGGCACCCCATCCGTCAACTGCATTGGACTTGATTGTGAAATTGTAGTTCTCGTCAAGGGCCCAGGAAGTTCCGTCGTATTTCGCCTCGTTTGCAGGATAGTAGAGGGCATTCGTGCTTTCGGCGGCAGTGCCGTTGATTACAAGGTTGTTGAACTTGTTGGTACCGTCGTGCTGGTAGGTGAAGTTGAGAACGATCTTGGCAGGCTTTACAGCCCCTGCGAAGTCGCCGTGTGCTTTCGCATTGACGGTGATGGCATCGGCGCCGGTCTGGCACACGATGGTATTGGATTCGCCGTAGCACCAGCCGCCTGCAAGAAGACGGGTTTCAACGGGATCGAACCAGTCGGCCTTGTTGTCGGACATCTTCACGTCGCTTACCTCGATAATATTGAGTGCGTTGGCTTCAATCTTCTTTCCGGTCACGGAAATAGGAATGGTCACGCTCTGATGGTCGTTAACCATGCTCACCACGATGTAGGCATCCTTGCCGGTGAAGTCGCAGGGGAGTGCGCTCATGTAAACGGTCTGAGGCTCGGAGAGGGCCTTGGGCTCATCGATGCTCACGCAGACAGAAGGCTGAGCGTTTGCAACCGTGAGGGCGCCGCTGGCGAGGTCCACTGTAAGGGCGCCGCTGAGCTGAACGGGCTCTGCGGATTTGTCGGCGAGTGTTACGCTCTTGAGCTTGTAGGAAGCGAATTCGGAGGAACTCACGGTAATCTTTACATAGGTGTTGGCATGCTTGAGCGTGAAGCTAGGCTTGCTGTCCGGGTTGGTGGCGTCGTAGCTTGCTTTTGCCCAGGCAAAGGCATATTTGCCGAGGGAACGGCTGTCGTTCGGTGCGGCCTGCTTCTGGAGCTGGGGAACAAGGATGTTAACGCCGGTCATGGCCTCTACGTCAACGACCTTCTTTTCAGCACTGTAAGGATAATATATAAGGAGATCGTTCACGCCTTGTGCCGGAGTGAATTCGTCATTGATGATGAATACGCCGGAGTTCTGGCCGTCGCTGTCGGAATGGAGCGCTGCGGGAATGTTCTCCATCTCGGCGCCCTGGGTCAGGCTGTAAACGCCGATCTTGTCACCTGCCGTCCAGAGGATGGGATATTTGCCCTCGGTGAGTTCACCGATGGAGATACGACTCTCGGGAGCCGCCTGACCTTCGAGGATGAGGG
The DNA here is from genome assembly GCA_002350615.1 of Bacteroidales bacterium UBA2861. GTDB lineage: Bacteria > Bacteroidota > Bacteroidia > Bacteroidales > UBA932 > Cryptobacteroides. Next base: position 118,076 of record DEFD01000018.1, on the reverse strand, counting down.
TGCTGCGGCTGCCGCTCTTTTCGGGAGCCGGAGAAAGTTCTTTCGCGCAAGAGCTGAAGATGAGCGCTGCTGCGCCTGCAATCAATGCTATACGTTTCATAATTCTTTCCTTTTTTTAATCGTTGAACTACCACTGGTTGGGATTGAGGGACCCTGCGTCGTTGGACTGGCTCCAGCCGTCCACCATGCCTTCAGCCGTCCAGATCTCATATTTGGAGATGGCGGCCCTGCCGGTCTTGTCATAAACGATTACGGCAGTGAGGTAATCCTGCCCTGCGATGGTCTTCTCGATGGTTCCGGTGTAGGGGAAGGTAATGGCTTCGCCTGCACTTTCCACGTAGCTGATGAGAGGAATTTCCTGCTCATAGTCGAAATCGATCTGGGAGAAAAGCACGCCCTTTACGATTTTGCCGGAAGTGGCCTTCCCGCTCGTAATGGCGGCGCTGATGGTAGCCTGGTTGTCGGCGATTCCGTCGACTTTGAGCTCCACCTCAAGCGGACCTTCGTCCTTTTTCTTCCCTTCGTCGGATTTTCCGCATCCGCCGAGAATGAGTGCGGCCGCAGCCGCCAGCATCAAAAGATAAGGTTTCATTTGTTTTTTGTTTTTAAAATGTGGTTGATATTATAAGTAATCAGTAATGGTCTGATCCATTCTGTCAAGTCTGTTGCGTATCTGCGTATATTCGTGGTAAAGGTCCATCATCCACGCCCTGTCGTAAAGGATGCCGCCGTCGGAATCCAGGAAGATATACTCCTTCATGGGGTAGGCGCCGTCGGCAAGGTATCTCACTTCCAGGGTCCAGCGGTAGTCCTTCTGCGGGTAGGCCGGATAGTTCTTCCCTTCCGTCATCGCAGGAGTGGCGGTTACGGTCTGCAGATGCATTTCCAGGGGAGATACCGCCTTTGCGGCGCAGGCGTGTATCCGCTGAGCGATCTCTTTCCTTTGCGGGCCTGCTGCCGCCGTGAACTGCCCGAACAGGGCATCGGCCTCTTTCTCCGCTTCCCTGGCCGCATCCAAAGCCGGCTGAAGCCTTGGCAGAGTGCTGAGGATACGCATCTTCTTTACGGAGATTATCTCGATCCTGCTGCCGGGATGCCTGCCTTCGAGCCATGTGGCCGCGAGCTCTGCGTCATCCCCCGTGGCAGGCTGGCTCTTGCGTCCGAAAACCTTGTCGGCGAAAGCGATATACTGCTGCCAGTCGTAAAGACGCTGGTCGTGGGCGCCGTGGCGCAGATGATATCCGAGGCGCTCCGTCATGATCGGCTTTTCAGCCTCCGGAAGCTCAGTGCCGTGGATCCCCTCGAAACCGAACAGCTCCCATGCCGGAGAAGCGGCGGCGAGCCCCAGGAATTCGCCCTTGGGGTCGCCCCAGCGGTCCTGGTCACAGCTCTGGATATAGAGGGGACGGGGAGCGATGCAGGCGAGCAGGAAGTGCTGGTCGAAGGGAAGTTCTTCTTCCTTTCCGATGTATTTGCGGTAATTGCCGTTGAACCAGTGGGGGAAAGTGCCCTGGATGGTTTTGAGGGTTTCGCCGTATTTCCTTCTGGAGATGGCGGCGCCGGTGCATCCGGGGCAGTTGCCTATCACCAGGGCGAAGCGCTCATCGCTGGCTCCGGCCCAAAGGGCGGTCTTGGAAAGCCTTGAGTGGCCGTGGACGGCAACTTTCGCGGCGTCTATGTCGGGATCGGTTTCCAGATAATCGAGGGCGCGGCTCAGGCCCCAGGCCCAGGCTGCTATCGCACCCCAGGAATATTCGTCGCGCGGCTCCTTGTCGAAGATTCCGTGCACTCCGTTCTTGAAGCCGTCGTACCAGTCCGGATCCACGTCAGTCATGCAGAAAGTCGCTGAAGCATATCCATGTGCTATCGCCTCCTCGAATTCCCACCTGGATTTCTCGAAACCCCTCGGGAAGAATTCGTACCTGTCACCGTACCATTCTATCTGGCTTTTTGCGGGAAGGGACACGGCGGGATCGTCCGTCGTGGTGTGGTTGCCTTTGAAGTTTATGCCGAGAAATGCCGGGACCTTGCCCTTGCGGTTGTTGGGGATGTATATCAGAAGGGTCATCCACCTGCTCTCGTCCTTTGTGTAGTAAACGGCAACTTCCTTTCTCGTGGCCTTTCCGCCCATCGCGGTCCTGTCGCTGCCGAGGACTTTGAAATGGAGTCCCTTCGGCTTGCCGGGAGCATAACCGTAAACTTCCTTGGTGAGAAGCCTCATGATTTCCGGGCGTCGGGTTTCCTGCCATTTGCGGGGACTGTCCGCCCGGCTGCCGTCATTGCACAGGAACATATCCGGAAGTTCATAGGCCGGAACTTTCGATTCGTCGTAATTCGTCGGCTGTGCGTTGACTGCATGCGACGATGCTATAAACGCTGCCGCGCAGAAAAGAGAGGTTATTATATGCTTCAGCATTTGCTTGTGGTTTCTATTGCAAATTTGCTGAATTCCCTCTTGAATTTTTGGTAAAATCCGGTCAAGAAATTGGAAAATCCGGCTTAGGGGGCTGTCTGCGTGCGGCAGAACAGAACTCGGCCGGAAACTGTCCCCAAACGAAAAGGCAAAGACGCTATCCGGAAAGCCATGATAGAGAATTCAACTTTTAGTTAATAACTTTTGGTTAATTTCTTCCAAAAGCCTATATTTGCGGAAAAAGAAAAACATATGCAGTTTAATCCGTTTATACTTGAACCTTACAAGAATAAGGAGTTGTTTTGCGACCGAAAAGCCGAGACGGAGCAAATAATTGACTATCTCAACAATGGCCGGAACATCACATTGATTTCTCCAAGGCGCCTTGGAAAAACTGGCCTGATTTATCGCATATTCGAAGAAATTGGAGAAAGACAAAAGGATACCGACACCTTCTACTTGGACATCAGTTCTTCACAGAGTCTCGAGGATTTCATAAAACTGCTTGCGGAATCCGTTGCCCGTGTGCTTAAGCAACAAAACAAAATATCATCTTTCTTTAAGGCTCTCGGAGGACTGCGCCCTTTGATATCTTATGATGCCTTGACCGGAGCGCCAGAAATCAGTATTACCTATAGGAATGACAACGATAAAGCACTTACGCTAAAAGGGATTTTTGAATATCTGGAGAGGTACGATAAGAAGGTAGTATTGGCAATAGACGAATTTCAGCAGATTAGGGAATATGAAGCGGTGAATATGGAGGCTCTCCTTCGAACCTATATACAACCACTTCATAACGTGCGCTTGATTTTTTGCGGGAGCAAGAAGCATACGATGACTGATATTTTCTCCAATGCAAAGATGCCTTTTTACGAAAGTACCACCTTCGTTCCGCTTGGGAAACTGGAGGTCCCTGTTTATGAGAAGTTCATAACAAATCTATTCCGGACAAATGGGAAAACTATCGACCAGGAAAGTGTAAGGCATATCATTGATTGGACAAGGGATCATACGTTTTATACGCAGATGCTTTGCAACGAGGTGTTTTTGAGAAGTGCAGCAAGCATAACAACTGCGGATATACTTGAGGCAGAAAGGAGGATTATTGACTCAAACCGCGACCGTTTTCTCGAATTGCAACGGCTCCTGACCGCGGCGCAGTGGAAACTTCTGAAAGCAATTGCCAAAGAAGGAAGTATTCAGCATCCGACTTCATCTTCTTTTATTCAGAAGTATCGTCTTGGTTCCGGTGCCGCAGTTTCAAAAAATATAAAGTCTTTGGTTGAAAAAGAGTTGATCCTTGTCGATAATGACGGAGGAAAAGAATCTTATTGCGTATATAATGTATTCCTCTCCAGATATTTGGAAGTGCTCTAAAACATAAACTTCCTTGTAAAGATGTGCCTTATTCGGATTGGTTTTCATTTATGCAGTATAGCAGGATTTTCCTATTGAAAGATTCTACGGCGAATAGTTTTGTTGCGGATCTGCCGGTTTTTGCGATAGCCTTCTTTGCCCTGGCTTTCCTTGCGGCAGCGGCAAATGCCGATGCGAGTTCTTCAGATCGGATTGGAAGACCGCGGGCGATGAAGTCGCTACACTCCGGGTATTTGCATGCGAAGTCACGGATTGCGCTTTTGCCGAACTCGGCTGCGTCGGCAATCCGCCAACGGTGGCCCAGACCGGCTGTTTTTAGCAAAGTACCGTCGGCTTCGGCGGCTGCAGGGCCGGCGAGGTAGAAGTGGGCGTCTGGCCCCAGGGCGGAGAAGCCTAAGCGAGAGGAAAGAAGTTTGAAGGCGCCGGCCTTGCGCAGGGCGGGACCCGGTTCGAAGAGGGCTTTGCCTATAAGTTCTTGCGGGCTGCCCCATGAAAGCAGGCGGGCCGAGGCTGAGGTTTCTTCGGAAATACGGAAGGCAAAGGCGGGGCTGCCCTCAGCTTTGCCGGAAGCATCTTCCAGGACATCGGCGAAAATGTCGGGCTCGCCGATGAAGCCAGCCTCGCAAAGGACCAGCAGCTCCTTGCATTCCCCGGAATACTCCACGCAATGGACTTCCCGCACATTGTGCAGCTCCCTGCAGATCTGGCTGATATCCGCCATTGGCGAGAGTTTCAGAAGAAGCAGCGGCGCAGGTCCGTCCCCGGCGTCCGGAACCCCGCCGAGTATGATGTCCTGCAGACGGAGAACGTCGGGGCTGCAGTCTTTCAGGCGGAACACTTTGTCACCGGTAGAACTGCGCCTGGCCGGATCCATATAAACGATGTCCGGCCGGAACCGTTCCAGCAATGCCGGAAGGCTCTCCGGAGTAATCTCGCTGCAGCTGCACTCAATGCTGCCACCGGCTGCCACGGAGGGGTCTGGGACCGGAGAGGCATGCCGCCCGCGGCAATGTGAGCGGGAGGGGCCCGTTGCTTGCAACGGGAGGGATGAGGGGCGGAGCCCCGAACCGGATCCGGCGCCAGATTCCTCCGGGGCGGCCAGACCCATCAGGGAGAAATTGCCGGCTGCCGCTTCGGCGAGCATGGCGTTCATTTCATTATATAATACGCGCGCCCCCGAAGTGGCGAACTGCCAGCTGTCAACCCCGAGCCCGCCGGTGAGGTCGGCGATTCTGAGAGGCACCCGCTCATCGGGGCGGCGGAGCCGTCCGGCACGCATTGCCAACTGCGCCTTGAAACGCGCCGTGGCGCTGCTGCTGCACTGTTCAGCGGAAAGGGGAGACGGGAAGAGCAGACGGGGGTCATCGTACCACTCCGGAACCTTTCCCCGGAGTTTGCGGCGGGCGGCTATGCAGTCTGCGGCGAGGGCCATGTCAAACTGGGGCCACTTGTCCCGCTGCAGAATCAGGCGGGACAGGTCGTCGTTCAAATGCTCATTTACGAATGCGGCCAGTTCCACACCATAAAGATAAGCTATTTCCTCCTGCCATTGAAATAAAAATAGTATTTTTGTGAGGTATGGAGTCGGTGAAGCCAAGAGTTTCGGTAATTGTTCCGGTGTGGAAAGCGGAAGGTAGCATAGGAAAGTGTGTTTCCAGTCTCCTTGCCCAGACATTCGCGGATTTCGAACTCATCCTGGTGGACGACGGCTCGCTGGACAGTTCAGGCGCCGCCTGTGATGCCTTGGCGGAGACCGACGCGAGGATAAAAGTCGTCCACATCCCGCATTCGGGCGTGAGTGCCGCACGTAATGCCGGTATGGACGCTGCCTGCGCCCAGTGGCTTTCCTTCGTGGATTCCGACGATACTGTCGATGCCGACTATCTTGAACGGCTCTTCGCCCCTGATCCGCAGCCTGGCGACCTTGTCATGACCGGGTGCGTCCATGCAGACAGGAAGGACGGACGCCGCTGGCCCAATTATTCTTTTCCGGAATTGACAGTCACAAGGGAACCCTCGTCCCTGATCCGGGAATATCGCATTCTCAATCTGGGTTTCCCTGTCTGCAAACTCTACGACGCCGCTCTTGTACGGCAGGCCGGGCTGCGTTTCGACATCTCCCTGTCGATGCACGAAGACCATGTCTTCTACCTCAATTATCTTTTGCTCTGCAAACGTTTCGTCCTTGTTCCCGGTATGCCTTATACCTATTGGCATAAGCTAGGCTCGTCCTCCCTGTCTTCCTCCCGTCACGCTTGGCAGGAATTGCTCAGGGCCGGGACGTTGATGGCGGATGCGATGATGCGCATAAAGACCGGATGGACATCCGTGCCCAGGAGGGCTTTCCGCATCGGCATAACCCTCTACGGTTTGAGGCAGATCCTGGCGGCATATCGCATCGCTCCCGGCAGTTCCCGCCCGACCGTGGCTTCCGAAGTGAGACGGCGTGCCGGAATCTTCTATCATTATTTATACCGCAAGGCCGGTTTCAAGGATATCCTGCTGTTCTACAAAATATTGCTTTTGGGATGAACGACCTCTTGATTTCAGTGATAGTGCCGGTTTACAATGTGCAGGACTATATCGCAGCCTGCATCCGGAGCATTCTTGCCCAGAATGTGAACATGGAACTTATCATCGTTGATGACGGATCCACGGACGGCAGCATGGCGATAGTCCGGGAGAAACTGTCCCTTGCCGGCCGCGAAGCGAAATTCGTTTCCTATGGCGGCAACCGGGGTGTCTCCGCGGCCAGGAACGCCGGTCTGCTGCAGGCTGAAGGGGATTATGTGTTTTTCATGGACAGTGACGACATCCTGTTGCCGGATGCCATGCAGGCACTGTCGGCACCTCTTGGAAACTACCGCTATGACATGGTGATCGGAGACTACCTCAGGGCGGGTGAGCCCCGGAATCTTCCGCTTCTGAACATGGAAGAGGGTGCGTTGCTCGGCAATGACGCCATTGTCTGGTCTTACTTGAGGAAGGAATGGTATCAGATGGTTTGGAACAAGCTGTTCCGGACCGACTTCCTGAGGGACAGCCGGATATCTTTTCCCGAGGGAGCTGTCCATGAAGACGAGCTGTTCTCGGCAGAAACCGCCTGCCTGCTGGAATCGATGTATGTCGTGAAAAAAGAGACATACCGATACTATATCAGGGGGAACAGTATCGTCACGGGCTCTTTATACAGGAAAAGGGCCGAGTCCTTCCGCGTCATGGCCGGCTTGCTGGAGACTTTTATGCGGGAGCGTTCCATCAGATACAAATATTCTTCGGTAAGGATCTGCAGACGCTTTTTCAATGTGGCCATGGGCTGCGCGATCCAGCAGGGTAGGGAGGCGGCGCTCGAGGAATACAGGGCTCTCCGTACGGCCCTCCCGCGCAATTGGTTCATACTTGCGGCGGTCAGCTCTTTCCGCATAAAGGAAATGAAACGGAATATGCATTATCTGCTTCCCATGGAGGCCGGCGCCCGCTATTATTTGAAAAATAATTCTTAATATCGCGATATGGAAATTTCTGAAATACTTGCTGTGGCCCGAGAGGCGGCCGGACAGCGTTCGTGCTTCGTAAAGGAAGCCAAAGGAGATGATGACAACAACTTCGAGCTGGTGCTTTCAAAGGAAGGCGGCCCGGTGGATCTTGGGGACTGCGAGTTCGTTCACCGCGCCATCCTCGCTGCCTACGACAGGGATATCGAGGACTATTCCCTCACCGTCGCTTCCGAAGGCATCAGCGCCGAGGAGGCCGATGCGGCACTTGCTTCTGAAGACTGATTTGTTTTTTTCGGAAGAAAGTGCTATATTTGCACTCGTGAATGGGAGATAGAGGCCGCAGGGCTTCTATTTTTGTTATGCGGCGGTCCGCCCGCCGAATGCCCGGCAAAAGCTCCGCAACATTCGCTTGAAACTGAATAACAATATATTATCTACATAAATGGAAAAGAAAAAAGAAGAGAAAGTAACCTTGATTGATGCCTTCAAGGACTTTAAGGAAGAAAAAAACATCGACCGCCCTGTGATGATGGGTGTGCTCAAGGATGTTTTCCTCACCCAGATTGCCAAGACCTATGGCAGTTCCGACAATTTCGACGTCATCGTCAACGTGGACAAGGGTACATGCGAGATCTACCAGAACTTCGAGATCGTGGAAGAGGTGGAGAATCCCTACGCTGAAATGACTCTCGACCAGGTGAAAGCCGACAGCGGTGACGACGATTACGAACTCGGCGACACCTACACAAAGAAGCTGGAGCTGTCCGATTTCGGCCGCCGCGGAATCCTCAATATCCGCCAGAACCTTCAGGGCCGCATCATGGACATCGAGAAGGCCAATCTCTTCAAGAAATATTCCGAGAAAATCGGCGACATCTTCACCGGCGAAGTCTATCAGACCTGGTCCCGCGAGGCTCTCGTGCTCGACGAAGACGGAAACGAGCTCCATATCCCCAAGGAGGAGCAGATTCCCGGCGAGCACTTCAAGAAGAACGACACGGTGCGCGCGATCATCAAGAACGTGGAGATGCGCAACAACACCACTCCGTACATCACCCTGAGCCGTACTTCCCCGGATTTCCTCGAGAAACTCTTCGAAATGGAAGTTCCCGAAATCGCAGACGGCCTCATCACCGTGAAGAAGGTGGTCCGCATCCCCGGCGAGCGCGCGAAGGTGGCAGTGGAATCCTATGACGAAAGGATCGACCCCATCGGAGCCTGCATCGGCGTCAAGGGCGGCAGGATCATCGGCATCGTACGCGAGCTTCACAACGAGAACATCGACGTCCTTCAGTGGACGTCCAACCCCAAACTCCTCATCCAGAGGGCCCTTACCCCCGCCCACGTGTCCAGCATCGACATGGGTGAGAGCGCTGAGGACAAGGTGAAGGTTTACATGCCTGCAGACGAAGTGCAGAAGGGAATCGGCCACGGCGGATGCAACGTGCAGCTTGCCGGTCAGCTCATCGGCCGCGAAATCGAGGTCTGGAGGGAACTGCCCAAGGGAGAGATCTCTCAGGAAGAGGACGACGTCGCCCTCGAGGAATTCACCGATCCCGAATATGGCCGTACCATCGACCAGTGGGTTATCGACAAACTCAAGGAAATCGGCTGCGACACTGCAAAGAGCGTTCTTGCGATAGATCCGGAGGACCTCGCCAAGAGGGCCGACCTGGACATCGAGACCGTGGAAGAAGTGCGTTCCATCCTTGCGGCGGAATTCGAAGATTAAATAAAGACTGTCTGAAAAGAGTATAATTTAAAAGTCAGATAATGGGAGAAATCAGGCTGAGCAAATTGATGAAGCAGTTCAATGTGGGACTGCAGGACCTTGTGGATTTCCTTAATTCACAGGGTGCCGGTATAGAAGAGAATCCTAACGGCAAGGTATCCGACGAATACATGCCGGCGCTCGAAAAGCAGTTCGGGGCAGACCTCAAGGCCGCCCGCGAAGCGGAAGAGCGTGCCATCAAGATGTCGGACATCCTTGAGAAATCCGGTAAAGTGAAAGAGGAGGCTGAGGAAGAGGAACCTGAAAGCGTGACCGTAATCCGCAGCAACACCCTTTCCGGTGGCAAGGCCAAGGCCGCACCCGAGCCGAAAGCGGAAGCCAAGCCGGAACCCGAACCGGAACCAATCCCTGAACCGGAACCTGCACCGGAGCCTGAACCGGCACCAGCCCCCGAACCCGAACCGCAGCCTGAACCGGCACCTGAGCCCGTGGCTGAGAAAGAGCCCGAAGCCGCAGCCGAGCCTGAAACAAAGGCCGAGCCTGCAGCCGAACCGGTGGCGGAGAAGCCCGTAGAAATCAAGGAAGTCTCCGAACCGGCACCCGCAGAGGCGGCTCCAGCCAAGGAAGAGCCTGCCGATGCAGCTCCCGAAGCGGAAATCGTGAAACCGGAAGCCGCCGCAGCAGCGACCACGCTCAAAGTCGTGGGTAAGATCGACCTCTCCCAGTTCGACAAGAAACCCAAGAAACGCGAGCGTATCACCAAGGGAAGCCAGAAAGTCGATGTGGCAAAGGCGGGCGCCAGCATAGAGCGTGGCTCCAAGAAAGCCAAACAGGCTGTCCAGCAGCCTGCTCCTGGTTCAGGAAAGCGCAAGAGAGGCGAGCGTTTCAAGCCTGCGATGAGCGAGGCGGAGCTCGAGGAGATGCAGAAGGAAATCCAGAAGCAGGTGAAGGAAACCTACGCCAAGATGAACGAGGGCAAGAAGAACAACTTCGGAGCCAAATACCGCAAGGAAAAACGCGAACTCGCGGCCCAGCGTACCCAGGAAGAGATGGAGCAGGCCGCAGCCGAGAACAAGGTGCTGAAAGTCACCGAGTTCGTAACAGTGAACGACCTTGCCACCCTCATGAACAACACCCCGGTGAACAATGTCATCGCGGCCTGCATGAGCCTCGGACTCATGGTTTCCATCAACCAGAGGCTGGATGCCGAGGCACTGGTGCTCGTGGCAGAGGAATTCGGCTACAAGATCGAGTTCGTCGGCGCTGAAATCAGCGAAGAGATCGCTTCCACCGAAGAGGCGGACAAGCCTGAAGACCTGCAGCCCCGTCCTCCGGTCATCACCGTCATGGGCCATGTTGACCACGGTAAGACCTCGCTGCTGGACTACATCCGCAAGACCAACGTCATCGCCGGTGAGGCAGGCGGTATCACCCAGCACATAGGTGCATACAACGTGAAACTCGAAGACGGCCGCAGGATCACCTTCCTGGATACCCCCGGACATGAGGCCTTTACCGCCATGCGTGCCCGTGGAGCCCAGATGACGGACCTTGCAATCATCATCATCGCCGCGGACGACGCCGTGATGCCCCAGACCGTTGAGGCAATCAACCATGCCCAGGCCGCTGGCGTACCTATGGTATTCGCCATCAACAAGATAGACAAGCCGGGCGCTTATCCCGACAAGATTTATCAACAGCTTTCCCAGATGAACATCCTCACGGAGAACTGGGGAGGCAAGTATCAGTGCCAGGAGATTTCCGCAAAGAAGGGACTCAATGTGGACAAACTTCTGGAGAAGGTGCTTCTCGAAGCCGATATGCTGGATCTCAAGGCCAATCCCAACAGGCTTGCATCCGGCGCCGTCATCGAGTCTTCCCTCGACAAGGGACGCGGCTACCTCGCCACAATCCTCGTGCAGAACGGAACCCTGCATCCGGGCGACGTGATACTCACCGGAAGCTACTACGGACGTGTGAAGAGCATGTTCAACGAGCGCGGACAGAAGATTGCGGAAGCCGGTCCTTCCACTCCTGTAAGCGTGCTTGGTCTCAACGGAGCGCCGGCCGCCGGCGAGAAATTCAATGTCCTGGCGGATGAGAAAGAAGCCAAGAGCATCGCCGCGAAGCGCGAACAGCTTATCCGCATCCAGGGAATCAAGACCCAGAAGCATATGACCCTTGAGGAGATCGGCCGCCGCATCAGCATTGGCAACTTCAAGGAACTCAATATCATAGTCAAGGCCGATGTGGACGGTTCCGTGGAGGCTCTCTCCGATTCACTCATCAAGCTCAGCACGGAAAATGTGCGCGTGAATGTCATCCACAAGGCCGTGGGTGCCATATCCGAAAGCGATATCCTGCTTGCCGAGGCGTCCGATGCCGTAATCATCGGCTTCAACGTGCGTCCTACCGTGGATGCCCGCCGTTCGGCAGAGAAGGAAGGCATCGAAATCCGTCTCTACTCGGTTATCTACGACGCCATCAACGAGGTGAAGGACGGTATCGAGGGTATGCTCGAACCTGAGAAGAAGGAAGAGGTGATTGCGACCGCGGAGGTGAAGCAGACCTTCCATATCAGCAAGGTCGGAACCATCGCCGGCTGTATCATGCGCGAAGGCAAGATGGTGCCCAAGGTCAAGGTGCGCCTCATCCGCGACGGCATCGTGGTGTATGAAGGCGAGCTTGGCTCCCTGCGTATTGGCAAGGACAACGTCTCCGAAGTGGCCGCCGGCAAGGAATGCGGTATGAGCATCGCCGGCTACAACGACATCAAGGAAGGCGACATGATCGAAGCCTACAAGATCGTTGAAATCAAGCGGACGCTGTAACCTGGGTTGATTCTCGGGTGGAGCATAAACTCCTGAAAACTAAATAGTTGCAGAAAGACGATTCCCGGTTAACCAGGAATCGTCTTTCTGCAAAGTGCTATGGCTCAGTGAGTTATCCTCCACCAGTCGTCATCGCCCGGAAGGCTGATTTCCCTCTGGAAGAAATTGATGACCTTGACAAGGGCGGCATCACAAGGGATTATTATTTGCAAATATATGATTTACAGCTTGAAACGGTAGAAAAATCTGAGCATTATATAACTCGAGACTCCGTTGTAGATGGAGATCGACCGGCTGGCCGAGCTCAATGTCCTGGTGAGATTGTCCTGGCTGTGCAGGATGTCGTACCATCCGAGCCGGAGAGTGGCCTTTCCCTTCATTATGCGCTGGGACAGTTCGGCATTCCAGACATAATAGTTCTTGTTGAGTTCGTCATAAGACCATCCGCGCTGGAGCATGGCTGTGAAGTCCGTCTCGAAACGCATCTTCCATGGGAAAGAAATCTGGGTGGACGCGCCTCCTATGAGGGTGAAAGGATTCTGGCTCATTTCAGGACGCAGGCGGCTGCTTTCATCGGTGTATTCTCCACCCGCGTTCAGAACTATCTCCAGCCATTTGTTCCGGAAACAGCTTTCGAAACGCTCCTTTACCATCAATCGGCTCATCACGTTCTTCTCGTCCTTCTTGAGTTTGTTATTATAAAGGTATGAGACGTTGTTCTGGTATTCTCCGCTGGTGTGGTTGGTAAAGGAGAAAAGCTTGTTGCGCAGCGTCTTGGTGATGGCCATGGAGCCGACCGCCTTCCAGTTGCCGTCTATGTTATATGGCTTGGAAGTCCTCACGCCCGTTTCCGGGTCATAGACCGTGGATGTCGATATGGCGTTGAATGTGTTGTTGTAGCTTATGTTGGCGGTGAAACTGTTCTGCCTCTTTTTGTTGGAAGTGTTGTAATTGAGGTTGGCGTTGTGAACCACCGGGGACAGCAAGTCGGGATTGCCGGTGCTGATATACAGCGGGTTGGTGCCGTTGGTGATGGGCATCATGGACCCGACGGGGGAGCCCGCCACCCAGCTGCGGTAAACGAAACTCAACTGCTTGGATTTGTTGAAGCGGTACTTGAACACCAGGCTCGGGCCGACATCGAAATGGTCATGGGAGATTACATCTCCATTGTAATGCAGCCAGCTGAGCTGCTCGCGCAGAACTCCGCCGATGGTAATGTTGAACTTCTTGGTATTACGGTAGATATCGGCCACAAGGGGGAGGATAAGGCGGTCGAAGGTCACGCTTCCGCTGAAGTAGTCCGTGAAGCCATCCTTGTAACCATCCGGCAGCGAGGACTTGACATGCCTGCGCCCAAGTTCCTGCGCCACGCGCCAGCCCTCATCGACAGCCGCCAGGTTGTAATAGCTCTTGCCCTGGCTGTGGTGCGTGTAATCCGCCCGCACTGATATGTGGAAGCCCCATTTCTTGCCGAGAGGGTTGTACAGGGCCGCCTCGTTGTCCAGGCGTATGGCATCGGTAAAGCTTGACAGATAGTTGGAACGCACGAGCAGGGAATCCGGATTCTTCTTTATCCGGTAGTAGCGGGTGAGATAATTGGCACACTGGGCATTGTTGTTCCCGACCATCTGGAAATAGCTGCGAAGCACGAAACTGCGTCTGCGTTGCTTGGGGTCCCGCCACCTTGCGAGTACGCTAACATAGCCGTTGTACCTTTGTGTGGCGGCGTTTACTGTATTTCTGGTGCCGTTCACCCTTATTTTCTTAAAAGGGTCCTCCGGCCAGTCGAAGCCGATATAGTCGTTGGGATCGGAGTCCACCTTGTAGGGGTCGGAGTTGAATGAGCGACCCCGGCTGAGAGTCCATGAGTTCGCCTCGTCATACTGGAAGAAAGCCTTGTTCACCATGGTGAAATCCCTGTTCTTTCGCCATTCCGCGGTGAAATCCCCTTTCAGGACAGGAGCGCTTGCGAAGCGCAGTCCGTTCACATTGTTGAATGTGGTCCCGGAGGCCTGCACGCTCTGGGAGCGGTTGCGATAGTCCTGTTCGCGTTCCGTGCCGGAGTACTGGAAATGCCCGGCCAACTCCCACTGCTTGGTATCCTTGCTGAAGGTGTAGCCGATGTTCGAGAAAGTGGCATCGCCGGAACTTCCTGTACCCACCTGATTGCGGTTGGTGGCATTTATGGATGCCTTGCCAACTGTGTTGTGATTGTTCAGGATGAAGGTCTGCTGCTGGCTTTTAGTTATCTTGTTGGCGTTTATCCGGGTATAGTGCCTCCAATGGTCGCCACCGCCGAAATTGATATTGCTCTGCCAGCCGTCCATCATGCTTTTCTTTATTGACACGTCCAGTACCGGCTCGCTCTCGCCGTCTTCCACTCCCACGAGCCTTGCCTGTTCCGACGGCCTTTCATAGGCCTTGATATTGTCCACCATGGCGGCCGGGATGTTCTTGAGGCCTGTTTTTACATTTCCCCCGAAATAGCGCTTTCCGTTCACCATCAACTGGGTGATGGCTCTTCCGTGAAGGCTCACGTTGCCGTTCCCGTCCACTTCCAGGCCGGGGATTTTCTTAAGGAGTTCATCCAGGTCAGCATCTTCGCTTACATTGAAGGCCGCGGCATTGTAAATTACCGTGTCCGCCTTTACGGTGATGGGATCGGCCTTCGCCGTGATTACGGAAGCATCCATGTTCACCGCCTCCCGGGCGAGGGGAATGGTGCCCACGTTCAGTCCGGAAGGAGAGACGGTCTGCTGTATGGTCCTGTACTGGGTGGTACAGCCGGTATATGAAATCTTGAGGATATATGTTCCCGGAGCTGCGCGCACGGAGAACTTGCCGTTCATGTCCGTTACCACGACATCCAGGCGTGAACTGTCTTTTTCCGCAAGCAGTTCCACCCCGGCCTGGATGACAGGCTGGGAGGTGTCCTCCTCCACGACTATGCCCGTAATCCTGCGCGATTCCTGCGCCTCTGTCACTCCACAGAAGAGCGTAAGCAGCAGAGCTGAGGCGAGGAATCTTTTCATGGACTGCGGACTTTTCTATAAATCAACGAAAGAATCCGTCTGGTCGCTTTCCAGGGCTTCTACGGAAGTATCCGTCAGACTGTTGTTCTGGGCTGGATTTTCGGGAAGCTCGGCATTTTCAGGCAATTCGGCGCTCAGCACCGTGGTGAAAGTCACCGTCGTGCCCTTAGGGATCACTGCGTAGAATCCGGCCACTCCGTATCCGGAATTGGACGATTCGAAGCTCATCTTCGGCAGCCACTCGTCAGGATGCTCGGCGCTCCAGCTCCCATACTGCGGGACGACGCTGCCGCTCCCGGGGAACGTCTTTATATACAGATGCTTGCTTCCGTCTTTGCTGCTGAGGAGCAGGTGGTCGTCATGTTTCTCGATATGCGTGCCGGTGAGCATGCGCCAGTGCATCTGCGCATCCTGACCGTCAAGGGCCTTTACCTTGTCGATGATATAGAGGTCCTTATGGTTGACGAGTTTGAAAGTCCTGGTGCAGCTGGCTACCTGGCCTTTGAGATGCCCGGTCATATCGACCTTCGCACCAAGTGCTTCCGGATTCGTGAAGACTTGCTCAAGCGTTGTGACGCCCTTGTAGGAGTAGTGGTCCGTGGGATGCAGTTTCCCCGGGACGCTGCCGTCATTGTTTTCGAAGCTCAGGGTGCTGTGTCCCCAGTTGTTCATGCGGATGAAGTTCCAGCGGAGGTCGTTCTGCTTGTACCCCCAGAAACTTCCATTCAGTTCAGCCGTGGCAACCTCCGCGTTGGCATAATTAGGCCGCTGCAGGTCGGTGGACCAGCGGATTCCCTGCGACTCGTACACGAATGATCCTCCGTCCAGATGGCTGTGGCTCTCGTAGCTTACGCCGGCCTTTATGCCCAGGTAGCAGTCGCCTTCATCGAAATTCCATCCGGTATGCACTATGACCACAGGCATGTGGTTGGCGCCGTTGAAGTCGGAAGGTTCGGGATACCATATCTCGCTGGCGGGTTTTGCTCCCGGCTGAATCGTGAACTTGCAGTCTTTGATAATGGTGGGAAGCATCGGCAGCAGGCGGAATTCGTTGCTGTCGTATTTCCCCGAGTCGAACAGGCGCAGTTCGTTGAGGAGATACTCAGGTTTGTTCTGCATCTGGGCGAACCACCACATGGCGGGAAGCGCCGTTTCATTGGCCGAACCGCCGTCGTTGTAGGAGAAGTTGCCTCCGTTGCTGGAAGACATGTAAAGCATGAATTCCGGAGTTTTCTTAAGACCCGGCAGATCGCTGATTCCGAAGGTGTTGCCGAATGCTTTCTGCAGCTGCATCATAAGGCAGACCTGGAAGCTGGTGCCGTATTCCCAATAGCCGTAGCCTTCGGCGTAGTTGCCGTAATTGCCGTAAACCCCCGCCATTCTCGTTTTATTCAGGGAGATGGCTTTCTCAATGTAATTGTAGGCCTTTGTCTTGTCCTTGTCGTAGATGGCTATGGCGGCGGCCGTAATGCCCGCGTTGCAGACGGAGTTCCAGTTGCCCACTGTGTTGTGGTATCCTGCATTCTGTCCTGCGGCGATGCCGAAGCGGGCCAGCCTGTCATGCACCTTGACGCGTGTGTCGTAGTCCAGGTCGTAGTAGAGCCAGTCATATCCGATTGCCACGGCAAGCGACATTTCTCCGGTGTCCAGGAAATGCGAGGGATGCCAGTCGGGGAAATTGCAAACGATGTTCAGGGTCTCCACACAGCGGTCGAGGTATTTCTTCTCACCTGTCATCCTGTATGCGTATGCGCAGAAGAAGATGCGCTTGAGGGATGCGTTGGACTGGGACAGGAGCCTCTTTCCGGATGCGTCAAGCTTGTAGGAAATGACGCTGGTGGATTCGACTTCCTTGTCCGCTACGTCTATTATGTGCTTGTTGATCTTGTAGAGATACTTGTTCTCGAAGCGTCCAGCCGTGATTTTCTCGCGGATTTCGGCTTCGTCCTGCGCCGTCATGATAAGGCGCGGGTGGTTCTTCATGAGAAGAGAATAGTCGAAAATCCCGGTAGGGTCCGGATGGATGTCGTCAGGCTCCTCTATGAAATCAGAGGGATCGGGCGTGTCGCTCGTGTCAGCGGGGGATACCTTTACGCTGTCCCTTATGTCGGTGGGATCCAGATTTTTGTAAACCAGCGCCTCTACTTTTTCGGTGCATGCCGCGGCGATAAGCACGGCGAAGATCAGTACTGTATATCTCTTCATGATCAGTCCTCCTTTTGGCATCTGATTGCCCTGCCTCCGGCGCGTACCAGGCTGCCGGCAGTATCCATGATTCCGCTTGAAGAATAGCCTATGGCGAATCCGTAGGAATTGTTGGTGCCCGCAACGGCGTCGCAGGACCAGTACCATGCTGCGTAATCCTTGCTGCCCGGACGGTTGCTCCAACTGCCCGTGGTGTTCCAGCGACCGCCGGAATAGGGCCACCAGTCGTAAGACCCGTCAGGGAGCTTGTATGCGAGGGTGCTGAGATCCCTAAAAGGCGATTCTTTTGCAATGCGGTCCGGAGTCTGCCCAGCCTGACCGACGGCGTGTTCGCGTTTCTCCGCATTTTCATAAACTTCCTTCAGCACTTCGTAATCCGCAACCCTGTAGCCTTCGGGACAGGGGTCGAAAACGGTCTTCTCCTTTCCCCACAGGTCCGCGCGGTGATCGGAATAGATCCAGTCTCCGGAACTCTGGTTGTCGCTCTGGTTATACGCTATGACCTGATTGGGGTGGGCGATGGCATAGGCTGCGTCGATGCCGTTTTCAGTCAGGATAACCGAATAGGAAGGGATCGCCGAGTACATGAACGGGTCCTTGCGGCCCCAGGAGAAGGTGGCCGTGGAATTGCCGTAATTGCCGATATCTGCCGCACGGGCGTTGCCGTATGCGGCGCCGAGATTGCGGTCCAGAAGCTTTACGCCTCCGGGATATTCCACGTCTCCCGGCTTGTCCCCGGCCTGATAACTCATTATCATATAGGACCAGAGGATGTTGTATTCCTCGTCGTAGATTGCCAGCACACCCCAGTGCCCGGTGGCCTTGCTCTGGTCCAGGCACTGCACCGTCACCTTGAAATCGCTGCCAAGCCTGTGGTCGGGAATCTCCCTGTATTCGCTGTCCCCGTCGGTAAACTGCAGCAGGGAACCTCCGTCTTCGGAGGAGCAGAGCCAGCCGTAATACACGGGCCTGGGAAGATTGAAGTGGAAACCGCGCATCTTTACGTCGAAGGTCAGGCTGCTGAGCCCCCTGCCGGCTTCCTTGGATTCAATGAAAAAGGAGTTCTGGGGACCGTATGCGTAGCCATCTCCGAAATAATTGCGCTTCTCTTCAGGTTCGTAATATGAAGGGACGTTCTTCGTGAGGGCCTTGGGAAGGCTCACGGAGTACACCGTGCCGGCTTCGAAAACGGGTTTCTTGGGCCATTTGAAAGGAATGTTGTACACATTGCCTTTAGGGTCCGCATACTTTATCGTAAGATAGAGATCGGCCTGGGAGTAGTCTCCTGGGAAAACCGTGAGATAGACTTCCTGCCCGCTTGCCTGCTCGCTGAAATCGTCGGTGGCGGTTTCCACTGAAGCGTGGTAGTTGACATTGTCCGGCCCTATCGTCAGGCTGCCGTCCAGTACGCTTACGCTGAATTTGCCGGACATCGGCACCTTGCGGCCGTAGTCGAGCATGGAAATGCCTCGTAGCTGGTAGCCTTCGTTATAGTTCTCCGTATTTATCACGAAACGGATATAGGACATGACATGCTTCAGAGTGAAGTTGACTTCTTTCTGCCCGTCGGCGACATTCACCATCGCCCATGCAAGTCCGTTTCCGCCTATGGATTTGTTGCTAACCTTTCCTATCTTCTGATATGGCTCCAGCACGCTGGTGATGCCGTAAGTATCTACGTCTATTTCATTTACATCTTCCTTCCAGGGGTAGTAGATGACAAAATGCTCGTTGCCTCCCTCCGGGAACTGGACCGCTTTTTCGGCAACGAAGCTTCCCTGCGGGCTGCCCGCGTCGGATTCCCTCAGGCTGGCTTTTACGTTGATATTCGAGGTGCGGTAAAGTTCGTAGGAGAGGATTCCTATTGCGTCGCCGCTTTCCCAGCAGAGGGGATAGCTGTCGGCCTGACCTTCACTGATGCTCGTGCGGCTGGCTGCCTGCATGCCGCCCGTGAATATCAGCCTGCCCTCTTCGGATGGGCTTACGGGTGCCTTTGACTCCCTGCTGCACGCCGAAATAAAGGCGATGGATGTCATCGCCAAAGCGAAGATGATTGCGCGCGTTCTCATTTCAGGTCCTCCTTTCCGAGATTCCCGGCGTTACCGCTTCCGTCCAGCATTCCTTCGCCTGCGAGCGTGCTGAATATCTGATATTTACAATCCAGGATGCCGCCGTCTTCGCCTATGGCGAGAGCTGCGGTGACATAGCTTGTGGCCGCTTCGAGCTTGTTGCCGGCGAAAGAGCAGGGGAGACCCACCTCCGCGGCATTGTCGCTGAACCAGGCCTCGAGCACGGCTTTCTCCGGATCCTTGCCGGTGGCGGCCTGAACGTCGGCCGCTTTGACGGGTGCGAGGAATTTATAAGTGTAACAAGCTTCTCCGCTGTTGTTTACCAGGATACGGACGCCGTCACTGCTCAGGTCGCTGATAGCTATTTCCATTTTTGGTGACGGGTCTTTTGCCGGCACTGTCTTGGTACACGAGAATCCGGCTCCAAGGAGAACCACGGCGGCAAGCACTATGCTGAAAACTGACTTTCTCATCGTTAGATGTTTAGTGCGTGGTTGTTTTGTGGGTTATTTGGTTGAGGTACCAGGATTCGAACCTGGGCAGACAGAACCAAAATCTGTAGTGCTACCATTACACCATACCTCAATTATCCTACAAATTTAATAAAATTTGCGGATTCTCACGCGTGTCTGGCGTGTTTTTGGGCGATATATTTAAAATGAAGCCTGCCCGCTAAAGCAGGGCCATGCCGAGTTCTTCCGCCGAGTGGATGAGAAGATAGTCCGGGGACGCTTCAAGGCTGCGATACCCCCAGTTTACCGCTATCGCGTCGATGCCGGCCGCGGCGGCTGTTTTCATGTCGGTGGCAGAGTCTCCCGCCATGACGCAGTCTGAAATATCCACGCCGGCGGCGGCAAGAGCCTCCCGCACTATCTGAGGGTCGGGTTTCAGGGCTTTGCCCGGCCTGTCGCCGAGAATGGCGGAAAAAGTTATGTCCGGGAAGAATTCCTTCACAAGATGCTCAACGCCTTCCTGGAATTTATTGGAAGCCACGCAGAGTCTGACACCCTCTTGCCGGAGTCTGCCCAGCAATTCCGGCATTCCCGGATAAGGATGCGTGTGAACGTCGATATGACTGCGGTAATAATCTTTGAAATCAGAAAGGCAGGCATCGACAAGTTCCTGATTTTCCTGCAGTTGGCCGGGTAGCGCCCGGATCACCAGATTCCTCACCCCGTGCCCCACCATGCCCCGGTATTCCTGAATGGAGTGGCCTGGAAAACCCCTTTTCTGCAGGGCATGTTCCACTGCGCAGGCAAGGTCCTCCAGGGTGTCGAGAAGGGTTCCGTCGAGATCGAAGATCACCGCCCGGTAGCGCCTGGAGACAATCCGGCGGATTTGTCCCGCTATCTGTTCCGGGCTAAGGCCGTCGGTATCCAGAATGAAATCGGCGCTTGACTCATAAAGCCCGGAACGGAGAGAAAGCAGACCGCTGATTTTCTCCTCGATCGTTCCCGGCCCTGAGAGAAGCGGCCTTGCCGCCAGGTCCCCGCCACCCCTCAGGTGCGAAGCGAGAGTCTCCACCGAAGCGCGGAGATAGATGCAAAGTGCATCGTGTTCCTTGAGCAATTCGCGGCACTGAGGATTCGTCAGCGTCCCACCGCCCAGCGCTATGACGAGGCTTTGCTGTGCACTGCAGCCGCTGGCCTCGCAAGGACGTGCCGCCCGCGGCCCGGAAGCGGGGGGACCGCCTGCATCAGCAGGTGGTGGGGTGAGCGAAGCGAACTCCTTGCGAGGCCAGCGGCTGCAGGACAGCACGTCCCGCAGAACGCTGCTCTCAAGGGCCCGGAACGCCCCTTCGCCGCGCGTGCGGAATATCTCCTGCACGCTGACTCCCTCGCGCCTCTCAATCTCCTCGTCCAGATCCACAAATCCCCGCACGGCAAGAACCCTCCCAACGGTGGTCTTGCCGCACCCCATGAACCCTGACAGGCAGCAAATCATATCCGGTTTAGAAAAGCGTCGGCTCTTCAAAAAGAGAAGGCTGCACCTCGTCCTTGCCCTCCTCCTTCTTCAGAGGCTCCGAACTCGCGGGAGCCGGCGCAGGTGCCGGGAGAGATATCTCTCCCTCAGGCAGCCCCAGCTCATTCGCTGAAGGGATGTCGATTTCGAAAACCTCGCCCTGGACGGCCTCCTGTACCGTTTCTTCCTCCTCAAGGCCGGCCTGTACCGCCGTCTCCTGCGGCTCGGGGATATCATCCTCCGGCTTATGCAACGGCTCCGCGAACTCGACCTTCTTCACCTGGTCCCGGTCGTGACATTTCTTGCCCTTGGCGCTGATTCCCTTGCGGGCGATCCATTCCTCCGCATCGATCAGCTCCGGCTCCTTGTGTGCGGATTTGCCTCCGAAAATGCAGCGGTACTGAGGATGCTTGTCGTCGCTGATGTCCACAAGGTAGGACTTCTGCCCTTCGGCTATGAAGAGAACCGGGTTGTTATCGCTCGGAACGAAGCAGAAACGCTTGACATAGAAGCACTTGACCTTAGGATCGCCGTCGTAGTACAGCACTGTGTAAACCTTGTCCGGGTCGAACTTCTCTATGCGGAGCACATCGCCCTGATACTTGTTCACAAGGTCGAACGAAGTGGTGTAGTATGTGCCGTTCTTGAAGATGGCCAGCACCTTGTCGTCGCCCTCGAACTGGCCCAGGTACTGTCCGCGGCCGTCCTCGTTGAGTTTCTGTATATCGGCATCGTACCAGATGTCCTTGCCAGATATGGTGGACACTCCCTTGCTCTTGAGGGAAATCTTCTGGATGACATTCTTCGTCACGAGGTTTCCGCGCGCCGTCTTGCTCTTGATTCCGAGTTCGGCGAAATCATATTCGAGAGAGGTCTTCTTGAGCTTCGGGCGGGGTCTCAGCTGCACGCGGACCGTTTCAGCCTCGCCGTTATGGTTGGCGCTGAACCAGACTATGCGGCTGCCGGGGGCGCCGGTGGTTATGTCGTACTCCTTGTCCCTGGTCACCGAAGTGATGGCGAAACGCTTCGCATAGTAGATGCTGCTCTTGCCCTCCCGGTATATTACATTATATATTGTACGCGCGTCTCCACGGTTGAACACCCCTACGTAGAGAAGGTCCTTCCCGAAGAAAGCCTTGTCCTCCACCTTGGTGATGCGGTATTTACCGTCGGAGCCTATGACGATGATTTCGGAAAGGTCCGAGCAGTCGCAGATGAAGGTGCCTCCGTCGTCGCGCTTGAGGCCGATGCCGACAAAGCCTTCGGCGAGGTTCGCCTGGAGTTTGGCGTTGTTGTTAACGACCTTCGTGACAGCTATGCTCTCGAATCCGGTCAGCTCGGTCTGGCGGGGGAAATCCTTGCCGTACTTCGCCTTGAGGTTCTTGAACCAGGCTATGGTGTAGGCGGTAATGCCTTCGATATTCCTCTTGACTTCCTCCATTTCCTCCTCGATCTTGGCAATCTTCTCGTCAACAGCCTTCGCATCGAACTTGGAAATCTTGCGCACCGGCTTCTCCACCAGGCGGTCGATGTCTTCCATCATGATCTCCCGCTTCACCTGGTCTTGAAAATCCTTCATCCTGACGAGGATGGCATCCTTCTGGTCTTCCCAGGTGGCATGCCTCCGTTCCTCGAGGATCTTGTAAACCCCTTCTTCGAAGAAGATGCGCTCCAGGGAAGTGTAATGCCAGTCGTCCTCGAGCTTGCTCAAACGGATGCGGAGCTGCGCTTCGAGAAGGTCCCTGGTATGGAAGGTGTCGTACTCCAGGATCTCGTTCACCGAAAGGAACTGCGGCTTGCTGTCCTTGATGACGCAGGCGTTGGGAGCGATGTTGGTCTCGCAGTCGGTGAAGGCGTAGAGAGCGTCGATGGTCTTGTCCGGCGACACATCGGAAGGCAGATGTATGAGGATATTGGCCTTTTCCGTGGTCATGTCCTCGATTTTCTTGATCTTTATCTTGCCTTTCTCCTTGGCCTTCAGTATGGAGTCGATGAGGATATGGGTAGTTTTGCCATAGGGAATCTCGGTGATGGCTATGGTGCCCTTGTCGATTTTCTCTATGCGGGCGCGCACCTTGACGCTGCCTCCGCGGCGGCCGTTGTTGTATTTGCTGCAGTCGGCGAAACCGCCGGTAGGGAAGTCCGGATAGATTTCGAAGCTCTTGCCTTCGAGAATCTTTACCGACGCGTCCATAAGCTCGTTGAAATTGTGAGGAAGGATCTTGGATGCCATACCCACCGCAATGCCCTCGGTGCCCTGGGCGAGCAGGAGAGGGAAGCGCACGGGCAGCTCAACAGGCTCGCGGTTGCGCCCGTCGTAGGAGTTCATCCAGTTCGTGATTTCATCGTCGAAGACCACTTCCTTGGCAAACTTGGTAAGCCGCGCCTCGATGTATCGGGGTGCCGCGTTGCTGTCGCCGGTGATTATGTTGCCCCAGTTACCCTGGCAGTCCACCATGAGGCCTTTCTGCCCGAGCTGGACGAGGGCTCCGAGGATGGATGCATCGCCGTGAGGATGGTACTGCATGGCCTGTCCCACGATGTTCGCAACCTTGGTGAAGGCTCCGTCGTCCATCCGGTGCATTGCATGCAGCACGCGCCTCTGAACGGGTTTGAGACCGTCCACGATATGCGGCACCGCCCTGTAGAGGATTACGTACGAGGAATAGTCAAGGAACCAGTCCTTGAACATTCCGGAAAGCTTGTACTTGCGGCTGTCGCTTCCGAGCAGCTTGCTGAACTTGCCCGATGATTCCTCATCACCGGTCATTTCGACGGCGGCGTCCTCTTCAGCGCTTTCGATGCCTTCTTCGATGATATCTTCGTATTCTTCGCTCATAGATTCTTCATGACATTATTCTTCGTATCCGAATTTCCGCAGCTCGCGGCGGCTTTCCCTCCAGTCCGGGTCCACTTTCACGAAAAGTTCCAGAAAAACCTTCTTCTGGAAGAAATCCTCCATGTCCAGACGGGCCTGGGTGCCCACTTTCTTGAGTGCCGCCCCTTTCTTGCCGATGACGATGCCCTTCTGGGATTCGCGCATGACATAGATAACGGCGGAAATATCGTAACGCTCCTCTCCTTCCTTGAAACTCTCTACCTCCACCTGGCAGCTGTAGGGAATTTCCTCGCTATAGTTGAGGAAAATCTTCTCCCGGAGAATCTCTGAAGCGAAAAAGCGGAGATTCTTGTCGGTGAAAGTGTCCTTGTCGAACCAGGCGGGTGCTTCGGGCAGGCGCTCGCGCACCGCGGCGACGATGGCGTCGATGTTGAACTGCTCCTTCGCCGATGCCGGGATCACGAGAGCCTCAGGCAGCTGCCGCTGCCACGATGCCAGGAGCTCCTGCACGCGGGCCTGGTCGCTGATGTCTATCTTGTTGACCACCACGATGACAGGGCAGGCGATGCTCTTCAGTTTCTCGACATATTCTGCATTCTTGTCGCTCTTTTCCACGGTATCGGTGACATAAAGGACGATGTCGGCGTCGCCGATGGCGGAATCCACGGCGTCCATCATGGTCTGCTGGAGCCGGTAGGCCGGCTTGAGGATGCCTGGGGTGTCGGAGAACACTATCTGCCAGTCTTCTCCGTTCACTATCCCCATGATCCTGTGCCTGGTGGTCTGGGCCTTTGCCGTGACTATGCAGAGCTTCTCCCCGACAAAAGCGTTCATCAGGGTGGACTTGCCCACGTTGGGGTTGCCGATTATGTTTACGAAACCTGCCTTGTGTGCCATTATACGTATGCTCCCATCCTAAGGATATTGACCTCGCTCTCACTCAGGTAGCGCCATTCGCCCCTCTTGAGGCCCTTTTTGGTAAGTCCTGCGAAATACACCCTGTCCAGGCCCCTGACATCGTAGCCGAAATGCTCGAATATCCTGCGGACGATGCGGTTCTTGCCGGAGTGGATCTCGATTCCGAGCTTGCGGTGGTCGTCTTCGTCGATGAATTCGATGGCGTCCGCCGCTATGTCGCCGTCATTGAGGGTGATGCCTGCAAGGACCTGCTGGCGCTCTTCCTCGGTGAAAGGCTTGTTGAGGATTACCTGATAGATTTTCTTCTTGTCGAAGGAAGGGTGGGTGAGCCTTTCGGCGATCTCGCCGTCGTTGGTGAACATGAGTACCCCGGTGGTGGCCTTGTCCAGGCGTCCTACGGGATAAACCCTGGCTGCGCAGCCCTTGATGAGATCCATCACGGTCTTTTCCGCATGGGGATCGCTGGCGGTGGTGACATAGCCCTTGGGCTTGTTCATCACCAGATACACGCGGGCCTCTCCCTTGAGGGTCTCGCCATTGAACTTAACCACGTCGGTAAGGGTGTTCACCCTGGTGCCGAGTTCGGTGACGACCTCTCCGTTGACCGTGACTACGCCGGCTTGGATCATGGTGTCGGCTTCCCTGCGGGAGCATACACCAGAATTCGCTATGAATTTGTTCAGGCGCACGACTTCCTTTACGCTGAAGTCCGAGCTGTCGTATTCGGGAGCTTCCCTCACGGGTGTGGAAGCTATCATCTTGTCGATGCCTTCTTCGCTCCTGCGGTTGAAGGCCGCGTTTTTCCTGGAATATGGTTTGCGGGGGGCGCCGCCTTTGCCGAAAGCGCTTCTGCCGCCTTCGCCGTGGCCGAAACTCCTGCCCTGGCCTCTTCCTTCACCGCTGCCGTGGCTTCTGCCCTCGCTGCCGTGCTGTCCGTAGCTCTTCCTTTCGCCGTAAGGCCTTCCTTCGCTGCTGCGGGAACCATAGCTCCTGCCCTCGCCGCTGCCATGGCTTCTGCCTTCGCCGCTGTGCTGGCCGTAGCTCTTCCTTTCGCCGTAAGGCCTTCCTTCGCCGCTGCGGGAACCGTAGCTCCTGCCCTCGCCGCTGCCGTGGCTTCTGCCTTCACCGCTGCGGGAGCCGTAGCCCCTTCCTTCACCGGAATGGCCGCCGTATGTCCTGCGCTCACTGAATGTCCTGTGTTCTCCGGAGTTGCTTCTTCCGCCATCCCGGCGGGGCTCCGCTGTACTGTAGGCCTGCTCAGCACTGTCCACGCGCCTGCGCGGTCTGAGTTTACGGCCGTCTTTGCTGAATTCTGTCATGTCTTTTTTGTTTGCGGCCTTCGGCTGACTCGCGTCACTCCTGGGCCAGTTGATTTTTATCTGAGATTGAAAATATAAGTGATTGTTCCTTCCTGAAGTGCGGGGGCGTCCGCTTTCATGTCGAACACCGCGTCAAGCGCCGCGGCCCTTGCGGCCGCCCAAAGCTTGGCATTTGTCACCGTAGTGCCGTCGGCACCCGGTTCCGCACGTTTTACCTTGCCATACTGGTCCACCCAGATCTTCACCACTACGCGGCCGCTTTCCTGGAGATTGTATGAAGGCTTCTTCAAGGTGGCCTTGTTCACTTTTCGGCCTTCTACATGGGCGTTGGCCGTACCTTCAGGTTTCGCGGTCTCCGTGTTCCCGTCGCTCTGGCCGGCCTTGAAAGTGGCAGAAGACTCGGCGGCGCTGTGGGGAGCAGTAATGTTGGTGTCTTTCTTTGCCATTCCGGGGAATGCGGCCCTTGGATCGAGCTCAGGCTCCTTTTCCCTCTCGGGTTCAGGAGTCTCGACATCTCCGAAATCGTCCGGCTTCGCAGCCGGGGTGAGGTTCTGCGCCGTGCTCTGATACGGGGACTGGCTGCGCTGCACCAGTTCCACTTCCTTCTCCTTATCCACTTTTTCGCCCTGGGGCTCACGCCCGTATTTGGGCTTGATCACCACTTCTTCCTCTTCCTGCTGGAAGTCGAGCACGAAGGAAGATTCTTCCGGAGGCGGATAGATATATTTGAGTCCCGTGAAAGATACCAGGCAGAGCGCGGCGACGTGGACCAGCAGCGTAAGTGCGATACCGGTCAGCGAGGCGTTGCGCCCGCGGTTTTCCCTTTCTCTGAGATATTCTTTCATTCCGGCTGCGTGGCGAGAATTACTTTATAATGGTTGCGTTTGGCGATGTTCATCACCTGTACGATTTCCCCTATGGGCACGCTCTGGTCCGAGAAAATGGAGAATGTAGGATCCTCCTCGTTCTGAAGGAGCCCGACAAGGTCGTCCTCCACCTGACCTATCTCTTCGGCAAGCTCGCTGCCGTTGATGTGGTAGGTGTACTGCCCGTCGCCCCAGTCCTTGATGCTGACGCTCACCGTGGGCTTGGCGCTAACCTGGCCGGTGCTCTTGGGGAGCAGGAGCTTGAGTGCGTTGGGGTTGATGAGGGTAGATGTCACGAGGAAAAAGATGAGCAGCAGGAAGACGATGTCCGTCATGCTCGACATCGAGAACCCCGCATCTACCTTTGTTGTTCTCTTGATAGCCATTATTCTTCGGTTTTTTCCGCGGGTTCGTTAAGCAGGTCGAGCAGGCTGATGGTGGCGTTCTCCATCCCGAAAACGACATCGGAAATGCGGGCCGTGAGGTAGTTGTAGCCGAAATATGCGATGATACCTACGATAAGACCGCCCACCGTCGTGATCATTGCGGTGTAGATACCTCCGGAAAGGAGGGTGATGTCGATGTTGTTGCCTGCGTTGGACATGTTGAAGAAGGCCTGAACCATTCCCATGACGGTTCCGAGGAATCCGATCATGGGGGCGCCGCCGGAAATCATGGCGAGGAAGGGGAGACCCTTTTCAAGCCTGGACACTTCCAGGTTGCCCATGTTCTCCACAGCCGTCTGGATGTCTCCGAGGGGCCTGCCGATACGCTCGATGCCCTTTTCCATGAGCCTTGCTACCGGCGTGTCGTATTTGGAGCAGAGCGTAAGGGCGGATTTGATCTTGCCCTCGTGCACATAGTCTTTTATATCGTCGATGAAATTCT
Organism: Bacteroidales bacterium UBA2861; assembly: GCA_002350615.1. Taxonomy (GTDB): domain Bacteria; phylum Bacteroidota; class Bacteroidia; order Bacteroidales; family UBA932; genus Cryptobacteroides. Next base: position 90,122 of record DEFD01000018.1, on the reverse strand, counting down.
TGTCGATCTTGTTGGCCTGGCCGATCACCCATACCTTTTTGCCGAAAATATAGATGGCGATGATGGAAAGGATGAGGAGTACGATCATGAGCCAACCACCCTTGGCGGCCATGTCGATAAGGGAATAGGACATTTCCTGGGTGGTCACTGCGGCCGTCTGCAAAGTGTCGGCCTGAAGTAAGTTGAAAAGCATATCCGGATAATTTTTAATATTCTGTCAAGCGTTTTTTACATAAACACGCAAATGTAGCATTTTTTCTTGATTATTTCAAGAGTTTTTTGCCAAAGCGACAGAAAGCGGCGCGAGTGTCAGTACTCTATGCGGGAAAGGAAAAGGGCGTGTCCGGGTACGGATTCGCCTGCGAGGCTGCGGCGCACCGGCCGGGAAGTCCCGGGGGCGGCGTCGGAAAGGGGATCCGGCGGCAGTATGAGGCCGGCGAAATCCTCTGCGCTCCGTTTGCCGCGGCCCACTTCCAGAAGGGTCCCTACCACTGCCCGCACCATATTCCGCAGGAATCGGTCCGCCGCTATGCGGAAATACCAGTATTCGCCGTGTCCGGCGCCCATCAGGGCAACATGTGTCGGCGTATATTTGTGCCAGCCGGCTTCGAAAACGGTGCAGACGGAAGTCTTGTTGTCGCTGCCGCTCTTCTCGAAACAAGAGAAATCATGCGTCCCGAGAAGCTTCTCCGCCACTCTGTTCATGAGATCGAAATCCAGCTCCGGATAGCCGTAAAGGTAGGAATACCTGTCGATGAAAGGATCCTTGCTCCTGTGCAGGAAATAGCAGTACTCCCGCCGCCTTGCGTCAAAACGCGCATTGAAGTCCGCCGCCTCCCTTCTCACTCCATGGACGCATATTCCGGAAGGCAGGATGGCATTTAATTTGTAGCAAAAATCAGGCGTGTCCAGCCCCTCGCGGGCTTCGAACGAGGCTACGTAACCGATGGCATTCACGGCTGTGTCCGTGCGTCCGGCTCCGGTTACGCCCGTTTGTACGCCTGTCAGCGTGGAAATCGCACGCTCGAGCTCCTCCTGGACGCTGGGTGCATCGGCTTGCCGCTGCCAGCCACGGAAAGCGGCCCCGTTGTATGACAGTAAAACAGAATAACGCATAAATCGATACAAATTTATTAAAATTATATGGAAACAGTTAACATCAAGGAACTCAACGACAGGATACAGCAGGAGAGTTCCTTCGTGGACATCCTCTCCCTGGAGATGGGAAAGGTGATCGTGGGGCAGAAACATCTGGTGGAAAACCTTATGATAGCCCTGCTTGCCAACGGACACATCCTTCTCGAAGGCGTTCCCGGGCTAGCGAAAACTTTGGCCATCAGCACACTGAGCAAGGCCGTCGCGGCAAAATTCAGCCGCATCCAGTTCACTCCGGACCTCCTCCCGGCCGATGTCATAGGCACTCTGATCTATTCTCAGAAAAAAGAAGAATTCGAGGTGCACAAAGGACCGGTCTTCGCCAATTTCGTGCTTGCGGATGAAATCAACAGGGCCCCTGCGAAAGTGCAGTCCGCCCTGCTGGAAGCCATGCAGGAAAGGCAGGTGACCATCGGGGAGCAGACCTTCAAGCTCCCGGAACCCTTCCTGGTGATGGCCACCCAGAACCCTATCGAGCAGGAAGGAACCTATCCTCTCCCCGAGGCGCAGGTGGACCGTTTCATGCTCAAGGTCAAGGTGGATTATCCTGCAAAGGAAGAAGAAAAACTCATCATCCGCATGAACAACAGCGGCGAGTTCCCGCAGCCTTCCCCGGTGGTGAATCCGGAGGATATCGTGCGTGCCCGGGGCATCGTGCGCGAAGTTTATATGGATGAGAAGATAGAGCGCTACATAGTCGATATAGTCTATGCCACGCGTACGCCGGGCGAATACGGCCTCGGAAACCTGAAAGACCTGATTTCCTATGGCGCCTCGCCCCGTGCCAGCATATCCCTGAGCGCCGCAGCCAAGGCCTACGCCTTCATCAAGCGCCGCGGATATGTGATTCCGGAAGACGTCAGGGCGGTGTGCCCCGAGGTGCTGCGCCACCGTATCGGCCTGAGCTATGAGGCTGAAGCCGAGAACGTGAGTTCGGAAGAAATAGTTTCCCAGGTAGTCAACGCGGTTGTAGTGCCGTAACGGAATGTCTGACAAGGCGACAGAACTGCTGAAGAAGGTACGGAAGATAGAAATCCGCACCAAGGCGCTCTCGCACCAGATTTTCGCGGGTGAGTACCACTCGGCCTTCAAGGGAAGGGGAATGGCTTTCAGCGAAGTGCGGGAGTACCGCTATGGGGACGATGTGCGCAACATGGACTGGAACGTTACCGCCCGCATGCGCAGCCCCTATGTCAAGGTCTTCGAGGAAGAGCGGGAACTCACCGTGGTGCTTCTCGTGGACGTGAGCAGGAGCGGACTGTTCGGAACCGACAGGCGTACCAAGCGCGAACTCCTCACGGAGATAGCGGCGGTGCTGTCGTTCAGCGCCATACTCAACAACGACAAGGTTGGAGCCCTTTTCTTCAGCGACAGGGTGGAAAAATTCATCCCGCCCAAGAAGGGACGCAGCCATCTGCTTCATATCATCCGCGAAATGATAGACCTGGAGCCGGCTTCGGACGGCACCGACGTGGGCTCCGCGCTCCGCTTCCTCGCCGGCGCGATAAAGAAAAAATGCACCGCCTTCCTGCTGAGTGACCTTCTGGATGTTTCCCCGGACGGCACCCCGGCTTACGAAGAGGCCCTTAAAGTGGCCGCAGGACGGCATGACCTTTCGGTGATCAAGGTGCACGATCCCCGTGAAAGAACCCTGCCTGCAGTGGGTTACATCCATGTGAAGGACAGCGAAAGCGGCCGCACCGCCTGGATAAACACGGACAGCAGGGCGGTCCGCGGCGCATATTCCCGGTGGTACTGGAAACTCGATGCGGAAGAACAGAGGATGTTCAATAAATACGGAATCGACAACGTGGACATCTCCACCGGTTCCGATTATGTGAAGGGACTTAAAGAATTGTTCGCAAAACGATGATGCTCTCCATAGCCATACTGTCGATCCTTCTGGGAGTGATTCCTTCCGGAGAGGCCTTTATACAGCCTCTTGCAAAAAGGGATTCGATACTCATAGCGGACCATGTGCAATACGGTTTCCGCCTCAAGGACGTCAATCCGGGCACCCGCTTCGCCCTACCTGACTGGTCGGAGGTCTCAAACGACACGCTGACGGTAGTGCGTCCCTGGCGTCTGGATACCCTGAAGGCGGACAAGAAAGGGAAAGCCTTCGACCTGCAGGGGACTGTGGTCATAGCTCCTTTCGAAGAAGGAAAATACGAACTCCCGCCGGTTTATCTGCTCCGCCGCAGCGGAGATGTCATCGACACTCTGGAGTTCTCGCCCTGCACCATGGAGGTGAAGGACGTGGCCATAGATACAGCGGGATTCGAGGTCCGTCCCATCAAGGACCTGATACGCTATCCAGTGACTTTCAAGGAGATACTGCCCTGGGCCCTCGGCGGCATCGCGGCCGCCGGCCTCATCGCCCTTGCCGTCTTTCTCTTGCTGAGATACAGGCGCAGGGACGGCGATGCGGCGAGACATGCGGACCCTCCGCACATAGTCGCGCTGCGCGAACTTGACAAATACCGCAGCGACAGATATTGGGCTCCGGAAAAACAGAAACTTTTCTATTCGGGAGTAACGGACACCCTCAAGGAGTACATAGACGCCCGTTTCGGGGTGGATGCCCCTGAAATGACCACGGCGGAACTCTTCGCGGCCCTCCGGGACTGCAAGGACATCGACGCCGGCCTCAGGGAAGAGCTCCGTGAGATGTTCGAAAGGGCGGATTTCGTGAAATTCGCCAAATACATCGCGCCGGACGGCGACAATGCGAAGGTGCTGCCGCTGAGCGTCCGTTTTGTCACAAGCACCTACCAGAGCGAGCTTGAGGAGGAGCATGCCGGCGATGAAGTTTGAGTATCCCTATCTGCTATGGCTGCTTGCGGTGCCCGCGCTGCTTCTGCTGCATTATCTGTGGCTGGAGCTCCGGGGCAGGAGGCCGCATCTGCGCGTAAGCAGCGTCCTTCCTTTGAAGGCTTCTCCCTTTTTCGCCGTGGCCAGGCATCTGCCCTTTGTACTCAGGACCGCCGCTCTGGTGATGCTGGTGCTTGCCCTGGCGCGCCCCCGTTCATCAACCGAGACGGAAAAAACCGATACCGAAGGCATAGACATAGTGCTGGCGATGGACGTGTCCACGAGTATGCTGGCCCGCGATTTCACTCCGGACCGCATCAGCGCGGCGAAGGACATCGCCATCGAATTCATCGCCCAGAGGCCTTCGGACCGTATGGGAATAGTCGTATTCGCCGGGGAGAGTTATACACAGTGCCCCCTCACCACGGACCGGGCCGCCCTCATCAACCTTATGAAAGAGGTTCAGACGGATCTCATAGAGGACGGTACGGCCATAGGCAACGGACTTGCCACCGCCGTGGCCAGGATGAAGGATTCCGACGCCAAAAGCCGGGTAATCATACTTCTCACGGACGGTGTGAACAACAGCGGGGAGATCTCGCCGGAGACCGCGGCTGAAATAGCCAAGACCTTCGGGGTGCGTGTGTACACCATAGGGGTTGGAGCCAACGGAGAGGCGCCTTATCCCGTCATGGGCCCCTGGGGCGTGGAACTGCGCAACATGAAAGTGGAAATCGACGAGGAACTCCTTAAAAACATAGCCGCAGGCACTGGAGGAAGGTATTTCCGGGCGACGGACAATACTAAACTTTCCGAGATATATTCCGAAATCAACAAGATGGAAAAGGTCCGCACGACGGTGGACAGTTTCCCTGTTTATAAAGAACTTTTCGGGCGTTTCGCAGTGGTGGCGCTCATCTGCCTGCTGCTCGAACTCGCCATGAGACTTATTGTTAGGAGGCTGCCCTGATGCTGATATTCGCCAGTTCAAATTATCTTTGGCTCCTGCTGCTGGTGCCCCTGATGCCGCTGCTGTATGCACTGGTGCGCCATTTCAGGCGCAGGCGCATGCTACGGCTGGGAGATGAAGCCCTCGTGCAGGCGCTCATGCCTTCCTATTCCTATTCCAAGGGCTGGGCGAGGCTGGTGCTCTTCGACCTCGCCTTCATGTTCTTCGTAATCGGCCTCGCAAGGCCGCAAATCGGGGCCAAGCTCAGCGAGCGTGAAACCAAAGGCGCGGAAATCATCGTCTGCCTGGACGTGTCCAACTCCATGCTCGCCACGGATTATTCCCCCAACCGTCTGGAAAGGGCAAAGCTTGCGATCTCCCGTATCGTGGACAAGCTGCAGGACGACCGGATAGGCCTGGTGATTTTCGCCGGGACCTCTTTCGTGCAGCTGCCTGTCACTACCGATTACATATCGGCCAAGATGTTCCTGAACAACATCAGCACCTCTTCGGTGCCGGTGCAGGGAACCGCGATCGGCGACGCCATTACCACGGCGGCGCGCAGTTTCAGCATCCAAAGCGAGAAAAGCAGGGCGATAGTCGTGATAACCGACGGCGAGAACCACGAGGACGACGCTGTGCAGGCGGCGAAGGCCGCGGCCGAAACCGGAATCCGGATTTATACCGTGGGAGTGGGATCCGCCGAGGGACAGCCAATCCCGATGGACGGCGAACTCCTTAAAGACAAAGACGGCAACATAGTGGTTACCAGGCTTGACGAAAAGACCTTGCAGGAGATCGCCTCGGCAGGAAACGGAGCCTATGTGCATGCCGGCAACGAAGAGTTCGGCCTCAATCCTATTATCGACGACCTTCGCAGGCTCGAGGCGGAGCAGCTGAAGTCCGTGGTGTTCGAGGAGTACGACGAGCAGTATATGTATTTCTTCGCGATGGCCCTGGCGCTGCTGGTGCTTGAGCAGCTGATTGGGAGCCGCAAGGCAAAAAGGAGTTTGTTCGAATGAAAAAGATAGTCTGCATCATACTTTTTTGCCTCTGCATTTCCGCCTGGGGACAGACCGACAGGCGCGAGGTGCGTTCGGGCAACCGCAAATACCGCAAAGGCGATTATAAAGAGGCGGAAATCGATTTCAGGCGTGCCCTGGTGAAGGATTCCCTCTCTTTGGCGGGCAATTACAACCTCGGGGCGGACCTCTACCGGCAGGAGCGTTACGATGAGGCCGGCAAATCTTTGGAGACGATAGCTGAGAGCGTGCGTGGAACTGCTTCGGAAGCCGATTACTGGTATAATCTCGGCGCCTCCCAATTACAGATGAAGGACTATTCCGCAGCGAAGAAGTCCTTCAGGGAGAGTCTCTTGCTGAATCCCGACGACATGGATGCGAAAGAGAATTATTCTTACGCCAAGAAGATGGAGAAAGAGCAGCAGGATCAGCAACAGCAGCAGGACCAGAATCAGAACAAAGACCAGCAGAATCAGAACCAAGACCAGCAGAATCAGGATCAAAACCAGGATCAAAATCAAAATAAGGATCAGAACAAGGACCAGAACCAGGATCAACAGCAGGATAAGGATAAGGATCAGCAGCAGAATCAGCCCCAGCCTCAGGAGATATCGCCCCAGCAGGCCCAGCAGATGCTGAAGGCGGTGCAGGCGAAGGAAAAGGAAACCCAGGATAAGGTGAACAAGGAAAAGGCGGCCCTGCTGCAGTCCCGCCAGAAGGACAAGAACTGGTAGAAAACCTAAAGAGATGAGAAAGATTGTCAGCATATTGATGGTAATGGCGCTCGGCCTTACGGCCGCCGCTCAAGGAATCCGGGTGGAAGCCCCGAACCTGGTGGCGTCGGACGAGCAGTTCAACATCTCCTTCATCGTGGAAGGGGAGAATGCCCCGTCGGACTTCCAATGGTCCCCAGGAGATGATTTCCAGCTTGTCTGGGGCCCTCAGAAGGGCACATCCACGTCGGTGAGCATAGTCAACGGCAAGCGCAGCAAATCTTCCCGGACAAGTTTTACCTATGTGCTGATGCCCAAAAGGACAGGAACTTTCACCCTTCCTGCAGCAAGCGCTACGCTCAAAGGGGACCGGATCAGTTCGCCGGCTGTCAGGATAGAGGTCGCGTCGGGAGGCCGCAGCCAGGCCCAGGCCCCATCCGGTCAGCAGTCCTCCGGGACCCAGAAACCCCGCCAGAGCGGGGAGATATCTTCCGAAGACATATTCATGCGCCTCACCCTGAGCAAGACTTCCGTAGTGGTGGGAGAGGGCATCGAGGCCGTGCTCAAACTCTATCAGAGGGTTAATGTGGCGGGTTTCGAAGATGCGAAATTCCCGGGATTCAACGGTTTCTGGAGCAATGTTACCCAGAGCCCGAACAACATAGAGTTCAGAAGGGAAAGCATCGGCGGAGAAATCTTCAATACGGCGGTGCTCCGCGCCTGGAACCTCATTCCGCAGAAGCAGGGGGACATGGTGATAGAACCGGCCGAACTTGTCTGCCTCATAAATGTCAGGAAGCCTTCCCAGAGTACCGGAAGCATCTTCGACAGCTTCTTCCAGGATGATTACCGCACCGTCAGGAAGCGCGTCAGCACCCCTGAAATGGTGGTGCATGTAAAGGGCCTGCCCGCAGGCGCTCCGGCGTCTTTCGGCGGGGGAGTGGGCGTCTTCCGCATGAACGCCTCCCTCAGCAAGGACTCTCTCTACACCCACGATGCGGCTTCCCTTAAGATTACGGTGAGCGGCAACGGCAACCTTGCCCTGCTGGAAGCCCCCAAGATAAGTTTCCCTCCGGATTTCGAAGTTTACGATGTCAAGGTGAGCGACGCCGCCGGAGCCAAGGTATTCGAATATCCCTTCATTCCCCGCAGTCACGGCGACTTCGTCATCGGCCCCATAGAATACAGCTACTATGACGTAAAAGGCGGCAGATACGTCGTCCTGAGTTCAAAGGAACTCCCGTTGAAGGTACTGAAGGGAAAGGGACAGGCGGCTGTGCAGGATGCGGCTCCGGCTGGAACCGTAATCCGCAAGGATGTCCGTGATCTCGGCAGCGATATCCGCTATATCGGCACCACCCTCCCGGCATTCGCGGCGCCAGGGAAATTCTTCTTCGCCTCCGGGGCATACTGGGCCGTGCTGGCGCTGATACTCATCGCCGCGGCGGCGGTATATCTCTTCATCAGGATACGCGCGGCACGCCGCGCCGATGTCGCCGGAAGCCGCAGCCGTTCCGCAGTGAAACTTGCCCGCAAGCGTCTTGCGGCGGCAGGGGAATATCTCAAGAAAGACCTTTATACAGCCTTCTATGAAGAACTGCACAGGACCCTGCTGGGCTTCGTTTCCGACAGGCTTCAGATGGACAGTTCCGAGATGAGCAGGGAGAATATCGTCGCGGAGCTGCTGGCGTCCGGAGTGGACGAAAAGGCGGCGGGGCAGTTTACCTCCCTTCTCGAAGCCTGCGAATTCGCACGCTATGCTCCCGCCTCTGGGCACGAAGCCATGGATGCCCATTACAAGGCGGCTCTGGATGTCATGAGCGTGATATCATCGGATATGAAAAAGAAAAACAAATCCGTCTCAGGGGCTGCCCTGGCCTTGATTCTTTCCCTTATCCTGCCTTTGCAGGCATCGGCCGCGGACAATTACCTGGATTCCCTCTGGAACAGCGGCGTGGCTGCATATTCGCAGGGTCAGTGGAAGGCGGCTGAACAGAATTGGAAAGGCATAGCCGACGCCGGGCTTACATCTCCGGTGCTGTGCTGCAATCTCGGTGACGCCTTCTTCAAGGACGGCGACTACCCGTCGGCGATCCTCTGGTACGAGAGGGCTCTCAAACTGGATCCTTCCTACAAGGATGCCCGCTTCAACCTGGACCTCGCCGCAGCGCAGGTGCAGGACAGGATCGACAGCGTTCCCGAATTCTTCCTTGTCGGCTGGGCCCGCAGCTTCTGCTATCTCCTTTCTTCGGATGCCTGGGCCGTGCTTTCATGCATACTGCTGGCTCTCGCGCTGGCGGCATTGCTAATCTTCCTGCTCTCACAGGGGAGCGGGGCTCGCAAGGCCGGATTCTTCTCCGCCCTCATCCTGGCGCTTCTCTTCCTGCTTGCTGTATCTGCTGCCGGATGGCAGAAATCCGAATTTGAAAGGGCGGACGAAGCCATAGTCATGAAGCCGGTGGTACCGGTGAAGAGTGCACCGTCCCGGGGAGATTCAAAAGACCTTTTCATCCTTCACGAGGGCACGAAAGTGCGGATAATCGACAGCGTAGGGGACTGGAACAATGTCTCTCTGAGCGATGGCAGACAGGGGTGGATGCCGTCTGAGACGCTTGAGATTATCTAATGTTGCTATATTCAAAATTTATTGCTTATATTTGCGTGTTATTCAAGAATAATCGTTTATAACCAATATTATGAGAAAGTTTTTTACAATCGCTCTCGCCCTGGTGCTTTGCGCAGCCGCATTCGCCCAGGAAACGAATCGTGATGAAAACGGCAAAATCAAGTACGGTCCCTATCAGACCAACAAATTCTGGGACAACTGGTTCATCGGTGCAGGTATAGGCGGAAACGGACATGTGGACCGTATCCGTGACCTTTTCGACGGCGAGCGTCCCGATCTCGCACGTGGCGGCACCCCTGCCTTCCAGGTCTTCGCCGGCAAATGGATCGATCCCTGCTACGGTGTACGTGGTGTCGTCCAGGGCTGGAAAGGCGGTCATTTCAATGACAACAAGGATTTCAAGTACTGGACAGTCAACGGCGACTTCCTTGTCAATGCGTCCAACCTTTTCTGGGGCTACAAGGAAAAGAGGGTTTACAACCTGGTTCCCTACGCTTCCGTCATGGCAATCTTCTCCGAAGGACATGCTTTCGGCGTGGGAGCCGGTTTGCTCAATACCTTCCGTATCAGCAACAGCTTCAATATCTTCCTTGACCTCCGCACCGGCGTGGCCCGCCAGACCATCACCGGAGCAGGCGTAGGTGGAAAGATACTCGTCAACACGGCTTCCGTCGGTGTGATGTACAACTTCAAGAAGAACAACTGGACCCGTTGCTCCGCAGCCTGCGGAAAGGGTGACGCCGCCGCATCTGCAGCAGCCGCACAGCCCAAGGCAACCCAGGAAGAACTTGAAGAACTCCAGAAAGCCCGCGAGAACGCTCTCAACGCAGCCACTGCAGCCAACAATGCAGCAGCCGCAGCCAACAACGCCGCCGCCGCCGCGAATGCAGCCACCGCAGCAGCTCTCCAGCAGCAACAGCAGAAGCCTCAGCCTGCACAGGAACCTGCTCCCGCCAAGGCTGCTCCCGCTGAAGAACCCGCTCCCGCACCTGCCCAGGCAGCACCTGCACAGAAGACAGTTCCCACCCAGGAAGTCCAGCAGGCTATCCAGGAGCTGAAAGATGTTCAGTTCGCTACCGGCAAGCCCAGTCTTGACGAGCGCGCAGAGAAGAATCTCGACACCGTCGCAGATTATCTCAAGTCCAATCCCGATGTCAGGATCGAGGTCGCAGGCCACACTGACAACACCGGTACCGACGCCATCAACAATCCTCTTTCCCAGAAGCGCGCAGAGGTTGTCGCCGGATATCTCAAGGACAGGGGCGTGAAAGACTCCCAGATCGAGATTAAGGGTTATGGTTCCAAGAAGCCCATCGCCGACAACAGCACCGCCGAGGGCCGTCAGCAGAACCGCCGCGTCGAGCTCAACATCCTTTAATAAGGCATGACATAGATCCGAAGGTCCGCCCCTTGAAGGCGGGCCTTCGTTTTTTTTGCAATTCTGCATTGAATTCAGTATTTTTGCGCGTTTTTTAGAAGTGTATAATGATGCAGGAAATCAGAAACATCGCCATAATAGCACATGTTGACCACGGGAAGACCACTCTCGTGGACAGAATGATATATCAGGCAAACCTTGTGCGCCAGCCTGAAAACCTCGGCCAGCTCATCCTGGACAACAACGACCTTGAGAGGGAAAGGGGTATCACCATCCTTGCCAAGAATGTTTCAGTAATTTACAAGGGGGTAAAAATCAATATCATCGACACTCCGGGCCACAGCGATTTCGGCGGTGAGGTGGAACGTGTCCTGAACATGGCGGACGGCGTGCTGCTGCTCGTGGATGCCTTTGAAGGATGCATGCCCCAGACTCGTTTCGTGCTGCAGAAGGCCCTTCAGATGGGAAAGAAACCCATAGTGGTGATAAACAAGGTGGACAAGCCGAACTGCCGCCCGGACGAGGTGCAGGAGGAAGTCTTCGACCTGATGTTCAATCTGGACGCCACCGAGGAGCAGCTGGATTTCCGCACGGTTTACGGTTCCGCGAAACAGGGTTGGATGAGCGACGACTGGCGCAAGCCTACCGACAACATCACCCCTCTGCTGGATGCCATCCTCGATGTTATTCCGGCTCCGGCCGTTGTGGAGGGAACTCCCCAGATGCTGATTTCTTCGCTGGAGTATTCTCCCTACGTCGGGCGTATCGCAGTGGGCAAGATCACCCGCGGAGAACTTCATACAGGACAGCAGGTGAGCCTTTGCAAGCGCTACGACGTGGTGCAGAAGCACAAAGTGAAGCAGCTTATGGTCTTCGAAGGCCTGGGCAAGACAAATGCCGATGTTGTAGGCTGCGGCGACATCTGTGCGGTGGTGGGAATAGACGGATTCGAAATTGGAGACACCATTGCCGATTTCGAGAATCCCGAGGCGCTTCCTCCGATAGCGGTGGACGAGCCTACTATGAGCATGCTCTTCACCATCAACAACTCTCCCTTCTTCGGAAAAGACGGCAAATTCGTGACTTCCAGGCATCTGAAAGACAGGCTTGAGCGCGAACTGGAGAAGAATCTGGCCCTCAGGGTAAAGCCCGGTACCTCTGCCGATTCCTTCGTGGTTTACGGCCGTGGCGTGCTGCATCTTTCCGTTCTCATCGAAACCATGCGCCGTGAGGGATTCGAACTCCAGGTGGGTCAGCCCAAGGTGCTGGACAAGACCATCAACGGCCAGAGGTGCGAGCCTATAGAAGAAATGAGCATAGAGGTGCCCGAGGAATTCGTCGGAGCCGCCATCGAGATATCGACCAGGCGCAAGGGCGCCCTTATCCACATGGAACCCCGTGGAGACAGGACACTGCTCGAGTTCGAAATCCCTACGCGCGGACTCATGGGACTCCGCAGCAACCTTCTCACCGCCACCCAGGGAGAGGCTATCGTGGCCTATAGATTCAAGGAATATCAGCCCTACAAGGGGGAAATAGAGCACAGGAACAATGGTTCGCTCGTGTCCCTCGAAACCGGCGAGGCCATTGCCTATTCGATGAACAAACTCCTGGACCGCGGCCGCTTCTTCGTGGAACCCGGGGAAGAGATTTATGCCGGTCAGGTAGTGGGCGAGCATACCAGGGAAAGGGATCTGAACATAAATATCTGCAAGACCAAGAAGCTCACCAACGTGCGTGCAGCCGGTTCAGACGAGAAGATACTCCTTCCTCCGGCCATCAAATTCAGCCTGGAAGAAGCCCTCGAGTATATTCAGGAAGACGAAATGGTGGAAATCACCCCTCACTATATGCGAATCCGCAAGATTCTGCTCGATCCGCTTGCCCGGAAAAGAAATAGTGACAACGAGGCTTGATAATAGAAAAAAAATTCTTACCTTTGCAACCCTTTGTAATAGCGATAAACGGCTTGAAACAAGGCAGTACACAGTTTGACTGGCGTGCTGACGCTAAGTTCTTTGGCAATTTCGAGAATTCGGACATTCTTGACGCCTCCCTGGATTTGCAGGTTCAGACGTCCAGGAATACCGGGTATCTTGGTGTGGAGTGCAATATAAAAGGTTCGGTGGAAGTGGTCTGCGACCGTTGCCTGGAGAACCTCACTCTTCCCGTGGACACGTCTTTCCGGCTGAGCGTCAAGTTTTCGGCGGCCGGTTCGGAAGATGGAGAGGGGATTGTGCGTACGGACTGTGGCGACATGGAAATAGTGATGCTTCCCGAAGGGGAGGCGGAACTCGACCTGAGCCAGTTCATCTACGATTATGTATGCACTTCGCTGCCAATGCGAAGGGTGCATCCCGAAGGGGAGTGCAATCCCTCCGCCACCCGTTACCTGAATTCGGAAGAAACGGCGGAAGACTCGGCTGCCGCACAGCAGAGCCCCTTCGCCGCGCTGAAGGACATGTTGAAATAACAAATTAAAAATATTAAGAAATGGCACATCCGAAACACAAACTTTCAAAGCAGCGCAGGGACAAGCGCCGTACCCACGATTTCGCTCCCGTTCCTACACTTGCTACTTGCCCTAATTGCGGTGCAACCGTAATGTATCACAGGGTATGTCCCGAGTGCGGTTACTACCGCGGACGTCAGATCATCGTCAAGGACGTTCAGTAGTCCGTCAGCAGACTGCTGCCAGCCGGCAGCATGATCCGGCCTCTTAGTTCAACGGATAGAACGGAGGTTTCCTAAACCTTAGATAGTGGTTCGATTCCACTAGAGGCTACAAAAAAGGATTGGCAAGCGCCAATCCTTTTTTGTGGCCTCTTCTCGGGAGCACACCTAACCCCGCGGGTTTTGCCAGGGAAACGCTTTCCGTCGTGCCCATGCAGAGGGGGAGGCCCGTCCTGGTTGACAGTCTCTATGTAAGGAGTCTCGGGATTCATGTCTATCGGAACGACACCCGCCCATTTGAAGGGCTGGCCCGGCTCGTTTTCGTTGCTTGCCCTGATATTGAAACTGGCCCATTTCGTGCCCCCGAGCCCCAGGTCCACGGCGCTCGGAACGGGGCAGACTCGCACTTGACAACTTGCTACCTTTCCATTAAGTTTGGCGCAGATGTGGGTTTCACCCACCGAAACACCGACTCAGAGCATCAGCACTGGCCTGTCCAGGCTTATGGATTTCACTGCGGCGTCCCCTCCGTTGCGGGAGCACGAGGCGGCGAGGCAGCAGACTGCCAGGATTTTAAGGAATAGGAATAGTTATTTAAAGTATTTGTCTGCGAAGCGAATGTAGTTCTCCCAGTCGTAAGGGGTGATGTCGTGCTTGCCTTGTCTCATGTGGTAGGCGACGTCTCCTTCTATGCTGGGGGTGTTCACTGCAGGCCACTCGTCGATGGCGAGGCCCTTCTTCCCAAGGAATTCATATACTTTGGAAGCCTCTTTCGCGGATGTGAACTCGCCTTTGGGATCCGCCCATTTGTCTCCGTCGGCGCTTGCCACATACAGAGGCCTCGGCGCCACGAGGGCGAGGAGTTCATGCTGGTCGAAGGGGAGTTCGGCCTCGCGTCCGCTGTAGGCGTGGAAGTTCTCGCAGAACCAGTGGGGGAAGTGGCGGTTCAGATCCTGCAGCACCTCACCGAACATCCTTCTGGAGATTGCCGCTCCGCCGGCTCCGGAACAGTTGGAGATGACTATCGCGAAACGCTCGTCCTGGGCACCGGCCCAGAGGGCAGTCTTGCCAAGCCTTGAGTGTCCGATGACAGCGACTTTCTTTGCGTCTATGTCCGGATCCGTCTCGGCGTAGTCCATGACCCTGCTGAGGCTCCATGCCCACTGGGAGATGGTTCCCCATTCGTCGGGCTCGGGCCATGTCTGGTCCTTCTTGAACCCAAGGGAGACTATACCGTTGCGCCATCCGTCGAAAAAGTCGGGATCGGTGTCGCCGCGGTAGAAGGTGACTACGCCGTATCCGGCCGCAAGGATCTGCTCGAGTGGCCAGCGGTTGGATTTCACTCCGGTTTCAATATTGGCTGCGATCCCGTATTTCTTCAGTTCGGCCTTCGAAGGCGGTATGATTCCGCTGTCCTTGCTGACCGCTATATTCCCGTTGAAATTGATACCCATGAACACGGGAACAGGTCCCTGTACATTGTTGGGCAGATAAATGAGCACGTGCAGGCAGTGCTTGCCGCTCTTGTCCAGAATGATATTCACCTGCTTGCGGGTGGCGATTCCCTTGAGGGCGCCGTTGTTGACGTCCACGACTTCGAACTTCATGTCTTTTGAAGGAGCCGGGGACTTGCCGAACATGGTCTCGGTGAACATCTTGAGGAGTTCGGGCCGTCTTGCCCCGAACCACTGTTCGGCTGTGCTTACCTTGCTTCCGTCCGCCATGGTGAGGGCGTCGGGAAGGGTGTATTCGGGAACTCCTGCCTCGTCGTTGAGGGTGACGTATTTTTCCGGACCGCACTTCTTGGGTTTGCCGGGCGTAAGGTTGGCGTTATGGGCTGCCGCAAGGGCGATCTCGCGGACCCAGGGCTCGATATGGGCCGCGGTGTAGGAATTGTTCTCCACGCTTCTGCCCGTGAGAGCTTCGTACCAGGTGAGGGCGGCGATATATCGTCCTATTATATTCAGATGGTAACCGTCCCTCGTGACATTCTCGCGGATTTCCGACATCCTGGCGCTCTGGATGGCGGTTCCTGCCGGAATCATGCCGAGACCGTATTTCTCGCATGCGCGGGAAGATGCCACGACGATGCTGTCAAACATCTTCCAGCAGCTGTTTCCGTATTTCGGAAAGGCTGAATGGGTGGCGCCGTTCTCATATGCCCAGGTCTGGTGGAACATGAGTCTGGTCTTTCGCCCGTTGTGCTTCTTCACAAACTTGATGAGATCCTCCAGATACGGCTCGTAGGTGGAAAAGTCTCCGGAATCCGGGCTGCGCTGCTGGAAACTGACGATGTCCCATTTCTCGTCGGCCAGGGCTGCGGCCAGGCTTGTGCCGGGATGATTCGTCTTCACGCCCTTCTTGTCGATTTTCCGGTATGCGTAAGCGGCTTCCCCCGACTGTGCATTCTTCCAGTGCCTTTCCAGGGAGCATCCGCCGATGTAAAGGTTGCCTATGATCATCGTGGTGCCGTCTGCATCGGCGACTTCCCAGAGATTCTGCTCTACCGCATCCTGGGAAAAACTGTTTCCAATTGCAAGTACTTTAAGGGGTTTCTTCGCTTCTGCCGCCGTCATGCCGATAAATACCGCAAGGACGGACAGGATTAATTTG
The DNA here is from genome assembly GCA_002350615.1 of Bacteroidales bacterium UBA2861. Lineage (GTDB taxonomy): Bacteria > Bacteroidota > Bacteroidia > Bacteroidales > UBA932 > Cryptobacteroides. The sequence continues at coordinate 74,179 of DEFD01000018.1, read as the reverse complement.
ATCTGTTTCATCGTGTCTGTGGTTTATTCGCACAAATTTACATTTATTTTTCGTACATTTGAAGTCTGTATGCGCAGTTTTTCGGAAATATTCAGGGACACCGCGGCCACGCTGCTCCTCATGCTTACTGCAGTGTTCGCGACATCCTGCGGCGGTTCCCAGGTGGATGGCGACAGCGCGGTGCTCCGGGCCGTCCCTTCCCGCGCCGTGGCAGTGGCGCATTTCGGCCGCCTGGACAAGGCTCTCGAAATGCTCACGGATTCCACATCGCTGTTCCGGCAGCTGGACTACGGCCCCTACCATGATTCCGAAATGTCCTTTTCCTATGTTTACAGCGCTTCGCTTGTACCGGTGCTGGTGATAGACGCCGGCCATGCAGGCAGGGATACCTCTTCCCAGGCCTTGAAAGTGCTCGACAACGCGCAGGACTGCGGCTTGTCCGCGGCCTATGCCCAGGAATCCAACAAGAAACGCGCTCTCTTGATTATCAGTACATTGCGGGCCGCGGTAAATGAGTCCCTCGTGCATATCTCGGAGAACAGTTCCATTCTGGACGCGCCTGGCTTCACCCAGGCTCTCGGTTCCGCAGAGGGAAAGGCCGGCATCCTGCTTCTGCGGGGGTCGGCGGCTCACCGCTGGATGCCGAAAGGCTTGCTTGCCGACATCTTCCCGCGTTCGTCGATGGTGCGTTTCGCAGAATCTTATTCGGAGTGGATTTCCGCAGGCTTCGACGAATACGGCCTGTCGCATGCCTCGCTGGGCTTTTTGCAGGATCCCGCTTTCGGTCACTTCTGCGCCGTGCCGCAGTCCGTCGAAGGGGGAAAGAGCAAGCTCCATACCGTCCTTCCGGAAGATTATCTGTTCGCACTGGACCTGCCCCTGCAGGATCTGGACGCCTATCAGAAAGCATATCATCACTACCTTGACGTCAAGGCGGGACTCTCCGTCAACAAAATCCGCTGCAAGCAGATGGAAAGCCGCTGCGGAGTGTCTCCCATTGCATGGGCCAAAGGCATCGGCCTGAAAGAGATTGCCCTGATCGCCTTTCCCGGAGGAAAAGTCCTTGCCCTGCGCGGTGCCAGGAAACAGGCCCGTCAGGGGGAGATCCAGCAGAACTCCTGCCCCGGGGCCAGCGCCCTTCTTTTCGGGGCCGCATTCGCCCTGGAAGATGAAAGCGGCATACTTTCTTCCGGCCACTGGCTCTTCATAGGATCCGAGGATGCGCTTGAAGCCTTCTCCGCCGCTGCCAAAGGCGTCAGGGCCGAGTCCTTCCCGGATAAGGAATGTAAATTTGCAGTATGTACCCCCGGCTGGCAGATAGCCGCCGACGGGGATAAAATCGGGTTGAATATATGGAATTGAATTTTAAATCTGTAAATAAGATACTTGAAAACAGTATCCGTGAAAACTGGGAGCGCGATGCCCTCTCCAACTATCAGGGGGCGACGCTTACCTATGCCAATGTGGCCGAGCGCATCGCCATGCTCCACATCGGATTCAGCAAATGCGGCCTTCAGAAAGGGGACAAGGTGGCTCTCTGCTCCCGCAACCAGTCCAACTGGGGAGTGTGTTTCCTCGCTGCGCTCAGCTACGGCGCGGTGCCGGTGCCCATCCTTCATGAATTCAAGGCGGAAAGCATCCACTACCTCGTGAACCACTCCGAAGCCAAGGTGCTTTTCGTGGACGAGGTTCTCTGGGAAGGCCTTTCCGAAAGCGAAATGCCCGGGCTTGAGGTTATCGTGCAAATGAACACCCTCAAGTACATCTATGCCAAAGAGCAGAGCCTCAGCGAAGTAAGGGACAATATCAGCAAGACTTTCGCCGAAACCTATCCTAACGGATTCGGCCCCGGCGACCTCAATTACTATGAGGATTCCGCCGACGAACTCGCGCTCATCAACTACACTTCCGGCACTTCCGGTTTCTCCAAGGGCGTCATGATCCCCTACAGGGCCCTCTATGCCAACATGTATGCCGCGAAATATGTCGCCGAGCCGCAGATGAACTGCACCAGCGAGGTGGTGGCCATGCTGCCGAGCGCCCACATGTACGGCATGATGTTCGAATTCCTTTACGAGATGTCCATAGGCGCGCATGTCTATTTCCTCACCCGCGTGCCCAGCCCCAAGATCATAATGAACGCTTTCCAGGAGATTCATCCGGACATCATCATCGCGGTGCCGCTCATCATCGAAAAGGTGTACAAGATGCAGCTCAAGCCCATTGCCGACCGCACCAAGACCTTCATGTACATTCCCATCCTGGCGCAGAGCATCCAGAAGAAGATCCGCAACGAGCTCATCAAGGCCTTCGGAGGCCGGTTCGAGGAAGTCATCCTCGGCGGAGCCGCCTTCAATCCCGAGGTGGAGGATTTCCTGCGCAAGATCCATTTCCCCTTCACGGTTGGCTACGGCATGACGGAATGCGCGCCGCTCATCACCTATGAGAAGTGGTTCAAGACCAAGAAGGGATCCTGCGGCAAGGCGATACCAGGATGCAAGATCCGCATCGAATCCACCAATCCCCACAAGATTCCCGGCGAGGTGCAGATAAAGGGAGACAATGTTTTCCTCGGCTACTACAAGAACCGCGAGGAAACCCGCAAGTGCTTCACCAACGACGGCTGGTTCAAGACGGGGGATATGGGCGTGATGGATTCCGACGGCTACCTGTATCTGCGCGGTCGTTCGAAGTGCATGATCCTGGGAGCCAACGGACAGAATATCTACCCCGAAGAACTGGAAGCCACTATCAACAATGCTTCCTATGTGGTAGATTCCCTGGTGATCGAGGAAGGTGGAGGGCTCACAGCCCTGATCTATCCGGATTATCAGCAGGGAGCCAACGACGGCATGGACAAGGAGCAGCTGATAGAGAAGCTACAGAACTCCCTCGCCGAGTTCAACAAACTGCTGCCCCTCTATGCCCAGCTTCGCAAGATAGAGTGCCTGCCGGAGGACTTCGAGCGCACTCCCAAGCGCAGCATCAAGAGATATCTATATCAGAGACGATAATATACGGAGATGAACAGGTTCGATTCCAAATACATGCAGATGGCCCGTATCTGGGCGCAGAATTCCCGCTGCAAGCGCCGTCAGGTGGGGGCGCTGCTGGTGAAAGACCGTATGATAATTTCAGACGGATACAACGGCACTCCCTCGGGCTTCGAGAACGAATGCGAGGAAAACGGTGTCACCAAACCCTATGTGCTCCATGCCGAGGCGAACGCCATTTCCAAGGTCGCAAAGTCCGGCAACAGCTCCGAGGGCGCCACGCTCTATGTCACGGCATCTCCCTGTCTGGAATGTTCCAAACTGATAATACAGGCCGGCATAAAGAGAGTGGTTTACAGTGACGAGTATCGCCTGGACGACGGTATCCGGCTTCTGGAAAGGGCCGGCATAGAGGTGGAAAAAGTGGAAGTGGAATGAGGCGTTATTCTTCCGTATGGGTTGCCCTTTTCGGGGTGCTGGTGGGCATGATGGCCATGCTCGCCCTGCAGAAATATAACGAAAGCCGGTCGCTGCTGCGTGTCAGCGGCAACGACTGGAGGAAGCTCAACCTTGTCCTGCAGACCCTCGACGACAATTACGTGGACACCATTCCGCGCAAGGATGTCACAGAGGCGGCCATCGTCGCCGCTTTGGGGAGGCTGGATCCTCATTCGGTTTATCTTCCCCCTGCGGACCTCGAGGAATCGGAAACCCAGCTGGCCGGCAATTTCGACGGCATCGGCATACAGTTCAACGTGCCCAACGACACGGCCGTGGTGCTCGAAGTCATTCCGGGAGGCCCTTCCGAGAAGATCGGACTCCAGCCCGGCGACAGGATACTGCGCGTGGACGAAAAGAACATAGCCGGGGTCAAATATCCTCAGGACAGCATGGTACGACGGATGCGCGGACCCTCGGGCACCAAAGTCACCATCACCGTGCTGCGGGACGGAGTGGTCACGCCTTTCGAGATCACCCGCGGCAAGATTCCCGTGAACAGCGTCGATGCCGCCTTCATGGTGGACGACACCACCGGATACCTGCGCCTCGGGAAATTCGCCCGCACCACCTACAAGGAAGTCCATACCGCTTCGCAAAAGCTTCTGGACAGCGGGATGAAAAGCATGATCCTGGACCTCAGGGACAACAGCGGCGGATTCTTCGACCAGGCGCTATATCTCAGCGACCTCTTCCTCGAAAAGGATGCGCTCATAGTGTATCTGGAAGGCCGTCATCGCCAGAGGCAGGATTACAGCGCCAGCGGCAAGGGCATCCTTAAAGATGTCGGACTGACGGTGCTCATAAACGAAGGCAGCGCTTCTTCAAGCGAAATCGTCGCTGGAGCCATCCAGGACAACGACCGCGGCAGGATAGTGGGACGCAGGTCCTTCGGCAAGGGCCTCGTGCAGGAACCCCTTTATTTCACCGACGGCAGCGGCCTGCGCATAACCGTGGCCCGTTACCATACCCCTTCGGGCAGATGCATACAGAAGCCTTATACGAGTTCGGAAGATTACGCCTACGACCTCTACAAGCGCTATACGGACGGTGAAATGCTTTCCGCGGACAGCATCAAGCTCGACAAGAGCGAAGTTTACCGCACCGTGGGCGGCAGGGAAGTATATGGCGGAGGCGGTATAGTGCCGGATCTCTTCGTCCCGGTGGATACCACCCGCGCTACTCCTTTCTATATAGCCTGCAACAAAAAGGCTACGGCAATGCGTTTTGCATCGGCCTGGTTCGATTCGCACAAGGCGGAACTGAAATCGATAGAAACATATCCGGCGCTTCTTTCCTATCTGGACAGGGCAGGTCTTGAGAAAGCCTTCCTTTATTTCGCAAAGACCCGCGACGGACTCGCCCCTGCGGACGCCGCCGAATGGAACGAGGACAAGCCCTATATGATGACCTCCGTCCGGGCCCTGGTGGGACGCTATTCCCGGTTGGGAGACAATGCCTTCTATCACCTGTACCTTGGCATAGATAATGTATATGAAGCCGCAAGGCGTAGTTTATAAGCGAAGTATAATTATCATGATTATGAAAAGTATATTCAAAATAGCAATGCTGACGGCAGTCGCAGCGCTGCTGGCCGTCCCGGCCGATGCACAGGGCGGCAAAACCATCAAGAGAAAGGTGGCCATCGGCCGTTTTTCCAATGAAACCCAGTATGGCAAAGGCCTTTTCTATGACAAGGAGAACGACCCCATGCGCAAGCAGGCGCTCGACATCCTTTCTTCCAAGCTCGCATCCAGCGGCAAATTCATCCTTCTCGAAAGGGATGACCTCGACGTGCTGGTGGCGGAAGCGGGAGAGGGCATGAGCAAGATAGGGGCTGACTATATCATCCTCGGCTCCATCACCGAATTCGGCCGCAAGGCGGAAGGGGAGCAGAAGGTGTTCTCTTCCACCAAGACGCAGACCGTCGAAGCCGGTGTGAGCATCCGTCTCGTTGAGGCGTCCACCGGTCTCATAATCTATTCCGACGAGGCCAAGGGCTATGCCGAGACCACTACCAAACAGACACTGGGTCTGGGCGGCAGCGCCGGATATGACGCCACTCTCAGTGACAAGGCCATTTCCGCAGCCCTCAGCCAGCTGGTGGAAAACATTATCAACAAATGCATGGACAAGCCCTGGAAGGCATATATCCTGAGCGAGGACGAAGGCATGTATGTGGTTTCCGGAGGTGCATCCCAGGGAATCAGCGCCGGCGACAAGTTCATCGTTTACAAGAGGGGCAAGACCGTCACCAACCCCCAGACCGGGCTGAAGATCGAACTCCCCGGCAAGAAAGTCGGAGAAGTCACAGTAGCCCAGACCATAGGCGATACGCCCGAAACCGAACTCTCCTTCTGCAGTTACGAAGGCGAGGCCATTGCCCCTGCGGATTTTGCAAACTATTATATATCAGACAAGTAATATGAAAAAGATATTCATTGCAGCATTGCTTTCACTTGGACTTTGCTCTTGCGGAGTGGGCAGTTATTCCGTTTCTTCAGGCAAAGCCGACGAAGCCGAGATCTCTTTCGCTGCACCCCGGCGCTGCGATCTCACCGTCACCATCGACTCCCAGACATACCGGATGCAGGCTGTGAAGACCAAGGCATGGAAAAGCGGCCGCAGGATCAAGCCCACGGCCCTCAATACCCGCACCCTTACTCCCGGCCAGCACGACCTGAGCGTCGAGAGCGAGTATGGCAAGAAGATAGAAAAGAAGATATTCGTATCCGCAGGCGAGCACAAGGTGATCGAATTATGAGGCGCCTGGCGATACTTGCCATTCTGCCCCTGCTTGCCGCATCCTGCGCGGTAAGCAGCAATACCTTGTACAATTGGGGGAGCGGCAGCAGCGGTGTGAGCGAATATGAGCAGCTCGCATACAGCAATTACAAGACACAGACTCCGGAGGACCTGTGCAAGCTCCTTTGCGTTTACGAAAAGATGGTAAGCACCACAGGAGGCCTTCGCAACGTCCCTCCTCCGGGAATCTGTGCAGAATACGGCTATCTGCTTCTGCTTCCCAAGACCGCGGAAACCTTTGCGGCTAACGCCACCGCTTCGCAGAAACGCATCTTCAAGACAGGCGACTACCATCTGCTTTTCCTCGAAAGGGGAAAGGAGATGCTGCAGAAGGAGTTGGAGCTTTATCCCGAGTCGGAAGCCTTTGTGCTCCCGCTGCTCAAAAAACTGGCGCAGTAGGCTATGAAAAAGTTGTTTTACATTCTTTTCGCCGCCCTGCTGACGGCATCATGCGCCACCATCGCGCCGGAGATAACGAGAGAAAGCCAGTATCCCAGGATGTACGAGGAGCGTCCGCTGTCGCTGCTGGTGATGCCTCCCATAAACAATACTTCCTTCGTGGAGGCGAAGGATCTGCTCTATACATCCATTTCCAAGCCCCTCGCGGAAGCCGGGTACTATGTCATATCTCCCTTCCTTGCGATGGATATCCTGCGCGCCGAAAGCGCCTACGATGCGGAACTCTTCGTAGCGGCCTCCCTTACACCTTTCAAGAATTATTTCGGGGCGGACGCAGTGGTGTTCTCTGAGATCAATTCCTGGACAAAACGGGGATTCGGAATCGATACCAACATCCGCTATTTCATCCGTTCCACAACATCCGGAGAGATAATATTCGACCGCAGCTGCGACCTCTATCTGGACCTTTCAGTGGATTCCGGACAGAGTGGGCTTTTCGCCGCCCTCGTGGAACTTGCCGCATCGGCGATAGTCACCGCATCCACCGAACATATCACTGCGGCCAGAAAGGCGAATGTGTATATTTTCAGTGACCTGCCACGCGGACGTTACAGTCCGGACTACGACAGGGACCGCGGCTTTGCCGCTTCCGCCAGGGATATCAAGACAACGGTGAAATAAGGGTTTATTTCTCCTTCTTATGAGTTTTGCTGTAGAGCTTCGTGGTCAGCAGCAAACCGGAAAAATCGGATTTCGAGATTGAACTCACTCTCTTGTAGCCATCCTTGTCTATTACGAATTCGAGGCTGGTGCCGAGGAGTTTGCGGGTGGTTACATGCACCGTCTGCATCTTCTCCTGGGGGAAGAAGGGACCGAAGCTGGCCTGAATGTCCATAGTCGTGCCTTTGGGCTGTTTGAGAAGGGCCTTCAGTTCTTCCATCCTTGCAATGGCGTCCTTGAGGGTGGTGCCGAGGGGAATATAGAGCCTGTTGACCGGGTCCACGTCGAAGGCGATAACCCTGCCGCCTATGGCCATGGAACCTATATGCAGGAAGTAGTGGTTCACACTGTCCTTGGGAATCCTGACAACCTCGTAGGTGTCGCCGTTCTCCAATTCCAAAGTTGCAAGTTCGTAAACCGCGGGAAAGGACGACATCTGTGCCGAGAGACCGAAAGAAATCACGGCGAAAGCCAAAATTGCTGCGAACTTTTTCATACGAATCGTTTTTGTGAAAATATCAGAAGCGGTATCCGATACCGGCGCGCATGCCGGTGTAGTGCATTCCCAAGCCGAATTCCACTGCACCGAAGAACCTGCGGCCAAATTCTACGCCGAAGGGGTTGACCTGGAAGTCGAAGGCGGCGTTGAATCCGTCACCCACGGAGAACAATGCGCCGAGTTCCAGGGATCCGTAGAGTTTTACGGCAGGACGGCTCAGGTAGTTGCAGCGGCCTTCCACAGTGAAGGGAATGAATGTCAGGTTGGTTTTTGAGTGGAGCTCCTTGGTGTCCTTGTCCACAATCTTCCAGATGGTTCCGAGGTAACCTACGCTGCCGCCGACCGACCATCTTTCATTGAAGCTGTAAAGCCCTTCCAGGCCGGCATAAGGAGGGGTGGAGATTTCCATGGTCTCGCTGTCTCCTGCGGAGATTGCGATACCTACGAACATAGCTCCGAATATATCGACGAGTATGGGTACTGTGGGAAAGTACCCTGCCGTGGCCTTGACGGTCCATTTCTGAAAGTCCTGTGAAGATGTTTCTGCGGTCTGGGCAAAAACAGGTGCTGACAGTGCCAGCATGAGGATTGCGCTTATGAGTTTTTTCATGATCGTGTTATCTAATCGACTGCAAAGATAAGGTATTTTTCGTGGATAAAAAAAAAGAGGACCTCCTTTCGGAAATCCTCTGTAGTAGCGGGGGGAGGACTCGAACCTCCGACCTCCGGGTTATG
>DEFD01000018.1:27414-65489 GCA_002350615.1 Bacteroidales bacterium UBA2861 | reverse complement strand
ACTGCTCTACCCCGCGATGTTTGGGAGTGCAAAGGTAGAGCCTTTTTTTGAAAAAAGCAAATATTCCTCAAAATTCCCCTGAAATCAGCCTCTCAGGTATTCCAGGATGGCTTCAGTGTCGGTGGCAGGGAAAGATTTCTGCTCTCCGCTCGAGAGGTTCTTTATATTAATGGTTCCGGCCGCGATTTCGTTTTCACCGTTTATGGAGATGAAGGCGATGCCCTTGGACTGGGCGTAATCGAACTGTTTTTTCAGCTTGCCGGATTCGGGATAGACTTCCGTGGAGATGCCCTCCGAACGAAGCGCCGCCGCGAGGGGGAGTATGCTGTGTACTTCTGTCGCGCCCATGTTGGCAAAAAGCAGCTGGGCCCCGCTTTCAAGTCCGGCAGGGTATTTCTCAAGCCCGCAGAGTACGTCGTAGATACGGTCGGCGCCGAAGGATATCCCCACACCGGAGACATCGGGCAGGCCGAAGATGCCCGTGAGGTTGTCGTAGCGACCTCCGCCGCAGATGCTTCCTATCTGCCAGTCGAGGGCTTTGACCTCGAAGATGGCGCCGGTATAATAGTTGAGCCCGCGCGCAAGGGAAAGGTCCAGTTCCACCGGCAGTTTCACGCCTGCGGCGGAAATGAGGCCGAAAAGTTCGTCGATTTCGTCCAGCCCCCGCAGACCCTCCTGGGAGACGATTCCGGATGCGGAACCTCCGTTCATCAGGCCACGCATCAACTCCATCTTGGAGGCAAAATCGCCTTCCGCGAGAAGGATCGGCCGGAGCACCGCGACGGCATCGGCCGAGAGGCCTTTCTCCATCATCTCCGCCTCCACGGCTTCGAGTCCGATCTTGTCGATTTTGTCTATGGCGACGGTGATGTCAACCACCCTTTCCGGGAAGCCGCAGATCTCGGCAAGTCCGGTGAGGAGCTTGCGGTTGTTGATTTTGAGAAGCACCCTTATATCCAGGGCGGCGAATACCTGTTCCACCATTTGGACAAGCTCCAGTTCGCAAAGCTGGCTGCGGGAGCCGATGACATCCGCATCGCACTGGTAAAACTCGCGGTAGCGGCCTTTCTGGGGACGGTCGGCACGCCAGACGGGCTGGATCTGGAAACGCTTGAAGGGGAAACTCAGCTCGCCGCGGTGCTGGACGACAAAACGGGCGAAGGGGACCGTGAGGTCGTAGCGAAGTCCCTTTTCCGGGGCCAGGGCGGCTTTTTCACCGCTGTTCTGGATGCGGTACAGGAGTTTGTCGCCCTCTTCACCGTATTTGCCGAGAAGGGTGCCGAGGTTCTCCATTGCGGGAGTCTCTATCTGGGAATATCCGAAACGGGCGAAAACGCCCTTGATGGTATCGAAAATATAATTGCGCCGGGCCATCTCCGCGCTGGAGAAGTCCCTGGTGCCCTTTGGGATTGAGGTTTTTTGTGCCATAGGCTGCAAAATTAACAAAATGGCGGCAATTTTTGTTTATATTTGTCCCGAACAAATGCAAAAACGATGAAAGATTTCTGGAAAATGCTTCTCGCCGTGGTATGCGGCCTGTTTATCGCCGGTTTTGTCGGCTTTGTGCTCTTCTTCGGTTTCGTCGGCGCCCTTGCGGCTGCCGGCAGCAGCTCGAAGCCCGTGCTTCCCAAGGAAGGTGTCCTGGCAATCGACATGTCCGGCTTCGTTATCTCCGAACAGGACCAGCCGGCGAATCCCTTCGCTTCTATGAACAGCGCGGGCGGCCCGGTCCCCACCATCGGCCTGTACAAGGCTGTCAAGGGGCTTGAAGCCGCGGCCAAGGATCCGGGAGTGAAGTTCGCCTTCCTTCGTACGGACGGCAACCTGAGCGACATCTCCACGAGCGAAGAGTTCCGCAAGGCACTCAAGGAATTCCGTGCGAGCGGCAAGGCCGTGGTGGCATATACCGAGTCTCCTTCCACCGGAAGCTACTGGCTTGCAAGCGTCGCAGATAAGCTGTATATGACTTCATATCAGGGGAGCAGCGTGATGTTTACCGGCATCAGCACCCAGAGTTTCTTCCTCAAGGACCTTCTGGACAAACTCGGCGTCAACGTGCAGCTCATCCGTCACGGAAAATACAAGTCCGCAGGCGAGATGTTCGTCCGCAATTCCGCCAGCCCCGAGAACCGCGAGCAGTATCAGGCCATGGTGGATGCCCTCTGGGGCAGCATCGGCGGTGAAATAGCGCAGAGCCGCGGCATAAGCGTGGAGAAACTCAACTCCCTCATCGACGGCCTGAACCTCTGCCTGCCTGAAGATTTCCTCGCAGAAGGCCTTGTGGACGGCCTGGTGACCAGGGAGGAACTCAAGGAAAAACTGGCGGCGGTTGCCGTGGCGGAGAGTTTCAAGGATGTCAAGATGATACCTTTCCCCGATTACGTTACAGCGAAGATTCTCCCCGCCATCAAGGCGAAGAACAACATAGCCGTGATTTACGCCAACGGCGAGATTGTCGAAGGCAAGGACCCCCGCAACATCGACGGAGACCGTTTCGCTCGTCTGATTGACAAGGTGCGCGCGGATTCCAGCATCAAGGCGGTTGTGCTCAGGGTTAATTCCCCCGGTGGCAGCGTGCTGGCATCCGAAAAGATCAAGCACGAACTCGACCTTCTCGGCGAAGTGAAGCCCCTTGTGGCTTCCTATGGCTCTTATGCCGCTTCCGGCGGATACTGGATCTCCAACAACTGCAGGCGCATATTCTCGGACGCTACCACCCTCACGGGCTCCATCGGCGTGTTCGGCATGGTTCCGGATTTCAGCAAAACCGCGAAAGACGTCCTCCATGTTGGGGTGATGACCGTATCTTCCAACAAGCACGGCGACATGTACAGCCTCACCAGGCCCTTCGACAAGGATGAATACAATTACATGCTCCGCAGCATAGAAAATGTTTACGACAAGTTCACTTCGATCGTTTCCGAAGGCCGCGGGCTTTCCAAGGCAAGGGTCGATGAGATAGGCCAGGGACGTGTCTGGGCCGGTTCCGATGCTCTCGGACTCGGCCTCGTGGACGAACTTGGAACGCTGCGTGACGCCATCGACTACACCTCATCCCTTGTCGGCTTCGAAAGCGGCAGTTTCCATGTGGCTGAATACCCCGAGCCCATGTCCGAGCTCAAGATGTTCATGGAGATGCTCGGGCAGAAGACGGAGCCAGACCAGTTCGTGAAGGCCCGCCTGAGCGAGTTTGCAAAGCCTCAGGTGCTTGCACGCATGCCTCATGAGATATGTGTAAAATAATCCTGGTATGAGAATGAATGTTTTTGTGAAAATGCCTGCGGCCACGCTTCTCGCGCTGCTTGCTGCGGGAATGCTCCAGGCGAAGCCCAAGTATGTCACTTACGAAAAATACGGTGCGATAGGAGACGGCGCCCATGACGACATGCCCGCCATAGTGGCGGCACATAATGCCGCGAACGAAATGGGCGTTCCGGTGAAAGTGAAGTCCGGGAAAACCTATTACATAGCAGGCGGGAACCTCTCGGCCGTCATCAAGACCGACACCGATTTCGGCGATGCCCGTTTCATCATCGACGACATCGACCTGGAGAATGTCAAGGCCCCCATTTTCAAGGTGCAGTCCTATCAGGCGCCCTATGATGTCAAGGGCGTCTCAAGTCTTTCCAAAGGACAGAAGAACATCGGCGTGAGCCTGCCCTGCCGCAGCCTCGTGATTCCGGAAAACAACGCCCACAAGGTTTACATCCGCAAGGGCCTCAACCGCAATGCGGGTACCGCGCAGACGGAGGTGATAGTCGTGGACAAGGACGGCAATGTCCAGCCCGGAAGCGAGATTATATGGGACTATGAAAGGCTCAGCGCATGCAAGGCCTACCCGGTGGACGAAAAGCCCCTCGTCATCAGAGGCGGGATTTTCACAACCATCGCAAACCGCTGGGAATCAAGATACAACTACCATCACCGCGGATTCCTTATCGAACGTTCCAACGTGCTGGTCACCGGACTTACCCACCTTGTCAGCGACGAACAGGACCACGGAGCTCCCTATACCGGCTTCCTGAACATCAACAAAGCCGTCGATGTCACCGTTGAGGACTGCCTCATGACCGCACACAAGACCTACACCACTATCGGTGCGGCCGGCAAACCCGTCAAGATGGGGTCCTATGACATCAGCGTGGGCAGGTCCGTGAACACGACTTTCCGCCACATCCGGCAGACTACGGATATCGATGACACCGCCTACTGGGGCCTCATGGCTTCCAATTTCTGCAAGAGCATCACCATGGAAGACTGCATAGTTTCCCGTTTCGACGCCCACATGGGCGTAAAGGATGTCACCCTTCGTAACTGCACATTCGGGCATATGGGCACTCAGATGGTGGGGTTCGGAACCCTTCTGCTGGAGAACTGCGAGATCCACAGGGACCGTCTGGTGCTGCTCCGCAGCGATTACGGCAGCTGCTGGGACGGGGAAATGATTATCCGCGGCTGTACGCTCAAGCCCGTGCGGGATGCAAAGGAACTGCACATCGTTTCAGGCACTAACAACGGAGACCACGATTTCGGCTATCTCTGCGGACTGCCTTCGAAAATAAAGATAGAGAACCTTACCGTTGATGACAGCGCGGTCAAAAACGAAGACTATGCAGGTCCGTTCATTTTCGGCAGTTTCGGACGCAATCCCAATGCCGAGGGCCTTCAGCCTTTCAAGGCGGAGGGAGTTATAACGATCGACGGAGTCACCGTCACCAGCGGAAAGCAGCTGCAGCTCAGCCCGAATCCCAAGGTCTTCGCGGGATATGAAATCCGCAGGGTGTCACGATAGTCAACATTCTTTCTATCAAGATGAAATCCTCCCTGAAAAGTTTTTTCAAGATCCTGCCGCCGGCCCTCCTGCTCTGTCTGCTTTCATGCGGAAAGAACGGGGGAAGCGAAAGTCCGGAAGGCGGTCAGGATAAGGAGGAGACCGTAGAAATTGAAATAAAGGGGACGCTTGTCCGTACTTCCACGGCGGATCCATGCCTCCTGTACAAGGACGGGTTTTTCTATATGACCATGACGGGCAGTTCCAATCTCGCCATGGTGGTGGACCGTGAAATACCGAAGCTCTCCACGGCATTCCATCCCATAGACCCTTCCATATATATATACCAGTCTTCGGCAGACCCGAGCGTGGAGGCTCTCTATGGGGAAGGGGCGAAAATCAACGGTACATGGTCGCCTGAAATCCATTATCTGTCCGAAGAGGACTGTCCCGGCAACTCCGGTTGGTATCTGCTATTCGCAATCCGCAAGGAGAACTTGGTGAACGGCAGCGTTAATTCGGAATTCATCCGCATGGTGGTGCTGAAATCCCTTACCGGCTCTTCCAGGGGGCCTTGGGTGAACCCCGTGGACGGCACGGTCGGTAAAACCCAGCCCCTTCTGACCGCCGACGGGAAGGTCTATACCGACTGGGGATGCGGACAGAGCCTGCTGAAGATTCCTTCCGGAAAGCACAAAGGCATCTATATCACATGGGTGGCAGAGGAAGGACGCGGGCAGGGTTACGGCAAGTTCTACCAGAAGCTGATGATAGCGAAGATGAAGAGCCCCTGGCAGATGGACGGCGAGCCTGCAATATTGACGACCCCCACCCAGGATTGGGAAAAAGCCGGGGCGAGTTCCACTCTTCCCATGGTGGTGGAGGGCGGAACCGCAGTTTACGGAGACAAGGGGGAGATTTTCATGGCATACTGCGGCAGCGGCTACTGGAGCGACTATGGCCTCGGACAGCTTACGCTTCTGCGGGGCAGTGACGGAGATTATGCCGATCCCACAATCCCGTCCTCATGGGTGAAATATGAAAACAACCCGGTATTCAGCTCCAAAAACTCCTCCGACCTCCGCGGCGCCGGGCATGCCTTTTTCCTCAAAGATGCCGCCGGCCGGCGCTTCATGTGTTATCATGCATACACATATACCAACGGCACGAAGTCATCCAGCCGCAATGCGTACATGGAAAGCTATGAGATAGACTCGGAAGCCGTTTGCGAAAGCGCTCCTTACGGTGTTCTGCGCTTCGGACTCAGGGGGGACGGGCAGAGCGCATCTACGGCTAGCGCTTATACTTTCAGTTACCTTAAGCGATAAGCCTGCAAAAATAGTTTTGCTTTTTGGCGCTTTTTTTTTGGAAACAGAAAGGAGCGGAAACTATATTTGCAATACTAACTACTGACTGATGACCAAAAGTATTTTCAAGATTAGCATTGTTTTGCCCGCTTTATTGCTGGCGATAGCCGTTTCCTGCAGTGTGGACGAGAAGAATTCCTATCCCGATTTCGGCAGGACTGTGATCAAGGCTGCGACGGCGGCCACCCGTACCGCTTTGGGTGATAAGATTGCGGACAAATATCCGGTGTACTGGCAGGCCGGGGATGTCATCGACGTCAACGGCAGTCAGTCCGTCCCTCTGCCAGACAACTTCTCTCCTTCGAGCAGCGCTGAATTCGTGTTCGATGGATTAAGCCTGGGAAATACCTACCATGCACTTTATCCGGCATCGGCCCTCGTATCATATTCCGAGGGGGCGGCCACGCTTGAACTTCCCGTCAGGCAGAATTATGTGAGCGGCAACTTCGATCCCGCCGCGCACATCATGCTCGCCGTCGCGGAAAAAGGGGCGGGAGTCGCCTTTACAACTCCGATGAGTTTCCTGCGCCTTACGGTGCTTTCAGGAAGCCACAAGACTGATGGCATCGCCAAAGTGGTGCTACGGGCAAACGGCGGGGAAAAGATGAGCGGGACTTTCACTACGAACTACCTCGCGCTTAGCGAAACCGCTTCCGGCAAGGACAGCCTGGTCCTCGACATCCCGGACGGGCTCGCCCTTGGCGGGGATGTGCTTATAGCCTATCCTGCAAAGACTTACAGCTCCGGTTTGAGCATAATCATAACGGATGTGGACGGATACTCGTTGAGGCTGTTCTCCAATGCGGAACATACTCCGCTGGCCGGAAAGATCTACAAGACCTCCGTCAACTTCGGCTCTGCGGACGAAGGATTTACCATCGCCCCGATGGAAGAAGAGGATCTCGATATAGAGTTCCCCGCAGTCCCGGCTAAGGGCCCTAAGGACGGCACCACCTGGAAAATCCTTTTCATCGGCAATTCGCTTACCCTTGACGGCACCCATTTCCTGCCCCAGCTGCTGAATGCCGCGGGTGTGACCAATGTGGAACTTACCCGTACCTTCCACGGTGGCCAGACCATCAAGGGCTATAATGACAATTACTACAATACAAGCCATAATTCCATCTGCACCTGGAAACCCGGCCAGCCCCGTTGGCAGGGGGAGGAGAATCCGGACCATTCTCCCCATGAGGCCGTGACCAGGGACGAGTATGACATTGTCTGCATCCAGGATTATCCGGGCAACAGCGTTTTCTGGCAGTGGGATGCCACTGAGCAGAATGCAGTTTACGGACTTGTCATGAAGATCAAGAGCGACCAGCAGACATCTCCTGAATTCGTGTTCCACATGCCTCATTCCCATGCGGACTGGTATGAGAACACTACCGTTAAGTATTTCAACGGTTCGAGTCTCGAAATGTTCCGCACCTCCGCTGCAGTCGCAAGGCATATCATCGACGAGACTCCGTTTACGAGGATAGTTTCCACCGGAGCCATGATACAGAGCCTGCGCACATCCGCGATGAACCAGGGCAACGACAGGGATATGCTCCGCGGAGACGGCGTACACATGGATTACGGCTTCACCCGCTATGCCGCCGGCCTGCTATTCTTCAGGGAACTTATCACTCCCATTACCGGGATCCAATACACGGATATAAACTGGCGTTTTGAAGAATACTGCCCGTACCATGCCAGCTATGCGACACCCGTGACCGACGGGAACATCGCACTGGCTTATGCCGCCGTAGAAGCCGCCGTGGCCAATCCTTACGATGCCACCGACCTTTCCGGAATTTCCGTGGATACCAACTATTCCCTGAATCCCGCCAGGGCACTTGAGATGGACGACAATTCTTCTTTCCCCGGCGCCGTTGAATTCCCCGTTGTTTTCAAACTCGGCAATTCGGAGAATACCTCTCTCAACATCCCTTACTGGAACGGCTATTGCATCTGGCAGAACCGCACCCAGCCCCAGGCCTATGCCAAATGGGTCATGGCCAGCCTTCCGAGGACGGATGTCATCCAGGGCCACACCTTTGCAGGCAATACAGAGAGCAACATATCCTCGCCCTCCTTCCGAGGAGTGTGGACCGGGGACTACATGGAGTTCGTGATTCCTGTCAGCAATTTCGCGGCCGGCACTAAAATCCAATTCTCGGCGCCCTTCTATGGCCGCCAGAGCCCTCTTTTCTGGGACTTCGAATGGCTGGACGGCGGGGAATGGAAATGCAACCGCAGCCAACATCTGAGCTACGACAACGCGTTCGCACGCGACTGCTCATTCGCGATCGGTTATGGCACTACGAGAATCGTACAGGTGGCGGAGTTTGCAAATGCCATCCAGGAAGGCTACTTGCATATCCGCGTGCGCTGCGCCGACGGCACGGTGCAGTCCGCCACCTCTTCTGCAGCCGCTGAAATAACATCTCCGAACTATGTCTCCGGAAACGAGTATTCTTCGGTGTTCTACTTCTACGATGCAGACGATGCCAACCAGGCGATAAGATTCGATATCGTTCAATAAGCCATGAAGCGCAAAGCCCTTTCCCTCTTTTTGATTGTCGGTGCCGCCATGCTGCAGTCCTGCAGCGTGGATGCACTCAGGGATGAACTCGCCCCGGACGGTGTCAGAACCGTTTTTGACGTTTCCTCGCCTGCCACTTCCACCGATGCCCGCACTGCGATAGGGGAGAAAAAGGACGACAGGTATCCCGTCCTTTGGCAGCCGGGGGATCGACTCTGCATCAACGGCGCTCAGTCGGAACCTCTCCCGGATACTTATGAGCCATCTTCTTCCGCTAAATTCGTTTTCGAAGGAGTGCTGCTGGACAGCCCCTATCATGCCGCATACCCAGCTTCCGCCGTATCGGCCTATAATGAAGGAAGCGCAATCCTGACAATTCCCGAGGCGCAGGAATATGTGGCCGGCAGTTTCGATCCGGATGCCGCCGTCATGTTCGCCGCGGGCAGCGGAATGGGTTTGACCATGACCATGGGCGTAGGTTTCATGCGCATCAGGATAAATCCGGGCAGCCATACGGGGCATAAGATCGTGCGGGTGGTCCTGAAGTCCAACGGCACGGAAAAGATGAGCGGTCAGTTTTCCTGCGATTTCAGGAGTCTTGCCGAATCGCCCGATGGAAAAGGAGGCGTGCGTCTGGATATCCCCGGAGGAATCGAACTCGGAGAAGAAGTGATCATCGCTTTTGCGGCCCGGAATTATGAGAGCGGCGTCAGAATGGAGATCGTGGACGCGAACGGACATTTCATGAGACGGACACTGAATGCCGCCCTGAATGTCGAGGCCGGGCATATTTATAAGACTTCCCTTACATTCGAACCTTCCGGGATGTATTTCGGGGCCGATCTTCCATCCGGGGAAGAAAGTACTCCGATTCTCCATACCTGGAAAGATATGGAGGCCGCCTCTCCGGTTCTGAATTCCCATGCTTCGGCGTATCAGCGCTCCTGCCTTACTCTCATCGGCGAAACCAGCGTGCAGCCGGATACCACCCTGTACCAGTTCATAAACGGACATGTGGGTGTCTGCTATCCGCGATTCATTGAAGACGGCAACGGCGGCTGGCTGATGTTCTACCATTACGGCAACACTTCAACCTGGGCGGGAAACTATTCCTTCTTCCTGCGCAGCAAGGACTTGAAGAACTGGACTTTCGGACAGCAACTCTTCAACTATAAGAACAATCAGCAGAGTCCGAACTACAACAGCACCGAGCTCCCGAAGAAATTCACCCGCGCGTATGCCGGCACCGATCTCTGCCATCTTCCGGACGGACGGATACTTGCGGTTGCCGCTACCAGGGCGCTCAGCAAATATCAGCAGAGACCCCTCGACAACGGTTTGGCGATAAGGTATTCGTCGGACGGAGGTGATACCTGGACGGACGACCAGCTGGTCATGGTAGGAACATGCTGGGAGCCATATCCCCTCGTACTCGATTCCGGCGTGATCCAGATATATTACACCGATTCCAGTCCTTATTATCCCGAGGGCAACACCCTTTGGGGCGGCACTGCCGTTACCAGCACCGGTTCCTCTTATATATGGTCCGACGACAATGGTACCACATGGCATCACGAGGACGGGAACGGAGAACACTTCCATGCTTTCCGTCAGGTTCGCAAAACCGCGACTGACGGTACCAGGCTTTACACGGACCAGATGCCTGTAGTGCTGAAACTCAACAACGGCGCGGGACTGGTAGGAGCGATGGAATCCGCCGTAAGCACTTACAGCGGATTCCGCATCAGCCTTGCATACACCGATGCCGACGGCGACTGGGGCGTCCCCGGTTCCGATGGAAAACTGCCGGCCGACCGCAATGACTGTTTCGTGGCCGGGGCGGCTCCTTACATAACCCAGTTCCCTTCCGGTGAGACTATACTCGTATATAACAGCAATGACGTTTTCTATTACCAGATAGGAGATGCGACGGGGCGTAACTTTACCATACAACGCCGGATGTGGGAAGACAAAGGTTTTTGGGGAACATTGCACGTGACCGGCCCCAATACCCTGGTGGCCGGGCTAGGCGGCAACCGGACGAGCAAGAGCATGCGCATCGGAAGATTCTGGCTCAATCATGATATAGAAGCCGAGAATCTGACGGTTACAGCAGACGGACGCGGTGATGAATGGCAGGGGAGGCAGGCTCTGTACGCAGGCTCGACAGGATCGGACCAGCTGCTTCTCAGGGCGGCCGTAAGCGGGGACAGGCTCTGGCTGCTCGCGGAAGCGGTGGCGGAATCGCCCACGGTGCATGTGGACCTCGGCCTCAGCGGCGCCTTCAGGCGCATCAGCCTTGCTTCGCAGGGACTGCTTTCTTCCCAAATAGAAGGGGTGACTGCGGCGGTGTCTCCGGCTCTGACTTCGGACCTTCGCAGCGGTTATGTCTGGGAACTGTCGGTGCCTCTTTCCGCCCTTCCGTCTTCTTATGTGCCGGTGCGCCTTGCCATAGAGGGTGACGGCTTCAGCGACAGTATCACGCCCGCCACCGAATCACTTAACGCATATCCAAGAATAAAATATTGATGATGAAGCTTATAACTATTCTTATCTCGCTTCTGGCGATAGTGCCGAAGCCGCAGAAGGGGAGCGCTCCAATTGCCTCCATCCAGGAACTCAACCGTCATTCGGAGGAGATAGACTCGCATGCCGGTGAAACTACCCGCAGTACGTTGGAAACCGACTGGCGTTCGACCGTAATACTCAACGAGCCGGAACTGGGATACAAATATCTGGATTATCCCCGCATCAAGACATTGCCTGACGGCAGCTATATCATGTTCTATCAGAGCCGTGACCAGCAAAAGAACAAGGACCACATGGGCGTATTCAGCGCCTTCAGCAAGGACGGTCGCACATGGCAGCGCGGTCCGGACGTCTGGAACACCACTCCGGTAACGGATCCCGAAGGATGCGAGAACAGCCGCTATTATGCGACATGCGACGCCCTCATCCTGCAGAACGGGGAGATGCTTGCCTTCGCTCAGTTCAGGCTTGGCGAAAAGAGCCTCAAATACCGTCAGACCTGGGGCTGCGCTATGAAGCGTTCCACCGACCTCGGAAAGACCTGGGGAGAAGAAACGGTGCTGTTCAGGGACAGGGTATGGGAACCCTATGCCATCCAGCTCCCCAGCGGAGAGATCCAGCTTTACATAACCCACACTAATCACGACTGGGAACAGCCGCTGACGGATATTACTATCATGCGTTCGTTCGACAACGGACACAGCTGGACCACCAATTCTCCGGGACTGCGCTTCGCCGACGGTACTTCAAAAGCCGCCCGCAAGTCCGTGGACATGCCGGCCCCCTGGGCAGAGGAAACCACCCACTTCACGTCCCAGATGCCCACGGCAATCCTGCTCCATGACGGAAAGACCATAATGACCTGCAACGAATCCGTGAAAGTCGTCCCCAAGCGTCATCTCATGTTGAGCATGGGCTGGAACGACGCATCCTGGCCCCAGGGCAGCCTGAAAGGGCAGGAAGAGGGCCCGGAAATCATCGAAAAGCATTTCGTAGGAGGCTCGGCTCCCTATTTTGCCCAGTTCAATTCGGGAGAAACCGTACTTTCCTACACAGGCAACTGGTGGTATATGCGCACCGGCAACGAACGGGGAACCGACATTCCCACCGCGAAGTTCTTCAGCCCTGTGAAGGTCATGGCCAGATGGGGAAACATTCATGTGGAAGACGACCATACCCTTCTTGCGACCTCCGCAAGCGTGCATCAGGAGAACGGTCTCATCAAGAAGCTGAGGGATATCGTACTTGCCACCATGAGGCTGAACCACCGCATTACCGCCGTATCCAAAACCGTTACACTTGACGGCAGCAACGAGGACTGGAAAGACGTTGATGAGGCCTTCTTCCTCGGCAGCGAAAGCCAGGCCCAGTGCTGCTTCCGTTTCGCCCAGGACAAGAAGAACCTTTACCTGCTTGTGGATTGCCTGGACAACAGCATGAGCGCGGGTGACAGGCTTGAGCTTTATTTCAGCGACGGCGTGGATCCCATCATGAACGAAGGACTCCTGATAGAGACCAAGTCCCCGGACAGCATCTCGCTGAAAGAGCGCAAGAAAACCCTCATGCAGGCCAAGGTATATCCGGGAGAAGGCTATGTGGCGGAACTTTGCATCCCCAAATCCACCATACCTCACAACGGTGCAGCGGGCATCTGCTTCAACGCTGTGCTCAAGAAGGGGGAGATGACCGATACCTTTACCCTCCGCACCCTTGACAAGGTAGATAACTGGTTCCAGGTAAAATTCGCGAAATGAGATACTTGCGCCCGCTGATCCTGATTCTTCCCCTGCTCCTCTGCTGCAAGCCCGAGGAGAAGGCCGTGCCAACGCCGGAAGAGCCGGACTACGGGCCAGTGGCTTCCATAGAATATCTGAACAAGAATAAGGAAAGCCTCAATTCCCACAAGGGCGAAACCTCGCGCAGCGCACTGGAATGCGACTGGCGCACCCTGCATTTCCTCAACGAGGCGGAACTGGGGCTGCAGTGCAATGATTATCCCCGCATCAAAAAGCATCCGGACGGGGGCTATATCCTTTTCTATCAGACGGAAAGGACCGGGCATAGCTCGTATTGCGCCTTTAGCGACGACCTTGTGCATTGGGATTCCATGCATCCGGTCTGGGAGAAGTATCCGGCGACAGATCCGGAAGGAAATGCGGACAATGTCTATTATGCCGATGCCGACATGGTTGTGTCCGACAACGGCGACCTGCTTGTCTTCGGCACCAGAAGGCTCAAGGGCGGGGGCCACAAATTCCTGAAACAGTGGGGGATAGTGATGAAGAGGAGCAAGGACGGCGGCAAGACCTGGGGAGATGAAAAAATCCTCTATAAGACCTGTGTCTGGGAGCCTTATCCTATCAAACTTCCCAATGGAGAGATCCAGGTATTCTTTACCGACAGCGACCATGACTGGGATCCCACCATTACCGGCATCTCGCTGCTGCGTTCCACCGACAATGGCTATACCTGGCGCACTCAGGCGCCGGTGATCAAATATGCAAGCGGTGAAGCAGTGGCTCACCAGCGTTCCGTGGACATGCCGGCTCCGCAGACTGAAACTGCGGTACGGTATTCCGCCCAGATGCCAGCGGTGACCCTCCTGAACGGAACAGACATCGCCCTCGCAGTATTCGAACAGGTGAATCCAGACCAGAAACTCAGGCTTTCCATGGCCTGGGAGAGCCGTGCCTGGCCCAAGACCCTAGGCCCGGATGAATCAGGTCCGTCCAAGACGAAGCAATATTTCATCGGCGGCAGCGCTCCCTATCTTGCACAGTTCCCTTCCGGGGAGACGGTGCTTTCCTACACCGGCCTTAACTGGTACATCCGCCTCGGCAATGAAACGGGGGAGGACCTTGCGAGCGCTCCTTTCTTCTCGCCATGCTTGGGGCCTTCCCATTGGGGAAACCTCGAGATTGAAAACGACCACACCGTGCTTGCCACGACTGCTTTCTTCCATGGGGAGGAAGGAGATCCGGAGTATGAGACCATACGCGACATAGCGGTCTGCAAGCTGCGTCTGAACCATCGCGTAAACGCTCCTTCCATGTCGGTATCCCGAGACGGGGACAATTCGGAGTGGAAACGCAATACGGACGCCCTTTTCCTTGGCAGCGACAGCCAGGCGCAGTGTAGTTTCCGCTTCGCACACGATGCGGACAGCCTTTACCTGCTGGTGGACTGCCTGGATTCCCTGGTCGCCCAAGGAGACAAGCTGGAGATTTATTTCTCCGACGGAGTTTTGCCTGCCAGCATAAAGAAAACCGTTTTTGAGGCCCAAGGTTCTGCCGTTGACACGCTCCACCCCGGAATCGGCTATGTGGCTGAACTCTCCTGGCCCAAATCCGCCCTCCCGTTCAAGGACGCCTCCATTTTCTTCAATGCCGTCCTCAAAAAAGGAGAGCTGAGCGAAAGCTTCAACTTCCGCTCAGCTACCGATCCAACCAACTGGTTTGAAATAAGGCTTTAAAGATTCTCCGGCCGGACCATGGTCTTGTCGGCCGTAATCTGCTTGATGAGCGCCACCTCGGCTTCGCTGTAGGGCGTGCCGTCCTTGCGCAGAAGGTCGTGTAGCCAGACTTCGGGCTCGGGGGCACCCTCCGGACTCTTCCAATCGTAATAGGTCTGCTGCTTGTTCATGAGCATGCCGTAATTCACTGCGCCGATGTTGTTCTTGCGCAGCAGCGGCAGGATTCCCTCCACGGTCGATCCCTGCGGTCTTGCTAGCCACTCCGTGCAGATGACGGGACGGCCGTACTGCGTGAACTTGTCAATGCACTGCTTCTGGACAAGCTCGGGATTGTTGTAGCTGTGGTAGGTTATCACGTCCACGTTCTCTCCGAGGAAACTGAACACCGGGTACTGCATCTTCGGATGGTTGTTGAGGTTGTCGAAGGGGGCGCTGAGAGGCTGTGAAGGGTTCACTTCACGCGCCCATTTGAACTCTTCGCGCATGAACGGGAGAATCATTTCTCCGTTCCTCGAACCCCATGAAGGCTCGTTGAAAAGGTGCCACAGATATATCCTTCCGTCGTTTTTGAATGTACGGAGGATATCCTTGACATATTTCTTCTGACGTGGCCAGAGGCTGGGATCGGCAAGCACTTCGGGGCCGGGGCTGGGGCTCCATCCAGGATTGTGGATGCCTGGAGTGGGCTCGGGCTGGGGACCGAGGGTGGCTTTGCGGAGCTTCCCTCCGTTTGTGTAGAACACCACGATGGCCTTTATGCCATGGGACTCGCAGATGCCGAGGAAGCGGTCCAGCCTGGACTTGAATCCGGCAGGGTCCGCGAAATAGACCATGTCGTTCAGGAAGATTCGGACCACATTGAATCCGAGATCTTCGGCGAAGTGGAGGTCTTTGTCGATTACTTCGGGATTGAAGGTGCTTTCCTGCCACCATTCGATGGCGTTGATGGCGTAGGAGGGAATGTAGTTGCATCCAACCGGCCAAGGCTGGGAATAATACCAGTCATTGGCTTTCTGCTCGGACCAGCGGGGAGCCTGCCTGCAGCAAGATACGGAAACCGCCACGACCGCGGCGGCCATCACAAGGGCTGTCAATAATCGTTTCATATCCGAAATATAATGATTTCCGCGAAAGCTGGAACCCGTTGAAAAAATAATCGCTAAATTTGACGGAAAACTTGTCCGGAGCCTGTTTATATTTGCAGCTGTCATGAAGATAAGAACTGTGCTTTCCATAGTGCTCATACTGCTACTGCGGCTCTCCGCCGCCGGGGGCGAGTATCGTTTCACGCACATAAACACTTCCAACAGCGAGCTTTCCTATAACGGCATCAGCAAGATATTTCAGGATTCCAGGGGCTTTATCTGGATAGGGACTTTCAAGGGACTCAACCGCTACGACGGCACCCGCTTCCGCGTCTATGGCAAGCAGGACCTCGGGCTCGATTCGGATTTCATACATCAGATCGTAGAGGATTCCGACGGCAACCTCTGGATAGGCACGGATGCAGGCGTGACCCGCTACAACTGGCGGGAGGACTCTTTCGAGGCCCTCAGGCAGGAAAGCGACCTCGGGACCGTGATCCGCAACAAGGTGACTTTCCTCTATCCCGCTTCCGACGGGCGGATATGGATGGCCGTGAACTATCAGGGCTGTTTTTCCTATGACATACGCAGCGGAAAACTCCGGAACCATCTTCTCGCACCACCCGTCAATTCTTCGTCATACTATGACATGGAAGGCCTTTCCATATCCTTCAGGCGCCTTGTCGAGGACGGGGAAGGTGGCCTCTGGGTAAGCAAATACCATAACAATATCTTCCACACGGACAGTGATTTCACTTCCATCATCCCCATAGATATCGGCGAGTATTCGGATTTCTATGCGGAGGACGAGGTGGAATGGCTTCACATGAAGGACGGCCTTCTTTATGTGGCCAGCATACACTCCGGACTCACTGTGGTGGATCCCGGGAAGAAAACCGTGCGCAGCCTTTTCAACATTCCGGAAGGCGCCGTGCTCGTGGATGCCAACTGTCAGGACGGGAGGTGGATATGGCTTTCGACTACGCGAGGGATATGGAAGTACGACCTCGAAAGCGGCAGCGCGGAACATATCGGGGAAGACCGAAGCGACCCGTTCTCGATAACGGGCAACTATGTCTATTCCACGCTTGTGGACCGTGACGGCGGCCTCTGGGTCGGCACTAAAGACGGCGGCATCAGTTACAGCGGGCCGTCGCAGAGCGAATTCATCAAGGAATACCGGGATCTGAAAGGCACCATCATAAGCGGATTCGCCGAAGACGATTCCGGAAGGCTCTGGATAACCACCGAACAGGCTGGACTTTTCGTGTACGACCTCGCTTCCGGTACTCTCAAACGGCAGAATCTCGGACTTCCCGCGACGCTTTGTTCGCCCTGCTTCGATTCTGGGCGGCTTTGGCTCGGCTCCCTGGAAGGCCTACGTATGCTCGATACCAGAACGGGCAGGCTCAAGGATTACGGCATACTCAAGCGCCGGGAAGGAGTGAACGACACCCGCGTCTATGTGGTGTACAAGTCGAAGTCGGGAGCCCTTTATGCCGCGACCACACTCGGCTTGTTCCGCTACGACCGGGATACGGACAGTTTCCTCCAGATCCGTGATTTCGACGGCGTTTTCGTGACCGGCATCGCAGAAACGCCTGACGGGCGCCTTGTCCTGTCTTCCTATGCGGTGGGCCTCTTCATCTATGACCCGCATGTCGGGAGGATAGTCGCCCGTTACAGCCATGATGACGGGAAGGGGCTGCCTTCGGACAAGATATCTTCTCCTTTCGTGGACAGCAGGGGCCGCATCTGGGCAATAGGATTCAACGGCGGCATAAGCCTTCTGAATAGCAGCGGATTCCGCGTTTACGACCGCTCCAGCGTGCCGGATTTCCCGACGGACGTGTTCTTCAGGGCCCTCGAAGGTTCCGACGGGACCCTCTGGCTCGCCAGCGACAGCGGCCTCATCCAGTTCAATCCGGAAAACCTGCAGGTGAACCGCTACACCGTGTTCGACGGCCTGGTGGACAATAAACTCACGAACTGCGCCCATCTGCGCGCCGACGGGGAGATGTTTTTCGGCTCCGACAACGGCTTCGTGCATTTCCGCCCGTCAAGCCTCCGGGCTGCGGTTTCTGCGCCTCCGGTTGTCATATCTTCCATCAAACTGGGAGACAGGACTCTGGGCGGCAATGCAGATATCCTGCGCAAGCTTGAACTGAAAGCGGGGGAGAATTCCTTCGGATTCGAGTTCTCGCAGCCAGGCATGCTCTATCCTTCGGCACGAAGGCTGCAGTGCTGCCTGGAGGGCTACGAAAACAGCTGGAGGGACATATCTTCCGCAAAATCAGTCTTTTACTATAACGTACCTTCCGGCAGTTACCGCCTTCGCATACGAAGCAGCGTGGCCGGAGGCAGCTGGGAAGAAACGCATGAACCTCTCGAGGTCGGAGTAGCCCCCAAGTTCTTTGCGTCTGCTCCTGGAATCTTTCTCATAGTGCTGCTGCTCACCTTCCTCGTGGCTTTCGCAGTATGGCTGGTGAGCCGCAGGGGAGAGGAGCGCAGGCGCCGCGAAGCCGAGCAGTATCGCAAGCAGAAAGACGAGGAGATGCTCAGGGACAAGATGAACTTCTTCTCCCATGTCATACATGAGATCAAAACGCCGCTCACCCTCATCCGCACGCCTCTCCGCAGCGTGCTGGGCAAAGATGCCCTGGACGACGATGCGAGGCACGACCTCAAGGTGATGGAGGGCAATACCGAGTATCTCACCCATCTTGTGAACGAACTTCTGGACTATGTGCGCATAGAGCGCCAGGGCTATGTCCTGAACAGGACCGACCTGGACCTTGTGGAACGTATCCAGTCCCATATTTTCAATTTTGCGGATACCGCCCGCAACAGGAACCTCCGTCTGGAATTCAATCCCGGACCGCTCCATCCCTGGGTGTCCGCCGACAAGTCCGCCCTGGACAAGATTCTCGGGAACCTTCTCCTGAACGCCCTGAAATATGCCGAAACTTTCATCAATCTGAGTCTGGAGGTGCAGGGCGGAAAGGCGGTCCTCAGAATAAGCAACGACGGCGCTCCCATCCCTGAAAAATATCGGGAAGAAGTATTCAAACCCTTCGTACAGTACCGCCAGGGTTCTTCCGAAGGAGAAGGGGGAGGAGTGGGCATAGGGCTCCCTCTCGCGCGGAACCTCGCCCGCATGCATTCCGGCGACCTTCTTCTCGAGGCTCCCGGCCCGTCCGGCGAAACGGTGTTCACCGTCATCCTGCCCGTCATAGACGCCCCCGCCGTCTCAGGCGAGGAAAGTTCTCCTGTGAACGGTGAAGAGAGGCAACTGCCATGTGTGCTCGTGGTGGATGACAATGGCGAACTCCGGGAATTCCTTTCCCGCAAGCTTTCCGACAGCTGGTCCATACTTGAAGCGCCTAATGCGGACAGGGCCCTTGCATTGTTGCGGGACAGGAACGTGGACCTGCTTATCACGGATATTTCGATGCCCGGAACTTCGGGCCTGGATCTTTGCCGTCAGGTGCGTTCGGAGACTGAGATATCGCATCTACCCATTATAATATTGTCTGCTCGCACGAGCGTGGAATCCAAGATCGAGGCCATGGAAGCCGGGGCGGATTTCTACATCGAAAAGCCGTTCGACCTGGAATATCTGCGTTCCTGCGTCCGTAATATCCTGGAGCGCAGGGTGCTCATGCGCAGCGCCTTCAATTCGGGGGTTTCCGGAGTGGACGTTTCCGTTTTCGGCCTCCCGAAGAGGGATGAACAGTTCATGGAGAAGTTCGATTCGCTCGTGATGGAGAATCTCGGTGATTCCGATCTTTCAAACGATTTCCTCGCTTCCGAACTTGGCATGAGCCAGTCCACGCTCATTCGCAAGATAAAGAAACTGCTTGACACCACGCCGAACAATTATGTCAATATGAGGCGTATGTCGGTTGCGGCCGGGCTTCTTCGCGACAGCCACGGCAACAATATCACGGAGATATGCTATAGCGTGGGATTCACCAATGTTTCCTATTTCGCTAAATGTTTCAAGGAGCAATATGGCGTGACTCCGACGGAGTATGCCTCCGGCAAGTAGGAAATCCGCGGTGGAAAAATAATCGCCAATCTTGACAATTTTTTTTGTGTGTGCATGCCCGATTCTTTATAAATTTGGGCTTGATAACACACAGACTATGACTGAAAAAAATATTTTCCTCACTGCTGCACTTGGCTTTTCGCTTCTGCTTTCGCTTTCGTCCTGCGAGTGGTCCGAACCCGGACAGGAAGAAGGCGGGACAGAAAAGGAGTCCGTGCCGGTGACCCTGACCTTGAGTTCGACGGTCCAAAGCCGGACGGTTTTGGGTGATTTGGTGGACGGTGTTTACCGGGTGTTCTGGAGCAACGGGGACCGCATCTGCGTGAACGGCGTCAAATCCGACGCCCTTTACGGCCTGGCGGATTCCACCGTGAACGCCTCATTCACAATCAAGGGAGTCACTCCGCCCTACAGCGTGGTTTATCCCAGCATCAACTGCGATGCCATATCGGAAAGCGGAGTTGCGGACATTTCCATCCCCGTTTCCCAGAAATATACGGCTGGTTCGTTCCCCGAGGGTTCCGCCATGCTTTACGGCAATACGGAAAGCGAATCGGCGTCGCTGAAGAATCTCTGCGGCGTAGTGAAGATTCCGGTGACGGCATACCGTGCGTCCAAGCTCAAATCCGTCGAGCTTATAAGCAAGTCCGTTTCCGACCCTCTCGCAGGCAAGTTCAACCTTAATACCCGTACCGGAGAACTTGCTGCGGTTTCGGGAACTTCAACGCTGCTGCTCTCCCTTCCTGTGGAAGGCGTCGATCTTGCTCCCGGGGATACCGTATCCCTCATGATGGCGGTGCACTCAGGGGAGTACGCCTCCGGATTCAATATCCGTCTTACGGACACCCAGGACCGCACCATGATAGTGGAATGGACTGAGTCCACAGCGGTTGAAGCAGGCGTCATCGCAGGCCTGCCCGCCATAGAATTCGATCCTTCCACGGCGCTGGAAATCACCGACATCGAAAGCTGGGAGCTCTTCGCCGCGGCGGCCAATGCCGGCGACTGGTCCGAGTGGGCCAACAAGAACGGCGAAGTGAACCTTCTGGGCAATATATCCGTAGCCGGGGACATCACCCCGATAGAAAGCTGGAACGGAATCTTCAAGGGCAACGGCTTCACGATTTCGCGAGGCAATGCCTGCAACCCCATATTCAAGACCATTGAAGCGGGCGCCGTTGTGAAGGACCTCGTGGTGGCCGGACGCTGCACCGAACTTCCCGGCGAAGATCATCAGTACGGCCTTTACGACGTGAGCTACGCCAATTTCGTCTGTCCTCTTTCTGTGACCAACTACGGAACGATATCCAACTGTACCAGCAGGGTGGAGGTGAGCCTGAACGGCAGGGACGAGATTTTCTATCTTGGCGGCATGGTCATGTACAATGCAGGTCTCATGGAAGACTGCAGCAATGAAGGGCCGATCACCGTCAATTATGTCGTGACCAACCGCAGATGGGCCAGCATAGGAGGCCTTGCGTGTTTCGCATCGGACGGCGTGGCATCCCATTCTGTCTCCCTCCACAACTACCGTAATATCGAATCTGCCGGAACTTTCGTGAATTGCTCCAACAAAGCTGATATCCTCGTTACCAAGAGGTCAAATTCCACAACCGGAGGCACCCATTATCTTTCCGGATTCGACCTCGGAGGAATCTGCGCCAGCGTGAATGCAGGTACCGCGGAGCATCCCGCACGGTTCGAAAACTGCACCAACAGCGGCAAGATCAGCTTCCTGGAATATGAGATCGGCTCCACGACGCAGTATAAGTATGCCTACGGCCTGGGAGGAATCGTGGGCTGCGTCGGCAATCACACTCCGCTCTGGAAATACGGCGGCTCCGAAGTCACCGCGGCGTTTTATGAGATTCCGTCCGATTACGCAAGCAAGCTTACGGATACCACTCCGGCAGGATATGCTTTCGAAATCGTAAACTGCAGCAATACTGCCGATCTTGAATCTGCGGCCAGGGTAGGAAATGACTTGGCAAGCTCCATCACCGCTACTGAAATCAAGAATCCTCGCAAACAGGGCTATTTCGGCGGTATCATAGGTTACTGCTACGGCGCTTCCGACTATGCCAACAAGATCGAAGGCTGCAGCAATACCGGCGCCATGCATTTCTCCGAGCGTTATATGGGCAATGCCGGCGGCGGCATCGCCGGAGCGGCGGCAAATGTAAGCTTCAAGAACTGCACGGTGAACATCGGGCAGGACAAGAAAGTCGCTCCTTCGGTCCAGCCCGACTGGTACGTCCCGGCAAAGGCCGGTTCCAATTACCGTGCTGCCGGATCTTTCGGAGGCATTTTCGGCATCGCCCACGCGGATGTCACCATTGAAAGCTGCAAGAGCTTTATTTACATTGATTATCCTCTTACACCATCTGCCGACGGACTCATGACGGCCAGCTATGTCCGCTTCCCCGGATTCCTCTTCGCGGTAGCCTTCCCGGAAACCACGGTCCGCATAAGCGGAACCTGCGGTCTCGGCGGACACATAATGAGTTATTTCTATAATCCCGGTACAAAGGATTTGGACAAGAAATTCATAAACGAAGATATTGACAGGGATAACGTTTCCTCGTTCATCTGCTATCGCGACGTCTATGACAACAGGTACAAGGATATGTGGGTCGAAGCCGGACATACTACCGGAAACGTCGTGATTTCAGACAGCAACTTCGGTACTGTCACAGGCAAGGAAAATGTAGCTTATTGGGATGGTAAATAGTTTTTGACATGAGAACTTGCAAATATATATCGGCTATTGTGTCCTTCTACCTCGCTGCGGTCGGAGCTTTTGCGCAGAGCGTCTCCGTGAGCGGAGTGGTGAAGGACGAGAACGGCGCACCCCTTCCCGGTGTAACCGTGGTGGACAAGCAGAGTGCGGGCAAGGGTTCGGTTACGGACCTTGAAGGACGTTTCTCGCTCAGGGTGCCTTCAGACGGTTTCATCGAGTTCAGCTGCCTTGGCTACAACACCGTACTGGAACAGGTCAATGGGAGGACCAACATAGAAATCCAGATGAAGGAGGAAGCCACAGGGCTTGACGAAGTGGTCGTGGTCGCTTACGGTACGGCCAAGAAGTCTGACCTTACCGGAGCCGTGGCAACCGTGGACATGCGGAACATTGCGGAAACACCGGCCACATCCATCGAATCCGCCCTCCAGGGCCGTGTGGCGGGTGCGGACTTTGTCTCTTCCACCGGCGAACCCGGTTCGAGCGCTTCCATACAGATCCGCGGCGCCCGTTCCATCTCCGCAGGAAACGAACCTCTTATAGTGGTTGACGGTATCATTGACGCCGTGCAGGACCTTAGCGAAATCAATCCCGCCGATATCAAGAGCATATCCGTCCTCAAGGATGTTTCTTCCACTTCGCTCTACGGAAGCCGCGGCGCGAACGGAGTAATCCTCATAACCACGGAAGCATCGGACAGCAGGAACATCTCAAGCAATCTCAAGGTGCAGCTCAAGGCCGGCGTAGGCTTTTCGCAGATCGCCGGTTCAGTGGACATGATGGACGCTTCGGAGTTTGCGGAATTCTGCAACATGTGCGCCCATTACACCGCGGACCTCAAGCCCCAGGACGAGAGCAATTATTTCTACATGGATCCTTCCTCGCTCGGACGGGGTACCGACTGGGTACGCGAACTGTCCCGCACGGCCTACTATCAGGATTACAATCTTTCGCTGTCCGGCGGAGGCAAGAACACCAAGGTGAGCGCATCTTTCGGGTACAACAACACCCAGGGCGTCATCATCGGTTCCGGATTCCAGCGCTACAGCGCCAGGGTGAATATAGAACACCAGCCTTTCAAATGGATCAAACTCGGTTTCTGGACCTCCTACACGCTGCGAGACACGGACCGTACGAACGCATCCATAACGGGAACCAACAACACCGCCGCCATTTATCTCAGCCCTACGCTGAACATCCATGACACATGGAACACCTTCGGCAGCGAGTATTCCTCCGGCGGCGCGGTGTTCAACAACCCTTATCTGTCCGCCAAGAATCAGACCAATGAGCTGCGCCAGACCAATCTGTCGCTCACACCCTGGATAAGGCTCTTCTTCGGCAAGGCCGGAACCTTCCTCACCAAGTTCACCTACGGCAATTTCCAGGACCGCACCTTCTATTATTCTCCTTCCTATCTGCCTGTGGCGACGAGGATGCTCAGGGGCGGCACCGCATGGCGTTCCCGCAACGAGCGTTTCTCCTACCTCAGCGAGAATACATACAACTTCAAGAAGATCTGGAAGCGCCGCCACACCCTCGACCTCATGGGAGGTTTTACGGCGGAATACAGGGGCAACAATTACGACTACATGTACGGCCAGGGCTATATGGACGACAGCGTCACATATAAGAATATGGCCGGCCTGCTGGATCCCAGGAACTACACCATCCGTTCCAACGAAACCATCAAAACCAAGCTTTCAGTACTCGCAAGGGCGAATTACGATTACCGCAAGAAGTATTTCCTCACCCTAACGATGCGTGCCGACGGTGCCTCCAATTTCGCGGACAACCGCAAGTGGGGAGCCTTCCCCGCGGTAGCGTTCCGCTGGGCCGTCAACAAAGAGAAATTCCTTCGCGGACAGCGCTGGATCAACGACTTTTCGCTCCGCGCAAGTGCAGGCCGCAGCGGCAACGACGCCATCTCACCCTATCTTTCCATCCCTACCCTGACTTCCGACAGGACGGTCTGGATCTTCGGCGATTATCAGCCGATAGCCTATTTCGACGCCCGTCTTGCCAACAGCAACCTGACATGGGAGACCACCGACGCATTTAATCTCGGACTCAATTTCTCCGCATTCAGGGAGAGGATAAACCTTGAAGTGGATACCTACATGTCCCGTACCCACGACCTTCTGCTTTCCATGAAGACCAACCGTACCACGGGCTTCGACAGCTACTTCAACAACTACGGAACCACGGAGAACAGGGGAGTGGAGCTCAGCCTTTCCACCCGCAACATCGCAAAGCGCCGTTTCTCCTGGCTCACAACTTTCACCATAGCCCATAACGAGCAGAAAGTCATCGACGCCGGTGAAGGCGACCGCATCATCCCCACCTACAGCAATCCGCGCAACTCGACCCAGCCAATGTACGGCTACCGCAACGGCTATTCCGTGAACTCGCTCTGGGGATATCAGTACGCGGGCGTCTGGCATAATCAGGAAGAGATCGATCGCAACAAGATAAGCAACACCTATGCGGGCAACGCGGTGCCTCAGCTGGGAGCGCCCAAGTTCGTGGATATCAACAACGACGGCTTGCTGGACCAGAACGACCTTGTGTGGCTCGGGACCTCTGACCCCGTGGTCTATGGAGGTCTGCAGAACACCTTTACCTGGAGAAACATTACCCTGAGGGCGTACTTCAACTATTCCCTCGGAGGCAAGATCTACAATATTTCGGAATTGTGGGTAGGAAGCGGCTCCCGTGCATATAACAAATACCGCTATCTGCTGGATTCCTGGCACCCTGTGCGAAATCCCGATTCCGATATTCCACGCGCAGGTCTGGAAGACCTTGTCGCCAGCGACCGTATCCTGCACGACGCTTCCTACATCCGTTTTAAGGAACTGTCGCTTTCCTACCGTTTCAACATGCCCCGCAAAGTCAAATGGTGCAAGAGCGTCAATATCGGCGTTAGCGGCACCAACCTCTGGCTGTGGAAACGATATAACGGATTCGATCCGGATGTTTCGACGGAATCCGGAGCGAGGAGGGTGGACAACGCCTCCTTCCCGAGACCCCGTACCTTTATGTTCAACATTCAACTTTCCTATTAAGCCATGGACGCAAGAAAAATATTCTTTATCGCGCTTGCCGCGTTCACGCTCTGCTCCTGCACGCTTAAGGAGGATCTGACATCCTACACCCATAGGAATGCCTATTTCCGTAACGCCACGGAAATCAAGACCGGACTCAATTCCTGTTATTCCCTCATAAGGACCATCCACAATACTGCCTACTGGCAGATGACGGAATGTGCCACCGACCTCCTGTATCTGAATGTTTCCAACCAGTACGACGCGGTCTGCAACATTTCGCCTTCCCGTCCGGGATGCGCAGTTACCGTGTGGTGGAGAGGCTATCAGGGCATTTCCCGCGCTAACGCAATGATCGTGCGTATAGACAAGGCCCTTGCAAAGGGCGGAATCACCAAGGAAGAGCATGCTTCCCTCATGGCCGAGGCCGTGATCCTGCGCTCTTTCTTCTGCTATATCCTCACCAGCACCTTCGGCGATGTGCCCTTCTATACCGAAGAGGTTACCGAGAAAAACCGTCAGAAAATAGCTTCGCTGCCGAGGATGAGTGCGGACGATACCAGGGATTTCTGCATCGACGAACTCATGCACTGGCTGCTTCCTGCAGACAAGGGAGGCCTCGGGGCTCTGCCTCTGCGCAGGACCTTCGACGCCGGCACCGACTATCGCGCTGGAGCGGCGCTCGGACTCATGCTTGCCGGCAAACTCAGCCTTTGGAACAAGCGCTGGGAAGATGCCATAACCTGCTTCAGCGAGCTGGAGAATATCTACGGGGACCTTTCCCAGTATCCTCTCACCGATATTCCTTTCAGCAGGAAGTACACCCCGGAAAGCATCTGGGAGATTCCTTCCACCTATGAGCCCTACGGCCTTCAGATGGTTCTGGGAGTCGCTGCATGGTCCACCCCGTCCCGCTCGAGCAACGACGTTGACATCGTTGACGGGGAAGAGAACCTCACCGAAACCATTTCCGATATCTATAACGGAATCGCGATTCCCGAACTCGGCAAGGAAGCCCATGTCTATTCGGCGGCGCGACCCACTGCTTATTACTATCAGAACCTGCTTCCTTATTCTTCCGATGACCTTCGCAGCGGCGAGTATTCCAACGGGGCCGAGTCTCCCCGCGGAAGCTCCGGCAACCTTGCATGGCGCTGGTCCGGCTATTCCGCCGACGACGCCGAAAGGGATCCTGCGAACCGTACGGTGCGCTGGTTCGCACGTCCGGGCGGCAAAGGCTCGGGCGAACCCTGGATTGGAAACAAGTTCTGGTGCTTCGGCATGAAGAATACGTCGGACTTCAACAATCCCAAGGTGTTCCGCTATGCAGGCGCCCTTCTGGGGCTCTCCGAAGCCTGGCTCATGGCCGGAGACGAAGCCAAGGCGCTGGAATATCTCAACATGACCCGCCGCCGTGCAGGCCTGCGTGGCATCACCCGTGCCGAGGTGGGCGGAGAAAGGGAACTGCTTCTGGAAGAAATCCGCTGCGAATGTGCACGCGAGCTTCTTGGAGAATATACGAGAAAGTTCGATCTGGTACGCTGGGGAATCTGGTATGAGCGCACCACAGCCTATACTGCATCCTCCAATTCTCTGCTTCAGAACATCCATCCTTATCACCGTTACTGGCCTATCCCTGCCGACCAGGTGGCTTATTCCGGCGGGGCGCTCGACAATAAAGAATATGGAGAGTAGTGCTATGAAAAGATATTTGTGCATATTGATTTGTTTTGCGGCCGCAATTCTCGCAGGCTCCTGCCAGAAAGGATGGGAGACGGAGATAGAGCTCGGCGTAAACAATACCCGCATCAACATCCCCTGGGCCAAGGCGCAGGATACCTACGACTTTGTTTTCCCGGTCTATTCCAATCGCAGTTGGACCATCAAGCAGGTGGCGGGAGGCGACTGGCTGACCATAGGAAAGTCCAAGGGCGAAGGACGCGAGTATATCCCCATGCAGACCATGCCGAACATCCTCTCGACGCCGCGGGCTGTGCGGGTGGAAGTGAGCGCCGGCAAAAAGACCATACCGGTTTACATCGTCATTTCGAGTGAAAGCCTCGCGGCTACCGAAATCGAGGATGCTTTGTTGGATTCTTACCTCTTTTAGCATATGAAAAAGATTGCATTTTATACAATTGCCGTTCTGTTCGTGCTGGCGGCCTGCGAGAAGAAGTCCGAGTTTATCGAGGAGATAGAGATCGGATGCGATCTTCCCGTCGCGGAGGTAAGCAGCGATGCCGGAAGCCATTCCTTCCAGGTCATAGCCGGCGGCAATGTTACTGCCAGCCTGCCTTCGGACGCATCATGGGTCCGTTTCAGCGGATCCGGCTCCAAGACTTTCAGTTTCTCCGGAGATGCCGTAATAGACCTTGAGTACGACGCCAACGAAGGCGAAGAACGTTCGGCTAAGATAAATCTGGTTTCCGGCCACAGGAAACTCGTCCTCGAACTCATGCAGGATGGTGTCCAGGACCGTGATTTCTATTTCCCGCAGCGTAACGTCCTCATAGGATTCGAGGGCGCGGCCCATTCCATACCTTTCAGCTACGCGGTGGATGAATCTTCCATCAAATATGAAGTCATCTATGAGCAGGGAAGGGCCTGGATCGAAGAACCCGTGGCCGGTGTGCACGATTCTCTGCTGATGTTCGCCGCGAAGGAGAACCTCGGTGCGGAACGCCGCGCTGCCGTGATCCGCCTTAGCTCCGTGGACAAGGTGGGACGTCCGCTGGAAGCACGTCTTTTCGTGTCCCAGCAGACCCGCAGCGAAGTTGAAACCATTCCTGTAACATTGTGGGACGTAAGGGAAATGTCGGCCCAGAACAACGATATGGACGCCGAATCCAAGATCCGCAAGAATTATGTGCTTACCGCAAGGGTGGTGAGTGACAACGCGGAGGGCAACGGCGGAGCCAACCGCAACCTTTCCATCATCACCCAGGACCTCACCCAGAGCGCGCGCACCGTCTATCTCCAGTCCCTCACTCCCGACGCTTCGGGTCAGTATTGCGGCGCCCAGCTCCAGTTCGAAAGCGAAGTGGACAATTCCTGCAAGCGCTACGACATCCTCGAAATCAACCTCAGGGGAGTGAAACTCGAGCATATGGGTGACGGCGGCAAGGTCCCCGAGCATATTATCCTGTCCGGAGCCAAGGCCGTGAACATCGTTTCTTCCACTCTTGGCAGCAAGGACGACCTCCCTGTCATCGAGCGCAGCATCAAGGACCTCACGGACCTGGACATCTACACCTACGTGACGCTCAAGGATTGTGAGATTCCTATCCGCAAAGGGCCCTATGTGCCTGTGGATCTGCGTTATACCAATATCATCAACAAGTATCCCATGCCTCTGCGCGATGCCGACGGAAGCACCATGTTCCTGGTGACCAACACGACAGCCGCATGGGCGAGGGACGGTGAAGGACTTCCGCAGGGCGGCGGCGACGTTTCCGGAATCATAGTCCACGAGCGTTGCGACAATATGGAGTGGGATCCGGTCGAAGCGGCCGCGAGCCCCCTTCTTTCCGACTATATCACCGATATCGGCTATATCGGGCGTTATCAGATACGTCCTCTCACCAAGGCTGAAATAGGCATCTCCAACGACCTCGAAGATGCACCGTCCAGGATTATCGCCGAATGGCGCTACTTCAACCGATCCTTCCCGCAACGTTACATCTGCAATGTCGATGCCTCCGGCAAGATATACTCGACATGGCCTGCCGTTTCGGATCCTCTTACAAGTCCGGACGTCAACGGTACACTTATCTATTCCAACTATCCCGCCACGCCCATGAACCCATGCTTCGACTGGTCTCATCTCGGCCCCATGGTGAACGGACGCATTACCGATGTTCCCGGAGGCAACGGGGTTACGGACGCCAACGGCACTTCCATCCACTGGCATCATCACAGCAATATTGCCGGTATAGGTGTCATTTATGACAACAGCGGTTCCGCTTGGCTTGGCGGCAACTGGTTCAGCGGGGATCATAACAATCCCAAGCTTCAGAACTATTACTGGCAGATAGAGCTTTCCACCGAAGACTACGACGCTTCGGCGGCTCCGCTTTCCGTACAGCTCGGCGTGCATAACGGCTATGGCTCGGATTACGGCGCTCCCCGTTATTGGACGCTTGCCTGGTCCACAGACGGCAGCAGCTGGAACGAGCTCAACGGCGACAGCTACGACGGAGAGCAGTACAAGATGTGGATCCGTACCGACAGTGAATGGACTTATACGGTGCCCGACGTGCCCAAGCCCGAAACAAAGCGGCAGTGGCATCTTGCGGGCGACAAGTATATCAGCCTCAATCTTCCCGCCGCGGCGGATATCTGGGGCAAGGAACATCTGTACATCCGTCTGTATCCGGCAGCCGACAAGTCCGGCGACGATGCCGCCCAGGCTGTGAGCTACGACGGAGCGGGCATCCGCAACTCCAGGCGTTCCTGCCTGAACTATGTAGGAATAAGGTGCAAAAAGTAAAAAACATTTATATATCATGAAAATCGATTTCGACTATTTGTCTCCGGACATTCGCACGTTGCGCTATGCAATCAGCGGATTACTCTGCGATTCTTTTACTATTCAGGATATGACGGAGGAAGAGCTGGATATTATCTGGGAAGAAGGTAATGACTCTAATTCGTAAGATTATGAAAAAGATCAATTATATACTCGCAGCCTTTGCTGCTCTCGCGGCACTTTCCTGTGCAAAAGAGCTTCGTCCTGATACTGAAGGGAAAGCTGAAAAGGGAAATGAGCCCAAACCGGAAGTTGTATGGACGCTGAATGCAGGATTCCCTCAGGAGGGAGTCGACCAGGTGGCTCCGGCAAGCCGTACCGCACTGAACGGAACCAAGGTCAGCTGGACGGCCGGCGACCAGATAGTTGTTAACGGCGTTACTTCACTCGCTCTCGAAGCCGAGAATATCACAAATGAAGGAGCCTCTGCCACCTTCGAATTCAGTTCAATTCCTGAAGGGGATACGCTTGTAGCCGTTTATCCCGCTTCTGTGTACAGCGTATATCAGGACAGCCTTGAGGCGGTTACTTTCCCTGCTCATCAGACTTACGATCCAGCCACTCAGCAGTTTGATCCTTCTGCATCCATTCTGCTCGGACAGGGAACCGGCACCGGATGTACTTTCCGGCATGCGGCCGCCTACCTTAAGATTACATGCGACCAGCCGGT
Organism: Bacteroidales bacterium UBA2861; assembly: GCA_002350615.1. Lineage (GTDB taxonomy): Bacteria > Bacteroidota > Bacteroidia > Bacteroidales > UBA932 > Cryptobacteroides. The sequence goes on along the minus strand of DEFD01000018.1, from coordinate 34,702 downwards.
TAAGAGTATCCGGGTCATGGCAAACTGCTACAACACAAACAGCGATACAGAAATGCGGGCTGGAATGGCGGTATCCGGAATCCGAACAGTAAATTTCGATCAGCCTTTCCTTACCGACGCAGTGCTTGTGGATAACGGCTCCTCCACGGAGATAAGCTTTGGCGAAGGTGTCCCTGCAGGCACTCCCATCGTGCTTTCCATGCCGCCGCGCAACTTCAGGGACGGCCTTAATTTCATGGTGATAACCACTGATGGTAAGTATCAGATATTCAGAAGTTCCTCCCCTGTGCAGCTCGCCGGAAAGCTTGGTAAGCTTCTTGACCTTTCGCTCAGCCTGAACAATCTCAAGGACTATGCCGGCCCCGGTATCTACAGTGCGGATGACTATGAGGCATTCGTATATTCCTATGAATGTCAGGATCCGGTGATGATGGACCGTTTCCGTGACGAAAGCGGCGTGTTCCATCTGCGTGCCGACATTTCTGGTATCAATTTCACTCGTCTCGGTGCCAATGCTGGCAAACATGCTGGAGATGCAGGCTCAAACATCACCTTCTCCGACGAGTTCAACGGACACGGCTATGCAATTCACCAGGATTCTTCCAGGGTAGCTTTGTTCTCAAGTCTCGATTCAGAAGGGTATATCCACGATCTGGTGCTCACTGGTAAATTCGTCAAAATCCCCAACACCGGCTGGGGCACTGCGAACCTTGCCATCCGCAACCATGGTGAAATCCGCAACTGTGTAAACCGCGTGAATATCAGCATTAATGAGTCGGAATCAGAGCCTGGTTCAGGGGCGGTCTTACTTACCGGTTTCGTAACTTCCAACGCAGGCGTTATGCGCGACTGCATCAACTATGGCAATATCGAGGCTAATCTCTTTTTCAAAGGCAGTAACAGGGACCTTCTCGTTGGAGCTTTTGCCGCGGCCGGCAATCATGACGGAGAATGCGGCAATTTTGAGAACTGTGATAATCATGGCAGTATTACTATCAAGAAAATTACGATTCCGGATGGAGCATACCAAATGACGAGATCCTTGCAGTGTGGAATCGGAGGTATTTGCGGAAAAGTTGATGATGGTTCGATAGCAAGTCGTGGCAATCCAAATGTGGTAGAAGGGAAATACTATGCCCGTACCCCTGAATTCTGCTTCTTCGAAAATTGCCGCAATTACGGCGGCATCACCTATTGGGAAGACGACAAGACAAATAACTCTCCGATCGGTGTAGGTGGTATCCTTGGCCGTTGCTGCAAGACCGATTCAAAAAAAGAATCTTTTGATTTCAGCGGTTACGACGGATACTACATGCTGATAAACTACAATTGCCAAAATTACGGGACTCTCGATGTCAGCTCTTCGGGTGGTCAGCTGGCTGCGACTAACATTTCCGGTGCCCGAGAACTTTATATAGGCGGTATAGCTGGTGTAGTTCATGGAATATGTTCCAAGAAGGGCGGATACGCAATTGTCCGAGGAAGAAGCAACTGCACCATCAAACTTGGTAGTTCCCGAGGCGGTGAAGTCGCAGGTGGTATTATCGGTGGTGCATGTATTGCAAAAATCGAAATGTCCAACACAGATGTGGTATTCGAAAAGACAGGCAATACCCTTTTCGCTCCTGATAAAGTAGGTTATGCGGCGGCCTGCGTAGGTTTAGTGATTAAACGCTGTGTAATTTACGGAGGAACATCACTGGAACATGCAAATTCCCAATTCAAGATGGATGCTTCCGGACTTAATGGATATACTGTGGTAGGCACAGGTTTTGGTGGCGTTACATCTCACAGTAGTACCTATACTTATCATAACGCGTGGGATGCTGAAGGAAATTATTCTGATGCTGATCAGAAGACCCCCTATATTATCTTGGAAGTTGCAGGCGATACCAAATATTTTAATTTCACCGGAACCAAGCCGGACGGCAGTTCTTTTGCTACAGGACTTTTCACCAGTTCGAACAAAGCAGACTGCGATGCCGTGTATGCGCCAGGCAATACCAACAAATCGTGGCGCAGTACTACGCAGTTCCAGGTGAATGCAGGCAGTTAAAATCGAGTAAGTTTTTGGTTATGAATATTTTACTTTACTCTTCATCATTCGGGCATCCTTATGCATCCCCGGATTTCAGGGAATTGTGCATTGAGGAGGCCGAGGTTCTTTGCTATTCCCAAAACAGAATTCCCGATTTGGAAAGGGAAAATCTGGATCCGGAATGGGAGGATATACAGGAATAAAATAAAGCGGACATGATTATGAAAAAGTATTTCAGATTTCTGATGGCCGCTTTCGCAGCGACTGCGGCCCTTTCCTGCCAGCAGGAACGACTTGTTGACAATACAAAACAGGAAGAAACACCGGACAGCCCCCGTACTGAGGTCGTGTGGACGCTCAAAGCCGGATTCGCTCCTTCGGAAGAATCAGGCGCCCCATCGCCGGCCCCTGCGAGCAAAGTATCACTTAATGATGTGAAAATGAGTTGGAGCGTTGGCGACAAGATTGTGGTGAACGGCATCACTTCACTTGCCCTCACGGCTGAAGACATAGATGATGATCCCTCCTGCGCCACATTCAACTTTACCTCCACTCCAGAAGGCGAAGATCTCGTAGCAATCTATCCTGCTTCGGCGTACAAGGGAAACACGGAAACTACAACCTCTGTAACGGATCCCGAGTCCGGCGTGGCCAGTGATGTCGTTACGACTCACGCGGTTGTGGATTTCCCTGCTGATCAGAGTTATGACCCCGCTACTGAGATTCCGTGCATTCTTGTCGGCAGTTGCGAAAATGGGAATTGTGATTTCAAGCATGCTGCGGCATATCTTGAATTGGTATGCGATCAGCCGGTAAAATCCGTCCGGGTAATGGCAAATGCCATCCAGACAACTTCTACCGGAGACTGGCGTGCAGGTATGGCGATCTCGGGTGTCAGGTCAATTGATTTGAATAAGAATTATTTGACAGAAGTGATGCTCGAAGATATAGGCAATACCATTACTGCGGATTTTGGTGATGCAGGGACAACGGATCCGATAATTCTTGCCGTTCCTCCACGGAACTATACGAGCGGACTTAATTTCTTTGTCATTACCACTGACGGAAAATACAAAATTTTCCGTGCAACGAGCGGTTTTAACTTCACATCCAAACTTGGAAAGATCCTCAGTATGAATCTTTCCATGGAAGGAAGCCGTAGCTATGAAGGCCCCGGTATTTATACTCTTGACGACTGGTGCTCTTTCGCAGATGCGTTTGAAAGGACTTATGTGGATGCATCGGATATTCACTTCGGAAGCATCGCTGAATGGACGGACAGTGATGGAGAGGTGCATATTCGCAAGGATATAACAGTTCAGGGGAATCTCCACAGAATCGGGGCGAGACATACCTCCATTACGTACAGCGACAATGAGACTCCTTTTACGGCAGTTTTGAATGGGGACGGACATACGATAACCCAAACGGCTTCACTTGTTCCGTTGATGCTCAAAATTGCTCCGACAGGGGTTGTCAAAAACCTGACACTTTCGGGTGCACAGACAAAGTGGAGCAATAACCAGATGAGCAATACCGCATTCTGTAAATTTAATGAAGGAACTATTGAAAACTGCGTCTGCGATATCGATTATACCTTCAGCGGAGCCACCAAGGAGGAAAAGCCTTATTATCTTGCCTCTTTCTGTATGGATAATCTCGGGACTATGACGGATTGTAAGAATACAGGAAATATCACTGTCGGAGAGATGGTCGTGGGCAATACCATGATGTACAAGGTGGCTAGTATAGCGGGTCTTGTCAAGGACAATCAGGGTACAATGACTCGATGCTATAATGAAGGGGAGATCAATGCCACAGGTGTCACGGTATCTCTCAATTTCGCCGGTGTTGCGGTTTATAATAGCGGTACGATGACCGATTGCGAGAACCGTGCCCCCATAACGATTGATTATGCTCCGACAGCTTCGAGAGTTTTTTATGGCGGTGGCGTTGCGGCAGCGGCGGATGACGCTTACATTTATGAATGGCGCGTCGGATTGACCAATGAGAACAAATTGACCGCTGCTACAGAGATTAAAGCTACTACCTCAGGTTCTTTCTCCGGCTGTAAAAATACTGGAGACATCACGGTTTACAAGAAACCATCCTGGACCGGTCAGCTATATTTATACGGTGATGCAGTAGGTGGAATAGTGGGCACAATCAACCATGGGCAGTATGCTGCCACAAATGACCATAATTTTACGGTTATAAGCAAGTGCACTAACAGCGGGAATATTAAAGTTCTTTCCAATGAAACCACGTGGTCAAAAGAAGGTAGTCAGGTTGGCACTGCGGTTGGCGGAATCCTCGGGCGTGCCTGCGCGTATGCGAATACCGGCTATGGCGCGTATGATGTGAAAAATGCAAAAGCTCTCCCTGGTAATTATTTTGTGATAGGGCCAAGCTCGGAGAATTCCAGATGGACGGTCGCGAATACCGGAGATATAGAAGTTACATCCACTAATAATTCTCCTATTTCAGCAGGAACAAGCGGGGCTAGACAAGTCTATGTCGGCGGTATTGTCGGCTTTGCAACAGGCGGTTATAAAACAGACGGGACTTCTGTAGTATATTCTGTCATCCAATATGCATCGAGCGAGGGAACTGTCAAGATAGGGGGCTCCTACGATAGTGTCGCTGCCGGAGGTCTTGCCGGAGGATGTGCAAATGTGAAACTGATTGCATGTAAGGCGACTACTACTTTCCAGCGCTCTCAAGGGGAGAGCGGGTTGTTGGTTCCCTCCACGACTGGAGTGTTCGGAGGCGCTGCAGGATGGGTTTCAAATGCATGCCAGATTCAGGATTGCCGTATCAGCATGACGGCAACTGATTCTCCCAAGTTCGCAGGCTTCATGAATCTTAAGGATGGTGTAGATGTTAAGAAGATAACAACTAAGAGTACCTTTACCGGAACTATCGGCGGGGTGGCTGTCACCGAAGATAACCTGAACGGCACTACGGACGGAGAAGGAACCTACTCCGGAGCTGTTGCCATAGAAATTAACTGATACCCCGGCCGGGCCGTGTGTAAAAACGCCGGTTTTTCACACGGGAGTATGAAAAAAGCATTATCGGTGTGCAAAACAGGCGTTTTTGCACACCGATTTTGTAAAGAGTCTAAAGTGGCTATCCCGGAATCTCTATCGAGTCGATGGGAATGAGGTGGATGCGCTCCTGGAGCGAATGCAGGAACTTCAGCAACTCCGGGAAAGAGGGGGAGTCTCCGTAAATGAACGAGGCCTGCATGCTTGCGTAGTCTTCCTTCCAGAGGGGCAGAAGCTCATCCGGAGGAACTATACTTATGAACTTAGGCGCATGCCTGCTGTAGTCGATGCCCCTTATGGCATTGAATACGCTGCGGTGCCGCACCAGTGAAGTGTATAGCGCGGTATCCGCCAGGGCCTTGTCAGCATAGCCGCAGCTGTCCAGCATGTAAAGGTCGTAGAGATGTCTGGACATGCGCCTGAAACGCGGATGGTCTTTCTGGAAGTTCTCGTGCAGGAGGAATACCTTTTCAAGGAATGTGCGCACAGGCGTGACCGTGGGCACGTTCACCGGGCCGAAGTCGATCATCGGTGACAGCTCCGCGGCAAAGGGGACCACGGGCCGGATTTCCCTTGGCTCCCTCGGGTTCCGGCAGCTGAATTCCAGCTTTACGAAAGGCTTGATATATGGATGCGGAGGAAGAAGACTCCTGTAATGCACGTTCAGTACGGTAGGATCGGCATCCGAATCCTCTTTAGGCTTGAATGTCACCGCACTCTCCCAGCCTGTGAACACATGGACTGTGGCTTCCAGCTCTCCCATGACTTCTTCATACAGATATTTTCTTGAGAGCTTGCGGATGCGGTCCCGGGCGGAGCGTGTATCTCCTTCCAAACCGAAGAAACTCTTGTCTATCGAGAGGTCCACATCCTCGGAAAAGCGCTGCGTTACGCCCCAGGCCTTGCTCAGGGATGTCCCACCCTTGAAAGTAAGGGCTTCCGCACAGCGGAGTTCGAAAACCGCCTGAATGACATGACAAACCCACCAGTCCTTCTCCGCGGCCTGCGGCGCGATTTTCTTTTCTTTGCCTATCCTGTTGAAAAGCTTGACCCGTGCATCGTCGGGAAACGCCCAAAAATTAATTCTGTCTGTCATTGTCTCTGTAGTAACTCAAGATGATTCTCCTAATCCATACTGGGATGTATCTCAAATCTTCCCTTATTTCTTCGTATGGAACGCTTTTGAATATGTATTGAAGATTGTCCATTTCGAACTGCCACAAGTCGTTTTTCCCGATTTCCAAAAGGGCTATGACCGTGAGACGGATAATATCCGACTTGTAATTGAAAATACGAGGCGAGATGTGGTATAGCACGATGGGCCGGTGCCCTTTGCTGTAGGGGATGACCCTTGACGGTCCGTCGGTGCTATATACCGGGTTGCAGACGACCTGTTCCGAGAGTCCGAGGGCATTTTGTGCTTCAAATGCAGATGGGCAGGTTCGGAATCCGTCCCTTGCGGCATAGGCCCTTACGACTTCTTCCGCACTGGCGGTGAGTTTTCCCATTCCCCAAAGCGTGTCCACTTCAGGATAGCAATAGAGCCCCCGCTCCATTCTTATTAAAAAACCTTCGTCCACAAGCCTCTGCAGCGCCTTCGACACAGCCTTTTCGCTTCCGCATTCGAAGAAGTCAGAAGGGAAGTAGACTTTGCCTTCGCCTCCGGCCTGGACTATGGCTTTGATTCTCTTCTCGACACTTTCCATAAGCTTTCAGTTTTGTCGCAAAAATAAGCCAATTTTGCGACAAAATCAAGACTGAATAAATAGTTTTGTTTCTTGAAAGTTTTCTTTTGTGTCGGTAGGCCCTTTAAATCTTATATTTGTAGTGTATGAAAAAGATTCTTAGTCTGATTTGCGTCGCAGTGCTGCTAGGCAGCGCCACTGTCGCGAACGCCGCGAAGAAAAAGGCGGCCATGCCCGAGAAACCGGTACCAGCCCAGCGCTGGAGTGAAGAGAAGGCGAACGCCTGGTATGATGCCCAGGAATGGCCGGTCGGCTGTGTCTTCGTGCCTTCCAATACAGGAACTCCCGTGGAAATGTGGGCCGCCGAGTATTTTGACGAGGCGCTTATCGACCGTGAACTCGGTCTGGCGGAGAGCCTCGGTTTCAATGTGATCCGACTGTTCATGTGCGACCTCGTGTGGCAGAACGACCGTGAAGGATTCATGGAGCGTCTGGAAAAATATGTCAGCCTGTCC
>DEFD01000018.1:0-27395 GCA_002350615.1 Bacteroidales bacterium UBA2861 | reverse complement strand
GCTTACCTTCTTTACCAATGGCGGGACCATCAAGAATCCCTATCTCGGAGCCCAGCCCCAGCCGGTTCCCGGCATCCATAATTCCGTTTGGATGTCCTCTCCCGGCCGCGACGTCGTGAACAATCCGGAGAAATGGCCCGTTATCGAGGAATACCTGAAATGTGTCATCGGCAAATACAAGGACGATCCCAGGATCCTAGCATGGTGTCTTTATAATGAACCGGAAAACACCAAGACATTCAATACCCTGCCTTTCATTGAGGCCGTATATCGCTGGGCTCGCGAGGTGAATCCTTCCCAGCCGCTAACATCGCCCATCTGGGCATATCCCGGAGCATCCAACAGCAACATGCCCATCCAGGCATTCGTGCTTGCGAACAGCGACGTGATTTCTTTCCACTGTTATAACAACTACGAGGCCTGCAGCAAGTTCATTCCCATCCTCAAGCAGTTCAACCGCCCGATCCTCTGCTCGGAGTGGATGGCCCGCACCAAAGGCTCCGACTTCTACACGATATTGCCTCTCTTCAAGAAGCACAAGATCGGATGCTTCAGCTATGGTCTCGTGAACGGCAAACAGCAGTGCCACTATCCCTGGAATCCCCGCGACAAGGAAGGAAAGCAGATTCCTTTCACCGAAGAACCCCCTGTATGGTTCCACGATATCTTCTATCACGACGGCACGCCCTGGAATGCCGACGAGGTGCTTTTCATAAAGAGTCAGACAGCAAATAAATAGTTGGAAATGAGACGTTCTATTATATCGGTCCTCTGCCTTGCGGCACTTTGTGCCTGCGGACCCAAGCTTTCTGTGGAATGTGAATCCTACGGAACCCTTTCCACCGGGGAAGAGGCTCATGCCTGGATTCTTACCAATTCCAATGGCTGCAGTGCCAAGTTCACCGACTTCGGTGCGCGTATAATAAGTATCATGGTTCCCGACAGGGACGGCAACATGGGCGACGTAATAGTGGGCCCTGACAATCTGGAGGCTTTCGAGAAGGCTCAGCCTGAAAGGTTCCTCGGATGTGTGATAGGCCGTTACGGGAATCGCATCAACCATGCATCTTTCACCCTGGACGGGGTGGAATACAAGCTTGAAGCCAATGAAAATCTTGGCGGCGAGCCGGTCCAGTGCCACGGAGCTTCCCATGGCTTCGACCGCTTCCTTTGGGAAGGGGAGAGCCTGCAGGAAGCCGACAGGGTTGGAGTGCGCTTCCATCGCCTCAGCCCGGACGGGGAGAGCGGTTTCCCCGGCAACTGCGACTGCTATGTAACTTATTGGCTTACGGAAGACAATACTGTCAAGGTGGAATATGAAGCCACTACCGACAAGCCTACGGTGATAAACCTCAGCAACCACTCCTTCTTCAACCTCAAGGGAAATGAAGGTGGCTATGTCATGGATCATCTTTTCCAGGTGGAAGCTGACCAATGCATCCAGAACAATCTGCAGATGTGTCCGGACCTGATTCTTCCGGTGGAAGGAACCCCCTTCGATTTCCGCACCCCGCAGAGGGTGGATTACAGGCTTGACATGCCCCATCCGCATCTTACAATAATGCGAGGAATGTCCGCCTGCTGGGTCCTGCGCGACTGGGACGGGACCCTGCGCAAGGCGGCGGACCTCTATGAGCGCCGCAGCGGCCGCGGAGTGGAAACCTGGACCACGGAACCTGCTCTCCTTACTTACACAGCCCGCGCATTCAAGGGCGGAGCCGGCAAATACGGCCCGATGGAGAAATACGGCGGCATGCTGCTCGAGACCATCCATTTTGCGGATTCTCCCAATCAACCTCGCTTCCCTTCGACTGTGCTCAGGCCGGGGGAAAAATACTACAGCACCACCGAGTGGCGCTTCTATGCGAAATAAATACAAGATTGAACAGATATGAAGAGATTTTTGATTCTGGCCGCATTGCTGGCCATTGCCTGCAGCACAGCTCAGGCTCAGAGCGTGAAAGCCTGGGAAGGTACGCTTGACCTTCCCACCTACCTGCTGGACCCTGCGGAACAGGCTCCGGTATTCGACCGCGACTGGTCTTACCAGAGGGCCCGCCGCAGCGTGTATCCCTACCCGCTCAACGACAATATGACCCGCAAGCGCGAGATCGTCACTTACCAGGCGTTGTATCTCGAAAACGAATATGTCAAACTGTGCGTGCTGCCCGCCATCGGCGGACGCCTTTTCTATGCCATAGACAAGACCAACGGATATGACATTTTCTATCATCAGGACTGTGTCAAGCCCGCAAATGTCGGTATGACAGGAGCTTGGATCAGCGGCGGCGTGGAGTGGAACGTCTTCCATCATCACCGTCAGACTTCGCACATCCCCTGCGACTGGAAGATCGTGGACAACGGCGACGGAAGCAAGACCATCTGGCTCGGAGAGACGGAATACCGCCACCGCATGCAGTGGGCCATCGGCATCACCCTGCATCCGGGCATTTCCTACATGGAAATCAGCGGACGTCTGATGAACGCCACCCAGAACAACAATTCCCTGCTTTACTGGTCCAACGTGAGCACGGGAGTGGATGAGAACTACCAGATCATCTTCCCCCAGAGCACCGAGTTCGTGCAGTTCCACTGCAAGAACTGGATGGCTCACTGGCCTGTGACCGTGGAACCCTACAATGGAACGGAAGAATACAAGAACGGCATCCAGGCAGACTGGTGGGCCGCTCACCCGGTGGGCAACTCCATGTTCATATACGACCAGAAGGAAGACTATGTGGCCGGATATGACCACGGCAAGGACGCCGGAACCATGCTCGCGGCCAACCACAATATCACGAAGGGCGGCAAATTCTGGAGCTGGGGCCCCAACTCCATGTGGGACACCAAGATACTCACCGAAAATGCCGGCCATTACATCGAACTCATGGTCGGAGCATATTCCGACAACCAGCCGGACTACAACTGGAACTTCCCTTATGAGACCAAGGAATTCAGCCAGTACTGGTACGGAATCCGCAATATCGGCGGCGTAAAGGCCGGCGGAAAGGAAGCTGCCATGAATATGGATATCCGCGAAGACGGCAGCGTACGCCTCGGAGTGAACGTCACCCGTCGCCGCAGCGGCCTGAAGGTGGAACTCAGCAACGCCGGCAAGGTGGTTTACAGCCAGAGTGCTTCCATCGCCCCGGAGAAACCTTTCGTGCAGGTGGTCAACCCCGGCAAATATGAGAAGGATACCGACCTTACGATGTCCCTGTACGACGAGAAAGGCAAACTGATGTATGCCTACACGCCCGTGCATCACGACACCAGTACCCCTCTTCCCGAAATCGTGAACCGGCCCAAGCGTCCCGCCGAAATCGAGAATACAGAGGAATGTTTCCTCGTAGGTCTTCGCAACCTGCAGTTCCACAATCCTTTCGTGGATCCCACCGACTACTTCCTCGAGGTCCTGCGCCGCGATCCGGGCGATACCCGCGCCAATACCCAGATGGGCGTTTACTACAGGCTTCGCGGAGAATATGACAAGGCGGCTGCCTATCTTCGCAAGGCAATCGTCCGTCAGACAAAGGATTACACCCGTCCGAAGGATGCCGAGGCCATCTACAACCTCGGTCTCGTCCTGAAAGCCCAGGGCAAGACGGAAGCGGCCTTCGACACCCTTTACAGGGCTACCTGGAACTACACCTACAACTCCGGAGCAAACACCCAGCTGGCTCAGATGTACGCCGCTCAGGGTGAGTATGCAGAAGCTCTTGAACGCCTCGATGAAGCCATTGCCTACAACGGACGCAACTTCCAGGCTATCAACCTTAAAGGCCTTGTGCTCAAGGCACTTGGACGCGGCGCGGCGGCAAAAGAATGCTTCATGAAAGTGCTTGCCGAAGATCCGGTGAACGCACTTGCCCTGCGCGAGACAAGCCATCACGATTCTTTCCGAACCTTCATGCGCGAAGCTCCCGAAAGCTGGCTCGAACTTGCCATCCTCTATTATAACAACGGTTTCAAGGAAGAAGCCGTGAAGGTCCTCAAGGACATCGACTCCCGCGTCGCATGGCCTACCATCAAGATGTGGCTTGGCTGGCTCACCGGAGATGCTTCTTACTATCAGGCCGCTCTCGAACTGCCTGTGGGATACTGCAATCCTTTCCGTCTTGAGACCATCGCCGTTCTCGAAAAGGCGGCGGAACTCTTCCCCAAGAGCTACAAGCCCCACTATTATCTCGGCAATCTGCTTTATGAAAAGCAGCCGGACCGTGCCGTGGCCGAGTGGGAGAAGGTCATTGAACTTCAGCCGGACTTCGCGCTTGCATGGCGCAACATCGGCTGGGCCAACTGGCTCCTCTATAAGGACTATGCCAAGGCTAAGAAGTATTATCTCAAGGCTATCGAGCTCGATCCTTCCAGCGCCCTCTTCCTCGAGGAATGCGATCAGGTGCTGGAGGCGCTCGGAGAAGACGTCCGCTTCCGCTTCGACCTTCTCAAGAGCCACCACGAGACTGCTGTGAAGCGCTACTATCCTCTTGCAGGTGAAGTGATTACCGGCATGTTCGTGGGCGAGTACGATTATATCCTCGACCTTCTCAAGAACTGCTATTTCCCTACACGCGAGGGTGTTGCGAACTTCCACTATGTCTATATGGACGCGCTTCTTCTCGCAGGTGCCGAGAAAGTGCGCAAAGGCGAGTATGAGGCTGCGATAGAGCTTTACAAGAAGGCTTTCGACTATCCCGAGAACCATCAGGTGTTCTATGTGGACGGACGCTGCCCTCACGATGCGCAGGTTTATGTGGCCCTCGCAGAGGCATATGAAAAGCTCGGAGACGATGCAAAAGCCCGCGAGAACTACGAACTGGCCTCGCAGGTGGACGTGAAGAAAACCGATTTCCGCTACTGGCAGGCTCTCGCACTCAATCGTCTTGGCAAGAAGGCCGAGGCGAAGGCTATCTTCAAGGCTCTCGTCGCGGACGGAAAAGCGGGTATCGTTACCGACTACGTGAATTTCTACGGCGCAGAAGGCACCACCGGAGCCACGGTCGAGAGCATCAATACCAAGGCATGGTACACCCAGGGACTTGGGCAGAAAGGACTTGGACATGGCTGCAAGGCGCGCAGGTGCTTCCGCAAGAGTGTCGAACTCAAGAAAGACAACCTCTGGCCCAATGTAATGCTCCGTAAATAATGTCAGGGCATTTCAAATACCGTAAGGCAATCCTCGCAGCCGCAGTCCTGCTCACTGCGGGGATTTGCCGTGCCGGAAGCGGTTTCGATTCGCAGGTCCGTCTCTCCTGGGACAAGTCCACTTATTCCGAACTTGCAAGTATCCTTCTGGACAATGTGGGTCTCACACAGTCATACCTTATATACCCGCGTGTGCGCAGGCTGTCGGACGGAGTGCTTCTGATGAGTTTCATGAACCATGAAGTCGGGTTTGACATCATGACCGCGCGGAGCCATGACGGGGGAAAGACCTGGACCGAGTCCAACGGAGTACGCATGCGCTATCCGGTGAAGTCCTCCGTGGGTGACGACAAACGGGTTTTCACGAATCCGGATTTCATCGAACTGAAGGACGGCCGGGTGATGATGGTGTACCAGTGGCGCAATTCCAAGGGGTATGGAGACATTGCCCATACCAATGAGAACTGCGGCATCGAGATGTGCATCAGCAGGGACAAGGGCTTGAACTGGGATGAACCCAGGATCATCTATACCGGCCGCTGCTGGGAACCCTCCCTGCTGGAACTCCCTTCCGGGGAGATACAGTGCTATCTCACGGACAGTCAGGATACCCGCGAAAAAATCTCCTGGCCGAGGACCTCTGTCATACGCTCTTTCGACGGAGGCAAAACCTGGCAGGGGAAACCCTCTTGCGACTGGCACGATACAGACATCGTCACCAGGACGGTGGACAGCCGCTGGGCCTACGACGGCATGCCCTCTGCGGTGCTGATTTCCGGAGGCAAGGGAATTCTGGTGCCGGTTGAGGTCTGGCATTCCAAGCTTCAGACTGACCAGACGCCGGTTGTGGTAAAGACGAGCATCGAGGACAACTGGTCCCAGAAGGATAAGGAACGCATGCTTGCGGAAGGCGGACCGGACTATCCCGCAAAAAAGATGTTGTCCAAGCATATCCATGGCTATGCGCCTTATGCGGCTGCACTCCCTTCCGGGGAGATACTCGTGTCATGCGGCGGGCAGTATCGCGGGCAGAACGGCTTCTGGGTGCTTGTGGGCGATGCCGACGGCGACAATTTCCATTATGCAACTACGCCTTTCCTCGGTTCCTGGGGCAGCATATCGTATATCGGTGACAACAGGGTGATCGCCGCCGCCGGGCGCAGCTATACCCCGAAAGGCAGTAAAGACCAGAAGAAAAAGATCCTGCTGATGCAGGCGCGCCTGAACTATTCCAAGTCCCTGAAACAGGGGAAACTGAAGATGAAGGCGGTGGACCTTTTCGATGTGGAAAAGAACGACTGGTGGTTCCTTGGCAAAAAATTTGATTCCCAGGTATTCTACAACTTCGCCTACACGGGGCAGGGTTTCCAATGGGGAGCTTACTGCTATGACAAGTATCTGTCAAGCTACACACAGGAAAATGCGGATGCGCCGATAATCTTCCTCGCCAGGGCGGACGGGCGGCAGTTTCGCCTGATAGTCAACCCGGAAGGGGACTATTCGATATATGAAGATATCAACTGGTCCTGGGTCAAGACTTATTCAGGCAAGTCCCGCAAAATTGATTTGTTTGGAACTTTGAACGATGATTCGGATTCCGACCTGGGCTACAGCGCCCTCCTCGATATCCCCTGGGATCTGATCGGCGGAGCGCCGGTTCCCGGGGAAGAAATAAGGATCCATCCTTCCAGGATGTACAAGGCAAAATCCATCGAGGACAGGGCTCCGGCATGGGAAGAACTGGACGGTGAAGATCCGGATCATCCTGAAGAATGGTTGAAAATAACACTGAACTGATATGAAATTACTTAGACTATCTGTTTTGGCTGCCGGCCTTTTGACCGGAAGCCTCGCCTTTGCCAAGGACATTTCCTCTCCAGCGGACTGGAATGCCTTCATAATGGCTGCCAACGGCGGCGACTGGTCCGCCTGGAAAGACGAAAACGGGGTGGTGAACATTATAGCCGACCTTGAATTCCCCAAGGCGGCCGCCTGCCTCGAAAGTGCCAACACATGGACGGGGATTCTGGACGGTCACGGGCATACCATCACCCAGAAGGCCGCCCGTCTTCCCCTCATGATAAATATCGGCCCGGAGGGCGTGGTGCGCAATCTCACCGTTGCCGGCTCCCGCAGGAGCCATCTCCGTAACGGCTGGGCAAGTTCGATAGCGGTTAACAATGCCGGATTGGTGGAAAACTGCCGGAGCGAAGTGGAATATGTCGTTTCCGGATCCCACGCGAACGTGCACGGGCTTGTGCGAACGAATACGGGTGTCATGCGCGGATGCGCCAATCTCGGCCCCATCGTTTCCTCTTCTCCGACAGAACAGCTCTGGGTGGCCGGCGTCGTGGCCGACAACCAGGGAACCCTTGAGAATTGTGCCAATTACGGCAGCATCCAGATTAGCGGCGTAGATGTCAATACATCTGTGGCGGGAGTATGCATCTTTGCAAAAGGCACTATCAGCAACTGCGTCAACGAAGGCGCAGTGAATGTGACCCTTGACCTGACTGACAACCGTGTTTTCTACTGCGGAGGCGTACTGGGCAGGGGAGAGTGCCGTGGAAAGGACGCCAGTTTCACCAATTGCCGCAATAAAGGCGCCGTTCGTGTCGTACGCGAGGCTCAGGGCCCATTCTCCATTCAGAAATGCGGTGTTGCAGGTGTCGTGGCATGCGTGATCGACGGCGATGAAGCCCATCACCTCGTAATACGCAACTGCTTCAACGACGCAGAGATAAGCCTTATCGAGGACGAACATTTCCTTCAGCAGTCCGGATGCTTCGCAGTGGGCGGAATCGTCGGCCGCGTATGCCCGAACGGAGGCAAGGAGAGTTATATGAACGTTGCCCAGGAGGGTTATTTCCTGGAAATCATCGGCTGCCGTAATGCCGGGAACATCGAACATTTCCCTTCGTTGAGGTTCCCCGTTTATTTCTCGCAGCGCAGCCCTTCAGGGGCCCGTTTCGCCTACACAGGAGGAATAGTGGGAGTGCTTTACGGCTCCTCTGTTTCGAATGCCCTGATTGAGTCCTGCATCAACACTGGCTCTATCTCCTGCGGTTCCCGCAAGGCTTCGGACGTGTCGGGCGGTATTGCCGGAGGTATCGGCAATGTGCAGATGCGTTCCTGCATGTCCACCGCCACTTTCAGTCCGGTGGAATCTGTCTATGGAAAGGCCGAGACCATAGGCATAATAGGCGCTGCGGTAGGCCTCGTTTTCAAGGATTCCAAAATAGAGAGCTGCCAGGCTAAGGCCGCTCTTGAAACCGGTACGGCAAAAGTCTATTCCAAAGGCTTCGTCGGTGCCGTAGCCATCGACAACAATGCCGATGTGGAAGCCTGCTCTGCCGTCGGCGTACCTGCCTGGGGCAAGATCCTTCCCGGAACACTTAATGGTGAAATAAAAATAAATTAAAGAATATGAGAAGATTGACTATAGTTTTGATGGCTCTCGCCATAGCTTTTTCCGGCTTTGCCAAACCTGCCAAGAAATCCGCCCCTTCCTGGCCTCAGGACAATAAGGTCCGCATCTCCTGGGACGGCAGCAGTTTCTCCCGCATTACCAATGCCTATGTGGCAAACAAGGGTTATGTGGAAACGGATTTTTATTATCCCAGGATCAAGCGACTGAGCGACGGCGCCCTTCTGATGAGTTTCATGAACCATCATTATGGCTGGAATGCCTATGCCATGCGCAGCGAAGATGACGGAAAGACCTGGGGACCGGCATTCTGCATCGCCCATTGCTATCCTGTGAAATACACTGACAGCAAGGGAGTTACCAAGGACGATGAAATTGTGTACGTGAATCCCGATTTCATAGAGCTGCAGGACGGCCGCCTTATCATGGCCTTCCAGTGGCGCTACAAGGGAGGTTACGGCGACCTGCCCAAGACCAATGAGAACTGCGGTATCATGGTGAGTTTCTCAGAGGATAAAGGCCGCAGTTGGAGCGAGCCCCGCGAAGCTTACAGGGGACGCTGCTGGGAGCCTGCTTTCCTTCAGCTCCCTTCCGGAGAGATTCAGATGTATATAACCTCCAGCCAGGATATCAAGGACCGCACCTCCTTCCCGCGTACTGTAGTGATCCGCTCTTTCGACGGCGGCAAGACCTGGCAGGGCAAGGAGACCTGCGGAATCAATGACAACGAGGCCATCTCCCGTACCTATGACGAGCGTTTCGCCTATGACGGAATGCCTACCGGTATCCTTCTTGACGACAACGCCGGCATAGCCGTTCCGCTGGAAAGCTGGCATGGCAGGCTCGTGCTGGACGTCTCGCCCATCATAGTAAAGACCACGATGGAAGAGAACTGGCGCACCGACCAGCAGAAAATCCTGAACGAAGGCGGGCCGGACTATCCCATGAAGAAACAGGTCAACAAGGACCTCAAGGGTTATGGCCCCTACGGTTCCAAGCTGCCCACCGGCGAAACCCTCGTGCTTTGCAACGGCACATACAAAGGCGTCCAGGGTGTCTGGACACTTGTCGGCGACAAGACTGCGGACAATTTCCACAATGCCACGTCGCCCTTCACCGGGGGAGAGTATTGGGGCTGCATAGACTATATCGGTAACAATCGGGTACTTGCCAGTGCAGCCGAGAAGGTAGAAGGGGTCGAAGGCATCAAAGCCCATACCCATTATATCCAGGGCCGCCTCAATTATGCGAAGGAAATCGCATCAGGAGAGCTTGAAATGCCCGCGGTGAAAGATTTCGACCGCGAAGGCGCAGACTGGTGGTTCCTTGGCAGGGAGTATCCTTCCCAGCTTTTCGCCAACTTCGCATGGGACTCCAAGAACCTGACTTTCGGAGCCTATGTCTTCGACAATGTGCTCACATCCTTCACCCCGGAGAATTCGGATGCTCCCGTATTCCTCTTCGCCCGTCCCGGAGGCGCCACCTACAAGCTTGCGGTAAACGCAAAGGGCCGCTATACCGTGTACCGGCAGGACGGCTGGGCTTGGCACAAGATTGCTGAAGACGACACCACGGACCTTGAAGTGGACGGAACCGTGAACAACGACAAGGACAAGGACCTCGGTTACAGCGTGAAAGTTTCCCTGCCCTGGGATCTCATCGGCGGCGCTCCGGCCAAAGGAGAAGAAATCAAAGTGCACCTGCGCCGTATCTACAAGGAGAAATCAGCTGAAAAGAATCCTCTTAAGATAGAAGAGCTTCAGGGAGAGAATGCCGATTATCCCGCCGAATGGCTGGGCATTACTTTGAAATAGTCATGAGAAAATTCTTCCCTCTGTACATAATGCCGCTTCTCCTTTTTGCCTGCGGAAAGCCGGAATCCGGTTCCGGCAACGAAGGCGGTGGCGAGTCCGGGTATGTCACCACCTGGAGAAGCCTGGAAGGCGGCGAAGCGAGCCTGAATTCCCATGCAGGCGCGGTTTCAAGGTCCAATATCACCCTGATCGGCGGCACTTATGTCCAGATTCCGGGAGAACAGCTGATGATGCTTTCCGAAGATACCGGTGTGGTGTACCCTCGTTTCGTGAAGACCGGGGCGGGAGATTATCTGATGTTTTATCATTACGGAAACAAATCCACCTGGGCCGGGAATTACTGCTCCTATGCGCGAAGTTCGGACCTTGTCAACTGGATATTTGAGGGCAAACTCTTCAAGACACAGCCTGGCCAGTCGAGCAGGGAAGCCGACGGCAAGCCTTTTACCCGCGTATTTGCAGGGGCGGATCTTTGCACCCTGCCAGACGGACGGATCATGGTGGTCGCCTCCTTCCGTGGTGCTGATTTCCGCCATAGAATCAAGGACAACGGGCTCGCGATACGCTTCAGTTCGGATAACGGAAAAACCTGGACTGAAGACAAGCTGGTTTATGTCGGGACCAATTGGGAACCCAAGCCGCTTGTGCTGCCGGACGGTACCATCCAGATATATTATACGGATTCGCGTCCTTTCATAGAGAATATCTGGAAGAGAAGCGTGGTGAGTTCCGGTTCATCCTATATATGGTCCGAAGACGGAGGGCGAAGCTGGAAGCCGGCCAATCCGGAAGTCAATCATGTCACTGCGTTCAAGGAACGCCGCATCGCTGCAAGGGATACCGTAGTATATACGGATCAGATGCCTGCCGTGATCTGCCTTAACGGCACCACGAGACTTGCCGCGGCGATGGAAGCCGACAAAGGGCAGGAAAGGGGAGACAGCCTTTACAGCGACATGCACATAAGTCTCGCCTGGTCCGGCGACAATTACGATTGGGGAAATCCGGATGCAAACGGCAGGATCCCTTCAGACCGTGCGGACTGGTACACCAAGGGAGCAGCGCCTTATCTCGCGCAATTCCTTTCGGGCGAGACCGTGCTGACTTACAATGCCGCGAATATCTTTTATTACAGGATAGGAAATGAAGGCGCCAGGAATTTCGGGCCGCAGCAAAGGGTTTTCCCCGGTGACAGCCTTACAGGGCGTGGATTCTGGGGCAGTGTGTATATAACCGGACCTCAGACCATGGTGGCCGGTGTAGGCGGCACAAGAACCGTAAAGATGATGCAGGTGGGGCAGTTCTGGCTCAATCATGACATAGAGGCCAGGCAGATGAGTGTCAAGACGGATGGTTCCGCCTCCGAATGGAAGCATAAGGAAGCCCTGCTCTGCGGAAGTTCAAGTGATTCTCATGTGATACTCAGGGCTGCAAAAGATGCCCAGAAACTGCATCTGCTCGTTGAAGTGGAGGGGACTGGAGCCTATGCTAAAGTTGAACTCGGAGTAGGCGGCAGCCTTAAATCCACGGTCCTCCAGAGTTACGGCCTCAATTCTTCGGATTTCAGGGGAGCGGAAGCGCAAAGCATATCCGGAACCACCAGGGACGGTGTGAACGGCTTCACGAGCGAACTCAGCATCCCTCTTTCGGAGTTTGGCTCTCAAAAGACAGTGCCCGTGAAACTCTCGCTTCTCCTGCCTGGGGGCAAGGTGGAAAGCTTCAACCTCACATCCCAGGCTGTCGAGTCATTGCCCCAGATAAAGCTCTAAGGCAACTCCAGATACCTTGTCCTCAAGGTTGCAAGATCTTCCTCACTGAGCAGCAGTGTCTCGGTGAGGTAGCTGTGCATACCTCCGTATTTGCTGTCTATCAGGTCCATGGTGGCGGTGAAATTCCTCACGCTCACACCCATGAAGGCCCGGATTACGTCGAATTCGTCTTCACCGGCCCCGAGACGCGCCGCTTCCTCGCACAGAGTCTCCACAAGCTGCCTGTAGGGCTCGTACGACAGGGCGAAATCGTCGATTATCGTCTGCCTGTCGGCTCCGAGGGCCCCGAGAATGAGTGCGGCCCCTATACCTGTGCGGTCTTTCCCCTGCGAGCAATGCCAAAGCACCGCCCCGTCCGGAGTGTCCAGGATTATGTTGAGGAAAGCCGCGTACTGCAGCTGGGAGTATTCGCTTTCGATGAGGGAAGGGTACAGTTCCCTCGCCTTTTTCTTGAACAGCTGGGTGAAGGACAGCTCGACTATGTGCTTTGGCAGGTCCAGCCATGTCTGGGCGGGCACAGCTTCTCCGCTCCTCCTTTCGGCTTCCTGGTCGAGCGTGGGTATCAGGATATGCTCCGCTCCCGGAACAGTCCTGTCCGGCTGGAATTCATTCTCGGGAATGGAGCGGAAATCGAATATCTTCCTCAGACGGTATTCTTCCGAGAGTATCCTTATGTCCTCGTCGCTCGCATCGTGAAGCAGGGCGCTTCGAAGAAGCCTTCCGCTGCGCACAGGACGGCCTCCCGCTGCAGGAAGCCCGCCCAGGTCACGTGCGTTCAGGATGGACTGGAACCTCACGAATTCTCGATTTCGAAGAGGTTGAGGAAACCGGTCATCATGAATACCTGACGGATGTCGGGGCAGATGTCACGCACTATCACCTTGCCACCCTTGGCGGCAGCAGCCTTTCTGATGGAAAGGAAAATCCTGAGCCCGGAACTGCTTATGTAGCTCATTTCCTTGCATTCCAGGATGATGCGGCGGTCCGCTTTTTCGAGAAGAGGCTGAATGCTGTTGTTTACCTCTGCCGCTGCCGGAGTGTCAAGCCTGCCGATGAAGCTGGCTGTAATCTCTTGGTTGTTTTCTGTAATCTTGACTTCCATATGGTTAAAGATTTTTTGTCATCGAAAGAATGTTCTTGTCGTCCTTGCGTTCGTAGGAGAGACTGTCCATGATGTTGCGCACCAGGTATATCCCAAGGCCGCCGATCTGGCGTTCCTCGACGCCGAGCGTAATGTCCGCGTCCTCCTTCTGCGTGGGGTCGAAGGGCTTCCCGCTGTCCGTGATGCAGAAATCGAGCCTGTCTTTGCGGATAATGGCTTCTATGTCCACAAGGCCGTCGGAGCCTTCCGGATATGCGTAAAGGATTACATTGGAAACGGCTTCCTCGAGGGCCAGGTTCAGGCTCATGGCGAGCGACTGGTCTATGCCTGCCTCGTCGGCGATCGTTTCCACGAATTCTGCAAGCTGGGGAATCTGCTGTATGTCATTGTGCAGGACAAGGTGGCGCTCCGTCCCTTCGCTCTCGGGATTGCCGAAGTAGATTATGTCAAGCATTGTCTGGTCGTCGCTCTGCGGCGCTCCGGCCACGAAGTCGCCTATGGTGTATCCTACCTTGTTTATCTGCTGGGTGGCGCTCAGGTCTGCGGCCTTGCTCAGCGTGCCCAGCAACCTGTTTTCTCCGAAGAGTTCATGGGAGGCGTTCTCGGCCTCGGTGATTCCGTCCGTATAGAGGAAGAGCCTGTCGCCCTTGGCGAGCCTCGCTTCCTGCTCCTCGAAATCCATGCTGGCCATGATTCCAAGAGGAAGATTCGGTTTCACCGCCAGTTCCTGAGCTTTGCCCTCCTTTAAGAGAAGAGGTGCGTTGTGCCCTGCGTTGCAGTATTTCAGCAGGCCGCTCCCGAGGTCCAGCACTCCGACGAACAGGGTGACGAACATATTGCTCTCATTCCCGTCGGACATGGATTCGTTCATGGCCGTAACTATGCGCAGAGGGCTTTTTTCGTGGCAGGCGATAGTCCTGAAGAGGCTTCTCGTAACGGCCATCACCAGGGAGGCGGGTACGCCCTTCCCGCTCACGTCGCCGATGCAGAAGAAGAGTTTTTCCTCTTTTATGAAGAAATCATACAGGTCTCCGCCCACTTCCTTGGCCGGATAGATGGAAGCGTAGATGTCCAGGTCGTGCCTTTCCGGGAAGGGAGGGAAGGTCTTGGGCAGCATCGCCATCTGGATGGCGCTCGCTATCTTAAGTTCATTCTCTATCCGGCTCTTGTTTTCTGATACGTCCCTGAGCTTCATCTGGTTCTTGATGGTGCCGTTGAGGATCAGGATGAGCATCAGGATGCCGAAAATCTGGAGAATCTTTATGAGCAATCCCAATTTCTTGATGTCTCCGTAGATGGCGTCGTCGGGAATCACTATGGACATGGACCAGCCCGTGCGCGCTACCGGTGCGAAGAAAACATGCTGGATTTCCTTGTTATACTTGATAGGCACATTGCCCTTCTCGCCGGCCATCATCCTTCGGTTGATGGAGTTGTAGGCCGCGGAATCTTCCATCTGAGCGCTGAGCTCCATGACGTTGTGCCTCATGACCAGGGTCTCGGCAGGGCACACCATGATCTGTCCCTGCCTGCTTATCATCATGCTGTAGGCATTGGGATAGACCTTCACGTTGCCTACGAGTTCGGTGAGCCAGTCCAGGGAGATGTCAGCCGTCACCACACCCACGACCCTGCCTTTGGCGTCCGTTATCGGCAGGGAGTAGGTGGTCATTAGCATGTTGCCGCCGCCCTCGTCGAAGTAGGGTTCCGACCAGTATCCTCCCTGTGTCTCGATGGGCTTGACATACCATTCCATGCTGAAATAGTCGTACTCCTCATTGCCCAGCTGCTTGGAAAGGATTTCGTCCCCGTTCTTATAGGAGTAGGGCGAAAAATACTTGCCTTTGCTGCGGTAATAATTCTCTTTCAGAGCCACCGCCGATCCGACGATCACCGGGTTCTCGTTTACCAGCCGCTGAGTCACCGTCCAGAGACTGTCCGGACGGCCGAGCTGCAGGCGTATTCCCCAGAGGTTGTTGCGAACAGCCGTCTCCACCTGGTCCATGACATTCGTGATCTGCAGGCTGGTCGCCTCCAGCTGGCCCTCTGCCCTGCGGGTGGCTTCCTGCTGGATGCCCTTGCGGGAATAGTAATACTGAACTATGGATGTGGCTTCCAGGGCCACGGTGGCGGCTATCACCACCATGAAGCCCTGCAAAGCTATCCGCCGTTTTTCCAGTTTGCTTAATACACTCATCTGACTTTGTTATTTCAGGATGTCCTTGAGGGCCGCACGGAACTCAGGCATGGGCCTGCGTGTGTCCCTTTCCACTATGATTGTCTTGAGCCCCACGAAGGGGAGGAGCTCCGCCTCTATGTCGGCGAGGGGGCGGTCCGCTCCGAAGTAAGCCGGAGCGAAAGCTTTCCAGAAGCGGGATGCGGTGGCATTGTCCATGTGGAATGCCTCTTTCGTGAAGCTTTCCTGATTGAACTCGCAGGTCAGCCATACCATTCCGAGGTCGAAGAGGGGATTGCCCCAGCAGAAGTCTCCGAGGTCTATGAAATAGCGTTTGTCTCCCACGAAGATGCCGTTACCGAACTGGAGGTCGCCATGGATGGCGGTGTCGCAGTCCGGCACGTCCGCGATGAATTTGACAAGCTTGTCTTTCTCCTGCCTCGTGAAGAAAGGATTCTCCGAAAGCAGACGGTAGTAGCGGTCTTTCACGCATTCGAATTCTGAAGTGTCCACATGTACGGCATGCAGTTCCTTGCACATCTGTGCGAATTCCTGCGCATACAGTTCAGTCTTGTCGGGATTCTCTCCAACCGCACGGGCATAGCTGATCTTGCCCACGATGCGGTGGAAACGTATGCCGTAGCGTTCTCCGTCCGTGACATAGTCTCCCGGTTCAGGGGTGGCGATGCCGGTGTCGAAGACCTTGCGGGCGAGGATCATCTCGTCCAGGGGCTGCTGTATCTTGCCGGGGTTGTACAGTTTGAGCATTATCGACGGGTCCGTCTTATGGTTGTAGCTGGCGCCGTTGGCACCTTCTCCGGCATGGACGTAGTCCGCCATATCTATCTTGATGGCTTTCATTATTTTGCGAATACTTTATTTATAAGGGTGACGAATTCTTCATAGGGTGCCGTTCCGGCAAGATCCGAAAGGGATGAAGCCAGCCCGCGGTAGTGCCATTCGTGGTCGGCCTTGTCCTTGGCGTGGAAAATCTGCCACAGGCTGTCGCCTTTAACGGCATAGTCCCGGGCAATCGCCCTCATGTTGGAGAGCTTGTCGCCGAGCGCGACGATTTTGGAATCCCTCGATGCCGCTGCCAGCCTGTCTATCGCGGCCTTCTTCCGTGCATGCCAGCTGTCTTCTTCGCTCACTCCTGCCGGGAACTCATCGCTTTCAGAGGCCACGAGATCAGCAATCCTGTCGCCGAATTTCGCGCGGAGATCTTCGATGCTCACCGGAGTGTCCTCCACGGTATCATGGAGCGCCGCCGCAGCGAGCAGTTCCTGGTCCGCAGTGATGCTGGATACAATTTCCATCGCTTCCATGGGGTGGACGATATAGGGAAAACCTTTCCCGCGCCGCTCCGTGCCGGCATGGGCCTTGACCGCGAAGATTATCGCTCGGTCGAGCAGACTTGTGTCCATTGCTGCATTTGCCATTTCTGTATAATTTTACTGGTTCATAAACGGAAGGCTTTCTGCTTGCTGGACAAGCATTTCCGCCATCATTTCGTTACTTTCCGACTTGCCGTTGATGGCTTCCAGCATCATCGAGACGCCAAGCTTGCCTCCGCCCGATTTGAGGATATAGGCGATGCAGAGGTTCTGAGGGGCGAGTGAAGATGATATTATGTCGATGTCCGACAGGCCGATCTGGTAGCAGGACATCTGGTAGGCCGCGTCTCCGTAGTTCTTGATGAGGCGGTGGATGTCGCCGAGGTTCTTGAAGCCCATGCCCTTGAACAGCGGCAGGAAATTCATGAGCGATACTTCCATGATCTCCGCCTGGTTCACCGCCGCTATCTTCCTGTTGAGCTTGTCGAAAGGCCCCATTTCCAGGTAACTGCGGAAAGTATCGCCGTCCAATGGCGCCTCGTCGAGGTTGCCGGAGCTTACGAGCGAGCGCACCTGGCGCCTGTAGTCGTTTATCTCCGTGCGGATGCGGCTGAATTCGTCGTCCACGAGTTCGAGCATTCCTGCGAGCCTGCTGAGGTTCCTGATGTAAACCTTGGGCACCTCCACTCCGGACTTGTATCCGGTATCGTGGTTCATGTTGGCCCAGGCGTGCTGCAGGATCGTTCGCATCTGAACTTCAAAACGCAGCTTGGCGAGTTCGGGGCACTCCTTGTAGTCGTAATCCGTCTCGCGCAGACGGCAGATATAGTGCAGGGACTGGTAACCGAAACTGTCGATTTCATGCAGCTTGCGCTTGTCCACCGAATTCTCCCAGTCTATTTCGAAAAGCCGTTCCATGATGGACGCCACCTTGTCCACATCGTCCTTGTAGAAAGTGATAACCCTGAGCCCCAGAATGTCGGTTATGTCGAAAATATCCTTGTATTTTCCGCCCTTGAGCTCCAGCTTGCCGGCCAGTGAAGCCTCTTCCTTGATGCGGTGCTCGAGCGCGGCGACAATGATTCCGCCTTCTTCGAAGCAGGCTTTTATCCTTGCCGGAATCTCCTTTTCCAGCTTGTTCAGATGCGGTTTCAGGCTGCGGTATTCTCCGAGAATCGCCTCGCAGTGGGGGTCCAGATGTATTTGTCTTTTGTCCATGGTCGTCAGATTATTCCGAGTTTTTCGGCTTTAAGGATCATTTCAGAATTGCTGCTTACATCCATTTTCGTATAGATGTTCTGCTTATGGTTGGTCACCGTCCTCACGCTGATATGCAGCTTCTCCGCGATTTGCGAGGCGCTCAAGCCCCTGCGGCTCAGGCGGATAACCTGGATTTCGCGCTTTGTCAGCCCCATTGTTACAAGCTCTTTCCTGCCTTTCTGCATCATCCTGTAGGCATACTCGGCAGCATCTTCCCGGAGGTCTTCGCTCACCATGGAAAGGATCTTCTCCTTGCCCTTGTTTGCGGCGTCGAGCTCTTTGTTCCTTTGATGTATGACACGGTAGAGCATGAAAATCACTGCTATCGCGAGGAGGCTTGCAAGAAGGGCCAGGTTCATCACCATGCCTCTTGCCCGGTTGCGTTCTATTTCGCGCTCCTTTTCCTGCATCTCGTATTTTGTCTCCATTTCCTGGAGCGCGGCGTCGGCCTTCTGCCTGATGTAACTGCGCGTGTTGATAACATACTTCTGGTGGCTTTCCACCGATTCCTGAAGCTTGCCCTGCTGGCCGTAGAGTATGGTAAGGTGGTCGTAGAGCTGCGCTTTCGTGAAGTAATCGCTGTCGGCGCAGACGGGGATCAGGTGATTGCAGTATCCGATCGCTTCTTCGGTTCGGCCTCCCTGCCTCAGGTAGCGCATCCTGTATTTGAGGGATTCAAGCTGCAGGTCACGCAGAGAGAGGCTGTCTGCTATCCGTTCCCCTTCTTCGAGGAAGGCTCCGGCCTTGTCGTAGTAGTCTTTCACGAGGGCGAGGTTCCACCTGTTCTTGTTCACGTAAAGCGCGGACAGAACGTAGCAGGCGTCGATCCTCTGCGGAGCCAGATTGTGGGCAACAGCGGTGTTGTACGCTTCAAGACCAAGGGCCAGTCCCTCGTCGTCCCTGTTGTCGGCAGGGGAATTGTTGGCGTATGTGCAAAGTTTGGCTTTCAGGGAGAGGGCGTCGCAGAGTTCTTCTACAAAGTTCCCGTGCCGGGCGATTTCTTCCGCCTTCACGGCATTTTCCCAACTCTGGCTGTCCCTGAAGGTCATCATGTCTATCTTGGAAAGGACGCAGTAGGCGCGGGCCTGCTGGAGCCTGTCGTCTGCCTCTTCCGCCATGGAAAGGGCTGCCAGGGCTTCCTCTACCGCAAGGTCGAATTTGGAGTCCTTGCAGCAGGCGAGGCTTTTCTCCAGCCTGGAGGCACTGCTGTCGCCGGCAGTTTCATCCGCCTTTGCGTTTGTGCCCTTGCAACCGCAGAAGCAGATCGAGATGACCAGTGCGGCCATGCCGGCAATAATCCTGACCTTCATAAGTGCGAAAATAACAAAATTATCGGAATTGGATATAAAATAAGTAAAATTACTTAGAGAAAAATAAGTAAAGACATTCATATTTGCGACGGGTCGAAAGACAGAAAAAGTATTTACCCTGTAGAAAACTATTCTAACTTTGCATTGCCGTCCTTTGCCGCGAAGGTACAGGACGGCAGTTTTTTATTTATATTTGTCTCCGTTTAATTCAACCCGGATGGCTGATAATATCATATACCTGATTGCTTCGGTGCTGCCCTTCCTCTGCTGCCTGTGGTGGACGATTACCCTGTTTCTGGAAAAGCTATCGGGCAGGAACCAGTCGCCGGCTGCAGGGGCGTTTCTCAATTTCGTGGCTGTAAGCACCATCTTGTATTTCTGCCATTTCTGCCATTTCGTCTTCCCGAATTCCACCATCGCAACTTTTGCCGAGAGCGTCTGGATTTTCTGCACCCTCTCCGTATATCCGCTTTTCGGATTCTGGATCTACAGGCTTACAAATGCGGAACCCGGCAGGAAAGGGACCGCCGGCTTTACAATCCCAGCCGCCGTGATCCTGATACCTTCCCTGGTGTTCTTTACGATTTCCGTTGTCTTCACCATTGCGGGTGTCGGTCGTAAATGGCTGATGCTGGCCGTGAAGCTGTTCTTTGCGGCAGAGGTTGTTTTTACGGCAGTTTATGGCATCAAGGCGCTCCGGACATACCGTATCGTCATAGCCAATTTTTACGCCGACACCGAAGGCAAGGAACTCCGTTCGGTAGGAACCATGCTGACGCTCCTCCTGCTCACCTCCCTTTTCTCCATGGTGAGCAATCTTGTCGGAAGGGATCTCTTCGTGGGAAGCGTCCTTCTTGTCATCCCGTCACTTGTATTCACCGTTTTGCTGTACTCCATATCTTATATAGGTAGAAGGCCTGTTTTCGACGCTTCATCCATGCAGAAGGACCTTATCCAGGAAGAAGGGACGGATGCAGAAGAGAAACAGAATACTGAGGAAGACAGGCCGGACGTGCTGCTGCAGAGAATATGGCATGCCATGGAGGCCGACAGGCTTTATCTCAGGCAGGGACTCAAGATTTCGGACCTTGCCCTTGCAGTGGGCAGCAACAGGAGTTATGTATCGAATTGCATCAACAACAACCTTGGTCTCAGCTTCTCGGACTTCGTCGCTTCCTATCGCATAAAGGAAGCCGTATCCCTTCTGGAAGATGTATCAGAAGGTGTAAGCATTGAGTCCATAGGCTGGAAATCGGGCTTCGCCAGCCGCAGCCAGTTCTACAGGAGTTTTAAAAAAGAAACAGGCATGAGCCCCGGACAGTGGCTGGAGAAACATTAGTCTTTTACCTTCCGGGACGTCTTTTTTACCATTTGCGACAAGCTGGCTTTTGTTCGTAGGGGCCGCTTCATATATTTGTGCTTGTGTCTTGAGACCAAATACAAATCGATATGAAAAAAGTTTTATTCGCAATTGCCGCATTGTTGACCGTAGCGTCTACATTCAGTGCACAGGCCGCTTCCAAGGGTTTTAACAAGAAGAATATTTATCTGGGAGGATCTGCCGGATTCACCAGCACCAGTGTGAAAGTGCCGGATGGTGTCGGAGGAACAGGTTCAACGGATGCTTCATCTTTCAAAATCATAGCAGATTTTGGTTACGATCTCGACAAGAAAAATTCCATCGGACTACAAGTCGGCTATCTGAGCGGACTCGCTTCCATGGGCTCTTTCGACAATGTGAATATTTCCGACCTGCTTTGGTCCGTGGCAGGTATCGCGGCCGATCAGCGGAAGGGCAACAACAATATTTCGGGACTCCGTATCGCGCCATTTGTTCGCCATACCCTCGTGAGCAACAAGACTTTCGACCTCTTTGTCGATGCGGTGGTTGGTTTTGAGATGTTCAAGACCAAGACCAGCGGAGATGACGGCAACGGGGCGATTGTGGACCAGGGAACCAAGGCGAATCTTGTTGAGATTATAATACGTCCTGGTTTTTCATTCAAACTCACAAAGGATCTCAAATTCGTGACACGTTTCGGCTCCGCCGGTTATCAGAGCATCAAATCCAAGACTTTTACCGGAAACCAGAACAACGACGGTCCGGAAATCAGCCGTTTCGGCTTCTCCGCCTCCAGCGGCAGCCTGCTCTTCGGTTTCGAATATCATTTTTAACAGAGAATGTTCCCGTTCAAGGGACAATTTGTTTTGGGGAAAGGCCGCAACGCCATAGTTTGCGGCCTTTGCATTTTGTTGCTGTGCTCATGCTCCACAGTACGTTCCTTCCGCCGCACCCCGCGGGGTGAGAGGCTCGAAGGCATAAAACAGTCTTCTCACTGGAGCGGAGGGCATTTCCGCAATCAGGATCCCGAATTCGAGGCTGATGAACCCGGACTGGTTCCGTACACCTTTTCGCTGCTCTTCCCTGGCAGTAAATCCAGACCGGAGTGTGAAGTGCCTGTGATCAGGACGGATATCAAGTCTTTGGACCGTGACCGGGATCTTTGCATCTGGCTGGGGCATGCATCGGTATTCATCCAGACCGGGGGAGTGCGCTTCCTCATGGACCCGGTGCTCAGCAATGAATGGCCCCAGCGCATGCTGCTGCGCCCGTTCAAGGGCACGGTATGCTACACTCCGGACGATATGCCGGAACTCGACGCCGTGATAATTACCCACAATCACTGGGACCATCTGGATTATTTCACTGTCACGGCACTTGAAGGCAAGGTGTCGAGTTTCATCTGTCCCCTCGGGGTGGGCGAGTATCTCGAGTACTGGGGCGTTCCGGTTTCCAAGATCCGTGAAATGGACTGGGGAGACAGTCTTGAGGTATCCGGCACCACCGTGCATTGCCTTCCGGCGATTCACAATAGCCGCCGTTTCGCCGCAAGGGACAAGAGCTTCTGGATGGCCCTGCTGCTGGATTCCCCGGGTGCGAAAGAGCTGAAACGCACCTTCATATCGGGCGACGGAGGATTCGGCGGCCATTTCTCCGCGGTTCCCAAACGCTATGGCCCCATCGACCTTGCGATAATGGAGGATGGTCAGTACGGGAATCACGGGCATTCGGTGCACACGAGGCCTGAAGAACTGGTCCTGGAAATCGAAGCCCTTTCACCACGCATGGTGCTGCCATATCACAATTCCAAATACGCCCTTGCGAAGCATCCGTGGAATGAACCGATGGATCTGCTGTATGAACATTCGAAGTCTTCGGCGTACATCCTGCTCAGTCCCAAAATAGGGGAACCCGTCGATTTTGAATCTTCCGCATTGCCTTCTGAAGCGTGGTGGCGCATGATGCCTTGCTACAATGCCTTTTCAGAAAAATGAGAATCTTTCAGAAGATACTGCCGGCGCTCTTACCGTTCCTTTTGCTTTCGTGTCGTTATAAAGATCCGGAATTGCTTGAATATAAGGTTTTTGACAGCCTCATATTTGAAAGGAAGATGACTTTCGACGACATGATTTCCGATGTCATGGACCAGTACGGGGAGCATTCCTCCGCTTACGGCGAATTGGCGGAACTGCTTGAAGAAGGCAGGCAGGCGGCAGAGGACTATACCGTTTATGGCATTACTTACAATTCCTTGGACCATGAAGGAAAGCCGGTCAAGGCAACGGGGCTCGTTTATTACCCTGAAACCACGTATCTGAAAGGTGTCATAGAGATTGTCCCTGTCAACAAGAGCAAGTTCAGCTGCGGCAGCGTGAACCGGAGCGTCCCTGAGGCCATCGCCGGATGCACCGGTTATATAATGATAGTTCCGGACCTTCTGGGCTGCGGTGGCACGGAGGATTATCCCATTTCATACTTACAGCACGACGACATCGTGCGGCTGGCAGTGGACATGCGTAAGGCCGCCTATGAATTCCTTTACAATCACCGTTATATACGGCTTGGGAACAAGGATTACATTTTCGGATATTCTCTCGGAGGGGGCGGGGCCCTTGCCCTGGCAAGGCATTATTCCCTTCATCCCGAATGCGGCATAAAGGTTAAGGAACTTTGGCTCGGTGCGGGGGCATGGGATCCGCTCGCGGCCGTCAAGGAGTATGCCGCCAGCGGCCGATGCGGTGCCGTAATCCTGCCTAACATGCTGGTATCCATAGATTTTTACAATCATCTCGGAGTGGACTTCAGCACAGTGTTCAAAGGGGAATTCCTCGAAAACTATCAGGAACTTACGGCCGGCTACATTTCCACGGATTCCCTCACTACCCGTTTCGGTCCCGAACTTGACGCATATATCGACATGGACTTTTTTGCAGAAGACAATGCCGTCTGGCAGAAAGTCCAGGATGCCCTTTCATCACAGCTCGTCCCTGTGGATTTCAAACCCTCATTTCCAGTATTCCTCTATCATTCGGCAGATGACGCCACCATTCCGGTGAGCGCTTCCGACAGTTTGAACGCCCGCCTGCTGAGGGCGGGGGCCAAAGTCTATTATCATCGCACCGAAGGCAGCCATCATCTTACCGGATTCAAGATAGAGGGGGACATGGCAAGGCATCTCCTTTAGCTGTATGAAACGATTCCGGCATATCATCCTTCTGTGCGCGCTTCTTCTTTTCCCTTTCTGCGGGAAGCGGCAGATGGGTGATGAACAGTACCTCCGCCTGCAGAGGCAGAAGATCGCCGAGGCCCTCGCGTCCGGTGTGAATACCGGTGCCATGCAGGAACTTGCGGATGAGATCCGTGCCGGAGCGCAGATACTGCATGTGGATTTCAGCCTGGATGTCGGCGGCGCAGTTGCCTTCAGGGGGACGGTGCGCATGGAGGAATTCATAAATACCCTGGACCTTTTGGACGGCACCATGCCTGTCGAAGAATTCCGGAAAATCCTCTCCGACGCTGCTGAATTCATGGACATCGCCATGTTCTACGACGGCAGGACCGACAATCCCTCCGCCCGAATAGAACTACGGGAGAAACGCCTTCGCGACAGTTTCGGGGAATTCCTTGCATATCAGCCGGTTTTTCATTTCCAGAACGGTGCGGTGGCAAGTGTCACCGCTTTTTTCGAAAGCAACGAATTTGCCCCGTACAGGGCTCAGCTCATAGATTTTTTCAGTCTTCGCGGCAATGATTAGAAGGGTGCTTGTCATAATCGTCCTGGTCTGGACCGCCTGCCGGAGCCTGCCTCTTTCGGCCCGGCCAGTCACGGAGTGCCGCCCGGACATGGAAGTGCCGCAAAGAGATTCGGTCTCAAAACTTGACAGCACCGTAGTTTCCGCATCGCGAAACCTTTCGCTGATAATTCCCGGGACAGGCCTGCAGAGCAGCGTGCGGACAGAGCTGCTGCGCCGCGCCCCGTCCCTGCTCGGAAACTCCGATCCCCTGCGTTTCGTAAGAATGCTGCCCGGTGTTGCGACCGGCAGCGAACTGGATGCCGGCATTCATATTCAAGGTACTGAACATCAGCACTGTATAGTTTCTTCAGAGGGCGTGCCGATTTACGGGGCTTCCCATCTGCTCGGGCTCTTTTCCGTCTTTATCCCCGGTCATTATTCCTCTATGGAATACAGCACCCTCGAGCATAACGCAAGCCGTCTCGGCGGCAGTGTCGAAATGAAACTTCCCCAGGATCTTCCGGAGCGCTTCGGCGGGGAATTCAATGCAGGACTGATATCTGCGGAGGGGAGTGTCTCCGCCCCCTTAGGGAAGAAATCCGCGCTTCTCGCATCCCTGCGGAAATCATACATCAATACCCTCTATGGCAGTTTCCTGCAACTGGATGACAATGCCTTCAAATATGGTTTCGGGGATGCCAATCTCACATTTCTCTTCCGCCCCGGTGAGGGTGATCTGGTCTGGGCGGATTTCTACACGGGGATGGACAATCTCAGTTACGGCAGTTACGAGAACGGCATGGACGTGGACCTGGACTGGCATAACCTCATGGGCGCCCTGCACTGGCAGCGCCGGCGGGAAGACCGGAGTCTGAAACAGAGCCTCTACTACACCGGCTTCGGGCTGGGAATGGATGTCCGGCACGATTTCTTCGATATCTCCATGCCATCCGATATCGCCACGGCCGGATATAAGGCAGCTTTTTCCATGAAACGTCTTGCCGTTTCGGCCGATCTGGCCCTTCATCGTGCACATCCCCAGAGAGTTGCATCCGAAGGAGGCTATTTCAGGCAGCGTAGCCCAAATGAGCTTCAGCGTGCTTTCGAGGGGGCGGTTTCCCTGTCCTATGCCATTCTGGACAGGTTGGACTGGAATGTAACCGCCGTTGCGAAGGGACAGTTTTTTCATGACGAATCCCGGCTTTCCCCTTACTTCAGCCCGTATGTTTCAGCTTCCCGGAATTTCGGTCAGGCAGGGAAACTCAGCGCCTCTGCAGGCATCCAGAGACAGTTTCTCTTCCAGACTGGCCTCAGCAGCGTTGCCCTGCCCTATGAATTTTGGCTCCTTGCGGGGAAATACAGCAAGCCCCAGTCTTCCTTTTTCGCCCAGGCCGGATATGACCTCGACCTTGAAGGCGGCGCGTGGCGCCTG
The DNA here is from genome assembly GCA_002350615.1 of Bacteroidales bacterium UBA2861. Classification (GTDB taxonomy): domain Bacteria; phylum Bacteroidota; class Bacteroidia; order Bacteroidales; family UBA932; genus Cryptobacteroides. Next base: position 1,550 of record DEFD01000018.1, on the reverse strand, counting down.
AGCGCTGAAGTTTATTGGCGGGAACTCCGGCATCAGCTGGAATACAAGGGGAGCATCCTGGATTTCGTCCGTGAAGATTATGCCCTGAACGACTGCCTGCTTAAAGGCGACGGAAGGAATTACGGCCTTTCGCTTATGCTTCGCAAGCAGGCGGGGCAGCTCACTGGATGGGCGGCTTATACTGTCGGCAGGTCGCTGCGCAGTTTCGACGATCCGGGCTATCCGGATATTTATCCCAGTGCCCATGAACGCATCCATGAATTCAATGTCATGGCCTCATGGACTTCCGGGAAATGGGAATTGGGCGGAAGCTTCGTAGCCGCCAGCGGTACTCCGTTCACTGCGGTGGAGAGTATGTATGTCGCTCAAAATCAGCTCATTTGTAACTTCGCTGAACATAACGGGGCAAGGCTCAGACCATATATCCGCTTGGATTTCAGCGCCAACTGGTATATCCGCAGGCATCCCGGTGGAAGGGGGAACGGGCTCAACTTCTCGCTTTACAATGCACTCGGAAGGAAAAACGACATCTTCTACCGCATCAACCTCAGTGACGACCGCCGCTTTTCCTACCGTTCCATATATTATAAGATTATGTTCCTTCCCTCGCTGGGCTATTTCCATAAATTCTGATATGCGAAGCACTTACGAAAAGATACCATGCCTGAGGGCCGTTCGCCTGGCCGCCGCAGTACTCGCTGCAGCGCTGTCCTGCTTCTTTGCGGCCTGTGACGACGCTTCTTTCCCGGTGCCGTCCACCCCGCTCGTCGTGGACGGGTGGATAGATGCGGGAGGGGCTCCTGTAGTGCTGCTCAGCAAGAGTATCAGCCCCACTGAAAGCATGCAGGATTCTTCAGCGCTGATGGCCAAAGTCGTAAGTTACGCCCGTGTTTTCGTGAGCGACGGAAGCCGCCGCGTGGAACTGGATGGACGCCGGGACGACAGATATTTCCCGCCCTATGTTTACACCACGGATGAAATGCTGGGAGAAGCGGGCAAGACCTACCGCCTGGAAGTCGATTACCCTGGTATAAAGGCCTGGGCCGAGACCAGCGTGCCCGCTCCTGCGGCCATCGACAGTTTCGTAGTCCGTGTATCGGAGCGGACGGATTCCCTTTTTACTCTCAGCGCCTGTTTTACCGACGATCCTTCCACCCGGGACTATTATAAATTCTTCACCATGACATCCGACCAGGGACAGGCCTGGAATTCTTCTTTCCTCGGCCTCGTAGATGATTCGGTGATACCCTCCCAAGAGCTTGAGGTTCCGGTTGCACGCGGATGGGGCCTCCTTGAAAAATACCGTCAGCCGCTTTTCAGGAAAGGGGAGAGGCTGCGTGTGAAATTCTGCACCATAGATAAAGTCTCCTATGATTATTGGAAGAGTTATGACGATATCGCCGCCCTTGCGCGCAACGCCTTCTTCCCGGTAAGCGAGAACACCGCGTCCAACCTGCACGGAGCCCTCGGCTCATGGTGCGGTTACGGTGCTGTCTTCTACGACATAACCATTGATTCACAATAATTGCTATCTTTCCTCTATAAATCAG
>DEFD01000021.1:26438-28048 GCA_002350615.1 Bacteroidales bacterium UBA2861 | reverse complement strand
CTTACGACGTCTGCAAGTTCGATATTCTCCCAAAGGGCATTGCCGATGTGTCCCAGATCCTTGACGTGGGAAGGACGGAAATTGACATCGTAATACAGGATGGCTCCCTTGGCGCGGGCGTGTTCGAGGAATTTCCTTACAAGAGGACGGCAGGCCGGATTCAAGGCATAGAAGGAACCGAAAAGGACGACGTCATCCTTCTCTATCTCAGGATAGACGAAGTCTGGGCGCTCTTCCGCAGCATCTCGATAAAAGATGTACTGGGCATCATTCTTTTCGTCAAGGAAGGCCAGGGAAAGAGGAGTCTTTGACTTGAGCAGATTGACATGGTCCGAGATCACTCCGTTTTCCTTCATGAAATCCTTGATCATGATCCCTACCCTGTCGTCTCCGAACTCGGAGAGGAAGTCGGCAGGTACGCCGCATCTCCCCAGGGAGATCATGGAATTGAACGTGGATCCTCCGGGCACCGCTGCCTGCGGCTGGTTGTTCCGGAATACGATGTCGAGGACAGTCTCCCCTATTCCAATTGCTTTTCTCATATCCTTGAATGTTAGGAGAATTCTATCTCCTTGATTATCCGTTTCATACCCGCATATTTATCAAGCACCCACATCACGAATCGGATGTCTGTGTTGATGCATTTGTTGTAGCCTTCCGTGTAGGAGGTGTCACTCGCGAGAGATTCCAGGTTCCCGTCGAAAGCAAGTCCGATCAGGTCGCCTTCTTCATTCAGGACAGGACTGCCTGAATTGCCCCCGGCTATGTCGTTGTCCGAGATGAAATCTACGATCATCCCATGCCTTCTTTTGCCGACCCTGAAACCCCAGCGACCCCAATTATCCTTTTCAAGAAGGTATTTCTGCCTGGAATTGAGGTTGTAGTCATGATTTGAAGGATCGTACTTCTGAAGTATGCCGGCAGGGGTGGTATACCAATCTTGCCAGACTCCGTCATTTGGGCTGAAGCCACCGACACGGCCATAGCTGATCCTCATCGTGGAATTTGCATCAGGATACTGAAGCTCCCCCTTATGGAGTCGCATCCAGTAAAGGGCCCTTTTGTACTCGGTTTCCAATTCACCGGCCCGAGCCCAATCCTGCTGGTGACCATTCCTTTCGTTGAAGACAGAGATAGGGGAATCAGAGATGAATTTCCTGAGAGAATCGTCCTTGAGGTCATCCATGGATTCCATAGCTTCGATCCTGGACTTGGAAGACACCAGGCTGTTGCTCCAGAGGTATTCTGTCATAGCCGTGAAATCATAGCCGAAGCGGTCCTGGATCCACCTCTGGTAGGGGCCGTAGTAGTAGTTGTCGAGATTGGTGAAATACTCCCTGAGGGCATATTCAAGAAGATCCTTCTCCACTGCAGGGTCTGTCTCGGCAAGGCCTGCGAGGAGGACTTCCTTCGCCCTCTTCACGTCCTTGGAGTTCCAGGCACGGAGAAGATAGGTTCCGATGACGGTGCCCTGAAGAATGGTTTCACGGAAGATCACCTTGTCCCTTTCAACTGCGGCCGTCTTTGAATATGCCCCATCGAGATCCTCCAGCAAGTTTCCCCAACGGTCCGAACGGGTGCTCCCTCCGCCAATCCAAGACCTCAGCTGG
>DEFD01000021.1:2833-26428 GCA_002350615.1 Bacteroidales bacterium UBA2861 | reverse complement strand
GCTTCTCCTGGGCAACCTTCTCGTCTTTTACACGAAAGCGCTTGTAGCACTGGGCCATGCCCACATTGTTTACCTGGGAGTTGCTGATGCTGAAATAGCGGTCGGAGTACTTGAGCCTTACCACGGGATCGGCATCCATCCTGCGGGCCATTATCTTCAGCTGGTTGCCCCTGATCTCGTTGGAGACCGGAAGCACGACCTTTTCCTGGTAGTCTATCTCGGAGGAAGATGCATATCTGTCCGTCCTGCCGGGATAGCCGATGACCATGGTGAATGAGCCCGGGGAATAGCCTTTCAGGGACACTTTCAGGTTTTTCTCACCCTGAAGCGGAACACCGTTCTCATAGATCCTGTAGATCGTGAAATCGCAATTGTGACGCGGCCAGGTGAAATTATCCCCTTCTCCGCCGAAATAACCTATGCACACGGGAGGGGCGGCCACCAGGCGGATGTCGGTGTAGACCTTGTAGGCGCTTATGTAAGCCTTTTCTCCAGCCCACATCTCGCTCAAGATGCACCGCAGCCCGGTACTTTCGGAATATCTCTTCTCGAGGGAAGAGGCTATCTTCCTCATGGAAAGAGGCTTGCCGTCTTCATCCAGCTGTTTTTTCAAGGCAGCGACCTCGTCGGTGACTTCAAAGACCCTCTTGAGGAAATACATCGATTCCCCTTCCACCGGAAGTTCCTGCTCCGAAGTCATGGCCCAGTAGGCTTCCTCAAGATAGTCATGTTCGGGAGTGCTGAGGGCTGCAATGTTGGAATAGGCGCAATGATGGTTGGTTATGACCAGGCCGTTGTCCGAAATAAGACTGCCGGTACAATAGAATCCTATTGAAACCACGGCATCCGAGACGGCTGTCCCGGGTGCATCGGCATTGTAGATCTCCTTAGCTGACAATTTCAGGCCACGAGCCTTCATGTTCTTCTCCAGGGCAGCATTGATGTCCTGGATAAGCCACATACCTTCGTCGGCGTGCATCGACACCGACACCAATAGAACCGCTAAGGAAAGAAAACCCTTGAGAATCTTCATCATTATCTCACGCGAAGCACATCGCCATGATCCTGGATCACGGCTTCCTTCCATTTCTCAGTGTAGCCAGGATTAGTTATCCCGGCGGGTGTACCCTTATTGTACTTGGAATGCTTGAAATTGCCATCCTCATCCTGGGCCTTGACATTACCGTCGATGAACTTGACGGTGATCATCTCCTCAAGGTCCACCCAGGCCCAGAACTGCTTCTGTGCAGTGCTGACGGAATAGTCGGTAAGGAGCTTCTTGACAGGGGCAAACCAATCCTTGCTGTCAAGACCTTTCTTTTCAGCCTTGGCAAGGATCGAATTGTAGGCGGCAAGGGCTTTGGCATCCATCTCCGCCACCTTGGTGAACATCTGCTCGTTCTCGAACTTGTCGATAGCCTCTCGTACGGTCGGAGCCATCATGTTGTAGGCCTTGTAGCAATCGTTCGCAACGCGGTTGTTGATCCAGAAGGATGCTGTCTTGGAATATTCCAACATATTGCCGTTGCCCTCCTTGAAACACTCGGGGACCTCGTTGGTGTTGGAATAGATAGGGGTGAGATAGGAAGTTGCAGCATCATCGGTTCCGAACCAGATGATTCCGCCGACAACGTCGGGAAGGTCATGCCTGGACTGGGCTACGAACCAGAAACCTGTCTGCTGGGTAGCGATCGCCCTCTCGTTGACATAGCTCCAGCCATCCTTGGAGAAGTTCATCGGTCTCCACCTGTAAGGGAGGGCGTTGCCGCCGGCTCCGATGTCGGTGGTCATGTCGAGGGGAGTTCCCTCGAAATGGTCCCTCATGGCATCAGCCACATTCTTGACAGAGATCTTCTTGGAAGGCTTTACGAACAGGGGCATCCTATGGGAAAGATTCTTCCCGGTGATGTAGTCGTAGTAAGCGGAAGCGGGCTCGGTGACCATCTTTCCGTCCTTCTCGTAGGTGAACTCACCGCCGGTCAGGATGTTGAATGCACTCCAGGCCCTGGCGTCACAGGCTCTTGCACCACCGAAATCGACCGGGCCGAAAGCAGCGCTGTAATCAAAGTCCTCATCCTTGCCGCTGAACCATCCGTGCTTCCTTGCGAAATCGATCATTCCGGGAGCGAAGATGCAGTTCTCGGGATCGTTCTGGGGGAAGGTCTGTATGCGGGCCTGGTTGGCGTGCGAGCAGATGTAACCGTCAGGAATCCTGATGGCCACGTAGTTGATACCCTTCTCATCCGGTCCCTTTCCTACAAGATCCATGACCCAGGCCTCGTTCTTGTCGGCGATGGAGAAGGTCTCGCCCTCTGAGGGATAGCCGTAGCGGTTCGCGAGCGACACTATGGTGTCGATGGCGGCACGTGCTGTCGCGGCTCTCTGCAAAGTGATATAGATGAGTGAGCCATAGTCCATTATCCCGGCCGGATCGGCCTGCTCTTCGCGGCCTCCCCAGGTGGTCTCTCCGATTATCAACTGCTTCTCGTTCATGTTGCCGACCGTCTGGTAGGTCCTGGCGATCTGGTGAATCTGTCCGAGGGGCTTGTAGGTGTCCCATTCCGTGATATCCACTTTGGCCCCGGCACGGAACTTGCCGGCGGGATGGAAGTACAGTTCTCCGTAAAGAACGTGGGAATCTGCAGCATAGGAAACCATGCAGGAACCGTCGGCACTGGCACCTTTTGTTACGATCACGTTGGAGCAGGCCTCGCCGCGAAGCCCGGAAACGAGCAGCGCAGTCAGCGCCGCAAGGCACATAGTCTTAACTTTCATACACTGAAATTTACATTGTTACAAATTTAATGATTATTTTTGCAAGTTATGAAAACTAAGCACATACTTATCGTTCTTATCGGCATGCTGATGCCGCTGGCCGCCAGGGCCCAGCAGCAGCCGCTTACTCCCGAGCAGGAAGAGAAGAAGATGCGCGAGGGGATAGAGCAGTTGGTGCTTCACTACGAGGAAACTCTGGACCTGGAGGTATGGCAGACCTTCTACGTCGATTCCATCCTCGTTCACAACTACACGGCGATGTCCGAGGAAACCAAGGCCCTTGCCGAAAACCGCGTGGAGAATGCCGAGTTGTACCAGATGATTTCGGACAAGTGGGAGAATGCCACCTACGATGCGTTCCGCAAGATACTGGACGACGCCCAGTGGAAGAAATATCTCAAGGGCGGCGCGTCCCGTGCGAAGAAGTCCAGGGACATCCGGGCAGCGAAAAGGGAAAGAAGGAAATAGACTATGACAATTGAAACTATAGAAAAGGTGCTTGGCGAGCTGAACGCTCTCAAGTGCAAGACAGAGAAAGAAGTGGAAGAAGCGCGCGTGCGCTTCCTTGGAAAGAAAGGTGAAATCACGGCGCTCTTCGAGGAGTTCCGCAGTGTCGACGGCGACCAGAAGCGCGCCTTCGGACGTCCTCTGAACGAACTCAAGCAGGCCGCCATCGCCACCATCGAGAAACTTCGCGACAGCGTCCAGTCGGCGGGCGAAGGAGAGGCTTCCAAAGAAGATACATCCTTGCCGGGCGAGCAGTTCGAGCTCGGCAGCCGCCATCCAGTGAGCATCGTGCGCCAGCAGATAGTGGATATCTTCCGCAAGTTCGGATACGATGTGGCGGAAGGCCCCGAAATCGAGGACGACTACCATGTGTTCGAGGCCCTCAACTTCCCTCCGAACCACCCCGCCCGCGACATGCAGGACACTTTCTTCGTCTCCGCCGGCCATCTCAACCCTCTGCTCCTCCGCACCCACACCTCCTCCGTACAGGTGCGCGCAATGGAGAAGATGCCCCTCCCGATCCGCGTGATCTGCCCCGGGCGCGTATTCCGCAACGAAGCCATCTCCGCCCGCGCACACTGCATCTTCCATCAGGTGGAAGGCCTCTATATAGATGAGAATGTCACTTTCGCGGACCTTAAGCAGGCCATCCTGCTCTTCGCCCGCGAGATGTTCGGAGCCGACGCGCAGATCCGCATGCGTCCCTCGTTCTTCCCCTTCACCGAGCCTTCGGCGGAGGTGGACGTGAGCTGCAACATCTGCCACGGAAAGGGCTGCAACATCTGCAAGGGCACAGGCTGGCTCGAGATTCTGGGCTGCGGCATGGTGGATCCCAACGTGCTCGAGGCCTCCGGCATCGACTCGAAGAAGTACAGCGGCTTCGCCTTCGGAATGGGCATAGAGCGCATCGCCATGCTCAAGTGGCAGGTGAACGACCTTCGTCATTATTTCGAGAACGATTTGCGTTTCCTGCGCGAGTTTGAAGGCGCCACGGAGGTATAATTCATTATAATTTGGTATTGTAGATGCGTGCAGATTTTTCTAAATTTGCACGCATCGTATTATAAGTAGTGTATGAAGACAATTTCCAGAATCATAGCCGTATTATCCGTTTTCGTTCCCGTCTTGCTTGGCGCAAAAGACAAAGCGTCCGTAGCAATCGTCGTCGACGAAGCCACGAAGGCGGCCATTGGCAAATCAATCGACAACTATGCTTCGCAGATACGCGCTGAGGGTAAAAACGTATTTATAATAGATGTGAATGCTGCGACAGACCCCCGCGCGATACGTGATACTCTCCGGTATCTTCATCAGAACCGGAGCCTCGAAGGTGCAGTGCTGGTGGGAGATGTTCCGGTTCCGATGATCCGCCGGGCCCATCATCTGGCCACAGCCTTCAAGATGAACCCCAAAATCAGGCGGGACAAGTCATCAATCCCCTCCGACCGCTTCTACGACGACTTTTCCCTGGAGTTCGACGCCATCGGGAATGAAGGCCCGCTCTGGTATTACGACCTCTCTCCCAAGGGCGCACAGCGCGTCGAGTGCGACATCTACACCGCCCGTATCAAGCCTTCAAAGAACGATCCGGAGCACGGATTCACCGAACTGATCGCCGAGTATCTCGACCGTGCAGCCGAGGCCCATCGCAGCAACGGCCGCAAGATCGACCGGGTGTTCCATTTCGGCGGGCATGGCAACAGCTCGGAGAGCTTCAACGCCCGTATCGATGAGAACAGGGCCTACTACGAGATGTTCGGTTTCAACGACGGCTCCGGCAGGGTTGATTACATCAATTTCGACGAGGACCAGTTCGTGCGCGACCGCCTCCGCAAGATCCTTGCCATGAAGGAACTGGACATAGTGCATCTTCACACCCACGGTGCCGTAGACGCGCAGTACATCAGCAAGGAACCCTACACTTTCATGACTTCGGGGCACGTCGCCAACGTGCAGTCTTTCCTTCGTGGCAAGATGCGCTCCGCCAAGGACAAGGCCAAGATGAAGGCAGATCTGATGAAGTCTTACGACGTTCCCGAGTCCTGGCTCGCCGGCTGGGATGATGCAGAACAGATAAAGAAAGACTCCATCCGCTCCGCTTCCGTCGACATAGTCCTGGAGGATCTCGACGGATTTGAGTCCGGCCCGGCACTGATCATGCTGGACGCCTGCTTCAACGGAGCGTTCCTGCACGACGATTACATCGCCGCCCGCTATGCGTTCGCGCATGGCAGCAATACGATTGCAGTTACCGGCAACAGCGTCAACATCATCCAGGACCACTGGAAGAACGAACTGATAGGCCTTCTCGCCCACGGCGTATGCATAGGCAACTGGATAAAGAACATCCAGACGCTCGAATCGCATCTTTTCGGAGACCCCACCTTCACCTTCGCTTTCGAAGGGAAATCTTACGATGCCCAGGTTGCCTTCCCCAGCGCGAAGTCGGCCCGCAGAATGCTTGGACAGGAAGACCCTTCGCTTTGCGGGTTCGGCCTCAGGCAACTCTTTCGCAGCGGAGATCTTACATCTGCGCAACTGCTTGATTATCTGAAGAATGATTCCAGGATGAATGTGCGCATGGAAGCCCTGATGAGCATAGTCCGCAACCCTGCGGATTACGACGCCCTGGTATCCGCCCTGTCCGCCGGGCTCGACGATTCCTATGAGCTCGTGCGCAGGATGTCCGCCCGCTATGCGAGCATCTGCTGCGATCCAGCTTTGGAGAATGCCCAGAAAGAAGCCGTCGACAATCCGCTGGTGACCTCGCGCGTGCGTTCCCATCTTGTGGGAGGGCTTTACGGCGCCCACGACACCAAGGATGCCGAAGAGATTGCCGACAAGTCCCTTTCGGTCAAAGAACGAGGTTTTGCGGTAAGCGCCCAGCGCAACAAGTGCAATCCCGCCGCCGTGGATCCCATGCTTGAATTGCTTTCCGATCCCGAAGCGGACAAGGCCCTCAAGCTCAAGGCCGCAGAAGCTCTGGGATGGTATGTGCTGTCGGTGCGCCGCGACGATATCTATAATGGCTGCAAAGCCCTTCTGGAAAAGGAAACCGACCCCGAAATCAAAGACGAACTGACAAGAACCACAGCCCGACTCGACGATCTTGCGTACTGCCGTTAAAATATTGACATTCATCACATTGCTGCTTGCAGCCGTGAGCGCTGCCGCCCAGAACGGGACGGCAGGGCGCCTGTATGGCACGGTGTCGGTGATAGAAAACGGCCGGGCGGTCCCAGTAGACTATGCGGTGGTGCTTCTAAAGAATTCCGGGCAGTATGCTACCAGCGACGCTTCCGGCAAGTACAGCATATCCGGAATCGATGCCGGACGCTACGAGGTTGAGGTGCAGATGATCGGTTACGAAACGGTCGACAGCACGATTGTCATCCGCGGTGAGCGCAAGTTGGATTTTATCCTCCGGGAGAGCAATTTCCGTCTGAAAGAAGTTACCGTGGTCGCTCAGGCGAGCAAGGCCGGCGACGCAACGGCCTCTCTCATCTCCCGTCAGGCTATAGACCATTCGCAGACCAGTTCCCTTGGCGATATCATGCAGCTGCTTCCGGGCGTGGAAATATCCAATCCCAACCTGTCCTCTACCCGCACCCTGTCGCTGCGCAGTGCGGACGCAACCGACATGAACAGTCTGGGAACTGCCATAATCGTGGATGGTTCACCGCTTTCCAACAATGCCAATATGGAGGGGATAACTTCCGCAATGACAGGCACTTCCACGACCGTGGCGGGATCCGTTTCGTCTTACGCGGGAGCACTCCCGAATTCGGGCATAGACGTCCGTCAGATATCCACCGACAACATCGAATCCGTGGAAGTCATCCGCGGCATCCCTTCCGTGCAGTACGGCGACCTCACCTCCGGTGCGGTCATCATCAATTCCAAGGCCGGCGCCGAACCTCTGACGGTGCGTGTCAAGACGGATCCCAAGATTTTCCAGGGCTCGGCTTCCAAGGGATTCAAGCTGGGAGGTAAGGGAGGCGACATACATTTCAGCGGCGACTACGCCTACAGCAATGCCAAGACCACGGAGGCGTATGCCTTCTACCAGCGTTTCAACTTCAAGACGATGTGGACCAAGCGTTTCGGGGGTCTGAACAACTCGGTCAGCATCGACCTCAAATACGGCAAGGATACCCGCAACAACAACCCCGACGACCAGTCCTCGCACACATCCTCGGGAGGTATCAACATCGGGTACCGGGTGGCCGCGAACGGCACATGGAATATCAACAAGGGGTGGCTCAAGACCTTGCGCTACGACATCTCCAACAGTTTCATGTACAAGGATTCGTTCAAGGACCAGCTGGCCCAGAGCGCGAACTCCATCTATTCCACCAACATGACATCCGGAACCACCGTGTCGAATGTGCCCGGAAGGCACTTGTACGGAACGGACGGCACCGAGGTCACCAATTTCAATGCGGATCAGACGGGAGTCTACGCCATCTTCATGCCCAACAGCTACGATTCCCACATCGATTTCTACGGCAAGGAACTCAACAGCTATGCAAAGCTGACTGCGAATCTTTACAAATCCTGGGGAGAAACAAGCGACAAGCTCCTGCTCGGTGCCGACTTCAAGTCCGACGGCAACCTCGGCGAAGGGCTCGTGTTCCCGGAAGGAGTGCCTCCGTACCGCAGCTCCAACGCCGAGTCCGGATACAGGTCCCGGCCGCTTTACGATATTCCTTTTGTAAACCAGTTCGGCCTTTTTGCCGAAAACACTTTCAAGACCAAGGTGCTGGGCCGCCTGTTGAACTTCACCGCAGGCCTTCGCTTCGATTCCGTCAACGGGCGCACCGTCCTGGCTCCGCGACTGAACGCTTCGGCCGAAGTGCTGCCCGAGGTGCTCACCCTTCGCGGCGGCTACGGAATCACCGCCAAAGCCCCCACGTCGGCATATCTCTATCCGAACAACGCATACTTCGACCAGAGCAACCTCAACAATCAGCTCGCCACCGATCCTGCAGACAGGATAGTGCTTTCCACGACATATATCTACAATACCGAGAATCCGGAACTCAAAGTCGCCACCAACCGCAAGATGGAAGTGGGATTCGACCTACTGATCGCAAAGCGATACAAACTGTCGGTGACGGCATACGACGAGAAGATGGAGAACGGATATCAGAACCGCCTCGATTTCAGCTCCATCCAGTGGGCGCCATACAGGTATTTTGCGGTTTCCGGGCACGATGCGCAGGGGAATCCGCTGCTGACGCAGACCGTCGACAGTCACAAGTTCTTCGCGTATTATACCCCGATGAATACCGGGGTGTCGCATAACCGCGGAGTGGAGTGGGAACTCAATCTGGGGCGTTTCGACGCCATCCGCACGTCCTTCTTCCTGAACGGGGCCTGGATGTATACAATGAATACCACGAATGCCTGCACCTTCGACATCAACTCAAAGGGCGGCAGCACCCTCGCCAGCAACTATGCCGTCTACGATCCGCAGATGAGCAAGTCCTTCACCGAGAAGGCGGTAACCACCCTCCGCGCCACGCACAATATCCCTTCGATAGGATTCGTGGTCACTCTTACCAGCCAGCTTAACATCTACTCGAAGAACTGGAGCGACTACACAAACGACGAAATCCCCGGGCGGTACATCTCCATCGCCGACGGCAAGGTCTATCCCTTCACGGCGGAGATGGCGGAGTCTTCCGACTACCGCTACATGCTCGACCAGAGGTCCGCGACCCGTTTCCTTGTCGAGAGACACCACAGTTTCCTGCTGTTCAATCTCAACGTTTCCAAGGAGATACGGGATTTCATGACGGCATCCTTCTATGTGAACAACCTTTTCAACTTCCGTCCTCTCGATGCGTCGGAGGTCACCATGGGCGCCTATCACGAACTCGGTACACCGATGTATTTCGGCTTTGAAATCAAGTTTAAAATCAAATAGTTATGATGAAAAATTCAATCAAATTGCTCGCAGTAGCAGCCATCGCAGCGGTGGCTTTCGCTTCCTGCAAGAAGGATGAGGGAATCAAGTATCTCTCTTCCAACATCACCATCGACGAGTCCGGTCTCGACGGAGCACCTGCTCCCGATTCCTATGTCGTGACCTTTACCAGCACTTCCACTGAATTCGTGCGCGAAAAGAAATCCAACGGCAACACCGTTTCTGTCGACTCCCTGGTTACAGGCGTCTACAACATCACCGTTCAGGCCCAGTTCTCCTATGCCGGCTACGCCTATAACTATATCGGCACCGCCAAGGATGTAGAGGTCAGCGCCGACGGCGTGGATTGCACCGTGAAGGTGGCCGCCACGAAGGCTGCCGCCCTTCTTGTGAAGGAAGTTTACTACAACTCCTGCAAGGACGACAAGAACGCCAATTACATGAAGGATCTGTTCGTAGAGGTCTACAACAATTCCGATCAGACCGTATATGCCGACGGCATCTGCCTCGCAATGACCCTGAGCCCCAACACTTTCGAGTGGAAGTACATCAAGGCCGGCACCGAGGTGGGCGGCAAGACCTATGATTACGATCTCGGCATCCAGAACGACGACCAGTATGTGTTCGTGGGCATGACCGTGTGGCAGATCCCCGGTGAGGGAAAGACCTACCCCATCGAACCCGGTGAATCCTTCGTTATCGCCGGCTATGCCATGGATCATACCACCGTCGCATCCAACTCCATCGACCTCAGCACCGCTGAATTCGAGACCTACTGCGACCATTACGGCGAGAAGGGCCAGAGCGACTGCAACGCCATCAACATGAATCTCGTCGCTCCCGTCTCCAATCCTACCAACAACTTCTGGCTCACCGTCACCGGCCGCGGATTCATCCTCTTCCATCAGGATGCTCCCGTGCGCGGCACCGATTTCATCCGTTCTTCGAACATCCCCACGTCGGTAGGACTTGAAGTTCTCAAGAGCGACGTGATCGATGCTGTCGACCTGATCAAGGACGAGAAGACCAAGAAGTGGGTGCCCGAGGATCTTGACGCAGGATACGTGCTCAGCCAGGGCAACTATTGCGGCAAGAGCGTTCTCCGCAAGGTTCAATCCAACGAGAACGGCAAACTCACTCTCCAGGATACCAACAATTCCACCGTGGACTTCATTACCTGCGAGGATGCTTCCCTCGAAAACAAGGCCAAGCAGATCCGCCGCTACGGTGTAGGACGTCCTTCCTGGAGCACCTGGACAAGCGCCCAGTAGAGAACGACAACATGAATCCGAGACTTCCCATCCTGCTGCTTCTGTCGCTCCTGCCTGTCAAGGCGGGGGCGCAGGACGGCATCGGCTCTGCGGCAGCACTGCAATACTCCGAAGATCATACCCTCTGGTTCGGCAGCGAGAATGCGGCCGGACTGGCTTTCCGTCCGCTTGCGACCTTCAATACCGTAGGTTTCGGTTTCGGGTATGAGGATGGCGCTTTCCACCGTTATCCGACGGGGGAGAAGGTCTCGGACCTGGATTTCGACACCCGGGGCGCGCTTGCCATAGGCAAGATGCAGCTCTGGGGTCATTTCCGATACGACAACATTACCGAACGGGGAACGCGTTTCAACACCGTCCTCTTCGATCCTTACGACGAACGCCAGATTTTCTCCGTCGCAGATCCCAATCTCAGCGACTGGAAGCGGCAGGTTTACGATATGGAGTTCAAGGCCGCCCTTCCTTTGGGTGACAGGTTCGCAGCGGGCTTGCATCTGCGTTATACCGACCGCCTTGCCGCCAAGCAGGTGGACCCTCGCAGCGAGTCGTTCAAATACAGTATAGAGTTGCGCCCGTCGCTGGTCTGGCGTATAGGGAAAAGCGCTCTCGGCATCTCCGGGACTTATTCTGACATGTTCGAGCGCAGCGTCCCCGTGCTCAGCAACACATCGGAGATGCAGGAGGTCATGCTGGTGCGTGGCTTGGGCAATTACGTCCGCGACATGGTCGGGTCGGGCGGACTGTCCACAATCTATTATCATTGCGACAGCTATGGGGGCGCCTTGCAGTATCATTTCCTGGGGAATCTGGAGATGCTTGCCGAGGTATCGTTCCTCCACCACGGCACCTCCACCCGCGAAAGCGCTACCCAGCCTTTCAACATGGGCTCCGTGGCGATGAACGAGATATCCGCATCCGTGCAGCTTGCGGGATATTCGTCCTTGCTCAAGGCGGAATTCCTCTATCGCGACGCGGAGGCTACGGAGTATACATCTGTCTGGAACAAGTCGACCGGAGAATGGGAAGTGCGTACCTCGGCTCTGGGCAGCACCTACGGAACTCTCCGCGCATCGCTTTCCGGCGACAGATACTTCGGACATCGGGACGCCATGCCATATATCTGGAAGCTGTCCGGCAAGGCAGGATGGGTGTCGAAGACCGACCGCTACATGTTGCCGGAAGCATCTTTCGAATACAGTAATCTGGATTTCTCCGCATCCTTGCAGAGACTGTTCGGCAACGGCAAAGTGCTTTGGGAGGCATCCGTGGAGGCAGGGTATAAACTGAATCTTGCCGGAGCATACAATTATACCGGAATGCAGAAAGACGGGATTCCGGTAAAGGAATGGTATCCTCACGACATGGAAATCCTTTCTTCCAATGCGGCATTCGGAGCCGCAGGTATGGGGATGAGCGCTCCGCTTTCCGGCCGAATGTCGGGGATGAAACTGACCGCCTCCTGCTCTGCAGGCTGCATCATGGCAGGGCAAAACAAAAACCGGCTGCTTCTCAGCGCCGGCGTCGGATTGATCTTCTAGCGGAACACCGCGAATTCTATCCTTTCATAAGGGCTTTTCTCCCCGGTCTCGTAAAGTACGCCCGTGATTTGTCTGAACATCGCGAGCGGCTGCCGCAGTATCACCAGGTCGGAGTAGGCGGCCGGCCCTTCGGTTATGGTGCAGAACGGAATCCAGGTCTGGCCCGTGCCGGAGATGTCTTTCCGGACTGTAAGGTTCCTGCGCTGCGATTCATCTTCCGGGTTTGAGAAATACAGGCGCCCGTCCCTGTTTGCAATCTGGCTCCCCTGGCAGTTTGGATCGGGAAGGGCCCAGATAGTCCAGCATCCCTGCGGAGCCGCTCTTTCGCCCCCGTCTTCCACGAACGCCCCGAGCCTGCAGTGCTCCCTTTCGCTCCCGTCCAGCCGCCAGTCGCGTATATTCACAAGCAGTTCGTCCTTCCGGAATTCGCTTACGCTGCATTCATTTCCCTTCTCCAGCACGGCCCCTATGCGCCAGGACCTTCCTCCGTCGTCGCTCAGGATAAGATGCGAGCAGGTGTTCCGCGCTCCCTCGTCCCATACTCCATGATTGCAGGGCACCACTACGCGCCCGCTTTCCGTCAGCAGGGCATGCCCCGGGCCGGTCGCATACCAGGTCCATTCAGGATCTTTCACCTGAGGGGTGATCTCCTTCGGAGCGCTCCAGCTGAGTCCGTCGTCGTCCGAGTACAGGCAGAACACCCTTCTGGTATCCTCCGACCTCCTGTGGTGTATGTCCATTTCTTTGTCTGAGCCCTTGTTCCAGGTGCATACAAGGAGGATCCTGCCGCCCGGGAGCACGACCGGGGAAGGATTGCCGCAAACGTTTTCACCATCCCCCCACACGGTGATCATCGGCCCCCAGCTTTTCCCGGCGTCGGAGGAGCGCTTGAGCACGAGGTCGATGTGTCCCGAATCTCCGGCGCTGTCGTGCCTCGCTTCGGCGAAGGCCAGGATGGTGCCCGCCTTGCTTTTTACGGTTGTCGGAATCCTGTAGGTGTTGATTCCGCCTTCGCCCTTTTCGAATACCGTGCTGCGGAAAAGCACTTCGGCCGGCCTGTCGCATCCGCAGATGCAGGCAAGCGCGGCCAGAAGCGTATAGATTGTTTTCATTTTATTTCGTCGGGCGGGTGAATCCCTCGGCGGAGGCCTTCTTGTTCACACGGTCGATGCGCGACTGGGTGTCGGGGTGCGACGAGAAGAGATTCGCGATGGAAGTGACCTGCGCGGAGGTGCCGCTCTGGCTCTTGTCCATCAGTTTCTCGAAAGCGAGTGCCATATAATAGGGGTTCTTCCCTGCGCCCTTCAGGAAGTCGTAGCCGAAGTCGTCGGCCTCGGTCTCCTGCTTGCGGGAGTACTTGGCGTTTACCATCTGCTCTGCGAGCTGGCCGAACACGCTGTCGGTGAGCGATGCGGCCACATTTCCGGTAGAAGCGAGCACGTCCATCGCGGCGGATGAGAAGAGGCTTGCCTTGTATGCGTTGAGGGTGTGCTTCATGGCCACGTGGCCTACTTCATGCCCGATTACTCCGAGGGCTTCGTCGTCTGTCATCACGTCCAGCAGGCCGGTGTATACGCGGACATTGCCGTCAGCGCAGGCGAATGCGTTGATTTCGTTGTTCTTGTATACCTTGAAAGTCAGCGGGGTGCCGTCCACCTGGGTAAGCCCCTTGGTGATCTTGTTCAGGCGGTTGACATAGTTGCCGCTGGTGATGATCTGGTTCTGGGCGTCGAGCTGGGCGACGGACTGGGAGACATAGCCTTTGATGTCGTTGTCCGAAATGCTGAGGGCCTGCATTACCTTGGCTCCGCTCTGCATGAGGCGTGCCTGATTGAGGGATGCGCAGGATGTGAATGCGAGTGCAATCGCGAAAATGAGAGAGAATTTTTTCATATCTTTTTGATTATTACCAGCGGTTATAGTGGATGTTTTCGGGTTTCCATTTGTCTTTTGGCTGTTCGTCGCCTGCAGGATATCCTACAGGTACCAGGCAGTAGGGGGTGACGCCTTCGGGGATGCCGAGGACCTCTATGGCCTTGTTCATGCGGCTTTCATAGGGATAGCAGGCCGTCCATACAGCTCCGAGGCCTATGGATTCGGCGGCGAGGAGAAGGTTTTCCGTGGCTGCGGCGCAGTCGGCGGTCCAGTTGCCGTTGGGCACTTTGTCGCCGTTGCGGTTGATGAAATCGGTTTCTCCGCAGATTACGAAGAGTGCTGCGCACTGGGAATACATCCTCTGCGGACCGTCGGACTGCAGAGCTTCCTTGGTGCTCTGGTCGGTGACCACGATGAAGCGCCATGGCTGGATATTGATGCCGGAGGGTGCGGCCATCGCTGCCTTGAGCAGGGTTTCTATCTGGGCATCGGTGAGTTTCTGTTCGGTGTATGAGCGCACGCTTTTGCGGCTCATTATGGTCGCCAGGGTGGAGTTTTCAGTTTGTTCTGGAGAGTTGTTGCAGCTGGCGAAGATTGCCGACAGTGCCAACAGGAGGATTAGTAATGGATGCTTCATATAGTGATAATTGAAGCAAAGATAATGTATATTTTCGAAATACTGATAAGTGCTTTGATGCCGCTTCAGCGTGCATGCTGTCCCTAAATCTCGGACAGCATGCACGGTATCCCGGTCAAAGTGTACTTGCTGTCCCTGTTTTCCGGACAGTATGCACGGTATGCGGGGAATGAAGAGGTTGGGGCGGGATTCCGCGGCGCAGCCGCAGGCTGCTACGGGATTTGCTCGGCGGGGCGCCTCGCACATCCCTGGGGTGGGGACTTTCAAAACATCGCAGCTTTCGGAACCTAAGGGTTCCTGGCTGTTTTGTTTCCTGCCCCTTATGTGAGCAAGCTCCCAACGGGGCCGGAAACGAAAACAGCCCGGCACTTTGTGCCGAGCTGCGATGCTTTGAGCGGAAAACGGGATTCGGACCCGCGACCTCAACCTTGGCAAGGTTGCGCTCTACCAACTGAGCTATTTCCGCGATTGGGACTGCAAATATAAGCCGAAAAATTGAAAGCACAAAATTTTTTTAGTACATTTGAATACTAAAACCAAAGTACAATGAAAATAATCATCGGTCTGCTCATTATTGCAATCGGCGCATTCTGCCAATCGTCAAGCTATGTTCCTATCAACAAGATAAAACAGTGGAGCTGGGAAAGCTACTGGATAGTCCAGGGGCTTTTTGCCTGGCTGCTTTTCCCGCTTCTGGGTGCCCTGCTTGCAGTTCCTTCCGGAGAATCTCTCTTTGCAATGTATGCTGCGCATCCTGCCGAATCGCTCAAAACCATATTTTTCGGCATACTCTGGGGTGTAGGCGGTCTCACCTTCGGACTGTCGATGCGTTATCTTGGTGTAGCCCTCGGCCAGTCGATTGCCCTGGGAACCTGCGCCGGCCTCGGCACCATCCTCACTCCTGTCTTCACAGGCAATACCTCGGACCTCACCGCCCCCGTCATTGTCGGCGTGGTGGTTACCCTCATCGGCATTGCCATCATCGGCGCCGCCGGAGCGCGCAAGGCTAAAGAAGCTGGCGAAGGCGCGAAGGATGCCGTCAAGGACTTCAACTTCGGCAAGGGCATTTTCGTGGCCCTGCTCGCCGGATTCATGAGCGCCTGCTTTGCAATAGGCCTTGGCTTCGGCGAGAATCTCGCGTGGGAAGCCACCAAACCCATATTCAAGACACTGCCCGCCACCCTGCTAGTAACATTCGGCGGATTCCTCACCAATGCCTGCTACTGCTTCTACCAGAACAGCAGGAACAAGACATGGAGCGACTATTCCAAGGGCTCTCTCTGGGGTAACAATATCATCTTCTGCTGCCTCGCCGGACTTCTATGGTACAGCCAGTTCTTCGGTCTGAGCCTCGGCAAGGGCTTTCTCACCGACGCGCCCGTGCTGCTTGCCTTCAGCTGGTGCATACTCCAGGCCCTCAATGTCACCTTCTCCAATGTCTGGGGCATTATCCTCAAGGAATGGAAGGGATGCTCCCGCAAGACCATCACCATCCTCGTCATCGGACTTGCGGTGCTCATCGTATCCTCCTTCCTGCCCCAGTTGCTGTAAGAAGCCTGTATAAAAACAATGAAAGCGGCCCCTGAAGGCCGCTTTTCATTTATGATAAAGGGAAATTAGATTTCCTCCACCACGGGAGCCTCGGGAGCGTTCTTTGCAACAGATGCGATGCCGAGTTTCAATGTGCGTTCGGTAGCATACATCTGGCTGGCACCGATAACCTGTCCGTTGGTAGCTTTGAGGTTGAAGAAAGGCTTGCCGTTCTTGGCGACCTTAACCTCGTACTTCTCGGGATCCTGGCTGTTCTTGCGAACGGACTCGATGCCGTTGAGGCAGGATTTCTTTTCTTTGTAGCCCTCGCTGGTGAGGATGACCTGGCCGTTGCTGGCCTTGAGGTTGAACTGGAACTCTCCGTTCTTCCTGACGGTGATGACGAATTTACCCATAGTTATAATTATAATTGGTTGTAGTCGCGATACATACAAATGTAGGCAAATTTTTTATAATTACAACCTCATTTTTCTCATTTGTGCCTTGCTGGAATTCTGAACGGCGTCCAGGGCCTTGATGTCGGGGGTTCCCGTGATCTCCAGGGTGGTCTTTCCGTATCTTCCGGTGATATGCCCGTTCAGGAGCATTTCAACTGTATACACATCGTATGTTCCGGTGCCTTCACCGGTCAGGGTATAGTCCATATAACCGCTCTCTACATCTTTCCCGCCTTTCGCCAGAAGCCAGTCGAGCCCTGCCTGGTAGTTGTAGTTGGGAGCCATCATCTTGTACCATTCGAGCAGGCCGTCCCCGCCCTGCAGGTCGTCCGCACCGCCTCCGTTGCGGAATGCTTCCAGCAGTTCTTCTTCCGTCTTGATGCTGCCGGTGGGGCACAGTACGTGGTAATAGTAGGCGTCGCCGGTGCCGGAAGATGAAATGCGATCGCAGTAGATGGTATTGCCGCTTCCGTTCACATCTTCATACCGGCCAAGGTATTCCGCCTTCCATTCGGACTGGGGAGAAAGCGGCCCGTCAACACTGTAAGAGATGTAGTCAGATACGGAGAAACTTTTTGTATAGCACACTCCGGTAGACTTGCCCGAAGCGTCCACTTCCATAACCAGGATCTTGTAATCTCCCTTGGGAAGAATTCCGTAGATGTAAGAACCCGTGCCTTTGGAAAAGTATTCGTCAAAGGAGATGTTCTGCATGATCAGGTAGTTCGTCAAGTTGTCGAGGCGGAAATTGACGTAGGTGCTCAGCGACGATATCTGATTCTTGTCCACCACGGTATAGTCGTAACGGAAATCGTCGGCAGTCTCGATCTGGAATATGTCGCCGTAACCGGTCTTGCCGAAGCCTTTGCCCAAATAGGTTATCTTCACGGAATCGTCCGGATTCTCTTCGATTTTCTTG
The DNA here is from genome assembly GCA_002350615.1 of Bacteroidales bacterium UBA2861. Lineage (GTDB taxonomy): Bacteria > Bacteroidota > Bacteroidia > Bacteroidales > UBA932 > Cryptobacteroides. Next base: position 8,986 of record DEFD01000021.1, on the reverse strand, counting down.
TAATCGTCTTTATTACATGCCGGCAGTATGGCCGCTGCGGCCAGAATCGCCGGAATCAATCTCCATAATTTCATAGCGTTAACAAGATGAAGAACCCGTTGTTTTCGTTGCATTCCGGAAATAAAACCTTAAATTTGCGTCAGATGAAAAAGTTTTTCTTACTGTCGGCCGCCGTGCTGCTGCTTTTTTCCTGCGGCGGAAAGGAAGTCCTGCCAGAGCCGGACAAACCTGTCGTAGTGGTTCCGGACGAACCTGATGAACCCGACGGACCGGACGAACCCGGCACGCCCGATACTCCGGATACCCCCGACGAGCCGGATACTCCCGCATGGACCAGGACGGAAGTTTTCGACGAATCTGACATCGTGTTCTCGCTCGGAGCATTCAGCGATGTCCACATCGGCAACGCTTACGGCTCCGAGGCCAAGTTCACGAACGCCCTGAACCAGCTCAAGGCCAAGGCGGCGGAACGCGATCCGGACGGGCTCGACGCCACCATGTTTGTGGGAGACGTCGCCAACACCAACAGCACTTCGCAGGCGAAGACTTTCATCGACCTGTACGAGAAGGTCCTGCCGCACGGCGACATCCCCCTGATATACACTCCCGGCAACCACGATATCAACGATCCGTTCCGCGATGTCATGGACGACAGCTATTTCACCACCGACCTCGACAACGACCTGCGTGTCCGGTACAACTGCCGTCATTGCGTGGTGGACAGCACCCACATACTCGGCCTTCTCCCGCGGCAGTTCTCCCCGATGACCTCCTACGATCCTGTAGCCGTGCACTGGCTTGACACCACCCTCGCGTCTGTCACGGCCAAAGCGCCGGAAAAGTACGTGATGGTCATCACCCATCCCATGATATACAACACCTGCTACGGCAGTCTGCTCGGGGAATTCTGGTACACTAAGGGTCTCTCGGCCGTGCTGGTCAAGTATCCGCAGGCGGTGGTTTTCGGAGGGCATCTCCATTTCCCTCTCAACGATCCCCGCAGCATCTGGCAGGGCGATTTCACTTCGATGGGCTGCGGCTCCTGCAGCTATATGGCCATCGAGGACGGCAAGTACGACGACATGAAGAGCGCCACTGTGATGAAGGACGCGGGTGAATTCTCCCAGGGGCTTCTCCTGCAGTTCGACCGCAGCGGCAACGCCCGCATCTGGCGCATGGACTATTATCACGGCGCAACCATCGGCGAGCCTTGGGAAATTTCATATCCCCGTGCGGACAAGGTGCATCTGCAAAAGTACAGCCATGCCGCGCTGGGTGCCCGGAATTCCGCACCGCGACTCTCGGAGATGGAATTCGTGGCCGGCGAGGGCTGCGATTCCCTGCGTTTCGCAGCCGGCACCGACGACGAGTTCGTCCATCATTATGTCATCACAGTCTTGAAGGACGGGGCCGTGGCGGCTACCCGGCGCATCCTGTCCGACTGGTACCGTCATCCGCAGACCTCAGGCATGCGCGAGGTGTGGACGCGTCCCATTGGCAAGCTTGAAGGCGGTTCCTATGAAATCCGGCTGACTGCCTACGATTCCTGGGACGCCGCGAGCAATACGCTCGTCAAGCAGTTGACCATCAAAGACCAGGACGTCTTATGGGTGACTGACGATGCCGGATCCCGTTCCGTAGACGGCGGCAGCGGAACTGTCTCCGACGGCTGGCTCAGCTACGATTCCGGAAAGGTCGAATGGACCGCCAACTCCACCGGCCTGCCCAGGGTGCAGAATCTGACTCTTCCGAACGGAACGCCCTTGAAGGTCGTGCAGGTCTCGGAAGATGATTTCCGCGGGGAATGGAGCCTGTATTCCAAGGTCTTCCATCTTCTGGGCAACTATATTTCCACAAGTTCGGGCACTTCGCAGATTACCAAGGTCCGCTTCGGCGACCCTCTCGACGCCTCCCTCAACAACATTGGCATACGCGGTCTTGCCGGCACGGCGGAAGAGTTGGTGATGGATGCCAGGGTAAGCATCGATTACGAAAACGGGGGCGCGGCCCTCGGCCTCTTCTTCGACGGCCGCAAGGCGCAGAAGATAGAGTCCGGCAGCCATGCGGGCGGATATGCGGCCTTCCTCCCGGAACTCACAGGCAAGGCCTGGTCCAGCGCCTACTATGAGTTCGGGCGTACGCAGATAGGCACTCCGAACTACGACTGGGTGAGGTTCGCGCTCAAGCTGGAAAACGGCCGCATCACCGCGACCCTCGTGCCTTTCACGCAGAAGGTTTCGGTGCGCCACGACTACGACGAAGACAATGTCATAGGCATCGAGCTGATGCATTTCAGCAGCGAAGAGGTTTCCGATGCCGGCCTCACGCGAGGCAGCCAGACCTACACCCACGTTCCCGGGCAGACGAAATCCGCCGCATATCTCGTGATCCATCAGGCCAACTACAAGGACTCCCAGGAAGGGGGCATGTATTTCATAAAGGAAGTAGCCGGATGAAACGTTCCGATGTCGTTCTTGCAGCCGCCCTGCTTTTGCTGCTTCTCTCCTGCGGAGGACGGAGAAAGGCAGCGGCCCCTGCCGCCCTTGCGGAGAGGCCCTTCCCGCAGGTAAGCATTCCTTCGGCATACACCGACGACGAAGAGCGTATCGCCTATGGCGTCGGGCATTACTGGGACGGCTTTTTCGAAGGCCCTGGCAGGACGGACTCAGCTCACGTGCTGGGCGTTCCCAAGGGAGAGGTCGAGCAGGCTCTGTCGAACTATATCGGCGTACTGGAGGGGATGCCTCTGGAACAGGCGCAGCAGCACATGTCCTCCCTTTTCGACAGAATCGCGGCAAAGCAGCTCCTGGATACTGCCGACAGAGTGTATCTTGCCATGACAGAGATGGTTGCGCGCTATCTTTACGACCCCAACTCCCCGATGCGCGACGAGGATCTATACCTGCCTTTCGTTCAGAAGATGGCCTCCTCGCCCCTGACCGGGGAAGATATGCGCACGGCCTGCCGGTATGAGGCCCGGATGTGTTCCATGAACCCGCGGGGCAGCGTCGCCCCGGACTTCGCCATAACCCTGCGTAACGGTACGCAGGTGCGCATGCATTCGGTGAAAGCGGAACGGACACTTCTCTTTTTCAGCAATCCTGGATGCCACAACTGCCTGGAAATCATCGAAAAACTTAAATCCGACCCCAAGGTGCAGTGGCTGGTCGGCGAAGGCCGCCTCGCCGTCATCAATGTATATATAGATGAAGACCTCAAGGCGTGGCGCGACTATATGCCCGTCTATCCAGGGGAATGGCTGAACGGCTACGACGCAGCCCACATCATCCGCGAAGACATCCTGTACTGCATCCGCGCCATCCCTTCCCTTTATCTCCTCGACACCGACAAACGCATCCTGCTCAAGGATCCTCCGGTGGAAAGGGTGCTCCAGGCGCTGTAGCTTGCATTCCGGGCACCGGGCCCTACTCTTCGTAGAAGGGGCCGTCCTGGTAGTAGACGAATCCGTCAATTTTCCTTGTGCCCATCCTGAAAATCTTTCCTGCGGAGTTGGACACTCCCACGAAGCCGATTCCGCCTTCGACGTTGTCGGCAATCTGGACGTCTTCAAGGGCGAGGTCATCGCTGCCGTCCTGCAGCATGTTCAAGGCCTTCAAATAGTAGAAATATCTCTGCGGGAGGCTCATTATGGTTGCTATGGCGTAATTCTCCACGACCGCCGATTCCGCACCTTCCGGCATGGGCGGAATGCCTCCGAAAGTGTTTGCGTACGTCATGGGGCGCAAGGTTGCCGATGCTCCGGAGAACTGCATGTCGCTGAAGACGCAGTAGGTGTTGCGGGTGCCTATTTCCAGCCCGAAGTCATCGCTTCCGCTGTTGATGTATCCTCCGTTCAGTATGGGGTCGTTGTCTATTTTCACAGGCTGCATCCTCTTCAGCGAACCCCTCTCCAGTTCCTTGCCGTCCTTGTCATAAAAGACGGCCTCGGCATAAGAATCAATCTTGATCCGGAAGTAGTCTTCCTCCGGTCCGGCATCGCGGACGCGGAAATCGAAACGCAGATACTCAGTGCCATAGCCCTCATTCGATGTCTCCGCTACCCGCACTGTATCTATGCTTGAAACCGTGGGAGCCGGAGGAACCACCTGCTCGTTGTATGCGCTGAACCTGCCGTCTGCATCCACTTCCAGACGCAGCACGTCGCCGGCTTTGAAAGATGCTTCGAATCGCAATCCCTTGCCTGCAGTGTCGCCGTACCACACAATGTCCTCTAATTCCGAAGCCTTGGCTTTCAACTCTCCGTTCACGAAGAAGCGCAGTTCGGCCTTTTCGACGGGCCGCACATATTCGGTACTGCTGACGGCGATCTGCACCAGGTGCGAGGTCTCCCCGGAATCCAGAAAAGCATTCACTATCAATTCATCCGCCTTGTTCTCGGGCTTGTACTCCAGAGGATTGTCGCAGGCGGCAAACAGCGCCGCACTCATCACTATGACAAAAAATTTCTTCATGGCCGCTAGAATTTATAGGTGTACGAAATGGAAGGGATGATAGGCAGGAGGGTGATCTTGGTCAGAGTCATCTTCTTGCGGTAGGCGGGCTGCCCGGGCGCCGGACTGTCGTCGTATTCACTTTCGTAGTCGGTGAACACGAAGTTGGGGTTCATGTTGTTGTAGGCGTTATATACTCCGAAGCTCCAGACGGCCTGCCCGTGCCTCTTCTGCTTGGTATGGTTGAGACTGAGGTTCAGCCTGTGGCTCGGAGGCAGGCGGTAGTTGTTCCGTGAAGGAGAATAATCCTCCGTACTCACCCGTCCGTCGGGATAATAAACCTGGGTTTGGCGTTCGGGGATGGTCATGGTGCCGCCGCTGGCATAGGTCCAGGTGGTGCTGAGCGACAGTTTCTCGCTGAATTTGTGGTTCACCACGAGCGAGAGGTTGTGCCTGCGGTCGTAGCGGTAGGGGAAGGGATCTCCGCCGTTGATGACTCCGTCCGGGAACACGCGGTCGCTCCATGCGAGGGTGTAGCCCAGCCAGCCGGTGGTCGCCCCGGTTTTCTTCTCTACGAAGAGTTCGACTCCGCGGGCGAGTCCTTCTCCCATCTCCACATTGTTCTGCCAGTTCGCGGAATTCCCGAAGAAGGAGGTTCCGTCGCTGTATTCCAGGATGTTGTGCATCCACTTGTAATATCCTTCCAGCGAGAACTCCCATCCGGGGATGCCGCTGTAGTAGGCTCCTACCGACACCTGGTCGGAGGTGACGGGTTTGATCTTGTCGGTGATAGGCACCCAGAGGTCGATGGGGAGGGTAATCTTCGCCGGTGAAAGCAGGTGCACGTACTGCGCCATGCGCGAGTAGGATGCCTTGGCGGACCAGTCGTGCGAGAAGTTGTACTTTGCGCTCATCCTCGGCTCCAGCGACCAGTAGGGCTTGCCCATGGTGTAGAACAGGGCGGCGTGCAGGCCGGGATTCAGGGTGAGCCGGTCTCCGACGCTGATATCGTCTTCCGCATAAACCGACATCTCGTGTCCGTGGAGGATGGAGTTGCCGCTGGCGGTGAAGCTTGTGTCGATCTGCACGTCGTTATCCCCGCTTTCAAATACATATCCTCCCAGCGTTTCCGGGATGAAAGTATGGTTCACGTACTCCGCGCCGAACTTCACCAGATGTCTGGGGGAAGGGGTGTAGTCGAAGTCTATCTTGGCCGTCAGGTCCCTCATTCCGGAGTGGTAGTCGATGGTGTAGATGTCCCTGCTCTTCACTCCGTCGTACACGTCCACGTTCTCCATGTCGAAGCCCACCTTCATCTTGTAGCGGGTGTAGGCGACGGTGGTGTTCGAGAAGAGCTTGCTGTTGAAAACGTGGTTCCAGCGGAGTGCGGCGAGGGTGTTCCCCCAGCGTATGCCTATGTCGTCGGACTCGGAATAGGAATGGTCGCGGGCCTCATCGCCGTAGTAGGCCGTGCCGTGGCCGGAACTCTTGTCTCTGTAGTAGAAGATGTCGCGGCCGTTGTAGGCGTTGAGATAGAGGCGGTCACTGTCGGAGATGCGCCAGGAGAGTTTGCCGTTGAGGTCGTAGAAGAAGTAGTTCCCGTGCAGGCCCTTCGCTTCCAGGATAGGGGTGAAGAACACCGTGTGCATGCCGCGTCCGCTGATGGAATAGGCCAGTTTGTCCTTGATGATGGGTCCTTCGA
>DEFD01000021.1:2527-2778 GCA_002350615.1 Bacteroidales bacterium UBA2861 | reverse complement strand
TTGATGATGGGTCCTTCGAGGTGCAGGCGGTCGCTGATGGCTCCCACGCTCACCGTGCCGTGCGTCTCCTTCATGTTGCCGTCGTTGGTGCGGATGTCGATGATGGAGGAGATGCGGCCGCCGTACCTGGCGGGGAAGGAGCCCTTGTAGAGGGTGACCTTCTTGACGGCCTCCGGCTGGAAGATGCTGAAGATGCCCAGCAGGTGTTCGGCGTTGTAGAGGGAGATTCCGTCGAGAAGAAGCAGGTTCTC
>DEFD01000021.1:0-2495 GCA_002350615.1 Bacteroidales bacterium UBA2861 | reverse complement strand
CCGCCGCCGCGCACATAAATGCCGGAGAACCCTTCCATTCCGGCCTGCACGCCCGGCATCAGCTGTATGGTCTTCAGCACGTCCGCCTCTCCGAAGAGAGTGGGAGTCTGCTGGATCACTGTCACGGGCACCTCAATCGCGCTCATCTTGGTGGAGAGAATGCCTGCGTCCTTGGTGGCCACCACGGTGGCGCTGCTGAGCTGCAGGTCGGGATTGAGAGTGATGTTTATGGTGGTATCTCTCTGGAGATCGACCTCGATTGACTGATCGGAGTATCCCATATAGGAGAATGTGAGTTCGTGCCTGCCCTTCCCGAGCGTGAGGGTGTAGAATCCGTAGGGATTGGTCACCGCTCCGGTAATGCCGCTTTCCGTGCCCGCCAGGCCCGCACCTACCTTGCCCTCGCCGGCCTTATCCTCGCTGGCCAGGCCCGCACCTTTTGCCGGTTTGCGTGCCACTACACCTGCGGAGATCAGCGTCTCCCCTGTTTTGGCATCAGTAATATATCCGCTGACGGTCGCCCGACCGGACTGCGCATGCGCTCCGGTCTGTGCTGCTGCTCCCGTTCCCGATAGTAGTATTACAAAGGCCAGTGCGGCCCCCAGAATCCTCAATTTCATATATGTTAAAATCGCAACTTTGCGAATCCTTGCTTATTGATGCAAAATTCACGCCCTCGGCTGCACCGCCCTCCCCGTTCTCTGTAGGTTTGTTCCCATTTTCGGCCATTTTTCGGAACAAATACCCGAACCCCGCACGTTTGTTCCCAAAAACCGGCATTTCCCGGAACAAATGCCCGAACCCCGAACATTTGTTCCCAAAAACCGGCATTTTTCGGAACAAATGCTCGAAACCCACACGTTTGTTCCCAAAAACCGGCATTTTCCGGAACAAACGGAAACGCGTCAATCAAGTTTAGCGGCCGAACAATTCGGAAACAATCCCTCTGTCCAAGCGAAGCATCCTTTGAATCTGCCCTTGCGAGGCATTGTAGTCGCTCCGCAGGGCTTTGGCCAGTTCTATTTTCGAATTATTGGGGAGAAGGGTAACCCTTCCGTCACCGTACTTCTTTTTAGCCAACAAGGATAAGGCCGCAAACATCTCGTCATCGGTCAGGAAAACAGTGTCTCCCAACCTTTTGGCAATCTCGGAATAGGCCTCATATTTTTTGGATACGATAGAATAATATTGGTGAGCGTCACGGAACATACTTTCGCCGTATTTGATTGCACAAAAGCTCTGCGGAATAATCAGGCCGTCCTTGATCATATATCCGTCCGACAGATCCGGAACCCGGCTTTTGCAAAGTTTCAACTTTTCATCCCTTGTCAAATCACCCCAGGGCCTGGCATCGGTGGTGTATGCCTGTGGATTGAAGTACAGATATCCGCCTCCCCACGGATAAGAAAACGGGGTGAACGCCGGGTTCGCCAAATAGCCATTCCTGTTTGTATATGCTATTTCGTATCGCATACTCCGCAAATTGTCTATTGGAATATATGATGCCTCGAACTTTTCGAAACTTGCGAAACGGCCGTCGCTGTTCCTATAGCGACGCAGTCTCCTTTTTACTTCCGAGAAGAAGTCCCGGCACATCGTCTCCAAACCCTCCACAATCACGTGAATATGGTTGCTCATTACTTCAAAGGTAAGGATTTTCACGCCGGTGAGTGCGGCGGCGATTGCAATTACCGTCACCGCGAACTTATAATCTTCAGTCGTTTCACAGATAATCTCCATCGACTGCCCGTCTGTGCAGATGTGCCAGAAAGGGCCGCCGTTCAAAAAAGTCAATTCACAGGATTGTTCTTGCTTGGAGGGGGACAGAAGTCCGGAAGAAGAAGCTTGCATAGCACTGCCATTTAATAATCCAACAATCAAATCCACCGCACCAATGGCAGCGTTCAGCGAAGATAGTAAAAACCCCGGACCTTGTCAATATTATTATAATTTGTTCCGAAAAAAGGCCATTTTCCGGAACAAAACCCAGAAACGCAGACGTTTGTTCCCAAAAACAGGCATTTCCCGGAACAAACGCCGCTAAACTACAAGTTTGTTCCCGAAACCGGCCAATTCTCGGAACAAACACCGGAAAAACAAAGGTTTGTTCCCAAAATCAAGGGTTTTTGGGAACAAATGTACTGGAAGGGGTGCTTAAAGAGTGTTCAAGGAGCCCGTTATACCGCCACCGGGGCTTTGATTGCCGGCCAGGGGTCGTAGTCCACCAGGGTGAAGTCTTCGTACTTGAAGTCGAAGACGCTCTTCACTTCCGGGTTCAGCAGCATCTTCGGCAAGGGCCTGGGTTCGCGGCTGAGCTGCTCGGCCACCTGGTCGAAATGGTTGAGGTAGATGTGCGTGTCTCCTGTGGTGTGGATGAATTCACCCGGCTTGAGACCGCAGCACTGCGCTATCATCATAGTAAGAAGAGCGTAGGACGCGATGTTGAACGGCACGCCGAGGAAGGTGTCCGCGCTGCGCTGGTAGAGCTGGCAGGA
>DEFD01000016.1 GCA_002350615.1 Bacteroidales bacterium UBA2861 | reverse complement strand
TAGTATAGTATATGTTTAATTAATCCAACAGCTTATGAGAAAAATCAAGCTTTTACTCTCAGCGGCGGCACTTCTGGCATCGGGTATCCTGGCTTTCGCCCAGAATATCACGATCAAGGGTGTCGTGTCAGATGCGAACGGGGAAGCTCTCCCTGCTGCAGCTGTAATCGTGGACGGAACGCCTAACGGAGTCACCACTTCCATGGATGGTTCCTATACGATTCAGGCGCCCGCAAGTGCGTCTCTGCGTTTCAGTGCCCTCGGCTATGAAGAGCAGGTCGTCCCCGTTAACGGACAGGCGGTTATCAATGTGAGCCTTTCCGAAGAGTCAACCAAGCTGGACGATGCAGTTATCGTGGCTTATGGTACGGTGAGCAAGGAATCTCTCACAGGTTCCGTGACCACCCTCAAGTCGGATGAACTGGCATCCGCCCCTGTCACTTCGGTGGACAAGATGCTCTCCGGTAAACTTTCCGGTGTTACCGTAACCCAGGGTTCCGGACAGCCGGGGTCCACCTCCACCATTCGTGTGCGTGGTACTTCTTCCATTTCTGCAGGAAACGAACCTCTTTGGGTCGTGGACGGTATTCCTATGATGGCAAGCGACTTCCGTCAGCTTTCCGCACAGGGTGTCGGCGGTGGTTCATCTTCCACCTTCCTCAACCCCAACGATATCGAGAGCATCACCGTCCTTAAGGACGCAGCTGCGGCTTCCATTTACGGATCCCGTGCTGCTAACGGCGTTATCCTCGTGACCACCAAGAGCGGCCGCAGCGGCAGGGCCCAGTTCTCCGCACGCGCCAAATACGGTGTGCAGCAGCTCGCAAACGACAACAACCTTCGTCCTCTCACCGGTAAGGAACTCCTCGACTACCGCAGGGTTTCCGTCATCAATGCCGGCAAGAACCCGGACGATCCTACCAGCGCTTACTATTTCCCGTACAGCCTGTTGGAGAACGGTACCACCAACTGGTACAAGGATCTCACCCGCATAGGCAAACTCCAGGAGTATGAAATCAACGCCACCGGCGGAACCGACAAGGCTTCCTACTACTCCTCGCTTTCTTACCATAAGAACGACGGTGTGTTTTACGGCGAAGATTTTCAGCGTTTCACTGCCCGTGTGAACGCCGACTTCAAACTCGCAAAGAGTCTCAAGAGCGGTGCAAGGGTGAACTTCAGCTACTCGGATTCCAACTCTCCCCAGATGGGTGGAACCTTCTACATCAACCCTCAGTATGCAATGTGGAGCATCCTTCCTTGGCACAAGATGTACAATGAGGACGGTTCTTTCAACTTCGACATTCCTGAGCATCAGAACACCAACCCTCGCGGTAACACCATCTATGATGTTTATAACGATAAGGAATACCGCGTACAGGCAAGCAGCTATCTGGAGTGGAAGCCATTCCCGTTCCTGACCCTCAAGACCACGGACGGTGTTGAATATGTGGACCTCGACTCCCGTCAGTACTGGAGCGATGTCACCAACCAGGGCACTGCAACGCTCTTCACCATCTGGACGAGGGATATCCGTTACACCACTTCCAACACCATCACCTTCGATAAGACTTTCGGCGAGCACAATGTTCGTGTGATGGGTGGTCAGGAAGCAATGACGGACGACTATCAGTATCTGTATGGGTATTCCCCGGGCGTAGATCCCCTTATCCCTTATCCTACAACTTCTACTGCAGAAAAGGACCAGGTAGACTACACTCTCAGCCAGGAGAGCCTGATGTCTTTCTTCGGATATGCAGAGTATAGCTTCGCGCACAAGTACTCACTTCAGGCTACTATCCGTACCGACGGCAGTTCCCTGTTCGGTGAGAACAAGAAATGGGGAACATTCTACTCCGTCGGCGGTAGCTGGAATATCGCCAACGAGAAGTTCATGAAGCCAATCAGCGGCATCCTCAGCCAGGCCAAACTCCGTGCATCTTACGGTGTGAACGGTAACAACAATATCGCTGCATATCGTGCGTATGGCGTTTACGCAACAGTTGCTTACAACGGCACTGTCGGTGCTGCTCCTTCCCGTCCGGCCAACCCCGAACTTTCATGGGAAAAGAACCGTACTCTGAACGGAGGTTTCGATTTCGGCTTCCTCGATGACCGCATCACCGGTAGCTTCGATATCTACACCCGTAAGACTGAGGACATGCTGCTCAGCACCCAGGTTCCTTACACCACCGGTTTCGGCAGCAACTTCAAGAATGTGGGTTCCATTCGCAACAATGGTATAGAATTCATGCTCGACGGCGTCATCCTTCGCAACAAGGACTTCAGCTGGACCGCAGGATTCAACATCGCATTCAACCGCTCCAAGGTTCTCGACCTTGCAGGAAATGAATTCCTCTCGGTGACCGACGGTCGTCTGAGCAGCAACAACAACGGCACATCCATCCGCATCAAGGAAGGCAGGAGCCTTTACAGCTTCTACCTCCGTGACTGGTATGGTGTGAACCCGTCCAACGGTGACGGTCTGTGGTGGACCGAAGACGGTACCCTTACCAACGACCGTAACAAGGCGCGCTACATCTACACCGGTTCTCCCGAACCTAAGGCAACCGGCGGTTTCAATACCCAGATTTCCTGGAAGGGAATCAGCCTCGGCGCATACTTCCAGTTCGTAGCGGGCAACAAGGTGCTCACTTCCAACGCTTTCGTGGATGACGGATACAGCATCGACAGCAACGTTTCCAACGCAGCTCTCAACTACTGGAAGAAGCCCGGCGACACCGGATGCACTCCTAAGCCCGTGGCACAGAACCCCGGTGTTTACCACGCTGGATCCACCAGGTTCCTTCAGGACGGCAGCTACCTCCGTATCAAGGACATCACCCTCTCTTATGACATTCCTTCCAGCGTTCTTCAGAAGATCAAGATCAAGGGCGCAAGGGTTTATGTCAGCACTCTCAATCCTTACACATTCCACAACGTAACCGCGTTTGACCCCGAAGTTGGTACTCTCGGTGGAGTTGAAATCGGTGTTCACGGAGCTGTCAAGTCCCTCATCGGCGGTGTGGAGATTACATTCTAAAAAGGAGGACGTGTTATGAAAAAGATAAGTTTATTTACTCTCGCAATAGTAGCTCTCGTAAGCCTCGCAGGCTGCGGAAAGGATTTCCTCACCAGGGAACCCAAGCTTTCCCAGTCCACTGAGATCCAGATGGCATCCTATGCCGGTCTGAACTCTGCAACCTTGGGCGCTTACTACTATCTCGGCTCCACCGGCTGGTACACCTGCGACCGTGTCATCGAAAATGAAATGCGCTCCGGTAACGGAATGAAGCAGTCGTTCAAGAACACCGGACGTTGCACCCAGGGTTTCAACTGGCAGTACACGGCGGATGCAACCAACACTGCAATGTGGGCATATTGCTACTATACAGCATCGTATGCAAACAATGTCATCGACAACCTTGCCGGCAAGGCAGACGGTGTTGACGTTACCGAACAGGACCTCAACAATCTCAAGGCAGAGTGCCTCTTCCTGAGGGCTTTCGCACACTTCGAGAATGTTCTGGTGTTCGGCCAGCCTTACACATACGTCAAAAAGAACGAAGCAAGTCTTTCCGAGGCTGAAAAGCTCGGTGTTCCGTATGTCTATCATACCGATCCCACCGCACTTCCTGCGCGTGAGCCGGTGCTCAAGGTTTACGAAAATGTCGTAGCCGACCTCCTCGAGGCTGAAAGCATCATCGATCCCGAGTATGTTCGCGGCGGCGTAAGCGACAAACTTGCAACCGTTAACATCTATGCCATCCAGGCTCTTCTCTCCCGCGTTTACCTCTATATGGGTGAATGGCAGAAATCTGCCGATTACGCCACCAAGGTGATCAAGAGCGGAAAGTTCAAGATGTGGACTGCCGAAGAGTGGCCCGATGTCTGGACCAACGACGTAGGTAGCGGTGAGGTCATCTTCGAGGTTTACGGAAAGATTTCCAACGGCACCAACGGAAGCTGGGAAGATATTTCCTATATCACCAGCCCCGACGGCTCCGGAGACCCCGTTGCTACCCCTCAGCTCCTTGCCTGCTACGAACCCGAAGACGTTCGTCTCACCGCCGGTTTCCGTACCGACGCCAATAGCGAATCCGGATACTATTGGACAACTAAGTATGCCGGCAAGGGTGACCGTAGCCCCAACGATGTCAATAACGTCATCGTGCTTCGTCTCTCCGAGATGTACCTCAACAGGGCAGAGGCTCTTATGAATGGTGCACAGATTGAAGGCGCATCTGCACTTGAAGATCTCAATACTATCACTTCCAACCGTGGCGCAAGCGCTTACAGCGTGGTGAACTACACCAACATCAAACTTGAGCGCCGCAGAGAACTCGCATGGGAAGGCCACTATCTGCTCGACCTTGCACGTTGGAACGACCCTGTTACCCGTAGCGACGCGGACTTCGTCCTGGGTACCAAGAATCAGAACGTTCCGTTCCCCAGCTATCAGTGGGCACTCCCTATCCCCAAGAGGGAACTCGACCTCAACAAGAATCTTGTTCCCAACCCGGGTTATGCTAACACAAAATAATTAAAGGAGGAAGACAATGAAAAAGATATTCAAATATTTTGCGCTTGCAGCGTCAATCACTGCAGTCCTGGCTTCCTGCAACAAGAACGAGCCTGCTGAATTCAGCGATTCAAATGCTTTCGTTGCATTCAACGCTGCTTCTTTCAATATCGATGAAGACTCTGCGGACACTCTCAGGATTCCCGTAACCCTCGCTTCTGTAAAGGGTCTCGAGGAAAGAGTGAGTTATACCGTTAAAGACAGTTCCGCCGTTCAGGGAACCAACTTCGAATTGGTTGACAACACGGCGACACTTTCCTTTGACAAGGATCACCGCACCGCGTATATCGAAATTATTCCTCATGCAGACGGTCTTTATACCGGTGACCTCATTTTCTTTATCTCTCTCAATGCCTCTGAGAATGTTGATCTCGGAGCAGCGAGCGAGTGTCTGGTGAAGATAAACGATATCGATCATCCTCTGACTCCTATCCTTGGAACTTGGACCTTGTCGGCGGAAAGCTATTTCAACGGACCCCAGGAATTTGAGGTAACCTTCATAAAAGATAACAGTGATGATCATATGGTATGGATAGACAATCTGTTCGGCAATGACGGCTGGAAGGGTGATGATATGCTCTACTACGGAAACGTCTCTGATGATCTCACCAGCATAGTTATTCCGCTTGGCCAGGAATCTGAGTACGCCCGCAGCGACGGAAGCCATATCGTGCTTTATTCTTTGACTTCAGATTTGCATCTGAACAACACAGGCTCTGTAACCGCTACTATAACATTTGGCGAGAAGACGACGATTTCGTTCGGCAAAGATTATGGTTTCGCATTCAGGGTAGGTACTGCCAACTCTTACATTAATCTGCTATTGCCTGAGATTACAGGTGTGAAGAAATAAAAACTGAACGGTTATGAAAAAAATATTATTAACAATATCAGTGGTGATTCTTGGACTCGCATCCTGCGCAAAGTTTGAAGATGAGCCAAAGATCAAGTTCGGCGAAATTTCGGCTCCATCACTGAAGGTTGAGGTTACCGGAGACAACTCGATTTATCTCGAGGTTGTCCCGGGAGCCAACACCGGGTACTATTCCTATGCTTTGGTCGCCGGCGCTGTCACCCCGGATCAAATCAATCCGGACTTGCTCCTTAACGGAAAACTAGGCGGAATAAAGAGCGTAGTTGCAAGTGCTGCAGAAGCCGATACTCTCAAGGCTGAGGTTGATAAGCTCGATGCAAACACGGACTATACACTGCTTGCCGTTGCTGCCAACAAGGAAACTCACAATCTCAGCGAGGTCGCTTTCAAGACAGTTACCACAACTGATGAGACAGCTCCTGTCGTGCTCGAAAACGAGTGTGATTTTGAGTCCGAAGGTGATGAGCTCACTATATACGTACTGTTCGACGACCCTGTCGAACTTACGGACACAGCCAAATTTGTTGTGGTTCAGTACGGAGCCAATTACGATGGTGGCGCCAGCAGGAACTATATCCTTAATCCAATATTGCAACTCCCGGTACCCGCCGAGAACGTGAGTATCGATGCGGACGGATATGTCGCGGTGAATGTTCCTAAGGAAGCTTATGCGCCTAATGCCTATATTTCGCTGCTCATCGGCCCCGGATCCGTGGTGAACGCACTCGGTAATGTGAATGCGGCTTACACAAAATCTACTATTGTTCTCAAGGGGACATATGCCGGTAATTTCATCGGTCTCCTTGGACAATATGACTCCAAGCCCTTCGAGCTTGAATGCCCTATTGCAGAAGATTCAGTGTTCAAATTCTCTGATCCCAGTCTCTGCAAACTGGCATTGACTCCGGTTCTTGTAGGTGAGCGGAATTATGCAGACTGGTATGGTAAAAATGCGGGTGAGGGTGTAAAAGTTACCTATGAACATGCGGTGACCGGCCGTGTAATCAACTACACACTAGCCAAATGGGACTACGACGCGAATGGAGACCTTCTTCTCGAAACCGATGAAGATCCTGACCTTGGCTACTATGTCAGCTATGACATCGCCGAAGACTGCATCCAGGATATCTACGGCAATCCCAACGCTGCTACAAGCATTGAGAAGAAGCTGCTTTGCTCGTATGGATACACCGCCGCTTCAATTGTGGGAGACTATTCGGTAACCACCATTGAAATTCTGAGCACCGGCGCCCCTGTCGATACCACTCTTTCGATAGCCGCACTTTCTGAGCCCGATGACGATGGCAACAATATCGTCTTTACGGACTTCCTTGGATTTGCCAATGTCCCTGCGTTCTTTGATGCAGATCTTGGTACGATAACCCTTTCGCCGTATACAGGTTCCAATTTTAAACTTTCGTTCAATGGACCGGAGACGGCGACTATAGCTGTTCCTGCTGCAGGTACATTAAGCAACTCGTCGGATTATTTCGTGTTCAAGGATGCAAGTAACGCGTATCTGGCAGCGTATGCTACCATAGACGCTACGCGAAAGTAAAACCTTTCACATATTAATTAAGGGCACCCTCAATACTGGGGTGTCCTTTTTTTATTATATTTGTAAATTTCATTCGAAATGAAAAATACATTATTCGAATGAAAAAGTTTCTTACAATCGCGGCGGCACTGCTTTGCACGGCAGCCTTTGCGCAGAATCCCAGCACTACCTGGCCGTATCTCTATAATAATTTTACTGCAGGCACCATATATCTTGCAGGAGGTAAGAGTGAGGTGCAGCTGAATGTGCATTTGCGCAGGAATCAGCTCCATTTCATCGATAAGGACCTTGTAAAGGAAGCGAATCTTGCCGGGGTGAATCTTGTAACGATAGGCGCCGACAAATTCATCCCTGTTGAAGGCGGCGTCCGCAAGGTCGTAGCCGAAAATGCAAATGGATATGTTCTGGCGTCCATTACCGGCGATTTTGCAGCTGTCCAGGAAACCGGAGGTGCGTATGGGGCGTCTTCCACGGCTGCATCCACCCGCAAACTCTCGTCCCTTGACTTCGATACCCAGGTGGGGCAGAATCATATTATACTCATGCAGAACAAAAGCAATGGCGCGGATCTCCGTCTGATAACAACTTACTGGCTCTTCCTTGCCGACGGGACCTGCGTCAAGGCTAGCAAGAAGGATGTGGAGGAATTCCTTCCGGAATCCTCCCTGCCCTCATGGAAGGCCTGGCTTAAGACTGCGAAGGTGAAATGGCGCTCTCCGAAAGAACTTCTCGCCGTACTTGATTTCCTTTCCTCCCAGAAATAATCCATCAATATAATAATGAAACGAATACTGACCAGCATCTTCGTGGCAGCCGTGATGGCTGCGGGATGCGCAAGAAACGAACAGGCTGCCGTAAAGGCGGTGATTCAAGGGGAGAACGCGACGGTTCTCAACAGCTTCGTGCCGGAAGACGCGATGCTCCCCTATGTGAGCGTGAAGGTAAGCCCGGAGATGGCAGCCGAACTGGAAGCTGCAACCGACTCTTCCGGCCGTGTGATCCTCTCCAAAACCAAGGGACTGGCCGGGAAAGGAGTTGTGAATATGGAACGTCTTTTTCCCGCGGAACCGCGATTTGAGGCCCGCCATCGCAAATACGGACTGCATCTTTGGTACAAACTTGAATATGCCGGAACCAAGGGGCTGACCAAATCCGGCATGGGGCTGGATATCCCCGGGGTGGAAATAATAGAGTTCAATCCCCAGTTGAAGATAGTAGGGGACCCGAAGGTTCTGGGCTATGTCGCCACGCCCCGGACGGCCACCGTATCGGCTGCGGCACCTTTCAACGATCCTCAGCTTTCCAAGCAATGGCACTATTACAACAACGGATCGGCTTCGTCTTCCGTGAGCGGCTGCGACGTGAACGTCTTCCCGGTATGGAAGAATGCCACGTATAAGCCCGGCAATACGGACATCATTGTGTCCGTGGTGGACCAGGGCGTGGATTTCAATCACGAAGACCTGGCGGACAATATGTGGCAGAATCCCGGGAAAAAAGGCAACAACCGCTTTGGCTACAACTTCGCCACTAATTCCTTCACGGTGAATCCCGGGGATCACGGAACACATGTGGCTGGCACAATCTCCGCCGTAAACAACAACGGAGTAGGAGTGTGCGGAATCGCCGGAGGAAATGCGAAAAAGAAAATCGGCGGCGTGAAAATCATGTCCTGCCAGATTTTCGACGGGCAGAAGCAGGGCAGCGGGGCCTCCGCCATCGTGTGGGGCTGCGACAACGGTGCCGTGATCTCGCAGAACAGCTGGGGCTCGATATATCCGGGAACGACCTCTTCCGCCCTGAAAGCGGCGGTGGATTATTTCACCGACAATGCAGGTTATGACGAAAGAGGCAACCAGACCGGTCCCATGGCCGGTGGTCTCGTCGTTTTCGCCGCAGGCAACGACAACTCCATCGAACCCTATGGTTCAGATTATGAGCGCATGTATATAGTTGCATCCGTGGGTGCGGACTATAAGCGGGCCTACTATTCGAATTACGGAGACTGGGTGCATATCTCGGCTCCCGGTGGGGACGCCCAGAAAGGCAATCAGATCTTGAGTACGCTTCCAGGGAACAAATACGGCCTGATGCAGGGAACTTCCATGGCGTGCCCGCATGTGAGCGGTGTCGCCGCCCTTATCCTCGCAAACAGGACTGCAAAGGGATTCAAGAGTTCCGATCTGCGTACCCTCATGAACAAATCGGCCAAGAACATCACTTCCTTTAACAGGGGATACGGTATGGGAATAGGGCTTGTAAATGCCTACGGCGCCATAGCAGGCAGCGGCGGGCGGCCTCCCCAGAAGCCGGAGAACCTGACTGTGACGTCCCAGTCGAACAATATCACCTGCAGTTTCATGATCCCTTCGGATGCGGACGACGGGACTCCGAGTTCCATCTATCTCTATTACAGCACTTCCGACTTTACCAAAACGGATGACGTGAGTTATGCGATGTTCTATCTGGACGACGATGCGGTGGCGGGAACTACCTTCACCGGTTCTTTCGGCGGGCTTGAATTCAATACCAGATACTATTTTGCCGCCTGTGCGGCCGACTTGGCCGGAAACCTTTCTGCCATGACGTCGAGGGTCCAGGCTACCACCGGCGACAATCATGCTCCGGAAATCAATCTGCTCGGTACTGACGAGATTACCATAAAGCCTCACGAGACGGCCTCTGCGGATTATGAGATAATCGAGCCTGACGGCCATTATTACAAGATAGTCCTGAAACCTGGCTCATCGGGAACGACGCTCGACACCCTCGTGCGGGAAAAACCCAAAGTAGTGGTGAAAGGTGCAGATGCGGAATCCGGCACTTATCGTGACACCCTGGTGGTCACCGATTATTATGGGCTGCAGGATTCGGTGTATGTCAATTATACCATCCTCCCGAATCACGCGCCTTATGTCAAGAAAGCATTGGAGGACGTTGTGTTTTCTTCCAAGACCGCGCAGTCGCTGGTCCTGAACGCTAAGGACTACTTCGCCGATGACGATGGAGAGGACCTCGCTTACAGTATGACTATCAGCAATCCTGCCATTTGCAACATGACCCATGCCTCCGGTAAATTCTACATCACCCCTATGAGTTATGGCATCGTGCAGATAACGGTCAAGGGAACCGATGTCCGCAAGGTCTCGGTGGAGCAGAGTTTCAAGCTGATGGTAAGGGATGGCAGCAAGGAAGTGGATATCTATCCGAACCCCGTGAAGGATAAACTGTATCTGCGCAGCAGCGGCGATGCCAATTACCGGGTAAGGATCATATCACCGACCGGAGCTCTGTTCTATGATAAAACCGTAGAGATTACGCCTTTTGACCCTGCTTCCATCGATATGAAGAAAGCCAGCCCGGGAGTATATACGGTCAAACTTCAAAAGGGCGGGAAGGAAGAGAAGTATAACATAGTAAAACTCTGAAAGCATGAAGAAGATTATATATACATCCATATTGATATGCGTTTGCTCTCTGGCATCCGCCCAGGCACTGCCTTCGCTGCTTGTTAATTCCGACCCTGTGGCGACAGCAGCCGGAGGTGCATCGATCCTCGGTTCCGATCTCCGTCCGCTTCAGAACTATGCTGCGCTCGAGTCCTTTTCTTCGCAGAAATTGGGAGCCGGACTGTCTTATGGCAGCTGGCAGCCGAAGAATGCCGGGGAAAAGATCCTTGCGGCCGCAGCTTCGTATAAGATTACGGAGAAGCTCTTTGTGGCGTTGGACTGGAAATCGTTCAAGTACGATTCGTATGAAGTGGTGAACAATTCGGGTTCCGTAAGCCAGATCGACTCGAAGTTCACTCCTAAGGAATCGGCTGTGGCGCTTGGCGCCGGCTACCGTATCCTGCCCGGAATATCTGCCGCTCTGACACTTCGCATGGCATCTTCCTCCCTTGCCAAGGATGCCAAGGCCTCTGTTTTCGGCCTGGATATCAGCGCCGCTTATGCGAAGGAAAAACTGCGTGCATCCATCGCGCTTTGCAACATCGGCGGGAAAGTGAACTATGGAGGCGGGGATTATAAACAGCCGACCCTTGTCCGTGCCGGTGCATCTTACGACATCATCGAAGGCCTCAGGGCCGGAGCCGAACTGGGGTATCTCTTCGAAGGTGCCTTCTCGGCTTCGCTTGGAGCGGAGTATTGCTGGAAAGACATCGTTTCCGCCAGGGCCGGGTATCACTATGGCTCGAAAGACCTGGGAATCCCTTCGTACGCTTCGGCGGGTCTCGGAGTGAAATACTTCGGCGTTCAGCTCAATGCCGCATATCTCCTTGCTTCGGAAACTCTCGCCGGCAGCCTGCTTATAGGACTGGGCTATAGCTTCTGATTGTCAGACAAGCTCGAAATCTATCAGTCTTTGCTCAGTGTTGGCGTCCTTGACGCGGATGCGCACCGGATCCCCGAGGCGATAGACTTTGCGGCTGCGTTTGCCTACAAGGCGGTAGCGGGCTTCGTCGAATTCGAAAAAGTCGCTGCGGATTTCACGCAGGGGCACCATGCCTTCCACATGCGTGGGCTCGATTTCAACGTACATTCCCCATTCGGTGATCCCGGAGATGTGGCCGTCGAATTCCTGCCCGATGCGGCTCTGCATATATTCGGCAAGCTTGTATTTCACGCTGCTGCGCTCGGCGTCGGCGGCCACGAGTTCGCGTTCGGATGCATGCTGGCATTCTCCTTCGTAGTATGCTTTGTTGGCACTTTCTCCTCCGGCAAGATACTGCGTTAGCAAGCGGTGGACCATGGTGTCCGGGTAGCGGCGGATAGGAGAGGTGAAATGGGTGTAGAAGTCGAAGGCGAGGCCGTAATGGCCGATATTGTCGGTGCTGTACTTGGCTTTTGCCATGCTCCGCAGGGCGATGTCTTCGAAGGCTGCGGCCTCCGGGGTGCCTTTGGCCTGCTTGAGAAGGGTGTTCAGCTGTTTGGCTGCGGCGCGTCCGCTGAGTTCGCCTTCCATCTTGTAGCCGAAGCCTCCGGCAAAATCCCGCAGGCCTTCAAGCTTTTCGGTATTCGGTTCGTCGTGAATACGGTAAACGAAAGTCTTGGCGTTCTTCGCCTTCACCCCGTTCATCTTTCCGTCCGTCGCCACGAATTCCGCAACTGTGCGGTTCGCCAGCAGCATGAANNAATTCCTCTATCAGCCAGTTGGCTTCCTTGCTTACTTTTTCGCAGACATCTATGGGACGGCCCTGCTCATCCACTATGACTTTCATTTCAGGACGGTCGAAGTTTATGGCTCCGAGCCGCTCCCTCCTGGCCTTGAATTTGGTCGCCAGCCCGTTCAGGATCCGGATGGCTTCGCAGAGGTCTTCAGAGGGCGAACCTTCCGCCGGCGCCGCATTCTCAATTATGCCCTGCGCCTGGTCGTAATCCAGCCGGAAGTCGGAGTTGATGACGGTGCGCCCTATCCAGCGGCTCTTTATATCGCCCTTCGGGCTGATTTCGCATACCACGCTGAAAGTGAGTTTGTCTTCGTGCGGGCGGAGCGAACATAGTTTGTTGCAGAGCTTTTCCGGGAGCATCGGCACGGTGCGGTCCACAAGATAGACGCTGGTTCCGCGCTCGCGGGCCTCCTTGTCCACGGCGGTGCCCGGTTTCACATAATAGGAAACATCCGCTATGTGCACGCCGACTTCATAGTTGCCGTTCCCGAGCTTGAGGAAGGAGAGGGCGTCGTCGAAGTCCTTGGCATCGGCGGGGTCTATGGTGAAGGTAAGGGTCTTCCTGAAGTCCTTGCGGCCTTTCAGATCGGCCTTTGTAATCTTGTCCGAAATGGCGTCAGCCGCATCTTCCACCTCCTTTTCGAAGCGGTAGGGGAGATTGTATTCGGCGAGGATGGCATGCATCTCCGTATTGTTGTCCCCGGGCATGCCGAGTACGTCCACTATATGTCCGTGGGGGCTTGGCTCACGCCTCGCCCAGCTGTCCACTACGACCGACACCTTCATTCCGCGCTTCGCGCCTGCTGCCGCGGCGGCTTCAGCATCCACCTCTATATCGTAGGGCATGTTCCTGCTCTGCATCAGCACCCAGGCCTGGGCTCCAACGGTGTGGTAAATGCCCACGAACTGCTTCCCGCTTCGCTGCAGGATCTCTGTCACCTCGCCTTCGCGCCTGCGCCCGGGGCCCTTCTGTCCGGCCCGTGACCTGGCCTCTGAGGTAGTGTCCTTGGTCACAGTCACCTTGACTTTGTCGCCGTCCAGGGCATTTCGGGTGCGGGATTCTTTTACGAAGACGTCTTCGCTTCCGTCGTCCGGTATTACGAAGATGAACCCATCACGGGTCATCTGAACCTTGCCTTCCAGCACGGTAAAGACTCTCTTGTGCTGCCTGCCGGAACCTTTCCGGCCTCTTGCGGAACTTCTGTTTTGTTTGTTTCCTCTCTTACTCATACATCACAAATGTACATAAAATCTTGC
>DEFD01000030.1:2432-4619 GCA_002350615.1 Bacteroidales bacterium UBA2861 | reverse complement strand
ACGAGCTTATGGCGCACTGCTACAGCAAGTTGTACGACATTCCCTCCACGGGCCTGCGCTTCTTCACGGTGTACGGACCCGCCGGGCGGCCGGATATGGCATACTTTGGCTTCACCAACAAGCTCCGCCAGGGAAAGACTATCCAGATCTTCAACTACGGCAACTGCCGCCGCGACTTCACCTACGTGGACGATATCGTAGAAGGCGTCTATCGGGTGATGCGGAAGGCCCCCGCCCGCAAGAAAGGGGAGGACGGCCTGCCCGTGCCGCCCTACGCCGTGTACAACATCGGCGGCGGTCAGCCCGAAAACCTGCTGGACTTCGTGACCATCCTGCAGGAGGAACTGGTCCGGGCCGGCGTGCTGCCGCAGGACTACGACTTCGAGGCCCACAAGGAACTCGTTCCGATGCAGCCCGGCGACGTCCCCACGACCTACGCCGACGCCACCGCCCTGGAGCGCGACTTCGGGTTCACCCCCAAGATCACCCTGCGGGAGGGCCTCCGGAAATTCGCGGAATGGTACAAAGATTATTACACAAGCAAATGATTTACGATCACATCAAAAATATCGGCCTCTACAAAGGCCTGGCCCCGGCGCTCGATGTGGCGCTGGACTACATCGCAGCGGTATCGGCCGACGCGGAAAACGGAACCACGCTCCTGGAACACGGCGTGAAAGCGGTCGTCAGCGCGTATGAAACACGGCTCGTCAACGAAAAAGGATACGAAGCGCATCGCCAGTATGCCGATGTGCAGTACGTCGTGTCCGGCCGGGAGGTCGTCCGATGCAAGCCGCTGGAGCAGGTGGTGGAAAGCATCCCGTACGATGCCGCCAAGGACGCCGCCCGCTACACCGACTGCCCCGGAGCCGACCTGGTCATCGGCGAAGGCTACTTCCTCGTGGTCTTCCCGGACGATGCCCACGAGCCCTGCCTGGCCGTCGACGGCCAGCCCGCTCCCGTGAAGAAAGTGGTGATGAAAGTGCCGGTGAAATAAAGATGCAGCCCTATGTTTACCCTGATTGACCTTCCCTACAAGTCCCTCGCCCCTGTCATCAGCGACCAGACGCTTTCCTTCCATCACGGAAAGCATCTGCAGGCCTATGTGGACAATTTGAACAAACTGATTGCCGGAACGGCGTTTGAAGGCAAAAGCCTCGAAGAGATCATTGTCCTTTCGAGCGGTGCCAAAGCCGGAGCCGAGAAGGTCCCTGCCGTTTTCAACAACGCCGGCCAGATTCTCAACCATGAGCTGTACTTCTTGCAGTTCGCTCCCGGTGGCAGCGTCCCGGCGGGATCCCTGGCCGCGCAGATTGAAAAGCAGTGGGGGAGTCTGGAAGCCTTCCAGGCCGCGTTCGAAGCCAAAGGCGTCGGCCTTTTCGGCAGCGGTTGGGCCTGGCTCCAGGCCGATGCCGCAGGGGAGTTGTCCATCGCCCAATACGCTGGTGCCGACAACCCCGTCGCCCACGGGCTCAAGCCCCTCCTCACCTTCGATGTCTGGGAGCACGCCTACTACCTGGATTACCAGAACCGACGTGCCGCGCACCTGCACGAATTGTGGAAGATTGTGGATTGGGGTGTAATAGAAGAGAGGTACACGAAATAGACGAAACGAATGAACAATATGAAAATTGCAGTAGCCGGAACGGGATATGTAGGATTGAGCATTGCGACCTTGTTGGCACAGCGGAACGAGGTGGTGGCGGTGGATGTGGTCCCGGAGAAGGTCGAGAAGATAAACAAGAAGATTTCGCCCATCCAGGACGAATACATAGAGAAGTATCTGGCCGGGAAGGACGCTGATGGACAGCCGATTGCACTGAACCTGGTTGCAACCCTGGATGGCAAAGCGGCCTACAAAGATGCAGACTTTGTGGTCATTGCTGCGCCGACGAATTATGACCCCAAAAAGAACTTCTTCGATACCAGCCACGTAGAAGAAGTAATTGACCTGGTGCTTCAAGTGAATCCGGATGCCGTGATGGTCATTAAATCCACCGTTCCGGTGGGCTACACGCGCAATGTGCGGGAGAAGTTCAGCTATCGGGAGCGCCTGGCCGACGGTACCTTCAAGGTGGTAGTGCCCAAGATTATTTTTGCGCCGGAGTTCCTTCGGGAGAGCAAGGCACTGTATGATAACCTTTACCCGTCGCGAATCATTGTTGGATTCGACGATGCGGAAGATGC
>DEFD01000030.1:0-2162 GCA_002350615.1 Bacteroidales bacterium UBA2861 | reverse complement strand
TTCGGTTATGGCGGCTACTGCCTTCCGAAAGACACCAAGCAGCTCCTGGCCAACTTCAACGATGTGCCGGAGAACCTCATCAAGGCCATCGTGGACAGCAACCGGACGCGCAAAGATTACATTGCAGACCAGGTGCTTACCAAGGCGGGATACTATAGCGCCAACAGCGCCTACGACACGGCCAAGGAAAAAGACGTTACCGTGGGGGTTTTCCGCCTGACGATGAAGTCCAATTCCGATAATTTCCGCCAAAGCGCCATCCAGGGCATCATGAAGCGCATCAAAGCCAAAGGTGCGAAGGTGATTATCTTCGAGCCTACGCTGGAGGATGGCACCACCTTCTTTGGTTCGCGTGTTGTGAACGATCTTGCCGCCTTCAAGGCCCAGAGCGATGCCATTATCGCCAATCGGTATGATGCCGTGTTGGATGATGTGCAGGACAAGGTGTACACAAGGGATATTTTCAAGAGAGATTAGTTGATATGAAATACACTTTTATTACCCTGGCCATGAGCCTTCTCGCCGTTTTCGGCTGCACCGCGCAACCTACAGTAGATAATTCCGTTTCCGGAGACCTTCAACTCGAAAAATACCTGGGCGACTGGTATGAAATTGCCCGCTTCGACCATTCCTTCGAGCGCGGCATCTCTTTCTGCAAAGCCAACTACACCCTCCGCGAAGACGGTATGGTTCAGGTAGTTAACACCGGCATCAAGAATGGAAAACCCAAAGAGTCCAAAGGCAAAGCCAAACGGACGGAAAACGCCCGTATCTTGCGCGTTTCCTTCTTCGGCCCTTTCTACGGAGACTACCGCATCATGTTGCTGGACTCCGACTATCAGTGGGTTCTGGTGGGCGGCAGCAGTGAAAAATACCTTTGGATCCTCTCCCGCACACCCCAGTTGACCGACGATGCCCGTGTAAGCATCCTCGCCGAAGCCACTCGTCGCGGCTACGATGTGAGCAAACTGATCTGGGTGGAGCAGTAATTTTTCCGGGGAATTTTTGAGCGATGCGAAGAAGTTGATTTCATGATACAACTTTCAGATAAAGACCACGATGCGCAGATGGCGGACATGAAGATTGATATCTATCATGGTTCTGATCACATCATCGAGCAGCCGGTGTTCGGTGAAGGTAAGCCTTACAACGACTACGGTCGTGGCTTCTATTGCACCGAGCATGCGGAGCTGGCCAAGGAGTGGGCTTGCTCGGCCGACAATGATGGATACGCCAATCACTATACACTTGACTGCAACGGACTAACTGTTCTGAACCTCAACGCACCTGAATACACCATTCTGAATTGGCTGACCATTCTCCTTGAAAACCGCAAATTCAATGTGGCCGATGGTCTGCCGCAGCGGGCAAAGACCTATCTGCTAGAGAACTTTATGGTGGACTATAAGAAGTACGACGTTATCATTGGCTACCGTGCCAATGACTCCTATTTCTCCTATGCAGGTGATTTTGTAAACGGGACACTTTCGTTGTCCGACCTGTCGGAGGCTATGCGGTTGGGCAAGCTGGGCGAGCAGGTCGTGTTAAAGTCGAAGAAGGCTTTCGAGGCACTCTCCTTTGTGGAAGCTATCAAGGCCCCCCGGCTGGAGTATTTTGCCAAGTACAAAACTCGCGACGAGGAGGCTCGTGCCAAGTATCGCCAGATTGCCTCCAAACCCGTAGCAGAAGACGAAATCTACGTGTTAGACATTATCAGAAACAATTGGAAAAATGGCCAGAGCATATAAAAAGACATACCTTAACGGCGCCATGCGCAACCTTGCTGTGATGATGGATTGCGGTGTACGAAAGTATGGCTACTCCATTGAGGAATTCTATCAGAAATTCCTGGCGAGCAAAGTTGCTCGTCAGTTTGCAGCCGGCAATCCCCGCTATCTGGTGGGTATGTCCGGTGCCGAGTTGGCCGACACTGTGGTAGAATCTGCCGGCGGAACCGTTCTGAAAGAGAACGATGGCACCTATTCCGTTGGCCCTGAATATTGGTCCGGTTGGGCGTTGGCTTACTACCATTGGCTTACCCGTCGCAGTTTTGCCTATATGCACCGCAAAGGATTGGGTATCAGCGAGGTTGTGGCTATGTATCATCCTCTTCATGAGGCTGACCTGTCGAAGTTCGCTGCGGTTGCTGATGATATAATAGA
>DEFD01000001.1:4843-46930 GCA_002350615.1 Bacteroidales bacterium UBA2861 | reverse complement strand
GAGGTCGGCCTTGTTCCCTTTCTGGAGGGCAAGGAGCGAACTGCCGGAATAGATTACTTGAAGAAGCGGTATATCGTCGTATATGTTCTTGATTTCCGTTGACCAGGGCTTGTATTTATGGATTTCGTCAATGTAAAGGCGCTTCCCTCCAGCCTTGAAAAAAGACTGCGCCAAATCATAAAGGGTGTGGCCAGAGAAATAGATGTTGTCAGCAGTGACATAGAGGGTTTCCTCCAGGTTGTCGAACTTTTTGATATGCTGGAGGAGCATGGTGGATTTGCCGACACCTTTCTGCCCCATGATGCAGATGAGACGGTTGGACCAATTGATTTTGTCATGAAATTCCCTGATATAGTCCATCGGGGTCAGGGAGAGTTTGAGGCGGAAGGTATTGTATAGCTGTTCCATACGAGCTTATTTTTTTGCAAATATAATACTTTGCACTAAAAGTAGTGCAGTTTTTTGTAAAAATCGCACCAAAAATAGTGCAGGGCGAAAAACCGGGCAGGTGTTTAGCCGTACTGTCCAACAACTACATGGCAAGGTGGAAGCCAATGAACCCTGCAGATCCTGTAACGAGTATTGCCATACTACTAGGCCTCCTCTCTGTAAAGTTTGATCCGGTAGATTCCGGAAGTCTTGAAGCGGACGTGGGAAGATTTGAGGAAGCGGCGCTGATACGAAAGCCCGTACATCGGAGCAGGGACCTCGACGAATTCGTCCCCCGGCATAACTGCCGCTTCCTGATAAAGACGGCCGCGCCAATATGAAATACGCGCTCGGCAACCTCAACGCGGGAGGCGAGACCTTCCTGGTCACGATTTTCGTAAGTTCCAAAGGCGACAGCTACCGCATCCAGCAGCTGAAAATCGAAAGGGTGCAGTGAGCTCCTAAGGCTTGGTAACCGCATCAAGCCAGGCGAGTTCCCCTTCAGAAAGATCGTATATCGAGGCGAGACGATAAGTTCCGCCCCAGGCGGTGAGATGGTCGTTGATGCTGCCGCGCGCCTTCTCTCCGAGCCGGTATTTGCTCCAGCGGGAAGGAAATATCGCCTCATTCTTGGACCCGACCGGGCGTTCCAGACCGTGCCAGATGCGGTGGTCCTCATCGGCGAAGCCCTGGGTAGAATTGCGCCAGACAAGGGCGGCGACATCCTTCCAGAGAGGATCTCCCGTCGCCTTGGAAAGGCCGAAGAAATCCGGAATCAGCACGCAGGCATATTCATCCAGCGCAGGATGCTCTGCTCCTACGATCGTGGCTCCGGCTGGCTTCCAACCGAGATCATAGAGGTCAGTTCCGGGAGCATATAACGGGTTCTGGATGTAGAGCCAGGAAAGAAAATACCATCCAGCCTTGAGTGCGCGCTCGAGATACTTGTCGGAGCCGGTTTCCCGATACAGGATCATTGCCGCCGTGAGGAAGGGATGGATGCCTTCGCGGTCCACGCTCACGCAATCCATCGCACCGCCCGAGCAGCGGAAAAAGTCTATATCCTTATTATAATAATAGTCGAAGATCCTGTCGAAAACAGGCAGCAGGGAATCATCCTGCGTGAGCTGCCACCAACGCACGAGGCCCAGGAGCACATAGCCTCCTCCGTCGCCGCCCCAGGATTCCACTTCGCCGGTTTCCAGATTCCAGACGCTGCCCAGATTGCCGTCCTCGCGCATATTGCGCAGCACCACCCCGGCCAGCTCGGCGGCAACTCTCTCGAATTCGGAAGGGTCAAGGCCGTGTTCACGCATAAGGATGGACACCCGCGAAAGTTCGCTGATAGCCCAGCCGGTGCGAGAGGCGTTCGTGGTCCTGTGCTGGCCTGGCTTATA
Source organism: Bacteroidales bacterium UBA2861 (assembly GCA_002350615.1). Classification (GTDB taxonomy): domain Bacteria; phylum Bacteroidota; class Bacteroidia; order Bacteroidales; family UBA932; genus Cryptobacteroides. Next base: position 45,104 of record DEFD01000001.1, on the reverse strand, counting down.
GCCATGGAAAAGGCCGGAAGCACCGCGGCGGTTCGCAATCCAGCTGCGGAGCACCTTGAGGCCGAAATCCACATCGTCCGGGCTCCCGTTCCTGAATCCGTATTCCATCGAAAGGCGGGCCATCTGGTACGACTGCGCTGCAAAACCCAGGTCGCGGCCGTGGCCGTAAAGAATCTCTCCCGGTCCAAGCAACTTGGAATCAGCTATTTCATCGGTGGCCCAGCGATTGAGTTCGGGATGGGCGTCGTAATCTTCAAGGGTATAGCCGTCGGGAGATTTACCGGACTTGTAGTAGCCGGCACAGAAAACCTGGTCGTCCACGATTCCGCCGTACCAGAAGCCGTTTTCGTCCTTGCGGCGGCTCCAGTCCTGGAATGCCTTGTCCAGGCGCATTACCTCCTGCAGGCTCCGCTGCGCGGGAACCTCGTGCCGCAGGCGTTTCCAGGCCACGGGGAACACCTCGGCAAATCCGTATCCCGGCCAGCGGGGCTTCCCGGTGCAGGCAATAGCACTCGCCTCGAATCTCTCGCCCGGGGCAAGCGTAAGATAAGTATCGTAACGTTCTGTGAACTTCTGCTTGCCCGAATATGTGAGAGGCGCTTCGGTCACCGGCCAGTATATCAGATGCCGGAAAGAGCCGTCGGGGAGCTTTTCCATGGAGCAGGAACTCACATAGGAGGCCGTATCTGCATCGGAAGCGAAAAGGGCGAAAACGCGGGAAGCATTTTCGGATATGGTGCATGAAGGGATGCTCCCCCGGTCGTAGGAGAAAACCCAGGGCTCGCAGTCCAGTTCCCAGCCCTGCGGCATATTCTGCCCATAATGATTGCCGTCGTAGATGATGCCGGGAATCAGCCAGCTGTCCGCCTTGATATGCGGTTCCGCCTCAAGCGCCAGTTTAAATACAGCGGTGTCGGAGCCGTCGTTGCGGGCGCTCACTTTTATTGTCCACTCTCCTCCGTCCCGCGATTGCGAAACGCGGCAGTCGAGGGCCTCGCAGGCCGACTCACTCCCCCCTTCCGGCAGGGTAAACACTTTGAAATCCGGTTTGAGCGGCGTGCAGGCGCAGATCGCCGCGACTGCTATGATTGGAAGGACTTTCATTATTCCTGACTGTAAAGTTTGATCCGGTAGATTCCGGAAGTCTTGAAGCGGAGGTGGGAAGATTTGAGGAAGCGGCGCTGATACGAAAGCCCGTACATCGGTGCAGGAACCTCGACGCCTTCGTCCCCCGGCATAACTGCCGGTTCCAGATAAAGACGGCCGCGCAGGTAGAGCATATTGTGGTGGGCAGTCTCATCGCCGTTGAGCACCTGCCAGACGCCTCCGCCGCGGATTTCTTCGCAATAAGCCATCTTGACGTTCTCGCCGAAGTCGATCCAGGCCCCGACGCCTGCCACCGTAAACTCATCTTCCCCGGTCTGCACGATCACGCCGTAGGCATTGGGCTCTCCGCCGATATAATGGACCTTGAAATCCACTCCCCCGAGTGGCAGGGACAGCTCCGCATCCTTGGCATCCATTGCAGGATTGCGCCAGAACCCGCGGGAAGGAAGCCTCTGCCGCAGGAGAGGAATCATCTCCGCGATGGTTCTGCACTCGTAAACATAGAGGGGATCGTCGTAACTCTCTTCGTATCCGAATGAGAAGACTCCGCTCGCGGCCGCTTCGCCGAGGGCATACCACAGCCGCCCGGGCTCTCGCTTGGTTTCCGGAATGAACAGGGGCTGATCCCCGCCGTAAACGGCGCAGAAATGTGCAAAGTCCTTCGCGTAGATGTCGGGGGAAAGCCTGTCAAGGTGCGGGGCACAGCGCTTCCACACATCGAGCACCGCCTCGCGCGGACCGCCGTTGGGATAACTGCCGTAGCGGGCCTTTTCGCCCATCAGCCAGGCATTGGTGAACATCGGGATATCATACTCCGCCTTCCCTGCCGCCGCAACGGCATCTACATATTTTGCAAAAGCCTCGGCCATAAAGCGCTGGGGCGCAAGGAATGAGGTATCTGCCGGCCATCCGCCTTGTTCCCAGGCCTCGAGCGCGGCGGGAGAGAAGTCCCTTTCAAGGAAAGCGCCTACCTCGTTTTCGACCTGGACGTTGATCACCACCCTGTCGCGGTCGGCCTTCGCGAGATGCGACATAAGGGCCGAAAAGGCCGCCGCATCGGCTTCGAGGGCAGCTGTGCAGAAGGGAGATATGGTCGTGGTGGGATTACCATCCGCATCCAGGGCACGGAAATATTTTTGGGTGTTACCTTTCACCCAAAGCGGAGGGTAAGAAGACTCTCCGTTTTTCCAGGTTCCGAACCATAGCAGCCCCAGTTTGAGGCCACGTTCGCCCGCCGCCGAAAGCAGATGGTCCACCAGCGTGAAATCGAAGCGCCCCTGCTCCGGCTCCATCAACTCCCAATAGACCGGGGCGAGCACAGCATCGAAGCCCAGGCTCACGGCAATATCCAGGGATGATTCAATCGATTGGGGCGTGGAGGCATTTGAATTATGCATTTCGCCGCCAAAAACCACGGTCGGCTGCTGCGGATACTGCTGACGCCGGCCGCAGGACAGGACCAGAACGGCGGATAAAAGGACAGGGAGAAGTCGCACTATTCTCATAAGGGACTGTTTTATGCAAAAATAATCAATTATCCGCCAAATCAGTCCAGAGCAAGCGTCACCACAACCGGGAAATGGTCCGATGGCCAGTGCAGGGAACCGTCGGCGGTGGGATATCTGTCACGGATGATGTCGTAGGACAGAGGCGTGAAGCCATCCACGAAAACATGGTCGATGCGCGATGAGCCCATGGTTTCCTTATAAGAATTTATGGTAACCTGCGATTCTGTGGCTCCGGGCCCGAGAAGTCCGGATGCCGAAGCATAATTGCAGACATCGAACCATTTATGCAGACGCCCCGAGTTTTTGTTCAGATATAATTTATAGCCGTCATTCGATGGTGAAGCGTTCATGTCTCCGGCTATTATGGACGGAATGCCGGTGGGCACAATCACCTTGTCCGCATGAGTCATCAGATTCTTGCAGTTTTCCTTGTTCACCACCGGATAGTACACCCCGCCAAAGGATTGTGTGTCCAGATGCGCGGAGAGCAGATAAAATATCTTCCCGGAGGCATTATGCCTGAATCTTGCCCAGACGCAGGCCCGCTTGGGGTCGCCGTATTCGGGATAGAAATCTGCCGTGCGCACAAACTCCGGCGCATCGGGATTCCCTCCCAGCCAGAAAACGCCCCCTTCGAGCAAAGTGAGCACCGCACTCTTGTAGCATATTCCCGGTGAATAGCTGAGTTTTCCCTCCGACGCGCTCACGCGGGCACCGTCCACATTGGACCAGATTGCCCACACATAACCCTTGGAATCCCTTTCCAGCAGGTTCTTCAGCGAACTGGCATTACCTTTTTTGCCATAGATGCTGTCGCATATCTCCTGGAAAGCGAAAACATCGCAGTCCATGTCTTTCACCATGGCGAGCATCGCCCCGGAAGAAGGCTTCCAGTACCGCTGGCGGCTCACCTCAGGATACTGGGTCAGATACTTCTTCCGACTGTCCGATGTCCAGAGGTTGTAGCTGCCAACTTTCAGCGTGACGGCATCGCTGCCCGAAGGGGTCACCCCTGCGCTCTCCGGGGTGCTCTTCGTGCAGGATGCGATTATCAATAAAACATACAGTACTTTTGTTGCCGGGGAACTATTGTTCGACATACACACAGTTGCTGTTATACATCTTATTGTCAATTGTAGTTTGATCTGTAACTTCGGCGCCGTTCGAATAAATATTCCGCTTGGAAGCAGCAAGGTCTCTGGTCTGGACATTGTCGGCAGTGATAGCAGTACCATTCACCGAGGTGCCTGAATGAACGTAAAGTTTATTCGTGGCATCTCCAAAGTTCGCCTGGGCGACTTTATTCAGGAAACCCAGTAGGAAGCCTGTTCCACCTTTCGCCATAGAGGCTGATATCACCGAAGTGATATTGCCCGAAAAGTGCGGCGCCCTGTCTTTATAATCAGAGGGCGAGCCCGATTTATAGGCATCATACCTGGCAATGAAACCTCCGACGTAAGTATTCGTCCGACCGGCGGAAGAGCTGAAAGTAATGTTTCCGTTCTGCGTGCAGGTTTTAACGACATCGATAGTCGAAGGATGGTTGGAGCCGAAGTTCATATAAGCGGCCAGTCCTCCTACCATATTATAATCCCTGTTATTGGAGATGTTTATATCCCCGCTGTTAGTGCAGCTATCGAGCCTTCCTCCAATCTGTCCGGCAATTCCTCCCACGCGAAGACGTGCCGATGCAGTTGCTTCTTCATAGTCGTAAAGGATATCGGCGCTGTTGGTGCAGGAAATGACATTTACTGAATTATTGGCAACATCGGCTTTGGTATCCCCTACTATACCGGCAAGATAAGAGCCGGTAGCGTCATGATGTCCCTTCTGCATCTTTACATGACTGCCGGTATTGTCGCACTGGCTTATATCCAGGTTGCCGCTGGTAGCTCCCACGATACCTGCCACGAGCGCGAACTGCGACTGTTTTCCGTTGGCTGTAGTGAGGTCGTAATCGAAATCCACGTCGGCAGAATTGTCGCAGTTGGTAATAGAAGCGAGCGAGAAGCCGAAAACACCTCCAAGATAAGAAGTCTGGCTATGGCTCTTGAGGCGGACTGCTGCAGCGTTATCACAGCCTTCGGCAGGAATGCTGGTATAGCCCGCAACTCCTCCTGTATATACCAGATATGACTGCGCCGAAGCCATCAGAGACGTAACCGTAACGAGACCGTTGTTGTCGCAATTGTCGAGAAGGACCGTGGCGTTTACAGCATTGTTTCCCACCGAGCCAAACACGCCTCCCGCGCATGTGTACCGCACGGCACCGCCAACGGCATTGGTGAGATCGGACCCGTTCCTGAAGCATCCCGATACGTTTACAGCAGCATCGTTCACACAATCGGACGCCCCGTAAGTCAGTCCTCCTGCAACGCCTCCTATCAGGACACGCTGCTGCTCGACGCTTTCGGAAGCATCCTGGTTGGCCACGAAGGAAATGACACCGCTGCCATTGGCAGTTTCGGTGCTGTAGTTATGGCAATCTGTCATTGAGCCTTCGAGATAGCCTGCGATTCCGCCGACGCAGGATGCCGAGGCTGCTGCTCCGTCGGCTGCAGAGAGCGACACTGCACCATAGTTTTTGCAGGAAGACAGGCTTCCGCGGACCGTTTCACTTCCGGGTGCTGCAATCTGGCTGCGGCCCAGGATACCACCGACATAGACACGCGCACCGCTGTTGGTTCCCACAGTAACAGCTATCTTTCCATGGTTCTCGCAAGAAGAAATGACCGAAACGAAAGCAGGGTCCACATCGCTGTTGAGGTCGTTTTTCCCGCAGACGCCACCAATTACATGATGTGCATAATTTACGCTTGAATTGACGCTAAGGTTCACATTACCGTAATTCTTACAGTTGCTTATGGTTCCCACATTCTCACCGGCCATAAGGCCCAGGAAGCGGACAACCTGCACTGCCGGGGCAGTAGATGTGGTGGAAAGCGAAGCCCGGTTCACGCATCCGGAAACCGTTCCCTTGTTCTTGCCGACGAGGTATCCCTGGGTATAGGTTCCCGAGGCTGCCGCATAGCTCTCTTCATTGAGCCGGTACTCGCAAGAGGCGGCAATCTCAAGGTCTTTGAGAACGGCTCCTGCCTCAAGGCACTTAATGAGGGGACGCCTCGTAGTCCAGTTTATGAGGCTGTGACCTGCTCCGTCGAAAGTGCCGGCAAAGGAAGATGCCGGGATAAGTGTCACCCCGCTCAGGTCGATGTCGTTCGCAAGCGATACGTTCGCCTCCGCAGGCAGTTGATCAGCCACGGCAAGGAAAGCCTGCAGCTCATCTGCATTCTTGATGCTGTATTCCGTCTTCCAACTGCGATTTTCATCCACATTTTCCAAGTCCACATGGGTGGAGCGGACCAGATTGAAAGCTCCTGTATTGCGCCTTACCCGGGTGCCGTCGGTCTTATAGAGGCTTATGCTCATTCCTGAAGCAAAGTTCTGTGGAAGCACGGCCACATAGTAACGGCCGGTTGTGAAGGCAGCCCCCGAAGCAGGAGTCAGCAAAATGGATTTCTCCCCGGAGGATATGGAAGAGACAGCGCCGGTGCTGCAGTTTACGGAAACCGTTCCGGCCAGATTCTCTTCGTTGCCGCCGAAAAGGACAACGCTGGTGACGTTACTTTCGGTAATGCAGAACGATACCAGCCCGCACACATTGGCAAAGCCGAAACTGCGCACGTCGCCGCCGGTAACAGCTACAGCAGGTGCTGCGGGATATACTCCCGGCGTCGCGGTACGGTCGCCTGCAACGGCAAGGGTAACTGAAGATCCTTCAAATGTAAGGCCGTCGGCGGCAGGATACACCGCGACATAGGTCTTGGATGCATCGGCTTCGAAACCCTCGGCCTCCAGAATCGTGGAAGCGCCGGCCGTGGTGGCATGGAATTCAGTGGTAGCGGACCCGTCGTTGATGCTCACCGCGTCGCCGGCTTCCCAAAAGAGGGCCCAGGAATCATTGATAGTCACTTTCGAAGCAGGAGCGCCGGCACTGAACTGGTTCGGAGCCAGCGCAGGCTCGACGGGAGAATTGTCCCTGCTCTCCTTGGAGCAGGAAAGGGCCGCGAACATGAGCGCGGCAAAAAACATAATCTTTTTCATGTCAGTCATCCTCCCCATAATTGATCGTTACTCCATCGCCGTAGCCCTCAAGTTCATTGCTCTGGCACAGCGGCACATTCTCATCCACCCGGAAACAATGCATTACCGGGGGATTGTAAAATTGTTTGTCAAATTGATTCATATATTATTGAAGTTTGAATTCAGCTACTATAGGAAAATGGTCTGAAGGGTAATGAAGGCTGCCGTCGGCAGTGGGATACATACGCCTGTCCGTGTAATACGAAAGGGGTTCCGCCTTATAGAACATGATATGGTCTATGATGCCTTTCCGCCAGGACGCTTCATTGTCCTGCGCCATCGTACCCCATTCCAGATCTTCCCGGGAAAGCACGCCTCCCTTTTCTTTAAGGTGATCATAAACATCGGTCCAACGGCCGCCGGTCATGATTCTGTAGGCCTCCTTTCCGGTAGAAGTATTGAAATCGCCCACCACAAAAGACGGGTATTTGTCCGGGAAGCGTTCCTGGGCAACTTTCATGAACCACTCGGCATTATACTCGTTTCCGCCGTCCTTGTACATGGAGCCCAGTACCAGATGGGTGGTGTAGAAGAAAAATACTTGACCGCTGGGCTTATGCTTGAATTTCGCCCATACAGCAGGGCGCACGGTGCCTTTCGGCGCCCCGGGGACAGTTTTGGCCTCGTCGCTGAACGCTGTCATCCAAAAGATGCCGCTTCCCAACTTCTTAAAAAGGCTCTTCTTGTAGCCTATCGCCGAATCGTAAGATATCTGTCTGGTCGATGTGTTGGGGTACAGAATCCAGTCGTAATCCTTGTTACCACGCCGCTCCGCCACCTTTTTGCGCAGGTCGATATTGCCGCTTCCGGCCTGCACCCACATACTGTCACAGACCTCAACCATACCGATAATATCGCAGTCCAGGTCCGCAATCATCGCCGCGAGGGCATCCGCGCTGTTGCGGTAATACCGCTGCGGGGTAAAATTCCCTTTTTTAACCTGACGCGCCCGCGCATCCGATTCGCAGACATTATACGAGCCTATCTTAATGACGCAGTTCTGCGCTAAAGCGTTTGCAGCAAGCAGGAACGGAAATATCGCTGTAATTATCTTTATCATAATCTTTTTATATACTTACCAATCCGGCCGTATAATCCGACTCCGCACTTCCTCCCGAGACGCAAAAGTACCAGATCCCTTTGAGGGAAGTTCCGTCTGTCTTTGTCCTGCCGGTTATGGTGCTGGGATTGATCTCTCCGAAAAATGTATTCACATTGAAGACGGACGAGGCGACATCGTCTATCACTGTACCGTTCAAGACGAAAGCGCGGGAAATCTTCGGCCTCTCGCTTGCCGAACTTCCGAGCATTATGCCGTTGGTGGTTGAGGCGCCGTTTGTATTCACACATCCGGCGATTACCGCCGCGGTAGCACCGAGAGCATCAATGACGCCATAAAGTCCACATCCGCTGATATAGGCGCAGCAGGAAGGATAATTATTGCCGTTGTCGGTGGAAATCCACCCTGCATAACCGCCCACATAAACATCTGCTCCTGCTCCAGTCACCCTGATGCCTGCAGTCTTTGCCGCCTGGCCAAAAGCGTTCGCATTGCCCAAGCGCCCACGCCCGTGCCAGCCCACGACTCCGCCTATGTAGCTGTTTGCTGCGGGGCTGTTCACTTCTATGTTTCCGTCGTTTTTGCAACTAGTCAGCGTCGCCGAGCCGGCCGCCATACTCGTACCTGTTTCTCGTGCGATTACACCGCCCACTATCACCCGCAGGGGGCAGGAAACAGTGATGTCACCATGATTCGTATTGCATGTGGCCCAACTGGTATTGGACTGGCTTACATTCTTGACTCCGCAATAGCCGACCACTCCTCCTATATAATTCTCTTTGTCCGAAGACTCGCCTCCTCTGACGCTTATCGTGCCGGAATTCTGCCCGGTTACAAGATGCCCTCCCACATTATACGGAAGCGAACTGCCTGCCATATTGCCAGCCACCCCTCCAACGCGGATACAGCCGATATTATCGGCTAAATCGATCACTATTTCGCCTTCGTTGTAAATGGTGCTATATTCCGACAGGCCGGAGCCAATGATTCCGCCCACATTCGCAGTGGCGGCATCACCTACCGTAATTTCCAACCGGCCGGTATTTCTGGCATTCCCGGAAACCGGAATCGATGTCCAACCGGCTATGCCGGCAACGTGGAATTCATTTCCCGAAAGGGCAACGGAAAGCGTTCCGGAATTCGTGCAGGAAGACAGTACGAATTCTGAAGAAGACGTACTTTCCCCCGAATGCCCCACGATGCCTCCGATGTAGGCTTTGCCGGACATTATACCGGAGACCTTGATTGCCGCCTTGTTCCCGCAACCGGATAGATTGCTCTTTCCATTCTCACCCACGATGCCCCCAAGGCGGATGTCAGATGCCTGATCAGCAGTCAGGCTCAGCATTCCGTGGTTGGTGCAGGAATAGACATTTCCGCGGGAAACCGCAGCAAATGGTGCTACAATGCATTTATCCTCAATTATTCCGGCCTCAAGAGGCGCTTCGTTGACACAGTTGCTTATCGTTCCTTCGTTCAGATTGGCAATAAAGGCCAGCGAGTCCCTTCCTCCAGGAATCATCATGCAGGAGCTGCCTACGGTGAGGTTCTTTACGCAGCCTCCCGTGGAAATGCTGTCAAATAACGGAGACTGGCTATGCCAATTGAGAAGTGCGTGCCCGGCGCCGTCAAAAGTCCCCTTCCAGGAAGATGCGCCTTGCGCTTCCACTCCGCCCAGGTTTATGTCGGCCTTGAGCCTCGCAGTCACATAGCTTTCACATTGGGAAGCATCTGAGAGAAACTCCAAAAACTGGTCCGGTGTTTCTATATTATAATAGATAAACCTCCCGGAATCGATGTACTCTATATCTTTGTAAGCTGAACGCTCTAAGGAGAACGACGGGTAGTCCCTCTCTATCCTGGAGCCGTCGCTCTTTATTATCGAGATGCGGATTCCGTGCGGATAATCTCCGGAAAGCATAGGAAGATAATAGTGCCCAGGTTCCAGATAATATTTACTCGAAAGCACCAGACTGTCCGCGCCGGCAAGTATTTCCGGATTCGGATCGGAAGCATCCGGGAGGTACAGGAGCCCGGAGAGTGGCTGCCCGCCTATGCCGGTCACCGACACTGTCAGAACATCGTCTCCTGCCACATCGAACCCCAGCAGACCGCAGACATTCCTGAAGACGAAATGCCTGCCGGCACCGTCACAGATGGCCACAGCCGGGATCTGAGGATATTCACCGGGAGATAATTCATATGTAGAAGGAAGGGCTATCTTGAGACTGTCGCCCTCAAATGAAGAGGTGGCAGCGGGATACGCCGCAGTATATGTTTTTTCTTCAGAGAGCAACGCCCCTTCGGAAGAGAAACTCACAGTTTCGCCAGGGGCGAGAGCGGTATAGAAACGGCTCTTCACTCCGTCATTCACAAGTATCCTGTCGCCGTTTTCCCAGGCAAGACGCTCCGCAGTTGCCGTGAATTCTGCAATCAGTTTGGGTTCAGGCCTGAATGTTTCCCGCCCGCTGCAGGACAAAAGAAGCCCGGTTGCCAAGATCAATGGAATAAATCGTTTCATATCAAATGGCATTTTGAATCAAGGTTATGGTCTGCCTCCCTCCCTTCCCGGCATCTATGTCTATGAAAGCCGAGCGGCTATGGTCCACAGCAGAGTCCCAGGTTACTCTCATATAAGATTGTCCGCTTGCCGATGTCCTGCTGAGGATCACCCAGTCGGTTTCCTCGCTTCGCAGGGTTGCCTTCCAGGAAGACGAGTAATACACCATCAGTTCGAATGAACCGCCATCCCCGGTTAGCATGTACTCGGTGGCATCCAGACGGAGTTGCTGATAGTCTTCCTTGAAAGTTTTCTGGCAAGAACAGAAAACAAGAAGACATGTCAATGCTAAATATGCTGATAATTTATTCATTCCTTTAGTCGCTGTTATACGCATCATTTGTGAGAATGTAACCGGAAAGGGCACATTCAGAATCCGGTATCGGGTAGTATTCGTGATACTCACGCATATTATCCCGTGTAAGAGCAGTATATGGATTGTGTGCAAGGGTCTTCTCATACCACACGCCCCAGCGGACCAGGTCGTACTTGCGGTGAAGTTCCCCGGCCAGTTCGCGCGCCCGTTCGTTCATCAGTTCCTCCATAAAAGTCTGCCTGTCATTGACGCCGTAAAGAGCATCGAGGCCGGCGCGGAGCCTGGTACGGTTCAAATAGCTCAGAGCCAGGGACCAGTTATTTTTCATTGCATAACATTCCGCCATCATAAGCACGGCATCGGCATAGCGGAATATTTTATAGTTGTTGGAGTCATACGCACCTGTCATATTGTTGCACCAGAGCTTAGGTCCTGCGTAGCCATACTTACCTTCCGACACCTGCTTGAACGTTTCCCCGGTAACAAGACGCCCGAGGCCGATTGTCGAGAGAATTCTGCGATCAAGTTTGCTTCCTTGGGCGGTGCCGGATGCAATGGCGTCCAGATCGATGGTTATTTTGCCTGTTAACGCATCCGTTTTCAGGGGGACATTGCTGAAAATAGAAGAGGATGTGGCGTTTGCCGACATCTTCATAAAATGATTTGTGGTCTTCAGGCTAGCCCAGGTGGATATGCGTTTCCCCAGTTCCGGCATGGGCACACCGTCGAACACACCGTCTCCGTCATAATTGGGAAGTGTCAGGCGCCCGTAAGAACTGCTGTACTGAACTCCCGTAGTACTCCACGCATGCTGGATTTCAAAGATGCTTTCCGGCACATTCTTAGTGGTCCAGTAAGTATCCGAAAGAGGATAGTTTTCCTCGCTCAGGGTCCCGTAGAGAGCTTCCAGCGGTTTTAGCGCTGTAAGTGCCTGGTCATAGTCGCCGTACCACATCGCGAACTTCGCCATCAACATGAGCGCCAGTGCATAACCTGCCCTGTTCCCGGTGATTTCGGAGGGTCGCGCCTTCAGACCGTTTTCTTCGGTAAAATATGGGACGGCGTTCAGGCGAAGGTCTTCATAGAGAGCCCTTCTGATTTCATTCGCTGCCGTACGCGGCAGTTTCTGAATCCGATCCTGGTCTTCACGGGTCTCTACCATATTTAAATAGAAGGGAACACCATTGAAGGTATTGGTAAGGTAATAATAGTACAGTGCCCTCAGGACCCTCGCCTCGGCCTGAAGTGGATATTTTACTTCATCTGCCAACGGGGATCGGTTGAGTATGCATTCTATTGCCTCATTGCAGGTCATAATCCCGGTGTAGCACCTTTGCCATATTGTAACGCCCTGTCCCGGATTGGTCGGGCTTATATTCAGAGAAGCATCCACCGTGCTGGTAGAGCAGTACCACAAATCCGTGCAGGCCTCGACCATAAGGCCAAAGTTGGTAGTCATGAAGCTGGTATAACAATAGCAGGCATTCACCACAGCCTGTGCCTGGGCCGGTGTGTTGTAGGAATTGCTCCTGTCCGGCATGCCGCTCATGTTTTCTTTGAGCGAGCAGCCGAAGGAGGCCCAGACCAGAATTGCCGCTAACAATATATTGCCGGTCTTTTTCATATCTTTACATTTTGAGGTTTAGAGAGAAAACTACACGGCGGGCTGCGGGATATGCGTTCATGTCCACCCTGCGCAGAGTCAGGCCGTCCTCTTCCGCGCTCACGTCGGGATCGAAACCGTTGTAGCGTGTCCACAGCCAAAGATTCCTGCCAGAAACTCCCAGGCTCAGGGTCTTGAATATCTTTGTTTTACGCAGGTCGAAACTATACTCAAGCGAGAGATCCTGAAGCCTCACCCATGATGCATCGTGAACCTGGAATGTACTGGGGAGCATTACATTGGCCGTATCTCCGGCACGCGGAATATCAGAATCCGGATTCCGCGTCGGATGCCATGAATTCAGCATGTAGCGGTACTGATTGGAATAAAGACCTCCAGCCATATACAACTCGGAATAATTGTAGATTTTGCCTCCGAGGGCGCAGTTGAAGAATACGGAGAGTTTGAACTTGCCTATATAGAAATTGTTCTGGATACCGCCTGCTATCACCGGATCCGCATTTCCCAGGTACACCAGATCGTTGTTATCCAGCACACCGTCTCCGTTCTGGTCTATGTAACGGGAGTGGCCCAGACAATTGTTTTCGGTGAGTATCTCGCGATAAACATAGGTATGGGTCCGCTGATTGTCGTAAAATTCCTGCAGATTGTGCACCACACCCCCATACTTGAAGCCCCATAGGGAATTCAGCGGATAACCCTGTTTATATCCGTACATCATATACTTGAGGTTTCCCGCGGAAGTGACTGTAGGTACATAATCGTAATGGCCCGTATCCTCCACCAGCTGCCTGTTGTGGGAAAGCGTCAGGACTGATGTCCATCCGAATTTTGACAACTCAAAATTGCGGGATTCCAGAGTGAGTTCAAAGCCCTTGTTGCTGGTCATGCCGAGGTTTGAAAGGCGGGATGAATAGCCAGTAGTATTCATCAGGCTCACATTTAGCAGCAAATCAGTGGTTTTGCTGGAATATCCTTCAATGGTAAGGTTCAGACGCTGGCTGAAAAATGATGTTTCCAGAGCAAGATTGAGTTGGTCCGTCTTTTCCCAGGTCAGGTCCGGATTGGCGAGACGCGAAGGATACACCACAACGCCCTTTATCCCATCGAAAATATAGCTTGAAGTGGTCGCATAAGCCTGCAGCGAACGGTAGGATGCAATGGCATCGTTCCCGGTACGGCCGTAACTCCCGCGCAGGGCAAGCTGGTTCAGCCACCGGACGCTCTTCAGGAAAGGCTCTCTTCGAATATCCCACTTGACAGCGACGGATGGGAAGAAGCCCCATTTGTTATTCTCGGCAAAATTGGAAGAACCGTCGGTCCGGAGCGTCAGGGTAAGGTAGTACTTCTTTGCATAATCTAAATTGACCCTGGTGAAAAACGACATTTTGCGCTGATCCCAATACGAAGAGGATATGGTATAATTCTCTTTGGAGCCGATTGCTGCGAAGTTTTTCCATTTTGCTTCGTCGTCCAGCATGCTCTTTGCCTGCACGGTCTGGGAAAGCTGGTCGGTTACCGAGGCAGAAAAGCCCCCGAGAGCATCGAAATGATAATGTGTGCCGAAAGTATGTTTCCATACAAGCGTATTCTCGGTGGCGAGACGGTGTTTTGTCATCGAATAGCGCCTTGCATCCGCCCCTTCCGCATTCTGTTTCTTAGGCATCCAGCTGGGCCAGAAATGGTACTCGTCAAATCCGGAGAGGGCATAGGAATTCCAGCTTTTGAGCATCAGATTTTTGACCGGTGTTATATGTATGCCTATCGTATTGTTGCTATATGAGTATTCTGAGAAGAATTCTTCGTACTTGATTGATGCGTACGGAGTATTTATCAGTACTCCGTTTTCGTACAGGGGATTGCTGTCGTCCAGCGGGCCTATTATAGGGGCGAGATACATGGCGCCGTTGCTGATGTTTGTCCCTCCGAACTTTGCCTTGTTCAAATCACGCCTGGTATTGTTCGCACTGATATTAAGGAAGAGTTTGAGCCATTTATAGAACTGGTGCGAAAGGTTTACCCTACCCGAAAAACGTCTCATGCCGCTTCCGCTTACTATTCCGTCTTCATCCGTATATGCCAGGGCTCCATAATAACTTGTCCCCTTTGAACCGCCGGACAGGGACAGCCAGTAATTCTGATACTTGGCCAGCCGTGTAATCGTATTTATCCAATCGGTATCGGCAGAATAGTCAGCAGCATCGTACGGTGGCAGCCAGCTTGCGGAATTGAGGTTGTTCAACTGGCTGCTACTGTTCCGGTAACGGATGAACTCTTCCGCGTTCATAAGGTCCAGTTTCCTGGCTATTCGGGAAAGTCCGAATTCAGTTTTGAAACTGACCTGCGGTTTGCTCGACATCCCCTGTTTTGTAGTTACCATTATCACACCGTTAGCTCCCTTGGATCCATATATGGCTGTAGATGATGCATCTTTGAGTACGGAAATATTCTGGATATCAGAAGGGTTTATTTCCCCAAGGTCGGTCACAGCATCCATTACCCCATCCACCACGATCAGCGGCTCATTCGAAGCTGTGATTGAACGGGCTCCGCGTATATTGATGGAAGACGCCGCTCCGGGGGCACCGCTCGCTCCGACTATATCCACTCCGGCGACCCGCCCTTGGAGAGCCTGGCTTACGGATGTCACCGGAACGGCCTGAATATCAGCCATTTTAATTGCCGCAACGCTACCTGTAAGGTCCTGTTTCTTAGCAATGCCATAGCCTATTACCACGGTTTCCTCCAGCATATTTGAAGCATCCGGAGTCAAAGTCACGTCTATCTCGTCACGACCATTCACCACTATATTCTGGGCCACGAAACCAATGTAAGATACATTCAGGATGGCATCTTCTTCCTTCAATTCAAGTGACCAGCTTCCTTGTTCATCGGTAAGGGTCGCTTTTGACGGTGCATTTGTCACGATTACGGACGCATAGGCGACCGGCTCTCCGGAGAGGTCTGTCACACGCCCCCGTACCACTCTTTTGTCCGGCTTTACAGACTCCGGCGATGGGGATTCCTCCTTCTGCTGCGTCCTTTCTTTGCGGATGGCAATCTGCGATCCCATGGGAGTAAAGGACAGGCCGCTCCCCTTGAAGGCCGTTTCAAGAACTTGCTGAAGAGGGAGATCTTTCGCATTTACTGTAACCGGCGGAAGCCCTTCGAGGACTGCCTTGCTATAAAAAAAGGTAAAGTCTCCTTGTTCCTCAAGTTCTGAAAGGAACTGTTCCACAGGCATCTTTTCCGCAGAAATGCTTATCCGGATCTGCGCCGAGAGAGGAAAAAGCCCTGCAAACAAAACAAATATAGCGGCAAGTATCAGCTTCTTTTTCATTTCTTCTCAATACAATAGATTCCCTCTGAACCTGATATGGTGATGGGGACGGGGGATGTGTATTCCAACAGGCGGAACAGGTCTTCCAAGCTCTCGTCCGTGCGTTTTCCTGTGTAAAGGATATTCTCGATAGCCGGTTGAACCGATATTTTTACGTTGTACTTCATAGACAGCTGCATAGCTACAACTTTCAGCGGGGTGTCAGAGAACACAAGCCTGTCCGAATCCACCCACGAAACCGATTGGGTCACATCCGAAACACGGCGCTTTTCGAAGTTCTCCGTGGCATTGTCCACAAGTAATTCCTCGCCAGGATTAAGAGTGATGATATCTCCTTTAACATGGGCTTCAAGTTTCCCGGTATGCAGGGTGACTACAGACATGTAACCGGAGTATGAGCTGATGTTGAATGAGGTTCCCCTTACTATATATTTTTCCTTGCCGCAATGAACCGTAAAAAGTCTCGAGGTATCCCTTGCTACTTCGAAAAATGCCTCGCCGTCCAGATAAACGTCCCGCCCGCCGGAGCCGAAGTCTTCCGCCAGAGTGAGCACAGTTCCTTTATTTAGAGTAACACTGGAACCATCAGGCAGGACCATGCGCGAAACATAGTCCGGGCGCTGCACCGGCCACGCGATGTTCTGAGCTGTGTCTGGAATATCCTCTGCCAAAGTATTTAACGGACGGTCCTCGGTCTTTATGAACAGAATGAGCCCTACAACCACCAGCGCTGCAACGGAGGAGACGGCTGCGAAAAATACCCGGCGGCGCGAAGCGGCACTCTTGCCAGACGGCGTGAATCTGGCTCCGAAATCTTCTTTGAACTGTTCCCAGAACAATAGTGATTCAGGATTATGCGGAGTTTGTGTCTCCTTCGAAAGTTCTTCCCGAAACGCCCTCCGGTTTTCTTGTGAAGCCTCCACCCAACGGGAAAGGCGCAGCGCCTCGGAATCTGCGAGCGTTCCTTTCTTGTACTTTACGACCAGTCTTTTGATCGAATATTCCATTTGCTTACTTTTATACTACTTATAAAGGCACAGAGTATGGTTTATACGAACCTGGGTGGCATATCCTATCATAGACACTTCCACGGAAGCACCTTGAGGCACGTTCAGGGTGGCTACGCCGTCGGCATCGGTTACGGTTCCGTTCCCGGTACCCTGCACCACCACGCCGGCGCCTGCAAGCGGGCCAAGGGCGTCGGACACCAGGACCTTTACCTGCCTGGTCTGCGCGAATGCCTGGAAGCAGCCAAGCCACCATGCAATTACGGAGAAAATGATTATCAGTCTAATGCCACGTTTCATATTCAAGTGTTATTAACTGTTCACCAATCACGATAACAAATATTTCAGCTTTTCAGCCAGTTTGCGATAGTCTTCTACCGCGATGTAATCCATGCCGCCGAGGCGGATGTCGCTGTCGCCGCCGCCGTCGCCGAAATCATCGCCCACATAGAGCATCTCATCCCTGCTGTATCCGTGCTCCGCTCCATAATGGATCATAGCATCGTATTTATTATACTGTTCCGGAGTAAAATCGAAGGAGGAAGTACCGCCCACGAATACCGACCAGCCTTTAAAAAGTTCCTTGACCTCAGGGTACATCAGGCGCCTCTTGCTGCGGTCAGGGTCGAATGCAATCTTGTCATTTATGTCCGCCTTTGTCCCAAGCAGCGGAAAAGTTACCATGCCGCTTTCATGAAACTCCAGGGAGTCGCCGACATAATCGGTATAGCCGTATTTCCTGCGCAAGTAGTCGGTTTCGCTGATGAAGAATCTGCGGTCTACAGCAACCTTGTCGTCCCGCACAATGGTAAACTTGCCGTCTATCATCCGGCTTTCCTGCATTCCGTAGTTCGCAATTATGTCTATCGGATACTGTCCCATCTGGGCGAATACCCGCGGAGCGTTCCCTGCGGCCACTATAATAATCTTGTATTTTCCGCCAATGGCGTCGAGCAGCTCCCTATGCACCGCATCCAGAGGGCTGCGATGCTGGGTGAGGGTACCGTCGAGGTCCAAACCTATCAATCTCTTCATGATCAAAGAAAGGACAATAACTTCATACTGCCATGTTTTGTTTTCACATTTTTCAAAAATGAAAACATTTCTTTTTCCGGCAAAGAAAACTTGCTTATATTTACGGCTGTAAGCCATCATAGAACCGTAAAATGACAGACATTCATTTCCGCCATCAGTACATTCAAGAGCAATTGGAACTCAAGGGGATAATCCGCGTGGAAGAAATCGCGCGGAAACTCGGGGTTACGGGCGCCACCATCCGCCGGGACCTGCGCATCCTGGAAAGCCAGCACGCCATCCAGCGCGGGCACGGGAATGCAGTCCCCGTCAAGAGGAAGGCTACGGACCCTCCTCTGAACGAAAAATACAAGGTGAAACCCTTTGAGAAGCTCAGGATAGCGGAAGCCGCCGCGAAACTGCTGGACGAAAACGACAGTTTCATGGTCACGTCCGGAAGTACGATCGAAGCCTTCGTACGCAAGCTCGAGCCCCGGGGAGAACATTTCGCCGTATCGGCTTCCATACACCTCGCCAGGCTTCTCCTTGGCAAAAGCGGAGTGGAGGTTTTCCTGCTCGGCGGACGGATCATAAAGGATTCCCTTTCGGTGCGCGACCACACATCCATCAACACGCTTTCCGGGCTGAGGTGCAACAAGCTGTTTTTCAGCTGCGACGGATTCGACCTCCAGGCTGGAGTCACCTCCGCGTACCTGGAAGAGTCCCAACTGAATATAGAAATGGTGAAAGCCTGCCCTCAACGTATCCTCCTTGCGGATTCATCTAAATACGGCAAGGTCGGATTCGGGAGGACCTGCGACCTCCGCGACATCTCGGTATTGATTACCGACAGCGGCCTTTCCCGCAAAGCCCGTGAAGAAATCGAAATGCTTGGGGTAAAGCTTATCGTAGTGTAGGGGCAATCCCCTGCTGATTATTTCTGCCTGCAGAAAATCTGCACCGGGCATCCGGTGAGAGGGAAGGCGGCGCGAAGCTGGTTTTCCAGGAATCGCTTGTACGGATCCTTGATGTACTGAGGCAGATTGCAGAAGAAGGCAAAGGCCGGGAACTTGGTGGGCAGCTGGGTTATGTACTTGACTTTCACATACTTGCCCTTCCATGCCGGCGGAGGAGTCTCTTCTATAATCGGGAGCAGCGCCTCGTTCAGGCGGGCGGTCGGGATGCGCCTCGAGTAGTTGGCGTACACCTCGGCGACGGCATTCAGCACATCCTGGATACGCTGCATCTTGAGCACCGACGAGAAGATGATGGGAAGGTCGTCGAAAGGTGCCAGGCGGGCCTTGAGCGACGCGGTGTATTCCTTCATCGTGGAAGAATCCTTGACGAAGAGGTCCCATTTGTTCACCACCAGCACGCATGCCTTGCGGTTGCGCACTATCAGGTTGAAGATGTTCATATCCTGGGCTTCCATCCCGGAAGTGGCGTCGATCATCATCACGCACACGTCGCTGTGCTCTATGGCGCGGATGCTGCGCATGACGGAATAGAATTCCAGGTCTTCGTTGACCTTGCCCTTTTTGCGGATGCCAGCAGTATCCACCAGCATGAATTCGTGTCCGAATTTGTTATAGTGGGTTTCGATGCTGTCGCGAGTGGTTCCGGCCACAGGGGTGACGATATTGCGCTCTTCACCCAGCAGCGCGTTGGTAAGGGAAGATTTGCCCACGTTCGGCTTGCCGACGATGGCGACACGGGGAAGGCCTGCATAAGGGTCCACGCTCTCCTTCTCTTCCGGAAGGGCGGCCACGACGGCATCCAGAAGGTCGCCGGTGCCGCTGCCGTTGGCGGCGGATATGCTGTAGATCTCACCGAGTCCGAGGCTGTAGAAATCGTAGGCGTCATACATCTTTTCGCCGGAGTCCACCTTGTTCACGCAGAGGATCACCGGCTTGCGGCTGCGGCGCAGCACGTCGGCGATCTCGGCATCGTAATCGGTGATGCCTGTCGCGGCCTCCACCATGAAAAGGATGACGTCGGCCTCGTCTATGGCAATCTGCACCTGGCGCCGGATGGCGCTCTCGAACACGTCGTCCGAGTTGCTGGTGTAGCCGCCGGTATCCACCACCGAAAACTCCCGGCCGTTCCAGTCGCTGCGCCCGTAATGGCGGTCGCGGGTGACACCTGCGGTGTCGTCTACGATTGCCTGGCGCATTCCTACCAGACGGTTGAAGAGGGTGCTTTTGCCGACATTCGGCCTCCCTACGATTGCTACTAAACTCATAAATTATACAAAGAACAGTTATTGCAGGCCTCCGAGTAATTGCCGCTGCAGGCCGAAGGACGGTCTGATGCATCGCGGCGGTGCAGGGCTGCTTCTTCATCCTTGAAGCATCGGATACCCCGCTTCGCCATTTCGGGATTGCTCCCGATGTCGTATTTCGGGAAACCCCGCTTGAGCAGTATGCCCACGCTCATCGCGAGCACGGCAAAACCGACCAGGATTATCGCTGCTAAAAGGACTTTCATAAACTAAAACACAAACTGGCTGCTGATAGGCTCGTACATGTATACGCGGCTTATCATATGGGCGAACACGCTTGTCATGGAGATGATCTTCACCTTGCTGTCCGGTCCGATTTCGGGATGCGGCACGGTATCGGTGACAAACACCTCGTCCAGGGCGGAATCGTTGATACGTTTCTCCGCTCCGCCGGAAAGCACTCCGTGCGATGCGCAGGCGCGTACGCTCACCGCTCCCATCTTCTTGAGCACGTCGGCCGCCTTGCAAAGCGTGCCGGCGGTATCTATCATATCGTCAACTATCACTATGTCTTTGCCTTCCACATCGCCGATGGCCTTGATTTCCGCAACCACGTTGGCCCTTGCGCGGGTCTTGTGGCAGACGATCACAGGGCATTCACGGCGCTTGCTGAGATCCCTCGCATAGGCGTTGGCGCGCTTGGCACCGCCCATATCCGGGGCCGCGATGGCGAGATTCTTCAGGTGCAGGCTCTCGATGGTGGGCAAGAACACCTTGCTGGCGTAGATATGGTCCACGGGGATGTCGAAGAAGCCCTGGATCTGGTCGGCATGCAGGTCGCAGCTCATCACACGGTCGGCACCGGCAGCCTTGAGAAGATTGGCCACGAGCTTCGCTCCAATGCTCACGCGGGGACGGTCCTTGCGGTCCTGGCGGGCCCATCCGAAATAGGGAATGACAGCTATCACCTTGTCGGCGGAGGCGCGTTTGGCCGCGTCTATGCAAAGCAGAAGCTCCATGAGGTTGTCTGCCGGCGGTACGGTGCTCTGGATAATGAACACGGTGGCTCCACGCACGCTCTCCATGTAGGAGGGCTGGAACTCGCCGTCGCTGAACTGAGCAACCTCAAGGTCTCCCAGATGCACCTCCTCGGGTTCCATTATGGGCTTGAGTTGTTCAACCACCTTTGTCGCAAAGTCTTTAGAGGCCCTGCAACTGAAAACCATCATTCTGTGTTCGTGTTGCATAGTTATATTAATGTTTATCCAATATATCCCCTATATATGCAAGGATTTCTTCCCGGCCCGTGCCTTTGGCGGATGAAGACTTGAACATGGGAGGAAGCTCTTCCCAGTCCTGAAGGAGTATCTCGCAATCCTTCTTTATCTGCGCGTCGGTCACGGTGGGCCCTTGCTTGTCGCATTTGGTGAATATTATGGCAAAGGGCACTTCGTTCTCGCCGAGTTCGGCGATGAAGTCCCTGTCTATCTGCGGAATATCGAATCGGGAATCCACCAGCACGAAGAGGCATTTCAGCTCTTCGCTGCCAAGGATATAGTCCCTGATGAGGTCCTGGAGTTCCTCCCTTGCCTTCGGCGGCATCTTGGCGTAGCCGTAACCGGGAAGATCCACCAGATACCAGCGTTCGTTTACCAGGAAATGGTTTACAAGTTTGGTTTTTCCGGGGGTGGAGGATGTCATCGCCAGTTTGCCGTTGCCCGTGAGCATGTTGATAAGCGAGGACTTTCCCACATTGGAGCGGCCTATGAAAGCGAATTCCGGCAGACGGGGCTTCGGCCTGCCCCCGATACGGGTGCTGCTGCCTGCGAATGTTGCTTTTTGAATTTTCATCTGGCCCCTGAAAGAATCATACAAATATAATCAATTCTTCGGATAAAGAATAGTAAAACACGCTCCGCCCAAAGAGAATGACCGACTATAGGAGATGCTGGCGCCGCACTTCTCCAGGATACTCCGGGAAATAGCCAGTCCAAGGCCGCTGCCGCCGTTCTTAGTAGTGAAATTCGGGGTGAAAAGCTTGCCCACGTTCTCCTCGTCCACGCCAGGGCCGTTGTCTTCGAACACTATGTCGTAGAAACCGTCCTGCACCGAATTGCGAAGCTGCACGAGGATGCGGCCGTCGTCCCGGCCCTCGAGGGCCTGCACCGAATTGTTGATGAGGTTCACGAAAACGCGCGTCAGCTGCGGTTTGGGGCCCATGACATCCGCCTGGGGAAGCCCGAGGTACTCGAAAACGAGCCCGTCTTTATTGTCGAACATCGCTATTTCCTCCTGTAGGAGTGAAGACAGTTCGATGGGTACCGGCTCTTCGGTGTACAGTTTCGCGAAACTGGAGAACTGGTTGGCAGTTTCGGTGAGTATATCGATATGGTCCAGCAGCACCGAGGCCATCTCGTCGAATTTTTCCTGCCAGCTGTCGTCGCCTTTTGATTTCAGGCGGATGAGCCTCTGCAGCTGGAGTTTCATCGGCGTAAGCGGATTCTTGATTTCATGCGCCACCTGCCTTGCCATTCCGCTCCAGGCCTTGTCGCGCTCCGCCTGGGCCAGCTTCCGGGAGCTTTCGGACAGTTCGTCCACCATACGGTTGTAGGCCGACACGAGGCTGGATATCTCGTCCTGCTTGTCGTAGCGGATATGTTCCAGCGACTCCAGGTCCGCCGCCGCCATCTCCCGTCCCATCTCCTCAAGGGGCTTGAACATCAGCGCGAGCACCCTCTTAGTGAGGAAGCGCGTGAGCATGAGAAGGAAGATGAAGAGGGAAAGGATCATTATGGAATGCGTCACGGCATTCGTCTTGAAGTCGTAACTGTCGTCCGTATAAGGGGAGCAGATTATGGCTATCGGAGTGCCTGCAGCGCCGATAAGCGGGGCGTACATGGCATAATAGCGTACCCTCCCAAGGCGCTCCCGCTGGATATAATATCTGCTTTCGCTCGTGATGATGTGCAGGAAGGCATCCTCGGACATACGCGCATCCACCAGCATCTGGTCGAATACCGCCGGGGCGGAACTCATGAGCACCATCCCTCCCGGGGAGTAAAGGGTGATGTCCGCGCTGTTGTTGTCGGCCACGTCTTCCAGCACCCTCAGCACTTCCGGGGTACGGAGTTCCTGCGTAGTGGAAATACCTCTGAGCCTGGCGCTCAGCGAAGCCTGGATGGAGTTTATCTTTCCGCTCATCATGGCCTGCTGGTTCGCCTCGTTGCGGTTATACACGAAATATACGCTCACGCTGGCGAGCGAAACGAGGGTCAGCAGCAGCGCTATCATTATCAGTCCGGTGATCCTGGACTGGAAATAGTTCTGGCCGAAGCTCTCCCCTTCCTTTTTCCCGATGCTGAAAAGGGAGAAGACAAAGAAGAAGACCAGTCCCAGGAAAAGCAGGGCTATCAGATAGTTGATAGGGCCTATTACCGGGCGGGACACGACCACGAGCTCGTCGGGCGCCACCTTATAAATAAAGTGGGCATAGCGGTCCTGGCGGGAATAACTGTCCTCGTCTTCGTACAAGTCATGCAGCCGCTTTGCGGAAAGGCGCAGCGGATATGCGTAAGTCCCCCTGTAAGTCAGGAGTTTATCTCCCTGATAGCGGGCGAAAGAGTACTGGGCGGGGATCAGCACTTCTCCAGGGAGGGAATGTCCCAGGATGGATGCGTAGCCGCGATGCCTCCAGGCGCCGTTGCGCTCGATCTTGATATAGACCCGGGTGAGTCCGTAGCCTTCGAGGCGGTAACTGAACACCGCGAAATAGTCCACGAAACCGTCTCCCTGGTCGGAAAAGCTGAATCTGGAGCCGGCAGCTATGGGTTCTGTGCCTGAGGGAAAGGCAAAAGCGTCCGGCGACAGGGACACGGCCACGTCATGTTCCTGCATCACCCTGGAGAAATAGCTTTCGGACAGATACCCGCGGATTGCAGCTCCTCCGTCCTGCAGCACCGAAAGCGATGCCACCACCGGGTCCGATGCAAGCCTTTCCTCCGCCGTCAGCAGCTGCACCTCCAGCGGGATGTCCCGGCTCACGGCAAGGCGCCCCGCCCAGACTTCCAGGCTTGCCTTCTCTTTCCGGAAACCGAGAGTTGCAGTCACCCCCACGAGGAAAGTGGCCAGGAGCACCGCTGTGCCGATCCGGTTGTTGAGACCGAAAGAATTTATCCTGAAACGGGGGATGAAAACCCGGAGAGGTTCCAGCAGCTGGGCAAGCAGCGGCAGGCAGGTAAGCTGTATAATGAAGGACAGATAGACAAAGGCACTGAGCGCGCCGAAGCTTCGTATCTTATAGATTTCCAGCGATATATTGGAATTCAGGGCTATGCTCCGAAGGGCGGTGGCGGTGTAGATGAGCGCCGCCGCCAGGGTAATCAGCACCCAGACCAGCCAGGCCGCTATGGCCGTGCGGGAACGGAGGTTTTCGAAGATCTCCTTACGCACGATGTACAGCGACAGGCAGAAAAGCGTCATCGCCGTATTTATTATAAGGAGTCCGCCCAGCGAATAAAAGACGTTTCCGTCGGCATATATGGCCGGCGAAAAGATCATCACGTCGGAACCCGCACCGCGTCCCCAGAAATAGAAGAAGACGAGGCCGGAAAGGCTCACAGACAGAACGGCCGCAAGCATGCGGAGGGTCCTGTGGCTGCACAGAAGGGCTATCGCCGCCGCAAGTGCAAGTGCGAGCGAGAGCAGCAGCAGACCAGGATCCGCCCCGAGCGGACGGTCGAAAGATGCATAAATAAGTTTCAGAAGGGGTCTTCCCCCTATGCTGACAGCTTCTCCCCCGCTTGCCGTAAGCGGCCTCAGTATATAATTCTCGCCAAGGCCGAGCCGGGGATTTATGCCATTGAAAGGTCCTGCCGAGGCAGTGTTCTGAAGTTCCAGCCCGGCTATGAGCCTGACATTGCCCTGCACCACCGACTTTGCCAGATACCATTTCGGGCCCAGATTGATATAGCTCAGATCCTCCCCTATCTTTGCCAGGGGCGAATCCGGCGCTATCCTCGGATTGGCAAGGCTCTGGAACATCTGTCCGGAGACAAGGGCGTCGTTCATCACCGGGAATCGTCCCGCCCAGCTTTGCAGGGTGTCTTCCACATAACGGTACACAACCATGTCCTGCGGGAGTTTCCCGGCATCCATCCATTCGGACGGATTCTGTTCCAGAACTGTCTGCAGGTGGGCGTCCAGTTTCGCCAGGCGCCGCTCCAGCACCCGTTCCACCCTTCCGGCGACGCCTGCAACATCGCCCGGAGCCCCGGCCTTGGTGAACGCCGCAGCCAGCAGCACGAGCGCCGCAGCCAGCAGCAGCCCCGCCACGATATCCCATATCTTCAGATCAGTCTTCATCCTCTGCAAATATACGAATAATCGCTTTTGCCTTCCCGCATTTTCACCAATCCGCTGATTTATAGTCTATTGCTAAAATCAAATTGCGCAAAATGTTCAATTTGATTTTAATAAAAGGTTGATTATCAATCATTTGACAAAACGGGGGATGTTAGGCTTTTATTACTTTAAGACGGAGGAAGGCCGAAATCTGTTCCGGGGGCGCCGAAGTCTTTGCCATCAGCATCTTCAGTATCTCGAATTTTCTGTCGTCGGTGAAAGAGAGCACCTCGTGGATATCGGTCAGGGACAGTTCCCGCATCAATATGGCAGATATCTTCGAATACCAGGCATCCGACTTGCCGATAAAGACTTCGTTAAGATCGTATTCGCCGCCGGTATTGGCGTGGGTGGCCATCAACAAATCATCATAACTGTCAAAGAACTCTGTTGCAGCAGAATAGTCGATGACATTGTAAAGATTGATTATGTAGTCGCTTAGTTGATCAAGCTCCTTTTTGCCAAGATGCTTGCTGATTCGCTTAAGAAGATTGTAGTTCAGGTAATTATCACTGTCGTATCGGGACTTGACGGCAGCGATGGCCTTTTTGAGATTGGCAGAAGCGTTGCTCATCATTATGGGCTCGGAAAAGGGGTGCTCATTTTGAGCATAGGCGAGAAAATTCCATCTATACTCCTCTGCCTTGGCACACAATTGTCTTTCCACCCCATTGTTCCACACGTATATAAGATTGGTCCTGGCCTTTTTCGGACCATATTTGGGCACACTGCCAAAAGGGGTTCTGAAGAGATGACCGCTCCTCTTGCATAATCTGTTCTGCAGCAAAGCGAACAATCTGGAATACTCATGAACGAACATTGTCAGCTGCCGCTTGTTCTCGGCTACGGTCGAAGTATGGACATGATCCGGCATCAGACACATGGCGAGAATCTTCACATTGTATCTGCGCGAGATAACAGAGATAATTGTAAAGAAGACAAGGAAGTCCGATACACTATAGAATAGCAGCATCCCGTCCACGGTGCGTTGATAGCAGTGATTCAGGATGCCGGAAGAAAAGTTGCGCCTATGCCTCACCCCTTTCTTGGCCATATCGCGAAGATAACTATTCTCTGAAAGAATTCATAGGAAATTTTGCGTATTTGCTATATGCCTGATTACATGGCATTTACGGAAATCAAATTGAACATTTTGCGCAATTTGATTTTTATAAGAGGCTGATTTACTGGATATTGGGGAAACGGGGGAGAGATTCAAACGCCGCATCAAAGCTTTGGAAAGAAGAAATCCCGGCCTCAGCGCCGGGATTTGAATATTGTCGGGGTGACATGACTCGAACATGCGACCCTCTGGTCCCAAACCAGATGCGCTACCAACTGCGCCACACCCCGATGGCGGCCGGCCTTTCAGCCCTTAGCCGCCTTTATTTCAGCGCGGCTGACCAAAAAGATTCTTCACTACGTTCAGAATGACAACCTGATGTCATTCTGAGGCAGGTAAGGCCTGCCGAAGAATCACTTTTTAGTCAGCCTCATTTCCGCTCTAAAGATTGGGATTCATCTTGCTCCACTGCTCGACGGGAGGTACGATGCCGAGGCTGACGATCTCGTCACGCATCTTGCAGAGGTGCTCGTAAGACTTGCGCAGGTCTGCCATCTCTTCGGCAGTGCCCTTGGGAGCGCCGAAGTGCACACCGGTCTTGTCGATGACGGTAGGCATGGCCATCATCACGTTCTTGAATACCGCATTGCTTACATAGCAGCCGGCAGGCCAGGTGAACTTCTCGCCGCCCATTGCAGCCTCTATCATCTTAACGGCCTGATATGCAGGGCTCTGGAAGGAGCTGCGGCCACGGAGCTTGATGATGTTGCTGCCGCCCTGGACGGTGCGGAGTTTGATTTCCGCCCATTTTTCAGCGCTGAGGCCCATTTCGCCGAGGGGCTTGCCGTCGATCTTGACCTGGGAAGCGAAAACCGCCATGGCTTCGCCGTGTCCGCCGTAGGTGTGGGCGCCCGTCACCTTGCTCTGCTGTACGCCGAATTCCTGGGCGAGAGCCTCCTGAAGGCGGGTGGAATCCAGAGCGGCGAGGGATGTGAGCTGCTCGGGCTTGAGTCCGGAGTGGATCAGCGCGGTGAGCGCGGTTACGTCGGCCGGATTGAAAATCACCACCACATGCTTCACGTCGGGGCAGTATTTCTTGATATTGTCACCGAATTCGGCAGCGATCTGGCAGTTGCCCTTGAGAAGGTCTTCGCGGGTCATGCCCTCCTTGCGGGGTGCGCCGCCGGAAGAAATGATATATTTAGCATCCTTGAAGGCTTCTTCAGGATTGGTGGTCGCGGTGACGTTCACACCGGGGAAGGCGCAGTGGTCGATCTCGGCGAGCACGCCTTTGAGACCCGGCTCATAGATATCGTAAAGGCAAAGATTGGGGGTAAGTCCGAGCATAAGGACGGACTGGGCCATATTGGATCCGATCATGCCGCCGGCACCCACTATGGTCAATTTCTCGTTGGTCAAATATTTCATAATACTACTAAAAACTATCTTTCCCGAATGGGAATACAAAGTTAATGAAAAATTGTATAATTTGTTTTTTTATTGCTTTATATCTATCTTTGCCACACTGTAAAATTATTTATGGCACTATTTCTTACAAAAGACCTTGATGACGACGGTCATAGTCGACTAGGCATCTGGCACGTAACTGAATCCGAAGCGGAACTGCGTGCCCTTTCTTCAGTTCCCACCGACGAGCTCGAAGAAATTTCATTCATCAAAAGCGAATCTCTCCGCAGGCAGAAACTGGCGGTCAGGGCCCTGCTCGACGCCATGTTCGAGGAGAAGGTTTACCTTTCCCACCACGACAACGGCAAGCCCTACATCGAGAACAATGCCACCAATATCAGCATCACGCACACGGACAATTACGTGGCGGTAATCCTCAACGACCAGGACGATCCGGGAATCGACTGCGAAAGCCTGGACCGCGACTTCAGCGCAGTTGAAAAGAAAGCGCTCAGCGAAGAGGAGATAGAGGACCTTGACGTCGAGCGCCGCAACGAGCAGCTCGCCATCTACTGGTGTGCCAAGGAAGCCGTTTACAAGAAGATTTCCCAGTACGGGATCGACTTCGCAGACCAGATAGAGATAGATTCTTTCAGGCCCAAGGGCGAAGGCGAACTGGAAGCCACTTTCATCCACAAGGACGGTTACGAAGAAGAGTTCGAACTCAATTACATGACCTTCGACCGCCACGTCCTCGTATGGATAGCCGGCGAATGATAATCAGCGCAAGCAATATATGCAAGAGTTTCGGCCAGCTTCAGGTGCTGAAGGATGTAGATTTCAGCGCCCGGGCGGGCGAAGTCGTATCCATAACAGGCGCCTCCGGAGCGGGTAAAACCACCCTCCTGCAGATTTTGGGCACTCTTTCGAGGCCCGATGCAGGCAGCCTTGAAATCGACGGCACGTCCGTGCTGGACCTCGGCAGCAACGCTCTCGCGGCATTCCGCGGACGGCGTATAGGTTTCGTTTTTCAGTTTCATCATCTGCTCCCGGAATTCTCTTCCCTGGAGAATGTAATGATCCCCGCGCTCATCGCCGGGCGCAGCAGCCGTGACGCCCGCCGCGAAGCCGAAAGCCTGCTGGACAGGATGGGCCTTTCGGAGCGGGCCTCGCACAAACCGTCGGAGCTTTCCGGAGGTGAGCAGCAGAGAGTTGCGATTGCCAGGGCCCTGGTGAACCATCCTGCCGTGCTGTTCGCCGACGAGCCAACCGGCAACCTCGATTCCGCAACCAAGGAAGAAATCCACAAGCTATTCTTCGAACTCAGGGACAGTCTCGGACAGACTATAATAATAGTCACTCACGACCCCGCGCTGGCGGCGCTGTGCGACCGCTCTCTTACCATGAAGGACGGCCGCTTCGTTTAGCGTAATCATCGGAACCAGCACCTTTCGCCAGCCCCGAAAACCTTGTTTTCGCAGACAAGTGGGCCGGAAGCGAACAATATATCAAAAATTATTTCTATATTTGCAGTCCCAAAGACGAGAAGTGGCGCAGTTGGTTAGCGCACCACGTTAGGGACGTGGGGGTCGTGCGTTCGAGTCGCATCTTCTCGACAGAGGTAAAGGCCGGAAGTTTTCTTCCGGTCTTTTTGTTTTATCCCTCCCTTTTCGCTTGTGGCGCAGAATTTGCAATGAGTCAGGCAGTTTATGAAGAAAGCCCTGGCTACGATCGTCCTTGCTTTCGCCATTCTCGCATGTCCTGCACTGAGGGCCCAGAATGGCGAGAGCGATGTTTTCATGCCCATTTCCAAGTACCTTTCCAAAGGAAACACCGAAGCCCTTTCCGCATGGTTTTCCGAAAATCTGGAAGTGACGGTGCTTTCCAAAAGCGGAATTTCAAGCAGCAAACAGGCCAGGCAGATCCTTTCTTCCTTCTTCGATTCCTACACTCCCCGCTCGTTCAAAGTTACTTACACGGCAGGAAGGTCGAACATGAAGTACGCCCTCGGCGACCTCAACGCAGGAGGCGAGACCTTCCTCGTCACCATCTTCGTAAGCAACAAGGGAGAGAGCTACCGCATCCAGCAGCTCAAGATAGAACGGGTTCAGTGATGATAGGGTTCCCCTTTGATTATGGTGCAGGCCCGGTAGAGCTGTTCGGCGAAAATCGCCCTCACCATCTGATGGGAAAAAGTCATTTTTGAAAGTGAGATCATCCCGGACGCAGCGTCGTAAACCTCCTTGCTGAAGCCGTAGGCTCCCCCGATTACGAATACAAGGTCCCGGCCGATATTGAGCCGCCGCTGCAGGCTGTCCGAAAACTCTACGCTGGTCATCTGCTTTCCTCTTTCGTCAAGCAGGATCAGATCCGCCTTACCGGTCTCCCCTGCAATGGCCTTGAGGATCAACTCCCCTTCCTTATCCTTGACCTGCTCCCTGCTCATGGCCGCAACCCCCTTCAGCTCAGGGATTTCCCTGATCTCAAACTTCAGATAATGCCTTATCCGGTCCGTATAGAGGGCCAGCCCCTCCTTCACCCAGGGCACCACGGTTTTCCCCACCGTAAGCAGAGTCACTTTCATAGCGATGCAAAGATATGAAAAATTCGGGGTGTTCAAGAAAGCACACGACCGATTCCTAATCTTAACCAACAAAACCACCGTATCCAACAACTTAAAATAGAAAGGGTTGAATAGATTATTCGGTTTTTCTTTATATTTGCAAAAGTAAGAAAAGACCTGACTATGAAACCTATGGCAGAATACAGGAAACCTGACGCCTTCTTTCTGGAATTGAAGAACGAAGGCGTGATTTGCGACAGCCCCACGGACGGCGAAGGAACGGTAGTCATTCCCGGTTATGACGACGGAGGTGTAATCAGTATTACGGAGGGCTGAGCTATGAAAAAGTACTTATCCATCCTATTAGGCGCGGCAATTGTTCTTGCCGCAGCATGCTCCAAGGAAGAGAATGGCGGGAAGGCGAAAAGGCCGATAAAAGAAGGTCCTTTCGAACTCAGTTTCGATGCTGCCATAGCGCCATCCTCCGAAACAGTGGCGCCGAGTTCAAGGCTGACTTACACGATGGACGGAAACACTCTGAAGGGCAGTTGGAAAAAGAACGACCAGATCAGTCTCATTGCAGTGGACCGATATGATCAAATCCTCTCCAACGACATTTTCACAGCCAAGACATCGGCCGCAACGGCAACATTCACCGGCACATATACCAATGATCCGAACGCCGTGAGGGTATATGTATATTTCCCGGCATTCAGTGATGGCGACGGCAACGGCAGCTGGTACAGCCCCAAGCACCCGAACGACAAGTACAATCAGCACGGCCCCTTCTGCATCAGCGGCGGCGACCTCGTAATGGATCCGGAATTCCCGGTCATTCAGGCTGCCGCATCTCCGCTGAATATGCTGAATTACTACTCGCTCATGACAGGGCAGGTCAGTCTGATCCAGCTTAAAAAGGGTGTGATCGAAACCACCGTAAACCTCACTCACAGCACTTTCATCATAAAGGCGGACATCACTGTCCCTTCAGTCAACCCGGACGGCGATTACGATTATTGGTTCAAAAAAGTAACCGCCAGTACGAACAACACGGTCCATGCCCTGTCTTTCGCAGGGACAGGCAGCGTGGGCGGAACATCCTACTGGGGCGGCTTCCCTGATCCGCAGAACAGCCTTACGGTAAACCTCGCCGGCATCAACGCATCAGGCCAGCCCAACGGATTCATGGCAACAAGGGGGACCGTCCTGACGGTTTATTTCATAGGATACAGGTTTATGAATCCGGGGACTACATTCCGGCCTCAACTCAGCAACGGAGACACCTTCAGTATCAGCGTAGAAGACCAGGACGAAGTGCACCCATACGCGACAATGAATGTCACCGCCACCAAGGTCTTCCTTCCCGGAAAGATGTACAGGCTGAGCGCAAACCTCAAGTACCCGCAGAGCGAAGACCCGCAGGCAGGTACGATAGTCTGGGATACGGGCGTGAGCGTGGGATACGAGAATCCTTTCACCGACAGTGAAACGCAATTATAGGAGGCAGGGCTATGAAAAAATTGATATTTGCGATTTCTATTGCAGCGGCGCTGCTTGCATGCAACAAGAATATATATGAAAGCACCCCCGCCCCTGCGGAAAACGACGGGCATCTGAAACTGGATATCAGCATCGACGGCGAGGATCCGGACACGAGGTCTGTCGTAACAGACTGGAGCAATGCCGACTGCATCTATCTGTTCTTCGACGAGGCTGCGACCTATCCTCCGCAGTATCTCAAGATCAAATACGACAAGTTCGGCTCTGTCACCGGAACTGCAAAGAGCTGGTATGTGGACCAGTGGTACGGCGAAGGCCTGGAAGCCACGCTTGCCGGCAAGACATCAGGGAAACTCGGCGCCTTCTACTGTGTGAACGACAAGATGGGCGGCAGCATCGACGTCAGTTACAGCAAGATGTCGTCATCGAACAACACCTATGTATACAGGATTACCCCTCAGGACAGGAATGGCGGCACCTTCTATGCCTACTGGATGTTCTGCAGCGGAATAAACTACACGGTATCCAACGGCACTTTGAGCGCAAACCTGAGCATGAAAGCCCAGGGCAAATGGTGCCAGTACTGCATATATAAGGATGCTTCGGGTGCAAGTTTCATCAACACGGAAACCGAACGTTACAAGCTCACCGTGAGAGCAGTTTCAGGAGCCCAGAGAACGGACAGCCCCCTGAATATGCCCAGGTATTTCAACCCCGCAACCGGAACTATGTCCTATGATTATGTCAGCAGCCAGACTTATCTGAGCGGTTATATCTGCGGAGGCCTATGCTTCTCGGATCTGGGCACCACGTTTGCAGCCACATCCAGCGGCCAGGGAACGGTTCTTTTCTATCTTACCGATACCAAGGGTACGTCAAGCACTTCCGACGATATCATCTACCAGCACAGCATAACCCTTGTCGGGGCGATGCCACGTGCCGTGAGACTGCCAGACCTGAATGCACTGAAATCCAACGGCACCCGGGAATGGGTCGTAGTAGATTCCATCTATTAAAATGAAAATCCCCGGTCACTCAGGCCGGGGATTTTCATTTACCGATGTAAAAGGGACTTAGACCCTCTGGCCGTAGCTGCGGTCGGTTGTGTTGACGGTGATCACATCGCCCTGATTGATGAAGAGGGGAACCATGATCTTGGCACCGGTCTCCAGGGTAACTTCCTTGAGTGCGCTGGTGCTGGCGGTGTTGCCTTTCACTGCGGGTTCCGCGTAAGTAACCTCAAGGGTCACATAGGTGGGAAGTTCGCAGGTGAGGCAGCGCTCTTCGTCGGCCACGAACATCATTTCCACATGCTGGCCTTCTTTCATGAGGTCCGCATTCTCCACTGCGTCTTTGGGGAGGGAAATCTGCTCGTAAGTTTCTTCATGCATGAAATTGAAGCCTTCTTCGTCACCGTAAAGGAACTGGTAGGGACGGCGCTCCACATTGATGGTCTCCACCTTGGCACCTGCGGTGAAGGTGTTTTCCAGGATGCGGCCGTTCTCCAGGTTGCGGAGTTTGGTCTTCACGAAAGCGGGGCCTTTGCCGGGCTTCACATGCTGGAACCATTCGATCTTGCAGGGTTTGCCGTTGAAATTCAGATAGAGTCCGTTTTTGAAATCAGCTGTTGTTGCCATATAATAAACAATTATTGATTACTCGTAAATCACGCAAATTTAAGAATTTCGCGCCTTTATTGCAAATTTTTCAAAAAAGCTGAAGCAATTCGCTTTTAAAAAACTATTTTCGTGAAATGAAACAGACAGAACAGAGCTCCCTCTATGACGGGCTGGACCACATGTCCACGACCGAACTTCTGGAGGGCATCAATACGGAGGACAGGAAGGTTCCCGAGATCGTCGCGGCTTGCATCCCGCAGATTGCAAGATTCGTGGACGGAGTTGTGGAAAGGATGAAAAACGGGGGCCGGGTATTCTATATAGGGGCAGGCACAAGCGGCAGGTTAGGCATTACCGATGCATCCGAAATCCCGCCCACCTTCGGACTCAGCGGCGCATTTATCGGGATTATCGCCGGCGGCGACAAGGCCATCCGAAATGCCGTGGAAGGTGCGGAAGACGACCCGGAACAGGGCTGGAAGGACATCCTTGCCTATAATCCGGGGCCTCAGGACTGTCTTGTAGGCATTACCGCTTCGGGCAGCGCGCCCTATGTAGTAGGGGCGATACGCAAAGCCAACGGACTCGGCATGCTCACGGCCAGCATTTCATGCAACGAGGAATCGCCCGTGGCCAGGGAATCCGCCGTTCCGATCATAGCCGTCGTCGGGCCGGAATTCGTAACCGGCAGCACCCGTATGAAATCGGGCACGGCAACGAAACTCATCCTCAACATGATTTCCACCTCAGTGATGATTCGTCTCGGGCGGGTAAAGGGCAACCGCATGGTGGACATGCAGCTCACCAACAAAAAACTTGTGGACAGGGGCACAAGGATGATAATGGATGAAACCGGAATCTCCGATTACGAGGCAGCCAAGGATCTGCTCCTCCGCTACGGAAGTGTCCGTGCGGCGATAAATTCTCTGTAATCAGGGGAAATCACCCTTTAATCTTCTGCGCCACCTGCTCGAGGAGCCATTTGGGGGTAGAGGTTGCACCGCATACGCCGACACGGTCGTCGGAACGGAACCAGGCTTTCTGCACCTCTTCCGGCCCCACGACCCTGTAAGTTCGGATGTTGACGCTCTTGCACAGCCCGCTCAGCACCTTCCCGTTGGAACTTTCGCGGCCGGAGACGAATACGATGACATCGTGCGCCCGGGCAAAGGAGACAAGGTCCCTGTGACGGTCCGCAACCTGACGGCAGATGGTGTCGTTCACGGCAAGAAGCCTCGGATAAACCATTCTGGATGCAAGCCAGTCGCATGCTTCCTTATATTCTACGGGACTTTTCGTAGTCTGGGAGAATATTTCTATCCGGCGGGCGGTATTCAGCCGGCCCTCATTTACCAGGTCCTGAAGCTGCTGCAGATTCTCGACGACGATGGCATCGCCGTCAACCTGACCGACCAGCCCGAGGACTTCCGCATGGCCGATTTTTCCGAAGATGACAATCTGCCCGTAAGGCTGGGAGGAGTGCAGACGCGCGTAAGCTTCGCGGATGCTCCGCTGGATCCGAAGGACGACGGGGCAGGTGTAATCCAGGACCTTGAAGCCGAGGCTCTCCGCCAGGGCATAGGTGGACGGGGGTTCCCCATGAGCGCGGATAAGCAGGGTGGCGGAGGAGGGCAGGCTCTCTCCGGAGGGACGTGCCGCCCGCGGCCCGGAAGCGGGGGGACCGCCGGCTGTACCGGTGGTGGGGTGAGGCGAAGCCGAACTCCCTCCGGAGAGAGCCTGCCCTTCCCCGCCAGCATTCAGATCTGAAAGAGTCAGGGTTTCCAACCCCAGGCCGCGAAGGCGGGAAAGCTCGGCTTCATTGTGGACTATGTCACCCAGCGAAAGTATGGTTCCACCCTCGGCGAGAGCCTTCTCCGCACCGTTTATCGCACGGATAACTCCCCCGCAGAAACCACTGCCGCGGTCTATCTCCACGCTTATCATTGAAGTATTCCGAATTTACCCTGAATCAGCCCCTGTATCCAGACCAGTTCCTCATGGAATGTCATTTCGGAATTGTCGAGCACGAACGCATCCTGCGCCTGCCTCAGAGGCGAGGTCTCCCTATGGGAATCGATATAGTCGCGCTCCTGCAGATTGCGGCGAACTTCTTCCAGATCTGCCTTCTGCCCCTTCATCACCAGTTCGTCGTAACGTCTCTGCGCCCGCACTTCCGGCGAAGCCGTCATGAAGATCTTCAATTCGGCATCGGGGAAAACGGTGGTGCCTATATCCCTTCCGTCCATCACCACGCGGCCGCCTTCGCTGAAAGCGTGAAGCCTCTCGTCAACCCATGCGCGGACGAATGCGATGGCCGAAATGGGGCTCACGAAGGAAGACACTTTCATGCCGCGGATCTCCCCTTCGATGCAGCGTTCCCCCATGAAAAGCCTGGTGCCATGCTCCTCATCCCTTTCGAAATGAAGTTCGAGCCCGGGAAGGGCAAGCCTGAGCGCAGCCTCATCTATCGCGGCATCCGCGATAAAGCCCTTTTCAAGGGCAAAAAGCGTAACTCCCCTGTACATGGCTCCGGAATCGAGATAAAGGAAGCCGAAGGAGGATGCGACAAGTTTCGCGAAAGAGCTTTTTCCAGTGGACGACCAGCCGTCGATGGCGATGATGATATCCGGAATCTGCATACTCTGAAATGTTTAAACAAAATCCTTTACATCCTGCGCACTCACCGGGTTGCCTCCCAGGATGAGGAGACGCTCCACCACATTGCGCAGTTCCCGTATATTGCCGGGCCAGTGCCTCTGCTGAAGCAGCGATACGGCTTCCTTTGAGAAAGGCACCGGCGCCTTGCCGCTTTCCGCGCATATCTGCGCGACAAAATATTCCACAAGCGCGGGGATATCCTCGGCGCGCTCGTCGAGGCTGGGCACATGGATGAGGATCACGCTGAGCCGATGGTAGAGGTCCTCGCGGAAACGCCCCTCCTCGATTTCCTTGCGCAGGTCCTTGTTGGTGGCCGCTATAACTCTCACATCCACCTGTATATCCTTGTCAGAACCAACCCTGGAAAGCTTTTTCTCCTGAAGCACCCGGAGCACCTTGGCCTGGGCGGCGAGGGACATATCCCCGATTTCATCAAGGAAGAGAGTACCGCCGTCCGCCTGCTCGAACTTGCCCTTATGCTGTTTGACGGCCGAGGTGAACGAGCCCTTTTCATGCCCGAAAAGTTCGCTCTCTATAAGTTCGGAAGGGATGGCGGCGCAGTTCACTTCGATATAAGGCATGGCGCTTCTGGTGCTCTGCTGATGCAGGCTGCGGGCGACCAGTTCCTTCCCGGTGCCGTTGGAGCCGGTGATCAGGACGCGCGCATCCGTCGGGGCCACCTTGTCGATTATATCCCTGATATGCTGAAGGGCCGGGGACGCTCCCACCATCTGCTGGCCGTACACCTTCTTCTTCAGCACCTTGTTGTCTTTCACCAGGGTGCTGCGCTCCGATGCATTTTTCACCGTGATGAGTATCCTGTTGAGATCCAAGGGTTTCTGAATGAAATCGAAGGCTCCCTTCTTAATGCATTCCACAGCCGTGTCGATGTCGCCATGGCCGGAAATCATCACCATGGCGGAATCTATGCCGGAAGATGTGACGAAGTCCAGCACCTCCTGCCCGTCCTTGCCGGGCATCTTGATATCGCAGAACACCACGTCGTAGTGCTCTTTTTCTATCATATCCACCGCAGCGGCGCCGTCTTCGGCCGTTTCCACGCTGTAGCCTTCATCTCCCAGAATCTCCTGAAGGGAATTCCGAATGAAACGCTCGTCATCTACTACAAGAATCTTCATATCCTAACATCTTGTTTACGCAGGCTTGCCTGGAGTTTGGCGATATCCACGGCAGCTATCTCGCTGCGCTCGGCGACAGCATGGGCAGCGGCGGCACCGGCAGCCTGTCCGGTAACGAGGCAGGTGCCTATCTCCCTGGCATCGTAGGTGATACCTTCGCCATAGCCGAAACAGCGGCCTGCGACTATCAGGTTCGGGGTCTTCTTGGGCAGGAGGGCGCGCAGGGGGATCTGCCAGGCATTCCTGTCCTCAACCTTGTAAGACTTTCCGTTATAATCAATCTTGATATCCACGCCGGCAATCCCGACCACGTCATCGTAGCTGCGGGATTCCATGACGCTGTCCAGGCCGACATCGCAGCGGCTCTCGAGCACGCGCGTGACCCGCACTCCTACGAGCGCGGGGGTATCCAGCACGAAGGCCTCTTCGCATCCGCGGATGCTGCGGGTGCTCTCCATCTTCTCCCAGATATAGTCCCGCATCTTTTCGGTGAGACGGGAAAGATTGAAGAGGTCCAGCCCGTCCTGGTCGTATTCGCCGTTGGTATGCATCAGACGGACGCCGGGAATCGGAGTCCGGCCACGCTTCATGTCGCTGTCTTCCTTCACGTTACCGATTCTCCACATAGCGCCTATGTGATGCTTCACGAAGCGGTAGGGCTCGCCTGCCCAATAGAAAACGTCTCCGTCGCCGCTTGCATCCACCACCGTGCGCGCCTTGATTGCGCATCGGCCGCTCTTGCTCTCTATTATCACACTGTCGATGCGGTCGCCCGATTTGGTCACGGCCGCAGCCTGCACATAGTACAGAACCCTCACCCCGGCTTCCCGCAGCATCAGCTGCATGACATACTTGGTGGCTTCGGGATCCACCACAGGAGAACGACGGCTGAATATGGACATCCCCATGGATTCCAACCTTGAGTTCAGTTCATTGCTGATGCCGTACACAACCTGCTTCCATTCACCGTTCTGCAAGCCCATGGTACAGTTCAGAGGCAGAACCGCGCAGCCCGTCCAGAGACCTCCGAGGAAACCTCCTTTCTCGAGGAGTATCACGTCGGATCCTTCCCTGGCAGCAGCCAGCGCAGCAGCGAATCCGGCGGGGCCTGCCCCTACGACAAGCACGTCACAGGATGCCACTACAGGGATTTTTCTGGCCGGTTCACGCACATACCCGTCTGCGGAAACCTCCGGGGAAGAAGGTTTTACAGTTTCGGCAGGACTCGCAAGCGCGTCAATTCCTCCGCTTGCAAGCAATCCGGTACCGGCAGCACCTATTTTCAGGAAATCTCTTCTATCCATATCGATTCAATTAGTTTAAGACGCGGTTTCGGTTTCAGTTTCAGGCGCGGTTTCAGCTGTGGATTCCGCCGTTGCCTGCGGAGCCTTGGCGGCCTCTTTTTCCGCAAGTTTGGCTTCGTGCTCCCGCTGGGCCCTTTCCACAGAAACGCTTCGTTTGAGGATGAAGCCGCTACCAAGATACTTCGTGCGCACGTCCTCATCGCCAGCAAGGGCCTCAGGCGTACCCTGCTGGAGGATGGTCCCTTCGTAAAGCAGGTAAGCCCTGTCCGTAATGGCAAGCGTTTCGCCCACGTTGTGGTCCGTTATGATTACACCTATGTTCTTGTATTTCAGCTTCGCGATGATATATTGGATATCCTCTACGGCGATGGGGTCAACCCCGGCGAAAGGTTCGTCCAGCAGGATGAATTTCGGGTCGATGGCGAGGGCGCGGGCGATCTCGCAGCGGCGCCTTTCACCTCCGGAAAGCTGGATGCCGAGACTCTTGCGGACCTTGCTCAGATTGAACTCGTCGATGAGGGATTCCAGCCTCTCCTTGCGTTCGGCCTTGGTCATCTTGGAAAGTTCCATGACGGACATGATATTGTCCTCGACGCTCATCTGGCGGAACACCGAGGCGTCCTGAGGCAGATAACCCACGCCTTTCTGCGCCCTTTTGTACATGGGCAGGCCGGTAATCTCCTCGTCGCCAAGGAAAACCTTGCCGTCATTGGGGTCTATCTGTCCCGTAATCATATAGAAGCTGGTGGTCTTTCCCGCCCCGTTGGGGCCGAGGAATCCCACGATTTCGCCCTGGTTCACTTCCATGGACACACCCTTTACAACGGTGCGCACTCCGTATTTCTTAACCAGGTTTTCGCAATGCAGTTTCATCGTATCTATCTTCTTTTACGGCATTTATCTTACATCCAGGGACATATCCTGCACCAGGCTGCGGACTTCGGGGTTTGAATCCATTAGCTCCCTGGCCTGCTCTTCCGGGGTATAGGCCCTTTTTTCAACCTTCGTTTCGGGAAGGACCGATATTTCTATCTCCACTCTGGAGCTGCCGAGCATCTCGCAGAACTGATTCGTCATCGGCTTGAGGAAACGCTCCTCTATCCAGTTTTTCTGGCCGGCATTGACGACCTGGAAATCGACTATGCGCTTGCCGTCCCTTTCGAAAACCTTCAGGGGCGCGGCGTTCAGGGCTGCCATGAACTGACGACGTCCTGCAGCAACCTTTTCCACGAGAGCGGGCCAAGCCGCCTTGACAGCCTCTTCCGAGGGCAGATTGTCGCCCACCGCCAGGCCCTGCTCCTGCCGGACTTCGGAACTGGCGTCACCGTTCAGTATGGAAGCGAAACGGCTTCCCACGCCGCTGCGGTGCGACGTCTTTGCCGCTGCGGCAGCAACGAGAACAGCAGCGGGTGCTGCAGTAGCGGCGGGCGCTGCTGCTGGTGTAGCGGGAGTAGAGGGCGCGGCGGGACGTGCCTCTTGCGGCTGAGCCTCTGTCGCCAGCTGAGGTGCATGGACAGGTTCTGCGGCCGGTGCAGCTTTGGCCGGAGTTTCTACAGCCGGCTGGGGTGCCTTGGCAGGTTCTGCAGCCTGAGTTTCTGCTGCCGGCTGAGGTGCATGGACAGGTTCAGCGGCCGGTGCTGCTTCTGCCGGGGCCTTTGCTGAAGACTGGACGGGGGCAGTGGGTCCGGAGGGACGTGCCGCCCGCGGC
>DEFD01000001.1:0-4697 GCA_002350615.1 Bacteroidales bacterium UBA2861 | reverse complement strand
GGGAGGGATGAGGGGCGGAGCCCCGAACCGGTTCGGATCCATCAGCCAGCCCTCCGCTAACCGGCACTCCGCCAAGGAATGCCAGCCGCATCAACGCATACTCTATATGCAACCTCTGATTCACACTCCCCTTATACCCCGCCTCGCACTCGGAAACAATCCCCAGCGCATCATAGATAAACTTCACGCTGCACCTTCCGGCCTGCTCGCGATACTTCGTCTTCATTGAATCCGGCAGCTCCACCAAAGCCTCCAGCCCGCCGGTACGGCAAACCAGAAGGTCCCTCAGATGCTCTCCCAGGGCGGAGATGAAATGCAAGGCGTTGAATCCCTTGCGCAGCACCTCGTCCAGGATGAGCAGCGCCGACGCATAATCCTTCAAGAGGAAGGCGTCCACCAGCCTGAAACTATACTCGTAATCGAGGATTCCCAGATTCCGGATGACATCCTCATATTTGATATCCGTCCCGCAGAAAGCCACGGTCTGGTCGAAAATCGTAAGCGCATCGCGCATGGCGCCATCGGCCTTCTGGGCAATCACATGAAGCGAAGCGTCATCGGCATTTATGCCCTCCTTGGAAGCTATCGCCTTGAGATTGCGCACGATATCTGAAACGCCGATGCGGTTGAAGTCGTAAGTCTGGCAGCGGGAGAGGATGGTAGGCAGCACCTTGTGCTTCTCCGTAGTGCAGAGGATGAAAATCGCATACGAAGGCGGTTCCTCCAGGGTCTTCAGGAAGGCATTGAAAGCCGCCTGGCTGAGCATATGTACCTCATCGATTATGTACACGCTGTATTTCCCAACCTGGGGAGGCACCTGCACCTTCTCCATGAGCGCCTTGATGTCCTCCACGCTGTTGTTGGAAGCCGCATCGAGCTCATAGATGCAGTAAGAGCGCCCTTCCTGGAAAGACTCGCAGCTCTCGCAATGTCCGCAGGGCTCGAGGTCCGGGCCCGGATTGGAGCAATTGATGGTCTTGGCGAAGATTCGCGCCGTACTTGTCTTGCCCACTCCGCGCGGGCCGCAGAACAGATAGGCATGGGCCAACTGCCCCCGCTGCACGGAATTCTTTAGGGTCTGTGCGATAATATCCTGGCCGATAAGGGACTCGAAGGAGTCCGGCCTGTATTTGCGCGCCGATACGATATACTCTGACATAGACTACAAATATAACAAATATTTGAGCAACCTGTCGCCAGTCGGGAATTTGCTGCATGCCACATGTCCGCTGACGGCGAAAAAAGTATTATCTTTGCACAAGAGTGAAAAAGGAATTGGGAAAATATCTGCTGCTTGCGGCGATGCTGCTGATGCCCTGCCTGCTGAACGGGCAGGGACAGGTGTACACCCGCAAGGCCAAACTGGAAGATTTCAGCACCAGGACCACCAAGATCGTCCTCACGGGGCTGCCGATGTTCGACATCATCCTCAAGGAAGAGGTTTCCAGCCGCTGGCGCATATCTCCCTACGAGTTCTGCTCCGTGAGCGAATACGAACGCTTCAAGAACCGCAGCCTCTACTATTTCATGCGTTTCGCAAAGGACGATGATTTCATGTACCTGATAGTGTCAAAAGGCGGGCTTGAAAACGGGGAGGACCCCATGAAACTCGCTTTCGACGTAATAAAGATGCCGATCGCGGCAGCCGACAACCCTTCCGGGCAGGAACTCATCTACATGTCCGCTTTCATCGACATAGTGCAGGATTTCCTTGTCCGCGCGATCGAATCGGACCGGGTGGCCTACGGCGGTCTCAAGAGCATTTCGCGCAAGCGCAGTACCCGGGGAAAACTCATCTACCTTGGGGAAGAGAGGTCCACGAAAGCCTTCGAAGTGGCGGAAGAGGACGCCCTCTGCGGAGTTCTCCTACAGCCTGCGGATACCGGACGCCAGACCTACTGCTACAAAATGCTGATTGGGGCCGACGACCACATGCTCTATTACTGGCGGAAACAGCGCATTTTCTCGTCGAACGACCGCAACTGGACCGCCACCGACAAAATCAATTTCAAAGGTAAAATATTCAAGGAGAAGCAGTAAGCTTCACTTACGGCGCATCGCAAGCGACGGCGGCAGATTGGATTCCAGAAGCCTTTTCATGTAGTCCATCGTCGGAGCTGCATGCTCATAGAAAGCCTTCAGTCCGCTGCATAGATAATTGACAGGCCCCGAATCCTGGAAACGGTGCTTGGGGCACTCCCCGTGACAGGCGCGATACCACTCGCATGTCAGGCACTCCCGGGGAAGCGTATTCCTTTTGTCCAGCCCGAACTGCACCCGCGCGGCGGAATCGAAAATCTCCTTCAGGGAATGCTCCCTGATATTTCCAAGGAGATAGTGAGGATACACGAAATGGTCGCAGCAATACACGTCGCCGTTATGCTCCACGGTGAGGTTCTCCCCGCAGGTTTCGCCCATGGAGCATACTCCTGGCTGCACACCGCACCAACCGGCAAGGGTGGCATCGAAGATCTGGACGAAAACCTGCCCCACGTCGCGCCTGCTCCATTCGTCGAAGATATCGCAGAGAAACTGCCCGTAGCCTGCGGCAGATACGGACCAGGGGGCGATACGGGCGCCTTCCCTGTCCGGGGCCACGATTACGGGACGGTGATAGCCGGCAATGTCCACCACATGCTCGACCGCCGGGAGGAACTGCATGTATCTGCTTTTCACCACATCTCTGAAGAAGAGGTAAATCTCGGCGCCACGCCC
Source organism: Bacteroidales bacterium UBA2861 (assembly GCA_002350615.1). Classification (GTDB taxonomy): domain Bacteria; phylum Bacteroidota; class Bacteroidia; order Bacteroidales; family UBA932; genus Cryptobacteroides. The sequence goes on along the minus strand of DEFD01000001.1, from coordinate 1,982 downwards.
CTCGCAACGCGCATTGACGACGCTCAACGTATTGAAATCCACACCGTAAACCCTGAGAAGGCGCACCGCCTCCATGACTTTGTCGAAAGTGGGTTTTCGGGATTTGCTGAGACGGTAGGAGTCGTGGATGTCCTTGGGGCCGTCCAGCGATATGCCTACAAGAAAGCCGTTCTTCGCAAAAAACCTGCACCACTCGGCGTTCAGAAGGGTCCCGTTTGTCTGGACGGAATTATTCGTCTTCCGCCCTCCTGCATACCTGGCCTCGAATTCCATGGCCTTGCGGAAAAAGTCCAGTCCCAGCAGCAGTGGTTCGCCTCCGTGCCAGCAGAAGGACAGTTCATCCGCCTCGCAGGCCTCGCAGTACTGCCTGATAAGGGTTTCAAGCAGCTCCGACGGCATCACGGCTTCCCTGCCGCCGTACTGGACAGCCTTGTCCAGATAATAGCAGTAGCTGCAGTCCAGGTTGCAGGAAGAACCAGCGGGTTTTATCATTATGTTGAAAACCCGTGGCCCCGTGAGATTCACGGCATCCTGCAATGTGAAGAGCTTATCCATCTTCAGTTGCGGGAGCCTGCCACCAGGTCGAGAATTTCGGAGGTTATCTTGGCCTGACGGCCTTTGTTGTATTCCAGGCTGAGTTCAGCAAGGAGATCTTCGGCGTTGTCGGTGGCCGCCTGCATGGCGATCATCCTGGCCGCATGCTCGGAGGCGACGCTGTCCAGGATCGCCGCATATAGTTTGAGGCGTCTCAGCTGAGGGATCATGGCCGCGAGGATCTGCTCCCTTCCGGGTTCAAGGATGTATTTATCCGAGGCTGGGGCTGCCTCTGAAAACAGTCTCGCTTCGCTCGACCCCACCACTTCGTGGTCCCCCCTCTTATCTTGCCGAGGGTGGCAGATGTTTTCGGAGGCAGCCCCAGCCTCCGGAAAACCAGCCTCCGGGAAAGGATAGGAACCGAAGCCCTCTCCGCCGGCATTCAGGAGCGATTCCACCACGACCTTTTGTGAAGCGGTGGAAACGAAATGGTTGTAAACCAGAAGGATATCTGAATAGTCACCATCGGAATATGCGGACAGGAGGCTATCTGCCAGTTCCTGGGCTTCAGAATACTGAGGATGGTTCACCAGTGCATTCAGCGCAACCTGCCAGTCGAGCGGATTCCCGGTGCCGAAGGACTCTTTGAGCAGGCCTCGTGCATGGCGACGGAGGATGTCCGGGGCCAATCCGACGCCCTTGGAAAGCGGCTCCGCCAGTTTGCGCCCGATGGCGTAAACATCAACTTTATCGGCACCGATTTCGTCCACCATCTCCCGCACTTTACGCAGCACATTGGCATTGAAGGCTCCGCAAAGTGAGGAATTGGAGGCAATCGCGACTATGGCAACCCTCCCACATGGTGGAGGATAAGCAGCTGAACCACAATCTTTTACAGATACACGATTCCCACCATCGCGGGAATCGACTTTCAGCAAATCGCTGTTAGCCAGTCCATTAACCTCCACCAGAATTCTCTCCAGCTCCCGCTGGTAGGCCCTCATCGATTCCACCGCCTGTTGGGCCTTGCGCAGTTTGGCGGAAGACACCAGTTTCATCGCCGAAGTAATCTTCAGCGTGGAACGCACGGAAGCGATATGGTCCTTTATTTCCCGCAGAGAGGCCATGTAAAGGCGTCAGATTTTTAATTGTTCAACAATTTCCGCGGCGGTCTTTTCGATGACCTCCGGGGTTCCTTCCTCTATCTTCCCCTTTCCGAGGGACTCAAGCACGTCGGCGTGAGACTCGCGCATGCTTTCCAGGAAACGCTTCTCGAATTCCCTCACCTTGTCCACGGAGATGGATGCCATGAGGGCATGGGTGCCGCAGTAGAGCACCGCCACCTGTTCCCCGACCGGCATGGGCGAATACTGGGGCTGGATGAGAAGCTGGTTGTTCTTGCGGCCCTTGTCCAGCGCCATGGCAGTCACCTTGTCCATGTCGGAACT